>CAVRMO010000012.1:0-878243 GCA_963722405.1 uncultured Acidobacteriaceae bacterium
CTGTCACGGCAGAGGCCGCGGGTTCGAGTCCCGTCGACCCCGCCATTTTCTTTCAAGCACTTACAAGGAAATGGCAAAAAAATGGGGCGCAAAAAGGGTCCGTTTTGGTGCCCCTCGCTTCCCTTCCGCCGCTTTAGATTCCTACTCCTCTATGACTGATCAATTTCCCTTGCTGCTGCGCTCCTTTGGCATCTCCGCAAACACAAGCTAGAGCACGGCAGCCTGCGCTGCACGTTTTGCCGACGTAATAGCTTGCGTATAAATGTCCAATGTAGATCGCAGTGTGGAATGCCGCAGAAGCTCTTGCATCACCTTGAATTCCGTTCCGACGCTCCTTAGAAGCGTTGAGTAGGTGTGTCGAAAGGTGTGCCGGCCGAAGTGTCTCTCTATGCCAGCTCGTTCTGCAGCCGGTCGTACGTATCTGCGCAAGATAGCTTGCCTCCACAGCGGTGCCCGGCCCCGGTGACGCTTACTCGCAAATACCCAGTCGCTCGGCTTTTTGTAAGCGGCAGGGGTTCTCCAGTCTGGCAGAGCGGGATGAAGTGGGACGGGCTTCTGCGATGATTCTGTCTTACAAGGACCAGCCACTCCGTAGACTACAGAGCGGGTCACGTTCATGGTTCCTCCCACGAAATCAATGTCGCTCCATTTCAGCCCGAATAACCCGCTTTGACGCAACCCTGTGCAGCCCGCAAGGAGCACCAAGGTCCGTTCCCTGATAGCGAGGACTTCCAGCAGCTTCTTGATTTCCTCGGCGGTGAGCACGGTGGGCGGCATGCGACGCTTTGCGCTCTGACGCACCAGGCGAATGGGATTCTGGTCGAACAGTTCGTATCGGCAGGCATGATTGAACAGCACGCTCATCAGGTTTCTGATCTTGGCGCAGCTACTCCTGGCCAAGGACAGCCGGCGAAGCCAAGACTCAACGTGAATGGGCTTGACGGCAGAAAGTTCAGTGCCTCCCCATTGCGGGATCACCCACCGGCGGAGATAAGCCTTGTAGATTTTCTTGGTCGAAAACGTACGCCAGGAATTCTCTCGCGCAAACTCGTGTTGCTCGAAGTGCGCGCAGAGTATCTGGCAACGCTTTGGCAGACCTCTGCGCGTATGGTGTGGCGTTTATAAGCTACCGCGACAACCTCGATCTCAGCACTCCATCCGGGCGCCTCATGTTCCAGATCATCGGCGACATGGCGGAGTTCGAGCAGTCGCTCATCCAGGAGAGGGTGGCTGCGCTACGCCGAGACGGACTCTCGTGGTCCCAGGTATGTCGGTATGTCGAACCCTTAATGTGAGCACGGGGAGCGCACAACGATCGGTTGCGCGGGTTGAAACTTATACCGATTGGCTAAGAGTGGCAGACAATCCAGTCGCTATCTCCCCAGCCGATGTGGCTCGGCAATGTCACAGCATTCTCCGTGTTACGTTTACTTCCGGGAGCCCTCTCACGGTATGCTGGAGCGGTCTGTTGTGCTCCGATACCAAATCCGAAACATCGCTTGAGGATGTGGGAATGAAGGCTACGGCAAAGATTGCGGTGTTTGACACTACTCTAAGAGATGGCGAACAGGCAGCGGGAACCCGCCTGGGGAGCCGTGACAAGATTAGGCTGGCACGTCAACTCGCGCGGCTGAAGGTGGATGTTATTGAGGCTGGCTTCCCGGCGTCCTCTCCGGAGGACTTTGACGCCGTCCGGAAGATCGCGCAGGAGATCAAAGGGCCTACGATCTGCGCGCTGTCTCGCGCGGTTGCCGCGGACATCGAGTCCTGCGGTAGGGCGCTCGCCAAGGCCGCGCGCCCGCGCATTCACACCGGCATTGGGGTTTCCGACATTCACATCATGGGCAAGTTCCGCGACGAGCGCTATGGCAAGACGCTCGAAGGTAAGCGGGCAAAGCTGGTGGCGCTGGCCGTGGATGCCGTAAAGCGTGCGCGTAACTGCGTTGGCGACGTTCAGTTCTACGCCGAAGACGCCGGCCGCGCCGCACCCCTATACCTTTTCGAGATGTTGGAGGCCGTCATCGATGCGGGCGCAACGGTTGTCAACATTCCCGACACCACGGGCTACACCGTTCCCGAGCAGTACGGTCAACTGATTCGCGGCATTCGCGACAACGTTCCAAACATTGCGCGCGCAACCATTAGCGTGCACTGCCACGACGACCTTGGTCTAGCGGTGGCTAACTCTCTGGCAGGCATTCGCAACGGTGCGCGTCAGGTCGAGGGGACGATCAACGGAATCGGCGAGAGGGCAGGCAACGCCGCGCTGGAAGAAATCGTCATGGGCATCCGCACCCGCGCCGACTATTACGGAGTGAGCACCGGAGTCGAACCGCGCGAGTTCTTCCGCACCAGCCGCATGGTAGCCGACCTGCTCGGAATGCCGGTCCCAGGCAATAAGGCCGTCGTCGGCTCGAATGCGTTTGCTCATAGTTCCGGTATCCACGTGGACGGATTCCTGAAAGACCGGCAGACCTACGAAATCATGCGTCCCGCAGACGTTGGATTTACCGGGAGCCGTGTCGTCCTGACGGCGCGTACAGGCCGGGCCGGGCTTCGCTCACGGCTGGAGAAACTCGGCTACGAACTCTCCAAGCAGGAGCTTGACACCATGTACCAACGCTTTCTTGAAGTGGCGGACAAGAAACGGGAAGTGCTCGACGAAGACCTGGCCGCGCTGGTTCACGATGCATTGCCTCCGGCCGAGCAGAACCTGAAGCTAGAGTACCTGCAAAGCTACAGCGGCACGACGGCGATTCCGACAGCGACCGTGCGCCTGCTAGTGAACGGCAAGCTGAAGGAAGGAGCTTCAATTGGCGACGGGCCGGTCGATGCCGTGTACAAGGCGATTGCGGGACTCACTGCGACCCATGCGAAACTCTTGCGCTATGACATTCGATCCGTAACCGAAGGCACCGAAGCGATGGGAGAGGTGACTGTACACCTGGAGATCGGCAAACGGCGCGTGATGGGTCGCGGTGCTTCCACCGACATCATCGAGGCCAGCGCCAAAGCTTATGTGGACGGCCTGAACCGGCTGGGTTAATTCGTTGGGCATGGCGAGATGGCGCTTCAAGGCTTGCCGAACGACGCTTTGGCCGACATCTCTCTAAGTAACCCATCAAACGTGAAAACGATATGTCGCGCTCCGCGCTCAGTAGCGTCATGTTCACCGGGTGCTTGCCTTTTGCCCGCATTCATACGATTCGGCTTCGTTGGACTGTGCACTTTGGCCAGACATGATGATCACGAACCTGTCAAAATTCCAGTATCGCGAGAACCCACCCGCGGTTGTACTCTCCTGCCACGCCTGAGCCTTCGCGACGGAAAGGCTCAGCCGGTTTCCACGCCTTACAAAAGGAAATTGAGATGCGCCGTCACCTTTTCTCAATTCCGAACCTTTCGCCAATCTTGCTGCTCAGCGTATTGGTGCTTTGGGTGCCTTTGGCATCGGCGCAAGCAACACGACCTGCACAGATCTCGATCGAACTCTCCAAACCTGCCGGTTCGCCTGCCGCCTTTCACCAAGCCAAAGTGTGTCTGTTTACCTCCTACGGAAAGCCGCCGCTGAACTTCCTGCCACCCCTGAGCCGGACCCGGGCGGAACCGATAGTCTTACGCGGCTCCGGCTACCAGCTTCTCCTCCGTACAAACGGGCCGGTGCTAGAACTAGCTGGTAAACCGAACTACTTGATCGCCAAGGCTCCCAAGGAATGGCTCACAAATCCGCCTTCCAGCGTGGATTATCAGACGTTTGATTCCCATGACCTGAAATACTATGGCGGCCGGACTCCGCTAGTTGGGGGGGTTATTCTACGCATTGCTCAACAGGCCGACTCTCATCCGCGAATCACTCGATTGCTCCTGATGATTGAGCCGCAATTCTGATTCGACCAGTTGTGGTTCGCCATAACTCAAAGCGCGATATTTCAGGTCTTCTGGATCGCTGGAATTGCGCGTTGGTCGGCCGGTCAATTCAACTCTGGGCCAAGTCGCGTGGGCCATCAGTAGCAATCTGCTGCTCCTGAATGAGGACGCGATTCTCCCCAGATTCCGCAGCAAGTTTTAACAGTGAACGTGATTCATCGCGGGTCGCGTGTTCAGGCAGCGACGACGTAACGGTGGTGCAGCCCACCGAGTCGAGGTGGCGAAATGATCTTGCTCGCGCCGCGGCGCCGACGCCGCAACTCGACCGCTGGGCGTGTCCTTCCCCAGTCCGAGATGGGTCAGAATGTGAGGAGTTTTGGCGAGGCACAGCATCCCGAAAGTGGGACTCAGCCCGTTTTCGCAGCGCGTTTATCGGTAAAACCGGCTCCCCGCTAACAATTCGCCAGACACAGGGTTCAGAGATTAGGGAACAGAAATCAGGGATTGCAAGATTCGCACTTGACAATGATAGAAAATCCACTACCATATGGTTGTGGATAAATTGGGTACAACATTTGCGGCTTTGTCTGATCCAACCCGGCGGGCAATGATCGAACAACTCTCACATGGGCCTGCCTCTGTGCATGGATTGACGGAACCGTTTGCACTTTCGCAGCAAATGATTTCAAAACATATTGCCTACCTGGTGCGGGCGCGGATTGTGATCAAGACGAAGCGTGGACGAGAGAGTGTGTGCACGCTTAGGCCAGAGTCGATAAAGACGGTCAGCGACTGGGCGGCGTATTATCGCCGATTCTGGGAAGAGAGTTTCGACAAGCTGGATGTGGTTGTGAATCAAATGAAAACAACGGAGGTCAGGGATGACAAAAAACACGGTTAACGAGACAGAGCGGATGGTTGTCACAAGAGTTTTTGATGCCCCACGCGAATTGGTTTGGAAGGCGTGGACCGATCCGAAATATGTGATGCAGTGGTGGGGGCCGAAGGGTTTTACCGCGCCTTATTGCAAGATGGATTTTCGCGTAGGAGGAAGGTTTCTCTGCTGTATGAGAGCTCCGGATGGACAGGAGTTCTGGAATGCTGGTGAATACCACGAGATTGTTCTGCATGAGAAGATCGTTTCCTCAATGTACTTTTCCGACTCAGAGGGAAACAAGGTTGATTCTGCGCAATATGGAATAGAACATGAGGCCCTGGACGATGTGCACGATGTGATTACCTTTGAGGATCTTGGAAACGGCCAGACGAAACTCACCTTCATTGGAAATGAGCCGATGGAGAGCGCAAAGAACAGCGGACAAGTGGAGGGCTGGAACCAGATACTCGATAAAGTTGCCGAAGTTGTTGCGGGGCTCGCGCAGGCGAAATAAGAAGTTGAAGTTTTGATGATCGTCATGCGCGACATACTGAACGGAACAGCCATGAGGCTCCGTAGCGATTCGCCAAGACTCTTCGCGCGTTCATTGGCGATAAATCCCCATCTGGTAAGTAAAGCGTCAGCCGCGTTTGTTCTATCGGGCGGAGCCAGCAACAGAACCACTCGGCGTTCTCACATCGGACATCCCGGAGTCATCACTGATCCCCGAGGCGGCGCTGTCCTAATCCGGCTTCGATGGCGGGCGCTGCAGAAGAAAGCCGCCTCTCCTCCCCTAGGAGAGGTGGCTTTACGACCCCTTAGCCCACAATTGATGCAGGCGGTGGTCGCACACAATACATCGGCTTCTCAATCAACTCTCAATCAGAATTGTCGATAGTTAAATTTAGATCTGAAACGAACGATTTCCCGTCGTCGGGGAAGAGCAACAATAGGCCAACAATGTGGTATCGGAATTGTCCTCAGTGTGATCGCCGCTTGCTCAAACATCATCTCGAGCAAACTGTAACTTGCATGTGCGGCTGGGCATGGCGAGACAGCCTCATCCCAGAGAGGCGAGTAGACGGACGTCAGGCCCGGCTCTGGATTCGAGAGCTTGACGATGAAGACCAGTTCCTGACTGATGGACCTTCAGAAGTGAATTGATTCATCGAGTCAACTGGCCAGGAGCAACGCGATTGGTGGCAACGGCCCGCTATTGTTGAGCGACGAACTGGGCAGCTTACAGGACCTGGCGGGGAGACCCTCGCTATCTGACTTGGGGCTAGTACCCCGTAGACCTATTGCTGCTCGATTGCTGGGCCGCTCGGGAACGGCTTGCCGCAGCCCTTGCATTGCAGTCGGTCAGAGTCCAGACGTAGGAGGTCTGCTGGCGTGTGGACAAACCCGCAGTGCGGGCACGTCCATGTCGGCTTCGGTATGTTGTACCGAGATCTTCGGGCGGCTATGACTCTTCTCCTCGGCGGCAGCAATCTGACGTAAAGCCGACTCCGTCACACGGCTTTCAACCTATAGTAATGCGTTGAGCGTCGAAGTTATGTCGGATGCCCCCGCTGTCAAATGTCAGTTTCCTGAGACCGCCACTTGGTAACAAGTGACAACGTTTAGGAGAACTTCTCCAATAATGTTCTGTGCCGATGTCCGTTCGTGTCGCGAGTCTGATTTCTACTTCTTGATTAGGTGGCCTGTGATTGCTAGGGTTGCACTCGCAGAGCCGTTGCTTCCGTCGCTCCGTTGAACCCAAATCTGAACTGTTTCCCCTTCGTCGGCGTAGATTCGCACGAACTGAGCGACGCTTGTGTAGTGAGCGCCCGTGAAGAGACCATCGTTTGTTGGGGCACTCATCGTTAGCACATGGGCAAACCATGCAGCTCCCGAAATTATCTGGATTCCCATCCTAGCTGTTTGCCCAACGGGCAGAGCAGCTTCCATTGATGCAAACTCGATAATGAGCTGCTTGCCGGAAGGGACGGTGTAAATGGGAGTTTCGGCTGCCACGACATTGCCGGTCATTGTCATCGGGGTGCGGATTTGCACATGTTCTATCGCCATATTTCCTCCTCCTCCCGAATGCTAGCAGGGGTTGGGTGAGACACTCCTGGTTTTCCTTCACGCCGACGTGAATGAGCTCGATCAAGTGCTGGAGCTGATTTTCCAGGATCGACTCGTACAGGGGACGGGACATTTTCTGGTGCCCTCTGAACACGTATGGCTGAATGACCCCTTTGAGCATGCAACCTCCCTTGGAAAATCTACACTCAGTCACGAAACGATGGCGTCGCCCAGCACTCGCTCAGTCAACACGAAATTGCTGCGGTGCAATAAAATTACATAAAAGCGATCGTATTGCCAAACTCCCGGGGGTACACATCCCCCGTCGACATCGTAGCCACTCCCCAAGCCTCGTCCAAACACACAGTCACTAACGGCGGCTCCATTCAACCGATTCTATAGCCAGTGCTCAGGCGGCTCACCTCTCTGCATCACTCAGAACTCTCATCGCCTGAGCACTCTCGATAGAATCCTAGTAGGTTTATCAACAACCATCGGGCCGGTTCGCTAAACTACCCTATCGGAATTTGAAAGGAAGAACCGCTCCACCTGCGCGAGGGTCTGTTCGGGCCCACTGCTATCACTCAAGCTAGGTCTGTAACATAATAATAGTTACATATAAGGTACATCGAAGATAATAGGTAGATAGAGATTTAAAGTTATGGGATTTGGGGTTCGTGCGAGACTATTTCCGTATGGGTACAGATCCTTCTATATCGGAAGCAGAGAAGCACTGGCTTCGGGTATTGAGTACTCTGAACGAGCTGCAGGCGCGGCTGTTCGTGGCGCAGCAGGCTCTGGAACTGGGAAGGGGCGGGGTCAGCCAAGTTTCGCGGCTGACCGGTATGTCACGTCCGACGATCTACCGCGGCATCGCGGAATTGCGTAGTCATCGGGAAGGTAATCCCCCGATGGGCGGGATCGAATCCGCCGGACGGGCGGAGGACGAAAACCGCTGGAGGTGGCAGACCGGAAGTTTCGCGACGCTTGCGGCGGATTCTGGACGAAACCACGGCGGGAAATCCCATGAGTTTGCTGAAATGGACGGGCAAGTCCACGCGCACCATGGCGGCTGAACTGAGCCGACAAGGACATCCCGTGAGTGCGATGACGGTGTGTCGCTGTTTGTGGGCCATGGAGTACTCGTTGCAAGGTAACGTCAAAAGCCTGGAGGGCAAGCAACATCTGGATCGCAATGAGCAATTTCAGTACATCAACCGGCAAGGGAAATCCTTCCAGCAGAGTGGGGATCCGGTGATCTCGGTCGACACCAAGAAAAAAGAGCAGATTGGAGCCTTTCGCAATCCGGGTCGGACTTGGCGGCGAGCAGAGGAAGCAGAGCAGGTGTTGACGCACGACTTTCCCAGCCTAGCCCAAGGCAAGGCCGTTCCCTACGGAACCTATGATGTAGCCGAGGATCAGGCACTGGTCAACGTGGGGATCACGCACGATACCGCAGAGTTTGCCGTGTCCAGCATCCAACGGTGGTGGCGGATGATGGGCAAGAAAACCTATCCTAAGGCGAAACGCCTACTGATTTGTGCCGATGCGGGAGGCAGCAATAGCAACCGTTCGCGCGGGTGGAAGCTTCATCTGCAGGAATTTGTCGATACGATCGGAATTCCGATCACGATATGCCATTATCCCCCTGGGACCAGCAAGTGGAACAAGATCGAGCATCGTTTGTTCTCTTTCATCAGCATGATTGGAGGGGGCAACCGTTGGTGAGCTACGAGGCGGTGGTGAACCTCATTGGCGGCACGCGAACTCGAAGCGGATTAAAGGTGAAGGCAACGCTGGACACGCGCAGCTATGAAAAGGGTCAGAAGATATCCTCTCAACAAATCCAAGAACTTAATCTCCGCAGGCACGCTTTTCATCCAGACTGGAACTACACCATATCTCCAAGGAAGATAGCGCGTTAGGCCAAGTATCTATAAATGTAATCTTTATTTTGTTACAGACGCTTAGCCCGCACGTCACTGACAGCCTTTGCCGCCAGCGTCAAACTTGAGAAGCGTCCTAGATTCGTCGCAGTCGTACGATGCCCACGAGTACGAAACTCGTCGTTTGCCGCGCATATCCACGTTTCTGTCAGGAAAGGGAAAGTGTGTCATGAGACGACTCGGCTTCACCGTCGCCCTGATCCTTGCCTCGCTGCCGTTCGCAGCCAGCGCGCAGGCTCCCGCCCCATCCTCCACATCGGTAGCCGCTCAGAGCACTCCCGTCGTCGGAACCTTCGACAAGTCTTCCATCGTCATCGCCTTCTATCGCTCGCCCTTGTGGGCGGCTATTCTTGCTGACCGCCGATTTGAGTTGAATGCCGTCAAAGCCGCTAATGACACGGCCAGAGCCAAAGAACTGGAAAAGTATGGCGCGGAGAGCCAGGATCTCGCCATGCAACAATTGGTCGGTAAAGCTGCCATCGACAACATCCTGGCTGTGCTGCAGCCTGAATTCAAGGAGCTCAGCAGCAGGATGAAACTCTCGGCCATTGTTGACTCGTCCGCTGCCGACCCGAAAACCGCCACTGTAGATATAACTTCTTTGCTCATGGACTGGCTCAGGGCAAGCTCGGAGACCCGTAGGATGGCGGAGGAGATGCACCAGCATCCGGCCGGCAAGTAGGCCATTTCCCTCGGCCCAGATCTCGCCGCGAACTCCGTAGTGCCGTATCGATAGTGCTCCGTAGACAGGACTTAGATGGTGGCGGGGCGGGCTTCCCGATCGGCGGATTACCTCGGCAAATTGGGTTGTGCTCGAAGCACATGATTTCCACACTAGGGAGACGGGATGACTGCAGCCAAGCGAGCATTCTCAGGCACCGGGAGGTTCGCGGATCGGATTCTGGTTGAAACCCCTGTCTCGTATTCCCTTTTCCCTGCCTTCGTTGCGCTGCGCTCGACCCATCCGGCAAATCGTCCAAGAATGCTTTCCACTTGCACCCTTAGCCGGGGGTCTCCGGGATGGACCTGCGTTTGCTTTCGTACCAGTCACACCCTTGTCCACAAACTCGATTGAAACTACGCATCCGGCAAGGCGAGTTTCCCGGGAGGTTTTCTGGTACGCATATTTGGGTCGGTCTGAATAGTGTGTCATCGGCGCGGTCGATCAGGTCGATCTTACTCCCCCACTTATTGGTAGCTTGAACCCCAGCACATTGGGCGTAAAATGTGACATGGAAAAACGGAAGATCCGCATCGTGAGAAGCGACACGCCGGGGTGGGTCGTCGGTATCTGTGAGATATGCCACCGTCAATTCAAGTCTGCGTTGGGCGATTTCATGGAGGCGGGATGGGACGTTAAAGCTCAGTTCAACGGCCACACCTGCGACCAACATCCAGCGACACGCCCCGCTCCCGCCAGCCCACGCAAGCAGGCACCTACCCAGAGTGAGCGGTTACCGGAAGCGAACAGGAACCATCCACCGCAAGCTGGTAGTCCTACCGCCGTCGCTTCAGCGCGCTTCATCAAGGTGGATCAGGATGTAATTGTTGTTCAGCAGAACAACCGGGTCCAACATGCGACTAATCCGGCGTCTTCCGATTGTGCCTACCGCAAATCCCAGATGCGCTGAGGCCGGCGAACAACTGGCTTGCTGAAAACCGTGGCTGGTTGTGCACTACACGCACTTCACCACGGGCGGTACGCGGCGGGCGGTTGAAATGCTTGATGCTGACCCGCCGTTGACGCCGCTGCGGCCTCAGATCGTAACCAAGCGGCACCTGTTTTGTGGACTTCTTGTGGACATAATACAAAACGCCCGGGTGGAGCGTTTCACAGAGCAATCGAGAAGCATGAGAAATCCATACTGCGATTGGCCATCGAAAAGCGTCGGGTTGTGTCGGACGGCAAGAGTTGGCACAGCTCTCCCTAGGTCGTGGAATCGGATGCCGTCCAACCCCGCCGCCGCCGTCAGACTCCGCCACGCCGTGTCCCAACACAACGGATTCTTCGGAAGTAGTTCGCTGAGCGTCCAATGGCGTATCGTGATGCGACTGCAAGCGCGACTCAAGCGTATTCGCTAGCGCTTCGTCGCATTCCAAGGCGCAAAATGTTTCCCCAATGTGTGCAGTTGTTTGCACTGTGGTTTGCTAGCCCTGCTATCTGCTGTTGTAAACAAAGCAAATAGCCCCCCATCGATTTGGTACGTTACGTGCAGTAACGATATTCGATTACCAGGTAACCCTGGGGCTAGATTCGACAGTTACAAAGTTTTCGGAATAGGGAGAGGCGACACGATGCAGCCCAAGATGCTAAAACTCACGATGTTCGCAGCCGTCGTACTTATGGCAATGCTGATGAGCGGCGTGGCACAGGCGAACGCCATATATGTACTACCAGGACCCACATATTCAGGCACCTTTATCCTGAACAGCGACGGTACGGTCACGCCGGTGGGTGTTGGCGGTGATTACACTGGCATCCAGCAGCAGGATAAATTATGGGATAACTTTGGCGTTGGCAACCTTCCCGTGGGGACGCTGCTCACTCTGAGCTTCGCACACGTGGGGAGCCAGGATATCCACACGATTTCGTTCGGCGATCCCTTCGGCGCTTCCGGGAAGGGAGCCAGCTTCCACTGGTCGTATGACATAAGTGTCATAAACGGGCCGCCGCCTACTATCGCCGATGTCGCATCCGATATCGACCAAACGAGGGGCAGCGCTACCTTCATCACGACTCTGCTGGACAATAACAGCCACACCTACACGACCAATTTTACCCAGAACGGAACCACGACGGTCGGTACCACGACCGCGACCTTCCTGCCCGGCGTCCTTTCGTTGGCGGTCAATGACGTGCTGACGATCAACTCGACTGGTTCGGACGTCACGGGTGTTTCGAACAGCTACACGCAGAATCTTGCCACCCCCGAGCCTGGCACGATGGCGCTGTTCGGTTCAGGAATCATTGGGCTGGCTGGCATGTTGCGCCGCAAGATCAACCTGTAGTTGTTTTTTGTTTCTTCTGAGATGCCGGGGCAATCGTCCCCGGCTTTCTTCTGCCCGCCTACCGCCTCAAATCCTTGATTGACATGAAAGTTATCAGCAGGTCTCCGCTATTCCTCAGTTCAATCCAAAGATAGCGAGCGTGATCGGATTATAAAAGGGCGCCCCTCTTGGAGTAGTTGTGATTGTTCGCATCATCACCTACGAAAAGGAGCACCCTTATGGACAGTGAAAAGTATATTGGGCTCGACGTTCATCAAGCTACCATCGTGGTCGCGGGGATGGATTCTGCCGGGAAGTTAGTCATGGAATCCATTCTCGAGACCGAAGCGGCGACGATTCTTCAGTTTTTTGCAGGCTTACGCGGAACTTTAGCGGTGACCTTCGAGGAAGGAACCCGGTCCGCCTGGCTGTACGATTTGCTCAACCCCCACGTTGACAAACTGCTGGTGTGCAATCCGCGGAAGAATGCGCTGCTCAAGGACGGGAACAAGAGTGATCGGATCGATGCCCGCAAGCTCGCAGAGTTGTTACGCGGCAATCAACTCAAACCGGTCTACCATGGCGAGACAGGCGTGCGGATGTTGCGGGAACCATCCCGGAGTTATCTGACCATCGTCAAAGACCTGTCTCGGGTCATGAATCGGCTGAAAGCGGTGTACCGCAGCTGGGCGATTCCCTGTGCAGGAAAAGACGTCTATTACACCCGGAACCGAGAGCAGTGGCTGGCAAGAATCCGGGAAGCCGGCGTGCGGCGTCGAGCCGAACGACTCTGCGAGCAGCTCGATAGGCTGCAACATTTGCGTCAGCAAGCGCGGCGGGAACTGTTAGCGGAGAGTCGCAAGCATGCCATCACCGGGAAGCTGCGACAGATCCCCTATCTCGGGCCGATTCGATCGGCGCTGGCGGTGGCACTAATCCAGACTCCGCATCGTTTCCGCACCAAGCGACAACTATGGGCCTATAGTGGACTGGCGTTAGAGACCCGCATCAGTGCGGAATATCGCTTGGTCGAAGGTCAAGTGCGACGCTCCAAAAAAGTGCTCTGCATTCGGGGCCTGAACAAAGACCACAACCCCGCCAAGACATATATTGAGAGGACAGGGTGGCTACGGCTGCTAAAAATTCCGGGCCTTTGCCAATCTGATGATCGCCGCGAGGCTGCGCTCGACATCTTCATCCGTCGTTGCCCAGCTCGAAACGCTGATCCTCATTGCGGTTCGACCGTGCCACTCTGTTCCACCGCACCAGCAGGTGCCCTCCTCCTGCACATCGGCAATGATGCAGCGGGTTGCCTCCGCAGTACCAAAGGACACGAGCACCTGGTTGAGCACCACCTCGTTAAGCACTTCGAATCCCGCCTGTTGGAGACGCTGGGCGAAAACACTAGCCAAGCGACAATTTCGCTCAATCAGGTCCCTCAGTCCTTCCCGTCCCAATGAGCGCATGGCGGCCCACAATTCAATTCCTCGGGCGCGCCTTGACGATTCCGGAGTGTAATGACAAGGCTCACGCACATCGCCGGTTTGAAGATAAGCCGCACTCTGGGCCATCGCTCTCCGTAGGTGATCAGGGTTGCGAACCACAGCAATTCCTGAGTCGTAGGGCACGTTAAGCCACTTGTGGCAGTCAATTGCCCAGGAATCGGCGAGGGCGACGCCGTGCAGTAGACTCGCGTACTGCGGGGAGACCGCCGCCAAAGCCCAAAAGCGCCGTCCACGTGCACCCACGCCCCGGCTTCGCGTGCGCGAGAACAGATCTTATCGGCGGGATCGAAAGCACCACTGTTCACATTTCCAGCTTGAATACAAATCAGTGTTCGAGAATCGAGTTCGGGCAAGGCTTCCGCCCTCATCCGCCCCTGGCTATCCGTCGGCACAGAAATTACGCGGGAACGTCCCAATCCCAACAACGCTAACGCTTTCAGCAATGAAACGTGAACTTCCTGGCCCACCACCACCCTTATCGGCGGTGCACCGAATATCCCATCTTCCTCGATGTTCCATCCGCTGCGCTGCAGAAGCGCCGTCCGCGCAGCCGCCAAGGCGGAGAAGTTCGCCATCGTAGTGCCGGTTACGAAGCCAGCGCCGCTGGCCCGCGGCAGGCCGAGCAGATCGATAATCCAAGCCGATACGATTTCTTCGATCTTTGCCGCCACGGGTGACAGTACGGAAAAACCAGCGTTTTGATCCCAGACTCCCGCCAGCCAGTTGGCCGCCAGTGCCGCAGGAAGGGTGCCGCCGATGACAAAGCCGAAATAGCGCCCGCCGGTCGTTGCCACCGTGGCTGGCGAGCCAACGTCATCGAGCAAAGCCAAAACCTCGGTGGGATCAGTGGGACTCTGCGGCAATGCGCCGCCGAGCTCCTCCAGGCGCGCTACGTTCTTGGGCTGCGGCGCAACCCGCATGTTTCCGACAGCCGCCAAATACCGTGCCGATCGGACCGCCGTCACTGCCAGCAAATCCTTCATGTTTAGCTTCCATCCCGCTAAAGAGGCGCCCGGGGCGGTCCTCCTACGACTGCTCTTTCGAAAGACTTCATTTTATCGGGATCGCTGAGCGCGCTGCGGGCAAGAAAACCGCCCATCACGCCCGCTATTGGGCAGCTCGCTTCGCTTTCGGGACCGCAGCCGATATGCCGACTTACGGGAGCAATCTCTCAGAAGCCGGTCTCGGGATCAGGATCGAAGCGCCCCAGCGCAACGTGAGATGATTCATGTTTTGGGAGCTTGGGCTCTCCGATTGCCGACCATGCAGAATTGCCGGAACCGGCATTCTCTTGATAACCCGCAACGACCGGACACTATTCAGCCGCTAGGCACTCAGGCGTTTCTTTGCCTTAATCTCCTCCAAAAGAGCATCGATTTTCTGCTCCCTCTCAAGTGCTTGGAACCGTCCGTCAATGTCGGCGCCCAGCAACTCACCCTTGGCTTTCCCCAGAGCTTCCTCTCGTGCGACCTTGGAGCGCATGCGGTCGAAGGTGAGGTTTTCTCCGCCGGGCATCTGCTGGGCGTCTGCTGCCCGATTCACTGCACGCGAGCGGCGATGCTGCGCGATCAACAGGTCTACTTTGGCGCGCGCCTCGGAGAGCTTGACTTCCAACTTCTTCAGGGCTGACTTGAGCGCCTCGACCTGCGCTTCCTGGTCAGAGATCTGCTCTTCAAAACTTTCCGCGAGTTGTTGGAAGCTCATAAACCGCTCCAAGGCCGCGCGTGCCAGTTCGTCATCCTTCTTTTCGACCGCAAGTTCGGCCTTGCGCATCCATTCTGCATGCTTGTCGGCGTTTTCTTGCTTCTTCTTCTTCAAGAGGTGAAGGTCGGCGAGCGCTATCGCCACCTGCGTCTTCACCTGAATGAACTGGTTCTCCATATCCAGGATGACCTGCTTCAACATTTTCTCGGGGTTTTCCGCCCGATCCACGAGGTCGTTGAGGTTGGCCCGTACCAATGTTGCTACACGATCGAGTAATGCCATAGCTGCTCCTTGCTGAATTTCATGATGTGCGTTCAGCGCGCATCCAACTCTTTCCCCTGAAATCTGCGTGTCAAACCCTGTCGGCTTCGCGCGGCGGACCTATGCAGACGCACTTGCGCCAAGGTGGACACACTCGCCATTTCACTTGCTGCCCTCCGCCGAATTGGAGCTGCCATCGCCTCCCGCGGGCGGCAGTTCAGGCGGCGACTTCTCTCCAATGGTCCGTATCTTCCCAAGCAGGTCCGACATCTTCATGCCCGACAGCGCCTCGAACAGCGCCGGCACTTGCGCTGCCATCTCGGTGATGTCGCCCGTAATCTTGTGCATGCCGGCAGACGTGCCGTTGCCGGTTGAAACAATGGTGATCTTGTCGACGTTGTTCAGCGGGCTGGCCAGCGCTTTCACCACTTCCGGCAAACCGGTAATGAGTTTGTCGTACACGGCGGCCTGGTTGTATTCCTGGTAGGCGGCGGCTTTCACGTTCATCGCCCTGGCTTCAGCATCGCCCTTCTTGAAGATGATCTCCGCCTCGGCCTCGCCTTGAGCCCGAATCGAACTGGCGTGGCCTTCCGCCTCCAGCGTCAGCCGCTGCCGTTCCGCTTCAGCCAGAGTCTCAATCCTCTGACGCTCGATTTCGGCCCCCTTCAACACGGTGGCGATCAGTTCCTTCTCGCGGCGCAGGATTTCGGCCTCTTGCACCTTCACCTGCTGCTCTTTTTCGACTTGCTGGACCTTCACAGCTTCGGCGGTCACCTGCTGCTGCATGATATTGGTCTGGATCTCGTACGCTTTGTCGGCCTGCGCCTGCTGGCGTTTTACCAATTCGTTGTAGGTGGCCTTCTTGACTTCGAGATCGCGTTGCGCTTCAGCCTGTCGCGCCAAGGACGCCGTTTCAGCCGCGACGCGCTCCTGATCGGCTTGTGCCTTGGCGATCGCCGATTCCCGAAGCGCAATGGCGCGCCTGATAGCGGTGTCGCGTTCCGCTTCGGCGGTGGCGACGTCGGCGTCGCGCTTAATACGCGCCACATCGGGGCGCCCCATGTTGGCGATGTACTCGTTCTTGTCGCGCACTTCCTTGATCGTGAACGAGATCACCTCGAGGCCCATCTTGTTCATGTCATCGGCGCAAGTGGAGCGCATCCGGTCGGCGACCATTTCGGGCTGCTTCACGATCTCTTCCACAGTGAGCTGCCCGATAATGCCGCGCAGATGCCCTTCCATCACCAGCCGGATCAAAGCCTCCCGGTCCGGCGGCTTCTTGGTCAGGAACTGCTCGGACGCCGTCAACACTGATTCCGGATCGGACTTCACCTTGATCTGCGCCACGGCTTCTACGGTGACGGCGACACCCTGCTTGGTGTAAAGATCCTGTTGTGGCGCCACGTCGAACGACATCAGCTCCAGCGACAGCTCCCGGTAAGTCTCAACCATCGGGAAGATGACCGTACCGTGTCCCTTCACGACGCGGGTGCCGCGAAATCCATACACCACCAGGACCTCGTTGGGCCCAGCCTTGCGGTATAGCCTGGCGAATACAGCGACGATCATCACCACGGCCGCGACCGCGGTCCAGGCGACGATTAATACTTCTGTCGGAATATGAAACCCCATACCAGCCTCCTAGAATGTTTAGCTGCTTGCTGCATCTTTCTCCGCTAATTCTTCCCAGCGCCGCACGTAAGCGATGCCGTGCTCGTAGCGCGTGACGATGACCTCGGTGCCGCGCGGCAGGGCCTCGTTGTTTTCGCTGCGTGCGCCGCAGGTGTTACGCGTACCTTCTTGCGAAAAGATGATCTCCCCGGTGCCACCCTCACGAACCGGGCTGCTAATGCGTGCCAGGACTCCCACGCGCTCGTAGTCTGCCGGATCGAGTTCGCGATCGTGCTTCAGCAGCAGCTTTGCCACGAACCAGAAGACGATCATCGCGCCCACAAGGCCGGCAATGACCGCCAGCGTCAGCACTCCCGCGACCATGAGCGACGAGTAGCGCGTGAGCAGGTATCCCGATCCACCAAACCATGCCAGGAACGCAGTAACCGTCCCGAAGTTCAGGAACGGCATCTCGCCGCCACTGCCGACGTGCACGTCTCCGTGTGGCACGTGGACATGCGGTACATGAACATGGAAGTGGGGCAGGTGAAAACTTACGCCGAGGAACGACAAGGCGCTGAGTGTCACTCCCACCAGAAAGCACACGAGATAGAACATCGCCCACGTCATAGCTTCGCTCCCGCCGATCTCCTCTTCCCGGATCCGCGATGCAGAGGCTGGCTCAGATTCGGCTTCAGAACTTCCGTCAAGCGCTCCACCAGCTCCGGCGCTTCCAGAATTGCACCCAGTAGAACCAGGCACTTGCGCGAGTCCTTATATTTGGCCACCTCGACCAGCGCCTGGCTCAACTCGGGATCGCGTGCGAACTGCTCCGCGCCATTGATAAGCCAAAGATCGAGCCGGTCTTCGCGGGCGAGCAGGTCGCTGGTCAACTCCGTGTGGTAGCCCTCAGGATCGTCGACCAGGTATCCCGGATGCACATTGAAGTACCGCGCCAGTAACATGCGAGACGCGTTCGTCAGGTGCGGCCGCGCTCCGCTCTCGATCTGCGACAGATAGGACTGGCTCAAACCCCGGCCCAGTTCTTTCTTAAGGGCAACGGCGAGCTCATGCTGCGTCATTTCGCGTTCCATGCCGCGCAACGTGCCTTCCACCAGGCGTAGGTACCGGAGTTTTTCGCCGAGTTTCATATCACAATTAGCAATTATAATATTGCAATCTGTAATGTCAAGGACTGGATTTGGTTTGTTACCAGGGAATTGGGCTTGGGGACCTAAATTGATCCGCCCTAAAGATAGATCGATGTGGCTTTATGCCCTCGCTATCAACCAGAGCCAGAGTTTGCAAACCGTCACAGCGTCTGTAGAAGCTCCGGATTGAAGTCAAGGCTGGAGAGATTGCGCAGAGCACCGGAGGGAGTGCCCGGCACTTCATAGCAAGGGTCCGGGTGTTTTCCAAAGAGAAGAACGCCGGTCGAAATGCGGCGGTTTTCCGAGGTGCTGAGCGAACTGGTACGCAGGACCTCGATCGCATCTCCCACTCGATCGGGTTCTTCCCACACGCTCTGCGCATAGGGCGCGCCGTTTATAAAGACGGAAACGTGTCGATCCTCAGGGAGTTCCTCGAAAGAGTTCGACTCGTTGCTCGACACGTGTAGCGTCAACGATCATCCTGTAGCGGAATCCAGAACCGCGCCGACACTGGCCCAGGAGCTTCAACTCCGATTCAGAGAAAGGTTCGTCACGGGTGAGGCGATAGCGGGGTCGGAGCCAATACAGGATGAACTACGTCCCGCGAGAGGTCGGAGCGATCTGACTTCTGGGGTACACCTTCGATTCGAGTATCGCCATTTACTTTGGAAGGCGATTTTGCGACAACTGGGCGGAGGGCCGGCGTCCCCAACGTGTCCGCACGCGACGCACATGCGACAACTTTCTTCGAGGGGACCAGACTGGCACAACACTACGGCCAAAGCGACGGTCTAATCCTCGACACCTCACGTTGACGAGAGTGGTGATTGCGAACGACTCCCCGTTCTAAGAGAAGTCGCTCGTGAGTATTGTCTGAACTTTGACAGCATCGTGACCGATCTCTGACAAGTTCTCGGCGCCACAGTCGTAAGTTTATCGCATTCGCTTACGACGCGAGGGCTAGTGGTTGGAGGACGGCGATGCATAGAATTCTGCACATCCTGGTTGTGGGAGGTTTCATGGCGGCATGCTGTCTGCCCGCCCAAAACCTTCCGGTTACAGCCGTCGAAGGCGAAAGCTGGCTCAATCATCTCGCCCGAAACTTCAACGACACCAGCATGGGCAAAACAGGCCGCCTGGGTCCGCCGCCCGATGAGTCCGTCGGCGATGGTCCCAACATGCACATGGAACTTCTGCTGGCGCACGCCCCGCAGACCGTCACCCTTCACGGCGACGATTTGTACCGTTTGAATTGCCAGGGATGCCATGGCGAATCCGGCCTAGGCGCTACCACCGGAAATCAACTCGGTCGTCGGGCCGGTTCGCGCGACTTCGGTCACGCTTGTCACGCAACGAATGAAGGACGTAGGCATGGACATCAGTCATGCCAGTGCTTCGGAGATGGCGCACCAGTCGAGGAAGACCTTATTGTTGCGCCTCCACAAGGGCGGAGAAGACATGCCGCCGTTCGCGCACCTAAGCGAACCCGAGATTAGCGCGCTCCTCAACTACTTGGAAGAGCTTGCCGGAGTTTCGCGCGGCCATAGCGACGCAGTGTCCGTGAGTGAATCGCGCGAACGGATCGGTGAGCACATTGCCAAGTCAACTTGCCATATCTGCCATGCCGCGACTGGAACGAATCCAACACCGGAGCAACTCATGGCGGGAGCGATTCCTCCGCTGAACACCCTCACTATAAGGAAGGACTTGCCCGGATTCGTTCGCAAGGTCACTCAGGGTGCAGCGGTCTTAATGGGCGTTCCGGCCACGATGTGCCGGGGAAGGATGCCGGTATTCGGCTATCTGAGCGAAGACGAGGCAGCCGACGTGTATCTTTTTCTGACGCTGCACCCATCACAGGGAACGCCTGCCTCGATCGGTTCCACCAGCTTCAGGCCGCCAGCGCGCGGCAACGGGACGCCGATCAGCGGCCACGTACCTGTGGCCCCCGATTCCGAAAATCCGGCACCGGTGTCCCTGGTGAAATTCGCAGTCTTTCCCATGGTCTTGTTTCTCTTCCTGGGCACGGTGGTGGCGAAGTGTCTTCCCATGGCGGCCAAGGCGCACGATGGTCGCGAAAACGAGTGTTCTTGTTGCGAGGCTTCCGCGGCCCGGGACTCTGCAACCGAGCCGGATCATCGAAGCGGGACGCTGTCGCAATCTACACTGCGTAACCCGTTGCATGACCCAGCACCTGCAGTGGTTCACGCCCCTCAGCGGTAGAAGGATCAGTCGGGAGTTCGAATCTGGCAAGAAACACCGATTGGGACGTTCGGCCCATGAATATGACGACGGAGGACGATCAGATGTTACGAGGTTGGTTCCGCAACCCCCACCTTGCTGGGCTCCCAGCTCTGATCTTGTTGAGCATTTTGTTCTCAGCAAGAGAGGGTGGTGCTATTCCTGCGTTCGCCCGGCAGTATGGCACCAGCTGCAGCACCTGCCATATTGATTTCCCCAAGCTCAATGATTTCGGCAAGGCATTCAAGGAAGCGGGCTTCAAGTTCCCCAATGACGACGCAGCCATGCTCAAGATTCCTCCGGTGATGCTGGGTGCCCCGGCCAATGCGGAGGTCTGGCCCAAGGCGATCTGGCCGGGCACCATTCCAGGTTTGCCGCCTATCGGCTTTCAGATGAGCAACTATTTTCAGTACACCGGCACGAGTCGAAGCAAGTTTGACTCGCTGACTCCGGCGGGAACTCTGCCGCCGTTCGTGCCGACCACAGATTTCGAAACCGGACTGTTTAGTATCTTCAGCGCCGGCAACTTCGGAAGCGGGATCGCCTTCTGGGTTGACGATGACATCAGCGTATCCGGGGCCAACGCCGCCGGAGGCCTGGGTGAGGCATACCTCAAATTTGTCGACGTGGGCAGGCTGTTGAAGCTGCCCAAGAACTCGCTGAATCTACGCGCCGGACAATTCGAGCTGGAACTGCCGTTCACTCAATCCAAATCAATCTGGATCAGTCCCTACGACATATACACCCAAGCCAATATCGGGGCAGTGAACTCGGCGTTCCCGTTGCAGCAGTTCGTCAACAACCAGTTCGCACTCGCCAATAGCATGCAGGGCGTCGAGCTAAGCGGAGGTCTGCACACCGGCGGATACAACTATTCCATCGCCTTTGTGAACCAGAATACCGGCGGTGTCGGGCAGGACGGCAATCCCGGCAGCTCCTACTATCCGTCGGCGACGGGGAGTAACAATGGCGGCGTCGGCATAGCGTCCGACGCCAATTTCAAAGACATTTATGCCACATTCAACTACCGCTTCAATCTCGAGCGCGACGAGCAGAGTCGCAGAGCGATCCAGGCGGCCGGCCCCAGCGGGCCCCACGACCACACCTATTTCAACATGGGTTCTTACTACTTCTATGGCCGGTCGGTGCAACGGCTGCTGAGTGCAACAACCGACGGCACTTCAACCACCATTACCGCGCGCCAGCCCTTCTATCGTGTCGGTGGAAACTTCACCTTCAATTATCACAACCTGCAGATCAACGGACTCTACATGTATGGGCACGATTACAACCTGCTGCCCATCGACTCCAGTGGAATGTTGATTCCTCTCCAGAACCTCGCTGCGTCCGTTCCGGTCGGGTTCGTTCACAGCGTTCCGGCCACCTTCAGCGGCGGCTTCGTGGATGCGGAGTGGCTGGCATATCCGTGGATGTACGTGATGATCCGCTACGACGGTGTGAACTCCAGTTCCGACCGCATCAATGGACTAATTCGCAACGACGACGGTAGTGGATTCACGGGTTCGCCCTTCAACGGCACCTTTGGGACGACCCGCAACCGCATCACGCCTGGCGTACAGTTCTTGATTCACCCGAATATCAAGGCCGCATTCGAATATCAATTCCGTCCCTCCCAGTCTGTGGTGATCGCCACCAACCCGCTCACGGGGCTGCCGGTTGCCCTGAATCCGTTTCACACCAACACGCTGGTCGTAGGTCTAGTGTTCGCCTATTGACGATTCGATCTGGTTACCGACGAAAGGAAGATGAATGACACGCAACTTTCTCTATGCTGTGCTTGCAATTGGGACGATGACCGCGGTGGTTCATGCTGGCGAAATCACAGGCAAGGTTTCCGGTGTTGCAGGCTTGTCCGTGGTTTATGTTGATGCCGCCCCCGGCAAGTCCTTTCCGCCGCCCGCCGGGCAATTCCAGATTGACCAGAAAGGACTGGCGTTTCAGCCCCATGTCATGGTCGTCCAGTTAGGCTCGACCGTGGACTTTCAGAACAGCGACTCGGTCCAGCACAATCTGTTTTGGCCATCCATCAGCGGCAATAAGAAGTTGGGTCACAATCTGGGAACCTGGCCCAAGGGCGAGAAGCGTTCGTTCAAGTTCGATCAACCGGGAGTCATATCGCTGCTCTGCAACGTCCATCCTGAGATGTCGGGATATCTCATCGTCAGTCCTACGCCGTACTTTGCCGAAACCGACGCCAGTGGAAACTACAAGATTGAAAATGTTCCCGACGGCAACTACAGCGTGGTCGCATGGCATGAAGGAACGAAGCAGCAGGCCAAGGCCGTCGATGTTGCCGGGTCGGGCAAAGCCGACTTTGCCCTGACGAAATGACAGACAACCAGACGCTTGAAGAATCTGTCTTGATGAAGCTGGTCGCAGGCTTTTCGCTATGGCTAATGGTCATGGCAGCGGTGACTTCGGTCTGCGCACAAGTCCTCACACCGATGGAACTCTCCGATGTAAAGGCACAGCGTCTGCAGCAACGTTACTTCGAGACGCTGGCCGCGATCGGAGGCGAGATCGAGGCCCACAAGTTTCCTTATCCGTTCTATTTCAGCCGCGTACTCGACATTGATCAGTCAAAGATGCCGACATCTGACCAGCGTTCTATCCGGTTTGACGTTTACAAAAACCAGACTGTTCTGGAAATCACAGGCAATTACTATGCTGCTTATTCAGCTGAGGTCATGGCTCCCCACGACCGTTTGAAAAACACCTTCCAGCAAGTGGTGATGCCGATGCTGCAAGCGGCGGTACCGCATTTCCCTGACGATTCGGCATTCTCTGCCTTTGCCATCGAAGTCGCTCATCATGTTCGGGCGAAAGCCATGGGGATCAGCTCCGAGCACCCGGAGAACGTCACAGTCATCATTCCTGTGACGTCAGCCCAGAAATTGGTCGACGCGAAGACCGACGACCAGAAACAGGCCGCCATCCTGGAAGCCCAAGTGTTTCTGAACGGAGAGCCTTATTCACTGTGGTTGCAGGAGGGCATTCCTCCGGAGGAGTGGAAAGAGCGGAACGCGGCACGCCCCTTGCAGAAGAAGCAGCCTACCGAGGCTGCAGCCGTATCCACCCAGGCGGCAAGCGGCCCTTCTGTTTCCGCCACTTTGGTCAAGGCTTCTCCACCGACCCTGCGGATCATTACGCCCGAATCGTTGTCGAAGTTAGAGCGCCTGAACGATGAAGCGATTAGCAGCATGATCCGGGGACTCGACAAGCAAGCGCGATTCCTGGACTATGCTCCGCCCAGTTTCGTTGGATTTCGTCAGGGCGCGTACTTGCAGCTCACGATCACGACCCAGCTCAGCGCAGCCGCCGGAGCCTCTCGCTATAAGCTGGCGGCGTTGGCCTTCGACGAGCACGTCGCTCGCTTGGTGCGACCGGTGTTGGACTATTTTCCGGGAGAGCCAGATTTCGACGGCATCAGTTTCAGCACTATCGTACATATTGCCGACGGTTCCAGTCCGTTGGCGGTCGAGTACTTCTTGCCGTTCCGCGTTATGCGCTGTTTTGCCAGTTACGACTGTACAGGACAGCAGCTCATAAATTCCGGCACGGTGCTCATCAACGGCGAGCGATCCGAACTTGATCTCCAGTTGGCCGAAGGTAAGAACTAATTAAGCAGATGCCACTATGCCAGATAATTTCTTGCCTCATCTCGGATTGTGGACGAATAAGAACCTGTCCGGGAGTTAACTTCCAACAGACCAGAGCATGGCTTCGATCAATCAGGGCATCGGACAACCTGCGTCAGGGCATTACGAATTGGAGAGCTGGAGATCTGCATCGTCCCGCGGTATGGCCGGTTCATCTCGAGAATGAGGAACGCCACGCCCTCAACGGAGAGAGTGCCAACCAGCTAGGGCGGCACAGACAGTTGCGGTAGAGCGGGTGAAAAAATCGAAGCTGATGAACAGGGCAGTACCCAGAACACAGGCATAACCAGGAAAGGCCAGGAGAGTGGGCCGGCAGCTTGTTCACCCAGAATGAGGTGCGTCTCCCAGAAACTCACCAGAAGTAGCTGCGCCCGGCTCTGGTCAACGCCCTGAGCATCAGTCATGGCGGGTTCCGAGCCTCACACATCCGCTTGAGCGTGTCTGGGAAGGCACGAAGTGAGGGTAGTCTTACCAGACTGCGCAATCTCGCATCGCTGCCCACCAGACGTGGCACTTCGTTCTCGCGGACGAATTCCGGATTGACCCGAACTTCGATCTCATATCCGGCCAGTTGGTTCATGACGCGAATTACGTCGAGCAACGCAATCCCCTGGCCGCTGCAGATGTTCACTACTTCCGAACGCGCGTCGCTTTCTAGAAGCGCGACGTAAGCAGCGACGACGTCTTCCACGTCGCTGAAGTCCCTGAACACATTAAGGTTTCCGAATTCGGTTAACGGAGAGTGCTCGCGGAATTGTCGAACGATTGTGGGTATCACGAAGTAGTTTGCCTGCCCGGGTCCGGTGTAATTGAACGGGCGCGTAATCACGATAGGAAAGCGTGCTTGAACCAATTGGAGCGAACCATATGCTCCATTGCCAGCTTGCTGTTGGCATAATGATTGACGGGAGCCGGGCAAACCGACTCATCGAGCACTTCGAGGTCTGGCGTGCCGTGCACATTACTGCTACCGGCAATCAGTACTCGTTGAGGCGGACGGCCCAGTCCCGACAACGCTGGCATCAGATTGAGGGCGCCGAACTCGTTGACTCGGTAGAATTTTTCGGCACTATCGTGTCCGACGGACGACACCGCCGCGAGGTGCACAACGGCATCTGGTTGAGCGTCGCGAACGGCAGATTCAGTTGCGGCCCGGTCCGTCAAATCACACGGATCCGATCCCTCAACCTGCAGCGGGGAGGACGCTATGGCCGCGCGCCTCTAATGCTTTCCGCAGATATCGGCCAGTAAAGCCAGCCGCGCCAGTGAGCAATACCTTGTACATCGCTAAAACAGCGCGTGGCCGCTAGCCACTCGCGCCAAGATCGGCATCGACCATCATGCCGCACAGTTCTTCGAGCGTTGTCTTGGCCTCCCATACGAGTTCCTTTTTTGCCCTGGCGATGGAGCTTTATTAAACCTTTTTATCGCCCGAACAAGCCAACCCTGGAAGCGCGGAAAAGGGGCGCTTGCACTCACGGCCGGCCCCAAATGACATTCACGCGGGCCAAACTTGCTCTGACGTCGGCACGCTCCATACTCCACAGCATTCAAGTTAGACCTGACATTGGGCTTCGCCCCCGAAGATTAGCCGGCTCTCGATGCAAGCGATGACCCTTCTCGACCGCAATCTTACAAGGCACTCCTGATCACTGGCGAAACATCTTGCTCCGGTTTAAGCTGTCGGACTATGGACGACGCAAAGCTTCGAGCCTGGTGGTTTCATCGTCAAGGCCTTGATGGTTGGATGACTGGCAGCACCCCAGGCAAGGTGCTCGAATCCGCGGGATGGGCCCGCTCTGTCGCGGGGTCAGGACCCTACCTTACGTTCTTCTCGCGAGCCGGCCTGTCGCGTGAAGCCGTCGACGCCGCGGTTGCGAAGCTCGAGATCTACGAGTTACCCTCCGCTCGGGGATGTACCTACATTCTCCCGGCCTCAGATTTTGCACTCGGCCTTCGCGCCGGCGAACAGTTTTCCGCCGGCGAAATGCCACTGGCTCACAAGCTAGGCGTTACCGACGGCGAGGTCGCAAAATTGTGTTTGAAGGTGCTCGATTCTCTTCGCAAAGGTCCACTGTCGCCCGACGAAATCCGGGATTCGACCGGCTCGGCCTCCCGAAGCCTCGGCCCCGAAGGCGCCAAAAAGGGACTGAGCACTACCCTGCCCCTGGCGCTTGGCAGTCTGCAGGCATCAGGTCAGATTCGGCGCATTCCGGTCAATAGCCGGCTCGATCAGCAGCGCTATCGCTACACGCTTTGGAAGCCGGGCCCCATGGAGAAATTTCAACTCTCAGTCGCGGACTCCTACACAGAGCTTGCCCGCCGTTACTTTCACTGGATTGGCCCCGCAACTCTGGCGGAGTTCCAATGGTTCAGCGGATTGGGGGTGAAGGCGGCCAACGCGGCCGTCGAACCGCTCAGCCTCGTCCCGGTGGAGTCAGGAAGCGAACGTCTCATGTTTCCCGAAGACCGGGCGCTGTTCGCAAAATTCAAGACGCCGAAGGCTCCTGCCTATGCGCTCGTCAGCTGTGTGGACTCGATGTTCCTGTTACGGCGCAACCTCCCATCTTTGCTTACGGCCGAGGCGAGGAGACAGAAGGTCCACGCTGACAAGGGAGTCTGCGAACTGGGCAGCCTCTCCGACCTCTCCAGCAACGCCATCCTGGACCGCGGCTCGATCGTCGGAGTCTGGGAATATGACCCGGAAAGCAGTTCGATCGCCTGGTTCTCCTTCTGCAAGGCAGACGATCCGATGTTCGAATGTGTGTCGCGAACCGAAGCTTACATTCGCGACCAACTCGGCGATGCTCGCTCCTTCAGTTTGGATAGCCCGAAAAGCAGAGTCCCCAGGATCAAGTCTCTTCGTGACGCGCAGAAGAAGCGGAAATGAGCGAGGCGTACCTCGATCCTGTCTTAATTGCGAAAGGTAACTCTGCCGCCGACGTAAAATCATGATATGGTGCGGGAAGCTGAAAAGCTCCGTGCAGTCGTGGGGCTAACCAAGGAATGCGAGGAGAAGGTATGCCTACCGGAGTTGGAGAACAGGCAGGAAACCCGTTCGCTAAGAAGGCCAAGACGGGCGTTGGGGAGCAGGCCGCGAAACCGAAAGCCAAGAAGAAAGCCACTAAGAAGAAGAGGTAACCGGCGATCGGTCTGCCGCGAGCCACGCGCTTGGTTCGAGCCAACGATCGAAGCTCAAGCCTCCCAGAAGAACTAGCCACTTCCCCGGCGAGAGCCGTGGCGAATTAGTCTAATCTCAAGGCGACGGGCAACCGTTGCCTTGCTGTTTTTTCGCTAGGTCCGAAAGTGATCAGCCTCACAGAGCGGTCAGCGCGCTTTCGATACACTACTCACTTATGCTCAATGAAAAACAATTTCGGGACCGCGCCACGCGCGAGCTCCGCGAGATCAGCAAGCAGGTACTGAGCCTCGCCACTGACCGCGATCTCTACCAAAAGCTCGAGGCGGACGTTATCCAGTGCAACTCCAGCTTATCGGCGGCCAGCAACCCATACCTCTCGATGTGGCGCGGTGCCTACACCGATGCCACAGCCATGCGTCTGCGCCGATTGTTCGCACCCGAGGCCAATTTATCTTTGCGGCGGTTGGCGACCCAGATTTCCGACTACCCGGAGATGTTGCAGGACAAGCTGACTTCCAAGGAACTATCCAAGGACCTCGCCGACCTCGACCGTATGAGTTCCTATCTCAAAGAACACGTCGATCCCCATTTCACCGATCACGAGCGGACTCCGGCAGCGCTGGCGACGACGAACCGTCAGTTGGACCGCGCCCTCGATTTGCTTATCGACTGCACCAAACGCTACTACTGGATCGTCGCGGACTCCTACATCGACATCGACATCAAATACAGCGCAGACCCACTGGCTGTATTTCATTCCGCGTGGCTCGAAGAAAAGTCATAGGCTCGCGGCTTCGAGCGAGCCTCATTAGTTCTACGCGAACGCTTAAACCCGACTCCGCCGAGCTCCTCTTCTTTACCAAACCCGGCAAACTTTGTCGCTAGGTTTGATCATTGGTGCACCCGCTTTGCATCCGAACGCCGTTCCGAACTCGGGCATATTCACCACGACCCCGTTGATCCGGTATTTCCCTGGCGAATGTGGATCGGTCACGGCGTTGACGCGCTGGTTTTCGGGACGCTGATTCTCGCACGCCCATTGTGCGAATCCCACAAAGAACCGTTGCTCAGGAGTAAGTCCGTCCCGGCCGCTTAACGATGCCCCCTTCGTTGCATCTTGCCAGGCCACATAAGCTAAAATCGTCCCCCCGAGGTCGGCGACGTCCTCGCCTTCCGTCAGCTTGGAGTTGATCTTGATGTCGTCAACCACGACGTAAGTCCCGTACTGATCGACCACGCAGTTTGCCTGCTTCACAAACTGATCGGCATCCTGCTTGGTCCACCAATCCTTCAGATTGCCCTTGGCATCGAACTGCCTGCCTTCGTCGTCGAACGCGTGTGTTAACTCATGTCCGATGGTTGACCCGGTATTGCCATAATTCGGCGCCGCATCAATTTTGGCGTCATACAACGGTGGCTGAAGAACTCCCGCGGGAAAGTTGATGTCATTCATCTGCGGGTTGTAGTAGGCATTCACTGTGGGCGGAGTCATGTCCCACTCCGTGCGGTCCACCGGTTGTCCGATCTTGTCGATCTGCCGCTTGGTTTCGAACTCGGTGGCGCGGACGTCGTTCCCGTAGAAATCCGTCGAGGTAATTGTCACTGAGCTGTAATCGCGCCACTTGTCAGGATAGCCAACCTTATTACTGACGGCCTTTAACTTCACGATGGCCTGCTGCTTGGTGGCCGGGCTCATCCATTCCAACTGCTGAATGCGGACGGCCATCGCGTCTTCAATCTGTCTGGTCATCTCAACGGTTGAAGCTTTCAGCTCCGGCCCAAACGTCTTGCGCACATAAACCTGCCCCAGTGCTTCGCCGAGATCGCCGTCTGTGTACTGGACGCATCGTTTCCAGCGCGGCTGCAGTTCCGTTGCGCCCCGCAAATACTTGCGATAAAACTCGAAGTTCGCATTAACAAATGCCGACGAAAGAAACGGGGCGCGCGAATGTGCAATATGCCAGCGGATGTAGGTCTGCCAATCCTCGAGCGACGCTGACTTGACCTGGGAGTCCACGTCCTTGAAGAAATCCGGCCATGAAACGTTGAGAATCTCGAACTTCGGTGTACCGGAAGCGGTGAAAAAGGCGTTCCAATCAAAGTCGGGAGCCACCTTGTAAAGGTCGGCAACGGTCATCTTGTGCTTCTGCTTATACGGATCGCGGCGCTCGACCCGTGTGAGAGAAGCTTTGGCAAGGCTAGTTTCTATGCGCATTACAGTCGCCGCATTCTTGCCGGCCACTTCCGGAGAATCGCCCATTAGCTCGAACATCTTTTGCACGTGTTGCAGGTACCGCTCACGAGTTTCCTTCGACTTTGCGTCGTCCTTTACGTAGTAGTCACGATCGGGCAGCCCCAGGCCCCCCTGTGAGATTTCCACGATCATCTGATCGGAGTCGTCCGGGTCCTGCGTCGGCCCGAAGCGAAAGAGCACCGATACTCCCTGCATCTGCAGCTTGGCAATCAGAGCAGCCAGTTGCTTCCGGTCCTTCAGGCCTTGAATGGAGGCAAGATCGGGCTGCATGGGCTTGGCCCCGAGCTGCTCCACTAGCGTCTCGTTCATGCAAGATGCGTAGAAGTCGCCAATTTTCTGAGTGACCGGATCGCGGTCCTTGGCGGAGGACGCCTGCTCCAGGAGTCCCTTCAGATATTGCAAATTGTCCTGATACAGCTTGCCGTACACACTCCACGAAGTCTGGTCCGGAGGTATCGGGTTGTTCTTCTGCCAACCGCCGCACGAGTACGTATAGAAATCCACACATGGATCGACTGAACGGTCCATGGCTGCGACGTCGAGGCTGGGTGTGTAAGGCAATACCGGCTCGGTTTGGGCCGCGGCTGCTGCTGCTTTGGTTGTGGGAGCCATTGCCGCAGGCGACGATTGGGCGCAGCTAGCGGCTGTCAAAAGGGCAGAAACAATCAGGACTCTAAGTAGCGGCAAGGACATCCTCCAGGCGAACCGATGAGCATAACAAACCCTGTGGCTCCCGGCACCTGCTTGGGACGGGCGCTATCGTCGTAGTGACATTCGGCGGCAACCATTAAGATTTGTTTCGGTCGGTGACTCATTGATGGCAAACCGGTTACCACAAATGGACTGCCGAAACACCCAAAGCGGTTTCGGGTTTAGAGTAGTGGCAGTCAGGATTGTCCGTGTACTGCCGAGTTTTCTCGGTTTGCTTTCGGAAGTTCGAACAGGAGTATGGCAATGAAATCACAGCGGCGAATTGGATGGGTCCTCGCGGTGTTGATGTTGGTAGCACTGGGTACAGCGAACCTGCTCGCGCAAGACGGGGAGAACGCCGGCATTCCGACCACTGTCAGCTTTCCTCCCAGCGATCCGGGTGCGCAGACTAATCCGGGAGCTCCGGGTAATCCCGGCACCCCAAGCAATGACCCGCCTGCCCGTGTGGCGCGGATCCAATACATCTCCGGACAGGTCTCAATGCAACCGGGAGGGGTCAACGATTGGGTCGCCGCTAGCCTGAATCGCCCATTAACCAGCTCCGACCGCGTCTGGACGGACAAGGATTCCCGCGTCGAGTTGAATGTCGGCGGCGGATATCTTCGCATGAATTCCGAGAGCAGCCTCACCCTCACCAATGTCGGTGACAACACCATTCAGGCCGAACTCGATCAGGGCGTGCTCGAACTCACCGTCCGGCACCTTGAGCCCGGCGAGATTTACGAGATCGACACCCCCAACGTAGCGTTTACCGTCATGAAGTCGGGTGTCTACCGCTTCGATGTAAACCCCAACGATGACCAGACTTGGGTGACAGTTCGTAAAGGATACGGTCAAGCCACTGGACAGGGCAACGCGGTGAAAGTCAGCGATGGATCGCAGGTCCGCTTTACCGGCCAGAACTCGATGCAGCACCAGGCGTACGCGGCGCCCGCTCCCGACGGCTTCGATGACTGGGCCAAAATCCGCGACAAGCGCCTCGACGACTCCCAATCGGCCCGTTACGTGGCTCCCGGTGTCATCGGGTACGAAGATCTCGACGGCTACGGAACTTGGCAGACCGTGCCGACCTACGGCGCCGTATGGGTTCCCTCAGGCGTACCTGTCGGGTGGGCCCCCTATCGCTACGGCCACTGGGTGTGGGTCGCGCCTTGGGGCTGGACTTGGGTCGATAACGCCGCGTGGGGCTTTGCTCCATTTCACTATGGCCGCTGGGTGTCCTTTGGCGGATATTGGGGTTGGGCTCCGGGTCCAGTCGTAGGCGTTGGCTGGCGTCCGTATTATGCCCCGGCTCTTGTGGGCTGGGTCGGTGGTGCGGGATGGGGCTTTGGCGTGTCCTTTGGCTTCGGTTTCGGAGCAGGCTGTGGATGGTTCCCCCTCGGTTGGGGTGAGCCGTTCTATCCCTGGTATCACGGCTACCGAGGCGGATACGTCAGCCAGAATTACATTCGTAACGTCAACGTGACCAATACGCATATCACCAACATTACGAACGTAACCAACAACTATTACAACAACAATATCAGCAACACCCGGTATGTGAACCGCAACGTCGCCGGAGCAGTCACGGCAGCTCCGAATTCCGCTTTGGCTTCGGGTCAGAACATCGCGAAGGTCGGAACCGTTGTCCCTAAATCCGAGTTGGGTAAGGGCCAGATTCTGCGGAATGTCGACGTTTCGCCTACGAAGCAAGCTGTCCTGGGTGGCCAGGCCCCGCGCACCACGGGCGTGCCTCCGCGCTCTGCATTCAATCGGCCAGTCGTCACACAAGCGACTCCGCCCGCGCGGCAGGCTAGTGCGGTAACTGAGGCTCATAACACACCGGCTGCGCCTCCGTCGTTGGGCGTACATAATCCCAACACCGGTTCCAATGCAGCGGCGACGCATAATGTCCCTCGCCCGCCAGAGCGCACAGCTTCGGTGAACCAGCCGGCGAATCCTGCATATTCGGCCAAGCCGGCCTCGCAGCATCCAGTGCCCAAGCCTCCTTATGCCGGGGGAGGGGCCGCTCCGACGAGTACCAACGCGGTAGGCCACAACTCGGCCAACAACGCTAGTGCGAGTACGGCGCAGCATGAGGCAACTTCGGCGCAGCGTGCGCCTGCGTCTGCTCCACACAACCAGCAACCGCCGAGCAATAAACAGAACAACGGCAGCAAACAGAACGAAGCCAAGCCTAAGGAGGCCGCTAAGAATCCCGGGATGGCATCAGGGCAAGCACCGCAGCCCCCATCCGGATACTCGTACCATGCGGCCCCCGCTTACAGCGCTTCGCCTTATTCCGGTCGCAGCGCCTCGAACAGTGGAAGCTCAGCAAGCTACGCCAGCAGCGCGTCGCCCTACGCCTCCAGTCGCGGCTCCTATTCCGCTCCGGCGGCGACTTACCGTTCCGCGGTGCCATACGGTGCTGCCCCTGCTTACAGTGCTCGCGCAACCAGTCCGTCGGCGCCACACTACTCGGCTCCCTCTGCCCCGCACTATTCGGGCGGCGGATCACCAAGCGGTGGAGGACACTACTCTGGCGGCGGAAGCAGCGGAGGATCACATGCCTCCGGCGGTCACAGCGGAGGCCACGGCCGCTAACTGTTTGCGAGTTTGTGAATACCTGAACGGGTGGCTTATGCCGCCCGTTCTCTTTGCTTGAATGTTTGAAACCCTATGTACGTCACACCTGCTTGGTGGCTAGGGTTCGCGCCAACGCATCGCCACCCAGCAGCAGCTTATAATCGAAGAGTGAGTGCCTCCCGAGTCAAACAGGTCGCGTCCGCCAACTTCCCTACTCGTTGGGGAGATTTCCGGATCTATGGCTTCGAAGGATATTTCCAGAATCCTCCGGAAGGATTAGCTGCCGATGAAGTTGCCCAACTTGCTTGCGAAGGGAAAGTAGAACGACGCAAGGAAGAAGCAGTCGCTCTCGTCATGGGAGACATCCATTCCGCTCCCCCGTTGGTTCGTATCCACTCGCAATGCCTCACGGGTGACGTGTTCGGATCTATGCGCTGCGATTGTCGCCAGCAACTTGAGCTTTCGCTTTCGCTGATCGCCGAAGCCGCCGCCGGGGTGTTGATTTACGAGCAGCAGGAAGGCCGCGGAATTGGCCTGATGGCAAAGCTCCGGGCGTACGAGCTGCAGGACGGTGGGCTCGACACCATTGAAGCCAACGAGGAACTGGGCTACGACGCCGATTACCGCCAGTACACGTTGCCGGCTGAAATGCTCAGGACTCTGGGTGTTACCGCGGTGCGGTTGATCTCCAATAACCCCGACAAGGTCGCTGCTCTGGAGAACGCGGGGATTAAGGTCGTGGAGCGCGTTCCGGCCGATGTTGAGCCCTACGAACATGCGGAAAAGTACCTGCAAACCAAGAAAGACCGCATGGGCCACTTGTTCACCAGCTTGTAGAACCGGTGGGCTGTTGCATCAGGCTTTGCGAGACCGATTCCCAATTCTCCGTGCTGTGAGTTCCCTCTCGATGTCCGACTTATTTTTCACCGGCAGGAGTTTTATCGCCGCACGCGCCAGGCTGATATAGGCTTCTCGCGCCTGCGGAGACCCTTGCAGAGCCGCCAAATGTCTGCGGACGGTGGCAACATCCCCGCGCACCAGCGGGCCGCTGAAAGCCGCCGCCGCTCCATGCTTCAGGTAATTACTGAGCGTCTGCTGCAGAAGCGGCCCCGCCATATCTCGAAGCCGCAATGTCTTCACACCTGCCGCCTTGCCCACCTGCTCCAGCGCCGCCATCAGCGCGATCACCATCGGTGAGGCGAACGTCCCGAACGCGTGATACAGGACCTTGTTCTGCTTCTTGATCGGAACTGTTATCCCCCCAAGATCGCGGACCACCTTGGTTGCCAAACGGACCGCTTGCGGGTCGCCCTCCACACCGAAAGTAACGCCTGCCAGTGTCGGCATCGACCTACGTACGAAAGTCATGGCGGGATGCACCGACGCCACCTTGGCACCCTTAGCGCGCAGCGGCGACAGCACGTCGCTCGTGAGTGCCCCACTGGAGTGAAAAACCGATCGTCCGCGCCATTCCTGGGCCGCAGCCAATTTCGCAGCAACTACAGCGATCTCATCATCCGGAACCGCGATCCACACCAATCCTGTGTCGAGCGTTTTCTCTCCAAGCTTCACAACTTCGGCGTTCAACTGCCGGGCCACTTTCGTCACGTCCGTAGAAATGCGTTTCCGCGAGCGCGTGACGAGGAACTTCGTTTGATATCCAGCCCGTGCCAGGGCGACCGCCAGCGCAGACCCTACCCTGCCGGGCCCCACTATGCTGACAGTGACGCGTTTTGAGTTCGCCTTTCGCATCGCCGCCAGCATAGCAAACCATCCGCTTCCCTCGCCTTCAGTCGTGCTGTCCTGTTCTATAGTGGGAACATGTCCGCGCGTACGAATACTGCCCACAAGCCCCCGAAATCGAAGTCAACCGCCTCTGTAAAGCTGAAGGTCTTGTCTTCCAAGACAGTCTTCAAGGGACGAGTTTTCAACGTCACGCGCGACCGCGTGCAGGAACCGAATGGCGTCACAGCCATCCGCGAAGTCATACGTCATTCCGGATCCGTGGTTGTCCTCGCAGTGGATGACTCCTCACCAGAACCGCGCGTGCTTCTGGAACGCCAGTACCGATACGCTGCTCAGGATTACATGCTTGAGTTGCCGGCCGGACGAATCGATCCCGGCGAGGCTGCCTTGGCCGCCGGAAAGCGTGAGTTATGGGAAGAAACTGGCTATCGCGCTCGCCTGTGGAAAAAAGCCTTGTTCTTTTATCCCAGCCCCGGCTTCCTGGAAGAGACCATGACCATATTTCTGGCTCGTGGACTAACGCCGGGCGAGGCCCATCCCGAATCCGATGAGCGCATTGAGCATGAACTGGTTCCGCTCTCGAAAGTTGTAGGTCTCATTATGTCGGGCAGAATACGCGACGGAAAGACTATCGCCGGAGTTCTATGGTACGACGTGCACCTGGCCCCGTAGAGCCGATAAGGTTTGCACAACGGTCTGTTGTGAATCGCCACAGTCAGCGGCGTTATCCGTTAATTCTGCATTAAGACCCGTGCAACTCTAAGATCGCAAGCCCCTTTATCCGCCCGTCTGTATACTCCGTTGACAACACCACGAAGTTCCTACACAATCTTGCTAGACGGTCCAACAGGCGTGTCTCCGATCCGCCAGCACCCATCTGGGAATCTGAATTTCTACGGGAGACTGGCCCCGTTAGCTTCGACCTGCTTGACCTACTTTATGAACGGTGTCTGCCCGTAAGGACGCAGACCGCCCGTTGCCCGGAGGAACAGAAAGTGAAATTGAAAGGAACCGTAAAGTGGTTCAACAATGCTAAGGGCTTTGGTTTTATCGGGCGTGACGATGGTCCCGATGTATTCGTTCACTACAGCGCTCTGAATGCTGAGGGTTACAAAAGCCTTCAGGAAGGCGATGTAGTTGAATTTGAGATTGTCGACGGTCAGAAAGGGCCGCAAGCTGCGAACGTCGTGAAAGTTCAGTAGACCCAGATAATTTAGCCGAAGAAATCCCAGCCTCGTCGCTGGGATTTTTTTCGCCCAAGCCACTGTATCCGATCACGAATCGCGGAGCGCGCCACTCGCCGACGATTGCACGTTACAATTCCCTCGGATACCGCTCGTGGACAATAAGACCATCGCGAACGTCTTGTACGAAACCGCCGACCTGATGGAAATCAACGGCGATGACTCCTTTCGCATTCGTTCGTATCGAAATGCTGCCGAGGCCCTCGAGGGACTCCCTCAACAAGTATCCGCCCTCGCCGACGATCCGAAAAAGTTGCTGGAGATTCCGGGTATCGGCAAGAGCATGGCCGCCAACATCCAGCAACTGACACAGACCGGGAAACTCCATCTGCATCAGGAACTGCTGCAGAAATATCGGCCCTCGATGTTGGAACTGCTGAAAATCCAGGGCCTCGGACCAAAGACTATTGCGCTGATCTGGAGCGCTTTTCAAGTGAGCGACCTCGCGGGCGTCGAACAGCTTGCTAAAGAAAGCAAGTTGCAGACACTGCCCCGCATGAGCGCAAAGACCGAGCAGAAGATTCTCAAAGCGATCGAAGACTATCGCCGCATTGCCGGACGTTTCCTGATTGACGAAGCCGACCGCACCGCCGAAAAGCTTGCCGCACATCTGAAAAGTATCGAGGGGATTGATTCCATTACTCCCGCCGGTTCCCTGCGCCGTGGCCGAGAGACGGTTGGCGACCTCGATGTCCTGGTGACCGGTCCCTGCTGCATCGACGACACGCAACGCGCAGCCCTTATTGAGCAGATCGTTCTATTTCCCGGAATCGATCAGGTCCTCGCCAAAGGTGATAACAAGGTCAGCTTCAAACTGCGCAATGGCCTGCAGGTTGACGTCCGCACCCTGGCTCCGGACTCCTACGGAGCGGGCCTGCAGTATTTCACCGGCTCCAAGAGCCACGGTGTCGCGCTCCGCCAACGAGCATTGAAGATGGGCCTCACCCTGAATGAGTATGGCCTGAATCGCCTGAAGGACAACAAGAGGGTTGCCGGCACGACCGAGGAAGAGCTTTACAACACGCTCAAGCTCGACTGGATTCCACCCGAACTCCGCGAAAATCTAGGCGAAATCGAAGCCGCTGAAAAGCACGAACTGCCCAACCTGATCACGCTTCAGGACATCCGCGGCGAAGTGCACATGCACACCGTCGAAACCGACGGCAGAAACACGATTGAAGAGATGGCCGAGGCCGCCAAGCAACGCGGCTACCAGTACATTGCCATCACCGACCACTCCAAGAATCTCGCCATGGCGAACGGCCTCGACGACAAACGCGCTCTGAAGCACATCGCCCGCATTAAGGACGCAAACGATCAGATTGAGGGGATCACCATCATGTCTGGCATCGAAGTCGACATCCTGAGCGACGGCGTCCTCGATCTCTCCGATTCTGTCTTGGAACAGATGGACGTGGTAGTTGCCAGTGTCCACTCCGCCTTCAACCAGGAGCGCCAACAGATGACCGATCGCCTACTCCGCGCGATCAACAACAAGAACGTCGCCATCCTGGGGCATCCCACGGGCCGGCTGCAATTGCGGCGCGAGGCTTACCAATTTGACTTTGAAGCAGTCCTTAAAACAGCGGCTGACAAACAGGTCGCGATGGAGTTGAACGCCTACCCCGATCGTCTGGACCTCAACGACGTTCACTTGCGTATGGCTCGCGACCGTGGCGTCAAAATCGTCATCAACACTGACGCCCACCACACTTCGCACTTCGAGAAGATCAAGTATGGAATTCTGCAAGCTCGCCGCGCCTGGCTCACGACGAAGGACGTCCTTAATACTCTTCCCGAAAGGGAATTTCGGCAAGCCATCAAACATCACTGGCCAACAAACTAAGTGAATCCCTCGCGCACCGAGCGTAAGCTACACTTGGCGCTCCTTCCAGCAGGTGCCTATGGCAGACACTAACTTTCCCAAACCCGGGCCCGGGTTCGACGCGGGCCATGTACCGATTACCGAAGAATTTGACAGCGCCAGGCGCACACTCCCTCCGGTTGCTCCGCTGGCAGTCGCACTGCTTGTAGTCATGGTCTTCGTCGTCGGAGTCGCGTACATTTTTCGATCCAAGCCCGTCGCCCAAGGTCAGGTCGATCGGGCTTTCGCAATGCAACAGCAGGACGCGGCGAATTCCATGGTCCTTATGCAGGTGACCCTGCGCAACATTGGCGACAAGACCCTGTACATCAAGGAAATCACAGCCGACATTACCACCGACGCAGGCGAGTCCTCCCCGGATGACGCCGCATCGGCCGTGGACTATGAGCGGTACCTACAGGCATTTCCTGACTTGCGCGCCTATGCCACGGAGCCCCTGAAGGTCGAGACCAAAATCGCGCCTGGTGGCGAGGCCAAGGGCAGTGTGATGGTCACATTCCCTATTACGAAAGAGCAGTTTTACGCGCGCAAGGGCCTGAACGTGACCATTTATCCCTACGATCAGAAGGCTATCGTGCTCCACGAACAGGGTAACGCGCCAGCAAAGTAGTCCTAACGAAACGAAGCCAGAGGCATGCTCTGGGTTTGTCACTCTACGTAACTTCGGAACTGCTACGACGGGGTCACCGGCTTGGGCGCATTTTTCGGAGTGCTCAAGTACCCGGTGATGCTGTTCTTGTCGGCGGTGAAAACCACAACTTCATACAGCAGGTGATCACGCCCGGTATAGAACTGCAACGGTTCCCCGACGGTGCGGTCCTTCTTTTCGATCGTCTTGTCGTCGGCGATCACATTGAGCGTGAACCGGCTCTTCTTCGCGTCAACCTTTTTCAACTCGAAGCTGACGGTCGAAATGGGCGTTTTAGCCCCTTTCTTCAGCGTGAAATCGAAATAGTTGCGATCTCCCTTGTGCTTCAGAACGTCCAGTTCCGCCGAGGTATGCGCGATCAATCCGCTCTGGACGCCCAGATCGCCAATCGTGCGTTCCAGCTTCTGGTTGGTTGCCTGCAATTCGGTCTGCGTCTTGGCAATGTCGGTCTTGGCGGCCCCGACTTCCGTCTTCACGCCAGTGACTTCCCCGCTGACGGCGGCAATCTGCTGACCCTGCTGGCTCTGAGCTGCCGAAAGTTTGGCCTCTCCAGCCTTCTGCGCCTTCTCCAACTCAGCCGCTCGGCGGGCAATTTCCGCCTTCGTCAGGCCTACCTCGGAAGTCAACGCCTCTTTGAACTCGGACTTCGTGCTGTGCAGTCTCGCCGACAACTCAGTCTGCGCCGACTCCAACGCCTGCTGCTTCTGGTCAACCGTATCCAGCCGCCCCTTGAGCGTGTACATGAAGTACAGCGAAGCGAGCACGTACACCAGTGCTACGCCAAGCAGGACATACTTCAATATTGAGCCGTGATCTGCGCCTCCGCTATGGGGGGCTTCCACGGGGTTGCTCACGTCTTCTTCGTACATCTATGTTCCTTTCGTCCTGGACCTGAAATCTTGGAGAATACCGGCGCCTTGAAATGAAAATTCCGATGATCGTGGTGAGCGGCGTTAGAAGCGGCGATCCCTTCACTAGTTAGTTACCATGTCAGGACAGCAAAAGCCGCAACGACCGGCTAGTCATACTCTGATAAATCTTTCTACCATTATAGACATTGGAAACCCGAAATGAGGCCCCAAGTTGCTCCAGGTTCCCAGTCGGAGCCGCATTGGCCGCTCCTCGGTGCTCTACAATCGCTGAGTGAAAACTTGGGACGCAATCATCATTGGTGGAGGCGTTATCGGCCTGTCTTTGGCGTGGAAGTTGAAGGCCGACGGGCTCGACGTCTTAGTGGTCGAGAAGCAGGAGCCTGCCCGCGAATCGACCTACGCCGCCGGAGGCATGATCGCAAGCTGTGACCCGAACATTCCACCGTGTCTTCGCCCACTGGCTGATGCCAGCGCGCAGATGTATCCAACCTTCGTACACGACCTGCAAGACGAATCTGCTGACTCCGTCGATCTGCGCGATACAGGGACGATCGCGTGCTTCGGAAGCGAAGACACTGCCGAGCTCGGGGGATCGCGTCGTCTGACGCACGCCGAACTCACTCAACTCGAGCCGTTGCTAAGGCTGCGGCAGACCGCATGGTTTCTTCCCGAGCGTAGCGTCGATCCACGCGCCCTCGGTCAAGCGCTCATCAAAGCGGCCAAGTATCGCGGTGTGGACTTCGTCACCGGATCGCCCGTCCTCGAGGTGCTGGCTACCGACGTGTGCGTTGGCGGCGTCAAGACCGCTCACTCCAATTATTTCGCAGGCGCCGTTGTAAATTGTTCCGGAGCCTGGGCTGCTCAAATTCCACGCGTGCCGATTCCCACGCGCCCCGTTAAGGGGCAAATGGTTTGTCTCGTTCCGCAGGCTGGAGCCCCTCACCATGGACCTCTAATTCGGCACGTTGTGCGCACTCCCGAGGTCTACATTATTCCTCGCTCCGACGGTCGCATCTTGCTGGGAGCCTCCGTCGAGGAAGCCGGCTTCGACAAGCGCGTTGATCCCGACACGATTCAGAAATTGCGCCAGGCAGGACTTAGTGCGACCCCGGAACTCGCCAACATGCGGATTCACGACGCGTGGGCCGGATTGCGTCCTGGCACCCCCGACAGTCTCCCGATCCTCGGAGATACGTCGTTGCGCGGTTATTTCGCCGCCACCGGACACTATCGCGACGGCATCATGCTGGCGCCAATCACCGCGCAGTTGGTGGCTCAACTAGTCACGGGCCGCGAACCGGAGTTCGATCTCGCCGCGTTCTCGCCGATGCGGTTTGGCTGAGGAATGGCTGCGAAGCCCAAGTGACTCTGTTTTTTCCATTTTGTCACCCCGAGCGAGCGAAACGAGCCGAGGAACCCGCATTTCGCCGCGTCAGCCAACGCAGGCCACTTCTCGCTTTGTCATCCCCTGGCGGGTAGCTCGGGGATGAGATCGCTGGGTTGCACACCTACTCCAGCGCTTCCGGCTCGAGCGCGATTCCCTTCTCGCCCGCCGCTTTGCGCTCCCAGTATTTCCGTACCCACGCTTCCCAACTCTTACCCGCCGCGGTATCGCGTCCAGTGAATGCCAGGGCGGCAATCTCGGAGTACGGTACGGAAACTTTCTCCGCGGAATTCTGCGGAATCATCCGCACCACGGAACTCGCCAGCGTCGATCCCTTGCGGCGATCGAAGATGTAGCCCTCGACGCGCGTGCCATCCCTAAGCATGATGGTCACATCTCCGCGGTAATCGAACGCCTCTTCCAGCGCGTTGCGGACGTCATCGTCAGTCGCAAGTTCAGGAATCCAGCCCTCGATCTTGTGGTGCTCAGTGCCCTCGACAACTTCCAGTTCGTCAGCAGTCAAATTGCGTTGCGGCTCGCTCATGCCCGGCTCTCCTCAAGACTTGAGTGCCCCATCCTTGCGCCCGCTTCTGGCGAAAGCGTGGCATCTCCAATCTGCACGAGCGGATTGTAAGAGTGCACCGGACGCACGTGCTCCTTCAACATGGTCTCAGCTTCGGGGTCGTGATATTTGCTTGAGAAGGTCGCGCGCACCGTTGCCAGAAAACCATTTAGCGAGCCGAATGTATCGTTCACTGCCGAGGCCTCGTATCCGCTGTGCACCATGCAGTTCGCGCACTTGGGATTGCCGGACTCCGTGCCGTACTTCTCCCATTCCGTCGCCTGCATCAGCTCTACAAAGGTATCGGCGTAACCGTCCTGCAACAGGTAGCACGGCTTCTGCCACCCAAACAGGTTGAATGTCGGCATGCCCCATGGCGTACACGGATAGTCGCGCTTGCCCATCAGGAATTCCAAAAACAGCGGCGACTGGTTGAATACCCACTTTGCTTTGCGGTTCGCCAGCATCGCACGGAACAGTCGCCGCGTGCGGGCGCGTCCTAAAAAGTGCTGCTGATCGGGCGCCTTGTCGTACGAGTAGCCGGGCGAAAGCATCATGCCCTCAACCCCAAGGTCCATCATCTCGTCGAAGAACGCACGCACGCTGTTGGGATCGGCTCCATCGAAGAGTGTCGTGTTCGTAGTCACTCGGAACCCACGCGCCAGCGCTTCCTTCATCCCATCGATCGCGATGTCGTAGCCACCCTCGCGGCAAACCGAGAAATCGTGGCCCTCTCGCTGGCCATCAACGTGTACTGAAAACGTCAGGTACTTGCTGGGCTTGAACAGGTCGATCTTTTCCTTCAGCAGCAGCGCGTTAGTGCAAAGGTAGATGTACTTCTTGCGCGCCACCAATCCCTCAACGATCTCGGCTATCTGTGGATGCATCAGCGGCTCACCGCCCGGAATGGAAACCATCGGCGCGCCGCACTCCTCCACCGCCCGGAAGCACTCTTCGGGTGACAGGTTCTGCTTCAGCACGTGCGCCGGATACTGGATCTTGCCGCAACCGGCACACGCCAGGTTGCAACGAAATAGTGGCTCCAGCATGAGCACGAGCGGATACCGCTTCCGCCCCTTGACCTTCTGCTTCAGGACGTAAGTGGCCACCGTCCACATCTGCGAAACCGGCACACCCATGGTTTAGGCCTTCCTTGAATGAGAACGCGAACTCTCTTTCGTTTTTACATGAATTGTGCAATGATGTCAATGGGTTAGCCAGTGATCATTTCTCATGAGCTCGATAAATCAGATAGTTAGCCACGATTCGGAGAGTGCTGCGCCCACTCCGTCGCGGCGTACACCCGTGCAGACACGCAGTATGCAGACCGTTCAGCGAGTGCTGGATGCGGCTAGTTCCCTGCTTCGTCAGTTTCCGCTCGAGGCCCTCACGACTACTCGCATTGCCAGCGAGGCGGGCCTTTCCATCGGAGCGCTATACCGGTTCTTCCCCGATAAACAGTCGATCGTTGACGCCATTGCCGTTCGTCATGTCGAACAGTTTCGTCTTTCGCTCGAACTGACGGTGATGCAGAAGCTCGAGCGTGAACTCTCTGACCTTTCGCTCTTCAATCCTGCCTCTCTGCTTGGTGACGTCGTCGATGCCTATGTTCTATATCTCGACGCCAATCCCGACTTTCGAGCCATCTCGTTCGGACGCCACATCAGCGCTGCAACCAAAGAACGCGAGGCCTCTCCTGTCGTCGGATTGCCGGCGCTGTTGAAGCACTTCATGCTGCAGCGGCTGGGGATTCCCGACGCTCCTGAGCTGGACCTGATGCTTCGCGTGGTGAGCGAGGCGGGAGAGGGACTGATTGCCTTCGCTTATCAGCAGTCCACCCTGGAAGAGCGCGACCATGTTATCTCGGAAATGAAACGGATGCTCTCGGGCTACCTGTTTCCTTCCGGCCCAGGGAAATAATTGCAGCGAGTGTGCGAAAAACTCCTTCGGTCGACCCACCCTTGCCGCCCCATTTCCTAGTACGCTCTATTCGATGAGGAGACGTCATGAGCACTGACTCGCAACCACCCGCAGCGACCTCGACCGACCTGCCGGCTCTGCCTTTGTCCGAGTGGCAAGCCACCTACGACACGCTACACATGTGGACGCAGATCGTTGGCAAAGTGCGCCTCGAGCGATGCCCTGCGATCAATCATTGGTGGGGCATCGCTTTCTACGTAACCGCGAGCGGGCTGACGACCTCACCCATTCCGTACGAAGATGGCTCCTTCGAAATCCGCTTCGACTTCGTCGACCACAGGTTAGTGATCGAAACCAGTGGCGGAGACATCCGCGAATTGAAACTCGAGCCGCAGTCGGTGGCCGAGTTCTACCGGAAATTCATGACTGCGCTGCACGAACTCGGGATCGACGTCCACGTCTACACATTGCCGGTTGAATTCCCCAATCCCATTCGGTTTGAAGAAGACGTGACCCACGCCGCTTACGATGCGGACGCTGTGAGTCGCTTTTGGCGAATACTCCAGTGGAGCGACGAGGTGTTCAAGGAGTTTCGGGCGCGATTTATCGGCAAGGCAAGCCCGGTTCATTTCTTCTGGGGAAGCTTTGACCTCGCCGTGACACGTTTCAGCGGCCGCCCTGCCCCGCCCCGTCCCGGCGCCGACCCGGTCACTGCCGAAGCCTACTCACACGAGGTCAGCAGCGCAGGTTTCTGGCCGGGAGGCAGTGGCGTGGATGGGGCCGCGTACTACGCCTACGCTGCGCCCGAGCCGTCCGGTTTTGCCGAGTACAAAGTGCAACCTAAGGCGGCGTTCTATCATCCTGAACTGCACGAGTTCTTGCTGATGTACGACGACGTGCGCGGTGCCCAATCGCCCAAAGATTCACTACTACAGTTTCTCCAGAGTACCTACGAAGCAGCGAGCCATCCTGGGAAGCTGGGACCGCAAGAGCTTAGAGCGTTAGCCACGCCAAGGGAAAATGATATGCCTGAAACCTGTACTCATCTGGACCAGATTAAAGTCACAACGACCACCACCCATGTTTGCCCGGAGTGCGTGAAATTGGGCGACCAATGGGTTCATCTCCGCCTGTGCCTCGTCTGCGGACACGTAGGCTGCTGCGACTCATCGAAGAACAAACACGCGACCAAACACTTTCACCACGTCGGACATCCGCTCATTCGCTCCATTGAGCCGGGAGAGCGCTGGATATGGTGCTTCGTTGACCAGATGGAACCGGGTGAGTTGGACGCCTGACGCTTCAAGCCGAGGCCTTCCCGCGCGTCGCAGCCCACACCATCCACCCGATGGAAAGCAGAGTCACCACGGCGATGATTCCTTGCGAGATCACGCAATAGAGACACCACACCCCAAGCACGCGCGCTTCGATGTTGGTGAGATAGAGCGCGAAGGCCATCCCGATCAGAGCAGCAGCCAGCACCCAGCCACGCCGGCGAAGCATAGCCAGGATTCCAATCAACAGATACCCGGCGATGCCGACCGCAGCCACAGGGACGCCACGAACTTCGGCATACGGGCTGTGGTTCACAATGCCGCAGTCCCACTTCTCGTTAATGCTGCAGGGCGCGGTCTCAGTACTGTAGTGCACCTGCAGGGCGAGAACTGATACCACAATTCCTGCCAGCGCGAGAACGGCGATCAAGTAGCGCAACGTTTACCTCCGCAATGTGTGTTTATCACAACAGCAATCGATCTGCTAGAATCCGTCTACCTATGAGGCGGATCGCATCCATCGCGGTGTTACTGGTCCTGCTCACCACCACTCTCGCGCCACTGGCACAAGCGAGTGCGTCGTCAGTGCCCGCATGCTGCCGCGCCGAGGGCAAGCACCATTGCGAAATGTCCATGGGGGCCTCCGGACTCGAAGGCTTCAAGTCCGTCCCGCAGGTCTGCCCGTATCGTATTCACGCGGCCTTGACATCTTCGCTGGTGGCGCTGACCGCGGAGACGCATCATACCGCTATTTTTGTTGTTAGCAACAAGGCCGCCCAGCCAACCGAAGTAACCCTCGGCACGAGTCTCAACGACGACACCCACAAACGCGGACCTCCAGCCGCGTAACCCTCCCTTCTCCATCCAGTTCTGTGTTTTTCCGTCAATTGGGCGACGGCCATAGCCAGCCCGTCGTGCGCTCTCCGTCGCGCATGCGAATGTTCGGAGATTATTTTCGTGGGTCTGTATTTTCCTCGCTTGGTGCGACTTGCGTTGATGCCCCTGATCCTGGCAGTGGGCCTTCCCTGTTGCGCCACCGTATTCGGAAACATACGAGGAGTGGTGCATGACCCGCAGCACCACCCGGTCAGCGGCGCGCATGCTACGCTGCAGGCCAACGATTCCGCGTACAACTTGTCTGCCGAAACCAACAACGACGGCGAGTTTCACTTCGACGCAGTGCCGCTCGGCAGCTACACCATTAACGTAGATGCCTCTGGATTCGCGCCGCAATCGCAAGTGCTGGTCGTGGTTTCGGGATCCGCGCCCGTGCTCCACTACCAGCTTGCAGTCGCTAGCGCGAAGCAGGAAGTCACGGTCACCGCCTCCCCCGAGGACTTGAACCCCGATTCGCCGCGGCGTGACATTCTCATCAGCCACGAGCAGATCTCCCGCTACGCCGGTGTTGACGCCAGCAACAGCTTTAAGATCGTCACCGAGTTTGTTCCCGGCTCTTACATGGTGCACGACCAACTGCACGTTCGCGGAGGCCACCAGGTCACGTGGGCCATTGACGGCGTGCCCATCCCCAACACCAACATCGCATCCAACGTCGGTCCGCAGTTCAATCCCAAAGACGTCTCGTATCTCCAGGCCGAGACCGGCAGCTACGCGGCCGAATATGGAGACCGCACCTACGGCGTCTTCAACGTCGCTCCGAATACCGGCTTCGAGCGCAACCGGCAATGTGATCTCCTCATCAGCGCCGGGAACTACTATCAGACGGACGACCAAATCAGTTGCGGAGGACACACACAGAAATTTGCTTACTATGCCAGCTTGAATGGAAATCGCAGTAACTACGGACTTCAGACTCCGATCCCGCAAGTGGTTCATGACGCACAGAACGGCTACGGAGGATTCGCTTCGTTCATCATCAATCACGATCCCAAGAACCAGTACCGGGTTGTTACTTCCCTGCGGCAGGATTACTACCAGATTCCCATCGACCCTGATCCCAACTCCACCGGAAACCAGATCCTGGTAGCGTCGGGCGCGTCCCCCAGTTACGGTCTGCATGACGCCGAGCGAGAGCCCGATGGCTACGCCATCTTCTCCTGGGTGCACACCTTCAATTCCACTACGCTGCTTACGCTTTCTCCGTTCTATCATTACAACGCCGCAAACTACCAAGGCGGTCCCAACGACTATCCTGTTAGCACGACCGTCAATCAGGTTGCCAATTATCTCGGGCTGCAAGGGATCGTCAATAAAAGTTTCTGGAGAAACGACCTGGAAGCCGGAGTGTACGGATTCTACCAGCACCAGCACAACTACTTCGATAACCAGTTCACAGACGGAACACCGAACTATCCTCCTTCCTCCATCAGCGTGAACGGTGGGGTGGCCGAGGAGTTCTTCAGCGACCGGTTCAACGCGACGAAGTGGTTGACCATCATCGGCGGACTCCGCCAAACGGAGTTCCGATCAACGATTTCTGAGAACGCGACCGATCCGCGCATTGGCGTTGCGGTGAGGATTCCGCGCCTGAATTGGGTTTTGCGCGCCTTTTATGGTCAGTACTATCAACCGCCGCCTTTGGCGACAGCCACCGGCTCGCTCTTTGGTTTTGCCAACAGCCAGAATCTCACTTTCTCTCCTCTGCAGGGTGAGCGGGATGAACAATGGGAGGCTAGTGTCATTATTCCCTACCGCGGCTGGAACCTTGAGGTTGATAACTATCAAACGAAAGCCAAGAACTGGCTGGACCATAACAATATCGGAGAGTCGAATCTCTTTTGGCCGATTACATGGTATGGGGCGTTGATCCAGGGCTGGGACCTCACACTGCGCTCACCCATCCTGTGGCATCGCGCTCAATTTCACCTTGTCTATGCCAATCAAATCGCCCAGGCCACCTCGCCGATTACGGGAGGCTTGATCTGTCCCGCCCCCGTTACCGAGGATTGTCCCCTGTACATACCGCCGGGATACTCCCCGGTCGACCATGATCAAAGAAACACGTTGAACATCGGGGCCAATACCAGCCTGCCGTGGCACAGCTACGCCTCGGGGAACGTTTACTACGGCTCAGGATTTGTGAATGGGCTGTACGGAACGCCGCAATCGCAATACCCCGGGACCTATCTGCCCAGCCACACCACGGTTGATCTTTCGGTGGGAAAAAGCTTCGCCGAAGGCAAGTTCAATGTTTCCGTGACCGCGCTGAACGTGGCCAACCTCCGCGTGCAATTGGACAACAGTCTGACATTTGGTGGATTTCACTGGAACGAGCCACGGCAGATTTATATGGAGTTTCGCTGGCGGTTCCACTACTGAACGGGGCTAGTGCTTGTGCAGGTGAAATTCCGCTTTCATTACTAGAGCTGTTCCCTCCCTGAGCTAGCGCATCCGCACTCCCCGAACCTACACTCTCTGCGGAACGATGAGGGAGAGATGTGTCCCAGAGATACATCCGGACCTCCACCTCATCGTCGAAGTAAAGGTGGCTCGACCTGTGATGGGTCCCGTTCGCTTTCGATTTTCTGCCCCGCTCCCCGCCAAAACGTCGTTCCGCCCTCCGAAAATCCCGCCTAACTCCTTTGTTAAGAGGAATTTGCCTGTAAGGCCCACGCGCAGACGAATTTGCGGGACTATTAATCCGTATCTTCAACAGAATGAGGATTTTAGACTGGGTGAGGGAGGGGGTACCCAGTGTCGTCGCTAGCCCCGAAGAGGTTCGGCAAAGTGCAAGTCCTTACACAAATCAGTGCTTATGCTCGCCGTGAGAGTGCACATGCGGATGGGAGTGGATCACGTCGCCGTGCTTGTGGCGATGGGCGTGGACGAGGTTGGCGCGCAACAGCAACTCGCCGTTGGAGAGGATCTCCTGCGGTGAACCGGTGGCGACGACAGTTCCCTGCTCCAGCACGACGACGCGTTCCGCGATATCTTCGACGATCTCAAGCTGATGGGTGGCAGTGATGACGGTCTTCGACGAACCCTTCCAATTCTGGATGAGGTCGATGAGCTGGCTCTGGCTGCGGGGATCGAGCATCGCCGTCGGCTCATCGAGCAATAGAACCTCGGGATCGAGGACGATGACCGAAGCTAAGCGCGACTCGTTTCTTCTCGCCGCCCGATAAACGGTACGGAGCTCGATCGCGCAGATGAGAGATACCCATCACGTCGAGGGTGCTATCGACGCGGGCGATGACTTCAGCGGTTGACCAACCCATCTGCAGCGGCCCGAAAGCTACTTCGTCGAAGACAGTCGGGTTGAAGAGCTGGACATCGGGGTTCTGGAAGACGAGCGCTACGCGACGTCGAAACGAAATCGCATACTTGTCGTTGCGAAATTGTTCAGGCGTGAGACGATCGCCGCAGAAGCTGACAGTCCCGTTGCGACGGAAAGCTAAGAGCGTCGAGAAGGCGCAGCAAGGTCGATTTTCCGGAACCGTTTGCGCCCACCAGCGCGACCGACTTTCCCCGATCGAGGGTGAGCGAAAGTCCGCGGAGAGCGGGAACGCTCTCGTACTCGAAGCTGACGTTTTGTACTTCGAAGATGGGAAGGTCGGTCATGATCGGCCCATCCACACCGCGAAACCACCTGCTGCGAGAAACGCCATCAGGCCGAAGTAATCCCAGGCGCGCATGCGGAATTCGGAGAGGATTTGGACGTCTCCACGGAAGCCGCGCGACTGCATCGCCAGGAATACTTCGTTGCTCAGCTCAACGCTGCGGCTCAGCAACACACCGGCGGTTCGCGCGGTGATGCGCCGCTGCGTGGCGCCGTCCAACACGCCAACCGTGCGGCTCTGGCGCGATTCGAACATCTGGCCGGCGGTCTCGGCGAGCACAAAGACGTAACGATGCGTCATCGCCAGCATCATGACCACTTCCGGAGGAATGCGAAAGGCACGAAGGGCTTTCAGCACGTGCATCCACGGAGTGCAGAGGACGAGAAGCGTGGTGAATGTCACGGCCGTTTCCACGCGTGCGACGAGGAGCAGGGCTGTGGCAACACCTTGGGAAGTGATGCGGAGGGCTCCGCCCGGCGTTGTGAATACCGCGTCACCGGGCGTCAGGAAGAGTGCCGGTATGGCGATCACTCCGGTGAACAGGAACACCGCCAGCCAAACCCGCGTTGCGAGGGTTGCGAGGCTGACGCGTGACAACACGGCCATCACGATCGCAGCACAAAACAGTGCGAGGACCACGCTGATCCGATGCGAGAGCGTGACGGCGAGCACCAGGGCGAAGAGTCCGGCGACGCGCACACGGGGATCGAGGGCCTGCAGTAGACCTGGCTGTCGCGCCACCTGTTCGGAGACTAAGGCATGTCCCAATGCCCGAGTGATGCCAACCAGCGTCGAACCAATCGCCCGATTGCGCCTCACGCTGCTTGTCCCGGGCTGCGGCGTCGCCGGAGATAGCCCTGCACAGCTAATGAGAGCGAGAGCACGAGGCCGACTCCAAACATGGCCGAGAGCATGTATCCCAGAGACGGGCTCTTCACGAACTGCGGCGCGTACGCCGGAATGGGCGCGGTCCAGAGAGAAGAGAGACGCTGCAGCCCAGCCGGTGTATCGGAAGGAACTGGATGGTTTTGCGAGGAGGCGGCGATACGGGCGCGGCCTTCTGCGTTGGAGAAGTCTGACGCGCTCCACTCGCCCCACGCCTTACCCCCAGTGAAGACTCCGAGAGGCGTAAGCAACAGGAGCAGGGCTACGGTGATCCACAGCTTGCGAAAGGACTTCTGGGATGCAGGTAGATTGCGGCAGGGGCAGAATCTGGCGTGAAGCCTGAGGTGCTCTGCAAGAGCCTGGGATCTGCGACCTGCAGATAAGCCACCAGCCCGGCGGAAATCGCGGCTTCGGCGACGCCGGCGATTGCGAGGTGTCCGATCATCATGGCCGGTATAGCGACGCCCAACGAATAGGGCGCATAGAGAGGAACACCTCGAGCATCACGAAAGAGCAGCGGTTGAATTCCGAACTCGACAGCAGCGAAGAAAGCAGCAGCATTCGTGGCAAGGTAACCCCCGATGGCAGCCGCTACCAGCCGGCGGCGCGAAGTAATCGCTGATCCCGACGCGATCATACGGTACGTCGCATAGGCAACCAGCGAGCCCACGATTGCCATGTTGAAGCAGTTCGCACCTAAGGTCGTGATGCCTCCGTCGCCGAAAAAGAGAGCCTGGATGGCCAACGCGATCGAGATCGCCATGATGGATCCGGCGGGGCCGATCACGATGGTCGCGATAGTCACTCCGAGCGCGTGCCCTGTGGTACCCCCGGGAAGCGGGAGGTTGAACATCATCAGGACGAAGGAAAAAGCGGCGAAAACGGATATCAGCGGAATCATGCGAGTGGTCAGGGTGTGCCTGATTCGCCGCAAGGCCCCATACCAACCGAGACCGGCCCCTGCATAGAGGACGGCGCAGGTGGAAGGACTCAGGTATCCATCAGGGATATGCATGCTCGAGAGGTCCGAAGGCGATTGTAAACGAGGTACTGTGAGGCGGGCACCGCGCGGACTTAAGTCCGCGCGGCGAGCAAAGAACAAGTGACTTAGCGGCACGACTGAACAGGCCGCTGAAAAAGTCGGGGAAACAGATCCCTTGGAGGCTGAAGCCTCCTCGGGTGACAAAAATAAAAGACTGGTACGGCACAGCTAAAGCTGTGCCCCTTCAAAACACGGCCGAAATCGAGTTTTTCAGCAACCTGTGAAGCCGTGCCCTTGCAAAATCCCACCGCGCGCCGGTTTGTCCCTACTTGCGGCTGGCAGGCGGAATGATGTTGTTCATACGGAGGTACTCGACCATCTGGCCATAGTGGTCATAGGGATGACCGATCAAGCTGATCGACAACGCCAGACGAGTGGTCATGTTCGTACCAAACGGGCTCTTCACCGGCTCAAGGATGTTGGTTTCGTTGACGCTGTTGACGGCCTTGTGGGCATAGGCGAACGAGTCGTTGAGGAACTTCAGGATGTCGGCTTTCGACGTAATGTTCGCCGGTCCGTCGGGACCACCGCCCAAGTCAACTGGAGGCTTTTCGCCAAGAATTCCGGCACCCAGCGCATAGTTGGCGACTGCCATGTGCTTGACTTCAGCGCCGAAGGTGCGGACGCCTTTAAAGTCGCCCTGGGTGGGAGCGAAATTGTACTTGTCGTCGGGCATGGCCTCGGCAGCGGGAACCACGGTCTTTTCTGTTCCGCTGAGTTGGTGATCGAGCACCGAGGCAAATGTCGGCTTGGCGTCCGGCTTCGCCTGTGCGATTGCAGTCATGGTGATAGCTAGACTCGCCAGTAAACAACACATTGCGATGCGCATCTTCATTCGAAACTCCTTTTTGGAATGTCCAATCTAAGAGCGGGTACTGCGTGCCAAAGCATTCTAGTCCATGCCGATGGTGTTGGGCTCAACCGGAACGGGATGTAGACGGAACCAAATTGTGGCCGCGATCCCAAGCAGGAGTCCGACGGAGGCGTATTGCAGTGACTGCTGCACGCCACTTCGCTCGGCAACGGCTCCCCATAGGGCGGCACCGACCGCGAATCCGCCCTGCAAGACCAGTAAATACATGGAGATAGCGCGGGCGCGCAAGAAATGTGGCGCCATAGTCTGGGCGGAGACATTGAGACTAGCGAGAATCTGGATCCACGCGATACCGGCAATCAACAGGGTGATGGACATTGGCAAGAAGCCACACCAGCGCCCACCCGCATACGTGGTCACCGCGAAGACGGCTGTCGAGGTTGCCACCAGGGCGTCCACTGACATCATGCGGCGCAAGAACGGCATGATAGTCGCGCCCATCAAAGCTCCCACGCCAAAGACCGCCAGTAACAGACCAAATCCCTGCGACCCGAAAGGATGCGATATCAGCGGCAATAGAGCGAGCAGAGCGCTGCCAGAAATGCTGAAGACGGCACTGCGCACCAGCACGGCATGCATGTTGCGGGAGCCGCGCAGGTGGCGAAGACCGTCGAACATGGTGTCGAACGTGTGTTTCAGGGACAGCGATGTGCGGCCGGGTGCACACTTCCAGCGATAGAGAAAATAGATGACACCGAAGAACGAAGCGGCGTTCAGTAGGAAGGCAATACCGGAACCGGCGGCGTAGATCACCAGTCCGCCGAGGGCGGGTCCGATGGCGCGGGCAACGTTAAAGCCGGCAGAATTCAACGCGATGCCTGCAGCGAAGTTCTCGCGGGAGACGACCTCGGGCGTGATGGCCTGCCAGGCCGGATCGTTCAACACAGCACCGAAGCCCATCAGGAAGGTGAACAACAACAGGAGCGCAGGCGTAACCCAACCTGCGATGGTAAGGATACCCAAGCCCGCGGCAGCGAGAACCATCCAGAATTGAGTGAGCAACAGAAGCTTGCGGCGGTCGACGACGTCGGCGATGGCACCGGCGGGAAGCACGACGAGAAATACAGCGATGCTGCTGGCGGACTGCACGAGTCCGACCATGAGGGGCGACATGGTGAGCGAGGTCATCAACCAGCCAGCGCCGACATTTTGCATCCAGGTGCCGGTGTAACTGACGACTGCGGCGATCCACAGGCTGCGGAAGAGCGGCTCGTGTAAGGGACCTAGAACAGTGCGGCGAGTGGATGTCGCAACGGGGCTTCCGGACACAGCATGCAGCGCCGACATCTCTGTTACGGGCAACGCCGCTGATGGACTGGTGACATCGCGCGAGAGTTGGCGTCGCACTGCTTCGGTTGCAGCCATCGACGATCAGACTGGCTGGGGAGCGAAAGGTTATCGCGCGGACAAAAAATTGGCCGCTACGAAGGTGCCAGACGCTGACAATATCGTGACTGGATACAGAAGGTGACGCGGGGTCATCGAACTATCTCAGGGCGGCTGTGGAGATGGCGATGAATGGCCACTCTTTCCGCTTCCAGGAGCGCACCAAATAGACCAGCAAGCCCGCTATCAGAATTACGAACGCGTATTTGATTTCGCGTTGAAAGTTTTTTCGGGCCACCAGGATAAAGCAGAATCCAGCAATCGCCATCAGAGCCGGCAGCGGGTACAGCCACATGCGAAAAGGACGCGGCATGTCAGGCCGACGCCGGCGCAGGACCATTACACCTACCGCCTGCACGATGAACTGCAACAGAATGCGGATGACTACGAGCGCCGCGATAACGTCGGCGAGTCGAAGCAGGCAGAACATAATCGCGACTCCGCCTAACGCCAGGAGCGACACGGTGGGAAAGCGTTTCTCAGGATGCACGCGGGCAAACGCGCGGAAATAGTTGCCGTCCAAAGCTGCTGCGTATGGAACGCGGGAATACCCCAGCAGTAGAGAAAACACCGAGGCGAATGCCGTCCAGATGATCAGAGCGGCGATGGCACGGCCTGCCCAGTTGCCGTAGATGCGCTCCATGAAAACCGAAACAATGTAGTTGCTCTCTGCGGCATGCCCGGTCATCTCGCGCCAGGGAACGACGCCGAGTACGCTGATGTTCATGACGATGTAGATTGCGGCCACTGCAACGATGGACAGGATGAGCGCTCGGGGAATCGTACGGCCGGGATCCTTTACCTCGCCGCCGAGAAAACACACATTGTAATAGCCCCAATAGTCATAGGTGGCGATGAGCATGGCAGCGCCCATCCCAGTAAAGAACGCTGGCGAGAGCGTGAACGCGCCTGGTGGAAAGTCGAAGGCACGGCCGGCATTGAAATGGGTAACACCAGCGAAGATGATCCATGCGATGGCTATCGCCACGCCTACCCAGAGCAGTTCAGCCAGCTTGGCGATCGCTGTGATACGCCGATACAGAAGGAAAACGATGACGGCACAACTCGTCATGGCGACCAGAGTCCCTCGCATCAACACCGTGCTGATTTCGAGAGGACCGAGCAGGGGAACGCCAAGATGATAGGTATGCGACAGCCAGGTGTGGTCTAAGCCAGGCCAGATATATCCCGCATAGTGTGCCAAGCCGATGCAACCGGAGGCAATGGAAAGGGGCGCGCTGAAAGACAACTGCCAGATGAAGAGGAACGACAGCAAGCGACCGAGGGAGTTTGGTCCGTAAGCCTGCTTGAGATATTGATACGAACCGCCCGCGTTGGGCATAGCCGCACCCAGCTCGGCCCAGACCAGGCCATCACACAAAGCAAAGATCGCACCAGCGATCCAACCGAGCATCGCCTGGGGACCGCCGGCTGCCGTGACGATGAGTGGGATGGTGATGAACGGACCTACGCCAATCATGTCGATCATGTTCAGCGAGGTCGCGCCTGCGAGACCAACTCCGCGGATTAATTCGGGTTGTTCGGTGGAATCACCGGGGCGCATGTCCCACGCTTAGCAGGTTGACGTACAGGCGGATGGCACCGGGAACTCCGAAGGGCAACTGGCGGAAAAAAGCGTACGCATTGTAGATGTAATAGCCTCTGCCATAGGGAGCGACCAGCAGCCCTCCCTTTTGTGGGTCTTCGCCCGGGTCGTTGCATGCCAGCAGTGGCGTGTAGTGGTCGTCCCACTTATCCATGAAGTAGAGCCCGCGCTCCTGTACCCAGCCATCGAAATCGTGCGCGTTTATGACATTGGGATAGCGAAAGACCGGGCTTTTGGAGTCAAGAATCGTAATCGGGGCCTCTTCAATAGTCACGCGCGCGCGGCTGAGTTGCGCCGGATAAGGCAAGAAATTGCCGGCATTAAAGCTTGTTGGATCGGTGTTGTATTGGACGATTAAAGTCCCGCCATTTTGTGCATAGTCGAGCAGGCGCTGGTTGTTTTTCTTAACGTCGTCGCGGGTATCGTAAGCGCGAATGCCCAGTACAATGGTTCCGAACTGCTGTAAGTTGCCGTGCTCCACATCGTCGGGCGTGAGAAGGGTAACGCCGAGTCCCAGCTGTCGCAAGACAGTGGGTATGTCGTCGCCCGCGCCCATGATGTATCCGACCTTAAGGTCCGGCGGGACCTTGACGTTCACGATGGCGGCGCGCTGGACCGCGGGTTGGTAATAGAAGAAACCGCCAATGTCGGGGCGCGTAACGAGACTGTAGCCTTCGCTGAAGTCACGGCCATTGGCAGCAATGATGGCTTGGACTCGATAGCGTCCTTCCCCAGCGCCGTCGGGCAGTACCTTGAATTCGGAGGCATGTTCTCCGCTCTTAGTAAATTCGATAACCGCTGACGGCGGCTCCACCCGCCAGCCATTGGGCGCCGTAGGACGTACGGTGCCGGACGCATGATCCGACGTTGATCGAACCACCGCACTTATTTCGGCCGAAGGGTTCGATCCGGCGGGAATGATCTGGGTCGACGGGGACGTCATAACCGAAAACGGCGGTACTACGGCCAGCGGCATCGACCAAGCCTCGCCCTTGGTGTCATGCAGCGGGGTGCGAGCAACGGTCCGTATAACGCCTTCCTGCCCCTCGATGCTGTACACCACGCGAGCCGTGACCGGCGGAGGAGGAAGCGCGAGCGTTTCATATTCGGGCTGATCGATCTGGTAAACCGAGTCGGTTTCGGGATCGTTGCGGTGGAAGTAAGCCTTGGTGATTTGCGCATCAGCCGGTGGCGAGACCTTAAATGTCAGGGCGCATCCGTCACCCGGCGCGATGCGCGCGGGGACCTTGTCCATGAATAACTCGTATTGCCAGCCGTGCGGAACATCAAGGACAAACTGCTTCAGATCCATCGGCAGCGTACTGCCGTTATGCAGCTTAGCCAGCAGGAGAAAGGACTTCCCTGCGGTAATGACAGCGGCTAAGACCTTGCCGTTTCCGGTATCGAACTCCTCTGCCATGGGACGGCCGTCAGGAGTTCCCGGGCCAATGCCCATGTCTATTGAATAGGCAAGGTTCGCGGCCTGCTCAAACTGTTGCTCCTTGGTGCGCAAATTGGCTATCAAGTCGGCTTTTTCTGAGGCAGACAGACTCGACGCTTCGAGTTTGCCTACCAATGTCGCTCGTCAGAGTCAGCCCGCGCAATAATGGCTTCCCCGAAGACTGCGGATTCTTCTCCACCGCGGCGCTGGCTTCCTCCACCGCCTTGGCAATCTCTTCAAGTTGAATTCGAAGCCAAGGTACTTCTTTCGCGTCGGGGCCGAGACGTGAGGAAAGTGAAGGAAGCGAGGTGTCAATTCCGTCGAAGAAATCTTTCTCGTGAGTCGCGCTGACTCGAGTGCCGGGCAATGCTGAGTCGATAAGTTTGTAGTAGCTGGTGCGGCGACCCTCAGAAAGTGTCCAGCCTCCGGCTCCCTGCGAGAGTTGATGTTGCAGTCCCTTCCACGCAAACTTTACGTAAGACTCGCCGAGAAGAGGATCGTCTTGTGACGTCTCCAGTTCCACATTCCACTCTTCGGTGGGGCGGACATTGTCCATGTAGAGCTTTTTCGGTTGCCAGGGCGCCAGGCCTTCGCGAATTTGTTCAGGAAACTTTTTGGGGTCGGCGGCGGCGCGAAATGCCTCGCGCGTCAGAATCCCGGAAGCCTGGTGGTTCCCATGACCATCTCGACCCGCGCCCTGGAAACGGGTGCAAATCACGTCGGGCCGGAAGGTACGGATGATCCGAACGATATCGGCTAGCGCGACGTCATGACCCTTCCATTTGTCGAAGGTTTCCTCTGGGGTCTTGGAGAAACCGAAATCAGCCACACGCGTGAATCGCTGGTCGACGCCGTAGTACCGATCGGCGCTCAGCAATTCGAGGGTGCGAAGGATCCCAAGCTCGTCGAGCAGATTACTGCCGACCTTGTTCTGTCCACCCTCACCGCGGTTCAGCGTCAACTGGAGGGCGGTAATGCCGTGCCCACGAGATTCCAGCGTTAGCATGCCGCCGTCTTCATCGTCGGGATGCGCGGTCGTGTGCATCAGGCGAGCCGTGGTGTGCAGACGACGCAAGGTCAACTTAAGGCCCGTGACGCCTGTATCTATCGACAGAGGTTTCGTGTCGACCCACGGGGACGGGACCTGCGCCTGCCCCAAAATGCTGACCAGGAGAAGTAGGCAGCATGCGGCGAGTATGCGTCGGAGACGAGAAAACGGTAGCGCCAATTTGAAGAGTGCCATCAAGTGCCAGAAAAAGTCCCACACAATCTGTAATGCTGTCTTACAGAGTACACAAACTGATTCTCAGGTGCGAGATATGGTTCAGGTTACTTGAATACGTAAAGCACGGTTTGGATGAAGAACATGCGGCCCGGGATTCGTGGAGTGACCTGGCGGGATTCTGGCGGTCCCATCGGCGGCATCGCGGCTTGTCTATAATTAAACATTCGCGACTCCTCAACTTCCGCGTGTGGACATATCCTCCGCGTCGCGCACTTTATAACGGTTCGCGAAGGACTCATCGATGATTCAGACCCTATTTGGCAGCACTGAAGAAAAACCGAGTTTCCTGGAGCGAATGAAAGAGGCGGTCACGCGCACGCGTGAGAGCCTCAGCGAGCGCATCGACGATATTGCGTCGATCGGCAAGGAAATTGACCGCGACACGCTGGATGAGTTGGAAGCCACGCTGATCGGCGCCGACCTGGGGATGGCAACCACGTCGGCCGTGCTGGAGACGCTACGGGAAAAGGTGGATCGCAAGCAGATCGGCGATATCACCGAACTGAAGCGCGTGCTGAAAGAAGAGTTGCTCAAGATCCTCAACGTTGCCGAGCAACGAGCCGGTGCGGAAGGTAGATGGCGAGCCCGAAGTGATCCTGGTGGTTGGCGTGAATGGCACGGGGAAGACGACGTCGACCGGCAAACTGGCGTATGCGCTGCGCGCGCAAGGAAAGACTGTGCTGCTGGCAGCGGCTGATACGTTTCGAGCTGCTGCGATCGAGCAACTGGAAGTCTGGGGCGACCGCACCGGAGTCGAAGTCATCAAGAACAAGCCCGGTGGAGATCCGTCGGCGGTGCTGTTCGATGCCTTGCAGGCTGCCAAAGCGCGTAACACCGATTACGTGATCGTGGATACGGCCGGGCGCCTGCACACCAAGAGCAACCTGATGACCGAGTTGGAGAAAATGCGGCGCACCGCGCAGCGCTTTATCCCCTCGGCTCCGCACGAGACGTTGTTGGTTATGGATGCTACTACTGGACAGAACGGCTTGCAGCAAGCCCGACTATTCACGCAGTCGGCTGGGGTCACAGGGATTGTGCTGACCAAGCTGGATGGAACCGCCAAAGGCGGCGTTGTGGTTGCCATCTCGAAGGAGTTGGGCTTGCCGGTTCGATATGTTGGAGTGGGCGAGAAGGTGGGCGATCTGTTGCCCTTCAATGCCAAGGACTTTGTCGAGTCCTTGTTTAACTGAAAATGCCAGCCAGACCAACTGACGCGCGATACATGCAACAGGCACTGGAGCTTGCGCGACGCGGGATCGCTCTGGCCTCGCCGAACCCGCGCGTCGGCGCCATTCTGGTCTCACCTGAAGGCAAGATCGTGGGCAAGGGCAGTCATGTCTACGATGGCATCAAGCACGCGGAGGTCTTGGCGATTGAGGCAGCGGGCGAGCGGGCGCAGGGAGCCACACTCTACGTAAACCTGGAACCGTGCTCGCACGTCGGTCGCACCGGGCCCTGTGCCGACGCCATTATCGGCGCCGGAATTAAACGGTTGGTGATCGCGATGCGCGATCCCAATCCCATGGTGGCGGGGCGGGGACTGGCGAGGCTGCAGGCTGCCGGAATCGATGTGCACGAGGGCCTTTACGAGCCCGAGGCCCGCAAGTTGAATGAGGCGTTCGCGAGGTACATCCGATACAAGTCGCCGTTTGTCACCCTGAAGACCGCGATGACCCTGGACGGCAAAATCGCGCCTCCTCCGGGCGATAGTGTCGAGCCCGGTACGATGGGCTCGATGGCATCAAGCGGAGGCTGGATCACCAGCGAGGTTGCGCGCGCGCACGTTCATGAAATGCGTCACGCTAACGACGCCATCATGGTTGGAGTGGGAACGATCATTGCTGACGACCCACTGCTCACCGATCGGACGGGCCTTCCGCGGCGACGGCCCTTGCTGCGAGTGATTCTTGACTCTCGGCTACGATTGCCGTTGGACTCGCGTGTTGTCCGCACAGCCAACTACGACGTCATCGTATTCTGCTGCTTCGCGGAGGAACACAAACGGCAGGAGCTTGAAGCGCACGGCATTATGGTGGAGCAGGTCCCCATGCGTCAGCCGTTTGAAGACGGGACAATTCCGTTTCCCAGTTCGGCCGCGACCTCCAATGGCCGACCCGACCTAGAGCGCGTGATGACGCGACTGGGCGAGCGCGAAATCACCAGTCTCATCATTGAAGGCGGAGCGATGGTGAATTGGGCTGCGCTGTCGGCAGAAATTGTGGACAAGATTTTCTTCTATTACGCTCCAAAAATCATTGCCGGAACGGCCTCGATCCCCCTGGCACTAGGTACGGGATACCGGAGGATGAGTGAAGCCGCCTACGTGCGCTCGCTCACGTTGCATCGTTTCGGAGAAGACTTCGCGGTGGAGGGATATTTACGCGATCCCTACGCGGACGTGGTTCATGCAACACCACAGAATTCATAGTCGGCCCGCATTCTCGGGCTATGTCAGAGGTTGGACTCATGTTTACTGGTCTGGTGGAAGAAGTAGGAACGGTTGTCAGCATCGTTGAGAATGGCGGTAATCATCGCATTACCGTCAAGGCTCCCGAGTCTGCGAAGGAACTCAGGGAGGGCAACAGTGTGGCCGTGAGTGGCGTTTGCCTGACGGCGCTTGATATCAAGCCCGAATCGTTCTGCGCGGACTTGGCAAAAGAGACATGGACGCGAACGTCGTTTTCGCGCATGACCGAGGGCGCCGAAGTGAACCTTGAACTACCTCTCAAGGTGGATGCGCGCATGGGTGGGCACATCGTGCAGGGCCACGTCGATGGCACCGGTCGGCTGGTTGGGCTGGAACCAATAGCAAATGCCGACGATTTCTGGTTGATCATCGACATCCCCGAAGAACTGGACAAATACCTGGTCTTCAAGGGATCGATTGCGGTGGAAGGAATCAGCCTGACGGTGGCAAAACTGGAAGGCCCACGACTGACCATTGCCATCATTCCGCACACCATCAAGATGACCAACCTCAAGTCGCTTAAGCCCGGCGATCCCGTAAATATTGAGACCGACATCGTGGCCAAGTACCTGGAGAAATGGACGCAACGCGATGACCGCGCGGCGTTAACGGTTGATCGCCTGGTAGCGCAGGGATTTTAGCTCGGCTAAACTCCGGCGGAGTGCGGCGGACGTTGCGCGCCGAAGTAGCGCTCGAAGTCCAGCGAGTCGAGTTCCAGGAACTCCTGCACAATTGGCTCATTGCATTTCTGCATTTCCGCAAAGGTGCCGAAGAAAATGGCGCGCGCTTCGTGCAGGAAGAGCAGCCGGTCAGCCAACTTCTTTGCCAGCGCCATGTCGTGGGTAACCACAATGCTGGTCAACTTGAGCTGTCGTTTTAGCTTCTTGATCAGGTCTCCCAGCAGGTGGGCCATCAGGGGATCGACCATGGTGGTGGGCTCGTCGTAGAGCACCGCGTCGGGCTGCGCGGCCAGCGCTCGCGCGATGGCTACGGACCTCTTCATGCCCGTCGAAAGATCGGACGGCAACTGGTCGCGAAATTCCCGCACACCAACCATGTCGAGCAGTCCGTCGATGATCTGGTAAATCTGTTCCTCTTCCAGACCGCCGCGTTCGCGCAGGGGAAAGGCAACATTTTCTCCGACGGTAAGCGAGTCGAAGAGCGCGCCGTTCTGGAACACCATCGTAACTTTCTTGCGAATGGTTTCCATTTCTGGCTCGCTGAATTTGGTCACATCCTCGTGCGCCACCCAGATGTGCCCACTGTCAGCTTTCAGGAAGCCCATGATCATTTGCAGCGAAACAGACTTGCCGACACCACTGCGGCCCAGGATGCACACCGTCTCCCCCGGCATGACGTCGAAACTTACGTCGTTGATTACAACCTTGTCTCCGAAGGCCTTGTGAACGTTTTCGAATTGGATGTAGGGCTTGCGATCATTCATTGACATTGGCCTTCGGACACTCGCGGTGCATCTGGAGTATGAGCCTTGCCGGCCGCCTGGTACTCTGCCGGTGTGTTGAGGTTGATGAAGATCTCCGGCAAAAATCCTGCAGCGACCAGTTCGTCCTCCTGAACGTAGCGAGTCGGGATACTTGTAAAGATTGCGCTCACCTTGAAGTCATTCAGCAGCAGCGCTTGTTCGACTACACATTTTGCGGCTCGGCGATAGACTGCGCATAAAGGTTGCAAACGTTGCCGGGTCTCTGGAACCACCGCCAATTCCTGTCCCGATGCCGCAATCTCCACAAGCCAGCAAAGAAAACCGCTGCTCATCAGCGGCATATCTACAGACATTACGAGGTTCAAGTCGGTCTGCGTCGAGCACAATGCGGCATGTATGCCACCGAGTGGGCCGCAACCCGGAAGCCGATCCTCGATCACTTCGCCGTAGCTGCCATAGCGTTCGCGAGCGCCCACAATAATCGTCGTTGGGGAAACGAGTCTCGCCTTCTCCAACGCTAGCTGGAGCAGGGTTTTCACTCCAAACGGAAGCAGTGCCTTGTCGGTACCCATACGCGAACTGCGTCCCCCGGCGAGAACGAAGGCAGATACATCTTTCACGCAGTGATGATACCTGAGGAGGCTCAGGGATGCCGCGACTCAGGCACGCGCGGGCTTAAAGGTGGTGGTATGTGGAATGCAACCGTTGATCTCGATTGCAACGATGCGGCCCCCGTTATCGAGTTCCACGGTGCCGGGAGCGTTGAGAACGGCGTCCCCGCTTAGCCCGGGCAAGGAAACAAAAACGCGATTCTCGACGCAAATCGCGGTCGGGTCTTTCTTGATATAGGTCAGGGCGTAGTCGGTGCGGCAGGCCTTAGGAAGCACGAAGCTGAGGTCGGCGATATCACCGGTTTCCGAGACCGAAACTGCCACCTCGATGGAGATGCGCGCGGTTACCTCGTCGCCGTCGACCTGGCTCTCCGGTTTGAAGCATATGTAGTATTCGAACCCAGAATCAGGGTCGAACGCGCTCCGATCGACTTGAAATGCCATGTTCCGGCCTCCTGCACCACAGCCGTTACTTCTAGGTAAACGATACTAAATCACTGGGACGCGGTGTGCAATTACCCTTCAGCAGCGGGCCGAATCCGAAGTATCAACTTCGCCGGCCTTCCCGTCTCCTACACGCGTGGCGCCGGAAATTCGCTGGCCTCGATAGCGACTGAAGTCCAGCAATGCGAACTGGCTCACGGAGTATTCCATCCGCTCTGTTATATTTTCGTTCTGGGTCTATTACCGGATTCGAGGACGGCGATCGCCTACTTCACCGACATCGCGAAGCAAAACGTCGTGGCCGTGCAGGAGTACTCGCTGCTGGCCGGGCGGTCGCTAAGCAATTTGTTCGCCCGGCCGCGTTACTACGCCGAGACTTTGCTGCAGGCCGATTCGGTCGGCGTCGGATCGCTGCCGATCGTCGTCCTGATTGGCTTGTTCACTGGCGCGGTGCTCGCCTTGCAGACTTCCAGCACACTGCAGCAGTTTGGTTCGCTATCGCTCACCGGCAAGCTAGTCGCGCTGTCGATGGTCCGGGAACTGGGTCCGGTACTGACGGGAATTTTGGTGGCGGGACGAAATTCCAGCGGCATGGCCAGTGAACTCGGTTCCATGCAAGTCACAGAACAGATCGACGCCATGCGCGCCATGGGCGTGGACCCGACGAAGAAACTGGTTACGCCTCGCGTGATCGCCAGTCTGGTGATGATGTTTTTCCTCAGCATCATCTCGGATTTGGTGGGACTGGTCGGAGGGTTCTTCGTTTCGTACTTGCTGTTGGGACTCGATCCCAACCAATATTGGACGACCGCGTATCAGGCGCTCCGTTTCGGAGACGTCTTTATGGGTCTATCGAAACCCATCATCTTCGGCTTCATCATCGCAACGATAGGATGCTTCTATGGCTTGTCCGCGAAGGGCGGCACCCAGGGTGTTGGACGGGCCACCACACAGGCTGTTGTCGCCGCCTCCGTGCTTATCGTGATCAGCGACTTCTTCATCACGAAACTGCTCATTGGGATATTTGAGTACTAGTCATGTCCAGCCTCGCTCCCCCAGTCGAGCAGCCGCAGGCCATTCCTGCCAAGTCCAGTGACACGGCGATTCGCTTTGACAACGTTTCCATCGGGTTCGAGCAACCAGTGCTAGAGGACGTCTCGTTCCAACTTGTCCATGGCGAGACAAAGGTGTTGCTGGGCGAGTCCGGCACGGGCAAGACACTGATCCTGAAGCTGGCGCTTGGGCTTATCAAACCCGATTCCGGCATCATCACTGTGCTGGGAGAAGAGGTCTCATCCATGCGTGAGCAGGACATGTACGCCCTCCGGCGGCGCATTGGCATGGTGTTCCAGGAGAGCGCGCTGTTTGACTCGCTCACCGTGGAAGAGAACGTCGCCTACCGGCTAATCGAGGAAACGGGAGAGATCACCGAGGAGATTCACGCGCGCGTTCTCGAGGCCCTTGAATTTGTCGAATTGGCCCAGACGTACAATCTGTTTCCCGGTGAGTTGTCCGGCGGCATGCGCCGACGCGTCGCAATTGCCCGCGCCATCATTACCCAGCCGGAGGTGTTGCTGTACGACTCACCGACTGGCGGACTCGATCCGGTTACTTCTAACACGATAATCGAACTTGTTGTAAAGCAGCGCGACGTTTACAAGACCAGTTCGCTGTTGGTAACCCACCGCTTGCAGGACGCCTTCACAATGGCGAGCCATTATTTCGATCGAAATCTGAACAAGATGGTTCCGCTAGAGGATGGTTCGGCACGCAATACGCACACGACGTTTGTGATCCTCCGCAACCACAAGATCATCTTCGAAGGCACCGCACCTGACTTGCTCCGCTGCCACGATCCCTACATCCGGGAGTACCTCAGCTAACGGGCGGCGGCTATTTTGCGGACGCTTCTTCTCGTCTCTTGGCCCAGTCTTTGAACTGGCCCTGCATGAATTCCACGCGCGCACGGCCTTCGGCTGAGCCTTCTACCAGCTTTTCAACGCCCTTCAGATAATCCGGCGTACCCATCCCTTCGCGAAAGCTCGTCAGGAAGGGTTTGAACTTCGCATATAAGAGGTACATCTCGGCGCAGTTTTCATAAACCAGAGCCTCATTCAATACACCATGGTTAACCAAAGAGGCAACCATGCTCCAGTAACCAGACACCTGACGTATGTACGCTCCCTCCTTCGCGCCCCAAGCACGCATGATTTTCAGTATGTCGTCCGCGGATTGCGGCATGAATTGAACGATAAATGCACGCGCTTCCCGCATGACTGGCTCGCGGCGAAGATCGTAGAGTTTCAGCAGAAGATCGGCATCCTGGTAAGTCGCTGGTGAATCGCTCATGGAGAATTCCTTTCCGAATGAAAGCCCGGCTGGCGCGCCCGGCCGAGGGTAGGGTGAGAGGAAGCTGGCTTCCCCAAGATGTTATCAGGCAACCGCCGCCGGAGGTGCAATCAGCTTCGAGTAGTCGCACTTCACCGTACTCTCGGGAGCTTCCTTCTTTTTCTTGCCACGGCGTTTGGGCTCTTCCGAAGTGGTGCGCTTGTTGTTCGGACACACCAGGAAGGTCCCGTCTTTCAGGGTCTTCTCCAGCAGATACGGGCTCTTACATTCAGGGCAAGATGCCGCTACGGGCTTGAACGCCGAGGTGAACTCGCACTCGGGATAGTTAGTACAGCCGTAAAAGAAGTTGCCGCGGCGAGCCTTCTTCTCGGCAATGTCGCCATCTTTGCAGTCCGGACACTTCACTCCGATGAGGTTCTGCTTGACGTATTTGCAGTCGGGATAGCCGCTGCAGGAGACAAACTCGCCAAAGCGCCCATGCCTGATTAGCAGGTTGCGCCCGCACTGCGGACACTTTTCGTCGAGAGGGATGTCAGGAACCTTCTTCCCCTGGTCGAGGCGTCGTGTGGTCTTGCACTCTGGATATCCGGTGCAGGCCATGAACTGACCAAATCGTCCGCGCTTGAGCACCATCGGGCGGCCGCAGTTCTCGCAATATTCCTCCTGCGTCGTCTCCTGCAGGTCTGCCGAATCGAGATCCGGCAGATCGATTGGGTTCTCTTTCGTGAAGGTGCAACTGTTGGGGTCCGTCTTGTCGTAGGAGCTGCAGGCATAGAACGAGCCGTGCTTTCCCCACTTAATCACCAGCGGCGAGCCGCACCGCTCGCATTTCTCGTCGGTGGGCTTCTCCATCCGCTTTACATTCTCCATATGCTTTTCGGCGTAATGGAGGTCCTTCTCGAACTTAACGTAAAACTCAGCGAGCGCGGTCTTCCACTGCTCCTTGCCATCTTCGATCTCGTCGAGCTCTTCTTCCAGCCGCGCGGTGTACTGCAGATCGAAAATGTCCTTGAAGTTCTCAACCAAAAGATCGGTAACGACCAAGCCAATCTCAGTGGGAATGAACTTGCCGCCCACCTTTTGCACGTATTGTCGCTCCTGGATAGTGCTGAGGATGGCGGAGTACGTGGAAGGACGGCCGATGCCGCGTTCTTCCAATTCCTTCACCAGCGAGGCCTCGTTGAAGCGCGGCGGTGGCTCGGTGAAGTGCTGTTCTGTATCCAATTCCTTGAGTGCCAGTTTCTGACCTTCAGTTAGCGCGGGGAGTTTGTGCTTGAGTGCCTCGTCTTCTTCGTCCTTACTGTCCTTGGACTCCTCGTAAACCTTCAAGAAGCCTTCGAATTTGAGTACGGAACCGGTCACGCGGAAGCGATAGTCGATCCCGCCAGATTTCGCATCGATCTCCACCGTGGTCTGGTCAAAGATCGCCGGGTTCATCTGCGATGCCACAAAACGCTGCCAGATCAGCTTGTAGACCTTGTATTCGTCTTCCTGCAGGTACTGCTTGATCTCCTCGGGATTGCGCGATGCCGATGTCGGACGAATGGCTTCGTGAGCGTCCTGCGTGTCCTTCTTGGACTTGAAGGCGTTCGGGTTCTCCGGCAGGAATTCCTTGCCGTATTCCTTTCCGACATGTTCGCGCACCTCAGCGATCGCGTCGTTGGACACACGCGTCGAGTCGGTACGCATGTAGGTGATCAGTCCGACGGTACCTTCTTCGCCGAGATCGACGCCTTCGTACAGCCGCTGCGCGATCATCATGGTGCGCTTTACGCTGAAACGCAGCTTGCGCGAGGAATCCTGTTGGAGCTTGCTGGTAGTAAAAGGAGCGGCGGCATTACGACGGCGTTCGCGCTTATCAACGGATCTGACTGACCACTCCGCGTTCTCCAGTGCGGCCCGTAGTTTCTCCGCCTCTTCCCCGTTGGGAATCGGCGTTTTCTCGTCGCCAATACCAATAAAGTTCGCCTCGAATTGTGGCGGCTTCGCCCCTGCCAGGTGGGCGGCGATGGTCCAGTACTCTTCCTTGACGAAGGCCTTGATCTCGCGCTCGCGCTCCACGATAAGGCGCAGCGCTACTGTCTGAACGCGACCGGCTGATAGCCCACGACGGACTTTGTCCCACAGCAACGGCGACACCTGGTAGCCCACCAGGCGGTCGAGCACGCGGCGCGTCTGCTGCGCATCGACCAGATTACGATCAATGTCTCTGGGGTGGAGAAAGGCGTCCTGGACAGCTTTCTTGGTGATTTCGTTAAACGTAACCCTGCGGATATTGACTACCGGCGAACCCTTTTTCAGTTTCTTGCCGTCAATCCGCTCGCCGCCCAGTTCTTCTGCCAAATGGGCCGCGATCGCTTCACCTTCGCGGTCCGGGTCGGGCGCCAGATAGATCGTTTCCGCGGACTTCGCCAGCTTCTTCAGCCTGGCAATGACCTTCTCTTTGCCGGGAATCACTTCGTACTCGGTGGCGAATTCGTTGTCGAGATCGACACCCAGGGACTTCTTGGGAAGATCCTTAATGTGGCCGAGCGAAGCTTCGACCTCGAATCCAGCTCCTAAATATTTTTGGATCGTCTTCGCCTTCGCGGGCGATTCGACGATGACTAAGCCTTTTGACAATGGAACCTCATCCTTATAATTGCGCGATACGTAATGAAACTAGCATGGAAGTCCGGCGGCGGCAAAAATTGCCTTAATCCTTCCCGTAATGGTTACGCCCTCGCCAGCCCGGCGTTCCTGCTGCCGCCTGGGCTGCAAAGTTATTGATTTGATTGACCAAGAAGCTGTCGGCGGAAACCTCAAATCACTCTGACGTAATACTTGCCGGGCAGAACCCGGACCCGACCGCCCAACTCGAGTTCGAAGAGAGTGCAAATATCTGGAAAGAAGACAGGTGTGAAACCAGCCGCTCCACGATTTTGTCGATGTGGGTCGGCTCGTCGGCACGTAGGATTGCAAAAATCCTCTTCTCGTCCGGGGGCAATTGCTGTGACGTGAATAAGGATGCTGCTTCCGGGGTCGGGGATGCAGGCGGATCCGACGGGGCCAGCGAAAGTCGAATGTCGGCGGGCAGTCCTTCCCCCACATATTCCATGTGGCGATGAGCGCAGCACCCTGTTTTATCAATGTGTTAGCTCCCAGAATGACCGCATGACTTCCTCTCACGTACAGGAGGGGGGTGGCTCGTAGATCTCGTAAAGCCGTTTAGGATCGTCGGGATTCGTCTTGGGCCACGACCCGAGCGCCTTGATCCTGTGGAATTCCTCGCCTGCCAACTCCAGCGACTTGCCCGGCGCTATGCTTTGTGCCGCGGCAGCCGGCAAACCAACGGCCTCAAGTTCTGTCAATGTGGCAGAGAATAGCCTGTCTACCCCATTGACGCTCGCGACCCCGAGCCGCGCGAACGCCTGGAGTGAGCGCAAGTCCGAGCCAGTTCAGGGTTGGGGTGCCGGAGACGTCGGGGTCTACGGTAACTGCTCTGGCTTCAAACATGCGAACCCTAAGACCTACGCGAAGTGTGGGCATCTGGAAGGTAATTTTCCGGCAGGTTACCGTCAAGGCCGGCGATCACACCGGGCTGTGCTGGACCAGGATGGGATTAGAGCCGGAAGAACTAGTAACTTCGCCTTGACGCACAGCCGGCCGAACCATTGCTTTGTTAGACTCGAACTTTCATGCCCGGCCTCCGCATTTCCGCCATCTCATTCCTTAACACGGCCCCGCTGATGTGGGATTTCGAGCACGGCACTGCAGCCAAAGACTTCGAGATCGAATACACGATCCCATCCGATTGCGCTGTAGCCCTGGCAGCCAATCGGGCCGACATCGGAATCATCCCGGCGATTACGTATGCGGAGATACCTGGACTGGTAATCTTGCCGAACCTCGCGATCGCCTCAAAGGACCGCGTGCGCTCGATCCTCCTGGTCAGCAAGCGACGTATCGAAGACATCCGCACGGTGGCAACGGACACCTCCTCCCGGACTTCGGTCGCCCTCATGCAGGTCCTGTTTGCAAAGTTTTTCGGGGGAACGCGAAAGCTTAGGCCGCACCGGCCTGACCTGACGGAGATGCTTAAGGACCATGACGCCGCGCTCTTGATCGGCGACTCGGCTCTGCAAATTTCAATGCACGACTCGCAATATTACCTTTACGACCTCGGCCACGACTGGCACAGATTGACGGGAAAACCGTTCGTTTTCGCGGTGTGGGCGGTTCGAATGGACGCCTTACATCGGCAACCGCAAGGAATGGACCTGATCCAGGTATTCCAGCAGTCGCGCGATCACGGATTGCTTCCGGACAACATTGAGACGCTAGCGAGAGACTGGGCCCCAAAGCTGGGAATATCGGAGTCCGAAGTGACGGCTTACCTCAGAGAAAACATCCACTACTACCTCGACCGCGAAAATCACGCTGGCCTGCAGCTCTTTCTGACGTATGCGCACGAGGAAGGGCTGATATCGCTGGTACCGGAGCTGCGTTTTCTGGGTCCTGTCGCATTTGGCAGCGCTAGAAAATAATTGGCTCCAGGAACTGTGGATCGGTCGCCAGGATTACTCAAACACCCAACGCGTTGCACCGGCTGGAAATAGTTTCTCAGGCATCGCAAAGACGACGCGGGGCGTGACCTGGAACGCTGGTCCCATCTCGGGATCGAGATTCCAACCGTACTTCTTCTGGTATAAGCCGAACGCCGCTTCGGGAATCTCGGCGACGGTAAGCTGTCGGGCCTGCCCCTCGACGATCACGGCTTCTTCCACGTTTTCGTTGCACACCGTGCAGTTCGGATTGGCGGCGAGGTTCTTCGCCTTGCGAGTGGTGGAACCAGTGCTGAAGTAGTAGGCGTTCTCCAGCCAGATGCCCCACACGACCATAGTGTGCGGACGGCCGCCGGGACCTACGGTGGTGATGAGGTAGTTATGGGACTTGGTGAGACGTTCGCTGGCCCATTCCCAGGAAACGCTGCCCTCCATGGTGGAGGGGATGTGATACGCCGCTGGCATCAGCGGGCGGCTTGATTTCGGTTCCGGTGTGGAAGTCGGTCGAGATTTCTTGGCGCGCACTGATTTGGAGGGTGATTTCTTTGCAGCCATTGCCACATTGAAATGCTGGCCGCCGTGGCGCGTCAAGAAAAAGGCGCAGGACGGAGCTCAATAACTCCGCCCGCCGCCTAAAGAGGACAAGTCCTTAGTAGGCCCAGAAGGGGCCGACATAAGAAGTTCCGGTTACGGGCTGCTGCTCGATCCCGGTGAATACGTTCTTGCCGTAGAAGAACGACAAACCCCAGTCGAAGGAACCGCACCCGTTGATGGGGGCGTTGGGTCCACCCAACTCGCTGAACGCCACGTTCTGTCCGTTGTTGTTGTTAAACAGCGTTGTGGCATTGCCGACGCTAAATGCGACACTTCCTGTCGAATTATTGGTGTTGGCTGCGCTCTGATTGGTTGCGGTGAGTGGCAGCAAAGTAGCCGGACAATAGAACGATGAGTTTCCACCCGTACAAGTTACCAACAATGGGTTGCCGGCACTGGGGAAGAAGTACGCGTTCGACCCGCTATCGATGTAGCTGCAGCTATTGGTCTGGCCGTTGAAAAGCGTAATGAAGTACGCATTGCCATCTGTGTTGAAGACTGTCGCGGAACCCAAACCGTTGTTAGTTTGCGTGCCAATGCCAATGATCAACTTGCCGTTGACCGCAGTTGTGCCGCCGGAAGGAATCGATGGCAGTTGGACCAAGACTCCGTTGTTGTCCTGCGGGAGGGCCCATACAGGGTTCGTCACCTGTTGAGCAAGACCCAGCAGTGTTGGACTACACGTACCGCTCGCGCACGTATAGTATTGGGCTGGAATCGATGTATTGCTCGCGCAACCAGACCCACAATCCTGCTGGAAGGTCCCCACACCAAGAACTCCATAGGCACCCAGCCCACTGAGGTTGCTCTCATTACTACCCGTGGTCTGGGATGAGCAATTGGTGGGTGCCGTCGCGGGAATGCCTTGGCGCGTGTCGCCGATGATCTGGATGGGCACCCCGGAGGCGGTTGCATTCGGGACGGTGGATGCGGTCTCGCCCGACATTTGTATGGTCGCCAGAGACACCGAACCCCAAGTGTAGCCATCTACGAACAGATTGCATTCGGCAACCACACTGCCGTTTGTCTGCTGCAGCGGAAATGCCGTCGGGTCGAGCTCTCCTCCTGCTGCTCCATTGGCTAGTATGCGGAGACCGACTGATCCGGTATCGACCAGCACATGATCGATGGTCTGGCAGGTTGATGTTCCCGGCGGACACACTGTGACGCTGACAAATGCGCCGTTGGCATAAATGGTCTTCGGGATCGGTCCGCCGTCAACCACCATGGGGAGCACGTTGTTGATTCCTGCCGTCACGGTGACCGTAGCCGTTCCAGCTTTCGTGGAGTCCTGTTGCGATGTGGCTGTGATCGTATAGGTGCCCGGGCTCGCAGCGCTGAACAAGCCGCTGATCGGGTTAATGGTCCCCCCGTTGGCTGACCAGGTAACGTTGGGGCTGAAGGCGCCGGTTCCGTTGACCGTGGCAGAACAAGTCGATAACTGTCCCGTCTGTACTGATGCCGGACTGCAAGATGCGGTCACCGAGGTTACGCTGCCTGCGGCAGCCACAGTGATCGTGGTGGTACCGGTCTTGGTCGAGTCCTGCGTTGACGTTGCGGTAATCGTGACCTGCGTGCTGAAAGGAACCGTAGAAGCTGTAAAAAGTCCTGTGGTCGCGTTAATCGTTCCGCCCGTGTTCGCGGTCCAAAAAACTGTCGAACTGAAGTTACCGGTACCCGAGACCGTAGCCGTGCATTGAGTGGTCTGCTGGGAGGTTATCGAGGTCGGCGAGCAGCTCGAGCCAACCAAGGTGATCGTAGAAGTCGTGGTTCCGCTGCCGCCCCCGCAAGCTGACAAAAGTGCGAGGCAAAACACTCCCGCAAGGATTCCTAGAATTCGCACGCTTGCTCCTTTACTGGATCTCAGTGACATCTACGCCCTGTGGCACCATTGACGGCACATAAGCCCGGCCATGGAAGCTGCGTGCGTGTCCACCCTGCTGAAAAACAAAACCGGAGGTTTCTACGGTAATCGGGCCATGTCCATGACGCTGCTGCGCTGCCACGGCGTCTTTCACCGGCGCGAAGTAGGAGCCCAGGACCTGTTGCAAATCAGGCTGAAACGGCCCCTCCCATGCCACCCCAAAAACAGTTCCGTCAGGCGAGACAAACTCGCGTACCGTTTGCCCGGTGGGGGTCTGAATTTCGTGCTTGACGTACTGCTGCGTGGCGACACTATGCAGCGTTCCCTTCATGCGAGCTTTATCAACTTGTACGGACGTGACATTGTCGCCCAATGACGCCCACGCAGGAAAAGCGAGCGCCAGCAGTACGCTGGGGAGCAACCGGCGAACGGTCTTTCCGTTCGGAAATCCAAAGGGAGCAGGTCGATTCATGATTTGTCCTTTGATGGCTTGTCCTAAAACTCACGCGGATTCTTGGCAGTCACAGAAGGGCCATAATACATGGTGGCCCCGAATACCCTCACATTTTACAGGGATTGGCGCAACCATCCCACTCTGTATATAACGCGATTTGAGGCTGTTTGTTTCGAAGCGCGGCGATTGCTGGGACTTTCTCAGGCACGATTGAGCAATACACGGGCGTCGGTGGGGTCCCGATGTTTTAGAATGCCACAAGGGTTTGTGATCTCCTATGTCCCTGAGCAAAGCTGAAGCGCTTGACTTGTTCCGCTCCGATGATCTGATCGGCATCGGCATGGAGGCGGATGCGGTCCGCCGCCGTCTGCACCCCGATGGCGTGGTCACCTACATCATCGATCGAAACATCAATTACACCAACTTCTGCACCGAATACTGTACGTTTTGCGCGTTTTACCGGCCGCTGAAGGGCAAACTGGCTGCCCAAGGCTACGTCCTGGATTTCGACACGATGTACGACAAGGTGCGCGAGACGGTCGAACTGGGGGGCACCGGCGTTCTGCTGCAGGGTGGCCTGCATCCTGACCTCAAGATTGAGTGGTACGAGGCCCTGCTCAGCGGGCTGAAACAGCGCTTTCCGCAGGTGCATTTGCATTGCTTCTCGGCGTCAGAGGTCATCTGCATCGCCGAAGTCAGCGGGCTGTCGATCGAAGACACAATCCGGCGACTGCGCGATGCGGGGCTGGACTCGATTCCGGGAGGCGGCGCCGAGATCCTCGACGACGAAGTGCGATTCAAGATTGCCCGGCTAAAGTGCCTCACCGATGACTGGCTGAATGTCCACCGGACGGCACACAAGATCGGCATGCGCACTACCGCGACCATGATGTTCGGCGTGGGCGAAAACCATGAGAACCGGGTAAACCATTTCCGAGTCTTGCGGGAATTGCAGGAAGAGACCGGCGGATTCACGGCGTTCATTCCCTGGTCATTCCAGCCGCAAAATACCGCGCTCGGCGGACGCGGTTGGGACGAGTCTACCGCGGTGGAATACCTGAAGACCCTGGCCATCGCTCGGCTTTACCTCGACAATTTCGAGAACGTGCAATCGAGTTGGGTCACTCAGGGGCTAAAGGTTTGCCAGATGGGCTTACGCTTTGGTGGAAACGATGTCGGCTCGGTGATGATCGAAGAAAACGTTGTGCGCGCGGCTGGCGTCCGTAATTGCACCACGGAAGAGGAGCTGCGACGCATCATACGGGACGCCGGTTTCCGCCCGGCGCAACGCGACACCCTCTACACCAGGTTCTTCCTGAATTAGCTAAAAGGTCTGGAGCCTTTAATGGAGAATCAAGAGCAGTACAAAGCCCGCATCCTCGCGCTGGTGGAAGGCAAAGACTCCCTGGCTGTTCAACGGGGAGCTGTCAAGGATTTGGCAGAGCTAATCGCGGGCATTCCGCCGGAAAAACTTCACCAACGCCCCGCTCCAGATAGGTGGTCCGTGGCCGAGATTCTTGCCCACCTTTCGGAAACTGAGATCGTAAGCAGTTGGCGCTACCGTCAGATGATCGAGCACAATGGCGCTCCTCTCCCGAGTTACGACCAGGACCTTTGGGAAGCTTTGGGGGAGTATTCCTCTCGCGATGTCGAAAGATCGCTTCAGGTGTTTCAAGCATTGCGCGAAGCGAATCTACGGATGTTCGACCGCCTCACTCCTGAGCAGTGGCAATGCCATGGCATTCACGCCGAAAGAGGACGGATGAGCGTTGCTGATCTGGCGCGTCAGGTAGCAGGGCACGACATCAATCACATTGAGCAGATTCGAAAAACAGTCGGTCGCTAGGTACTTGGCGCCTGGAAAACCCCTGTGATTGCGGGTTTATTCCGAGCTGCTCTTGGGAAGCGGCTTTCCCGGGTTCTGACTGTCCTGCACAGTCTCTCCAGGCCGCAGCAGCGAGGGTCGCGGCATCGTCGCCGGATCGCTTGAGGGGGCAGCGTTTCCCCCGGGCTGAGTATTCGAAACCGAGTTTTCAGGTGCAGATCCTGGCGCAGGCAAACCTGTACCACTCGGAGCTGATTCCGAGGGCACTGATCCTCCAGGGACTTGAGTCGTCTCCGAACTGATGGCAACGTTCGCTTTTGCCTCAGTCGTCTTTGGATCAGGATCGAATCCCATCTTAACGTTCATGAGTTCGCGCAGCTCAGCGTCGTGAGGAGCGGCGAAAAGCCAGACCAGTAGATATCCGCGATGATGAGTCAGCACCATTGACACCGAGATACGCCGCGAAAGCGCGTCGTCCGCTTCTTTATAAGCTATGGTCCCGTGCGTTAGAACAAAAGTCTTTCCACTCGCCTCAAAAGTGCGGGCATCGGTCATGTCGCGCTGCAGCGGGTGGCTATAGCTGAATCCGACCAGAAACCTGCGAACCCCATCGACATCGTGGGGGTCATCGGGAAATCGAATGTTCGGGAAGCATGCGAGGGGCATGGCTGATAGCGTTACCTCGCCAAACTCGTCGTAAGGCACTTGTCCATCCTCGGTCGGTTTGGTTTTCCAAGCCGAAAACAAGTTCTTCCGACATGCCTTCAGCACATCCCGCTCGCGTGGTCCCATTAGCGGCTCGCCTGAGACTTTTTCTCGATAACGCAGCACCGCTGGCTCTACAGCGCCCTGCGGCTGGACACTCCAGCCTTTCGGAAACTCGTAACGCAATCCGATTCCCTGGTTGAAGTAAATGTTGCCGTCAACTTTGCCCGGATCCATACGTTCGGCAGGAGGACTGGCTTTCAGCTCCCGCAGACGCTGCGACGAAACCGCGGGCCCGTCGTAAGCGACTGCCCCGGGAACTATGTGCTGTTGCGCCTGCTGTGAAGGAAAAAACCTCAGCTTAGAGAACGCGGAAGTCAGCAGCTTCACCATTTGCGCGTCGTTGGATTCCAGTATCACCAGCAAGACGTATCCGTTCAGTTCTGTAGCGAACTCTTCGTGTTGTGCTATGCCTTTGCGTGTCTCGAAGTAATAAAACTGATGTCCGTCGATTGTGGACTTCGACAGGCCGTGCAGTTCCTCGACTCCCGTGTAAAGGTCTTGATCAAGTTCGCGGCGCAGGATACCTTTAGCATCCGTCCAGTTTTTTCCCTTGTATTCGTAGGCGAAAAGCGAGATGCCGGCGTGTTGCGGAGAGGGTCCGAGCAACGTCAGCAACTGAACCCTGCGGTCATGGGTCGCCGGCATCGGGACCGGCGCCAACCGAGCTTCCGCGGGAAGATCGAACTCAAATCCAAAATAGACATTGGTGTAGCGGGTCGCTGACAGGTAGGCGTTTTCGGGGTCATCCTGAGTTGTAATTCCGTCCTGCGCCTCGGGCGCAAAGATAGTGCCAAGCTGCGCGTTCGCCCCGGTGCACGCGCAACTTACCAGACAGATCACAACGGCGAGAAATGTATGTTGCAGACTCATCCCGACATGCCTGTTGCTATTCTTCGCCCGTAGAGGCCGTGCGTCAATACGGCGGGCGCTGCTGGCTCCCCTTCGAGACTTCCAGCATGGTGACGGCCGAGTTCCCTCTTTTGGCCGAGGTCGCGTCAGGTACAATCATCGCGATGTCGATTGTGCAGCTTCGCGAACCTGTGCAAGCGCGATTCGTGTAGGAGACCACGTTCCTGAACCCTTCGTCCATGATGCTGTTGGCCATGTTCGCGGAACCTCATGGGCTCCGTCATTACCTGCGCAGCCATTTTCTCGACACCACATTCAAGGGCCTTTATCACGCCAACGCGTTTGATCTGGCGTTGCTGATTCCCTATTTCATCGTGCTGATCCTGCTGGCGTTCTATGGCATGCACCGCTATCAACTTGTCTATCTATATTTTAAGTACCGCAAAAACAAGACAACCGATCCGCCGTCGCGCTTTGCTGAATTGCCCAAGATTACGATCCAGCTCCCGATTTTCAACGAACAATATGTCATTGACCGGTTGGTCGATTGCGTCTGCAAGATGGAGTACCCGGCCGACAAGCTCGAAATTCAGGTACTCGACGACTCCACAGACGAAACGGTTGAGGTCGCCCGCGCTGTGGTCGAGCGCTATGCCGCCATGGGGCACAACATCACGTATCACCACCGCACCAATCGCGAGGGATACAAAGCCGGGGCGCTTGACGCGGGGCTGAAAGTCTCGACCGGGGAATTCGTCGCCATCTTTGACGCCGACTTCACGCCTTATCCCGACTGGCTGATGAAGGTGATCCACCACTTCGCAGATCCGCAGGTCGGCATGGTGCAAACGCGTTGGACCCACCTCAACCGCAATTACTCATTCCTGACCGAGGTTGAAGCGATTCTGCTCGACGGTCACTTCGTGCTGGAGCACGGAGGACGTTCGCGGGCGGGGGTGTTCTTCAATTTCAATGGCACCGCAGGCATGTGGCGTCGCCAGGCGATTGATGACGCTGGAGGCTGGGAACATGACACGCTGACCGAAGACACCGATCTCAGCTACCGGTCACAGCTCAAGGGATGGAAGTTCAAGTACTTGCAGGACGTAGAGTGCCCGGCTGAGTTGCCGATCGAGATGACGGCTTTTAAAACGCAACAGGCACGTTGGGCGAAAGGCCTGATTCAGTGCTCCAAGAAGGATTTGCCCAAGGTTCTGCGCGCGCCCGTATCACGGCGAGAGAAGATGGAAGCCTGGTACCACCTGACCGCTAATCTCAGCTATCCGCTGATGATCGTCCTCAGCACACTCTTAATGCCAGCGATGATCATCCGCTTCTACCAGGGCTGGTTCCAGATGGTGTATATCGACCTCCCCCTGTTTATGGCCTCGACGTTTTCCATTTCCAGCTTTTACCTGATGTCGCAGAAGGAGTTGTTTCCCAAGACGTGGCTACGCACTTTTCTTTACCTGCCACCGCTGATGGCGCTGGGAATCGGGCTCACAGTGACAAACACCAAAGCTGTGCTGGAGGCCATTGTTGGCAAACAGACTGCGTTTGCCCGGACTCCCAAGTATCGGGTGGTCACAAAGCAGGACAAGAGTTTTGCTGCGAAGAAGTACCGCAAACGCTTGGGATGGATTCCCTATATCGAGCTCCTGATCGGTGGTTATTTCGCGCTGACCGTGTGGTACGCGATCGCCAACGAAAACTATTTCACCGTGCCGTTCCTGTTTCTGTTCGTCTTTGGCTATTGGTACACGGGGCTGATGTCGTTGTTGCAAGGGAGATTTGACAGCCTGGTTGCGTCGCGCGGCGACGAGCATAGTGCAAAGCCATTCCCGGTCGGCGTTTAACTTAACATAATAATCATGAAATCAATAACTAACAAAATACTATTAATGCATTGGTTTGTCTTTCTGGTGCTCCTCGGAATTGGCGCCGCTGGCCGCGCCATTGACCGCCAGCCGAAGACTGACTACCGTGCGCGCCGAGTAGCCTTAGCACAGAAAATGTCTGGGGGCGTTGCGATTCTATTTGCCGGGACCGAGGCCGAAGGCCCAAGTGCGGTCTACGGGTTCCGGCAGGACAACAACTTCTATTATTTCTCCGGATGGACGGAGCCTGGCGCAGCGCTGCTTATTGTTTCGGAGGTCAAGGCCAAGGAGAATACTCCTCCACGAGCCTATTCGGAAATCCTGTTTCTGCCGGTACACAATTCCGCTCAGGAGAAATGGACCGGGCCGAAGCTAGGCGCCGACAATCCACAGGCCCCGGCCATTACTGGCTTAGAGCGGGTGGATAACTTGGACCATATGCCTGCTGAGCTGGCTCGGATTCTGGGTAATGGGGCCGCGAGCATTTACGTAGATCTTCCTTCGAGCGGCGAAACGTCACCGACCTCCAGTGCGATGGAATGGCTGCGTCGTACCAATACGTTTCCTTTGCGTACCTCGACGCTCGATGTGAAACCCCTCATCGCTCAACTGCGAGTCGCGAAAGACCAGGGGGAAATCGATCGCATCCGCCATGCCACCGACGCGTCGATCGCTTCCCATATGGCAGCGCTGCGTATGCTCAAACCCGGGCTAAATGAGCACGACATCGATGCGCGTATGCAGTACGAGTTCATGAAGCGGGGTTGCGAACGCCCAGCCTACGCGCCGATTGTAGGTGCTGGCCCAAATTCGACGGTGTTGCACTACTCAGCGGATGATGCCGCGATTAACGCCGGCGACCTGGTTGTCATGGATGTGGCTGGTGAGTACGCCATGTATGCATCGGATATCACACGAACCGCTCCGGCGAATGCAAAGTTCTCCGACCGCCAGCGCGAAATCTACAACATCGTGCTCGGAGCTCAGCAGGCCGCAATGGCCGCTTTCAAGCAGGGGAAGACCAAGCTCTCGGGCCGGGGATCTGATTCCCTGCTTCAGGTTGCGTACGATTACATCAACTCTCACGGAAAAGACCTTCATGGTCAGCCGCTTGGCCAGTACTTCATCCACGGGTTGGGACACTATGTGGGGCTCGAAGTCCACGATGTCGGGGATATCATGGCCCCAATACCCAAGGGCGCTGTTTTCACCGTCGAGCCGGGCATTTACATTCCGGAAGAAAAGCTGGGTGTCCGCATCGAAGACATCGTGTGGGTGTCGCCGGATGGGAAACTTGTAAACCTGACCGCGACCTTGCCTCACACAGCCGAAGAAATTGAGGCTGTGATGGCAGACAAGACGCGCGATAAGCTATAAGCGATTTGGCCTCAGTCATTAAGCGCTTAGCAGAGTCCGGGTGGCCACATAGCCCGCTCGCTCGGCGTTGCTGCTTCGGCGGCATCTGTTATCCTGAGACTCTGTGGTGATCAAGATCCTGTTTGTGCTTTTGGTCGTGTGCACCGCAGCGTTGGTGGCAGTCGGCATTGCCCTGCTGCTGCGAGTCAGGCGGCATCTGAAACAGGAAGAGCTGGACGCGCGAACGCATCCTAAACTCGATGACTCTGATTCTGAGGCCTCGAATGACAGGCATTTATAACCCGTTCTTAAGTTTATGGGATCGAGGGTAATAACATGGCACGAACTGCAGTTTCCCTTCATGAAAACGCTGCCGAGCAGTGGGCAAGCTTGGCGAAGCAAACGGCTATTGTTATTGGCGCGAGCGCAGTTATCGCAGTATGCGCTCGACTCGTACTACCTCTACCTTTCACACCGGTCCCGTTGTCTCTGGCGAACTTTGGTGTGCTGCTGGTGGGCCTTACGCTGGGCAGTAAACGCGGGTTCGCGGCCGCGGCGCTTTATCTCGGCTGGGGAGCAGTTGGGTTCCCGGTTTTCAGCCCGGCTGGCTTGGGTGGAATTGCCCAACTTTTCGGTCCGACCGGGGGATACCTATTGGCCTATCCCGCAGTTGCGTTTGCAGCAGGTTGGATCTCGGAGCGAGGTGAGGCTTCGTTGGGACGCAATATCGTCGCCGGGCTTGTAGCCGAAGTCATCCTGTTCACCACTGGAATCGCGTGGTTGGCGATTGTGACGCAGAGCTGGCAGCGTGCACTGGCGTTCGGATTGCTGCCTTTCCTATTCGCCGAAGTGATGAAGGTTATGGCCGCGGCCGCATCGGCAAGAGGCTTGCGGCGCGCTTTATAGCGTTCCGCTTGATCTGAACACCTAAAGTTGACTACTTATTTCCTCCGGTACTGACCGGCTGAGTGGGCCCATCTGATATGAGCAGTGCTGGCAGCAAAACCCGCGAAATCAAGGTGGCACACAGCCCCGACTCCGACGACGCCTTCATGTTCTACGGCATGGCGACCAACAAGGTGCGGGTGCCCGGGGTGAAGTTCACTCATACGCTCTGCGACATCGAGACCCTGAACCGTAAGGCGCTCGAGGGCTATTACGACATTACCGCGATTTCGTTCCACGCCTATCCGTATATTCAGGACAAATACGCAATCATGCCCAGTGGAGGGAGCGTCGGCGAGGGTTACGGGCCGATGATCGTTGCCTCACGCAATATCCCGGTAGAAGAAGTCACCAAGGTAAAGATCGCTGTTCCGGGAACCATGACGACGGCTTACCTGGCGCTCAAACTATTTGCTCCGGATGTCGTAACGGAGGTAGTTCCGTTCGACCAAATCATCCCCAAAGTGCTGGAAGGCAAATACGAGGCGGGGCTGATCATTCACGAAGGGCAGTTGACCTTTAACAAGGTGGGGCTGCATCGAATCGTGGACATGGGCAGGTGGTGGCGCGACCTGACCGGCATGCCGCTGCCGCTCGGAGGCAATGCCATAAAGCGAGAGCTCGGCCCGGACCTTACTACGTCGTGCTGTAATGCGCTGCGTAACAGCATTCAATATGCTCTGGATCACCGCGACGAAGCCTTGCAATACGCTATGCAGTTCGCGCGCGATCTCGATGTGCAGCAGGCTGACAAGTTTGTCGGGATGTATGTGAACGAACGGACGTTGGATTACGGCAAGGATGGCCGTGAGGCCATCAGCAAGCTGCTGCAGATGGGCTACCAACAGGGCATTATCCCGAACAAGCCCAATGTGGAGTTCGTGGGTGATACCGCCGTCACGGCGTAGCCAGACCGATTATTCCATGAAGCTCCAAGCGGCTCTGCTAGCATCCCCACACGATCGAGTTGGCGAGTCTCGTCCAGCAATCTCATTCCTTAGATAAGATAGAAAGTATGTCCCCCCACCTCCGGGAGAAGATCCCCCCTGGCCAGAACCTGCTGATCGACGCCGATGACACGCTCTGGGAGAACAACATCTACTTCGAACGGGCGATCAGCGATTTCATCTCTTTCCTGAATCATCATCAATACACCCCGGAGGAGGTTCGGCGCGTGCTGTACGACGTCGAACGAGAGAACATCCTGCAGCATGGTTACGGCATGCACAGCTTCGCCAACGCGCTCGTTGTCTGCTTTGAGAAACTCTCGGTAGAACCAGTCACGCCCGAACTGCACGAAACGATCCGAGGAATCGCCTACCGGATCGCGGAACATCCGATGGAATTCCTGCCTGAGGTACCGGAGACTCTGGCGGACTTGTCGCAGCGACATAGGCTGTTCATGGTCACGAAGGGCAACATCACCGAACAATTGGGAAAGGTTGAGCGCTCAGGGCTGAAGGAATATTTCACTGCAATTGAGGTGGTGGCGGAAAAGGATGTCGCCGCCTACCGGGGCGTTGTGGAGAAATATGGACTGATACGAGAAGTCACCTGGATGATCGGGAACAGTCCTAAGTCCGACATCAATCCCGCGCTCGAAGCAGGATTGCACGCGGTGTTTGTGCCTCACGACAACACCTGGATGCTGGAGCGCGATGAGTTACGTCGTCACGCCTCCGATGGGCGGCTGATGCGGGTGGACAAGTTCGGGCGTCTTCGCGAATGCTTCTGACGGGGCGCTACGACTGACTTATAATCGTGCCATGGATGATCAGGATTTCCGCCGCCTCTCCGACGAGGCGATCGCCGAGCTGAAGCGCAGCCTGTACGAGGCCGAAGGCGAGGCTGACTTCGAGGCTGAAGACAATGCCGGCGCGCTGCATATAAGCTTCGAGGAGCCACCTGGAAAGTTTGTCGTCTCCCCGAATTCTCCAGCACGGCAGATCTGGATCTCGGCACTTTCCACCAGCTTTAAGCTCGACTGGTCCGAGCAGAAGAAAGACTTTGTCCTGCCGAAAACGGGCGAAGGCATGAAGAAGCTAGTCAATCGCCTCATCAACGAGCAGTTGGGCGAGCAAGCTATCACCTTGCGGTAGAAAAACGCTCCCTCTCGGCGCCGCTACTTCGCATCAGTTGGGGCCATCCTCCATAATCGCTTTTGTCGCAGCCTGCGCATGGTCTAAGATCGCTGCGAGATCCGACATCATGATTCGACACCGCACCGCGCGTAATTCCCTACTTTTAATTCTGGCGCTTTTTTTTGCAGCTTCTGCGCAGGCCCAATGGACAGCGCCCAATCCGGTCACGAGTTTCGACAAACAGCCGGACGGGGTGGTATTTCACATGAAGACCGGCACGATTCGCCTGCAGGTCTACACCTCTGCGATCGTCCACATGGTCTACTCACCCACCTCGTCCTTTGCGGCTACAACCAACCCCGCAGTAGTAAAGACAGATTGGCCTGCGACCCCGTGGAGCATGCAGACCAACGATGACAAAGTCGCGCTGCAAACAACGAATCTAAAGGTCGAGGTGGACCGCAAGACTGGCGCCATCACGTACATCGACGCATCGGGACACACCCTGCTACACGATGACTCGAAGACGATGACGCCTGTGACCGTCAACGGTGAGCAGACTTATCGAGCCGAAGACTACATGACTCTTGGCGGGTACGGATCGACGGAGGCGCTCTACGGCTTGGGACAGCACCAGGCCGGGGTATGGAATTATCGCGGTGAATCCGTCGAATTGTCGCAGGACAACACCAGCATCGCCGTACCACTGATGGTTTCCAGCGCTGGCTACGGACTGTTCTGGAACAACACCTCGCGCAGCCGCTTCAATAACCGGTTTGTTCATGCGCTGTACGTGAGTTCGGAGGTGGCGGACACCATCGACTACTACTTCCTGTACGGCCCAGAGCTCGACAAGGTAGTCGGCGCGTATCGAGATTTGACCGGCGCCTCGCCTATGTTCGGCAAGTGGGCGTACGGTTTCTGGCAATGCAAGAATCGCTATAAATCCCAGGCTGAGTTGTTGGGCGTCGCGCAAAAGTATCGGGAGCTGAAGATTCCGATCGACAACATTGTGCAGGATTGGTTCTGGTGGAATCGCAAGGGAGAGCATGTCTTCAACCAGAATTATCCCGATCCGAAGGGGATGGTCGACCAACTCCATCGGGAAAACTTTCACTTGATGATCTCGGTGTGGCCATTCTTCGAGCCGGGCTCTACGGCTTACGAAACGATGGACAAGAATGGGTGGCTCATCGATAAGACCGTGGTTGCGAAGCCCCCGTATCACAAGGCCGAGATGGCGGTTTATGACCCGAGCAATCCAGAAGCTCGCAAGTATTACTGGCAACTTATGGATGACTCCTTATTCAAAATCGGTGTGGACGCGTGGTGGCTGGATACCACAGAGCCAGAAACCGAAGGTCGCGAGGAAAACATCCAGCTGAACCACAAGCTTGCCATGGGAAGCGGCAACCGGTATGTAAATCTTTTTCCGCTGATGACGACGACCGCCGTGTATCAGGGGCAGCGCGCTGCGTCGGACCAAAAGCGCGTGTTCATCCTGTCTCGTTCGGCTTTCGCCGGGAGCCAGCGTAACGCTGTAACCGCGTGGTCGGGCGACATTAATTCCGACTGGATCACGTTTCGGCGACAAATCCCTGCAGGGTTGAATTTCGAACTCTCAGGACTTCCCTACTGGACGACCGACATCGGAGGATTTGTCAGCGGCAATCCTGACGATCCCGCATATCGCGAACTGTTCGTGCGCTGGTTCGAGTTCGGCACGTTCAGCCCGATCTTTCGGGTGCATGGCACACGCAGCAACGATCAGAACGAGTTGTGGTCCTATGGAGCGGATTCCCAGAAGATCCTGACCGGCTACGACCGGTTGCGCTATCGTTTGATGCCCTACATCTACTCGATGGCGTGGATGGTGACGAGTTCCAGTTACACGCCGATGCGACCCTTGGCAATGGATTTCCGCTCCGATCCGCGAGCGCTGAATATCGGTGACGAATTCATGTTCGGACCGGCGATGTTGGTGAGCCCGGTGACTGAGCCCTCTGCAAATACGCGCCGCATGTATTTGCCAGACACGACCTGGTACAACTTTTGGACCGGACAGAAACAGGCTGGGGGAATGACAATCGATGCCTCTGCGCCGCTCGACCGCATTCCGCTATATGCTCGCGCGGGCTCCATTATCCCGATGGGACCCGAACTGCAATACGCAGCTGAAAAACCTGCGGATCCTATCGAGCTTCGCATTTATCGTGGAGCCGATGGCGGATTCACTCTTTATGAAGACGAGAACGACGGCTACAACTACGAGAAGGGTGTCCACGCGACCATCCCAATTCTGTGGAATGAGGCAACACAGACTCTTGTCATCGGAGAGCGCAAAGGCAAGTTCCCCGGAATGCTGGAAAGCCGCACGTTTCAAATCGTGTTCGTGAACGAGAACCATGGCGCCGGAATTGGCCTCGCGGACCACGCCGACAAGACCGTCCGCTATGAGGGACAAAGCCTGTCCGTAAAACCATGACTCTGCCCGCCCGGCGAGTTTGGCTGCCTCTTCTGATACCATCCGCAACATGGCATGGACGACGATTGATGACGTCATTTCCGCGATGGATGGAATCATCCAGCGAGCGTGGGACGAGAAGTCCCGCACCGGATACTTCGCCGCGCTTTATCGTCGTGTCACTTATGCTGTTCGGGACGGTGTGAACAGCGGACGTTTTCAGAACGGTCCCCTGATGGAGCAATTGGATGTGGTGTTTGCGTCCCGCTACCTTGAGGCGTTGGCGGCCTACCAGTCAGGAGGAGCTCCAAGCCGCAGCTGGAAACTGGCTTTTGATGCCTGCGGTGACGGGAGCCGGCTGATCTTGCAGCATCTGTTGGCGGGAATGAACGCGCATATCAACCTTGATCTCGGTGTCGCCAGCGCTCAAGTCAGTCCCGGTTCTCAGTTGCCGGGACTAAGAACCGACTTCGATCAAATCAATGACATCCTCGCGGCCCAGGTGGGAGCGGTCGAGTCGGAAATGGCCACGTTGTCACCGCTCATAGAAAACTTGGCCGCCGTGGGACTAAGCAGCGAAACTACGCTCATCAACTTCAATATCGGACTGGCGCGAAGGGCGTCTTGGTTGACCGCGCAGCGCCTGGCGAATGAGCCGTCGTTGTTGCAGGAAATCACGATTGATGGATTAGACCTGGCGGTCTCGGTGGGAGGGAAGGCGATTCTCTACCCTCCGCTTAAAGCCGATGCCGTGGCGGCCATCCGCGCCGCCGAAGTCCAGGAGGTTCAGAACGTGATTGAGATTTTGGCGGACACCCAGACGAAAACGGCAGCAACCCCAGCGGCCAATTAACACCTTCCAGACGCGCTCTCGACCGGTTTCAGGTCTGAAGGCCTGCGAACTCTACGCGCCCGAGCGCGCGTCTTCCACCGTGCTTGCAAACGTAAATAATTGATCGACCTTGGTGGCTTTCAGCGAGTTCCGTAACCGCTCGGTGGCCCCAACCACGATAAGTTTGCGACCAGCATTCTCGCGTGATACGTGCGCGCCCACAAGGCAACCGATACCAGCCGAATCGATGTAAGGAACGTCCGCCACATCGACTATCAGCAGATTTGAATGATCACTCCGCACCATTGATTGGAAGCTGAAAAAGTTCCCCAACAACAGCGGACCGTGCAGTCGAAGTATGACGCTGGATCCGCCCGCATCGTCAACGCGTTCAATCTCCAAAGGCTTCTCTTGCATAGGCTTGTATCTTATAGCCGGGATATGCTACGGGAGTGTTAATTTTTGATTACGGGAGGCGTCGCTCCCTTGCAGTTAAGCCCGAGGGCTAGAGACGAGGGCTGTTTTCAACGGTAGCGTCTGACTTTTCCTGCGTCGCGGGATGGTTCATGCCACTTTCGAGTTTGACCTGGGCCGTCGAGGTGCGAGCGGTTTGAGGGGAGGATGTCGACGGAGCCGCTGGTGACTTTTGATGGCCAGAGGAGCCGCCCATTGCGGGTGACGCAGACTGGTGTTGTTTGGAAGCTGGCGGGGGTGGCTGAGGCTGACGATGAAATACGGCGTGGTCGTGGCCCGTGTAGCGCTGAGCCGAAAGACCTGTGGTCAAGAACAATAGTGCAAAAGCCATTCGGCGAATCACGGCGTATGAATCAAACATACTTGTTGACACAACCCCTTTCATTTCAGTTTAGAACAGTGACCATTGCGTTGGGAAGCGGTTTGTTGCCGGCGTAGGTACGACTTTCGAGGGACTGTTGTTCAGAGGCGGCGCGGCGAAGACTTACGCCGCGGCCGAGAGAATCGGTGTTCAAACGTCTCCATATCTACGCGGCGGCCCTTAAAGTGCACTCCCTCGGATTCCAACAGGAATCGCTGCTCGAAACCGTATTCGCCCGGCAATGAGATACGGCCTCCTGAGCCTAATACGCGCTGCCAGGGAAGGCCGGGCACCTGCTGCAAGACCTTGGCTACGTGACGGGCACAGCGAGGGTAGCCTGCGGCCTCCGCGACCGCACCGTAGGTGCTTACCCGTCCTCGGGGAATCTGTCGAATCGCTGCGGCTATGGCAACAGCCAGGGGCGTTTTCGGGGTGGGTTTGGGCACCATTGCTCACGATAAGATAAGCGGCCTAATTTTAATTAACTTGCTTCCGACTCCGTCGCCAGCAGCGCTCGCCTTCTAGTCTGGTAATCGAGATGACATAAGAGCCGACCGTCCGGAAAGTAACGAAATGGCCGCGAGAGCAAAGAATATGGTGATCACTGTAGCCCAGAACATCTGTCCTGGTGGAATCCACTTGGGGACGAACGTTCCGTTCCCTAAAGATCGACGTGAAGGAAACGACACGGATGCCGAAACAAGTGGTACCCGATGCGAGCCATCGTTGCAGCGGATCTTAATTCAGCGCGACCAGACGCGGCATAAACGATCAGTGCACCCGAGACGAGCGAAAATTGCTCGAAGAAATTGCCTCATCGATCGTAGGTTGCGGACTCGGCAACGATGATTGGGACACAGGTTAGCGCGAAGACCAGGGTAGACTGCGCTCAGTGGGAGCGCACCGATGCGAGCGGTCCGGGACCAAAACTGCGCCGTGGCGACAACAAACCGCAGATGCTCTTGGCGTGCTCAAGCAGCTTGGCATACTCCGCGTCCGCGAGCGGCTCTGTCTCAGGCTCATCTATCTTGACTCGCGTCAGCTTGGGCGCGCGTTCAATCCAACCGGCGTTGTAGCAGAAAAAAGCGAAGGTGTTTAGACGCGACTGGACTAGGGCGCGCGTCCCCGATGACGGATAGAGGCGCATCCAGGTGGAGCGGTACGCGCTGAGTTTGTCCATCGTTAAGGCTTGCTCCACCGTGAAGACTTCGCGCGCTTCCGAGAAGTCCAAGAGGCGCTTTAGCTCCCGCTTGTGGTTGCTCAGCACTTGGAGGCTGAGTCCTTGCGCTTCCTTGTTCTTTGCGAAGACCCGGATAGCCTCAGAGAGTAACCGGCACTGCGGCTCTGCGGAGGGCGCGTCCTGCCCGGTGAGCTGCGCCTCCACGGCGCGTTTGACTTCCTCCGCCCAGGCCCACGATTTGAGCCGGTCTTCCTGCGGAATTGTTTGCCGTGCATAGTCCAGCGGAGATGCTTCTTGCAGTCACACCGTTTGGTAAACTCATCCCCGGCGTACTTGCAAATGGCAGTGTGGCGGACAAAAACTGTGATCACTGGCGCGTCCATAAGTGGCCTGCGCTGCAAGCACAAATTTAGCACATACTTTTGTGATGTCGACGGGAAGTTATTGAATATAAATGAATAATATCTAACTAAAGATATATCACAATGAGATAACACCCATGTCTGACTTGGTTCGCGATCCCGTGGCTCGGTTCTCTGACCGCGCGCAAGATTATGCCAAATATCGTCCTCATTACTCGCCCGAGGTTGTTCGGGCGCTGCAGTCTGCATGCGGACTCAGGCCGGCGCACGTCGTAGCGGACATCGGTTGCGGACCAGGCCTGCTGGCCGAGGTCATGCTGCAGAACGGCAACCGGGTGATCGGCGTCGAGCCCAACCGTGAAATGCGCGAAGCTGGAGAGCAATATCTCGCGCAGTCCGCAAATTTCACCATGATCGACGGCAGCGCCGAACAAACGACGCTCTCCGATGCCTCAGTCGACTTCGTCGCCGCCGGACAAGCATTTCACTGGTTTCGGCCCGAGCCGACTCGTCTCGAATTCGCGCGCATTCTCAGACCGGGTGGATGGACGGTCCTGATCTGGCATGATCGCGATACGCAGGCGACACCCTTTCTTCGGGCTTATGACGATTTTCTGCAGCTACACGGGACCGATTACCAGCGGGTAGACCATAAGACCGTCGCGAGTGCTGATGTCATTACGCGATTCTTTGCTCCTAACCCGGTGGAATTCATCTCCCAGCAGTCCCAGCAACACTTCGACTTGGACGGCTTGCGAGGGCGTCTTTTGTCGTCGTCGTATGTCCCGAAAGTGGGTCCGGCGGCGGAGGTAATGCTCCAAGAGTTGCCTGAACTCTTCGCGAAGTTTGCGGAAAACGGCCAGGTGGTCGTCGAGTACGAGACCAAGATCTATTACGGGCACTTGACCTCATGAGCGCCAACGGTCCGAAAGCGGTTCCACCTGCTATGTTGCGCGCCGAGAAGCTGGGCCGACAGGTCGGGGCGAAAACCATCCTAAGCGACATTTCGTTCGATGTCGCTGTCGATGACCTGTTGGGGATCGTCGGAGCCAGCGGATCCGGCAAAAGCTCTTTACTGCGTCTCCTGAATCGCCTGGACGAACCGACCAGCGGAGTTGTGTATGTCAATGGTCAGGATTACCGTCAGATTCCGCCTCGCGAACTTCGGTGCCGAGTCGGCATGGTTACGCAGCGGCCGTTCCTGTTTCCCGGCGACGTGGCGTCCAATCTGCGCTTTGGTCCAGCACAACGTGGAGAGTCAGTTTCGGACGATGAGATTGCACGACTGCTCGAGCGCGTGGGGCTGCCTGGATTTAGCGGGCGGGAGGTGTCTGTCCTCTCTGGAGGCGAGCAGCAAAGGGTCTCGTTGGCGCGCACGCTGGCCAACCAACCTGAAGTGCTGCTGCTCGACGAGCCAACTTCCGCGCTGGACGAAACTTCGAAACTGGGCATCGAAGAGCTGATTTCAAGTCTGGTGCGAGATCAAGACTTGACCTGCGTGATGGTGACGCACGATCGCGAACAGGCTCGCCGAATGTGCAATCGAGTCATCCTGCTTGAGGCGGGACACCTGGTGCATAGCGGAACAGCAGCGGAGGTGCTGAATGCTTAAGTCTCTCTTCCCTTCCCAGATTGCGCTCGGGTTAGCGCAGGCCGCCATCGCAGCCGTGATGGCACTTGCAGTTGTGCTGCTGGCGCGGCGGCGAAATATTCACCTGGAGAGCGACGCAGCCGTCGCGCTGCTTCGAGGCATCGTGCAGATCGTGGCGGTAGGCTCGATTTTGGCGCTACTGCTGAAAGCTCCACGCTGGACAAGCGTATTTCTGCTTACTGGAATGGTGCTGGCTGCTGGGTCGATCTCGGCGAAACGCGCGAAGAACATTCCCGGGGCTGTCAAGGTTTCCACGTATTCCATCGCAGTCGGGGCCGGCCTTGTTACCGCAATCATGACCTGGGCAGGTGTGATCGATACAGCGATCACCTCGCTGATTCCCGTCGGAAGCATGATCATCGCGAACGCAATGAACACCAACGGGCTAGCTCTTAACCGTTTCCGCTCGGAAGTGCTGGCACACTCAGGCGAGATTGAAACCGCCCTGGCGCTGGGCGCTGCACCCGAGGCAACGGTAGCTCGCTACGCGGAATCAAGCATTCACTCATCCCTCATACCCGCGATCGATAACCTGCGTTCTCTGGGAATCGTGTGGATCCCCGGGCTGATGACCGGAATGTTGCTGTCGGGAGCGAGTCCGATGTATGCGGCGATCTACCAGTTCGTAGTGATTGCCATGATACTGGCATCGTCGGGCCTGACTTCCCTGCTCAGCACGATGATGATCCAGTCGCACGCCTTCTCGCCAGCGGAACAATTGGTACTGAAAGGTGCAACTTAGAGACGGTGAAGGATTCGACGTCAGAGAACTTCCTGCCACTGCCAGCTTTTTCCCAGAATGGGACGATTTCGCAGTGCCTTTTTCACCCCCTCCCATGGTTCGTTAGAACCATTGGTTCAGCCATATTTTTACCGATAAAGTAATCATTATAATGCAGTTAAGGGAAGATAGCCCGAGGCAATGGGTTAGGTACCCATAGTGTGTCCCATTTACCGCACTTATTGGAATGGAGATATTACCAATGAGTACACAATTGCCAACATCGATTATTAAAGAGCTACAGGCGGAAGCGCGCACTAGCCGAACTTTCCCAGTTGGGCAGTTCTGAGCCAGTTAAGTGCTGTGGAATCAGTCGGGGCTAGTGAAAGGTCTTCACCACAAACAGCCGCTACCCAACGGTCTGTAAGTCGGTTTCGTGAGCCTCCTTATGCTCAGTAATTCGCGGTGGCGGTTGGCTCGGCAACTTCAGTTTCAGCTTCTCGATGAGCAACTTGGTGTCTGCGGAAGGCTGCGTGTAGCGCGGCAGAATCAACCAACGGTGATCGACCGTAGGAATCCAGACGTCGATCATTTGGATTTCGGCTAGCTTTTCCAACACCGCCTTGGGCGTCAACCCCGGGGCGTGCAGCCACAGGCGCTGTTTCAGGGTTACCTGCAAGCAGTAGGCGAGAAAGGCGATCAGAATGTGGGCATCGGCGCGATGCTCTAGTTGATGGTGAATGGGGCGAATGCCCAGCTCGCTTTTGAGCGACCGAAATACCGCTTCGATCTGCGTCAGTTGCACATAGCGGGTCCACAGCACGCTGGGATCTCCGGCCGTGAGGTTGGAGCGCAGCAAGTAGTGCCCGTCGCGCTCTTCCGCCGCTTGCAGCTTCTTCTTGTCCACCCGAAACTGGAAGGTCTCCCGCGTCACCTCCTGCCCTTCCCCAGGTAGTTGCATCTGCACAAAATGAAAAGCGCGGCCGGCGGCGGCTTTGGCGGCACCCAAGCGCATTAACAACTGGACGAGAGAGGGCAGGCTGCGCCGCATGGCGCGGAGCTTTCTCAGCAAGCGGGCCAGACGCTGGCGGCGCATGGCAGTCTCTTTGGCTCGTCTGCCGTCGCTCTTGGCCAACACATACAGCTCGCTGTCCTGCTCGAACAGTTTCACTTCTACCGACTCTCGGACCTCCTGCCAGGGCAGATCGAGCCACTTCTTTTCATACTGTTGGATCTTGCTTTTCGGGGTTCCGACCAAATAGAAAATCTCCCGCGCCGGATCCCGCATCTCCCGCAATATCTCTTCGGTCGGAATGCCGCGATCCATCACCCACATGCGTTTGGCTTTGCCATAGGTCTTCTCGATGTGGTCGAGAAAAGAACGCAGAGTGGTGCGATCACTGGTATTGCCGTCCAGCACTTCGTAGGCCAACGGGAAACCATCGGTCGTGATCACCAGCGCAATCACCACCTGCAAACAGTCCGTCCGTTTGTCGCGACTGTGACCATACTTGGCTTTGGGGTTGTCTTCCATCGCGCCTTCAAAGTAGGTGCTCGTCAGGTCGTAGAGCAGCACTTCGAATTCCGCTTGAAACAGGTCGGCCCACTTCTGGCGTAGCCATAGAAAGAGTTCCTGTTTATGTTCCAGCACCCGATCCAGACAGCGATACAAACGATTCTTCTCGGCCACCGCGAAGTCCGTTCCCAGCAGGGCATCCATGGCGGTGCTCAGGTACCACTGGCGATGCACCCGAAACTCGCTGCCCGGATCCAGCAGCCGGTTCACTACCAGCAGCTGCAACACTTTTCCCAAGCGACGTCCTCCCGCGATCCGGCAAGCCGAGAATCCCAGAACTCCTGTAGGCCCAGTTGCTGCCACAACTCGCAGGCTAACCAGCAACTGCCGAACAACCGAGGACGCCGTAGCCCAGACCGCTCATTTTCACTTGTAGGCTGTCGACCGCTTCGGCGGGAATCTCGCGGTCGTCGGGGAACAGCTCAGATTCGCATACTCTTGCTGCTCTTCATCAAACACCGACAGCGTCTTGCGCCAGGCCGCCTCTTGTTGATCGTTGATCTCGCCGAGATAGAGAACGGTTCTCTGCACCGTCTTGTCAGAAGCGATGCGATGGTTCTCGACGATACTGTAGTAGCGATGATCCTTGCCGTCTTTCTTGCGGTGGATGCTGCGCAGAAACATGCCGACTGCAGAGTGCCAGAACTCTGGGGTCAAAGGGAAGACAGTAGGTCTTCACTCTACCGTTTTCTTAGAGGTCGACGATGATAACAGGCGAGTAACAACGGAAAAGAAAGCGGCGGCCTTGGCAGGGTGTGAAATACGCCACCCGCCTATCAGTTTGATTCTGGACAATGAATCAGCACCCAGCAAGGTGCTTTAGTAACCACTCGAGACGAAAGCCCAGCGAACGCGCGCAGATTCGGGTTTCAGACTTCCAGAGTGTAGCGGGCAGCGGCTAGTCGGTACATGCGTCGCCAGACGAGGCGGTTGATGGTCACCACAATGATCGCCATTACGATGGTCGAAGCCAGCAGCAGATCGAAATTTCCGGCGTCGGTTGCACGAGAAATCACCGCACCCAAGCCGACCGTGGTGTAGGTGTGGTCCTTGAGCCGAAAGTACTCGGCCACGATGCTGGCGTTCCAGGCTCCGCCCGAAGCGGTTACCATTCCGGTCACGAGGTAGGGGAAGATGCCCGGCAGAATGAGTTTGCGCCAGCGTTGGCCGGAGGTGAATTGAAAGAGCGTCGCCGCTTCCTTCAAGTCAGTCGGGATCGCCATCGCGCCGGCAATCACATTGAACAGAATGTACCACTGGGTTCCCAGCAAGAGCAGCAGGATGGACCCGACTCCCATGCCGCCCCCAATCTTGATCAGCAGCAGGAGAACGACGGGAAACAAAGCAGTTGCAGGGACAGACGCGGCGATCTGTGCCAGCGGCTGCGCAATGCGGGCAAGCCGGGGATTGAAGCCGATGGCCACGCCGACTGGGATGCTCCAGAGCGCTCCTATGAACAGAGCGACGAGCACGCGGAGGAATGTGGCAAAGGCTCCCGTCAGGAGTTCTTTGTACTCCTCGCGAGTCAGTTGGCTCATCATGCCCGTTGCGCGCGCGACCGCGTAGAGGATCGCTCCGATGGCGACTATTGCTATCACGCGTCCTGCCCAGACTTTCCAGGTTGACGGCAGGGCATCGCGCTCAGAAGAGTGATGCTGCCTGGCAAAGTGCAAGGCTAGCCATTCGCGTGCGGGACGGATAGTCCGTCTCTGCAATCCCAACAGCCCCCGGGAATGTTGAATGAGGTCGAGGAACCAGGATTGCGGAGCGTCGGTGCTTTCGACCTGCTCCACCTTAAATTTCTCGGCCCACGCGATGACCGGGCGCCATACGATCTGGTCCGTAATGACGATGACAGCGATCATGGTCCCGACGCCCCACAAAATGGAGCGGGTGTCGCCCGCGCTGGCCGCGGTTTGCAGGTACGAACCAAGACCCGGAAGCCGAAAGTCCTTGTCGCCCAAGACAAACATTTCGCAGGCCATCAGGAAGAACCAGCCGCCCGCGACTGACATCATGGAATTCCAAACCAGCCCAATTGCCGAATAGGGCAACTCGATGTTGATGAACCTCTGGTACCAGTTGAACTGATAGATCTTGCCGGCCTCGCGCATTTCACGCGGAATACTCTTCAGCGAGGAATAGAAACTGAAAGCCATGTTCCAGACCTGCCCGGTGAAGATCAGCAGGATGGCGCCTAACTCGACCCCCAACTGATGGCGGGGAAACAGTGCCACCATGGCCAGCATGACACCAGGAAGAAAACTGAGCACAGGGATCGACTGGAGGATGTCGAGCAACGGAACCATGATGCGCTCAGCCCGGACGTTATAGGCGGCGACGTATCCGTAAACCAACGTGAAGGCTAGCGAGAGGATGTAAGCAACCGTAATACGCAACAAGGAATAGGCCGCGTAGACCGGAAGCATCGCCGGACTGAGCGAGATTTCGACGTGAGGATTAAATGGGCCAAACCAGCTTCGCGCCAGAATAACGACCACGTAGAAGAGCGACAGACCGCCAGCAAAGATGAAAAAGTCGGTGACGAGGGACCAGGTTTGAGTGGGCAGCAGCGACCATGGGCCTTTGCCGAAGATGCGCGTCGGGAGCCAGGTCGAACGTGGCATCAGCTCTCTTCCGCTAGCGGGGCGCTGTCGGCTGCCTCACTGTGCGACAGCCGGCCAGTTTCGGAGTCGTAATTGAATATCTCAGCGTATCGTCCCCAGTTCAGAATGGTCTCAAACTGGCGCTCCACTTCGTCAGCGCTGAAATGCTCATCAAGAATATCGCGGAAGAACTCGTCGCCAATCGCGCGGTCGCGCTTTGCGTGCAACGTGTTCTCGATCAGCCGCAGGATCGCAACATTCTTCAATGCGGCATCCCGGAACAGCAGCTTTTGTGACTGAATGTCGGCTTCACCGAACTGGCGGCCCTCGGGAGTAATCTCCACATCGCCTTCATGCAGCACAGCGAATCCGAGCATGACCGAGGCGTCGACGATGGGAAGGATGTCGTCGACATCCATCGCTAGCTCGTCGGCAAGTTTGTAGAGGTCGTCGCGCCCGCCACGATCCGCCAGCAGCTCCATGAAGCCGGCGATGCCCCCTGGACGCGCGTGCGGCAACATTTGAAATTTATTGCGTTCCCGATTCTTGCCAGTGACCGACGCCGCGGCCGTCTGCGGCAACGTCAGGCTATCTTCGGGCTTGGTCAGCGCTTTATAGATGAAGTCAACGTAAGCCAGAAATCGTGGCGACTTGCGATCTCGGTACTGGGGAATGTCGATTTCAAAATCGGAACGAATCCGCGCTGGGTTACGGCCGAGAACGATGACCCGATCGGCCAAAAGAACCGCTTCCTCAATATTGTGTGTCACGATGAAGATGCACGTGGTCGGCATCTTTTTGCTGAGCCACAGTTCCAACAGTTCGGATCGCAGGTTCTCAGCGGTCAATACATCCAGCGCCGAGAAGGGTTCGTCCATGAACAGCACTTCCGGTTCGACCACGAGCGCGCGGGCGAATCCCACACGTTGTTTCATGCCCCCCGAAAGTTCCTTGGGATAAGCCGTTTCGAAACCATCAAGGCCGACAGTGTCGATCATTCTCAACGCTCGCTTATGACGTTCCATAGCACCCATGCCGCGCGCCACGAGCGGAGCTTCAACGTTGTCGATCACGGTCAGCCAGGGAAAGAGTGCGAAACTCTGGAAGACGATGGAGACGCTGGGGATCTGGCCGGAGAGCGGCTGGCCGTGCCAGAGAACTGTGCCGGAAGACGGCTGGGAGAGACCGGTCAGGATTCGAAGCAGGGTCGACTTGCCGGAGCCCGAAGGGCCGAGGAGTGCAATGATCTTTCCAGGTGTAACGTCGATGTCGGTGGGAGCGATGACCTGGATGCGGTTACCGTCAGGCTGGGGAAAATACTTTTCAACTGCGCGAGCTTGGATGATCGCGTCCGGCAAAGGCAGGCTCCTGTGTTTCTGCCCTCCTAGTCTATGGGTTGGTCGTGCGTACACACAATTGGGTTGGAGACCATTCATGTGAAAGAACGATGAATTTGGCGATGCTCAGTCGCCCTGAAGCGGGATACTACTTCGCCATCGGTTTGGCCTCATCCAACGCGAGATTAACTTCAAGGATGTTGATTCGCGCTTCGCCCAGATATCCCAACTGCCGCGGACTCGAGTACCTGGTGATGATCGCGCGCACCTGCTCCTCGGAGAGGCCCCGCTCATGCGCGATGCGAGGAACCTGGAACTCCGCGCCCGCAGGCGAGAGCTCGGGGTCGAGTCCTGACGCTGATGTCGTCACGAGCTCGACGGGAACGGGCGCACCTGGGTTTTCCGACTGCAGACGCTCGGTGTCGGCCTTCACACGGTCAATGAGTTTCTGGTTCGTGGGCCCGTAGTTCGTGCCACCGGAATTGGCGGCATCATAGCCATTCCCTGCGGCAGACGGACGTGAGTGCAGGTAACCGGGCCCGGCGAAAGTCTGCCCGATGATGCGTGAACCTATGACTTCCCCATTGCGGGAAATCAGTTGCCCATTGGCCTTGTCGCGGAAAAGAAGTTGCGATAGACCGGTCACAACCAGGGGATAAATGATTCCTAACAGCACCGTGGTGACGATCGTGAACAGGATTGCGATTTTGAGATTTTGCTTCATGATGTCCGTCCTTACGCCAGTCCGACGCGGGTGATGACCATGTCGATGGCCTTGATCCCGATGAACGGCACGACGATGCCGCCCACACCGTAGACCCATAGATTGCGGCGCAGTAGAGCGGCAGCTCCCATGGGGCGATACTTGACGCCGCGAAGCGCCAGCGGAATCAGAGCAATGATGATGACCGCGTTGAAGATCACCGCCGAGAGAATTGCGGATTGCGGAGTCTTGAGTTGCATGATGTTAAGCGCATTGAGTACCGGAAACGTTCCCGCGAACATGGCAGGAATGATGGCAAAGTACTTAGCCACATCGTTCGCGATCGAGAACGTCGTCAACGAGCCGCGGGTCATCAGCAACTGCTTGCCGATGGCCACAACCTCGATCAATTTGGTCGGATTGGAGTCGAGGTCGACCATATTGCCGGCTTCTTTTGCAGCCTGAGTGCCGGTGTTCATGGCAACTCCGACATCGGCTTGCGCCAGCGCCGGGGCATCATTGGTCCCATCGCCAGTCATCGCCACCAGCTTGCCCTGCGCCTGCTCGCGCCGAATCAGGTCCATCTTTTCCTTGGGTGTGGCCTCAGCAAGGAAATCATCCACCCCAGCCTCGCGCGCAATTGCTGCGGCAGTCAGAGGGTTGTCGCCGGTGATCATCACGGTTTTAATTCCCATGGCGCGCAACTGATCGAAGCGCTCCTTCATCCCACCCTTGACGATGTCCTTCAAGTGAATCACGCCAAGTGCGCGGTGGCGTTCGGCAACGACCAGCGGAGTACCTCCGGAACGCGCAATTTTTTCGACATTGGCTTGTACTTCCATAGGCATGACCAAATTGTTGAGAGCCAGATATTTAGTAATGGCATCGACGGCGCCCTTGCGAATCTGGTTGCCATTCATGTTTACGCCTGACATGCGTGTCTGAGCGGTAAAGGGCACGAACTCCATCTCATGCGAACTTAACTCGCGCCCACGAAGACCATAATTTTCCTTCGCCAGGACGACGATCGAGCGGCCCTCGGGAGTTTCGTCGGCGAGCGAGGAGAGTTGTGCTGCGTCGGCCATTTCGGCCTCGCTTACACCCGGTGCAGGAAGAAAGGCTGCCGCCTGCCGATTGCCGAGTGTGATCGTTCCCGTCTTGTCGAGTAACAAAGTATCAACGTCGCCCGCAGCTTCGACCGCGCGTCCAGACATAGCGAGCACGTTGTGTTGGATCAAGCGATCCATGCCGGCGATGCCGATCGCCGAGAGCAGGCCGCCAATGGTCGTCGGGATGAGGCACACCAGCAATGAAACCAACACGAACACAGTCTGCGGTGAACCGGAGTAAATCGCGAAGGGCTGCAAGGTCACGACGGCCAGCAAAAAGATGATGGTCAGGCCGGCCAAAAGTATGTTTAACGCGATTTCGTTGGGTGTTTTCTGGCGCTCTGCTCCTTCTACCAGCGCAATCATGCGGTCAAGGAAGGTCTCGCCGGGGTTCGATGTTACCTTCACTTTGACCTGGTCGGAAAGCACACGCGTGCCTCCTGTCACCGCGGAACGGTCGCCTCCAGCCTCACGAATGACGGGCGCGGATTCGCCAGTGATCGCTGACTCGTCGACCGAAGCGACTCCTTCGATAATCTCGCCGTCGGACGGGACCATCTCTCCAGCCGAGACGATAACTGTGTCACCGGCACGCAGATTAGAACTGGGCACCTGCTCGGTTTTGCCGCTTTCCAGAAGCCGGTTGGCGACGGTCTCGGAGCGCGCTTTCCGCAAGGTGTCGGCCTGAGCCTTGCCACGGCCCTCCGCCATGGCCTCCGCAAAATTGGCGAACAATACCGTGAACCATAGCCAGAGCGTGATCTGAAGATTGAATTTGAAGGCTGAACCGCCGCGAAACAACAGAACCGTGGTGATCACACTACCAACTTCCACCACAAACATGACCGGATTAGCCATCATGTGACGCGGATCCAATTTCACAATGGAATCCACGATAGCGCGACGAACGATCTTTCCATCCCAGACAGCTTTTTTTGAACTCTTGCTTGCCATTGCTATAACCCTCAGAAGGTCTTCCCTACTGCCATCATTAGGTGTTCAAGAATTGGTCCCAAGCTGAGCGCCGGGAAGAATGTCAACGCGCCTACGATGAGAATCACGCCGATCAATAGGCCAGTGAAGAGCGGCGTGGTCACCGGAAACGTGCCCAGCGACGGCGGAACATACTTCTTCTGCGCCAAGTTTCCCGCAATGGCCAGCATCGGGATAATCATCAGGAAGCGGCCGATCAGCATGGTGAAACCGCCGGTCGTGTTGTACCAAAGGGTGTTTCCGTTGATTCCGCCGAAGGCCGAGCCGTTGTTGCCTGCGGACGAGGTGAAAAGATAGAGGATCTCACTCAACCCATGGGGTCCGGGATTCAGGATGCTGGACGTTCCGAACCCATAGACCGACGAGATTCCGGCAAACCCCAGGATCACCAGGGGAAACACGAGCGTCACCAGCATGGCCATCTTCACGTCGAAGGCTTCAATCTTTTTACCAAGATACTCGGGCGTGCGGCCCACCATTAGTCCGGCAATAAACACCGAGATGATGATGTAAATCAGGATGCCGTACATCCCCGAGCCCACACCGCCGAAGATGACTTCGCTGAGCATGATGTTGACCAGCGGAACCATCCCGCCCAGCGGCATAAATGAATCGTGCCAGCCATTGATCGCGCCGCAACTCGTATCGGTGGTCACGGTTGCCCACAGCGCCGTGTTGGCGATGCCGTAGCGAACCTCCTTGCCTTCCATGTTTCCGCCCGGCTGAGTAAGACTGGCGCGCTGATCGACACCGTGCAGCAGCGGATTCCCTTTCGCCTCGGCCCAGTAAGCAACCGTCACGCCGACCAGGAACAAGATGGCCATGGCCGCCCAGACTGCCCATCCATGCCGCTGCGATCCCGTCATGCGTCCCAGCGTGTAGGTGAGCCCCGAACCGATGGAGAAAATACAAAACATCTCTAATAGGTTGGAAAATGGCGTGGGATTCTCGAAGGGATGAGAGCTGTTGGCGTTGAAAAAGCCGCCGCCGTTGGTGCCCAGTTCCTTGATAATCTCCTGCGACGCAACCGGACCTTGCGCGATGGTCTGGGTGACGACTGTGTCCATCACCGGCTTGCCTTGCGCATCGACCACAGGTTTGCCGTCTTGCCCGACGCGCTGCACTTGCTGGGGCTCGACGAGCTTCACCGTGTCGTAGGGTTTCAGGTTCTGGACGACTCCCTGCGAGACCAACAGCAATGCCCCGACAATCGCGATGGGAAGTAGCACCCACAGACACGCGCGCACCGTGTCAACCCAGAAGTTGCCGATGGTCTGCATCTGGCGGCGGGCGATGCCGCGGATGAAGGCTATTGCCAGCGCGATGCCGACTGCCGCAGAAGTGAAGTTGTGGTAGGCGAGACCGGCCATCTGGGTCAGATAGCTCATGGTGGTTTCGCCGGCATAGTTCTGCCAGTTCGTATTGGTGGTGAAGGAAGCCGCGGTATTGAAAGCCAGAGCCTGCGGAACCGCCGCAAATTTCTGGGGATTCAGCGGCAAATACCCCTGGACTCGCTGCATCAGATACAACAGCAGCATGGAGACCGCGCTGAACAGCAGCATCGCGAAGGCATACTCGGTCCAGCGCATTTCGTGGTTCTCGTCCACAAAACACAGCTTGTAAATGAGGCGCTCCACCGGGCGCAGTACCGGATCCATGAAGGTGCGCTCGCGGTTGAACACGCGGGTGATGAACACACCTATAGGCTTGGTGACCGCCAGTATGAGCAGTAGAAAAACCGAGATCTGTACCCAACCATTAACGGTCATATTAGAACTTCTCCGGACGCAGCAACGCGTAGAAGAGATAGATCATCATGAATGCGCAAATCGCGATCATGATGGCTGATTCTGTGTGCATAGCTCCCCCTACTTCACTCGGTCGCAGAAGTGAACGTACCCCAGCGACAGCGCGAAGAAAACGATAGTGATGGCTACAAAAATGAAATCTTGCATCTCTGTCTCCTGTTGCGTTTCCGTTTTGTTTATGGCTGGATCACAGGGCCGGAAGTGGCCCGTATGCCTTCTGCTGCGCCGAGCGTTCGATGACCTGTCAGGAAATCGGCCATCTCTCCTTCGAGCTGAATAAGCGGGTGGCCTTCACCCAACGAGTCGAACGTTTGAATTCCAGAAGCAACCCTCGTTACAGCCGGGATTTTCGACTTGCGTCCAGCCAGTTCACGATGGCATGCCAGAAGGAAGAACCCAAAGAAACTTAGGCTCAAGCCGCACACAACGAGAAAGAAGATGTTCATATACTTGCCTCGTCAACCATCGAACCTGATAGGTTTCCGCCTACTTCATTCGATCACTCCCGCCATAAGTGGCGGCTAAGTAGTTCGTAAAAAATCCGTAAAGATACGTGGACGCAGATGCCTTTCGCTTGCCGAGGGGTTCCAGTAAAATACAGCCGAAGCGCGAGTTGCACCGCATGCCCGACCTGATTCGACTTGCAATTCCGGCGTTCATTCTTTTAGTCGTGGCCGAAGCGATCGTCGGCTCCTTCATGCGCCGAGACCTTTACGAACGCAAAGACACGACCGCCAGCCTGACGATGGGCATTGGAAATGTCATGGTCAGCCTGGTCTCAAAGAGCCTGGTGTTCGCCATCTTCACCTGGGTGCACCGCTTCGCTATCTTTGCGATTGGGTACCAGTGGTGGGCCTGGGTGTTGGCATTCTTGGCCGACGATTTCAGCTATTACTGGTTTCACCGCACCTCCCACGAATGTCGATTTTTTTGGGCATCGCACGTGGTACATCATTCCTCGCAACGCTACAACCTTGGCACGGCCTTGCGACAGACTTGGACCGGCGGTTTCTTCTCGTTTGTCTTCTGGCTTTGGATGCCATTAGCCGGATTCCAGCCCATCATGATCTTCACCATGCAGGCCATCAGCCTGCTGTACCAGTTCTGGATTCATACAGAGCTGGTCAGGAAAATGGGAGTTCTGGAATTGGTGCTCAACACTCCATCCCACCACCGGGTCCACCATGCGACCAACCCGCAATACATCGACCGCAATCATGCTGGGATACTCATCATCTGGGACCGGTGGTTTGGGAGTTTCGAGCCCGAACGAGATCCGTGCGTTTACGGTCTAACGACGAACATCAATACGTTTAATCCGCTGCGGATCGCGTTCCATGAATGGCTGGACATCTGGCGGGACCTGCGACAGGCTCGCAGCTTGCGATCCAAGTTGACGGTTGTGTTCGGGAACCCCGGCGCAAGACCATACGGCGATAACAACTCCGCCTCACCTTTGGTCGCGCAAGCCCAGCCGCGTTGAGTCAAAAGGCTCGGCTGTACTCAGTTATTTTTCTTCTTCTTCTCCCCGCTGCTCGGCCCGGCCACAGCCAGGTTGTTCGTGATTTGAAACGTCCCGGGAACTTGGTTGGCCTGCATTCCAGCCATCTGCTTGTCCGATTCGCTGTCCACGACGCCCTCCAGGGTCACCTTTCCGTTCTTCACGATGATATGAATGGGCGGCACTGGAGCGTGCGAGTACTTGAAGAGCGGCCCATAGCTGTAAATCGCCCGGTAGGTTGCCTTTCGAATGCGTTCGTCTGCGGGACTGGGAGGCAGGACCTCGATATTGTTGATCACCTTGTCGACGCCCTCGATGTGCCTGACTACGTTGCCGGCAGTTGACTTGGTGCTGGCGTTCGGCGTCTCGCCCAGCAAGGTGACAGTCCGTCCTTGAATGCGGAAATAAAGGTTGTCATAGACGTCGTAGTAAGGAAGCATCACCAATTCGTGGCGAATCTTATTGGCCAGTTTCAGCACACTTTCTTGACTTAACGGCGCAGCTGGCGGTTGCTCCTGCGGACTACTGTTCGAGGGTTGCGTCTGAACGGACTGCTCGTTAGGCTTGGTCGTCTGCGCGACACACGCCAACGCAGCCAACATCATCACCAGGGCGCAGTGGCCAAGACTGCGAACAACATGCCCCATTTATCCTCCCGCTGCTGGTGAACTGTATAACATTCGAACTCAGCCGCCAAATTGCTGAGCCGATAGCTGGCGGGTGGAGTTGGACAGGGTCGCAACGCCGCGACGAACCGACAATTAGACTTCGGTGGCTGTGTTGGGCGCACTTTCCCAGTTATCCCGGGGAATCAGCAAATTGCGAAGCGTCCTCGAACGGTTAATACCGGGCATGCGGCTTGGCAAACCAGCTCGTAGGCGATTGGCCACACGAAGCGATCGAATACGCCTGATGAAGGCCGAACCCCCAATACGATTAGATCCGCGTCTATTTCGGAGGCCGTCCTCAGGATGCTGGAGGAGATCTTGCCGAACTCGATCCAGTAGACGACGTCAACTCCGTCGCCGTGCCTTCCGACGATTCGTGCGAGTCCCTCCCTTGCCTGGCGGGCGCTTTCAGAACTTGAAGTCATCCCTTTAGTGAAGTTTTCCACGACATGGAGAACCGTGAGCTTTGCGCGATTTTCCCGGGCCAGGGCACAGGCAAATTCCACGGCAGGGTGGGACTTTGGGGTCAAATCGCAGGGCACAAGAATGCGCTGAGCGCGATCAGCTTCTTTGAGTCTGCGGATATGAGGACCAACAGTCAGCACCGGCACGTCGGAGTGCCGAAATATCCTTTCCGCTACAGAGCCCGGAATTACTTTACCCAACCCACCGCGGCCGTGGGTACCAACAACGATCAGGTCCGTCTTCTTCTCGCGCGCCCACTGTAGCAGGCAGTCTGCGATTGGTCCCTCGAGCATGGTGACGCAATAATCTACCTCATCTTCGGACGCGAGGCTGCTGCGCAGTTCGGTTTTCAGCTCGAGCAAATCACGCCGGGCGGCGTCCTTCGCCGCCCATACTGCCTCGGGGCCAGCCAGAGCATATTCGTCGGTTGGCAAAACGTAGACAATTTCCGCGTGCGCACCATAACGGCGGACCAAGTTGAGTGCGTATTTGAGGACAGCGGTGGAATGATGTGAGAAGTCCGTTGCAATGAGCACGTTATGGATGCCCACGCTAGTCGCAGCAAACTCGGCAGTAGCCATTGCGATCAACCAATCTCCACACGGGGGTGGGTTGTCGAATGGCAGGTTGTCACTTCGTAAATCGCCGGCACGAAAGGCATGGGAGCGACAGCCGCCATTCAGTCTCGTGCTAATACTCTTTTACCGCTAGGCGCGATGGAGTGCTGTGACATTCATCATTGGGGCCGGTGACGACTGATACCGAAAAGCAGCAGCCGAGGGGATCGGACGCTGGCCTCCTGCCGCGGGAACGAGGTGCCATTCTGCACCGCAGTTACGACGCTGTGGGCGCGTCCTTGTTCCGGTCGGTAAGAGACTTGACGATCACGTACAGTACCGGGATGAACAAGAGATTCAGTACAGTAGAGACGATCATGCCGCCGAAAACGGTTGTGCCGACAGAGTTACGGCTGGCAGCGCCAGCTCCTTTGGCAAAAACCAGGGGTAACACACCAAGGATGAAGGCAAAGGACGTCATCAGGATGGGACGGAGACGAATACGGGCTGCTTGAACGGCAGCGTCGGAAATCGAAAGTCCCTTATGGCGGAGTTGTTCGGCGAACTCGACGATCAGGATTCCGTTCTTGCTGGACAGCCCAATTAACATTACTAAACCAATCTGGCAGTACACGTCATTCAGCAGCCCACGCGCCGACTGCGCTATAAGTGCGCCCAGCATTGCCATTGGAACACTCAGCAGAATGATGAACGGTAATACAAAACTCTCATACTGAGCCGACAGCGTCAGGTAAACCAGCAACAGGCCAAGCCCGAAGAGCAACGCTGATTGGCTACCCGACTTGATTTCCTCCAGAGAAAGGCCCGACCATTCGTAACTAAACCCTATCGGCAGCACTTTTTTCGCTACCGAGTCCATAGCCGCGATCGCCTGTCCAGAGCTGTATCCTGGCGCGGCTGCTCCGTTAATTTCAGCCGAGCGGAATAAGTTGTAATGGCTGATCGTCTGCGGCGCTGATGTTTCGGAAACGTTCACCACGTTATCCAAGGGAATCATCGTTCCGTTATCGGAACGCACGTAGTAGTTGCGAATGTCCTTGGGCTGGCTGCGAAATTCCTGATCTGCCTGCACATAAACCCGGTATGCCCGATTGTTAAAGTCGAAGTCGTTCACATAGGCTGACCCCATGTAAACCTGCAGGGTATCGGTGATCTGCTGCAGCTGGACCTGCAGGCTGCGCGCCTTCTCCCGATCGATCGTCACTACGAACTGAGGGTCGTTTGCTGTAAAGGAACTGAACAAACCGGCGAGGTCATGCCGCTCGTTTCCCTGCCGCACCGCCTCCTGCGCCGTGTTGTACAGGTCTTGTAGCGTGTGTCCACCTTCATCGAGGACCTCGAACGTGAATCCGCCGAAGTTACCAATACCGTTGATGGCCGGCGGCAAGAACGGGAAGGCCTGAACATCGCTGATCTGGCTCAGCGGTCCACGCAATGAGTTGACGATGTAGCTCGCGGAATGCTCGGCACCCTTGCGCTTCTTTGCGTCCTGCAAGTTGAGAAAAATAATTCCCTTGTTCGGGCCGTTACCAGTGAAGCTGAAACCGATGACGGAGAAAGCCCCTATGATATCGGGTACCTTGCTGACGACGGCTTCCACCTGGCGCAGAGCTACTGAGGTGTATTCCGCTGAAGCACCTTGCGGAGCCTGCACGTTGATAATGAACCATCCCTGGTCTTCATCTGGAACAAATCCAGTGGGCACACGCAAGTACACAACATACGTCGCCGCCAAACCAAGGAAAAATACAATCAGAACGAGATATCGAAACCGGATCGCCTTGCGTGCTGCAGCCGTATAAAAAGTTGTCGTGTGGTGAATTGTGGTCTCGATCGCGCGGAAAACAATGTTCTTGTGTTCGCTCTCTGGCCGTAGCAAAAGTGCTGATAGCGACGGCGTGAAAGTCAACGAGTTAAACGCCGAAATCGCGATGGAAAAAGCGATGGTTAGCGAGAACTGCTGGTACAGAAGTCCCGTCGTGCCCGGGAAAAATGCAACCGGAACAAACACTGCCACAAGGACCAGGGAGGTTGCGACCACCGCTCCCGTGACTTCTCCCATCGCGTCGGATGCGGCTTTATGCGAGTCGACGTGCTCTTCCCCCATATGGCGCTGGATGTTCTCAATAACAACGATCGCATCATCAACGACCAGCCCGGTCGCCAGTACGATGCCGAACAGAGTCAAAGTATTGATCGAAAATCCCAGCAGCTTGATGAACGCAAATGTCCCGATGAGCGAAACCGGAATCGTGATTGCCGGAATGAGTGTGGTGCGCCAATCCTGCAGGAACAGGAACATCACCAGCATGACGAACAGGATCGCCTCCACCAGCGTCTGCAGCACCTCGCGGATGGAGTCTCCAACGAACGTGGTCGAGTCGAATGCGATCTGGTATTCCAGTCCTGGTGGGAAGCGCTTGGAGAGCCTCAGCATCTCGTCCTTGACCGCTTTATCCACGTCCAACGCGTTGGCGGTCGGCAATTGACTCACACCAATTCCGACTGCGTCGTAGCCGTTGTAACGGAGCACCGAACTGTAGTCTTCCGCTCCAAGCTCCGCACGCCCGACGTCTTTCAGTCGCACCAGTGAGCCATTTGATCCCGGCTTGAGGATGATGTTCTCGAACTCAGAGGCCTCGGTCAGGCGACCGACAGCTCGAACGCTAATTTGGAACATTTGGCCTGAAGGCGCGGGAGCCTGGCCAACCTGTCCGGCCGCGATCTGTACATTTTGTTGAGCTAGGGCCGTGACCACGTCACTGGCCGTCAGCCCGCGGGCTGCGAGCCGCGACGGATCCAGCCATAGCCGCATGGAGTACTTGCGCTCACCAAAGATGATCACGTCGGCGACGCCCTTGATGCGCTTCAGGGCATCCTTAACGTAAATGTCGAGGTAATTGCTGATAAACCGTTGTGTGTAGAGGTTATCCGCCGTGTAAAATCCGGCCGCCAGAATGAACGAGCTGGCATTCTTCGTGATCACCACGCCGGTCGTTTTCACTTCGTTGGGCAGCCGCCCATTCACGGCTGAAACGCGGTTCTGCACATCAACCGCAGCGATATCCAGGCTCCGCGTCAGTTCAAACGTAATCGTGATCGAACTGCTGCCGTCGTTGCCGCTGCTGGAAGTCATGTACCTCATGCCTTCCACGCCGTTGATTGCCTGCTCGAGAGGGGTCGTCACTGCCGATTCCACCGTCTGCGCGTTCGCCCCGGTGTAGAAGCTATTGACCGACACTTGCGGAGGCGCCAGTTGAGGAAACTGTGCAATCGGCAGAAACGGAATACATACTGCGCCGGCGATAACGATGAAGAGAGACGTTACTGTGGAGAAGACCGGACGCTTGATAAAGAAATCAGCAAACAATGCGAGTGCCCCTTAGTCCTTAACCCCTGAGCTACTGCTGAATCTTGATCGCCATGCCATCGGCAAGGTTTTGGCCGCCCGAAACAATGACCTGATCGCCCGGTTTCAAGCCTGCCAGCACGGTGTAGTCGTTGCCCGAGATCTGGCCAAGCGTAAGAGGAACTTGGCGGGCTACATCCTTACCGTCCTTTTGTTCGGCTATAAAAGCAAAGAACTGCCCGCTCACCCGGGATACGGCTACGACCGGAATAGTGATGCCGAGTTGTGTGCTCCAGGTGATTCGGGCACGAACCAACTGTTGGGACCGCAACTTGTCAGCCGCCTGATCAACCGGGGCCTTTGCCAACACCGACTGGGAGGCCGTATCAACCTGCGGCGAGATAAAGCTCACCTTTGTGGTCAGGACGACGTTGCCACCGGCATCAAGGACCTGAATCGGAGCACCAATTTTCAATTCTCTGGCGCGGTCGGACGGGACGGGAAGGTACACCTCAAGACCGCGACGTTCATCGATCGTCGTGAGCATCGTCGTATTGGTTACCCGGTCGCCAACATGAACGGGTATGTCGCCAACGATCCCGTCGACTGGAGCGAACACACTGAAGTACTTCAACTGCACTTGCTGCTGGTTTATCTGAGCGTCCATCGACTTAACGTCCGCATTAGCCGCATCGTACGTAGACTGCGCCTGGTCGAGCTCCTGCTTGCTGATCACTCCCGACGCCGACAGACCCTTGGCTCTTTCGAGTTGGACCTTCGCCAGTTGCAAATTCGCCATTTTGGAAGCCCGCTGCGACTCCCAGTTAGAGACGGTCGCTGCCTGGCGGCGCGGATCGATCTCCATCAACGTTTGGCCCTTTTTCACCAGATCGCCTGACTTCACGTTGATGGCAAAAATCCAGCCCTCAACGTCGGACATGATCGTCGCGGAGTTACGCGACTTTATGGTGGCGACGTATTCCGAGGTGTTGCCGATCTGCTGAGATCCAACGCGCTGCACCTTCACCGGCATCGTCGGTGGTCCCTGTGGACCTTCGGCTTTGCCCCGGGCGCAAGCAGCCAAGGTTACCAAGAGTCCAACCGAAACAACGAGAAGCAAGCCTATCGATCCACTGATCTTGGACGGGAGGGGGCCTCGTAGAATTTCATGATCTGGCATAAGAATTCGTGCTTCTGAAAGCCGCAACAGCACTATGTAGCCATTGGCCACACGGTTAGCGATGACGGCTTTTTCAGGGCCCCTCGATTGTATCTCGGGGAAAGGAATGCGATCGGGCCCACCCGAATTGGCTGGGATCAATGGCACGCAGCTAGCACAAACTGTGCAATAAGAGTGCCAACAATATCGAGGTCCTATTTACACGAAGTTAAGCAGGGGCCGCCTGTAACCGCACGACCCCTGGGAATCGGTAGAGTCCGCGATCAAGCGGCTTTCGCAGCCAAATTCCGGACTGCAAGTGACAGCATCAGCCTCGATACGCCTGACGCGATAAAGCTGATCCCAACCAGGGTTCCGATAACCCATTCACTATTGTTTGGCCAGTGCGCCCAGAGAAGACATCCTAAAAGGATGGTTATGATGGCGTCGAAAAGCACCCATCCCCATCCCGGAAGTGGACGCATCTGGAACGCAAGCACCAGCGCCACAACTCCGTAGACCAAAAGAAACGACGCAATGATCAGTGTCAATGCAACAAGTCCTCCAGCTGGATGCAGGAGGATGAAAATACCCGCAACGATGTACAACAATCCCAACAGCACTTCGAGCACCAGGCGTCCTCCGCTATGTGCCCGGAATCCATACACTAGTTGCGCGCCGCCGTTGAAAATGGCCGTCCACGCGATCACGTAAACGATCACCACTCCTGCGATCAGTGGCGCGCAAATCGCAATCATGCCCACCAGAATCATCACAACCCCCAAGGCGATGGACCAGCCTGAGGCACGTTTAATCCCGTCACGTAATGCTTCGGCCATACATCCTCCATTTAGCTAGGCGGTGGCGAATCGCGTTCGTCAGCCGCGGAATCGGACAAGGCTATTGATGGGAACCTGAAGCACTTCACCGAAATCGTCGGCGTCCACATTCTCCCAGACAAAGGCCCGACGATCAACGATTTAGTGCTGGCTGGACGGACTCGACTTTGTCAAACTGCCGCATGTCAACTCCGACTTTATTATTGGCAGATTGACTGAGGATGAAGGCGTTGGCAAACCGGAAGCCCCAAAGAACCTCATCGGGGATGTAGGAAGTCCGGGTTTGAACGGTCGCGGAAAACGTCTCGTCGAAGGCGCTGAGCAAGACCAGCAGTTCCGATCGCGAGGCGCGCAGCGACTCTGGTGTTTCCGTGTACAGCGGGCTGCGCGCATCGATGGGATGTACCACGGTCCAGGTCAGCGGTAGAAATGTTACGCCAGGCCGTTCGAGGTCGAGGGTGTAGTAACGGCGCGTCCGAACGCCGTCGACTTCTTCAAAGCGGCTGAGCAATACCTTCGCTGAGACTTCAATCAGCTCATTCGAACGCGCGTTCGCAACCCGGAACTCCATCGCCGTAATGTTCTGGTAAGGCGCAATCAGGGCGTGGCGGCTGAATAACAATTTGGCAGTTGGCCGCGAAAACCGCGCGAAAAGCAAACCGGTCACAATGGCGAATCCCAGCAAACCGACCAGCGATTCCAGTGTCACCAGCGCATTGGAGGCCGTCCCAATTGGAACCACCTGCCCATACCCGATCGTGGAAAGGGTTTGGACGCTGAAGAAAAATGCGCGGAGATACGTGTGGTGTTCCATTCCCACGGAGTTGCTGCCCAGTGCGCCGGGCCCGCATGCGAGGTAGGCAGAGGCGAACGCCGCATTCACCAAGAGGTACAACAGTGCGGTCGCCCCAAAAAACTGCCACCACTGTATCGTCAGCAAAGCATGGTACGCGCTGAAAGACGACCAGAACCGCAGACCGGTACGCCTCACATTGAAACTTCCGTCCCGATTCAGCAGGCGCTGTTGGCTCTCTCGCGACACTACTGCGCCGAATCCGAGGTCCCGCAGGTCCTGTTCGTTCAATGATTTCGCTCGCGCTTCAGTTGCCATAGAAATTGCTCTTCAGCCGCCGGCTCCCAGCGGCGTCCTGAAAGTATATCGGCTTTGATGAGACGGGTGGTGCTTGCCGCGCCCCGTAACATTGAGCCTGTCTTCAGTGCCGAACTCTATGCCAATTTAAGATGTAGAGTTCAAGGTCAGCGCGACGCACCGGCGGGTGTGCGAAAGGTCACAGCGCCTCCGCTTGCGGTTCGTGTTTACTTGACTGTTCACTCTTTGAAGGAAGGTAATCATCAATGGTTTCAAGCGGCAAGAAAGGCGTTATTGGCATATTAACCGGCGGGGGCGACGTGCCCGGCCTGAACCCTGCGATTCGCGCTGTCACCATCCGTGCCCTTACTGAAGGCTACAGTGTCATCGGGCTGCGCCGTGGATGGGCGGGCCTGGTCGAGACAGTTCGTGACCCGGAGCATGACAACAGCGACAATTACCAAGTTCTCACCGAGGAGTTGGTCAACCGCGCGGGGCGCACCGGAGGCACCTTCCTCCACAGTTCTCGCACCAATCCAAGCAAAGTGAGCAAGGCAAGCGTTCCCAAGCACTTACAAGCCCAGTACTCTGCGGAGAAAAACGACCTCACGCCCGAAGTCCTGAAGAACCTGGAATGGCTGGACATCGAGAACCTGATCCCCATAGGTGGCGATGACACTTTGAGTTATGGCGTCCGCCTGCACAAGGAGGGCGTGAAAGTGGTGGCTATTCCGAAAACCATGGACAACGATGTCGCGGGAACGGACTACTGCATTGGTTTCAGCACGTGTGTCACTCGCACCATTGAAATGACCAACCGGCTGCGCACTTCAGCCGGCTCTCACGAGCGCTTCATGGTGCTGGAGGTCTTCGGTCGCTACGCCGGTTTTTCGGCCATGCTGCCAACCATGGCGGGGGCCGCCAACCGCTGTGTGATTCCTGAACATAAGTTCAACATTGAACGCTTGACCGAACTGCTGAGCGAAGACCGCCGCCGCAATCCCAGCCGCTATTCGGTTGTGTTGGTCTCGGAAGGCGCAATGTTCGAGGGCGGCGAGATGGTGTTTGAACACGACGCGGCAGACGCCTTTGGCCACAAAAAGCTTGGCGGTATTGGCGATCTTGTATCAGACAAGATCAAGGAACTCTCACCGAAATACAACAACGGACAGACTGTCGATGTCATCAACCAGAAGCTAGGCTATCTTGTTCGGTGCGGTGACCCGGATGCGATTGACTCCATCGCTCCCATGGCCTACGGAAACCTCGCGCTCGACCTGCTATTGAACGGGACGCACGGGCGGCTGGTGGTACTGAAGAATGGCCGCTATGACAACGTAGCCATTAACACCGTGACGGCGACCAAGGTCGTGAACGTCGCGGAGCACTACAACACCGACCGCCTGCGGCCGGCCTATAAGAGCTTTGAGAAGAAGCCACTCTTCATCATGACCAGCGACTAGGTCCAGCACTTCTCCGGACAATCAGGGAAAACAGCGGAGGTACAGTGGCCGCTGTTTTCACGCTGTAGGCGCGCGCGCCGGCATCCCACTCATCCCATCTCAATTTGTAACGTCGTGACCGACGCTGGCGGAAACGTCAGCACCAACGTCGCTCCAGAGACCTTCAACTGGCTGGTTCGTGGCACAACCACATCGCGATATTGAAACGAGTTGCAGGCGTGAATATCGGGATTGGCCAGGGCCGTAACCGTCCCGGATTTCGATCTTGCGCCTGACAGCGAGATCTCCGTTTCTCGAGCTTCAGTAACACTCGGATTGACCACAGTGAGAACCAGCGTTTTATCGTGGATCGACGCCGAGCCTCTTAGTCCCCAAAATTCTGCCGGCTTTCCGTCCCGGTCATACTGAACCGCCGGCGCGGAAAACACGGAACGAACCGCCTTTCCACCCTGATGAGGCACGAACATCTCAAACACATGACCGACCGGAGTCACGACGAACTTCTCCTCATGCGCAAGGTAAAGGCTGTTCAGGCAGTTGATGAGTTGTGCGCAGTTGGCCATCGCGACTTTTTCCGGATTGCGGTTGAAGATGTCGAGAGTCATTGCGCTGAAGACGGCATCGCGCATCGTTGGCGTCTGCTCCAGTGCATCTCCAGCAGCTTGCTCGCTGCCCGGCTTATACCAAGGCCCCCATTCATCCACCACCAGTTTCACGTGATGCTCCGTGTCGATCTCCCCCATCAGCTTCCAATGGTCATCGATCAGGTTCTCGATCTTCTGCCCTTCCCTCAGTAGCTCATACCAATCGACCGGATCAAACTTCAGGGCATCTCCCTTTCCTTTATCCCAATCCTGAGTCTTGCCGCGCGACAGATTCCACGCGTAATGATGCAGAGCAAATCCATAGACGCTGTTGATCTGGTCTTTCCCTTTGCTCGCCAGCGCTTCAAAGAATCCGCGCGTCCAGCTCAGCTCACCTGAGTTCGGCCCGGAGGCGATCAGCGACAACGGCTTGCCGTAACCGGGAACCCAAGCCGCGTAGCGCCGGAACTCCATGGCGTACTCCTGCGGAAGAAAGTTGCCACCGCAGCCCCAACTCTCGTTACCCACCCCCCAATATCGAACGTCAAATGGCTCGGGGTGTCCGGCCGTCCCGCGCATGTCTGCCAGCGTGGTGCTTCCCGCGGGAGAATTGCAATACTCCACCCAGCGATAGAATTCCTCCGCGGGCAGGCTGCGCACGTTGGCCGCGAAATAAGGCTGGCCCCCCGTTAGTTTGCAGAATTGCAGGAACTCATCGGTTCCGAACTGGTTCGGGTCGTAGCGATGACTCGCGGGAGCATTCGGCGCTTCGACTCCCGCCCAGAAATTAGTTCTGCGTGGGCGCTTGTCTACCGGCCCCACACCGTCGCGCCAGTCGTAGCTATCAGCGAAACATCCTCCCGGAAACCGAATCACCGAAGGCTTGATCTTGCGCATCTGCTCCACAAGTTCGGTTCGGATGCCGCCGATATTTGGGACCTCCGAGTCCTTCCCGACCCAGATCCCGTTGTACACCACGCCACCGAGGTTCTCCGTGAAGTGCCCATAGATGTTGGGCGAGATAGTTCCAATCTCCTCGCTCAGCAGCACTTCAATGCGGCAAGGAGCACTGGTAGCTGCGGTCATTGCCGATCTCCGAGCATTGAGCAGCATCAATCCACATGCCGCCAGCGATCCCTGGCGGATAAACTCTCGGCGTTCAATCATGATGGCGTTTCCTTTGGCAGTGGAAGGCAGCGGCCCATTGTAAACGCTACCTTGTGTGTAGATGAGGGTTCGGGGGACAAGTTCACTGTAATCGACCGCCAACTGGGATGACTCAACCCGTGAGGAGTTGAACTTGGCATCGCGGCTGCTCTATCGGACAATGAGAGCGTGCCTAACGAACCGGCCAATCCTTCAGGTGTCATGGGAAGTGTCGCAGATCCCGCTCCCGCCGATTCCACACCGAGGCCCACTCCTTCGCAGATAGCGCCGCGCGAATTGGTGGATACGGTGGAAGCCTTCTGCCAGGCGAGCTCTCTGAACGAACGCACGGCTGCGCTGATCAGACTCGTCGGATGGATCAGGAAGTCCGGAAGCTCGGTAGCCGACCTGTCCGGCTTACAGGGGTGTGTCGAATATCTTGAGGCGAATGCTGCTCCACGCACGCGGTTTCAGGCTGCATTTGCCGATCTGCTCTCCCATCTCAATTGCGTCTCCTTATTCGCCGAGGCCGGAATCCCCTCGGACCACAGCTTCGTATCCGAAGTTGGATATCGTATTTCTGCCCGGCTCCTGCCGTCGGCTCGCGAACAGACGGACGCGGCGAAGCTCCTGGTGACTTTATATCCGAACGAAAAGAACGTAAGACGCTTCCTTGCGAGCCCTCCGGAAGTGTTCCAGCGTCTGGTCGCAGTATCGACCCCGCCTGATGATCCGCAACTTGCTAGTCACGAGCATCACGACCTGCAGGAAGCGCTCCGCCTGCTCGCTTCGCGGGTAAGCGCCCTTGGGCTGGAGCCGGAAGTTCGGGCGCGCGCCTCATCGCCGGGAGTTTCCGACTCGCCGTTCTATCAGGTCCTGTCGTGTACCGAGGACCTTATCGCTGCGACCGAGCCAACGGTTACGCAAGCCGCGCTCGCACATTGGCAAGGCGTGGTCCATCGCTGCCGCACCGAAATGGTGCGGGTGCACCAGGACATGGAGACCGCCGGCGTCAGCGTCGAGCTGATATTTGACCTGCGAAAAATCGGCGCCTGCCTGGCGCGGATGGAAGCCATTGTCGATGTACTCACCGCAGAAACCCGTCCGGCGACGGTTTCAGCCATCCACGGATTGCTTGGCCATCTTATGGAGGGCCGCCTTTCAGACCTTAGCTTGTCCGCGTTGCTACGCGACAATCTCAATCTGATCGCGCGAAAGATGGTAGAGCGGACCGGTCACAGCGGCGAACACTACATCGCCCATGACCGTCCGGAGTATTGGCAAATGTGGCGCGCCGCCCTAGGCGGTGGATTGCTGACCGTAGGAACCGCCGGATTGAAGATGCGGATTCTCGATGCGCACCTGCCTCCTTTCGTGGAAGGCTTTGCCAGTGGCACCAACTACGCGGTCAGTTTCGTGATCCTTCAGATGCTGGGCCTGGTTCTCGCCACCAAGCAACCTGCAGCCACTGCGGCTACCTTTGCGGGCATTATCAGGGAAAATCGGGGCGTGGAACGGGAAAACAAGCTGACGGAATTCGTGTCCCGCATCACCAGTACGCAATTGGCAGCCGCACTCGGAAATGTGTTCGCCGTCAGCTTGGGCGCTCTGGCTTTTGAACGTCTGTGGAGGCTACTGTTCGCGGCGCCTTTCCTTTCCACCGAATCTGCCACCCACGTCTATGAAACCCTTCATCCACTCGCGTCCGGAACTGCTTTCTATGCTGCAGTAACAGGTGTGATTTTGTGGATGGCTGCTCTTATCGGTGGTTGGTGTGAGAATTTTGCCATCTTCTATCGCCTGACCGATGCGGTCGCACAGCATCCCATGGGTATTAGCCTCGGTGAATCGAGAATGAAGCAACTCTCCAGCATCTTGAAGCGGAACTTAGGGGGCTGGAGCACCAGCATTGCACTGGGATATCTGCTCGGATTCACTCCGGTCCTGGGACACTTCTTCGGACTGCCCCTCGACGTCCGTCACGTTACGCTCTCGACGGGCACACTGTCTCTAGCGGTCGCGCACTTTGGAGCAGCTAGTGTCAGCCGAACCTGGTTCTATCAGGCGGTCGCGGGTATCGGGGTGATCTTCATCCTCAATCTGTTTGTGAGCTTCAGTATCGCCGCCTACGTCGGGCTCCGCGCCTATGACGTGCGGCCGAAAGAGCAACTGGAGATTCTTCGCTTCCTGGTCGTCAACGGCCTGAAGTCTCCGCTGCGGTTTCTCTGGCCGAACTACATGCGCAATTCCGGCCCTGTCGAACCGGACTCCTTTGATCAACCAGGCTAGCCCGGCAACACCGAAGCCTCTCCCGGTTCCCGCAACCTAAATTTGGGGCAACCTTACCAGACCACGCATCGTTGATCGTCAGGCCGTACCATCGGGCTATCTGCCTTGCAGGCGAATGTCTTCTGAAACGGCGGAAAATTCGACAACGGCCCTATCACCCGGAACTTCGCCACCGGATGCGGGTCGCCTTGCACCATCAATCGCTGCGTCTCCGGACGCGTCTCGTCGCCGCGGAATTGTCCCCACGCGATGAAGAATTGCTGGTCCGGATTGAAACCATCGATGGTCGGGGCTGGCGGCTTGCCTTTCTGCGAATTCTGGAACGCAAGAAATGCGATCTTCACTCCCGCCAGGTCGCCGATCGACTCGCCCAGCACGAGCTTGCCATTGTGGTGAATGTTGGGCTCAATGTAGTAGCCGTCGAATTGCTTCACGACGCAACCCGTCTTGGTGTGGAACTGCTTGAGGTCGTCGGCAGTCCACCAGTTGCTCAGGCGCCCCTGCGCATCGAACTGCGCTCCCTCGTCGTCAAACCCGTGGCTGATCTCGTGCCCGATCACAACTCCGATGGCGCCGTAATTCACCGCGTCGGTCGCTTTCACGCTGAACGCAGGAGGCTGTAATATGCCCGCGGGGAACACGATCTCGTTCAGCAACGGGTTGTAGTAGGCGTTCGATGTCGGCGGAGTCATGCCCCACCGTCCGCGATCGACAGGTTTACCAATTGTCGACCGGTCGTCTGTCACTTGAAACGTTGAAGCCGCAACCACGTCATCAAAGAAAGATCCGCGCGAAATCGACACGCTGCTGTAGTCCTTCCACTTGTCCGGATATCCAACCTTAACGTTGAAGGTAGCGATCTTCTCCTCGGCCTTCTTCTTTGTCGCCGGGCTCATCCAGTCGAGCTGATTCACCGTCTCTCTCATGGCGACCAGAATGTTCTTCACCATTTCCTGAGCGCGGGCCTTCGCCTCAGGCGGAAAATACCGCGCCACATATTCCTGGCCTACCGCCTCGCCCAGGAATTGATCCGTGGCTTCCACGCACTGTTTCCAGCGCGGTTTCTGTTCATTCACTCCAGCCAGCGTCTTCTGATAGAAATCGAAGTTCTCTTCTACAAACGGCTGCGAAAGATAAGGCGCCGCTGCGTGTAGTAGCTGCCACTTCAAATAGATCTTCCAGCCGGCCAGGTCGGTCGCCGTCAACTGCCGGTTGAACTCTTCGAGAAACCTCGGCTCCTGCACGTTTAAGGGAATCTTCGGCAACTTCGCTGCCTGGAAATACCCGTTCCAGTCGAATTGAGGAGTGAGTTTCTGTAGCTCGGCAAATGTGGTCTTGTGGTCCGTGGCCTCAGGATCTCGCCTCGCCACATTGTCCAGCGTCGCCTTTGCCAATGCGGTCTCAAACTGCATGACCACTGAGGCTGCTTTCTGAGCGTCGGCGTCTGTGTATCCGGCGAGCTTCATCATGTTCGCGACGTGGACAAGGTACTTCGCGCGTGCCTGCTGGAAACGCTCCTCGCTCTTGACGTAGTAATCGCGGTCCGGAAGTCCGAGTCCTCGGGCTGAGATGTCGGCAAGGACTTCTGATGGATTGTGATTGTCAGAAGCGGCGCTCAACCCAAACGGAACCGTAATGCCGATATCCTGCAAATGCCCGATCACCTTTTGCAGAGCCGCATGGTCTTTTATGGAATCGATATCGCTCAGTAGCGGCTGCATCGGCTTGATGCCGGCCTGATCGACCTTTGAAACATCCATGCAGGCGCCGTAAAAGTCGCCTACCAACTGATTGACGCTTCCCTTCGGCTGGCCCGGCTTCGCGGAAACGTCATCCAGAATGGTCCGCAACTGGTCCTTATTGGCCTCGCCCGCTGCCCACCGGCGGCTCCAGCGGTCCATCGAAGCCGGAATAGGATTGCTGGCGCGCCATGCGCCGTTGGCGTACTCGTAGAAGTCCGTACAGGGATCGGCCTTCTGATCGATGTCGCCGACTTGAATTCCCTGCTGAGCTCGCCCCAGCATCGGACTAAAGCACACTACCGCTCCCAAAACTACTCCGCACAGCCGCATTGGATGCCTCGTGAAAGCGAGATTACAAACGAGCGCAATTGTACTCAGTTCTGACGAAAACGCGAAGTAAACGTGGGCATAAGAGGGCACCTCCGTTCCCCTGCCTTATCACGTGCCTGTGTGCCCTGCGTCCTATCGCTGCGCAGTCGACTTCGACTAATAACTTGTCGTGAGGCAAAGGGATTTGTGTCTCTTTGCTTCGCCGTCCGCCGAGGTGGTGACAGGAACGCTCTTTGACACCCTAAAGCGCAATTCCCCATTTCGGAACTCGCAGGGCACAGCCGTTGTACAAACTGCCGCTAAGCTCTTTGTTTGCGGACTTTGCATCTAACTTCCTTTGCTTGCAGGAGCTTACGGAGAACGGTGCAGCAAGTCCTTTGTTTCAGGATGGGGGAGTACCCCCTCGCCGGAAGCTGCAGGCCGACTGACTTAGAAGGGTGACGTGAGATGAGCCTTAGGCGGCTCGACGGGCGCGAGCGCGTATGCGGACGACAGCACGGTCGATAACCTCAATAACTTCGCCTGCCAATTCTGCCGTACGTTTCTCCCTCAACCGGCGCCTCGCTTTATCGGCGCTGAACCAGGTTGGATCACGATGATCTTCCGCGGGAGAAACCAGTCGTTTAACTTCGCACAAATGCGCGTGGACCGACACCACCAACCGCCGTGATCGAAACTGGCCGCGCTTGGAGTGAAAGTACCAGTGAAACGGCTCTAGTTCGATTCGGCCTTCGACCCCCGCTTCCTCGTAGGCTTCGCGCGCCGCCGCTTCGGCCTGTGTTGCATCTCCGTCAACCCCGCCCTTGGGGAAGGTCCATCGGCCCCCACGCGTACGAACCAGTAAGAACTCCGGTTCGTCACCTTTCAGCCGATAGCAAACTGCAGCAACATGAATACGTTCGCCTGTGGATTTACTGTGGATACCGAGGGGAACACCCGGCACGCGGTTCTCATGGGAGCGACGTAGCTCGTTGGATTCTGGCATCAGCGTCCACCGATCGCAGCCAACACTGATAAGTCGTCTGCTAACTAAGTAGTATCGACGAAGTTAGAGTTTTGCACTGTTAAATGTCGGTAAACGAGCACAGGGTATCCCGTTAGTGAATACCGTGTTAACCACCAAGACCGCTAGGCTCAGCGAGCAGAGAAGCGGTAGATCGTGACCGAACTGAATTTCTCGCCGGGCTTTAACTCCGTGGTGGGAAACGCCGGATGGTTGGGCGAGTCAGGATAATGTTGGGTCTCCAGGCAAAAGGCATAGCGCCGGTTGTAAACCTTCCCGCCTTTACCCGTTACGGTTCCATCCAGGAAGTTGCCCGTGTAGAACTGGATCCCCGGTTGGTCGGTCAGTACCTCCAGAACGCGGCCCGTCGTAGGTTCGTACGCCTCGGCAGCAAGCTCAACTTTCTTGCCGCCGCCGTCGATCACCCAGTTCTGGTCGTAGCCGTGCGCCAGCTTTAACTGCTCATTATCGGCGTCGATTCGCGAACCGATGACCGTGGACTTCAGGAAGTCAAACGGAGTTCCGGCCACCGGAGCCAACTCTCCAAGGGGAATCAGGTTCGCGTTCACCGGCGTGTAGCGAGAGGCATTGATCTTCATCTGGTGGTCGAGGATATTGCCATTCCCCTGACCCTTCAAGTTGAAATAGGAGTGATTAGTCAGGTTGAGCACGGTGTCCGCATCGGTGGTCGCGGAATACTCGATTCGCAGCTCGTTTCCGCTCAGGGTGTAGCGCACCGTCGCAGTCAGCGTACCGGGGAATCCTTCTTCGCCGTTCTTGCTGACGTAGGTCAACTCGACCCCGTCCTTGATCTCCTTGCCGGTCCACACTTTTTTGTTGAATCCAACGATGCCACCGTGGAGCGCATTGTCGCCGTCGTTCTTGGGGACGTGATAGGTCTTGCCATCGAGCGAGAAAGTGCCGCCGGCAATGCGGTTGGCATAGCGGCCGATGATGGCACCCATGTACGGCTTATTTCCCGTCTTGACGTAGCCGTCGAGCGAGTCGAAACCCAGCACGATGTCCGCCATTTTGCCGTTGCGGTCCGGAGCCTCCACCGAAACGACGATTCCGCCGTAGGTCATGATGCGGACAGTGAGCTTGCCGTCCTGCAGCGCGTACAGGTCAACTGGAGTTCCATCCGCGGCCTTGCCGTAAGCTTCTTTGGTCACCTTCGATTGCGAGGGAACAGTCATAGCGATCATCACCAGTATCAGGAGAAAGGTTGATTTCATTTTGTCTCGTTTCCTTACGAATTTGGACAGCCGCGCAGGCCGCCTACAACGCCGACCTTTGCATTACGGATTGCGCCGTCTGGATCAATCGCGGGAGCACATCAGACATCGGCCCACTTCCTGGCGTTCCGAAAGCAAAGTATAGCTTCGAGTACAGAGAATAGAGTACTTCGTACACTGACTGCTCTGCCGGATCCGGCAAGTACTCCATGTGAGGAGGGCACATATGCTCCTGAGCTTCCTCAACCGTATTAAACGTGCCCGCAGCCAGAAACGCAAAAACACCCCCGCGAACCACTGCAGGTCCTTGGCAAATTCCGGCGAATCGGGCGACTCTGTATGCAGGGATGTGACGCTGTAAGGAATGCCGTATTGCTTCAGGTTATTGCAGGCTGACATCTTGCCACAGAAGCTGTCGCGGCGGAATGCGATGGTCATCTTCTTAGCGTCGTCAGGAGTTGCCTGTACTAATACCGGAACCTGCAGGTTCGCCAGTCGCAGGGTGTCGGCGATAGCCCGCTCTTCGCCAAAATTAGGCAATGTCACAACGATGCCATCGATGCGGTCGCGGTTCTTCTTGAACAGTTCAACGCATCTGTGGACATCCTGGCGAGTAGTAACGGCCCCGCACCTGGATTCCTGTGCCGACAGAGCCACAACATCCATTCCGGTGTTCTGTAGCACGGCAATCACCTCTTCCCTGCCGGAATTGGCAAGGAGATTGGGAAAGAAACCACGGTTCCCCACGACAGGCCCATGGTCATTTCCTTTTTCGACATAGGGTTTCCTTGCGGAGAGAATTCAGCCCGCCGGCTACGACATGTGCTTCGGCGAGAAGCGCAGGCTATAGAAGATCCCCAGCATCAACAATACGGCTCCCCACCACACATTGGCGTGATATTGAAACAGCACCACCGGGTTCGCCGGTGGATGCACGAACTCCCAGAGCCCCGCGCCCAGGATCAGCACACCGTTAACCAGCAGGGAGACACCAACGAAGAACCAGATTGAGATACCGCCGCCTTTTCGCATGATCGCTCCTTACCAGACCCAAATGTTGAACGCCACAAACACCACGAACACGATCGCTCCCCAAAACATAGGGCGTTCCCAGAACGGTATGTCGCCCTCACGTGGGATCGGAGTAACACCGTATACCAATCCGACCAGTTCACTGTCGGGCTTGGGCGCGGTCAACAGACTTACCACCACGGTCACGGTCACGCACACAATCCAGGACCACAAGGCGCGATACATGTTTTCCGCCATGTCGCGGGCATTGGGCGAAAGCGCCACGTACCTTAGAGCCGTAGGATCGACCTTCACCCAGGCCCACATTCCGATGGAAGACAGCGTGCCAGCCAAGAGCCCCCAGAAGCCGCCCTTGGGACTTGCACGCTTCCATAACATTCCGAGCACGACGGTTCCAAACAGCGGCGCGATGAAGAAGCTGAACAGTGCCTGCACGTAATCCATTATGCTTAGGAACGACATCACCAGGTACGCAGTGCCTACCGAGATCAGCACGCCGATGATGGTGGTCCAGCGTCCCATCTTCACGTAATGCTCATCGCTGGCATTCTTGTTGATGAGAGCGCGATAGATATCGTAGGTCCACACGGTTGTGAACGCGCTCACGTTACCCGCCATACCAGACATGAACCCGGCGATCAGCGCCGTGATGCCCAGCCCAAGCAAACCCGGGCCAGCGTAGCGCGCCAGCATAAGCGGCAGCACTTCGTTGTAGCTGTGTCCGCCCCCCGCCACCGCCGCCCCTTCGCCCACTAGTTTCTGCGGAAGAACGGCCAACGCCAGCAAACCCGGCAGGATCACGATGAACGGGACGAACATCTTGAATGCCGCGCCTATGATCGGCGCCATCTTGGCTGCGCGAAGGTCTTTGGCCGACAGCACGCGCTGCACCACCAGGAAGTCAGTAGTCCAATAGCCGAATGAAATCACGAAGCCCAGGCCCAGCACGATTCCGGTCCAGTGGATTCCCATGGGGTTGTCTTTGAATGAACCCAGTGTGGACCACAGGTGCGTGTATTCCGAAGAAGCTCGAACGGCGATTTGTGCCTTTAGGTTCGACCAACCGCCGGCCTCGATTAGTCCCATGACCGGAATAACCAGCGCACCCGCCCAGATCAAAATGAACTGCAGCACTTCGTTGAAGATGGCCGAACGCAAACCGCCAAGTGCGACATAAATCGCTACTGTGACTGACGAAACCCAGATGCTGAAGTTGATGTCCCAGCCGAGCACGACCTTCATCACCAGGGCCATGGAGTACATGTTGATGCCGCTCATCAGTACCGTCATGAATGCGAACGAAACGGACGATAAGGTGCGCGCGTTCTCTCCGAACCGCAACTTGAGGTATCCCGGCACCGAGTGCGTCTTGGAAATGTAGTAGAACGGCATCATCACCAAGGCCAGGAACAGCATCGCGGGGATGGCGCCAATCCAGTACCAGTGTGTAGCCAGAATGCCGTACTGATAAGCCGCCGCCGCCCAGCCCATCAGTTCCAGTGAACCGAGATTCGCAGAAAGGAAGCTGAGACCGGCAATCCAGGCGGTCATCTCGCGGCCCGCCATGAAGAAGTCTTCGCCGGTGCCCGACTGGCCTTTTAGATACCAGCCAATCGCCAGCACCAACGCAAAGTAAAAAGCGATAATCACCACATCGACCGCGGAGAGATGAACAAGCCTGGTCGCTGCGACGATTGCCATTAGTGGAATCATTCTTGGTTCCTTACCTGGCCGTAATAGGCGTTTGTTCCGTGTTTTCTGAGGAAGTGCTTGTCCCGCAGGGTCTGAGAAATCTCTCTCGCTCCCTGGTTAATACCGATCGTTAGATACGCAGTCCTGGCCAGCATCTCAAGAACAACTGCCGTTTGCGCCGCCGCCAGTGCATCCGGGCCCCATGTAAATGGACCATGGTTGGCCACCAGCACTCCAGGGACCGCAGCGTAGTCTATCGCATCGAACAAGCGTGCGATGACCTCTCCCGTGTTTTTCTCGTAGTCGCCAACGAGCTCTTCATCGAGTAGCGGGCGAGTTACCGGAACGGGCCCCTGAAAGGAGTCAGCATGAGTCGTACCGAAGCATGGGATCGGGTGCTGCGCTTGCGCCCACGCTGTCGCATATGCGGAGTGCGTGTGCGCGATGCCGCCAATGGTCGGAAATGTCTTGTAGAGCACTAGGTGGGTTGCCAGGTCAGACGAGGTACGCAGGGCACCCTCTACCACGGTACCTTCCAAATCTGTCACCGCCAAGTTTTCGGCGGTCAGTTTCTCATACGGAACGCCACTTGGCTTGATGACTACCAGGCCTTCGCTGCACGATATGCCGCTCGCATTGCCGAAGGTATAGAGGACCAAGCCTTTGCGTTGCAACTCGAGGTTCGCCTGCAACACGTCGTTGCGCAGGTCAGGTAGTAACATGTCGCGTGCAGCCTCTCGGAGCTATCGTGCGATCCCCTTATCGTGTACGTACACGAACACGCTATTCGCCCTTCCGGCGATTGTCAATGGCATCCTTTCTCCTCTCCGCCTAGCTTGTCCGTTATGATTGCAATATGACTGTCTTGACCGCTTCCGCCATGCTCTTTGACCTGGACGGTGTGCTTATCGACTCCACCCCTGCCGTTGCACGAGTCTGGACGCAATGGGCGATCAAGCATGGCTTCGAGCCTGAAAAGACAGTCCGAGAAGCCCACGGGCGCCCAAGCATCGAGTCGATCCGGGAGCTCTTGCCCAATGCCGACCACGAAGCCGAGAATCGCGAGGTCGAACGTCAGGAGATCGAGGACACGGGCGGAGTCGTTCCCCTGCCCGGCGCTCTTGCGTTGCTGACATCTCTGCCGCCGAATCGATGGGCGATTGTCACTTCGTGCACCCGGCCGTTAGCGGAAGTTCGTATTCGGACCGCCGGACTTCCGGTTCCCCCCACCATGATCACCTCCAGCGACATCACCGATGGCAAGCCTCATCCAGAACCGTATACCAAGGGAGCTCGCACCTTGGGCTTTGCTCCCTCCGATTGTGTCGTGGTTGAAGATGTCCCCGCGGGAATTCGTTCCGGCAAGGCTGCAGGTGCCCGGGTGATCGGATTGCGTACCACTCTGCCCGATCCCGATCTCATTGCGGCCGGCGCCGATTGGATGGTTGATAATTGCAGCCGAATCTCCGCTGAGGATGACGTTCGACTGGGAACCCTGCGCATTACGCTTGGCTGAGCCTGGACGCCCATTTTATGTGCACGTTGCGTTGAGCGCCCCGGACGTTTCTGCTAGTTTGGACGGTTCTCAACTCACAGGAGTCTTCGTGTCCCGATTCCAGCTGGCCACCCTCGCTTCGAGCATCGCGTTCCTCTTCAACTATAGTTCCGCGGTTTCTGCTCAATCTGCCACGCCACCTCAGCCTTCGCGAATGTTCGCCCCCTATGTAGACATGAGCAAGATTGCGAGCCGTCTGCCCCAAGTCCAAGCTGCCTCAGGAATCAAACTGTTTACTCTGGCATTCGTCGTCTCCAGCAATCCCTGCACGCCGGCTTGGGGAGGCACAGTCGCTACTTCCGCAGACACGACGATCGCTGACGGACTCGTCAAACTCCGAGCAGCCGGTAGCGACGTCCTGATTGCTTTCGGGGGTTACGACGGAACCGACCTCGGCCAGTCCTGCGCGGACGTGCCCAGCCTTCAGGCGGCTTATCAGGCTGTGATCGACAAGTATAAGGTGAGGCTCCTCGACTTCGACATCGAACACACGGCCATTGAAGATCCGGTCTCGATCGATCGCCGCAGTCAGGCCTTGACAGCGCTCGCCGCTGCCAATCCAGGGCTTCAGATCAACTACACTCTGCCGGCAACGCCCGCAGGACTGACGGACCTATCGGTCAACGTACTCAAGAGCGCTGTGAAATACGCAACGCCTATCGCCGTCGTGAACCTCATGGCAATGGACTACGGCTCCCCGGTTCCCGCCGGAGCGATGGGGCCGGATGCAGTTGCGGCCGCCGCTGGAACACTTTGTCAATTGAAGACGCTCGGATTGAATGCGCGAGTGGGAATCACTCCTATGATCGGCGTCAATGATTCGGCCGGCGAGACGTTCACCCTGGACGACGCGCAGGTCGTACTCAACTATGCGCTGGGAAATAAGGCGGTCGCACTCTTGTCGTTCTGGTCAGCAGGGCGCGACAACGGTAGTTGCTCGGGCGTCGTATCGCCCTCGTGCAGCGGTATCGCGCAAAAGGATTGGGACTTCACCCGCGTCTTCCAAAAGTTCCAGTAAACCGCAACGGCGGACCCCTTCGCAGAGCTGCGTTGGCAAGTGTCTCATTAGCCCATCGTCACCACGACGTCATTTACCGAACCAATCATCTGCGGCGGCAGAGGCATCGCGGTTGGCTGTCCGTTGAGCGTTACAGTCTTAACTCCCTTCTGCACGCTGTTGGGGTTTTCGATGGTGATGTTGTATATGGCTCCTCGCCACTGTCGTCTGACTTCAAATTCCTTCCAATCGCCCGGTACGCAAGGATCGATGATCATCCCCTCGAACGTCAGCCGCACTCCCAAGATCCAACGGGTCACCGCCGTGTAATTCCATCCGCCGCTTCCCGTGAGCCACGGATGCCGGGCGCGCCCGAATGCGGTATGGTCCTTTCCCATCACAAACTGGCAATAGGAATACGGTTCCGCCTCGCGCACCTCTATCATGTCGTTTTGGTTGTACGGCAACAACGAGTTGTAAAACTTCATCGCGCGATCGCCGCGACCTAGCTTGCATTCGGCAATCACCGCCCAGGGGTTAGGGTGACTGAAAATCGCCGCGTTCTCTTTGATTCCTTTATACACACGACCCACGAAACCAATGTCATCATTCGGCTTGGAGAACGCCGGCCATAATAAGTGAATTCCGTACGACGAATACAGATGCTTGTCGACCGAATCCATGGCCAACTTCCCGCGCTCGGGAGATGACGCATCCGATACCACCGCCCAAGTATTGCTTTCGATGAAAACCTTGCCCTCCTCGTTTTCCTTGCTGCCGACCTTCAACCCTTTCGCTGTGATGCCGCGCAGATACCAGGCGCCGTCCCAGAGTTCGCGCTCGCACGCCTCCCTGACTCGGTCAGCCATCGCCGAATACTTCTCCGCGTCGGCGCCTCGTCCCAAGTATGCCGCCGCCTCAACAAACGCGCGCAGAGCCCAATGATGCATGAACGAAACCATGGCGCTCTCGCCACCGCCCAGGTTCAGACAATCGTTCCAGTCCGCTCGCAGCCCCTTGCAAATGCCCGTCGCACCTACCTGTTGAGCTGAGAAATCGAGTGCACGCTTGAGATGTTCGTAGACGGTTGCCTCTGCCTCATCCGCAAATGGTACGACTTCGTCGAACAGCGCGACGTCGCCCGTTTCTTTGACGTACTCACAGATCGTCACCACCTGCCACAACGCGTCGTCGGAACACGTGTGCTCCAACCCGTGAATCATCGTCCGGCGGTCGGGCGCGTGCGCAATGGTCGGAGACTTGAATGCCGGGGCCTTCTGCTTTTCAGGATCGAACCAGTCAGGATCGAACAGATGCAGACCATATCCCGCACTGACCTGACCATTCAGTAGTTCAATGATCCTCTGCCGGCATTTGGCCGGATTCGTGTGCACCACGCTCATGACATCTTGCGAGGTATCGCGATAACCCAGCCCCGTCCGTCCCCCGACCTCGACAAGGGACGCGAACCTCGACCACACCACGCACGTTTCCGCCTGGTAGAGTGTCCAAATGTTGGTCATCGTGTCCAGCCCCTCATTCGGAGTCTTGCATTGGAACACATTGAGCTTCTCTTGCCAGTAGGCCTTAAGAGCCTCAAATGCAGCATCAACAGCTGCAGGTACGGAATACTTAGCCTTGATTTCTTTACCCGTGGCTCTCGGCCCTACGCCCAGCATGAACGTTATTCGCGTGTCTTCGCCCGGCGCCAACCTGAGCCGCTTGTGCAAGGCCCCGCAGTGATTTCCGCCCAGCTCCGAGGTGTTCTGGCACTCGCCGCGCTCGACTGCGATGGGATTCGTTTCCGTCCGATAGTTACCTAAAAAGCGATCGCGAACGCAGTCGTATCCCTCCGGTTCAAAGCTGGAGGCCATGTAGTGAAACGTCGAGGGTTCATAGAAAAAGTCGTACTCGATGATGCCGTCCGTATAGCTCGACCCAGCGGCATAAAGACTCATCTGCAGGTTCTGGTTGTCGATCTCTATGTGATGAAAGGAGAACTCGACGTACGAGAAAAGGCTCAGTTTCCGCGGCTTGCTGCCGCTGTTCTGCAGACACACGTCCCACAACTCAACGTCATCACCCATCGGGACGAACAACGTCTGCTCGGCTCTAATGTCGCTGTATTCGCATGAGAACTTCGAATACGACAGTCCATGCCGGCATTCGTATTTCGCAGTCTTCAGATCTTTCCCCACGGGTTGCCACGAGATCGACCAATACTCTCCCGTCTCATCGTCGCGAATGTAGACGTAGTGGCCCGGGCGATCCAAGGGCACTCCATTCGCCCGAAAGCGCGTAATGCGATGATGCTCTGCGTTCTTATAGAACGAATAGCCTCCCGCATTGTGGGATATCACCGTGCAGAGGTCTTCCACTCCCAGGTAGTTGGTCCACGAAACGGGCACGTCCACCCGATCGATCACATATTCCCGGGTCGCATTGTCAAAATACCCGTATCGCAATACCCGCCTCCGCCTGCATTCTCGAAGTCACTGCCTTATTTGCCGTTCTCCGCCGTCACAAATTGCCGTAGCCACTGCAACAACTCTTTCGCTTTTTCCCTAGTATCGGCTTCCACCGTGAGCCGCAGCACCGGTTCGGTACCCGAAAATCGCAGCAACGCCCAGTTATCGTTTTCGAGGAACAACTTCGTTCCGTCAATGTGCGAAATGCTCGTGACCGTATACGCTCCAATGTGGCTGCTCGGCGCCTCTTTCAACCGTTTGGGGACGGCAATTCGCATCTCGGGCGTCGCGGGCAGGCTCTCTTCGACGTAGTACAGTCGGCCCGTCAGGCCATATACGCGCTCCAACAGCTCCGACACTTTCTGCCCGGTCTTCGCGAGCATTTCCACGACCAGCGCACAGGCAAAAATTCCGTCCTTACCCAGGATGTGGCCTCGAATGGTCAGTCCGCCCGACGATTCGCCTCCCAACAGAGCGTTGTGCTCGAGCATTCCAGAGACAATGTGCTTAAACCCAACCGGAGTCTCGTAACACTCCTCGCCCAGCTTCTTAGCCAGCCGGTCAAGCAAGTGCGAGGTTGACAGGTTCCTAACCACACCGCCACGCTCGCCCCGAATCTCGTGCAGATACCAATACAGCAACACCAAAACGTCGTTGATCGATACGTACTCACCGCGCTCGTCCAGGATCGCTACGCGATCCGCATCGCCGTCCATGGCCAGACCGAGATCGTAATTCCCTTCCTGCATTTCCGAACTCAGCAGCCGCAAAGCCTCCGCGTTCGGCGCCGGAGAGCGTCCCCCAAACAAGGGATTGTGACGCTCGTGGATGAACGTAACCCGACAGCGGGCCTCAGTAAGCACGGTGCCGAGAGTAAGTTGACCCACTCCATACATCGGATCGACGATCACCTTCAGACCAGCCGCGCGAATCTTATCGAGATCGATCAGCGCCTCGACGGCGTCGACGTATTCATTCGTGAAGTCGCGCTTCTCGACGATGCCTGCTTCCAGCGCCAGATCGAGCTCCAGCTTGATCACGTCGTTCTGACTCAGTGCATTCGCTTCACTCTCGATTTGCCGTGTCTCGTGGTCCAGCAATAACGAACCGTCCCCGTGAAACACTTTCAACCCGTTCCACTCGGGCGGATTGTGACTGGCCGTGAACGCCAGGCCGTACGCCGAGTCTTTGATCGCCGTCGCATAAGTGATGAGCGGGGTCGGAGCATCCTCGGTCAACAAGATCGCTGGGATGTCATTACCTGCAAAAACCTCCGCTGACGCTTCAGCCGCCTGCTTCGACAAGAACCGGCGATCGTAGCCGATGATCACCCCGCGCTTTTCCAGCGACTGGCGCGTAATTTCGTTGGCAAGTGCCTGCGAGAGCCGGCGCACGTTGTGCAGCGTAAATCCCTCACCAATGAGTGCTCGCCACCCTCCGGTGCCAAACGCAATCAGGTTCTGCTCTTCCTGCCGTCGCGGACGATACAGCCTCTTCTGCAGGATGAACTCCGCCCGCTCAAAGTCGGCATCGGAGTTGACTCCCTGTACCTCGTCCGGATCGTAAAGCTGGTAGTTCTCCACCTTCAGCCCCGAGCGGATCAACTGGTGGACGCAGTCGGTGAGCCGATAATCGCCATCTACTGGCGACGGCGAGAGTCTCGTCAGCGCTGCCGTGATCACTTTTGCGTTGACAACATACGCTCCAACGTTGACCTCGCGAATGGCACGCACTTCGGGTGTTGCCTCAGTGTCCTCGATGATGTCAACGATCTGTCCCCCAGCGTTGCGAATGATTCGCCCGTAGGGCATGGGCTTGTCGATTACCGCGGTCAGGAGTGTCAAATGGGCCTGCTTCAGGTGGTGCCGATTGAGCAATCCCAAAATCGATGCCGGACGAAACAGTGGAGTGTCACCGTAAAGGATCAGCAGGTTGCCTTCAAATTCCGGCAGAGTTTTGCAGACTTGCAGGACAGCATCTCCTGTGCCCCTGGGCTTCTCCTGCTCCACATAATGAAACTTCGGACCGAGATGATCCCGCACTTCCTGTTGGCGGTACCCCACGACAACGTAAATGTCTTCAGGCCGTGCGACCTGCAATGCGTTTTGCAAGACATATTCCACGATGCTATGGTCGCCGAGTTTCTTCAGCACCAGCGACTGGCCATCGGCGGTGGTCGCGTCTTTGCCCGCTGCGAGAATCACAGCCTTCAACGCCGTTCTGTTGGCATTCAATTCATTCGACATTCGACCCACACCTGTTCTTCCTGCTGCCATTCGTCGTCGCAATGCGTGTCATCCCTCAGCGACCTCAAGGCTCGTCGGCAGCGCACGGCCACCGCGAATTGGCACAAACCGTGAAAGAATCATTGCCGGTATGGCGGAGATGAGCACCCATACGAAGAAATGCTGATAGCCAATCTTCATTTGGATCCATCCGCTGATGGCCCCTGGCAGGATCAGCCCTAGATTCATCAGAGAGTTCGCGAACGCATAATGCGCTGTCTGATATTTGCCGGGAGCGATCTCCTGCATCATCAGCAGCATCACGCCTACGAATCCGAAGCCATACCCGAACATCTCAAGCGACATAGCAAGCGTAATCAGCACCGAACTGCTAGGCAACTCTGTGCTGAGATAGAAATAAGTCAGCATTGGCAGATTCATAACCAGGATCAGCGGCAGCAGTGCGCGCTTCAACCCCAGCCATGCAGCAAAATATCCGCCGAGTATGCTTCCGACGATAAACGCAGCCGTCCCAAATGTGCCGTAAATCGTCCCAAACTGTGTGGTGCTGAGGCCGAGGCCACCCTGTGCGCGCGCTGCCTTCAAGAAGAGCGGCCCGATCTTCACCACCTGGCCTTCTCCCGCGCGATAGAGAAACACAAATACAAGGAGGAAATAGATGTTGGGCTTCTTGAAGAAGCTGACAACCACATCCCAGAAGATCGCCAGCATTTCGCCAAGGCTCTTCGAATGCCGCTCCTCGCCCCCCGTCGGCAATACTCGCGAGTGAAACAGGCTTAGCACCACGAGCGTGATTCCCACCGTCGCGAAGATGATCATCCAGGCTCGCACCGCAGGCATTCGGTTCTCGAGATAGCCGGCTAGAATCAGCAATCCTCCCTGCGAAAAGAAGCGGGCGATGTTATAAAAGCCACCTTGCCAGCCCGCGTACGCTGCTTGCTGCCTCGGACTCAGGGCGCCTATATACAGTCCGTCCGCAGCAATGTCGTGGGTCGAGGAACAGAAGGCAACCAGCGCGAAGAAAGCTATGCTGTAACGAAAATAGCCCGGCAGCGGCAGACAAAGCGCCAGCAATCCCAGGCTCACCCCGCCGACAAACTCCATCAGCACAACGAAAAACTTCTTCGTCTTGTACATCTCCAGGAATGGACTCCAAAGCGGCTTCAACGACCACGGCAGACCCAAGAGACTAACCGTTGCCGTGATCGTCCGATTGTCGATTCCCATGCGTGAATAGAAGATAAGGGCCATCATACCGACGGCATAGAACGGAAGCCCCTCGGCGAAATATAGGGTCGGCACCCACACTGCGGGAGACACACTGGTGCGTCGAGTTTTGCTCATCGCGTCCTTCCGTGCTTCACCGCAGGATCCAAACCAAACCCACGAAACTCGGCCCGACGGCCACAGCCAACATACAAGAGGGCCGCAACAGTCTCAATCCCGTTTTGCTGCTCGTAATCGATCATAAACGATCATATTCGAAACTAACCCAACGCGGCGCGTCATGGCAAGCGTCTTCGCATCTCTCAGGGCCCTTCCTGCTATCCTCGAAAGGGAATCTTCGCAAAGGAATCCCAACGTAATTGCCTCCCATCCTCAACGCACAGGGTCTGTCGAAACGTTTCGGAGCCACTCCCCTTTTCGAGGGAATCTCCTTCGTGATCAACGAACGCGACCGGATCGGCTTGATCGGCCCTAACGGCTCGGGCAAGTCAACCCTCCTGCGAATCCTTTCCGGCGAGATGTCCCCCGACAGCGGCGAGGTTGTGTTGCGTAAGCGCACCGGTCTCAGCTACGTCCAACAAGAATCTCAGTTCCCTTCCGGCCAGTCGGTTCGCAACCTGATTCACTCGGCACTTAAACGAGCTAAGGTTCCCGAGGCGGAGTGGGAAGCGCGCACCGGCGAAACCCTCGGCCGCACCGGATTCGAGGACTTCGAGCAGGATGCGGCCGCCCTGTCCGGAGGCTGGCGAAAACGGCTGGCCATCGCAGAGGCTCTGGTGCAGCAGCCTGACATTCTCCTGCTGGACGAGCCCACTAACCACCTCGACCTCGCTGGAATCGAATGGCTGGAAGGGTTGCTGCAAGACGCGCCGTTCGCGTCCGTCATCGTGAGCCACGATCGTTACTTCCTCGAGAACGTGGCCACCGAGATGGTCGAATTGAGCCGGGTATATCCCGACGGATTCCTGCGCACCAGCGGGCACTACACCGATTTCCTGGAGAAGAAAGAGGAATTCCTTCGCGCCCAGGGCAAACGGCAGGAAGCGCTTGATAACTTGGTCAAGAATGAGATCGCATGGCTACGCCGCGGAGCCAAGGCGCGCACCCGCAAGTCAAAGGCCCGCATCGGCAAAGCTCATCAGTTGATAGGCGAACTGGCCGACCTGAATACGCGCACGCGTTCTGTCACCACCGGAATCGATTTCTCCGCCACCGAGCGCCAGACCAAGCGGCTCATTGAACTCGAGAATGTCGGCTACACTATCGCCGATCGATCACTCTTTTCGAGCCTCGATTTTGCCATTACCGCGGGTATGCGGGTCGGGCTCGTCGGCCCGAACGGAAGTGGCAAATCGACCCTGTTGCGCCTGCTGCAAAGCGAACTCACTCCCACCAGCGGAACTCTGCGCCGTGCCGACTCACTTCAGATCGTCTATTTCGATCAGAACCGCGAGCTCGATGCGGGCGACACTCTCCGCCGCGCCCTCGCCCCCGACAGCGACTCCGTGGTGTATCAGGACCGCGTTATTCACGTCGCCTCATGGGCGGCGCGGTTCCTGTTCAGCGGCGAACAGCTCAACCAGCCGGTTGCAAACCTTTCCGGAGGCGAACGCGCTCGGGTACTGATTGCCAAGCTAATGCTTCAGGCTGCCGACGTCCTCCTGCTCGACGAACCGACTAACGATCTCGATATTCCGACGCTCGAGATCCTGGAAGAGAGCCTGCTGGAATATCGCGGCGCGCTGGTTCTGGTCACACACGATCGCTACATGCTCGACCGAGTATCAACCGTGGTGATCGGTCTCGACGGACTTGGCGGTGCCGGGCGATTCGCTGACTATTCGCAGTGGGAAGTCTGGCAAGCCGGGCAAATCGAGAACGCCAAGCAGTCAACCTCGAAGTCCACCGGATCGGAGAGCACTCTCGCGCAGCCACCGCGCAAGAAGAAGCTGTCCTACCTGGAAGCCCGCGAATACGCCACCATCGAGCAACGGGTTGCTGAAGCAGAGGCAATACTGTTAGCCAAGCAGGCGGCCATGGAAGATCCCGCCATTACGACTGACGCCTCGCGGATCGTCGCCGCCCATGCCGAATACGACGAGGCGCGACGAAACGTCGATGAGCTCATCTCTCGCTGGGCGGAATTGGAAAGCAAGGTCGGCTGAGTTCGATCAGGGAATCTACTGCACCAAGTGCTCAAGCAGACGATGAATACCGCCGAGACTCTGAGGCCAAAGCAATATGGTGACTGCGACGCCCGCGATCACGAGCGAGGCGTTACGAGCAAATGCCTTCAGTGGAGCGAGGGGCTTCTCCGCATACGCCGGCTCCCGCAGTAGACGGTCCACTCTCGTCTCCAGATCGAGATCATCATCCACCAGCGACGACAGCAAATAGGACGGGGTAGGATGTACGCCCATCTTCGCGACCTTGACCAGCGCCGCAGCGAGCGATAACGCGCGCTGGGGATCGCCGTCCACCGCCTGGTCGTCAGCCGCCCACTCGGTGAACCTGGCCCAGCCCCGCTCCAAGTTGGAAAGGCCGGAGACCATTGGCAAAATGTCAGGGGCGAGCAGGAAGAGAAACTTCTTCAGGTTATCGCGCGAGACCCGATGTGCAGCCTCGTGCCGGAACGCCGCTTCCTTTTGCTCCTCGCTCAGCGCGTTCAGCACCGATTCCGAGACCAGCAGCCAGGGATGAATCACGCCTGCCACGGCAAGAAGCGGAACGCCACCATTCAGGACCAGAATAGGGGTCGCGCCCCGGCCGACTATCTTCTCCACTCCGTTGCCCTGACAGGAGCGTAGATATTGTGCGGTCCGCGCAACCGATAGTAGTCCTCTCAGCAGGGCAACCAACCAGGCTACTCCGCCCAGTAAGGCTGCCAGAAGACAGGCAAAGCCCACGCGCTCGCTGGCGATGTCCGGCTCCAGCCAGATGTAACTGGGCACGCAAAATCCCATCACGAGAAACAGCGTTGTCGCCGCCGGCGCCATCCGCAACCAGAACAACAGTCGCGCCGATACACCCGGCTTCATCGTCACAGCGATCTTCACTGCCGACCCGGCGACGCTCCGAATGACGAGCCAGCACAATGCGTGCACCACGAAAAATGTGGCGAAACACAGGCACAGCAGCCGCAGGTAGTACGGAAGTGTCATTAGCGATTCTTCTCGGCCAGTTCCTCGCGTTTGCGCTGGATCTTCTTTTCAAGTTCATCGAGTAAGATTGCGTCGTGAGTGCCTACTGCATCGACCAGGCAAGAGAGCAGTAGGTGACGCGATTCCTCGGGACCCGCCAAAAAACCCGCCATCATCTCCCCAGCTCTACGGCGGTCCCATTCCTCCCGCGACAACCGGCTACTATAGACAAAGGTCCGATCGGTCATCTCCCGATCCAGGAGGCCCTTCTTATACAGACGGTCGAGAGTTGTCATCACCGTCGTGTAGGCCAGTTCCCGTTCCATCCGCTTCATCACGTCGCGGGAATTGCTTACTCCGAAGTTCCACATGACCTCCATCACGTCTAGCTCCAGAGGTCCCAGATGTATCCCCACCACCGAAAACCGGTCGGCGGAGCGCTGCTTCAAAATTTCATCCATTAGCGATACTCCCCGAAGGAAATACTTGTTCGTTGGATTCTACCGTTACATTCGCGTGCAGGGCTAGCCAAATCTTACGACCCTCCGCTCCCCTTCTTATTGCGATATCTGCACTTCGACTGCGGCCTCGATGGCCACAATCTCGATTGGGTGTAACCCCGTTTTCTCGACCGCGCGATTAAACTCCACCAGTTGCCCTTGCTTCAACTTCTTCCACTCTGCAGTTCTGCTCTTCGCTGCATCGTCGGAAAGCCGGTAGACCTCGATGGCCTGCGAAGGTGCCGTGCGGTCGCCCCCTTCCACCACACGCAGAGCTGACTGCAGACCGCTGACTGCACTCTCGAGGCCCATGGTGTCAGGCGCGGCCCTGCTTCCCTTCTCAATTGCTCCGATCGCCGCCTCCAGTCTTTCAGCTTGCACCCGCAACGCAGGTTTTCCTTGAATTTGTCCCTTCAGCTTCTCCAAGCTGCTTTTTGCGGCGCTCAGTTCCGCCAGGGATTGGCGTCCACGACGCACCTCTCCAAATATCTCCAGCGCCAGGCCGAGCTGTTGCTCCAATTCCGCCGTCGTAGCTTTTGACCGCGGATCCATCTGAACCTGCAGGGTCTGATCAAATGTAGTCCCGTCCACCGTCAACTTGACCCGGTACTGCCCCGGAGTCACACGCGGACCTCTCGGGGCGCCGAATCCCTCGTCTTCAAATTCTTCGCCAGTCCCGGAACTGTTCCACCGCAAATCCCAAACGAAGCGGTGCATACCGGCTGCATTCTCCAGCATCACGGGTTTAGGGAACCACCGCTCCGCTATCGCCATGGGAGGCATCTTCGGCGATTTCTTGTCGCTGCTCGAATAACGCCGCACCAGCTTTCCCGCCGAATCGGAGATCTCGAGCTTTACCTCAGCTCCGTTTGCCGGAAGAAAATAGTCGATCATCGCTCCGTCTGGCGGGTTCTTCGCCGTTGGTTCTTCCGGCGGAAAAGGGCTTCCGAGAAAAATATCGTTGTCCACCCGCACCGCCGGCACCGGTTCGTACAGCCGGGCTTTCGCCGTTTCTGCCTGTCCAACGACTTGGCGCAGCGCTAGGATGTCGTCGAGAATCCAGAACGCCCGTCCGTGCGTCGCGATGATCAGGTCATCGCCATGAATCGTCAGGTCCCTCACCGACGTGACCGGAAGGTTCAACTGTAGCGGTTGCCAGTGGTCTCCGTCGTCGAACGAAACATAAACCCCGAGTTCCGTTCCCGCGAACAGTATCCCCTGGCGTTTTGGGTCTTCACGGATGGCGTTCAGAAACGAAGTCCCCGCGATCCCGGCCGTAATCGCTTGCCAGGTCTTTCCGTAGTCGCGCGTCCTATACAAGTAGGGAGCCTGATCGTCCAACCGGTGCCGGTCTACCGCCGCATAGGCAACGGCAGGATCAAAGTGCGATGCCTCAATCATCGCAATCTTGTTCCAGTCGCCACCCCCCCTCGGCGTAACATCGCTCCACGTCTCGCCGCCGTCCGTCGTGAGATGAATCAGCCCCGTGTCACTTCCTGCCCAAATGACTTGCGCCCTCTTCGGCGACGGCGCGATTGAATACACCACGCCAAAGCCGCGCGCCTTCGCATTCTGCACGGTCGTCGGCGTCTTCGTATCGTCTGCCGTCGCGTTCGCTGCCGCGCCCGTCAGGTCAGGACTGATCGTCTGCCAATGCAGTCCTCCGTCGGTGGTCTTCATTACGTATTGCGAACCGAAGAAGAGCGTCCCCTTCTCGATCGGGGACATCACCAGCATGGGAGTCCACGGGTCGCGATACTTGCGCCCGTTGATCTCGGTTCCGAAGTTTTGCAGCGGCCAGGGGCCAATGTCCTGACTCAACGAAGTCCGCCGGTCGTAACGCACTACGCCGCCGTAAGCGCTGGTCACATAGAGGATGTTCTCGTCCTCCGGATCGACCACAATCCAGCCGCTCTCGCCGCCCCCGACCAGGAACCAATCCGTTGCCGTGATCAATCCATGGTCAGTTCGGCTCATAACGCCGGCACTGCCGCTGTCCTGCTGCGATCCAAAAACCGCGTAGGGAAAATTGTTGTCGGTAGTCACGTGATAGAACTGCCCAATCGGCTGGTTAAACCAAGACGACCATGTCTGCCCTCGGTCCAGGCTCACGCTCGTTCCCTGGTCAGTTCCCAATACCATGCGCGCGGAGTTCGTCGGGTCAATCCACAGTTGGTGATAGTCGTCGCCGCCCGGCGCTCCCCGCACGATGCTGATCGTCTTTCCGCCGTCTTCTGACCGGTATAGCGCGACGTTGGGCACGTACACCACGTCAGGATTATTGGGATCGATGGTTGGCTGGCTGAAATACCATGCTCGCCCGGTCAGGCGCGAATCCCCATTGGCCAGCACCCATGTATTTCCGCCGTCGTCTGAGCGATACAGTCCCGACTTCTTGCCCGCCTCGATCAGCGCATAAACTCGTTGTCCGTTCGCCGAGACTGTAACACCGACGCGTCCCCAATCGCCATCGGGCAAACCGTTGCCCTTAAGTTGCGTCCAGTTTGCGCCGGCATCGGTCGTGCGATAGATCCCTCCCGCCGGCCCTTGCAGCGGTGCATACGTGCTCCACGGAGGACGATGCGCTTGCCACGTACCAGCAAATAGCGTACTTGGACTTCCCGACGCTATCGCCAAGTCGCTCACACCGATTTCCGGCCCCTTATCGAGCGCATGCTTCCACGTCTTTCCACCATCGGTTGATTGGTAAACTCCGCGCTCGGGATTCGGCCCATAGGCGTGACCCAGCGCTCCCACATAAACCACGTCCGCATTCTTGGGATCAACCACGATGCGGCTTATTTGCCGCGTTTCCCGCAACCCAACATTCACCCACGTCTTCCCGCCGTCGCTGGACTTGTACACTCCATCGCCCGACGACAGAGCACTGCGAATGTCGGACTCGCCTGTACCGGCGTAAATCACTTCGGTATTCGACGGAGCCACCGCCAGCGCGCCAATCGAAGCTATCGGCTGCCCGTCGAACAACGGAATCCACGTCACGCCCGCGTTCGGCGTCTTCCACACGCCGCCGTCGACTGATCCAAAAAAAAAGGTCGCACCGTCGCCCGCAATGCCGGAAACGGCAACCGCACGCCCGCCGCGAAACGGGCCAATCAACCGCCACTGCATCGCACTGAAAAGTTCAGGCGGAACGCTTTGCGCCACAAGCGGCGCGCTTATAAGAAGGAAGAGCAGGAAAGCCAGCCCTACGGACGAGCGCCTCACTTTCGAGACCATCAAATCGAAGTTCCTCACACCTGCAATTTAGATTGAATTAGACTACACTTCGCTACGCCGAAGCACGAACTGGCTACGTCGGCTGGCACGATACTTCAACTCTGGACTCCCATGCGCACAAAACTCGCAATTCTCGCTGTCGTGTTGTTTGCCCTCCCCGCAGTTATTCACGCCCAGACCCAGCGGGTCGATACCAAGACGCTTACCGAGATGCGCTGGCGCAACGTCGGCCCCTTCCGCGGCGGACGTACTCGTGCTTTGTCCGGTGTCCCTAGTCAACCAGACGTGTTCTACGTCGGCGCCGTGAACGGAGGCGTCTGGAAAACGACGGACTATGGTCGCACCTGGCAGCCGATCTTCGACCAGCAGCCCACCGGATCGATCGGCGCTATCGTTGTCTCGCCCTCCGACCCGCAGATCGTTTACGTCGGCAGCGGAGAAGGCTTGCATCGTCCTGACCTCTCGGTCGGCGATGGCATCTACAAATCCACCGATGGCGGCAAGACCTGGACCCACCTCGGACTTCGCGATGGCCAGCAGATTTCGCAGATGGCCATTGACCCTCGCGATCCCGATCGGCTCTTCGTCGCAGTTGCCGGACATCCCTACGGCCCTAATCCCGAGCGCGGCATTTATCGCTCCACTGACGGCGCGAAAACCTTCGAGAAGGTACTTTCCAAGGACGAAAACGTCGGCGCCGCTGGAGTCACACTCGATCCCACCGATCCCAATGTGGTCTATGCCACATTGTGGGAGGCACGTGAAGGTCCCTGGGAAAACGCCGGATGGAACGGCACCAACGGCGGCATCTTCAAATCCACCGACGGCGGCCAGACCTGGAAGCAGCTTTCGGGAGGCTTGCCCGAAAGCATCGTGGAAGCCTATGTCAGCGTCGGCACAAGCGATCCTAATCGCCTCTTCGCCTCGGTAGCTACCAAAGAAACAGTCGATCTCTACTCCTCCTCCGACGCCGGTGCGACCTGGCACAACGCCACCACCGACCCGCGTCCCAAGGGTCGTATCGGCGGCGGCGACCTGCCGATGCCGATACTCGATCCCAAGAACCCCGACGTCGTTTACATGACATCCACCGTGACCTGGAAGTCCACCGACGGTGGGAAGACCTGGACCGGTTTCCGCGGCGCTCCCGGCGGCGACGACTATCAGAACATCTGGATCAATCCCAGCGACTCCAAAACCATTCTCATTACGAGCGACCAGGGCGCCATCGTCACCGTGAATGGCGGAGACTCGTGGAGCTCGTGGTACAACCAGCCGACCGCGCAGGTCTATCACGTCGCCGCCGACAACGCCTTCCCTTATCGCCTTTGCGCCGGACAGCAGGAGAGCGGCTCCGTCTGCATCTCCAGCCGCGGCAACGACGGCGAGATTACTTTCCGCGAGTGGCATCCGGTTGCCGCCGAAGAGTACGGTTACGTCGCGCCCGACCCGCTCGATCCCGACATTGTCTACGGTGGCAAGATCACGCGCTTTGATCGTCGCACTGCGCAGGCACAATACATCATGCCGCTCGCGCTGCGTACTCCTGACTTTCGCGTCGTTCGTACCGAGCCGGTCATGTTTTCGCCTGTCGATCCACACGTTCTGTACTTCGCGGCTAACACCGTCTGGACGACCAGTGACGGCGGCCGCAGTTGGAAACAGATCAGCCCCGACCTTACCCGCAAGACTTGGGATGCTCCAGCCAGCGTAGGCATCTTCTCGACTGAGCCCTCGGCAAAGCCAACGCAGCGCGGAGTCATCTATGCCCTCGCGCCCTCGGCGCTCGACATCAAGCGCATCTGGGCCGGCACTGACGACGGCCTGATCTGGCTCACCACCGACGGCGGCGCAAACTGGAACAACGTCACTCCTCCCACTCTGACTGCGTGGCAGAAGGTCTCGATTCTTGAGGCCAGCCACTCCGATCCCAACACCGCGTACGCTGCGATCAACACGCTACGCCTCGACGACCTGCGTCCGCACATCCTGCGTACTCGCGATTCCGGCAAGAGCTGGACCGAGATCACCACCGGCATTCCTGACAACGAAAACGTGAACGCCGTCCGCGAGGACAACAAGCGCAAAGGTCTCCTATTCGCCGGGACCGAACGCACGGTGTACGTTTCGTTTGACGACGGCGACCACTGGCAATCGCTGCGCCTCAATCTGCCCGCCACTTCTGTTCGCGATCTCACCATCAAGAATGACGATCTCGCTATCGGAACCCACGGGCGAGGATTCTGGATCCTCGACGACATCACTCCTCTGCGCCAGATCGACGACAAGGTGATTGCCGGCAACGCCTACCTGTTCGAGCCGGAGCTCACTTATCGCGTTCGCTGGAACATGAACACAGACACACCGCTTCCGCCCGATGTTCCGGCTGGCCAGAACCCGCCAGACGGCGCGGTGCTCGACTACTATCTGAAGTCCGCGGCCTCCGGCCCCGTTACCCTCGAGATTCTTGACAGCAACGGAAAACTCGTCCGGCGGTATTCCAGCACGGATCCCCTCCCGCCACCGGATCCCGAGCTCTCGATCCCGACCTATTGGCCACGCCCGCCGCAGAAGCTATTGAGCGAAGCGGGATTTCACCGCTTCGTATGGGACCTCCACTATCAACCTGTGTCGGGTATCAAGCCCGAGTACCCGATCGCCGCCGTGTATGAGAACACTGCGCCGGCTTCAACTTCCCCCTGGGTCATGCCCGGCAAGTACCAGGTCGTATTGACCGCGGGCGGCAAGAAGTACCCGCGCGACCTGACCATCACGATGGACCCGCGGGTGAAGACGCCACTGGCTGGACTTCAGCAGCAGTTCGATCTCTCGTACCAGGTCTATGAGGATATCCTTCTTCTCCAGCCCATCAACGAACAGGTCGAACACTTTCGGGCACAACTAAAGGCCCTGAAGGCGAAGTCTCTCGCTCCTGCTGATGCTGCGAAGCTCGATGTCTTCAGCCAGAAGCTGGACGCATTCGCCGGTGCGGAAGGCCGTCGCCGGCGCGGAAACCAGCAGGCGGCCACTCTCTCCAGCGTGCGCGGATCGCTGATGGAGCTGTTCAGCGTCCTGCAGGATGTTGACGCCACGCCTACCGATCAGGTGGCGCAGGCGATTCCCGTGCTGCATAACTCGACGAAGGCGATCATTCAGCAGTGGGCGGAAATCCAGAAGACCGATCTGCCGCAACTGAAATCGCAGCTCAACATCTCAGCGTTGCCTCGAGTGCCCGAGCGGTCCGCCGCTGAGCCGCTCGGCATCACCACCAACCGCGACGAGGAGTAACGCTAGCCAAGTCGAGGAGGAGCTGATCACACACTCTGGGCGCGCCGCCCTTTTCGCCGATTTTGACCGACGCGCGGGACGCTCTTTCTATTTCTCGGCTACGCGCAGCAACCACACAACAATCGCCTGCCACTCTCGCTCCAGGTGGCCGTACGCTGCGGGTCTGTCTGCTCTCAAGTACCAGTACTTGGCGTTCGAGAGGTCTCCTTCTTTGCGGTGTAGATACGCATGCACCCAGGGGCCGTCCGGGCCTTCGTCTCGCTGGGCCGATTCGTGAGCTTTGGCCCAGTCTCCCTTGGCGTCCCACCACAGCCCCTCCAGCGCAGGACTCAGTCCTAAGGGAGGGTCGGCATTTTTCAACGACTCGCGAAACTCGGCGATGTTCATACAAGCCTCGAGGCGCAATCTCAGCCTGAATACAGCAAAGTCCCCGGTTCGTATCTCCGCAAGGACGCCCAACACGGACACTCGTGCGGCAAGTCACCATAAATTCGTATATCGTTCCCGCTGACATCTTTCGTTCTGGGATGATATGTTCTCGAAATGTCTCGACATCTCGCGCTAGTCATCCTTGTGTTGTTCTTGCTCTCCGCTTTTGCGATCGCTCAACAACCCAACGATGACGCCGTCAATGCGGTCAGGAACCTAGAGCAATATCGCGAGGGGCTGATCAAGCAGTGGATGAACGACTTCGGCAACCTCGGCCGATACCGCGAAGCCAACACCAAGCTCGCTTCCCCGTCGGCGAATGAGGCCCGCGTCGTTTTCATGGGCGACTCGATCACCGACATCTGGAAGCTCGAGAAATACTTTCCCGGCAAGCCTTATATCAACCGCGGCATCGGCGGGCAAACGACACCACAGATGCTGATTCGGTTTCGTCCCGACGTCATCGACCTGCAGCCCAAGGTCGTCGTTATTCTCGCCGGCACGAACGACATCGCCGGAAACACGGGTCCGATGTCGTTGGCCGAGATCGAAGACAACTTGCAGACCATGACCGAGCTCGCGCGTGTTCACGGGATTCACATCGTGCTCTCGTCGGTGCTCCCGGTAAATGACTACACCGCGCGCTCGAAGATGTTTTTCCCACTCAGGTCGCCCGCGCAGATCCTCGAACTCAATCGCTGGATCAAGGACTACGCCTCCAAAAATGGCTGCACCTATCTCGACTACTTCAGCGCCATGGTCGACAGCAAGGGTCTGCTGAAGCGCGATCTTGCGGACGACGGGTTGCACCCGAACGACGCCGGCTTCGCCCTAATGGCGCCTTTGGCGCAGGTGGCCATCGACCAGGCGCTCGCGATGCACTGAGGGTCTCAAAGTTTGTTTAATCCGTCGAGCGCGGCCACCTTGAAGGCCTCAGCCAGCGTCGGGTAGTTGAACACCGCATCGCGAAAGTATTCGATCGTTCCTCCCAAGGCCAGCACCGCCTGCCCGATGTGCACGATTTCTGCCGCGCGGTCGCCGATGATATGCACACCCAGCAACTTGAGGGTTGCGGGATCGAAGATCAACTTCAGGAACCCCTGGTCGTCACCCAGCATCTGGCCTTTCGCCAACTCGGCATAGCGCGCGATGCCGATCTCGTACGGAATCTTGTCGCGAGTCAGTTGTTCTTCCGTAGCCCCCACCATCGAAATTTCGGGAATGGTGTACACACCATACGGAATCAGGTTGGGCGCGATGGCGGCCGCTACGCCGAAGATGTGGCAACTCGCCAGCCTGCCCTGCTCCATCGAGGTGCTGGCCAGCGCGGGAAACCCGATCACGTCGCCGGCCGCATACACATACGGCACCTCTGTCTGGAAGTTTTGATCGACGACTATCTTGCCGCGACCGTCAGGATGCAGGCCGATTGCTTCCACATTGAGCTGATCGCTGTTGGCCCAACGTCCTACCGCATACATCAGCGCTTGGCCATGCACAGTCTTTCCGCTCTCCAGCTTGGCGAATACGCGGTCGCGGTCCTGGTCGAATCCCACCGCAACCACCTTCTCGCCAAGGCGAAAAACCGTTCCCAGTTGCCGGAGCTGGAAGCACAGGCTCTCGACAATCTCTCGGTCGGCAAAGTCCAGAATGATCGGACGCTGGTCGAGGAGCGTGACCTTGACACCGAGCGCCGCGAACATCGACGCGTACTCCAGCCCAATGATGCCTGCTCCAACCACAATCAGTTCGCGCGGCAATTCCGGCAGATCGTGTACCTGGTCGGAGTCGAAAATCCGCTTGCCGTCGATGGGAATCTGTTCGTCATGGGCGGGTCGCGTGCCGCAGGCGATTACGAAATACTCCCCGCGCACCACGGTGCTTCCTAGGTCGCTCCGTACTTCCATGGTGTGATCTGAAATAAACCGGGCATTGCCTTCGAGCACGCTCACCCGATTACGTCGCAGTTGCGACTTGATGACCTCGATCTCGCGCGCCATCACCGCATCCGACCGGAACACCAGGTCCTGCATCGCGATCTGGTCTTTGACGGCATAGCCCCGGCCGTAAAAAGTGCGCTGGCGCAGTCCGCTGAGATACAGCACGGCTTCGCGAAAGGTCTTGCTGGGGATAGTGCCGGTGTTGACGCAGACTCCGCCGATTGAGCGCTTGCGCTCGATGATGGCAACTTTCTTGCGCATTTTCGCAGCGCAGATGGCGGCCTTCTGTCCGGCAGGTCCGCTGCCGATGACAACCAGATCGTACGTGTTGTTATTGCTGACGGTCGTGGCCATTCAAGACACCTCTCCCCTCGGCGGTACTGATGCAGCGTAACCTGACGGGAGAATGCAAGCTCGGTGCATTGAAACTAGCATCATTCCGCGCTGAACGGAAGCCGGAGGTAAGTTGGTGAACCCGCCTTTGCGCGCTCGTTTGTTTTCTTCGGGTAAGGGAGGGGATTGTTCGCATCTTATTCATTTTATTGTTAGATAGGTCTATCTAACTGTCCCGTAAGGGGCTACTGGCTTGACTTTCAAGCCTGCCGCCAGCTGCCCGGCCTGGAGTGGCAAAAGGCCCACTGTCCAGCCGCGAATATGGTTGACAGTTAGACTGGGCACATAGCTGGCACTTTTCGTTCCGCCCTGGCTCAGGTTTTTTGTATTCAACACAGCCCTTCCGACACAAACCGCAAGTCAGGGCAGAGTCGGTGCCGAGGAGTCACGCTGAAAAACCTCTTAACGGAACGTGCGCCATTCCTCGAAGTTGCACGAACTAATCGCTTCCGCTTCCTCGTGCGTTTGGTGGTTACCCCGTGTGCGTGTTATTCTTTGTGGCGTAACAACATACGATAAAAAAGAGTAGGAGTGCACCCGAAGCAGTGTTAGCCCGAGAGAAAAAAACCGCCCTGATTGACCAGTACCGTACTCACGACACGGATACCGGGTCGCCTGAAGTCCAGATCGCGATCCTGAGTGAGCGGATTGGTGATCTGACGGAGCATTTTAAGACGCATAAGAAGGACCATGCCTCCCGGCGCGGTCTTCTCATGATGGTCAGCAAGCGTCGCAGCTTGCTCGACTACCTCAGAAAGTCCGATACCGAACGCTACAAGGTTGTCATTCAGAAACTGGGAATCCGCAAATAAGCAGCTTGCCAGCCACTGGAGTACCGCTTTACAAGCGTATTGTGCGTCGAATTACCCCTGCAGGCGCCGCTGTGGCGCTGGACAGGCTTCCCGAGATAGCGGTCTATCTCGGGAAGGTAGACATTTTCGAGACTTGGCGGACGCAAGAGTGCGTCCGCAGCCTCGGTTTCAGCCCCTCTCGGCTGACCAGTATTCCATCCTCCCCATCCCGCAGCCGCCGGATCAGGTTCTCGCGCCACGTTAGCAGTGCCCGAGCTTCAGGAATCCGGCCCTTACCGGGAGCGCCGAGCCTGGGTCCACATCGGATGCATTCGAAAAGGAAAATAGATGAAACACGAAGTAACAGTTGAGCTGCATGGCGGCAAGTCCATCCACTTTGAAACCGGAAAACTAGCGAAGCAGGCGCACGGTTCCTGCATTGTGCGCATTGGCGATAACGTGGTTCTCGCCACCGCTTGCGCCAACGCCGATCCCCGCGAGGGCATCGACTTCTTCCCCCTCACGGTCGACTACCGCGAGTACACCTACGCCGCGGGACGCATTCCCGGCGGGTTCATTAAGCGGGAAGGGCGTCCCAGCGAGCGTGAAATTCTCACCAGCCGCCAGATCGATCGCCCCATCCGGCCTCTGTTCCCCGAAGGTTTCCGTTGCGAGACCCAGGTCATCGCCATGGTGCTGTCGGCGGATACGACCAACGATCCTGATGTTCTCGGCATCAACGGCGCTTCGGTCGCGTTGAGCGTGTCTGACATACCGTTCCACGGCCCCATCGGCGCAGTGCGCGTTGGGCAGGTGAACGGCGAGTTCGTCATCAACCCGACCTACGACGAGCAGCGCGAAGGCAAATTGAATCTGATGGTTGTCGGCACCATGGACGGCATCGTGATGATCGAGTCTGGCGCGAAAGAAGTGTCCGAAGACGTCGTGGTCCAGGGCATCGAGTTTGGGCACCAGGAAATCAAGAAGATCTGCGCCGCCATCAATGATTTGGTAGCCAAGGTTGGCAAGGCCAAGCGCAAGGTCGAGCCGGTCATCACGGACGAGGCGTACCTGAGCGAGTTGCGCTCGAAGTTCGGCGCGAGGTTGACTGACGCCGTCGACACCGAGAAGTATCACAAGAGCGAAAGCTACGGGTTGATCAAGGCCCTTAAGACCGAAGTGAAAGAGACCGTCCCCGAGGAAGACGAAGCTGGCCGCAAGAAGGCCGGCAAGTACTTCGACCTGCTGCGTGAGGCGATATTCCGCGAGCAGGTGATCAAGGAGAAGCGGCGTCCGGATGGCCGCAAGTTCGACCAGATCCGCGATATCTGGATCGAAGTTGGCGTGCTGCCCCGCACTCACGGGTCGTCGATCTTTACCCGCGGCGAAACCCAGGCGTTGGTTACCACCACGCTGGGCACGGGCGAAGACATGCAGCGGCTCGAGGCCTTCGAGGGCGAAACCAAGAAACGCTTCATGTTGCATTACAACTTCCCGCCGTTCTCGGTCGGTGAGGTGGCCTTCCTCCGCGGAGCGGGTCGCCGCGAGATTGGTCACGGCGCATTGGCCGAGCGCGCGCTGTTCGCGGTGCTCCCGACGCAAGAGGATTGGCCATACGCGATGCGCGTCGTCTCCGACATCCTGGAGTCGAACGGCTCTTCGTCGATGGCCACGGTTTGCGGCGCATCGCTCAGCTTGATGGACGCAGGCGTTCCGCTCAAGGCCTCGGTCGCCGGAGTCGCGATGGGTTTAGTGAAGGAAGCCGAAGCGTATGCCATCCTGACCGACATTGCGGGCGCCGAAGACCACTATGGCGACATGGACTTCAAGGTTGCCGGCACGCGTGAAGGCATCACGGCGCTGCAGATGGACATCAAGGTGATGGGCATCACGGCGCAGATCATGCGCGAAGCGCTGGAACAGGCGCGGCACGGACGCCTCTACATCCTCGACAAGATGAACGAGGTGATTGGCGAACCGCGCACGACTCTGAGTGAGTTCGCGCCGCGCTTCTACACCCTGCAGATTCCGACCGACAAGATTCGCGACCTGATCGGACCGGGCGGCAAGGTCATTCGCGGAATCATCGAGCAGACGGGCGTCAAGATCGACGTCGAAGACACCGGCAAGGTGAATGTATCTTCGAGCGATCAGGAAGCCGCTGCTAAGGCGCTTCGCATGATCGGGGACATCACGGCAACCGCCGAAGTGGGTAAGACTTATCTGGGTACAGTAACGCGCCTGGCCGACTTCGGAGCGTTCGTCGAGATCATTCCCGGTACCGACGGCCTGCTGCACATCAGCGAGGTTGCCGAGCATCGCATCAACGATGTTCGCGACGAACTGAAGGAAGGCGATCAGATTCTGGTGAAGGTGCTGGCGGTCGAAGGCAACCGCATCAAGCTGTCGCGCAAGGCGATCCTGAAAGAGCAGCGCGCCAAGATGGGCGGCGGAGAAGCCGCGCCTGAAGGTGCAGAAGGCGGCGAAGGTGCTCCGGTTCCGGTGGCGTTCGAAGGCGGACATGAGGCCGCTGACGAGCCCAACTTCAATCGCGGCGAAGGTAGCCGACCGCCGCGCCGTGACGGCGGTGGCGATCGTGGTCCTCGTCGTGGTGGACCGGGCGGAGGACGCGGCGGTGACCGTGGCGGTCGTGGTCGTGGACCGCGCCGGTAAGGCTGATACCCGACAGCTAGTACCGTGGGAGAGCAGCGCTGCTCTCCCATTTTTTGCGATTAGTCATTCATAGCGAACTCCCGAATGTCTTGCCTGCTCTATTGCGTAACTCGCGCGGTCTCAGAGGTCACTACAGGCCCCTTCGGCGTGTGCGACCAGACGATCCAGTCGCACAAGTCGTCGGGCCTGCGCATCTACTGGAGCGAAATCGCCGATCCCGAGACAGCTCTAGCTGACGGCCCAGCCAGAAAGAGTGCCGAGCTGAACTTCAGACAGGTTCTGCGTGAGATCGTGACGCACTTCACGCCGATCGCGTTTCCATTTCCGGTGGTGCTCGCCGATCTCGAGGCCGTAGAGCAGTACGTTGTCGGCGAACGGGAGCATTTCGAAGAGGCTTTGAACCGTCTCGGCGACACCGTGCAGTACGAAATGATTGCCAGTTGGACGGCCGACGAGCAGGCCGATCTGGCGACTCCCATAAGGGGTCGGGAGTATCTGAAGCGCCGGCAGGAAGCAGAAGAACGCATTGCTGCCATCGACAACAAGCTGAAATCTGTAACCGCTGGAATCGTGCGCGAATGGCGAGCGCGTCAAGATCGCCGCAAGCATCTCTGGTTCGCGTTGGTGCTGCGTCAGGATCGCGAGCGATTTATCGCAGCGCTGCGCAGTGCCGGACCGTCGGAAGGCGTACGCTTGCGGCTCAGCGGGCCGTGGCCGCCCAACGAGTTTGCGAAGGCGTTTTCGCAATCGCTATGAAATTCCGCTCAGCGATTTGGCTTGCTCGCACGTCCAACGTAGGTTATCTCTCGACACGTAGCCTTATGAAAAAGTTCTGGTCTTTATCTATCTGCCTGGTTCTCGCCACTTCGTGCATGTGGGCCCAGCAATCGCACACTAAAGCAACAGGCAGCACCGCAGTCGCGCAGGATGCCAAACCTGCCGCCACCTCCAAGCCTGGCACGCCGACCGAAGCCGCCGACTATTCGCAGGAGGCCTTCGTCACCGAGCACTACATCGAGTCCTTCCGCTTCGAGAACGACGGCACCGGACGTGAGCAGATTGACGTGCGCATCAAGATTAACAGCGACGCGGGAGTCCAGGCGTTAGGCCAGCTAAAGGTCGGCTATAGCGCTCTGAGCGACAAGCTGGAAGTGGTTTACGTTCGCGTGATCAAGCCCGATGGAACAGTAGTGACCGCGCAGGAATCGGCGATTCAAGACGTTACTTACCCCAACGCGCTGATGTATACCGACTATCACGAGAAGCACATCAGCGTGCCGTCGCTTCGTCCCGGCGATGTGCTGGAGTACCAGTTCGTTCGCACGATCGTGAACCCACTCACTCCCGGACAATTCTGGACGAGTTACGATTTCCGCGATCGCGGCATTGTGCTCGACGAGCAACTCGAGATCAACGTACCGAAGTCGCGCCCGATCAAGCTCAAGAGCGAGCCGGGCGCTGAGCCCAAGATCACCGACGACGGCGACCGCCGCACGTACCGCTGGGAGCATTCGCACCTCGAAGACGAAGACGACACTGCCAAGAAGAAGAAAAGGCCGATGCGACGGCACGACGAAGAGGAAGTCCCGTCGGTACAACTGACCACGTTCGAAAGTTGGCAGCAGCTCGGCGACTGGTATGCCGGACTGGAGAAGGACCGCCGCCAGCCCAACGATGCGATCAAGGCGAAGGCCGCCGAGCTAGTGCAGGGCAAGACCACCGACACCGAAAAGGTGAAGGCGCTGTACGACTTCGTGTCACGCGACTTCCGCTACGTGAGCCTGTCGTTTGGCTTGGGCCGCTATCAGCCCCACGCGGCATCCGAAGTCTTGGCTAACGGCTACGGTGATTGCAAGGACAAGAACACGCTGCTGGCCGCGCTGCTCGCTTCGCAGGGATTCGAATCAACCTCGGTGCTCATCGGCTCGCAGCACAAGCTCGATCCCGAAATCCCGTCGCCATCGCAATTCGATCACGTCATCACCCGTGTTCCGGTCGACGGGCAGGAGATATGGCTCGACAGTACCAACGGCGTGGCCCCGTTCCAGATGCTGGCGTTCCCGTTGCGTGACAAAGAGGCCCTTGCCATGCCCCTCGGCGGCACGCCCGGATTAGTACGTACTCCCGCCGGCCTTCCGTTCGCCAGTTACGATCGCAGCCGGGTTGAGGGCTCTTTGAACGATACGGGCAAGCTCACCGCGCATTTCAACGTAGTCGGTCGCGGCGACTCCGAACTCGCCTTGCGTTTCGCCATGCGCCAGATCCCCAACAACAAATGGAAAAACGTCTTCGAAATGATGATCAGCCGCACGCCCATGAAGGGCGGAGAGATCACCAACCTCAAAGTCGGCGACCCCTCGGACACAGCGAAACCGATGGAAATCGATTTCGACGTCGCCGTGACCAACTATTTCGACTGGTCAGCTCCCGATCCCAAGCTGCCGCTGCCGATTCTCGACGTGTCGCTACCTCCTAACCCGGAAGACGACAGCAAGGCTCCCAAACCTATCAAGTTGGGTGCGATCACCGAAGCCTCGACCGACGTGAAGATCGCGATTCCGGCCAAGTACGGGGTGCGATTGCCAATCGGCATCGACGTCAAGCGCGATTATGCGGAATATCACTCCAGTTATAAGTTTGAGAATGGCCAACTGACGGCCGTCCGCAGCCTGAAGATGCTGCTTACCGAAATCCCCTATGAGCGGCGTGAGGAGCTCGCCGCACTTCGGCGTACCGTTGAGGCCGATCAGGCACAGAACATCACGCTCGAAAATAAGTCCCCTGGAATCTCGGGCCTGGGTGCCGGACAGTCGCCTGACGACTTGTTCGAGGCTGCGATGCAAGCGGGAAACAACAATAACTTCGCGCTGGCCATCGACCTCTTCGAACAGTTAGCAAAAAGTGACCCCACCCATAAGGGCCTGTGGAACGGTCTAGGGGGCGCCTACTATTCGGCCAACCAGTACGAGAAGGCGGCTGACGCATTCAAGAAGCAAATCGCGATCAACGCCTACGATGAATACGGCTACAAGAACCTAGGGCAAGCCTACGAAGCGATGCAGCAATACGACGCCGCCATTGCACAATTTCAAAAGCAGCTCGAGGTAAATCCCCTCGACCCCTATGCCCATGCCAGCCTCGGGCTGCTCTATAGCAAGCTCAAGCGCTGGAACGACGCCGTGCCTGAACTCGAAAAGGCAGTTTCGCTGCAAGACAAGAACCCACTGTTGTACATCTCGCTGGGCGAGGCCTACATCGCCAGCGGTCAGACTGAGAAAGGGATGAGTTCCTTCGATCGTGCGATTGCGATCTCGCCGAGCCCCGTGGTTTGGAACAACATCGCCTACTCGCTCTCTGAGCAGAATGTGCAGCTCGATCGCGCCAGCCAGTACTCCGACGCGGCCATCAACGCTATCGAGACCCAGCTTCGCGATGTCAACCTCGACAGCCTGCGTCTGCAGGACGTCGGCCTCGCCGGCCTGCTCTACAACGTGTGGGACACCAAGGGCTGGGTCGAATTCAAGCGCGACAACCTTGACGACGCCGAGCGCTATATTCGCGCAGCCTGGGAAGCTACCGGCAGCGGCAATATTTGCGAACACCTCGGCGAGATTTACGAGAAGCGCGGCAACAAGGACGAGGCAATCCATTACTATGGGCTGTCGCTTATCGGCCAGGCCCCCAGCGACGATGCCCACAAGCGTCTGACCGCGCTTGGCGTGACTGGTGATCTCGAGCCCCGCATCGAGAAGGGGCGTGCTGAAATGCTGGCGATGCGTACTCGCAAACTGGACGCGTCGGGCAAAGGCACCGGCGACTTCTTTGCCCTGTTGTCGCCGGCAAAGAATGACCAGATCAAGTTCGTTCGCGGCGACGCCGAGATCAAGGCGCTCACCGACGTGGTGAAGTCCACCAACCTCGACATGAAATTCCCCAACGCGTCATCGGTTCGTGCGCTTCGTCGCGGCACGGTGACGTGCGGCACGCTGCCACCGCAACCCGTCGCCAAAGGGAAGACAGGCGGCAGGAAAGAAAGTAAAGACAAAGATCAGGCTGCGGCAGCGACAGATCCTCCTGCGAAACCCACGCTGCTGCCCGGACCGTGTTCGATTGAATTACTTTTCTCCAATGATGTGCGTTCCATCGATTAGACTGGTTTGGTTTCTCATCCTCGCATAGAAGGCGAATTGAAATGGAAGACCTTCGCTATCCGATCGGCAAATTCGAATGGGTTTCCCCGTCAAACGAGGCGGAGATGGCGAAACGACGTGCTCAATGCATCGACGTCATCGCCAACTTGCCGGAGACTTTCACCAAGGCTGTCTCCGGACTGACTCCAGCGCAACTCGACACCCCTTACCGGCCCGAAGGTTGGACGGTGCGGCAACTCGCGCATCATGTTCCAGACAGCCACGCCAACGCGTATATCCGCTTCAAGCTTGCACTAACCGAGTACGAGCCCACCATCAAGCCTTATAAAGAAGATATGTGGGCAAAGCTGGCCGACACGGCGAACACTCCCGTCGAGGTTTCGCTGCAGATGCTCGGCGCGATACACACGCGTTGGGTGGCGATACTACGCTCCATGGACTCGTCTGACTTCGCCCGCCCACTTCGCCATCCTGAAATCGGAGTGATGGACCTCAACCGCATGCTCGGTTTGTACGCGTGGCACTCGGCCCACCACACCGCCCACGTCACGAAACTGCGCGACCGGATGGGATGGTAGCGGTACTGCGCGAGACTCAGAAGGTGCCCTAGGCCCGGACACATTCCTCACTCAGTTTGCCCCGTAAAACCGCTTACTCATCACATGAAAAATCAGCCACTTTGGCGGGATTTGTGATGGGCGCCGGCCTGGTGAGGTCCAACTGCGAACATTGTGCTGTAAGCCGCACTCAACGCACGTAGTCGCGTCACGCAACCTTAAGCAAATAGCTTTCGTCTAAATGAACGGTGAGGGCGGGCCGCAACTCAACGCCGTCGACCGATCTTAAAAGGAGATCCCCCAATGACGCGATTTTTCACACGTGCAGGTCTGTTGGTTCTGGCACTGATCATCTCGGTGAGCGCTTTTGCCAGACCGAAATCAGAAACGATCACGCTGTCGCAAGACGCAACCCTTAGCGGAACCAGGTTACCCGCCGGAGACTATACCGTGAAGTACGACGTGAACGGTTCCACCGCGCAGGTGAAGTTCCTCAAAGGCAGCAAGGAAGTTGCCTCCGCCAACGGCCAGGTGAAGACCTTGTCTAAGAAGCCCAATTCTACTCAGGTGGTTTTCGATACCAACGATCGCAACATCAGCGAAATTGATTTTGGTGGGAAAGACACCGCGATCAGCTTCAACCCCTCAGACATGGCATCCGGGAAGTAAAGCCGCAAGCAGACTACACAACGGCGGAATAACAAAATCCTCGTGGGCCGATACCCACGAGGATTTTTATTGCTTGGAGCCAGGACGCGACTATACAGTCTGTGGCAAAGCTTCGTTTGCGCCGATTTTGAAGGAGTGCGGCTTCAGCCGCGCCGTACGGGTTCTTTACTCTGTTATTCCGAGCGGACTTCAGTCCGCCCGGAATCCTACGCTGTTGCCGCCATGCGCGCCGGCTCTTCCTGGAAGCGTACCGACACCAGCTTCGAAACTCCCGGCTCCTGCATGGTGACGCCGTACATCACCGGCGCGATGCCCATGGTCTTCTTGCTGTGCGTGATGATGATGAACTGCGTCTGCCCGCTCATCTCGCGCACCAGTTCGGTAAACCGCCCAATGTTCGCCTCGTCCAGCGGGGCATCCACCTCATCCAGTATGCAGAACGGGCTCGGCTGATACTGGAAGATTCCCACCAGCAGAGCCAGCGCCGTCAGTGCCTTCTCGCCGCCCGAAAGCAGCAGCACATTCTGCAGCTTCTTTCCCGGAGGCGAGGCCACCACATCGATGCCGCTCTCGATGGAGTTCTCCAGGTCGGTAAGCCGCATGAACGCCTGCCCGCCGCCAAACAGCTTGCTGAACGTCCGTGAGAAGTTTTCGTTGATGCGGTTGAACGCCTCTTCGAACTTCTGCCGCGAGATGGTGTCGATCTCCTTGATCGTGTTCTGCGTGTTCTCGATCGACTGCAGCAAGTCCTGCCGTTGGGTTTCGAGGAACTCATGGCGCTCCGCCGTCTCCTGGTACTCCTCGAGCGCCATCATGTTCACCGGGCCCATATTCTCCAGGCGCATGCGCATCTCTTTGTAGAGTGCCTCTTCGTTGACGAGCACCTCGCCCGCAAGACGCGCCAACGCCTCGTCAGCCAACAATTCCTCGCGCGGCTGACTCAACTCTTGGATGCAAGTTTCCGCCATGTGCTGCGCGTCCGAATGCAAACGCGCCTGCTCCGCCGCCAGCTCACCCTTGCGGTCGCGCGCCGCATCCAGTTCCAGGCGCGCCGTCTTCAGCGCTTCCTCCAACTCGCCCAGCCGAACGCGGACTGTCTGCAACTCTTCCTGCAGCTCGCGATCGCGAAGCTGTGCCTGCTCGCGTTCAGCCGTCCACTGGATCTGCTGTTCAGCGAGCCGTGAGTTCTCCGCCTCGCGTTGCAGTTTCTCAGCAGCCGCCGAGTCAATCTGCGCCTTCAACTTGTCGAGGCGCGCCGACACCTCGTCCACCATCGCGGCCAGGCGCTCCACCGTAGCCGCGGATCCGCGACGGCGCTCTTCCAGCGTCGCCAAACGTGCCCGCGAATCGCTGGCGAGCTGTGCCGCCTCATCACGGCTCTGCCGCAGCTCGTCAAGGCTGCTCTGTGCGGCGTGCATCTCAGCTTCCAGCACCGCCTTCCGGTCTTCATGCGCCACCAGCTCAGTGCGGCACGCCGCGATAGACACTTCACTCTCGCCGCATTCCGCGGCCAGGCGCTGCATTTCGCGCGCATAAATCGACAGCCGCTCGCGCACCCGCGCCATTTCACTGTCCAACTGTTGCAGCGTGTGTCCTGACGTCATCGCCTGGCGCTCAGCTTCGCGCTTCTCTTCTTCCAGCCGCTGCAGCAGTCCGGTCAAGTCACCTATGTCGCGCGTCACCGCAGCTACTCGCGTCTGCTCGGCCGCCATCGTTAGCTCTACGTCGGCCGCCTGCCGCAGCACTTCGCGCAACTCGCGCTTCATCGCCAGCGGACCTTCACTGCGTTGCTTGCCACCCGTGACGGTGACGTTATGGAAGCACTCTCCCGACTGTGACAGGAAGAACGCATCGGGATTCTGCAGCGCCAGCTCCCGCCCTACGTTCGGGTCAGGCACGATATAGCCATTGCCTAGCTTGGGCAGAATCACTTCCAGCGATTTGCCGAATCCATCCAGCACGCGAATGCAGTGCTTGAGTGGCACAACCGTGTCGCGCTGCGCACCGCGATAGGTGCCGTCTTCGCCGAGGAACGAGAACTTCGCCTGCGAATCTTCCGGATGCACCAGGAACGTGGCGCGGCCATCGACATCACTGCGCAGCAACCGTAGTCCTTCGTCGGCGGCGTCCCACGACTTCACCACGACGAAGTTCAATTCGTCGCGCAGGAAGTCATCGACAACATGCTCGTAGCGGTCTTCCACTTCCAGAAAATCAGCCAGCACGCCAACCGGGGCCATCCCGCCTGTCATTGCGCCCGACTTGAACAGCCGACGCACCGACTCGGTGGAATACCCATGCTCAGTGATTACTGCTTCCAGTGAGCCTCTCTTACCGATCAGCCCGGCGTATTCCGCGCGCAAGGAATCGAGATGCTGCTTGCCGCTGTTCTCGGCGGAACGTTTCTGTTCGAGGTTCTGGCGCGACTCGTCTATCTGCGTCGTCAACGCGGCAACGCGTTGCGAAGCCGTTTCGAACTCGAGCCCGAGCTGCCCGCGCTGGCCGCCAAAATTCTCAAGCTGCTGATTGGCGTTGGTAGTTTCTTCCTCTAAGCGCCGCGCCTCGCGGTCAAGCGCTGCAACGCGCTCCTCCGACTGCGTCATACGATTGCGCACCGACGACGCTGCCGAAACCGCTTCCAGAATGGCGGCCCGGCGCAACTCCTGCTGCCGTTCCACTTCCATGAGGGTAGTCGCCGAGAGTGAAGCTTCCTGCTGTCGCTGCGCCAACTCTTCCTGTGCCAGCGCGACGTCGGCATTAGCCGACTCCAGAATTCCGCGATCGACTTCCAACTCCTGCTGCAGGCGGGCGAGCTGTTCCTGCGTGCTGCCTACCTCCGCCTGAGCACCCGCGGACCGCGCATCCAACTCAGCGCAACGCTCTTCGTTCGTGCGACGTCGTGCCGTCGCGCGCTCAATCTCCATCACAATCACGTTCAGCTTCTCGCGATTGTCGTTCCCCTCGCGTTCGATGGCATATCCGCGCTGCGTCCGCTCACCGTGCTCCCTGTCCATCGCATGCACAACTTCACCGCGGATGCGCATATCTTCGCCAATCGCCGCGAGTTCCACTTCCAGCGTCGCGATCTCACCATCGATCTGCGAGAACTTGCTGGCCAGCACCACGCGCAGCTTCGCGCGCATCTCGTCGCGCAACTTCGCATAGCGCTCAGCTTTGCTGGCCTGCCGCTTCAGCGAATTCATCTGCCGCGTCACTTCGTCGAAAATGTCGTTGATGCGCGACAGGTTCAGCTTGGCATCTTCTAGCCGCGCTTCCGCCAGCCGTTTGCGAGTCTTAAACTTGGTGATGCCCGCGGCTTCTTCAATGATGGCGCGGCGGTCGGTCGGCTTACTGCTGAGAATCTGTCCAATGCGTCCCTGCTCGATGATCGCGTAAGACTCCGGGCCCAACCCGGTACCCATAAAGATGTCCTGGATGTCGCGCAACCGGCAGAGCTTTCCGTTGAGCAGATATTCGCTTTCACCCGAGCGGAACAAGCGGCGAGTGACTGCAATCTCTCCCGCCTTAAACGTGCGGACAAACTTGCGACGGCGAATCTTCAGCACCACATGCGAACCAGCGGGAGCTTCCACTGTCGCGCTCTCTGCTTTCGGAGCGACTGTCGCATCTTGCGCGACACCGTCCTGTTCATCGCCTTGCCCCGGACGAACTTCCTCTGTGTAACGTTCGGCGTCGTCAGCCTTGGCCGCGCGAATCGCCGACTCGTCCCAATCTTCTTCTGGCAGATTGTCCTGGATGTCGATCTCCGGCTCGCCCACCTCGCCGTACACTCCCGGATCCACCAGCGTCAGCGTCACCTCAGCCATGCCCGTAGGCTTGCGTTCGCGCGTACCGGCGAAGATCACGTCCTGCATATTGACGCCGCGCAGCGAGCGCGCCGACTGCTCTCCCAGCACCCAGGAAATGGCGTCTGAGATATTCGACTTGCCGCAGCCATTCGGGCCCACAATCGCGGCTATGCCGTCACCTTGGAATTTCAACTCCGTCCGGTCGCAGAACGACTTGAACCCCAGAATCTGTACCTTCTTTAGTTTGAGCAACTTGTACTCCTTCTTGCGCGCAATGCTTCAACCAATCCAACGCCCCATCAAACCGGCCGCCCGGCGCCACTTCTCAGCCGCTGGCGGCATTACTTCAAAACCCGCCAGCGCAGCAAAGTGGCTCGCGCCATGCCATCGCACCAGAGCAACTTTACTTTTGAAAACCCCAGGGGTCAAGTTAGAAAGCCCAATATTTTGGGTCTAGCCTGTGCAAACCACAGTATATTGCACATGTATTGCAGCAAATGCGCAATTTACAGCGGTGAAGACAGGCAAGGAGGCGGGGAAAACCGTAAGAGCAAACTCAGTTTAGACCCATCTGGGCCTTCAAGGGCAAAACTCGTTGGGGGGTGTCAAAGTGGTTATCTGGGTTGCTCTAGCCCCGATCCAGTGAGGTACCCAGCGAACCAGTGCGGCATTTGCGAGGATCGAAATCAGAGACGCCGCCAGCATCGAGTAGTAGAAGCGATCGTCGAGCAGACCATTGGCATGGGCCACCTGCACCAGGATGAACGAGAACTCGCCGATCTGCGTAAGCCCGGTGCCGACCAGCACCGCAGTCTTCCAAGGGTATCGAAACAACTTGACTATACCTGTCCATATGAAGAGCTTGCCCACGAGCACTAACAGGAGGATGGCAATCAGGATCTGCGGATAGGAGAGCACGGCGCGAGGATTGATCAGAATTCCGATGGTGACGAAGAACAGCGCGACGAACGCGTCCCGCAAGGGCAGCAGTTGGTCGAGTGCACGATGCGCATAGTCAGAGGCGCTGACCATCAATCCGGCGGCGAACGCTCCCAACGCTAGAGACAGCCCGACCGCTTCCGTGAGCGCCGCGGTCCCCAGACAAACGGCCAATAATACGAGGAGAAAAAGTTCATTGTTGTTGGCCGCGCGCCACCCGCTGCAGGGCGCGCGGAACCAGGTAAGCCGCGAGCAAGCCGATGGGAGCCAGTATCAACGCCGCCTTGCCCAGCGCCTTCCCCACGCCCAGCAGATGATGAGGGTTGAGGCTCACCAACACCGGCATCAGGACCGTCAGTACCACGACGGCGAGGTCTTCCACCAGCGTGATGCCGATCATAACCTTGCCATGCGGCGATTGCAGCTCGTTGCGGTCGATGAGCAGGCGCGAAAGCACCATAGTGCTGGCCACGGAAACGATCAGTCCGACCACGAGCCCCGGCATAGCTCCCCACCCGAGCAGCCACCCCACAAGCGCACCGAGCATCCCCGACAGAACAATCCCCAGAGGAGCTCCTGCGAGCGCTACCCACTTCACTTCCAGCAAATCTTTGAGCGAAAATTCCAGCCCAATCGAAAACATCAGGAAGACGACGCCCACCTCAGCAATGACCTGAAAAGTGCGCGGGTCATGGACCTGTGGCCCGGGCGTGAAAGGGCTGATGGCGATTCCCGCAAGCACGTACCCCAGGATGAGCGGTTGTCGAAGTCTCCACGCCAACGCCCCGCCAAGAATAGCGGCGATGAAGACGTAGGAGAGTTCCTTGAAGATTTCAGAGTGCGGCGGCATGTACAGAGGTTTTCGACAGGGTACTACACCTCGGCAGGAAGCGTTATTGGCTCAACCTCATAGTGCCGGATCCAGCGCACACGCCGTCCCGTTATCGCGCATTCGCAGCATGAACTTGGTTTGCTTGGAATTCACGTTAAACGTTCCCGAACAGCTTGCGTTCGTCTGCGGATTCGCAATCTTGAATTGGTGCTCACCCTCAGTTACATGGAATTGAAACGGCGTACTGCCGCTGGGGTCAAACCGGATTTGGCCCGAAGGATGGTCATCGATGGAAACATCGACCGGGCCGGCCTGATTCGTCAACCTCGGGTTTCTCGGTAAAGTCACCGTCAGCGTGCTCCCAGGCTTCGGCCCCCGGGTGACGTAGAATGCGGCGGCCGCCGCCACGACCACGAGGGCCAAGATTCCTATCACCAACACTTTCTTCAACTTGTTCAAATCGTCTGTGCGAAACGCACTTGAGATTTCAACCGACGCCGTTCCGGGCGAGTGTGCAGGGGTGGTCGGTCCCCCAATCTTCGGCCGGATCGTATCAACCAGTTTCTGGACATTCCCATCCCAATCCAGATGGTTAAGGCTGAGAGCGTTGCGGAACGCCAGGTCTTTCAGATCGTCTGGAAGCTGATCTGCGGTCGGCATCGACGCCCCGCGAATCAGCACCGGGATGACCGGCAGTGTGGCGCTCTTCTTCAACGCCGTAGCGATTTCCTGGCGGACCGTGTCTTCCGGATTGTCGAGCCGCCGCTTACCCGAAGGATCGCCAGGAGCAGTGATGTTGAGCCAAGTGGGGCCAATGATCGCTAGAAAGACGCCGCAATTCGAAAGCGAACTGTCAACCGCGCGCCGAAAATCCGACCCGAGCGCGATCGCCTCCACGTCCATAAAAATCCGCTCCTTGCCAAACTGGGGAAGCAGACTTTCGTAAAGGGCCCGGGCGGAGTCTTCGGAATCTTCCCGCCGATAGCTGATGAAAATTGCCGACAAGGTTTGGCCTCCGGTAAGATGTCAGTCCCGCTCACTGGCAGAGCCGAACGTATAACGGAATTTAAGCTCGGTCAAGCCGACGGTATGGTCGCTAGCAAATCAGTTCAAACTGACCTATTACCGCGGCCCCTCAGTCAACCCGCTCGGCGACATAATTCGTGTCGATGTTATGGATGTGATTTCGGTCGATGATCCTGAACTTTCCCGCCCATTGCGTTCCATTGTCAAACCGCAGCGTCACACGGAAAAGTTGGGTCGAGAGGACTTCAAAGTCCCACGTGCCCGACATGTCGATCCTCTGGCCCTGGTTGCCCGAGACCTCCATGTCTACTCCTTCGAATCTCCCATTGCTGAAGTAATCCACCTGGGTATTGCCGCTAAGCGCACCGAACACCTGATCGACTCGCCATCGGCCAAGAAAGAAATCGCGCGATACGGCCGGTGCAGGGTCCTGGTTATTGGCGCCGGACTCTAGGAGAGCAACGTCTTTTACAGGGCCGCTCACTCGGGTTGTTATCGCATCCACCAACTTCTTCACGTTCGCCTCCCAATCGACGTGGTTGAGAGCAAGACCGTTGCGAAATGCCAGGTCCTTCAAATCGTCCGGGAGTTGATCGGCGCTTGGCATACATGCGCCCCGAATCAGGACAGGAATCACCGGCAGGGTTCCGCCCTTCTTGAGCGCGGTAGCGATTTCCTGGCGGACTGTGTCACTCGGATTGTCGAGCCGCCGCTTACCCGAAGGATCGTTAGGCACAGTGATATTGAGCCACGCTGGACCAATCATGGCGAGGAAGACTCCGCACGTGGAAAGCGAACTCTCGACCGCCTGCCGAAAATCGAAGCCCAGTGCAATGTCTTCCACGTCGATGAAGAGGCGCTCCTTGCCGAACAGGGGAATCAGGCTCTCATACAACGCGCGCGCCGAATCTTCAGAATCATCGCGCCGATAGCTGATAAATATCGCGGACAAGGTTTGGCCTCCAGGAGCAGACGAATCTGACTAAGCGGGCCAGCCGAACGTACAACGGTTTTGCAGATGGGTCAAGTGCGGAGGCCGCGAACCCGCTCGGCTCGTTGGTCTCGACAGCAACAGCAACGCAGAATCGGGTGGGTACGCCCGCAGGGCGCGCTAAATAAATGAATCAGGCCGGATCCCATGATCCGGCCTGCTCAGTGTTCATCGGCGAGCTGTGATCTGCAACATTGAATCCCATTACGTCAGCATCTTGCGGCGCAGGACTCCCAATCCGGCCAAAAATCCCGACCCCAGCAGCGCCAGAGTACTCGGTTCCGGAGTTGGAGTAGCAACAAAGCCGATCACGTTGTCATTCGCGTCCGCATAAAAGCCCACGAGTTGACCCTGGTCGTTAACGCCGTTAATCACTGTGGAACCCGGCACACCCATGGGGTCGTCAACCGTTTGCCAGACGCCGCCAATGTAGGTGAACCCGTGCATCACACCCGTCGAATCGGTGTAGTCACCTACGATTTCGCCATGATTGTTGATGCCGAAGGCCTGGGTACCCATTCCCCCCAGAAAGTCGAGCGTCATCGCTGCAGTGCCATTGAACAGATACCCGTGTAATACCCCCGCGGAATCCGCATAGAATCCGACCACCAAGCCAGCGTTATTGATTCCCACCGCCTGGTTGTTTAGGGTACCGACCGGCAGAAATCCATCGAGATACGTGAACGTTGTGCCTGAAACCATGTACGACCTCTGCAGCGTCATGCCGGTAGTATCTAGCGAGGAATAGCCAACCGCTGTGAGACCGTCATTGATGCCCAGAAGCTGGTTAAACGCCGTACCTGGGAAGTCGACGGTCGTAAATGTCCCGTTGAAGGTGAAGCCGTGGGTCACGCCCGCTTGATCAACGTAGAACCCATCGGTCCATCCGGTGTTGTTGATGCCGATCACCTGCGTCTGGGCAGCACTCGGGAAGTTCTCGGGGGTGAAACTGTTGGGCAGAACCAGCGTGAATCCATGATTAGGAACTACGGTCCCGTCGCCCCAATAACCGGCTATCACGCTGGAGTTATTGATCCCCAGCAACTGGGTAAAGGCAGTGTCGTTTGGATTGGCGACCGACAAGAAGCTGTAGCTGGCGGGCGCTGCCCAAACGATGGGAGCCGTGGCCGCTAAAACGATCGCTGCGAAGGCAGAGCGCAAAATAAATCGCTTCATTCTCGTTTCTCCTTACTCGAAGAAGTTTGGGGCCGTCGAGGCCCTCTCAGGTTCTATGGTTGTCTTCTCGACGAATGTACGAGCAGGGGCCCTGGCCAGAAGCTCCGGACAAAGCTATCAAACGCTGGCCGGAAGCGAGAAGTGGGACTTTCTCAGAACGAAGTGGGCTATCGATCAGGGGCTCAACTCGGCGCAGGAGCGGGAACTAACCAACCATCGAAAATTCCCTTGGGAGCCCGAAACAAGTATCAAAGTACACGAGTTGGAGTCGTCAGCAAATCAAAGGATGGAGAAAATCTGCACGAGGATGCGATAAATGTAAGGGCACTTTAGTGTCGTGCGACCGCAACCGAGACCGAACCCCATTCGACGACCGTGAAAGTTCGACCCGATTGATCTCCACTGCCTAATCTAAAACCGATAGACGTAGGAGGTAGCGACCTGGAAGTTGCCCTGAGTAACAATGTACTGCGGCGACATCAGCGTCCCCAGATCGTATGGGTGCGGATCTTGACGGTTCGTAAGATAGCGCACCACTGTGGTACCAACATCGAAGCGCAAAGTGGAGTTGCGTTCCGGGTAGTACTCAACAATCCCACCCACGTCGGCTGCGAAACGGGTAAGGCTGCCTGTTGCGGTCTCCCCCTGTATAGGTACGGCGTCTTCGTAATAGATGAAGCCGGGGCGGACCTTCGCAAAGATCCCGAACTTGTCGGCGCGCACTCCCATGCGGACGCCGAACAAGCCCTCCATCATTGGCTTTGAACCCTGCTGCCCGGGAATGAAGTTCAGCGTGCTGTCGAAGCCGATGCCCCGCGTGAAGTTGTAGGTAAAGTTGGTGCCCAGTCCCGACAAGTTCTTGCGGCATGCCAGTTCGGAGCAAGTGTTGCTCACTACCGGCAGGCTGATGTTGCTGTATTGCGTGCCAATTTCCCAATGCTCCAACGCAGAGCGCTCGAGATCGCCAGCCGATTTCGGAAACTTGGACGGACCCTTCACCATGAAGTTGCTCTCGGGAGTGGGAAGGTCCCACGGGTACCTGCCCGAAAAGATGGCGGCGAAGCTTCGGCTCGGCTCCAGCGCGGACCGCAAAACTCGTCCGCCGAGGATGCGGTGGTTCACGGCGATCGGCATCACGAGGTATTTGTCGATCGTGTCTTCGCCCAGCACCCACGCCATACCGATCAGCGGAGTGATCACGAAATCGGTCCAGCCGGTGTTGTTAGTAGGTGGCTTGGGATATTTTGGGTTGTTCAAGCAAATCAAATACGTGCCGCAATCGGGCACATAAGTAAATCCACCCTGATTGCCAAAGTTGGTTTCGCTCAGTGGGCCAATTTCCGTCTCCGTCGACCAGGCAGCGGCCCATCCCAGCGCTTTCAGCCGGCTCATCCAGTACGCGCGGTGCTTCCCGATGATAACGTTGCTCTTGGGGTCGTTTTGCAGGTAGACCCGCGCAAATGCGGCGCCTTCCAGCGGGTGGCCGACGTCGTTCACCACGAAGTCGTCTCCGTCACCCCAGCGCTTCATGTCGTAGCCCGGATAGGACGCAAACCAGTCATGGAAAAAAGGCTTGTGCGCAATGTCCCAGCGCATTCCGGGATCGAACGCAACCCGCCACGCTTGGAAGAAGAAGGTCACTCCGAACGACTGCCAGAACGCAGATTTCAGATCAAATTTTGCCGGTGGGGGCGTCGTCCGGGTCGCCATCTCCGCCGTACTGGGCAGCGCCATTGTTCGGCTCGACGATTCGCTCGACCTGTCACTTGGAAGCGGCGCGTCGGGGAGATCCGCCGCAGAAGCCACAGCCGCGCTCAGCTCAGAAACTGGCTCGTCAATCTGCACGTTCGTGTCAGCTTCCGCCGGATTTTGGGCAGAGGACTGCGCCCGCATCGCCGGAGAGGTACAGAACATCAGGACAACAAAGCAGCACAGAATCCGTGTAAAGGGGGCACGGAATCCGTGTCTCTCGGACAAACAAGACACGTCAAACTCCCACTACGAAAGTTCCACAGAGTATTACAGCGTTACATCGATGGTAGCGGAAAGACGGGAGAGCGTCCACAAAAACCCTCCCGTCCGGGAAAATGAGGAACCCATTTGGTAACAACTACTTAGCATCTCCCAAGAGCTGGAAGAAGCGGATGATCGACTCAATCCCCCGATAGAAATTCGGGATGTGGAATTTCTCGTTCGGAGCGTGCAGATTGTCGTCCGGAAGGCCCATTCCCATCATGATGCTCGGGATCTTCAGGTCCTTCTCGAACTGAGTGACGATCGGAATCGAACCGCCCGACCGGATGTAGACAGTGTCCTTGCCGAACACTTCGTGCATCGCAGCCACGGACGCAGCCGCGTACGGGTTGTCCGTGCTTACGACGCAGGCCGGGCCTTTGCTATGCACCTTGATATTGGTCGTGATTCCCTTGGGCGTGATCTTCTTCACATAGTCCGTGTACTTCTTCAGGATGTCGTCCGCATCCTGATTGGGCACCAGGCGCATCGACACTTTCGCCGACCCTTTCGCCGGAATTACCGTCTTCGCCCCCGGCGCAACGAATCCGCCGACGATGCCGTGCACCTCCAGCGTAGGACGCGCCCACGTGCGATACAGCACCGAGTATCCCGGCTCGCCGGTCAGCACATCCGATCCGACTTCAGCCTTGCGATATTCCTCTTCGTCGAACGGAAGGCTCGCCCACGCCTTCAGTTCGGCATCCGTCGGCGCTTTGACGTCGTCATAGAAGCCGGGGATCAGCACCTTACCCTCGGCGTCTTTCAGCTTGCTCAGGATTTCAACCAACCCGAAGATCGCATTCGGTGCAGCGCCACCATAGACACCAGAGTGCAGATCGACCTTCGCGCCGCGGACCTCCAGCTCCGTGTACAGCAGCCCGCGCAGCCCAACGCAGAGCGTAGGAATCTCTGGCGCAAACAGTTCGGTATCGGTGACCAGCGCAAAGTCGGCCTTCAGCTTCTCAGCCTTTGCATTCGCCTTGACGTACGCCTCGATACCCTCGCCTCCAACTTCTTCTTCGCCCTCGATCAGCACTCGAACGTTAATCGGCAACCTGCCGCCGCCCGACTTGAACAGCGACTCGAACGCCTTGAGCTGCATCCAGAGCTGGCCTTTGTCGTCCACGGCGCCACGAGCATAGACGTTGTCATTGCGCTCGGTCGGCTCGAACGGAGGAGTTAGCCACTCGTCCAAAGGCTCGGCCGGCTGAACGTCGTAATGCGCATAGCACAGCGCCGTGGGTTTCCCGGTCGCGTGCAGCCAGTCGGCGTAAACCAGCGGATGCCCCTGCGTGGGAATGATTTCCACGTGCTCGAACCCAATACTCTTGAGGTTGTTAGCGACCACGTCGGCCGCCTTCAGGACGTCATCCTTGTGCTCTTCGGAGGTGCTCACGCTGGGGATGCGCAGCAGGTCTTTCAGTTCGTTAAGAAACCGTTGCTGATTTTCCCTCGCGTACGAAATTGCCGATGAAACAGCTGTAGAGGCCATACCAAAACTCCTTGTCAGTACATTGCTTGGAAGGGTTGCGTGGGCAAACAGGCAAGTATATCGCAGCTGTGCTGCCGCTGGTTACTTCGGTGAGCATCCCATCTCGAACCCTACACTCAGAGGATATTCACCGCCCGCGCTAAGAGCACGATAACCACCGAGAGGGAGATCAACGACTGTAGCATCATCGCCATCTTCGCCCCGCGGGAGAGAACGGCCGTGTCCGTCGGTGAGAATGCTGTGCTGGTGTTGAACGCCAGGAAGAGGTAGTCGAGAAAATTTGGCGACCACCCACTCACTGCTCCTTCTTCTTCCAGCAACATCTGTGGGAAAAGAAACGATCCCTGGTAACGCCCCGCAAGGTCGCGGCCCAACGGGCCTCCCGCGTCCAACTTCCAGTACCACAAAGCGAATACCAGGACGTTGGTGATCCACAACGCGCCCGCCGACCGTAGTAGCGTCGCCGGGGAATCGCGATGAGACGGAAGACCCTGAATCAGCAGGGCAAGTGACCCAACCAAAGCGAGGGTGATCACGGCATTCACGCCAAAGGTGAGAATCTTCGTCACGTCGTAGCGTTCCCGGTGATAGGTAACCGTGATCGGAATCAGCAAAACGAATATGATCGCCAGCAACAGCCAGCTCGGACCAACGGAAAGCCTCTCGGGCAGCGCCAAGTACACCAGGCCGTCGGCCAGCATGGCTATAAATGCGGTCCACCGCGGTTCGCGCTCTTTTCGCTTGATGCTCGACGAGGGCATAGGTCGTTCACAATAGGGGTTCCGGAACTCTACCGTCGCGACTTAGTATAGACGCCGTCGTCTCGCGGCCGGACGCCCCACCCTTATTGCCCGTTTTTGGCGATAGGGTGGGAGTCGGTGACTCCGCAACGGGACTGCTTTGGTCCTTTCCAACCCTAGCCACTATTCACTGCTTTTCCAAATGTCACCGCTTTTCCAAATTGACGGACGCGGACAAGCACCCTATCATCAAGCATCCGCTTCGCACCACTTTGGCCATGATCGACACTACAATCTCTCATTACCGCATAATCGAAAAACTCGGTGGTGGTGGGATGGGCGTCGTCTACAAGGCCGAAGACACCCGCCTGAAGCGTTTTGTCGCCCTCAAGTTTCTTCCCGACGAAGTTGGCCAGAATCCCGAGGCCCTCTCCCGCTTCCAGCGCGAGGCCCAGGCGGCATCTGCCCTGAACCATCCCAACATCTGCACCATTTACGACATCGGCGAGCAGGACGGTCAGGCCTTCATCGCCATGGAGTATCTCGATGGCCTCACCCTCAAGCATCGTATGGCCGGCCGGCCGCTCGACGTTGAACTGCTCCTGACACTGGGCATTGAAATTGCCGACGCTCTCGATGCCGCTCACTCCAAGCGCATCATTCATCGCGACATCAAGCCCGCCAACATCTTCGTCACCAAGCGCGGTCAGGCCAAGCTGCTGGACTTCGGACTTGCGAAGGTAATTGCCGCCTACGGCGAAAACACCGCCACCAACGCCACGCCACACATGACCAACCCGGGATCGACCGTCGGCACCGTGGCCTACATGTCGCCCGAGCAGGTGCGCGCCGAAGAGTTGGACGCGCGCACCGACCTGTTTTCTTTTGGAGCGGTCTTGTACGAAATGGCGACGGGCGAGGTCGCGTTTCAAGGCAGCAGCAGCGGAGTGGTATTCGAAGCCGTCCTGAACCGCATGCCGCCGCCGGTTTCCGAAGTGAACCCCTCGATGCCCGCCAAGCTGGAGGAACTTATCAGCAAGTCTCTGGAGAAGGATCGGGACCTGCGCTACCAAACGGCGGCCGAGTTGCGCGGCGACTTGAAACGCATCAAGCGTGACCTTGATAGTTCTCGTGTGCGTGCCGCCAGTGCGGCAAGTGCCGCGTTCAGCTCGTCGACCGTTCGGAAACCAACAACTCCGACCGCTGAAACACCGAAGCGTAAGTCCAACCTCTTGAAGCTAGCCGCCGTCGGGCTGGTTGCCCTGCTCGTTGGACTCGCAGCCGGAATGCTTCTGCTGGGTAAGCCTGAAACCGCAGCGCTCCCCACTTATCATCCGCTGACCTTCCGCCGCGGCATGGTGCGCTCGGCGCGCTTCGCTCCCGACGGCAAGATGATCGTTTACAGCGCTGCCTGGGAAGGCAAGCCGTTGCAGCTTTTCACCACCCGTCCCGAGAGCCCCGACTCCCACGAGTTGGAGCCCGAAGGCGCTGACGTGCTCGCAGTTTCGTCGGCGGGCGAAATGGCGCTCGCCCTCAACAGCCATCCCATTGCCTCGTTTCTCTATTCCGGCACGCTCGCGCGCGTCTCTCTCGTCGGCGGCGCTCCCCGCGAAGTCATGGAGAACGTCGAGTGGGCCGACTGGTCGCCCGACGGCTCCTCTCTCGCCATCGTCCGCTACGAGCAGGGCCGCCATCGCCTCGAATATCCCGCCGGAAAATTGCTGTACACTCCCGACGGCTGGATCGGCCACATTCGCGTCTCGCCCAAGGGAAATTCCATCGCGCTGATCGATCACCCGACGCTCGGTGACGACGGAGGCTCGGTCGCCATCGTCGATCTCGACGGCAAGAAGACTGTCCTCTCCACCGGATGGGACAGCATTCAGGGACTAGCCTGGGCGCCCGGCGGCGAGGAAGTATGGTTCACCGCCACCCGCACCGGCGGCGACCGCTCTCTCTATGCGGTCAATCTCTCCGGCAAACTCAGACTGCTGGCGCGCGTTCCCGGCGAACTCACCATCCTCGATGTCGGCCACGACGGAAATGTTCTACTGACTCGCGGCAACGACCGCGCTGGAATGATCGGTCTTGCCCCCAACGCCGCGAAAGAACGCGATCTCTCGTGGCTCGACTGGTCCACCCCTGGTGACCTGTCAGCCGACGGCACCACCATGCTGTTTACCGAAAGCGGCGAAGGCGGCGGCCCCAAGTATGCGGTGTTCCTCCGCAAGACCGACGGCTCGCCCGCGATCCGCCTGAGCGAAGGTACAGGCGTGGCGCTTTCCCCGGACGGCAAGTGGGCAGTCATCAGGCCGAACACTCCTCCCGCGCCCCTCATGCTTCTGCCCACTGGCGTCGGAGAATCCAAGCCGCTCATTCAGGACTCCATCAATCATCTGTGGACTCGCTGGCTGCCCGACGGCAAGACCCTCGTGTTCTCCGGCAACGAGCCCGGACACGGCTTCCGTCTCTATGTTGAGTCGGTGGATGAAAAGCAGCCGCGTCCCATCAGCCCCGAAGGGGTGAGCGCCTTTGTCGTGCTCTCCCCCAACGGCAACTCGGTCGCGAGCACCGGCCCCGACGGCCACATTTACCTGTATCCCATCAGCGGTGGCGATCCGGTTGCCGTCAAGGGCACCGAAGTTGGTGAGATTCCGACCGGCTGGTCCGCCGACGCCAAATCGATCTACGCGTACCGCTTCGGTGAAATTCCGGCCAAGGTTTTTCAGATCGACCTCGCCACCGGCCAACGCAAGCCCTGGAAACAGCTCGTTCCCAGCGACTCCGCCGGCATCGACACCATCCGCGGCCTCGAACTCTCCGCCGATGGAAAATCCTATGTCTACGGCTACATCCGCACCCTCTCCGACCTCTATATGGTCGAAGGCGTGAAGTGACATCGTCCCACCCAACCCAAAATCCGGTCCGTGAAATCCGTGTACCTCTCTGGTTGATTTTCGCTTTTCCCCGGCTTGTTCTTGGGGGAAAGTGCCCAAACGCGGGAGAAGTTGCCGCCAGGTAGCCCGATCAGTTTGCTTTCCGTAAGGAAACGGAACGATAATCTCTCAGGATTGAACCCTATTGAAGTACGGTTCCGCCTGCGCCAATCTTCGTCCAGCCGCCATCTCACCCTCAGCATCACTCTTCTTGCAGCAGTTTTCGCGCTGATATCCGTCACCGCCTATGCTGCCGAATTGCTAACCTTTACGCGCGGAAGCTTCGTCCCTTCGGCCAATAATCAGAGCATCGGTTGGTCATTCACGGTGAACCCTGCACCGCAGTTCGACGATCTGAGCTGGTACGACCCGACTGGCACCAACCCACTCGACCATTCTCTCGCCATCTGGGACAGCAGCGGCAATACCGGCGTCATCGCTTGCGCGGGCCCAGGCTGCGGTTCCACCTGGAGCAGGAGAGGTCACCACGATCAGCGCAGCTCTCGCTTCCGGAAATTACTTGATCGGCGGAAATGTTTTTGCCAACGGCAGCGACGGCTTGTCCTGGGCGGACCGACCATCATGACCGATCCGCGAATAGCATACGGCCAATCCCGATTTAACCTGTCAGGTGTGCTGACCGACCCCACCAACACCTGCTGCGAAGCCGGGTACTATGGTCCGGACCCTTCGGCTGCCGTGCCAGAATCCGCTTCCCTGACCTGATTGGCCTTGGCCTCGGAATCACAAGCCTGCGGAAACGTTTCCGATAGCGAACTGGCGCCCAGCGCATGGACGGCTCTTCGGCAGCGATCCATGGACGTTGAAAATACTTGCGAATATCCGCGCACCGCTCCAGTCCGGTTTGACTAGGCAGGCTTTTCTTGTCGACGCTTGCAACTCAAGCAGAGCCGACCGCAATTCCCTTGTGCCACAATCATCGATGGTCTGGCTCGACAGAACAATAAGGTTGCTCTTCAGGGAAAACCGACGCATAATCACTCACCGTCTGAGACAAAATAGAACCCCTGATCGGCAGGTCGGTTCGTACCTGTGCGTCGGAGAGACATATGCCTAAGAAGAAATGTTTTGTCGTTATGGGATTCGGCGAGAAGGTCGATTTCCAGCAGCAGAAGACCTTTGATCTCGACAAGTCCTATCGCATCATCATCAAAAAGGCCGTCGAGGAAGCTGGTCTCGAATGTATTCGCGCCGACGACATCGTTCATGCCGGCGTCATCGACAAACCCATGTACCAAATGCTGCTGGGCGCCGATTTGGTTGTGGCTGACCTCTCCACCTCAAACGCCAACGCCATCTACGAACTGGGAGTTCGCCACGCGCTGCGGCCGAATACCACCATCGTGATCGCCGAGAAGAACTTCAAGTTTCCCTATGACGTCAAGAGCCTTCTCATCCGGACCTACAACCATCTCGGTCCTGGAATCGACGCCGAGGAAGCGGAAACTTTTCGCGACGGTCTGGTCAAAGCCATCAAGCAGCTAGTGGACCAACTAGACGTCGACAGTCCGGTTTATACATTTCTTCCGACCCTGCAAAAGCCGATTGAGGGCACTGACCATGGCGCTGCAGCGCCTCCTGCAGCGGCAGCCCCGGCCGTAGTTGATCAGACTTTCAGCATGCTCATAACCATGTTTCGGCAGGCTCGAGCCGCCGAAAACTGGCAGGCAGCAGCGATGGCCTTAGAGCAACTCAGATTACAGCGGCCGGGCGATCCATTCATCGTGCAACAGCTTGCGCTTGCCACTTACAAAGGCAAGTCTCCGGACAAGCAGACCGCCGTCAATAAGGCGAAGACCATCCTCTCCGACCTGAACCCTGAGAGCAGCAACGATCCCGAAACCCTCGGCATCTGGGGCAGTATTCATAAGCAGCTGTGGGAACTGAACAGCAAGCCCGAAGATCTCGAAGAGTCGATTCGCTCCTACGGCAAGGGTTTCACCTTGAAGGACGATTACTACAACGGCATCAACTACGCCTTCATGCTCAACGTCCGCGCCAGCGTGTCGGCTAATAAGCCGGACGCCATCGCCGATTTCGTCTGGGCCGAGCGGGTGCGCCAACGCGTCATCCAGTTGTGCAACGAGCGGCTCGCCTCGCCGGTTAATGACGATGCGGGCAATCCCGACAAGGCGCAACTCTTCTGGCTGCGGGCCACGTTGATCGAAGCCCTGATCGGCACCGGGCAAAAGGTGCAGGGCGAATCGCTCAAGGATCAAGCTATCAAGGAAGCCCCTGAAACCTGGATGGCCACAACCCTCAACGACCAGCTTGGCAAGCTTGCAGTAATGCTCGCGAAGGACCCGCGTTAGCGCGGGCAACCATCGACGATTTTCTCAGCACATGCTCTAATGCTCTGCGCGAGATTTCGTCCTGAAGGCCCTGATGCGCAACTCCATCGCCGCGTTTCTCCTCTGCTGGAGCAGTCTTTTCTGCACCGCCCAAATCAAGCCCACAATCTCTGCCGAAACCGTCAACTCTGCCCTTGCGCAACTCGATCCCTACATCCGCTCCAGCCTCGTCAGCACGAAAGTTCCCGGCGTATCGGTCGCCGTCATTTACAACGATCAAGTCGTGCTCCTCCGCGGCTACGGCATCCGCAAAGTCGGAGAGTCAGCGCAGGTTGATCCCGACACCGTCTTTGAGATCGCGTCGTTCTCTAAGCCGATCACTTCGACCATCCTCGCTTCGCTGGTTGGCCAGGGGCAGATCAGTTGGGACGACCGCATCGTAGACATCGATCCCGGCTTCCAACTGTCCAGCCCGGAAACGACTCGTGAAATCACAATTCGCGATTTCCTGTCACACCGCAGTGGTCTGGCCACCGAATCCGGCGACCTGCTCGAGGACCTCGGATATTCGCGCCCCGACATCCTCTATCGCATGCGTTACCTGCCGCTGCCCGGGCAGTTTCGCAAGACCTACGCCTATAGCAACTTCGGTTACACGACAGGAGCCATCGCCGCCGCCACCAAGCTCGGCAAACCCTGGGAGACCATTGCCGAAGCGCAGCTCTACTCCCCCCTCGGTATGACCTCCACCAGCTCGCGTTTCTCCGATTACGAAGATCGCGCCAATAAGGCCGCGCTTCACGTCTTCATCAATGGCGAGCCCGTCAACCGCTTTGTGCGCGAGGCCGATGCCGAAGCTCCTGCCGGAGGAGTCTCGTCCAGCGCCCGCGATCTCGCCGAATGGGTGAGACTGCAACTCAATGACGGTAAATGGAACGGCAAGCAGATCATCGACGCCGAAGCGCTCACCGAAACCCACAAGCCGCAGGTCTGTCGCAACCCAGTCGACCCGGCCAAGCCCAGTGTCTGTCCGGGCAACCAGTACTACGGCCTGGGATGGGACGTTGGAACCATCGCCGAAGGCTACCCGCAAGTCAGCCACAGCGGCGCATTCTTTCAGGGAGCAGCCACGGCAGTCTACTTGGTACCCGAAGAACACATCGGAGTGCTCGCCCTCGGCAACAGTATGCCCATCGGTTTGCCGGAGGCGATCTGCTTGCACTTTCTCGACCTGGTGCACTATGGCAAGCCCCAGCGTGAATATCTCCCACTTCTTGGGAAACTCTTTTCCCAAATGATCGCATCGACTCAGGATGCGTCCCCGGACTACGCCACGCTCCCACTGCCAATTATTGCGATCCCCGCCAAACCGCTCGCCACATACGTTGGCCAATACACCAACCAATATTTCGGAACGTTGGAAGTCTCAGTCCAGGACAACCGACTACTCTTGCGTCTGCCGCCGCGTGGTAACTACTACGAGCTGACGCATTGGAACGGAGACACGTTCAGCTACTACTTCGCCAGCGAAAACACCGGCGCCGGTCGCCGTGGCGCAAAATTCTCGCCCGATAAGAAGCAGGTCTTGCTTGAAAGCCTGTCACCAGAACACGACGCCGTGTTTACCAGGACGCGGTAGCGATACGTCGGTGGCAAACTTTGGGTCCGCTTCCGTGAACTGCGCGTTCTCGGTGGCGAGAACGATCCAGGTACATGTACCTTCGTAATTTGACACCGTCGTCCACTGCGGTAAACTGCGCCTTCGGGAGTAGTGTCACTCCCACATATCGGCGGCGCTACCGAGCCCGTTGGCGAGTCATGATCTTCGACAACTTTGATAACCTATTAGTAACGGTTCGATATGCTTGGTTTGCACTCATCTCGCGTCACGAGGCCCCAAAATGGTCGATTTTGACCCGTAAGCTATTGCGGCTCAATATTTTGCCGATAAGTCGCTTGGAATGAAAGATCTGTTGCGAAATCGTGTCTAACCTGTTGATTCCAAGGATTTCGAGGGGTAGCGGAGGGTACCCCTTGCACCTTGCGGTTTGCGCGACCCTGATCACCGATTAGTTAAACAATCGCCCTGAACTTTCGACCTCTGAAACTGGAAACTCGAAACTATTCTTACCGCGTGACTTGCTCCAGCAGGTACAGATAAGAACGATAGATCTGCCCCGTTGCGCGCGTCATCCCGATCTCGCAGGTTCGGCTGCTGGAGTAGCAGGCACTAGCATGGCTCCCCTTCACCTCCGCTGCTTCCAGTCTGGTTGCTGATGCCGTCAACTCTGGAACGAGAAACCCGCGATCACCCGCGAAAGCGCAGCAGCCGGCATCAAGCGGAACAAGAACGCGCTCGCTGCAGGTTTTCGCGATGGCTTCCAGCTTCGGCGTCAACCCCAGCTTGGTGACCGAACACACCGGATGCAGCGCCACCGAATCCGCCTTCGACTTGATTACCAGTTTGGGCAGCAACGAATCGTGCACGAACTCGATTGAGTCGAGGAACGTCATCTTGTCGAAGCGATCCTGGTTTGCTTCCGTCAGGTAGCCGCGTGCAGTTCTAAAGCCGTAGGTACAAGGACTGGTGTCGATCACGATAGGCAGACTTCCCTGCTCCGACCATGTCCAGCAATGCTCGACGGCCGCGTTGATCGCGATCTCGTGGGCTTTGACGAGTCCCTTGGAGGAGAATGGCGTTCCGCAACATGTTCCCGCAACGTCGCGCGGAATATAAACCGGCATTCCCGCGCGCCTGGCCAACTCCACTGTGACTTCCATCACCGAACAGTCGCGAGGCTCGCCGGGAAGACGGCCCATGGTACGCGAGATGCAGGACGGAAAGTACACCGCGTGCGCTCCAGCCCGCATGGTCTTCGGAATCGGCCCTGCGGCATGAGGCGTGTCGGACATCCATTCGGGAATGTCGCCTCCCATCATGCGCTTGATCGAGCGTGATACGGCGTGCACTCCTGAAGCGCCGATCACGGACTCCGCGGTGTGGCCCAGCCGCAGCGCCCACCGCACGATCCTCTCGATGGCGGCAAAATGCCCGGCGATGCGAACGGCTGCGTCCTGCGCAGCCGGCGTTTGCCGCAGGCGCCGGAAGCGCTTCACCAGTTGACCGGTGTCGATGCTCACGGGACACGCGGTCGCGCACAGTCCGTCCGTCGCGCAAGTATCGAGCGCCGCGTACGGGAAGTCGCGATCGAGAGCGGCGTACAAGTCCGAAGATCTTTGGTCGTTTTGCAGGCGCGCCATTTCACGACGAACAACGATTCGCTGACGCGGCGTCAGCGTCAGTTCGCGGCTCGGGCACTTCGACTCGCAGTATCCGCACTCGATACATTTGTCGACTTCGGGCTCGATTGTGGGAATACGCTTCAGGTCTTCCAGATGCGCGCGGGGATCGGAGTTGATGATCACACCTGGGTTGAGAAGGTTGTGCGGGTCGGCCAATTCCTTCAGCCGCCGCATGATCTGGTAGCCCGCGCTTCCCCACTCGGTCTCGACGAACGGAGCCATGTTCCGGCCCGTCCCGTGCTCGGCCTTCAGCGCGCCATCATAGCGATTGACTACCAGTTCCACCACGTCATCGATGAAGCGGGCGTACTGATCGACGGCGGCCTGATCGTTGAAGCCCTGCGTGATTACGAAATGGAGATTGCCGTCCTTGGCATGGCCGAAGATGATGCCGTTGTCGTAGTCGTGCTTTACGAACAGCTTGTTGAGGTCCAGTGCCGCATCTGCCAGGCGCTCGATGGGAAACGCAACATCCTCGATGATCACCGTGGTCCCGGTTTTGCGGACAGATCCCACCGATGGAAACATGCCGGCGCGAATCTTCCATAGCAGCGCCTGCTCGGACGAAACGTGACTGAACGCCGCAGCTTCGTAGAGCTTGAGACCGCCGACTGCATCGCGTGCGAGTTCTTCGAGTTGCTTGCGCTCGGCTTCCTGCGCGGACTGGAACTCCACCAGCAATCCCGCCGCGCCATCTGGCAGCGTTCGAATCGATAAAGGAATTCCTGCCTGGTTTTCCACGGAGCGCAGCGACGCGCGGTCCATGACTTCCAGGGCTTTTGCGCCTGCCTGGCGCAGCGGAACGATGGAGTCCGCAGCAGCGTAGAGATCGGGAAACAACAATAGTCCGGTGTACTTCACGGGGAGATCGGGCACCGTATCGAGCATGGCCTCGGCGATGAAGGCCAGAGTACCTTCGGCGCCGATGAGAACGTGCTGGAAGATGTTGACGGCCTTTTCGTAATCGAGAAAGGCATTGAGTGAGTATCCGGTCGTGTTCTTAGTGCGGTATTTCCTGCGCACGCGCTCGCGCAGTCGCGAATCGCCTTCGAGATGCGCTTTCAGATTGAGAATGCCGCGGGCGAGCTCGGGCTCGCGATAGTGAAACTGTTCGTCCGCATCTGGCTCGGCCGTATCGATGACGGTCCCTGAGGGCAGCATGAACTTCATGGAGTGCAGCGTGTGGTATGCGTTCTGCTCGACGCCGCAGCACATTCCGCTGGAGTTGTTGGAGAGGATCCCGCCAAGCGTGCACGTCGCGATGGAAGCTGGATCGGGGCCAATCTTGGCTCCGTAGGGCGCAAGCAATTGGTTGGCGCGCGCGCCAATCACTCCAGGCTGTACGCGAATTCTCCTTCCGCCTTCTTCGACTGTTAAGTCGCGCCAGTGGCGCGCGACCTCGACTAACAAACCGTCGGAGATCGCTTGGCCCGACAGGCTTGAGCCTGCGGCGCGGAAGGTCATGGGAATTCCTTCGCGCTGGCTGAATTCGAAAAGCGACTTGATCTCCTCAAGGTTCCTCGCCTGAATAACGGCCTTGGGGATCAGTCGATAGAAGCTGGCGTCGGAGGCGTAGGCGATTAAATCGATAGGACGGATGAGAATGCGGTCGACATCGATGTGAGCCGCCAGCGATGTTTTGATGCCGTCGGAAGTTACAGGGGCAGAAGTCAGAACGGTTGCAGCCATGGTTCTCGATTCCCTACAGCGGTTTGTGACGGAGCCAGCCTCCTGGAAAAGTGGGCCATTTGCGCTCTCCGAGTGGACGCGGAACACGCGTCCACTATGAGACCGCGACGAAGCTACAACTTGCACTCGGCGGCGCGCGTTGTCTCCCTGCTACTGTTGCAAGACAAGGTGCGTGAACGGGGCAACGTACGCCATCAAGAACACCAAAATTCCGACCAGGCACGCCAACGCAATGCTGTGGAAGAAGACATAGCGCAGAATGTCGCCTTCATGGCCGTACCACTCTGTAGCCGTACTGGCAACGACGATACTCTGTGCGTCGATCATCTTGCCCATGACGCCGCCAGAGCTGTTGGCCGCTGACATCAGAACTGGCGAAACACCGACCTGCTGAGCCGAAATCTTCTGCAGGCTGCCGAAAAGTACGTTAGACGAGGTATCAGAGCCAGTCAGTGCAACGCCCATCCATCCCAGCAAGGTTCCGAAGAAGGGATAGAAGTGACCGGTGCGCGCGAAGGCCAGTCCCATGGTCGCGTCGAGTCCCGCATAGCGCGTCAGGAAGCCGACCGCCATCATGGCGGAGATTGTCACCAAGGAAAATCTTACGCGCACGATGGTCTTCAGATAGATCTTGAAGATCTGACCGACACTGAAACCCATAATCATTCCGGAGATGATCGCGGCGATGAAGATGCCCGTTCCGGTGGCGCTGAGCCAATTGAAACTAAATACAGCAGGCTCCTTGGTATTCTTCGCGACCACGGGAGGGGTGCGCTCCACGAGTTTGTTCAAGCCATGAACCGGGAACGCCGGACTAGTGATCTTGCTGGGTGGCGTGCTCCAGGTGGCCATCGAGGTGAAGACCTTTTCCGGCGTGTTCAGCATTCTCTTGAAGGTCACGGTGCCCCAGCAGAAGACGATGACGCTGAGAATGAGCCAGGGCAGCCAGGCGCGAGCTACTTCTCCACGGCTAAAGCCGTGCACGGCGCGATGGTCGGTTTTCTGCTCTTCACCTTCGAACGTCCAAACGCGCTTGGGGTGCCACACCTGCAGAAACGCAATGAGACAAATCATCGAGACCACGGCGGAAATCACGCCAGCGAGCCACGGCCCGTGGTAGTTGGAAACCAGGAACTCGGTGGTTGCAAAAGAGGCTCCCGCCACCAGCACGGCGGGCCAGATCTCGACCATCTCCGAAAAGCCGGCGAACGCCCAGATCAGCCAGAATGGGACCAGCAAAGCGAACACTGCCAGGATGCGGCCGACCATGGCGCCCAGAGTGAATTCGGTAAATCCAGTAACGCCGGCCAACGCGATGATGGGTGTTCCCAGAGCGCCGTACGCAACCGGAGCGGTGTTGGCGATGAGCGACAATCCAGAAGCCTGCAGGGGACGAAAGCCCAAACCAATCAGGAGAGCTGCGGTGACGGCGACCGGCGTACCGAAACCGGCCGCGCCCTCGAAAAATGCGCCGAAACAGAAGGCGATAAGAAGAAGTTGCAGGCGGCGGTCCTGGGTGATGCCCGTGAGACTGTGCTTCAGGACTTCGAAGCGTCCGGCTTCCACCGTGAGTTGGTAGAGGAAGATCACGTTCAGCACGATCCAGCCGATGGGGAACAATCCGTAAGCCAGACCGTACACGGTTGTGGCGGCTGCCATGCGCGCGGGCATGTGGAATCCGATGATGGCGGTCAGCAACGCAGTTACCAGTCCGGCGAGAGCCGCGTAGTGAGCCTTCGTATGACCAAACGCGAGAGCGCCGAGCAGCACGACGACAGGAAGCGCGGCGATGATGGTGGACAGCAACCAGTGCCCGGTGGGATCGTAGCTCTGCCGCCAGCCCGAAGTGAGTTCGGGCAGACGCAGCACTACAATCGCGAGGACAATCGCCACCAGCGTGAAAATGGCGCCCACCCAACCTATCGAAGCCGGTGGAGCCGAGGTGTGTGACGGTTTTGCGGTTGCGGAAGGGCCTGCCATGCGTACGCCTCCTGAGAGAAAGCTTGTCTAGGCGAGATTAAGGGGTAGTGGAATATCGCCCGAATCTTACTCGCGAAACTTTAAGATAGCTATCCTTTTATGGCGGCGGACATTGCTCACCGGCCGCTGTGACCTAACGCACAAGTGCGAGGGAATTCACGAGTTTCGAACTGACCGCCGGTCGGGGAAAACGATTCGGAAGCAGAAGAAGTCCATGCGGTTTGCTGTGGTGCGCTCTCGGTACGGTTGATCATTACGACTTAACATATTTTGAGGACGTCGGGGAATTGTCCGGATCGGAAGCGACCACCCTCAACAGCCATCCGCTGCCTCGCAAAATCGCGCTTGCGGTTGTAACCACGTTCCTGGTGAATATGGGCAAAGCGAAGTATGTCTGAGTTATGGCGGTTCCCATGCGCTTTGTCGGGGTAACGACTGTTAACTGCAGGCTTGCTTTCCCATCGAGACCATCTACTGGCCACTGGCGCACACGCCGGGCAAGGAGTTTCAGGCTATCTCGACTCCACGTTGATGGCGATCTCCGTCCTCGGAGTGGTAATTGTGCTGATCGAAGGCGCAAGGCATTGCTGGAAGACGCTCCACGGCGAAGAGGTTCCAGAGGAGGCATTTGGAACAGTCGCTGAAGGCGAGGCCTTGAACATGACTTGTTGTTAGTCGCCGCCAAAGAGGCGTAGGAATTCCGCGACTACGCGAGATTTGGTTCTTAGGCGTACCCGGCCGTACCCCGAAGTCGTTCGTGTGACTCGAGCCGGATTATCCCTCGTAGTTCGATTTGGCTGCGGTCAGTTGCCGGATGCCTTACACGTGTCGGCTACATGCGTCACGTTGGTCACTCGAAAAACCTGTTCCTCTTTTACGCTCGAAGCGGCACCTTGGATGGTGGTGTCTACGCTCCTAACTGTTGGGGTTCCGGTGATCGTGACTTCGTGTCCGACATGCTTGGCGAGCTTATTGGCCTGACTTTGGAGTTGATGGGTCGTCCCATTGTCTTCAGTCAACCTGTAATGACCATTGGTGTACTGCAAGCAGCCTTGAATCGTACTCGGACTCGAGGGCTTGCCAGCGTCTTGCGCCCCTAACGCGGCAGTGATCAGCAGAGTAACAATCAGCAGCAGTTGCTTATACACAAGCAGCCTCCTTTCGGCTTGCGACTTAGATGTAGGTCAAAGTTGTCTCGATGCAACACCGAAACACCTTCGGTCCGAAATTTTCGACCAAACTCTAAGTCTCTGACGTGACCGGTAGTCAGTTTCCGTTGGCCTGCGGGTCTGTTTTCAGAGTCGCGCCTTCGCGAATTGAGTTTGGCCAAAGCGCCACAAGGGATGGCCGCAGGGTTTGACCTGGTGCTCATCAGAATCCTGTATCCAAGAAAATCAGCTTTTGATGGTATGCCCCCGGCGAGCCTGAAGAGGTTTAATTGTGAGCATAGTCACAAGATACCGTGACCGACGCCATAGCAGGTAACCTCCCGTTCACATAGGTTCTGCTCCAAGGCAAATTCGCGGATGGGAAACGCATGACTCGATGTCCAGTGACAATCAGGGCATTCCTGTCCGACAGCAAATGCCCACAATCGGAGGCGATAATGCGAAACCCTTTCCGATCAACGCTACTGTCCCTATTAGCTACGGTGTGCCTGTTGAGCTCGGCGTTTGTGCCAACCTCAAGTGGTGCCACCCCGGCCCAGAGCGACGATCAAACCGCAAAGAAAGCGACACCCGCGAAAACAAACCATGCCGCGAAGCCAAAAACGGCATCAACCTCAAGTTCGAGTGAGATCAAAGAGTTGAAGGATGCAATCGCTGCGCAGCAGCAACAGATTCAGCAGCTGCAGCAGCAGATACAGAACCGGGATCAGGCCATACAACAGGTTAAGAATGAGGCTGACCAGGATGCCGCAGAGGCAAAACAGTCAGCCGCAACCGCGCAACAGGCGGCCGCTGCCGCCGCCAAAGCAAATGAGTACGATACTCAGGATGCCGCCGCAATGAGTGGCCTACACACCTCTGTCGTCGACTTGGAGGCGGGCACGAAGGCCAACTCTGTAGGGCTGGCCGCAGCCCAGAAATCCCTGGTCAAGCTCGAAAAGCCATACCAGGTACCTCCGGCTCCAACCGTCGTTCCCGCCATCGCGCCAGCCCGCGTGCTTTCGCTAGATCCAGCGAAGAAGGAAGGACTAACTCCTGGCATTATGTTAGGGGGCGTGACCGTGACACCCTATGGCTTCGTCAAGGCCACCGCTGCCTACGACTCACTTGATCCCACCGGCGATGATTTCCCCCGGCCGGCCTTCTCGGCCGCCGATACCGGCCCCAACAACAATCCAGAATTCCACATGAAGGCGCGTGCCACTCGCATTGGCTCCAGGTTTGAATGGCCTGATGTCTCCAAGAACATTACAATCACTGGACAAATCGAGGCTGATTTCGAGGGCAATTTCAGCGCCGTCGACAACCGCAACGTATCGTCAATTCGCAGTAACGCCCTGCAATTGCGACTGGCGTACGGACGAATCGACTGGAATGCGAGACCGAACACGGACATCTTCTTCGAAGCTGGACAGGACTGGTCCATCTTTGGCTCCAGCGCGCTCATGAACCTGTTCGAGACTACCTTCTATGGCGCTTACTGGGGCAACCTGTACGAGCGCTCCCCACAGATGCGCCTGGGCTTCGTAGAGAAATTGGGCGGTTCGCGTAACTGGAGGCTTTCACCTGAAGTTGCGATCATGATGCCGTCCGAAGGCGACCTCCCGGGAAATGCTGTCACCTGCACTGCCGCAAATATAACGGCGGGCTCATCCTGCACCGTCGTCAATGGGCTCGCAAGCCAGCTTGGATACGGAGAGCGCCAAGGTGCCGACTGGGGGAAACCCGAAGTTGAATCCAGAGTCGTTTTGCAATTCCAACTTGACAAGGCTCCCGGCGTGGTTCCGGCGCAGGTCCTCTGGAGCGGCTTCTACTCAGGACGTCAGGCAACAGTCCTGGCTTCCGCCATTCCGACCGCTTTCAAGACTGCCTTCCCAAGAGGATACGATGCCACCAGTAACGGCTACGGCAATCAGCTGGCGGTCTCCCTCCCAACCCGTTGGTTTACGGTCGTTGCCAGCGGTTACCAGGGCGCTGACTTGAGGTTCTTCTTCGGTGGCGAGACGTTGTCCAACTACAACCAGACAGCAGGGTTGACCGGCGCGACTAGCGCCTTCTCGGTCGATCGCGCGTCGACGGTGGTCTTCGGGACAAATGCCGCCGGCCAGCTCGTCGCGGCTCCGCAGCTTCCGGTACGCGGCTACGGTGGATTCGTTCAGGCTGGTTTCCCAATCTCACGCTGGTTCAATGCCGATCCCAAGGGCCGGAATGCGGGCTGGCAAGCATATGTCGAATACGGTATAGACGCGGCTAACGCCAACGACTTCCGGTATGCGAAGGACATTGGAGCGGCAGGTGCGGGGCCCATCAAGGACACGCTCAAAGCCGTTACGGTGTTCTACAAGATGAACCCCTGGGTGCAGTTTGGCTTTGAGGAGGGCAAGTACACTGGCTACGCCCTTCCCAATACCAGCGGTCTTTGCACCACCAAGGTCGCCGGGTTGCCAACTTGCACGTCGACCGATTGGCGTTCGGAGTTTGGGCCAATCTTCACCTTCTAGCCACCTCAGGTCGGAAAACTGACCTGCTTGGATCATCTCGGGGCGGCCGCGTGAGCGAGCCGCCCATTTTCGCGCCTGGACGATATTAACTGCATCGATCCCGAGCAGCTGCGGAGGGGCGGCACCAGCCACAACATACAACCTATAGGGCGACGGCAGACCGTCTCGCACAGACAACATCCCCAGAGACATCCGGGCCCCGCGCCTACGGAGATCCTTCAGTGCGCAGCCGATTGGCATGTATCCGAGACGTGCTTCACGCTTTTCACTTCAAACACCACAAACTCGTTTGCGCTCGATGCTCCGCCCACGCTAGTGGTTTCTTCGGTCCTCGTTCCCGGGGTACCGCTGACTTCGACTTCGTGCCCGACATGGGGGCTGAGCTTTTTGGCGGCGCCGGCAAGTAGATGGGGCTTCCCGCCGTCTTCTGTAAGGATGTACTGGCCGCTGGAAACCTTCAGGCACCCTTGGATGGTGGTAGGGTCAGCAGATTTCTGGCTTTTGTCCGACAGACCCGCGGTTTCTGCATGCAAGCAAACAGAAGAGATAAGTACGAGCGGAATCAGCAGCAGTGTCTTGAACATAAAGTGGCTCCTTGCGGCCGCGTGTGCTGCCTATTCTAAAGCAATAAGCGGTCTGCCGAGTGATGGCTCCCGCCGTGTGCCAGACACAGATTGCTCGAAACTGACAATGGAATCTGCCGTCGTTTGGTGCAGCGAGCCCGGTTTTTGAACATTCCCGGAACTTTTCGGCGACCGATGGGGAACTATTTTCAGAGGACCAGCAACATAACACCCGGCAAGAAGCGGGCCTGTGGCCGCTGAAACTGTTCGGCCTTTCACGGAGTATTACAAGTCTTTACCTCGCGTTACCGGACTTTACCGTCGAAGGCATGCGGCAAGTGTTCTTAGAAGTGAATGACAGACAGACTGTCATAACCAAAAGGAGTTGGAAGCATGAAGACGAAGTTGATTGTAGTTGTGAGTGTGATGGCGCTGATGCTGTGTGGCGTGACGATGATCTCCTTTGCCCAGGGACCTGAAGGCGGCCCGCATCACGACTGGGGTGGTCCCGGACCCGGTGGCATGGGATTCATGGCCCGCGAGCTGAACCTGACCGATGCGCAAAAGGCGCAAGTGAAGACGATCATGCAGGCGAACCACGCCAGCATGAAGCCGATCATGCAGCAGTTGGAGCAAAACCGCGCGGCCATGCTGACGGCGACCGCCAACGGCGCGTACGACCAGGCCAAAATTACGGCCCTCGCCAATCAACAGGCGCAGTTGCAGGCGGCGATGACCGTCCAACGTGAGGCCATTCAGCACCAGATTTACACCACGGTGCTTACGGCTGACCAGCAGGCCAAAGCCGAGCAGCTTCGGACACAGCAGCTCAGTCATATCACCGAGCACCTGCAGAAAATGGCGAGTGGCACAGAGGCAACACCAGCGCCGGAACAGTAACTCGCTCACACTACGTTTTGCCGGGGCAGGATTTCGATCCTGCCCTCCTTATTTGGCCCGCATTGCTTATCGGTGATTGTTGGGTAGGAGCGTCGGCACCGCACCTTGCGAGAATCCGAACTTTCAAACCGCCAGCCAGCACTTCGTCAAATTGCTGCTCGCAGCCATATGTTCATCCGTCACAAGGAAGAGTGCTGTGCGTCGCTCAGCTTCTTCGTGCACCGTGCTATATCTGGCAGTCATCGCAATCTATAAGTATTTAGGAGTCTCCAGTGGCTAACCCTCAACCCCTCGCAAGAGATACCAAGATGGCCATGGCCTCGCAGTTCCTCGGGTTCATGTTGGACGCGTACGACATGGCGATGGTGCTCGTCATGGCACCAATTTTAGTCAAAGTATTCGCGTCCCCCAAAGGCAGTGCGGCCTGGCAGTACATAACGATTGTCTTCACCTATGCAATCACCATGGCGGCACGACCGGTTGGATCCGCTTTGTTCGGCCATTATGCCGACAAGATCGGAAGGCGCTTTTTGCTTGTGCTGACCATTGGCGGTGTGGGTGTCATGTCTCTGCTCGCCGGGTTTCTTCCCACCTATGCGCAAATTGGCGTCTGGTCTTACGTACTCTTCTGCGTATTGCGGTTCTTTATGGGATGCTTCTTCGGGGGCGAATACGCCGTTGGGCACACCTTCGCGATTGAACACGCACCGCAGCCGAGGCGCGGAGCCATCGGCGGATTCATCCAGTCTGGTTTCCCACTGGGGTACGTTTTTGCCTCCCTGGTTTTCGCTGCCATTTCATTTTTCACCAGCAAAGCAGCAATGGCGCAATACGGCTGGCGTATCGCGTTCATGACCGGCGTGATACCGGTCTTTCTCGCACTCTATATTCGGCGAAACCTGCACGAATCGCCCGAATTCGAAAAAGCGAAAGCGAGCGGGAACATCGAGAAGACCCCGTTCTTAAATCTGTTCAAACCTCCGCAGCTGTGGGATTTCCTGCAGGTCTTCTTCTTCATGACTGGACTTTTCTTGACAGACTACTCGGTGTACGGATTTCTTCCGCAAATCCTGACGTTGAACGGCCGGGGGTTCAACACCACTACCTATAGCTTGATTTACGGATTCGCGTTGTTCATGGCCTTCCTCGGGTACAACTTTTACGGCTGGATTTCTGACAGGACTGGGAGAAAGATCCTTACGCAATGGTATTGCGTGTTCCTGGTTGTTTTTGGGGTCCCGGTGTTTTACGTGCTGTACCATGCTGCGCTGGCCCGCAGTCTAGTTTTGGCAATATTGGGCACGTGCATGGCAGGAATGCTAAAACTCGCGTGGGGCATCGTCCCGGCTTATTTATGCGAACGCTTTCCCACCAAACGGCGCGCTGCAGGCGTGGGATTTGGCTATTCTTCGGGCGCGCTGCTGGGTGCATGGTTCGGTATCTATGTGTGGTGGGCACACAAGATCCCATTCATCGCCGCCATTGAAAAACAGGACTTGTGGCTGTCGCCAGCTGTGATTCTGACGATTGGTGCAGTCATGACCTTCGTCAGCCTTCTGTATTCGCCTGAGACCAAGCACTTGCAACTTGATGAAGTGGGGAGCAGCGCCCCGAAGATGGCCACCTCCGTGGACGCCGTGCCAGAGCCTGAGCGGGGGGCGGTACTGGCCAAATAGATAGGCAGAGGTGCGATTTGACGCGGCGCGCGCGGCGCGCCGCACGTGATACTGAAAAGGCAGGAAATAAGAACAGCTCCGCGAACGAGGCCATTCTTGCACACGGGTCTGCATATCTTCCCAACACGGAACGCTCTGTAATAGTTTTGTCATACCAGCCAGATTGCATCGTATGTCACGGACACCGCTTCGCCATGTTCCTACGATGGAAGCATGGATTTCCTATCAGGCTCTGATTTAGTCACTCCGCATCCCAAAGGAATTAAGGCACGCATTCTCCTAAGTTCCGTATTCGGCCCCTACGCACAGGACGACGAGTTCGGCAGCCGCGCCATCAATCCGATGGAGCTCTACCACAACCAGGTAACGCGCGAGCAAGGCAGTTTTTCGTTGCGCATGTTTCATCGCTCGTGGGGGCTGATGATGATTCAGAAGAACGTCTCAGCGCCCTGTACGCTACTCGACTTCCCTACCCTGGAAGTGTTTGAGCGCGAACTTACCAGCACTCGTTACGATATTGTTGGGATTTCCGGCATCATTCCCAACTTCGCAAAGGTCAGCGAGATGTGCCGTCGAGTGCGGCAACTCTCACCCCACTCGACCATCATCGTGGGCGGCCATGTCGCGGGAATACCGGGCGTGGAGAACATGCTCGATGCCGACCACATCGTGCGGGGCGAAGGCATCGCATGGATGCGCCGTTATCTCGGCGAAGACCCCTGTGCGCCGTTCGTTCATCCCGAAATACTGTCCGGCTTCGGCTTCCGCATTCTAGGCATGAGCGTACCCGACAACACGCGCGACACTGCCGCGACGATTGTTCCCTCCGTCGGATGTCCAATGGGCTGTAACTTCTGCACCACGTCTGCTTTCTTCGGCGGCAAAGGCAAGAGCTTTCACTTTTACGAGACCGGCGATCAGCTCTTTGAAGTCATGCAGGAGATGGAGCACAAGCTTGGTGTGCAGTCGTTCTTCGTAATGGATGAGAATTTTCTACTCAATCGTCCGCGCGCCATGCGATTGTTGGAACGCATGAAAGCCGCTAACAAGGCTTGGGCGCTGTACGTCTTCTCGTCGATCAACGCCATTCGCAAATACACTATGGAAGAATTGGTGCAGCTGGGAGTGTCTTGGATCTGGGTCGGCCTGGAGTCGCCAAAATCGAGCTATGCCAAGCTGAAAGACGCCGACACCCGGGCGATCGCCGCGGAGTTGCGGCAACACGGCATTAAGCTGCTGGGATCGACCATCGTCGGACTCGAACACCACACTGCAGAAAACATAGAGCAGGAAATCGAGTACGCGGTGTCGCACTGCACCGATTTCCACCAGTTCATGCTTTATACCCCGGTGCCGGGCACTCCGCTGTTCTTCCAAATGCAGGCGGAAGGCCGCATGCTTGACGGCATCGACCTCGCCGATATCCATGGGCAATTCAAATTCAATTTTCAGCACGCTGCGATCTCGCGCGACGAATCGAAGCGTCTTCTCGACTGGGCGTTTCGCTATGACTTCGAGAAAAACGGCCCGAGCCTGTTCCGCATCTGCGAAACCCTTTTCAATGGCTGGAAGCGTTATCACAATCATTCCGATGCAAGGATACGAACCCGCTTCGCGCACGAAGCTCACAAACTCCGAACGACTTACAATGCGGCACTTTGGGCGATGGAGAAACGGTTGAAGCGCACTAATCCAGAAGTCTCCGCTCGCATGCGTACTCTGCGTCGTGAGATCGAATCCGCGTTTGGCATGTCTACGCGACTGACGCGCATGGTAGTCGGCCCGGTGTTGTACCTGACGTCGAAGCGCGAAGATCGCCGCTTGGCTCAAGGTGTAACGTACGAGCCGCCGATGTTCGTCGAGCGAAGCAATTGGGTCGATGTGGAGTGGCAGCCGCATGCTGCGCAGGACACGACATTGAAACCGCGCGCAGCAGTTCCCATCACGGATTCGATCGCCGCTCGGGTTGGCTTGCAGGAGGAGCCGGCGTTAACCAGCGGGGACTAGCCTGCGAGGAAACTGCTTTCCCACTCGATAGCTCCACCCCGCACAGACAAATGCGGCACTGGGTGAACGCCCGTGCCGCATGGCATTTTGATCGCCAACCGACGGCTAAATAGCTGCGCAAATGGCTTTCACTTCGGTGTACATCTCGAGAGCTTCGTGCCCCATTTCGCGCCCCCAGCCCGACTGCTTGTAGCCGCCGAACGGAAGGGCCGCGTCAAACACGTTGTAGCAGTTGATCCAAACGGTCCCGGCACGCAGCTTGTGCGCCACGCGATGCGCCTTGCCGATGTCCTTAGTCCAGACGCCCGCCGCCAGTCCATATTCGCTGTTGTTGGCTTCGGCTACGATCTGGTCGATGTCGCTGAACGGCGAGGCCACAACTACCGGCCCGAAGATTTCTTCGCGCACGACCTTCATGCTCGGGTTGGTCTTCACCATGACGGTCGGCTCCACGAAATAGCCCGGTCCGTCCTTCTTCTTGCCGCCCACCACCGCTTCCGCACCCTCGTTGAGTCCTGACTCGAGGTAGCCGCAGACACGGTTGAACTGCTCGAGAGAGACCAAAGGACCCATGCCCGTGTCTGGTTCGAATCCCGGCCCGACTTTGATCTTCTTGGCCTGGCTCGCAACACCTTCGACAACTTCGTCGAACATTTCTTTTTCGACATACAGGCGCGAGCCGGCACAGCAGCACTGTCCGTGATTGAAGAAAATCGCGCTTGCTGCACCAGAAATAGTCGACCGCGGATCGGCATCTGCGAAAACAATGTTCGGCGACTTGCCTCCCAGTTCCAGCGACACTTTCTTAAGGTTGCCGGCGGCAGCCTGCAGGATCAGTTTGCCCACTTCCGTCGATCCGGTGAATGCGACCTTGTCGACATCGGGATGCGCCGCCAGCGCAGCACCCGCCGTCTCACCGTAGCCCGGCACTACATTGACCACGCCATCAGGGAACCCCGCTTCCGCAATCAACTCCGCCAATAGCAACGCGGAGAGTGGTGTCTGTTCCGCCGGCTTCAACACCACGGTGCATCCCGTGGCGAGCGCGGGACCAAGCTTCCATGCGGCCATCAGCAGGGGGAAATTCCAAGGGATGATCTGTCCCACCACGCCCACCGGCTCGCGTCGCGTGTAGGCGAGGAACTGCGTCTTTTTGGAGCCGCCGGACAACGGAATTGTGTTGCCTTCGATCTTCGTAGCCCAGCCCGCCATGTAGCGGAACAAGTCGACAGCCAGCGGCACGTCGGCAACGCGGGCTATCGCCAGGGGCTTGCCATTATCGAGACTTTCCAGTTGGGCGAACTCTTCGGTGCGCGCTTCCAGCAAGTCAGCTAGTTTCCAAAGCAATCGCCCCCGCTGCGAAGGCGACATGTATGTCCAGGCGTCCCCCTCAAAGGCCTTGCGCGCGGCCATCACGGCCCGATCGATGTCTTCGCGGTCGCCTTCGGCTACCTGCGCCAGAACTTCGCCCGTCGCCGGGTTGTACGTCGGAAATGTCTTGCCGGAGGCTGAGTTTACGAATTGGTTGTTGATGAACATCTGCCGCGGCTTCTGAAGGAAGTCCTCTACGCGGCTGTGCATGGTAGCTGTGCTGGTTGCGGTAGCCATTGCCATCCTCCACGGCAGAGCGCGTAGTTTACGTCGCTTCGCCGGTACTGAAATTGATTTCCTTTGTGAAGTCGAACGACCGCGCCAGCATCGTAGCCGAAACGATCGGGCCTCACCCCGCGCAAGAGTTTATCAGAGACTCCGGGGTCTTGCGTTGTGAGGCCGCTCCGCTCACCCAGGTTGAACCGCGCGCGGCTATCCGCAGCAACGGGATTTCGGGCAAGTTATGCGGTGACCGTTACAGCTCGCAACTTTTCTTTTAAATCCGCCGCGATCGCCTGGCCGTGAAAGCGCCCGTTCTCGATGAATATTTCGCTGGTGCGCATTCCTGCAATCAATACTCCTGCCAGGTAGATGCCCGGTACATTACTCTCCAAGGTTTTGGGCTCTACAACGGGCTTCTTGTCAGCGTCGCCGCGAATCTGGATGCCGAGGCTGCGCAAGAAATCGAAGTCAGGATGGTAGCCGGTCAGTGCGAATACCCAATCGTTGGCGATCGTTACTTCGCCCTCGGGCGTAATCAGCACGACGTGATCAGGTGTGATCTCCTTCACCGTGCTGTTGAAGTAGGCCTTCACCTGTCCAGCCTTGATACGGTTCTCGATGTCGGGCTTGATCCAGTATTTCACCGAGGCTCTCATCCCCTCGCCTCGATGCACCATGGTCACGCGCGCGCCGTGGCGCCACAGTTCCAGAGCGGCGATGGCCGCTGAATTCTTGCCGCCCACGATGAGTACGTCATGCCCGAAGAAGGGATGCGGCTCGCGGTAATAGTGGAGCACTTTGGGCAGGTCTTCGCCCGGGACGTTCATGTAGTTGGGCCGGTCGTAGTAACCCGTCGCCAGAATCAGCTTGCGCGCCCGGTAGGCGCGTGCGCGTCCATGCAGATCGGTGGTGTGAACCACAAAATTGTTGTCACTGCCCTCGATTCTCTGTAGCGGCTCGTATTGCCGCACATCGAGCTTATAGTGCTCGGCCACCTTGCGGTAATACTCCAGCGCCTCCTGCCGTGTGGGCTTCTGGTTAGGGCTGGCAAATGGAATGTCGCCGATCTCCAGCAGTTCGGGCGTGGTGAAGAACGTCATATTGCTGGGATAGTTGTATAGGGAGTTCACCAGGCAGCCCTTGTCGATATTGGTGACGGTGAAGCCTGCGCGCTTGGCATCGATGCCGCACGCCAGCCCGGTCGGCCCCGCGCCGATTACCACCACGTCGAAAGAAGCTTGTTCCGCTGGATCAGGTGGGTTGGGTTCCATATAAGTTAGGATACCGTGACCAGCTTGGCTCTGGCACCAGCGCGCCCCAGGCATCCGGCTTGGCGTGTTCTACGCGCGCTGCCGGAACGCAAGCACACGCTGAGCCGGACCACGCTCCACGTCCCACCAGCGCCGCACCATAGCGGCGGTAAACAACATCGCACCCAGCAGCGCGTAGGTCGCAGGAGAAGACTGCGACGTCATGCCAAGAAAGTCGGCAAATGGAGCGCCGTTCACTGCGATGTACCACCAGATGACATACAGCACCTCGAACAGCCGGGGCGTGCCTGACCACACGCCACAAGCCAGTGCCAACGAAGGAATGAACACCGCCCCTGCAATGCATGTGGCCAGCATGTGAAGATCGTGGTGCATCCATGCCCGGCCGACCATGCCAATTGCTGACAGCAGGGTCACGAGCGCACCTGCAGTCCACAGCGCGGGCAACTGCCGCAAGAAGGAGTGCGGCGCCGAAAACAACATCGCGGCGGTATTCTCGCGGCGCTCGCGAGTGCCCATCTGCGACCACAGCAGCACGGGTGCGAACCACACCAGAGGCAGAACGTTGAAGTGCTCCGGCTTCGGCGCCACCAGAGCGGTGAAGTTGATGAGCGCCATCACTCCGTACACCGGCAAGGGCACGCTGCGCAGCATCAGGCGCAGCTCCGCGCGCACCACGCTCACAAACTGAAACTGCTCGCCGTAACGATTGAGCTGCAAGTAACCGTCGGCCAGCGAGCGACGCAGCACAGCCGCCGCCCACTTACTTTCCTGCTGTGACCCGGTGGGGTTGCGCTGGAACCGCCCAAGGAACCTCTGCCACGCGCTGTTCGCCGGTGCGCTCGCATAGTCGGGATCGAATCGCTTGAAGAAGTACATCCCCAACAGGCCTACCACGACGGCTAGCACCAACCATTCGAATCGCGCTGCCATAGTCGCCAGGTTCCAGTGAATCCCATCCCAAAAAAACCGTCCAGGATGTTCCGACGACATGTGCCCTACGTTGAGTTCGAAGTCCTTAATCCCCTGGATGCCCTGGGCGCGCTCGGCTGCGTGTCCGCTATCCATGAAGGCCAGATAGCCAAACAGGTCGAGCCAATGGCTCTGCCGGAAGCCGGCCGACATCAAGACATACATCCAGACAACGATGTAAGCCACGTTTCCGAACCCGCGCTTCAGCAGTGGGACGCACTCCCACAACACCGCCAACGCCGCCACGAACGCCAGCGTCGGCAAAGCCATGGGCAGGAACTGCACGAGAATCGTCAATGGCTCGATGGGATACCCCGGGCCGCGATGCTTCTGCAGGATGGGCACAGCAAGCAGGAAGACTGCCGCCAGCGAGCTCAGTGTCAGGAAGTTGCTCAGCGCCTTGCCGAGCAGGTAGTCGACGCTGCTCATCGGAGTGGCTGCCACCAGCACGCCCACGCGCGTCTGCTCGTCGCGTTCGAGGGTGTTCTTCACCACGAAGAACCCGAACAGCGTCAGCACTGTGTTGGTCATGATTACGACAACGCCCGTGGACCACGCGGAGTTGAAGTAGCCGTAGTTCTCGCCCAGCGTTACCTGTGCCTTGTCGAGATAGATGATGTACGCCATCCAGGCGCAACCGACCACCGCCACCCAGAAGGGGTAACGCCGAGTCCGCTCGCGGTAATCCGCTTGAGCAACCTTCCAGATCGTATTGAGTTGCGGTGCGGTCACGCCATCACCTCAACCGGAGCGTTCAGGCAGTAGAGATAGGCGTCCTCCAACTGCGCGGCTTGCAGAAGCGCATTTCCCCATGGCTTTTGCTCGGAGACCACGCGCACGTGAAAGCCGTCACTGCGCCGCACGATTCCGCTCACCCGGTGGTGCTGCTTGAACATGGGGAAGTCTGCTGACGACACAACGCACTCCCACACCCGTCCCTCAACCGCCAGTAACAGGTCCTCAGGCGTGGTGTGTGATACCAGTTCGCCCTGGTTGACCAGGACGATCTGATTAGCCGTCGACTCTACGTCCGAGACAATGTGGGTCGAAAGAAGGACGATGCGGTCAGCCGCGAGTTCCGAAATCAGGTTGCGGAAGCGCACGCGTTCTTCCGGATCGAGTCCCGCCGTCGGTTCGTCGACTATGAGCAGTTTGGGATCGTTGAGCAGCGCCTGCGCGATTCCCACACGTTGCCGCATACCACCGGAGAACCCACCCAGCGGACGCTTTCGTACCTCCGCAAGGTTCACCACGACGAGCAATTGCTGTACCCGCTCTTTCGCCAACTTTACGGGCAGGCCCTTTACGGCCGCGAGATACTCCAGAAACTCAACCGCAGTCAGCTTGGGATAAATCCCGAAGTCCTGCGGCAAGTACCCCAGCACCCTCCGAAGAGTATTGGGATGCTGCACGATGTCGAAGCTGGACAACCCTTCCTGCCAGATCACGCGCCCGCCGGTGGGTTGCGTGATCGTCGCCAAAATACTCATCAGCGTGCTCTTCCCAGCTCCGTTAGGTCCGAGAAGCCCAAGCACTCCGGGGCCAATTTCCAGCGAGAAGTTATGCAGGGCGCAGACCCCGCTTCGATATATTTTGCTGACCTTCTCGATGCTCAGGCGCACGCCGCGGCCTCCCCAAACTTGATGCTGGTAGTACGGACGTGGCTGGGGCAAAGTTCCGTCGTTCCACTGTTAATCGTGTGGAGGCATAGTAGGGCGTAGGGGAGTAAACTTTCTAGTTACAGCAATAGCTCCTTTTGTGTTGTGTCCGGTACTTGAACCCTTCTTTTTTCATGCTCACGAGGCTGCAATGACCGTCATCCGACAAAACGACATGATCCAAAGCGTCGCCGACGCCCTGCAATTCATCTCCTACTACCACCCCGTCGATTTCATTCAGTCGCTGACGCGCGCCTACGAGAAAGAACAGTCACCGGCGGCACGCGACGCCATCGTACAGATACTGGTCAACTCGCGCATGTGCGCCGAGGGCCATCGCCCCATCTGTCAGGACACTGGGATCGTGACCGTCTTCTTGAAGGTTGGCATGAATGTTCAGTGGGACGCCAACATGGGCGTTGAAGACATGATCAATGAGGGGGTGCGCCGCGCCTATCTGCACGAGCATAACAAGCTGCGCGCCAGCATACTGGCCGATCCCGCGGGTAAGCGCATGAACACGAATGACAACACACCCGCCGTCGTGAACATGACAATTGTCCCTGGCGACGTCGTCGAAGTTATCGTCGCGGCAAAAGGCGGAGGTTCGGAGGCGAAATCGAAGTTCGTCATGCTGAATCCCTCGGACTCCATCGTCGACTGGGTGCTCAAGACCGTGCCCACCATGGGAGCGGGCTGGTGTCCCCCGGGAATTCTTGGTATCGGCATCGGCGGCACCTCCGAGAAAGCCATGCTTCTGGCGAAAGAAGCCTTGATGGAGCCCATCGACATTCAAGAGCTCATCGAGCGCGGGCCTTCCGATCGCGCCGAAGAACTTCGTATTGAGCTCTACAAGAAGATTAATGCCCTCGGCATCGGGGCACAGGGGCTCGGCGGGCTTACCACTGTGCTCGACGTCAAGGTCAAGGACTATCCCACTCACGCTGCGAATCTTCCGGTTGCGATGATTCCCAATTGTGCCGCTACACGCCACGCGCATTTTGTGCTCGACGGATCGGGCCCTGTGGCGTTGGAGCCGCCTTCTCTGGATGACTGGCCACAGCTTATTTACGACCCGATGGGCGCGGGTGCTCGCCGCGTCAATCTCGACAAGGTCACTCGCGAAGAAGTGGCGACTTGGAAGCCCGGCGAGGTTTTGCTGCTGAACGGCAAGCTGCTGACCGGGCGCGACGCCGCGCACAAGCGCATCACCGACATGCTCAACCGCGGCGAGAAGCTACCCGTCGACTTCGCCAACCGCTTCATTTATTACGTTGGCCCGGTCGATCCGGTTCGGGAAGAAGTCATGGGTCCAGCCGGTCCAACCACGGCGACTCGCATGGATAAGTTCACTCGCCAGATGTTGGAGCACACGGGCTTGCTGGGCATGGTCGGTAAGGCCGAGCGCGGCCCCGCGGCCATCGAAGCCATTCGCGACCACAAGGCCGTGTACCTCATGGCGGTTGGCGGTGCTGCCTATCTCGTGTCGAAGGCAATTAAGAAATCGCGCGTGCTGGGCTTCGACGACCTCGGCATGGAGGCCATCTACGAATTCGAAGTTGAGGATATGCCGGTCACTGTTGCAGTTGACTCGGCTGGCAACTCGGTGCACCTGTCCGGCCCCAAGGAGTGGCAGGCAAAAATCGCGGAGCTGGTAGAGATCAGTGCATAGACGCGATTCGTCGGGAATGCCAAATTGTCGTATGTCTGTCAAACATGCTGCCGCGTGCCCAACAGGCGCGAGCAGCCGGCGAGCTCCTTGCCCAGACCCGATCGCTGGGCCTCTCACTGGGCGACCGCGCCTGTCTCGCGTTGGGAATAGGATTGCACGCCCCGATATACACCGCTGTCATCTCTCTGTTGGAGGCAGAGCCCATGTCCAAGCCATCCACCCGCACGGAAAAAGACTCTCTCGGCCTGAAAGAAATCCCATCCGATGTTTACTACGGCATCCAGACAGCGCGCGCCGTCGAAAACTTCCCTATCAGCGGACTCCGCGCCCACGCCACGCTCATTCGCGCTATTGCCATGGTGAAGGAAGCCGCCGCCGAGGCCAACCGCGAGCTGGGGCTGGTGGATGCAAGAACTGCCGACGCCATCATTCAAGCGGCACAGGAAGTCCAGACCGGCAAGTGGGACCATGCGCTTGTGGTGGACGTATTTCAGGCCGGCGCAGGCGTCAGCTTTCACATGAACACCAACGAGGTCATCGCCAATCGTGCTTCAGAATTGCTCGGGGGCAAACTGGGCGAGTACCAGCACGCTCATCCCAACGATCACGTCAACTACGGTCAGTCCACCAACGACGTCTTCCCTACCGCGATGCGACTGGCGACTCTGCTCGAACTGGAAAGGCTCTACGCAGCTCTGGATGCGCTGACTGTTGAGTTCAACAACAAGGGCGAGGAATTCCACAACATTTTGAAATCGGGTCGCACCCATTTGATGGACGCCGTGCCGATGCGATTGGGGCAAGAGTTTACAGCCTATGCAGGGGCCATCCGGCGCGCCCAGCGTTCGATACAGGAACAGGGCGAGCTGTTGCGCGAAGTAGGGCTGGGAGGGTCGGCTGTCGGAACCGGCATCAATACGCATCCCGACTATCGCGAAATGGCAGTGGCCAACCTCGCACGCATCTCGGGTGAGAAGCTCACTCCAGTGGATGATATGCGCTACGCAATGCAGTCGAACCTTGGGATGTCGTCGGTGAGCTCGGCGTTGCGCAATCTCGCGCTCGAAGTGATTCGTATTTCGAACGATCTCCGGCTTCTCGCGTCAGGCCCCAACACCGGCCTCGCCGAAATCAATCTGCCTGCCTTGCAGCCCGGCTCGTCGATTATGCCCGGAAAGATCAACCCGGTGATGGCCGAACTGGCTGCAATGGTTTCGTTTCAGGTAATCGGCTACGACACTGCCGTCGGGCTCGCTGTACAGGCAGGACAGCTCGAGCTTAACGTCATGATGCCCACCATGACGCACAGCGTGTTGACGTCCATCACCATCCTGACGAACATGCTGCGCCAGTTGACGGAGTTCTGCGTCAAGGGAATTACGGCCAACGAGAAGCGTTGCGAGTTCTATGCTCAGAGCACAGTGTCGCTAGCAACAGCCCTCAATCCTTATATTGGTTATGCGAAAGCGGCAGAAATTGCCAAAGAATCGGTCGCGACCGGAAGAAGCATCATCGACATCGCGCGCTCAAGGGGCTACTTGAGCGACGAACAGGTCAAAGAAATCCTCGATCCAGCGCGCATGACCGAGCCGCAACGCCCGCTGGACGCCGCGAAAGATCGCGAGAAGCTGAAGGCACGATAGCTAGGCCGGTACCGCCGTCTTAATCTCGACGTCGATCTTCGGCGGATGCAGCAGCGTGTTGTGGATTAGGCAGCGATGCACCGCTTCCTCGACGCCTTTCAGATGGCTGGCATCCAGATCTTCGGCAACCTCCACGCCGATGTGGAAGTTGTCCAGCCGGAACGGACCTTTAACTTTATCGGCGGTAACCTGGACCCTGCAGCCTTCCTCGTGAAGGTGGTTTCGCTTTAAGTAATCGACCGCATAGTAGGCCGCGCACGAGCCCAGCGACGCCAGCATCAATTCGGGAGGTGTCATCCCTTCGTCGTAACCGTTGCTTTCCGTGGGCTGGTCACAAATCACCGTGTGTTGCCGGGCCTTGATTTCGAACTGTACTGCCCCAAGATGCTCAACAAGGACTTCCATGGTCTCTCCTGTCCGAATAATTCCGTTTGCACGCCTTCGTGCCGCCGTTGAGCAGCGTCAGCCGAGACTCGTCGCGCAGCCACCCGGAGACAATCTCCGCTCGCTTGCCGCTCTCGCAGACCAGCACCAGCGGTCCGGTCGGCACGTCAGCCAGGCGCATTTCCACCTGCTCCATCGGGATGTTCACCGCGCCGGGAACATGCCCAGTCGCAAACTCCGCCGCGGAACGGACGTCAAGGACTGTTGGCGATCCGGCGCTCAACATTTCGTGAAGATTCTGTGCAGTCACATTTGAAGCCATTCTTGCCTCTATATGGGAAGAGCGGCGATTTGGCGAAGGATTCGCCGGGAGTCGGAATTGCCAAAAGAAAATTAGTATGCCCAACGCAGCAGCGTCGCGCCCGAGGTAAACCCGGCACCCACTGCTGCCACCATCACCAAACTGCCCTTCTTCAGCTTGCCGGTCTCGATCGCCGTCTGCATGGCCAGCGGAATCGTTCCCGCCGTGGTGTTGCCATAACGATCGATGTTGACGATGACCTTGTCCTCGGGCATTTTCAGGCGGTCGGCCGTCGCCATGATAATGCGGCGGTTGGCCTGATGGGCAATGAAGCAGTCGATGTCGGCGCCCGTCAAATTGTTACGCTTCAGGATGCGCTCGGTCATTTCCGCCATTTTCTTCACTGCATACTTGAAGACTTGCTGTCCATCCTGATGAATGTAATGCATTTTCTTGTCAACGGTCTCGTGAGACGCAGGATTCAAGCTGCCCCCGGCCGGCATATAAAGGTACTGCCCGCCAACACCTTCCACCTGGGCCACGTGGTCGATGATTCCCGGCTCGCCTTCATCTGCCGGCTCGAGCAGCACCGCGCCCGCTCCATCGCCAAAAATGATACACACCGCACGGTCTGCGTAATTCACCATGGCCGAATTCACGTCGCTGCCGATGACTAGAACCTTCTTATATTGGCCCGATTCGACGAACTTTGCGCCGGTATTCAGCGAGAACAAGAAGCCGGAGCATCCGGCTGAAACGTCAAAGCCCCAAGTGTGTGAAATGCCCAGCTTGTGCTGAACCAGGCATGCAGTGGAGGGATACATCATGTCCGGCGTCACGGTGCCGACGACGATGAGATCCACTTCCTGCAGGTCGAAAGGATGGCTTTTGAGCAGGTTCTTTACCGCCTCTACAGCGAGGTCGCTGGCGGCAACTCCCTTATCGGCGATGTGGCGTTCGCGAATACCGGTACGTTCCAGGATCCACTGATCGGTGGTCTCCACCATGGTTTCCAGGTCTTTGTTGCTCAATACCCGAGGCGGGACGTAGGTTCCCAGCGCAGAAATCTTGGCACGACGGCCGTTAGCCAATAGAGTTCTCCAGATGCAAAATCAGATGGAATGAATAACGGTTCATTTTGAACGAAGCGTATCCGAATGTCTATGCGGAGCAACGGAATGGCAAGAGGTCAAGCTCCAATGGGACGGTTGAACTTTGAATGGAACTCTTGCGTCCTTCGCCTAACTTCCGCAACAAAAAGTCAGGCGCCAGTTGACCGCTGCACACGCAGTGACCTGTTACCGTTGCTTCCTTCCGGACCTGGCGGGGTTCACAGAGCTACGTTGCGCGGGACCAGCGCCCGACCTACTGAATCATACCATTTTGAAAGCCCGCGAAGCGCACGTCGAAGGGGGTTCGCAACCCGGCGGCCCTGTGCTAATAGATGCTAAAATAGAGAGATTCCATGTCTGTGATTGACGAATCTGTAGCACTGTTGGCCCCGCCCGATGAGGCCACTACGCCCATTGCTCCCAAGAAAGTTGGCTTCGTCAGCCTCGGCTGTCCCAAGAACCTGGTAGACAGCGAAGTGATGATGGGACTACTAGCGCACGGCGGGGCTGAAATCACCCCCCGCGCGGAAGACGCTGACATCATCGTGGTCAACACATGCTCGTTTATCGATAAGGCCCAACAGGAGTCAGTCGATGCCATCCTCGAAATGGCGCAACACAAGACCGCCGGGAGAGCGCAGAAACTCATCGTCGCCGGATGCCTGGTCGAGCGCTACCGCAATGAGATCCAGAAGAACATTCCGGAAGTTGACGCCGTGGTCGGCACCGGCGAATTAGAGCAAATCCTTGCAGCTGCCGGAATCGCGCCTGCACCCAGCGCGATTGGCCCCTTCGTAATCCTGAATTCGCGCTCCGAGGGCAATGCTCGCGAAGCCGCCGGACGCTTCTCCAAGGAAGGCTGGGACGGAGCCATCGCCGACCTGCCTAACTACTTATACGATGAGAACACGCCGCGCCTGCTGGCCACGCCGAAATACGCGGCTTACATCAAGATCGCAGAAGGGTGCGATCATCCGTGCGGGTTTTGTATCATTCCGAAATTGCGCGGAAAGTTTCGCTCACGCCGCTTCGAATCCGTCGTCGCCGAAGCGCAGCGGTTGGCCAAACAGGGTGTCCGCGAGATTACGTTGATTGGACAGGACACCACCTGCTACGGCGAAGACCTCGGCCTGAAAGACGGACTGGCGCAGCTGCTCGATCGGTTGGCGCAGATCGAAGAGCTCCGTTGGGTGCGCTTTCTCTACGCCTATCCCAATAAGATCACCGGCAAGCTGCTGGCTACCATCGCGGCCAACGAAAAGATTTGCTCCTACATCGACGTTCCACTGCAGCACGCTTCGCCTTCGGTGCTAAAGAACATGAAACGTGGCGCGGGTGCCGATATTTTCATGAAGTCGATCGAGAAGATGCGCAGCGAAATTCCGGGCCTCACCCTGCGAACTTCGTTTATCGTCGGATTTCCTGGTGAGACGCCGGAAGACTTTGAGATTCTCTGCGATTTTGTGAAACAAGCTCAGTTCGATTGGTTAGGCGTCTTTGGCTACTCTGATGAAGAAGGTGCCGACGCTTTCGTCCTGAAAGATAAAGTTGACCCGCGCGAGATTGAACGCCGCCGCAAGAAGCTGATGTCCATTCAGAAGCAGATCAGCCGCAAGAAAAAGCGCGCGCTGATTGGCCAGCAGTTTGACCTGGTCCTCGAAGGCCCTTCCGAGGAAACGGAGCTACTATGGCAGGCCCGGACCGCGATGCACGCTCCCGAGATCGATGGTACGGTTTACGTAAATGACTTCGGCGATCATGAAGATATCTGCGAAGGTCAGTTCTATCGCTGCGAGATTACTGCGGCCCACGACTACGACATCGTGGCCCGAATTCTCTAGGTGCTGCGATGCCCAAGAAACGCCTGGTCAGCCTGCGTTGTCCGACTTGCCGAAAGATCGTCCTGGCCAAAGATCCCGAGTTCCCTTTCTGCAGCGACCGCTGCCGCCTCATCGACCTCGGCAAGTGGGCGAGCGGTGCCTATGTCATCACGGCTCCGATTGAACGATCCGGAAGACGAAGACTCCACCTATTCCAATGACCCTTCCGAAAAGCCCAACTGAGATCACCACTACGGGTTCATTTGCCCCGAAGTGGGCGACAATGGTGGCGACCTTCTTTGGCGCAGGACGACTTCGTCCCGGACCCGGTACTTGGGGATCGCTGGCCGCGGCACTGCTGTGGTGGCTTCTGGCGTCACAACTTCCCCCATACGCACGCCTTCCCGTGATACTGGTTTTGATCGCACTCGTCACGGCCATTGGCATTCCGGCCGCGACGCTCGAAGCCAGGGGCTGCGGTAAGAAGGACCCCTCGCACGTGGTCATCGACGAAGTCGCGGGACAGTTGGTTACGCTCATCGCCTGTCCCATTCTCTGGAAACCTCTGCTCTGCGGCTTTATACTCTTTCGTGCATTCGATATCGTGAAGCCCCCACCCATTCGAAGCCTTGAAAAGCTACCCGAAGGCACAGGCATCGTGGTGGACGACCTGGGCGCTGGGATTTACGGATGGATCGTCCTGCAGGCCTTGCTGCACTTCCACTTGCTGGGCGGTTGATTGGGCTTGCTCCAGACGGCGAACCTCGTACGAGATGATGGATCTAGACATGGCAATCCCAAACCCGAATGGCAAACCGCATATCACTTCGATTGATCCGGCCTATGCCATGCCCGGCGGCGAAATTCGGATTGTGGGAAGGGGTCTGCGGCCCAAGGAACTCCGCCGTCCCGTAGTTCGTTTCGGTGACGTCGATGGGACCGTGGTCGTCAGCTCGGACCAGTTCCTCGTGGCGCGGGTGCCAGAGGGCGCTATCTCTGGTGACGTGGTTGTGGCCACCAACGGCCATCGCAGTAACCCTCACGAAGTTCGCGTCGCTGTGCCCATCGCGGAAAGCCTACATCCGGTGGCCAATCCCGCCGTCGATGACGACGGCAATATTTACGTTACGTTCTCGGCATCTCGCGGACAGAAAGCGCCCGTTGCCATCTTCCGTATCGATGCCAACTACGAAGTCAAGCCGTTCGTCTCTGAAATGATGAATCCCACTGGCCTAGCCTTCGGCCATGATGGAAGCCTGTACGTGTCGTCCCGATATGATGGGACGGTCTATCGGATCTCAAAGAATGGCGCGATGACCTCTTACGCCGAGGGACTGGGCGTCGCCACCGGCATCGCCTTCGACGACGAGGGCGGCCTTTACGTCGGCGATCGCAGCGGGACCATCTTCAAGGTCGGTCGCGACCGCCAGATCTTTGTCTTCGCCACCATCGAACCCAGCGTCTCGGCCTACCATCTCGCCTTCAGCGACAATGGCAACCTGTATGTCACCGGACCGACGACCTCGAGCTTCGACGCTGTCTATCAAGTCGATCCCCACGGCCACGTCGAGGTGTTTTACCGCGGCCTCGGACGCCCTCAGGGGCTGGCGTTCGACACCCGTGGCAATCTTTATGTCGCCGCCTCACTGCATGGCCGTCGCGGCATCGTAAAAGTCACGCCCGAACGGCAGGCCTCCGTGGTAGTTTCCGGACAAAACCTTGTTGGCCTCGCCTTTTCTTCTGGTAAATCCGCGGTGCTGGCCACCAACAGCGGTGTGCTTCGCCTGGCATGGGACGTCGCCGGCCGGCCCCTGGTTCCCGGCGTCTAGTCCGATTGTCTGCGATTTCACAGTGCTAGACTGAATCGGTGATCGCTGAAATCATCGCGGTCGGCTCGGAGATGCTCACTCCGTACCGTCAGGACACCAACTCCCTGTTCCTGACCGACCAGCTCAACCAATTAGGCGTTATCGTCGCGTTCAAAACCGTAGTCGGAGATAATTTCGACCACCTCACTGCAGTTGCCCGCGCTGCCCTCTCTCGTTCCGGAATCATCATTTTTATGGGCGGCCTTGGTCCCACCGAAGACGATCTCACCCGCGAGTGCGTTGCCGCCGCCCTCGGCGTCGATCTCTGTCGCGATCACGACATCGTCACCGCCATGTACAAGCGCTTTGCCGAGCGGCGCATCTCCATGCCGCCGAATAATGCAAAGCAGGCTGACGTGATCGAAGGCGCCATCGTTCTTCATAACGCGCGCGGCACCGCCCCCGGCCAATATCTGGAGACTGAATTTGACGGCGAGCCGCGCATCATCTTTCTTCTCCCCGGCCCTCCTCATGAACTGGAGGCGCTCTGGAAGCGCGAATGCATGCCGCGCTTACGCGAATGTCTCCCGCCAGCAGCGATCGCCTCCACTGTCCTCAAGACCGCGATGCTGCCCGAGTCGGCGGCCGACGCTCGCACTGCTCCTATCTACAAGAAGTATCCCCACATCGAAACCACGGTTCTCGCCGGACAAGGCCAAGTGGAATTTCACCTCCGAGCAACTGCTTCGACCATGGACGATGCCCAGGCGGCGGTGAACAAGCTTGCAAGTGAATTGGAAGACGAACTCGATGACGCCGTCTTTTCCACCCGGGGCGAGTCGTTGGAAGAAATCGTTGGCTACTTTCTGCAAATGCGCAACCTGAAGCTGGCCGTCGCTGAATCCTGCACCGGAGGCATGGTCGCCGAACGCATCACCTCGGTTCCGGGCAGCTCGCGTTTTTTTCTGGGCGGGGCCGTGGTGTACTCCAACGACCTGAAGACGCTCTTTGCCGATGTGCCTCCGTTGATGATCGAAGCCCACGGAGCGGTCAGCAAGGAAGTCGCTCTCGCGCTCGCCGATAACATTCGCGAAATCTGTAACGCTGACATTGGTCTGGGCGTTACCGGAATCGCCGGCCCAACAGGTGGCACGGAAGAGAAGCCTGTAGGCCTGGTTTATATCGCTGTCTCCGACGGCAACAAGAAAGAAGTGGTGCAGCGCCGCTTTCCCGGTGATCGTGAGCGTATTCGACGCTGGGCCAGCCAGCAGGCCCTCGACATGGTCCGCCGAATGTTGATGTGACGTCATGCGCCTGTTCATTGCCCTCGACATCGACGAACCCATTCGCGACCGCATCACCGAGTTTCGCGATCAAATGCGGCAGTTCGCGCCTGATGTCCGGTGGGTCAGCCCCGAGACGTTCCACATCACGCTGCAATTTCTGGGCGAGACCAAGAAACTTGACGACATCTGCCGTGCCTTAGTGCCGTTGAAATCGCCTCCTGTGCCGATGACGTTTCGCGGTGCAGGCTTCTTCCCTAATTCCGAGGCCCCACGCGTTTTCTGGATCGGTATCGCAGCCGATGAAAACTTGCAGGTGCTGGTGGCTGAGGTAGCGGCCGCCATGCTACCGCTGGGCTTTGAGAGCGACGCGTCGTCCTTCATGCCGCATCTCACTCTCGCCCGCTCGGGCAGCGGACGTCCGAGACCAGTTCCCGGTGAGCGTTCGGCACCTGGGTTGCAAGTGGTGCGAGCGCATCTTGAAACACTGGCGGCTCCTGACTTCGGTACAATGACGGCACACGAGTTCATCCTGTATGAGAGCCATCTGTCGTCGGCGGGCCCGCGCTATGAGAAGCGCGCACGGTTCCCGCTCGCGTAATAGCGCACTGCCATCGCCGTAGCGGAAGGACAACATTGACTGGGTCGCCACTCATCATCGCTGTCGTGTCGTACCTTCTCGGGTCGATCCCATTTGGCTACCTCCTCGTGCGAATCTTCCGCGGACAGGATGTCCGCCAAACCGGTAGTGGCAACATTGGCGCCACCAACGTCGCCCGCACGGGATCCAAGAGACTCGCCATCGCCACCCTGGTGCTCGACGCCCTCAAAGGCTATGTCGCAGTCTGGCTGGCATATCGGCTAGCTGGTCCGGAAGTGAGCGATCCGAGACAGACCTTCCTGATGGGCGCGCTCGCAGGATTCTGCGCTCTGCTGGGCCACATGTTTCCCATCTGGCTCCGCTTCAAAGGTGGCAAAGGAGTCGCCACAGCCCTGGGCGCCTTTCTCGCTCTCGCTCCAATGGCCGTTTTGGTTTCGCTCGTGGTGTTTCTCACAGCAGTCGCGATCACGCGCTACGTTTCGCTGGGCAGTATCCTTTCCGCCATCGTTTTGCCCTTGGCCGCGTGGCGGCTGAATCCATTCGTCCACACCACGACGGCTATGGCTCTAATCGTCGCAAGTTGCCTGCTGATTATCATTCGTCATAAGGACAACATCCGGCGCCTGCTGGCAGGCACCGAAAACCGTTTTCGTTGAGAGAGGTTCTGTGAGCAAGATCGCAGTGATTGGCGCAGGTGCATGGGGCACGGCCATTGCCATAGTGCTGGGCCGTAAGAATTCCCACGAAATAATTCTGTGGGCCCACGAGCCCGAAGTGCGCGAAAGCATCAACGTGCGCCATGTCAACGGATTTTTTCTCAGCGGCCATCCCATTCCCGATCCCGTTACCGCGACCAACAGCTTCGAAGATGCCCTGCGCGACGCCGATATCGTTGTTAGCGTGATGCCTTCGCACCACACCCGCCGCGTCTTTCAGCCAATGCTGCCTTACCTAAAGGCGGACATGTTGTTCGTCAGCGCAACCAAGGGCATCGAGAACGACACGTTTCTGCGCATGACCGAAGTCATCACCGATGTAGTGCAGCACGCTCCCAACGGATTCCTTCCTCGCATCGGAGCCCTTAGTGGCCCCACTTTCGCCGTCGAGGTTGCGAAGAACCATCCCACCGCGTTAACAGTCGCCTCTACGGATAAGGAACTCGCGGCCATCGTGCAGCGCGAGTTCAGCGATCCGCGCTTTAGGGTTTACACCAATGATGACGTCGTAGGAGTGGAGTTGGGCGGCGCGCTCAAGAACATCGTCGCCATTGCTGCCGGGGTTTGTGATGGCCTCGGCCTGGGACACAATTCTGTTGCGGCTCTAATCACCCGCGGTCTGGCTGAGATCACTCGCCTTGTTGTCGCCTGCGGCGGTCGCGCGGAAACCATGGCGGGACTGGCCGGACTGGGTGATCTCGTGCTCACTTGCACTGGTGGTCTCTCTCGCAATCGTACCGTCGGCGTCGAACTCGGACGCGGACGCAACCTGAGCGACATCATCGCCGGAATGCACGGCATGGTCGCCGAAGGTGTGCTCACGACCACTGCTGCCGTCGGCCTGGCCGCAAAGATGGGCGTGGAAATGCCGATCACCGAGCAGATGCATGCCATCCTGCAACAGGGCAAGTCGCCCCAGCAGGCAATCCGCGACCTGATGGCAAGACCTTCCACCAGCGAGTTGGGAGTCTACCGCAATCACTGAGAAGCCACGCTGGCTACTTGCTGGATCTCTTCTTCGGTGTTGATGTCAGGCTGTCGAAGAAGTTCGACATAATGCGGCTCAAGTCGGCTTCCGGCATCAATGTCGGATCGAGCATGTGCTCCAGGGTAAGCGAATTGCCAAGGGCAGCCAGCGATACACCAGTGGCGTGCGCCGATGCCGGAAGCTCGCGGCCCAGCGCCCGCATGATCTCGTCGAGGAAACCCACTCTGGGGGCCACGAAGCGGCGATGCATGGCTGCCAGCCGTTGCTTCACCTCCGGATGCCGCACCGCAAACAGCTTGAATTCCAGAGACAGCAGGCACCAGCGCCGGTCCAGCGTCTTAGTCATGAAAAAGTCGCGCATCACCCGTAACTTCGCTTCGGGCTCGTGGACTTTGTCCATTTCTCTTTCGAGAGCGGCGATTCGTGATGAGATTTCCCGTTCCAGCAGGGCGAGAAACAGGTCTTCCTTGCTGTCGAAATTGGCGTAGACGGCGCCCCGCGTGTGGCCCGCGTCTTTGGCGATCTCCTCCAGCTTGGCCGCCTCAAATCCATCGCGTGCGAACACTTTCTCCGCCGATTGAATCAGCCGCGCCCGGGTGATGCCGGCGCGCTCCTGGTGTCGCGACACCCCGGGAAGCTTGTGCTTGGCATTCCGCTCCGTCATGCGGATTTTCCCACAGACAAATTATGCAATTTTGCGACCAATTTGTAGCAGCCCACATCTAAGCGTGATGTAAGATTCAATACATGCATGTATGTATTAGATATAACATGAAACACATGCGTCGCAATATTTCCCATCACGCTCTCTCCGCCCGCCGGAACGCGTTACTTGCTGCTACGGTCCTGTTGTTGTCGAGCGGCCTTCTGCGCGCGCAGGTGACGAGCGGTGCTGCGTCGGCGCCGTTGCCGTCTGCGGAAGCCGTCATCAACCGCAACACCGACAATTTCTCCGGTTCGATTCCGCAGGGCAAGGCCACAAACGAAACCATCGAGCTGACTATCGAAGACGCTCTGGATCGCGGCCTCAAATATAACCTCGGGCTATTCTTGAGCGACCAGACTACCGCCGAGGCGCGCGCCGCAAAACTCCAGTCGCTCACCGCCCTGCTGCCCAACATCAATGGCTCCTTTGGCGAAGAGCTGCAGCGCATCAATCTCAAGTCTTTCGGCTTTAAGTTCGCGGGTTTTCCCAGTTCAGTCGGCCCTTTCGGCCTGACGACAACCTCGGCGACGGGTTCATGGACTCCACTCGACCTGGCCTCGATCGACAAATACCGTGCTGCTGGCGAGACGGTGAAGGCCGCCCAATTCAATTACCTTGACGCGCGCGACACTGTGGTCCTTTCCGTCGGCGCCAACTATCTGCTGGTGATCGCGCAGGAGTCGCGTCTCGAAGCAACCAAGGCCGAGCTGCAGACTGCGCAGGCCCTCTACCAGTTGGCGAGCGATCAGGAAACTGCAGGTCTCGCGCCGAATATCGACACTCTGCGCGCGCGCGTGCAGTTGCAGGCACAGCAGGAAGCGGTCATCACCGCCCAGAACGATCTCGAGAAACAGCGCATCGCTCTGGCCCGCGTGATTGGATTGCCCGTTCGCCAGAAATTCAAGCTGGTCAATCGTGTCCCGTATCACCCGGTGCCCGACGTCTTATTGAGCGGAGCCACGGAGCTGGCCCTGCAGACTCGCTCCGACTACAAAGCCGCCCAGGCGCAGGTTCGGGCAGCCGAACTCCGCAAGGCTGCCGCATGGAAAGGCCGTCTGCCTTCGATCGGAGTCTCCGGAACCTACGGCGTCCTCGGCTACACCGCTGACGCCATGGCGCCGAATTACTCCGCCGCCGCCACTCTCAACATTCCCATCTTTCCAGGTGGCAAGGTTGAAGCCGATATGCGGGAAACCGCAGCCGTACTGAAAGAACGCCAGGCGCAGGCCGACAATCTCAAGGCGCGCATTGAGCAGGAAGTGGAGGACGCCATCCTCGACTTGAACGCTGCAGCCCAACAGGTGGAAGTCGCGCGGACCGGCCTCGACCTCGCCCAGCAGGTTGTCGCTCAGTCGCAGGACCGCTTTGCCGCCGGAGTTACTAATAACGTCGAAGTCATCCAGGCGCAGCAGCAACTGGCTTCTGCCAACGATCAATTCATAACGAGTCTTTACGGCCACAACATCGCAAAGGTCTTGCTGGCGCGGGCCATCGGCAACGCCGAAGCCATGGTGAAACAGTATCTAGCCGGAGACGCTGCCCTGCCCCCGTCGGTGGTCGCGCCCGCACCGGCTTCCGCGGTACCGCCCGCGACGCAGCCTCCACCGGCCGCGCCGCCCGCGACCACTACAGCGCCCAGCCCTAATCAGCAATTAAAGTGACAGGTGACCAGCAGATGAGCCCTACTACCGCCGAGCAAAACGATTTGCAACAGCCCGATGCCCACGCGCCTGCGAATGAGTCTAACGATCGCGACGTAGAGGGCCGCCGCAGCTTTGTCCAGAAGAACCCGCTCGCTAAGCCCCTTATTTTTGCCCTCGTGATTCTCGTCATCCTGGCCGTCGGCTGGTACTGGTGGGACAGCCGTCGTTGGGAGAGTACCGACGACGCGGAGATCGACGGCCATATCTATCCAATAAGCGCACGGGTTGGTGGCCAAGTGATCAAGGTGAACTTTGATGATGGCCAGTTTGTCCATAAGGGCGACGTTCTAGTCGTGACCGATCCCACCGATTACAAGGTCGCGGTCGATCGCGCCCAGGCTGACTACGAAGAAGCTCAGGCCAGCGCCCAGGCGGCGCAATATGGCGTGCCAGTTTCCAGCGTCGGATCGTCCACGCAGATCCGCTCCGCGTCAGCCGACATGGCCAACGCGCAGGCGGGAGTGTTGGCCGCGCAGAAGCAAGTGGATGCGGCGCAAGCCCAGATTGCGGAGGCCCAGGCTACGGCGCAGAAACTCAATGCGGATGTTCAGCGCTACCGCCAGTTGCTCGATAAGAAAGAAATTTCGCAGCAGCAATTCGACCTGGCCACGTCTTCAGCAACCGCCGCCAACGCCACCGTCACCGCTCGCGAAGCCAATCTGTTGGCTGCTCGTGCGCAGGTGCAACAGGCGCAATCGCGCATTGAGCAGGCCCGTGCCGAGGAGCAGAATGCCCAAGTCACGCCCAAGCAAGTGGCTGCTACTGAGGCACGGGCGAAGTCCGCAGACGCGCAGGTGTTGCGTTACAAGTCCGCGCTCGATCAGGCGCAGCTCAACCTCAACTACACCACAATCGTCGCTCCTGTTGACGGCGTTGTTGGCAAGCGTTCCGTCCAAGTCGGCCAAAACGTCTCGCCGGGCCAGGACTTGATGGCGGTCGTTCCACTACGCGAAATCTGGGTCACCGCCAATTTCAAAGAGACCCAACTCGCACACATGCTGCCCGGCCAGCCCGTCAAAGTAAAAGTTGACACTTACGGTGGCCGCAAATGGGACGCGCACGTCAGCAGCATCGGGGCCGCCACCGGCGCCAAGTACAGTCTGCTCCCACCGGAGAACGCCACCGGCAACTATGTCAAAGTCGTGCAGCGCATCCCAGTGCGGATCGACTTCGACAACAGCGACAAGCCAGACTTCAATCAGGACGGTCTGCTGCGTCCCGGTATGTCGGTCACTCCCGATGTGAACGTATCAGTTCACCCCGAGGACAACAACCCCAAGAAATAGCTCGCATCGACGATAGAACCAGCAATGGCGGACGCAAACACATTCGCGGCTACTCCGTGGAAGCCGCGCTATAACCCTTGGATCATTGCCCTCACGGTGACGCTGGCGACGTTCATGGAGGTGCTCGACTCCTCCATCGCCAATGTTGCTTTGCCCCACATCGCAGGCGGCCTGAGCGCCGGCCAGGATGAATCGACCTGGGTGCTGACCAGCTACCTGGTATCGAACGCCATCGTGCTGCCCATGTCGGGCTGGCTCACAACCGTCATTGGGCGCAAACGCTTTTACATGACCTGCGTCGCGCTCTTCACCATTTCGTCGATTCTCTGCGGATTCGCCCCGACACTTCCTCTTCTGATCTTCTTCCGCATCCTGCAGGGTGCTGGTGGAGGCGGCATGGGCCCCAGCGAGCAAGCAATTCTCGCCGACACCTTCCCGCCCGAAAAGCGTGGCCTCGCCTTTTCCGTGTATGGCATGGCCGTCGTGGTCGCTCCCGCGATCGGCCCCACCCTCGGCGGCTGGATCACCGACAACTACGATTGGCGCTGGATCTTTTTCATTAACGTCCCGGTGGGACTGCTCTCGCTCTTCCTCACCTCGACCGTGGTTGAAGATCCGCCCTGGCTCAAGAAGTTCAAGGGCGCCGGCATCAGGATCGATTACATCGGCCTGTCGCTCATCGTCCTGGGCATCGGGTGCCTGCAGGTGATCCTCGACAAGGGCCAGCAGGACGACTGGTTCGGATCTAGCTTCGTCACCACCTTTGCCATCATCGCCGGGGCCGCGCTCGTGGCGCTCGTGATTCACGAATGGCGCACGCCTCATCCCGTGCTCGAATTAAAACTATTGAAGAACCGGAATTTCGCGGCGACTGTGCTCTTCAACTTCGTCCTCGGCGCTGTGCTCTTCGGGACGACAGTGCTGATTCCGCAATTCCTACAGCTCATGATGGGCTACTCTGCCGAGAAGGCGGGAGAAGTGTTGTCGCCCGCTGGATTCATGCTCATGGTGCTCTTCCCCATCGCGGGAGTGCTTTCCACCAAGGTAGATCCCCGTTACATGATTGCCGCAGGATTCGGCATGACCTCGATCGCGCTCTACCACATCACCCATCTCAGTCTGGCCATTGATTTCCGCACCATCATGCTGTGGCGTATGTACCAGATGTCGGGGCTGGCCTTCATCTTTATTCCTATCAGCATCCTGAGTTACGTCGGGGTTCCGCCCGAAAAGAGTAATCAGATCTCTGGCATCAGCAACTTCATCCGCAACCTGGGAGGCAGCGTTGGCATTTCCATGCTGACCACCTTCCTGGCGCGTCAAAGCCAGGTTCACCAGACCGACCTGGTCGCGCATGCCACCGCGGCCAACCCTCAGTTCAACAACATGCTAAACGGGACCGCCGCCAACATGGCCAAGTCTGGCTCAGGCCCAGCGCTCGCCGTGCAGCAGGCCTACAACCAGGTCATGGGGCTAGTGCAGCAGCAGGCGGCACTTCTCTCCTACGTCAACGCCCTCTGGATGGTCTCGATTATCGTCGCCTGCCTGGTGCCGCTTCCCTTCCTATTGAAGAAACCCAAGCCGGGCGCCGCGCGCGAAATCGCCGCGCACTAGAGGTTTGCGGAGTTTGATTTGGCTAGGTACTCGCACCAGAACAGTCAATCTTCACCGCAAACTCCGGAGCAGGAAACGGATGTGTAAAATCGGGCATCGTGCCCTATCATGAGTAAGACAGCCGCGCGGGCGTGGCGGAATGGCATACGCAGCGGACTTAGGGAAACTTGAGTGCTCGCCGGGAAATCGGCGATGTAGAACTGCTCAAATTCGGGGAAACCTCAAATGGCAATCCCGAGCCAAGCCCGGAGAGAGACCAGCCGGGAAGGTGTAGAGACTAGACGGGCAGCACCTAAGCTTCGGATTTTCCGGAGGAGGGTGAAGGGATAGTCCAGACCGCAAACTTGGCGTGAGCCCTCAAGAGCGTCACGTCCGGGCGGCGAAAGCCGTAGACGGTATGAAAATCCGCAGGGCTTAAACGGCCCGTGAGGGTTCAAGTCCCTCCGCCCGCACCACGTTTTGCTCCGGCAGTCAGCTGACTGAAGACGAAAGACTTGCTCGCCGCGTCGTTATGACCTCAATGGGCGTAACCGCGCGGTTTTCGGCCCAGTCTCTACGAGACGCTCGAAGGCCTCGCTAAACAGAAAAAAGTTTCGTTGGCTTGGGTCGTGCGAGACGCAGCCGAGAGGTACGTCGCCAGCGAAGCGAAAGAGGAAGCACGAAGACCATCAAGGATTGGCCTCCTCCCCCTATCGCGCTTAAGGTTCGGGTATGCCTGTTCTTTCAGGGCACCTTCCGGGCCAAGCGCGCCGCAACGCATTGCAGAGTTTCGATCAGAGGGGCTCGCAACTGCGGGAAATTCATCACCTGCTTGAGCAGTTCGCGGGTGATGACATCCTGCTCGACTTTGTTCCGGATTGGTTTTTTGCGGCTGGAAGCAGTCGCGACATTGGCGGCAGCTCGAATGCTGTCGTTCTCCTCTCGCATAAAAGTTCCAAGTGCCAGCGCGCGGGGACTGTAGCGCCGAAAAGCGTCTGTGCCGAGCCTCACAGCATTGTTGCACTGGAACGCTCTGCTGCGTGCAGCTTTTTCGGCCATCGGCAGGGTACAGGGTCGGTTCCAGTTCAACGGCTATGCCGAACCCGTATCCTTTCTAGCTGTTGAATCCCGCCGAACATTGCGGTGGTGGTGGTGGAAGCGGGCACGAAACCATAAGTCGTGTATTGAAAACCCGTAAACTCACGGTCGAACTGCCGCCTCTCGGCAATTGCCTGGAGCGCTGTCATCCATCGAAAGATGTGCTGTTGCAAAGCAGTAGGGCACGCACCCAAACGTGCCCCTTTTCTTGCCCCGGCGGGGGCACGGATGGCACCCCTCGAGTTTTTCTTGGCACATCGTCACGAGTTGCAACGTGACTGCCGCTGAAACTTCCTCACTTCAGCGGCTACATTGACGGCCAGTGTAAAATACCGCAAACGTAATCCCGCCGCTCGTCAGTAATCCAACTCCGGAGGTCAACAACCCATGTTCCCAGTGCTTGCTCGTATTTTCCGCGCTGCGTCGAACGTCGCGTGGAGCGTTTCTACGCACTTTAACGCAATCCTCCCCGCGGGAGAATTGCCGAACCCCTCTTGGGCACCGGGTCGGCTGCTCAAGAGCCACGAGCGAATGCGCATGATGACGGGCGTTCCGAGGAACACCCTGTCACTGTGTCCGCGGTGCAACATTGAGGCGACAGATGCGGTCATCCGAGGCCAAGCCAGTATCGCTGAGTTCAGGGACAGGCCCGGAGTGATTGAAGCCGAGATAGTAGAGGAAGCCGGGCGCATCCTGATACGCAAGGCGTGCGCAAAGCACGGCCCATTTGAAGATGTGCTTTCCAATCACCCGGCCTTCTTCCGAAAAATGGAGCGCCTTGCCTTCGGTAGGGATTTCGAGTGTGTCGGTGATCAAGACATACACGACCACGGCCCTAACGGAACCAGGTCGGGTCGGGGCACGTACCTAATCATCGACATGACGAACAGATGCAACATGGTCTGCTCGCCCTGCTATATGGACGCCAACGCCACTACCTACATTCACGAATTGGACATGGAAGACATAAAGGCCGTGTTCGCGAAGGCAGCGTCATTTAAGCCACAGAGAGAAATCAATGTCTTATTCTCAGGTGGTGAGGCTACGCTCTCTCCGATCTTGCTTGACGCCATTCGCTACGCTAAGAGCATGGGATTCCATCGGGTTCACGTTGCGACAAATGGAATTAGATTCGCACAAAACCGAGATTTTGCGCTCGAAACAAAGGCGGCCGGACTGCACGCCGTGTATCTGCAGTTTGATGGTGTTTCCGAAGCGAAGAACAGGCATCGCGGTATCGGAAATTACATGGAAGTGAAGCATCGGGCTCTTGAAAATATCGCTGCAGCGGGCATGCAAACGACGCTGCAAGTGAGTGTCGTTAACGGAGGCAATAATGACGGGCTTGGCGACGTTGTTCGTTTCGTAATTGAGAACGTAGACAAGATCCACGGCGTCATTTTCCAACCCGTGATGTTTTCTGGCAGAGACGAGGCCATAAGCGACGAGGAGCGATATGCTCGGCGTTATCCGGTATCGCAGATCGCTTATGACCTGCAAGCACAAACCTCGGTCGATTGGCAGCCGATGCGAGATTGGTATCCAGTTTCGGCGTACGGAATCTTCGCCCATTTGTGCGATGTTCTCCGCCCTGAGTCAGGGATCGGTAGCCTTTTTAACGATATACATCCGAACCACGGGATCTTCAGCCCTTTGTTGGTTGATGCCGATTCACAGCAAATGACCCCAGTTGGCGCTTTCTTTAATTTGCCGCAGTTCATGCGTGACATTGTGGAGATCACGGACTCGGCGAGGGGGCCAGCGATCACTAAGACACTGGTCGCGCTAGCGGTATTCCGCAATTTCGATCACCGACGGGCTCCTTCAGGGTTCGAGCTTCGCCACATTCCCGCATTGCTTGAGGATTGCTTCTATCGCGTCTCCGGCTCCGGTGAGAATTGGTCTGAGCGGGCTGATTCGTGCAACGTCCGTTGGAGGATCGTAATGACGAACGCCATGCAGTTCCAGGATGCCCACATTTATGATTTCGCGACAATGGCGGACTCGACCACTCCAGTGGCGACGCAAGAAGGCGAGATTAACTTTTCCGCCTACAATGGCGCCGGCTGGCGAAAGATCGTCGAGCACGTGCATCAAACTGCGACTCTGACAGAATGGCACCGAACGCATCCTCGCCACCAAATCTATGCGAATAACAAGCGAGTAGATTTGGACTCGGTCCGCAGCACGGCGAGTCATTTGGTTAGGATCGAGTTGGAACCTACGACGGCGTCGGCCTGTGAGGAACAACTGTGACCGTGGCCGGTGCGACAGGGTTGCCAAGCAGATTTCTCGGGGACGCACCAACGGAAATCGGGGACGCGCTTGATTGGTTTGCCATGGGGCATGGCTGGGGTAGTTCCTTCCTCGCACCTGACGGAGTTTTTGGGTGCATTGCATGACGATGGAGCAGTCCTCCCCGACATAAGGAAGGATTCTGCCTTGCATACACTTGCGCTCGTGCTGCTTCACCACACAAAAAGCCCAGAAAGCGCTGGCGCATGGCTCAACTTATTTAGGTTGCGTCGGCTGACTTAACTCCTAACTTGCGCAGAATTGTCATCATCGGACACCAGTTGGTGAGACCAGACTGAAACAAGTTCAGACCTACGAATGCTGTGAACAGGTACCAGTAGGGTGAAACCCAGTAGCCCAGTGCGAGTGAGAGCATCACAAAGGCTCCTGCAATCAGACGTAGCGTGCGTTCGACGTTCATGGATGTGCCTCCGAAAATTCCGGCGCACGCTCCAGAGTTGGCGCCGGCGGTTGTTTGCGTTTTTCCACCATGTAATAAAGCACCGGCACGGTCATGCGCGACAGCAGTGTCGAAGCCACTTCGCCCGCCATCAAAGACAGCGCCAGCCCCTGGAAAATTGGATCGAATAAGATCACGCTGGCGCCTACGACGACCGCCGCTGCGGTCAGCAGCATGGGCCGGAAGCGCACCGCTCCCGCATCCACCACGGCCTGCTCCAGTGGCTGTCCCTGCTCACGCCGCAGCTCGATGAAGTCCACCAGGATGATCGAGTTCCGCACGATGATGCCTGCGCCCGCGATGAATCCGATCATCGATGTCGCCGTGAAGAACGCTCCCATCAGCATGTGCGCCGGCAGAATGCCAACCAGCGTCAGCGGAATTGGCGCCATGATCACGAGCGGCGTCACGAATGAGCGGAACCAACCCACGACGAGGATGTAGATGAGCACCAGTACTGCCGCGAACGCCATTCCCAGGTCGCGAAACACCTCGATGGTGATATGCCACTCTCCGTCCCACTTCATCGTCAGCCTGTCGGTCTCGGTGGGCATCTCCGCGTTGTAGCGCTTGATCGCGTAGCCCTCCGGCGTCTTCAGCTTGTCGATGGCCTCGTTCATTTTCATGATGGCGTAAACCGGACTCTCGACCTCACCCGCCACGTCGCCCAGCACATAGACCACCGGCCTCAGGTTCTTGCCGTAGCGACTCACGTCGATGGTCTCGTTCTTGACGTTCGTGACTTCAGCGATCGAAACCTGCCCGCCACTTGCGGTTGGCAACCGCATCGACGTCAGCGACTCGATCGCCGAACGCCCCGGCCGGTCAAGTTGCACGCGAATGGGAATATCTTCGCGCGACTTGGGATCGTGCAGCAGTCCCGCCGTCGCGCCGTTCAATCCCATTTGGATCGTCTGCGAGACTGCAGCCGCCGACACTCCATGCAGCGCGGCCTTGTCGAGATCGACCACCACGTCATACTTTGCCTGCGGATCTTCGACGTACCAGTCCACATCCACCACGCCGGGGGTTGATTGGAAGACCTGCTTGATCTGCTTCGCCAGCGCCATTTGCTGCTCGTAGTTGGGGCCGTACACTTCCGCCACCAGCGTTTGCAGCACAGGCGGCCCCGGAGGCACCTCGGCCACCTTCAATCGCGCCCCGTACTTGTTGCCAATCGCCACCAGCCCCGGCCGTAACCGCTTGGCGATTTCGTGGCTTTGCGTTTTGCGTTCCTTGCGTCCCAGCAGGTTTACCTGAATGTCGGCTTGATTAGCTCCGCGCCGCAGAAAATAATGCCGCACCAGTCCGTTGAAGTTGTATGGTCCAGACGTGCCTGCGTAGATCTGGTAGTTCACCACTTCCGGTTGCTGGCCCAGGTACTGCCCCAACTCCTGCGAGACGCGGGTGGTCTGCTCCAGTGGCGTTCCATCGGGCATATCGACAATCACCTGGAACTCGCTCTTATTGTCGAAGGGCAGCATCTTCACCTTCACCAGCTTGAACGCCACCAGCGAACACGCCAGCAGCAGCATGACCACGACGCTTCCCAAGAATATCCACCGACGTGACGCGCTCTCCAGCAGCGGATTCATGATTCTCCGGTAGAGCTTCGTCGTCCAACCTTCCTTCTCGTGCTCCTCGCCAGCGCGATCGGCGTAATGATGCAGCAGCCGCAGCGCCGACCACGGCGACACCACGAACGCCACGATTAGCGAAAACAGCATGGCCGCCGACGCGCCCACCGGGATCGGCCGCATATACGGACCCATCAGCCCCCGCACAAACGCCATGGGCAGGATGGCGGCAATCACCGTGAACGTCGCGAGAATCGTAGGATTGCCGACTTCATCCACCGCCTCGATCGCGATAGCACTCAGGTTCCGTCCGCAGTTTGTCGGCATGCGGAAATGCCGCACGATGTTCTCCACCACGACAATCGCGTCGTCCACCAGAATGCCGATGGAGAAGATCAGCGCGAATAGCGTCACCCGGTTCAGCGTGTAGCCAAACAAATAGAAGATGAACAGGGTCAAGGCCAGAGTTACTGGGATAGCGATCAGCACCACGCCCGATTCGCGCCACCCCAACGCCAGCGCGATCAACAGCGTCACCGACAGGGTCGCGATCATCAGGTGCTTCAGCAACTCGTCGGACTTATCTTTCGCGGTTTCGCCGTAGTTGCGCGTTATCGAAACATTGAGATCGGCGGGCAGCAGGTAGCCCCGCAGCGATTCGATCTTCTTCTCCGCCGCCACCGTGATGTCGGTCGCGTTCGTGCCCTTGCGCTTGGCCAGCGTGAGTGTCACTGCCGGATAGTCGCCACTCGCGCCACGCTTCGCCGCCGCGCCATTGCCGTAGAGAACGTAGTCCTCCGGCTCTGATGCCCCGTCTGTGATCGACGCAGCTACGTCGCGCAGATACACCGGTCGCCCTTGGCTAACGCCGACGACAATCTGCTGCAAGTCGGTCGCTGTACCGAGGAAGCGTCCCGCATCAACGGCGAACTCCTGGTTGCCACGCGAGAAACTGCCCGCCTCGCCGCGCGCATTCGCCTGTTCCAGCTGCGCGACTACTGCGCCCGGAGTCATGCCATAGGCCGCCAGCTTCTGCGTATCGAGCGTGACCCGAACCTGACGCGGTAGCCCGCCGATGATCTTCGTCTCGGAAACGTCGTCGATCTGTTTGAGCTGGCTGTCCAACTCGCCCGCGATCTGGCGCAGTTGATAGCTGTCGTAGTTCTTGCCCCACAAGGTAACGGCGAAGATCGGCACATCGTCGATCGACCGCACCTTGATAATCGGTTGTGAAACTCCTGCGGGAATGCGATCGAAGTTCGAATACAGCTTGTTGTACGCCTTGATGATCGCGTCTTCTTCCTTCGTTCCCACGAGGAAGCGCACCACTAGCATAGACATGCCTGGGCGCGAAATCGAATACACGTACTCCACGCCCGGCACTTCGCGCAGCAGCCGCTCCATGGGGATGCTGGCGCGCTGCTCGACTTCGGCCGCCGACGCTCCCGGCATCGATACGAACACGTCCAGCATGGGCACTACAATCTGCGGCTCTTCCTCGCGCGGGGTTCGCAGGATGGCGAAGCCTCCCAACAGCAGCGAGAACAGGATGAACAGCGGCGTCAGCTTCGAATTGATGAACTGCCCGGCGATCGCTCCCGCGATCTTCATAGGCGTCTTGATTTCCGCCGTCATTGTCCCTCAACCTGTTTGCCGCTCAAATCGCGGTCGCCCGGCTGCACCACGATCCGGTCGCCGCTCTGTAACCCGGATAGCACTTCCACCTGGTCCGTCGAAGCCAGGCCCAGCGTGATGTAGCGCAAGCTTGCCAACTGGTCGCTGCCCACCACGTACACCGCTTGCAGTTGGCCTCGATTCAAGATCGCTGTCTTCGGAACCGCGATCGCGTCATGCTGCCCGCGAGCAAATCGCGCTCGCCCGAATAGTCCCGTGCGCATCTGCGGATTCGACGGCAGATCGATCTTCACCGTGAACGTGCGGCTGCCCGGATCGGCTGCGGGTACGATTTGCGTCACCTTGCCCTCTATTGGCTGCTCGCCCAGCGCATCAATCACTACCGGCACCGACTCGCCCAGGCGCACTGCACCGATCTTGCTCTCGTCCACCGTGGCTTCCAGCCGGAAGCGGCTCGGGTCTTCGACTGTCAACAGCGGAACACCGGGCGCTGCCGTCGCTCCCGGCTCAGCAAGTCTCGCAATTACGATACCGTCGAACGGGGCGCGAACTTTCGTGAAACTCATCGCCGTACCCGCCTGCGAAACTCCCGCTTCAGATTGCTCGCGACCAGCACGCGCAGCGTCGCGGCGCGCCTTTGCCGCCGCCAGCCGCGTCTTCATTTCGTCGTACTCCTGCGGACTGACCGATTTCTTGTCGTACAGCATCTGGTAGCGTTTCATCGTCGACTCGGCCAAGCGCATAGTCGGCATCCGCCGCCGCAATCGACTCCTGCGATGCGCGTAACCCGGCATTCGCCCCGGCGAACGCGGCCTGTTGCTGCGCTTCATCGATCGCCACCAGCACTTCGCCGCGTCGCACCCGGTCGCCTTCATGTACGTTGACTCGCGTAATGGTCCCCATAACCTGGCTCGAAAGTTGCGCGGACAACGCCGCCCGTACCGTTCCAGTGGCTTCGACAACTTCAGGAACGGACGTCTTCTGCACCTGCATCACCGCGACACCGTGAACCTTCTCCGCTGGTGCCTGTACGGGCGACTTGGTCTCGCTGCAACCCGGCAGCCCCGCAACCGCCAACACCGCTAGCACGAATGCGACCGGGAAATCAGCCCTCTGGGAAAGACAGATGTCGTTGCTGCAAATTGAATTTCTTCCTATCATTGCGTCACCGCCGGAGAGTCGGTTGTTAACGTGCCGGTCGCCAGTTCCACTCCCGCGTAGCTGGCGTTCATGCGGTACACTGCCTGCCAATAGTCGGCCTTGGCGCGATGCGCCGCCTCTTCCACCCGCAACATGTCGCTCACCGTGCTGAGTCCGCCTTCATATCGATTTTGGTTGATGCGCAGGCTCTCGTCCGCCTGCGCGATTGCGCTGCGCGCCACTTTCACTTGCTGCTGGGCTGCATCGAACTGGTAATACGCCTGGCGGACTTCCAGCCGCACTGCATCCTGGAACCCCGCATGCCCTGCGGCGGCCCGCTCCTGCAGTGCCTTCTCCCGCGCCAACTGCAGCCCGCTTCGCGCCACCGGAGAACAAATCGAACTGCAGCTCCGCGCCCGCCACCCAGTTGTTCGCTCCCGTCCATCCCACAGCGTGGGAATCCTCTTCCCACGACCCAAATCCATTCAGCCGCGGACCGAACGCTGCCTTGGCCATCGACACGCTTTTCTCTTGCGCGCTGCGCTCCGCCTCCGAACGCTTCAGGTCCGGACGCTTTTCCATCGCCGTCTTTTCCAACTGGTTGACGTCGGCCGCTGGAAATGCCCGTTCTTCCAAGGCTTCTTTCGGTTGATAGATCGCGTCGGACCCCGCTCCCATTGCCAGCGCGAGCCTCGTCTGCGCCAGCGCCAACTGGTTGCGCCGCTCGATCAACTCCTGCTGCCGGGCCGAATACTGCACCTGCGCGCTGAGCAGGTCCGAATCCACCGCCATGCCGCTTTCCACTCGTGCCCGGCTTTGCTGCTCGATGGCTTCCACCGTCTTCACCGCGTCCTCGGCCACCTGCACTTGTTTCTGCGCCAGTAAAACGCCGTAAAACGCCTGCACGGTCTGGAAAACCAACTCCTGGTCGGTGCGGTTGAGTTGCTGTTCGGCGGCGACGTTCATGAATTTCGCGCGGTCCAGCGCCTTCCAACTCTGAGTGCTGTCAAACAGGTTCCATTGTCCGGAGAAGCGGCTGGCGTAATTGCCGAAAGGTGTTGGCCGGTTCAGTGAGTTCAGCGCAAAGTCTTGGGCGGTGAAGACCTGTTGCCGTAGCTTCGCGCCGAACACGAACACCGGATCGTTGCCGCGTGTATAGTTTTCCGCGAACATGATGCGTGGCAGCATGGGAGCGCGCGCCTCGCGCACCCCGGCCAGCGTGGCGCGTGTGTCGGCCAGCGCCGCCTTGTGCATGGGATTGTTGGCCAGCGTCATCTTCGCCGCGTCAGATAACGTCAACGGAGTCGCGTCTTGCGCCACCACAGCGACGGCCAGCGCAATCATTGCGACCACGACCCCCACTAGTCGGGCCGACCCACGTCTTGGCCGATTCACATCGGAAAGTTTCTTCGAATCGAGCATGTCCGTTTCGCGGCCCTTACGCGCCGACCGCAACCGGTTGTTCCACTGGAACGATCTCGTAGGTGGATTCAACCTCAGCGCTTAGCTTCACCATCGCGCCCACTGAGCAGTACTTCTCTTCCGAGAGCCGTATCGCATCCGCGACTGCCTGAGGCGATACTTCGATGCCGCTCACGATGTGGTGAATACGGACCTTGGTAAAGACCTGCGGGGGATCCGGAGTCTGGTCGGCTTCTACCGTCACTTCGTATCCTGTCACTTGTTGACGCTTCTTGCGCAGAATGCCAATGACGTCGAACGCCGTGCATCCCGCCAGCGCCAAGGCTACGAGCTCGATCGGCTTCGCCCCGGTGTTGCCAGCGGCATCGTCGATCAGAAGGTGGTGCCCGGTTCCGCTGGTAGCGACGAACTGCCTGTTAGTTCCGCTTGGTTGAGTCAGTTTCACATTTGCTGTGATCATGCCTGTCATTCTCCGTTCTTATCCGGCCCGGAGGCGGTGCGTACCGTCACCATCCTCTGGTCACACTGAATGAACGCAGGCTAGGGCAAAAGTGTTACAGGATCGGGAAGTTAATTCTTAGAGAGTCCCCAAAAGCGAGGGCGACCGCGTGATTCCACCGACTTAGCTACTGAGCCAAAGCTGACCCGCCGTCCGTCTGGTTGCGTCTGGCAAGCTCGTCAACTGCTGCCTGATACTGGCTAACCAATTGCTTTCGAAGCACTCGCCCACGCCGGGAATCACAGTTGGGCGAGTAGGCCCGGCATTGTTGCACCGCACCCTCCAGGCTGCGGAGAAATGCCTGGCAAGGCGTGCAATCGTTGATGTGGCGATCCATTTGTTCGCACATTGCGTCGTCCACCAGTCCATCCATGTAATCGGAGAGCGCGGCAAACAGCTTTCGGCAGCCCGGAGCACTCGCCGGTTCGACGCTGGCATGTGTCGCCAAACCCTTGGCAGGTTTCGCTTTGCCTGACAGGAACTTCCTCACCATTAACCGTGCCCGGTGCAACCGAACCCGTACTGTGCCCTCACGCAAACCGGTGACCTGCGCAACTTCTGTCGTGTTCAACTCCTCCATGTCGTGCAACACCAGCACCATCCGATACTGCGGAGGCACTCTAAGAATAGCCCTCCTCAAACGCTCACCGCTTTCGCTGTTTAGCATTACCGCTTCAGGGTTCGGGGTGTTGCTCTCCAACAATTCCAATAACTCGCGGTGGTCGGGCATTAACTCGTCCAGCGATAAGCTCCGGGCGGCTGAGAGATTCTTTCCTCGGTGGCTGCTGATGCAGCGGTTCCGAGCGACTTTGTACAGCCAGACCGATAACGCCTGCGCATTGTCGAACTTCGGCAAGTAAGATAGGGACTTCATCAAGACGTCCTGCATGGTGTCCTCCGCGTCCTGCGGATGGCCACAGACCTTCATGCTGAAAGAGAAGACCGTGTTCTGCAAAAGGCCAAGGGCTAGTTCGACAGAAGAAGATTCCTTGCCATGAATCAACTGTAGAGCCCTTTCCAAGTCGCTTCTCATACGCCAAGGATAGTGGACGACCGCAACAACGCCAAGCGGCCGATTCTGCGTCTCTCCCAAGGGATGTTATGACCCCTTGGAGGCGAGGCGAGCGGCGTAACTCCGCGCTCGTCCTCGCCCGGGGGTCATGTCCCTTCCCCACCAGAACAAATCAGGACATGACAAAGTCGAAGTCCAATTAAAGCTGGTGGTATGAGTTCGCCGGCACATAAGCTCAGCGGGACTGAGCCGGTGCAGTGCACCTATAGAATGACCAGAATTTGTGGCCACTGAGAATAGTGTTTTCAGGCTACTTCGGACGAGCGCGTCAGATGTCTTAGGAAGGACTTATACAGCCCAATAAATCTGCTCGAGTGCACTAAGCGGCAGCAACCGGTAATGGTGCAGTTTGAAATACACAGGGGTTGAATGCACCGAGGCGCAGCCTCTTTCTGTGTTTGCTTTCAAATTGCCACTTAACATCGTGACCGCCGTCACAGACAGGGGCCAGCAACGCTCTGATACTCGTGCCAGAAGTGGCGCAATCCTGCGGAGATCGAGAGTTTAAGACCCTCATTCCTCATCCTTCTCCTGTGGGTTTATCAGGAACGTTCTGCACTGTTACTTCTGCCCCCGCCGAGGTCCTTTCGACGGGGGCATTTCCACTGAAGATATTTCCACCCTGCACCACGGCCCAGCAATATAGATTGTGGATGTTGACACTGTCTGCCGTCACTCAAAGATCTCGCATGCGCAGATTTAGGGCCCGCCTTTGCCAAAGGCTCTATGAGACGACTGAACTCACTCTTGTAAAGATGCGGATTACGAACATCCCTTGCCGAGTTTCAACTTTTTCTGTTCCGGCTTGGCACCGGGCTGCGTTTCGGGCGGAAGGATTGGCGCATTGACGGCTGGGGCTGCAGTGCTTTTCGGCTGGGAAGACATGCTGCCGAAGAAAAACTCGCGAAGCTGCTTCGCCTGCTGGTATCCCGCGGGATCGGCGCTCTCCGAGCGCAGGCTGGTGGGTGTGACCACCTGGTCCCACCAGGCCGAGATGCCTTCGCGCACGGAATAAGCATTGTAGCCCTTCATCTGCAACAGGAGCTGTGTCTCCGCGGCGTGTCCTGCGCCAAGTCCGTAAACCACAATCTTCTTGCTCCGGTCGAGCTGCTTCAGCTTGGCTTCCTGAAAGAACTGTCCCAGCGGCACATTGACAGCCGTCGGGATGTGGTAATCGTCATACTGCCACGGCTGGCGCAGGTCAATGAGCTGGTAGTCCTGCCGTTTCTCAATGATCCAGTGCGCTAGTTCGACCGGGGTAACGTGGTCTTTCTCGTCGATGATGCCCTGCATGATAGCGGCGCTGTCGACTGGGCCGGCGCCGGTGCCGTGAGACATGGTTCCAGCCACTGCCAGCACCACGGCGACGAAAATTAGAGTCAGTGCCGCCATCGTTTTGCCCGTCAGAACCAGGTTAACTTTCATGAGGCAGATCTCCTTCCGTCCTTCCGCCGTATGTTTTGGCGAACAACCGCCACTTGCCCTCGCTCTTTTCCGCGGCCCAGAACGCGGCCAGCGCAATCGCCGTGACAGCAAAGGCCACCACTCCGGGATTGAGGTTCAGCCACTGCGGGATGGTGAACGCCCCCAGCGCACCTGAAAGATAGAACTTCTGGAAGCGCGGAACGGCGGCGCCAAATCCGAAGATCCCGACAAGAATTCCCACCATGAACAGCATGGCGTCGATCTTGCCGATGGCTGCTGCCACCAGCGATGTCCCGGGGCAGTAGCCGCCAAGAATGAAGCCCGCACCCAGCAGTATCCCTCCCAAGAGTTGCGGCCACACGAAGGTCTCCGGCACATAAACCTGGCCGAAATTCAGCCAACCCAGCAGCGAGAAATACGAGATTCCAAGCATCGCTATGATGATGGCCGTGAACATCACCTTCAGCACCGAAAAATCCTTGAAGTAGAACTGGTCGGTCAGCTTGCGAGCACTGGAGAACCCGGCGCGCTCCAGAAAGAACCCGAAGAAGAATCCCAGGACCAAGCTCGCCACGACATAGCTGACGGTCGAAAACGTTTCCACGTAGGGTGCGTTCATAACCAGTTCCTCCGCACGAAGTAGGCCCCAATAAATCCGGCGGCAAAGACGCTCATCATGAAAACGAACGCGCCCACCGAAAGCACCGCCCCGCCCGAGAGCGCCAGGCCGCTGGTGCATCCTCGCGCCAGGCGGGCGCCTATGCCGGTCAAAACTCCGCCTCCCAAGGCAAAGGCGTAACGTGAGGCTTTCGAGATGCGTGGGCCCTTGTCCACCGTGATCTTCAAACGGCCCGAGAGCCAACCGGAAACGAACCCGCCGATGGCCGCGCCCACGACTTCGAAGACAATGAAGTCATAAAGCGCTGACTGTCCCGGCTGAAGATAGCGGCTCCAGTAGAGGCTGTCGCCGGCATATGCCGGAGAGATTTTCTCCAGTGTCCACGCAACCAGGCGGGTAAATGCGCTCGATGCTCCCAGCCCCTGCCCCATGACCACGAACGCCGCAAGCAGCGTCAGTCCGAGACCAAAGCCGGCGGCATATGGCGGCCAGTAATCCCGGTCGCGAAGGGCGCGCATTACCAGATTGCCCTTTGTTAGTGCTGACGGCGGCTGTTCCGCAACGATCGGCTCCGGTTCGGCGACACCCGAAGACATCTCGCGTTCAAATACCGCTCTCTCCATTGCCACCTCCTTCCACCACTTGTGATGGTGACGGTACGCGAAGAGTTCATTGACCGTGCCGGTGATCATGGAAAAGAAAGCAGGCTTTTCTTCAGGAAACACGGCGCCCATATAAACGTGGATCATCAGCCCCGACACCACCATGCCGACGGCGAAGAAATGAATCACCACCGCCCACGCGACAGCGGTCGTGCTGATCAGATGAAAGCTCATGATCACGCCGCTGATCATGACCAGCGGAACCATCATGTACACCAGGATGGCGAAAAGCTTTTGCCCGGCGTTGTAAACACCTTGCGGCGGCAGCTGATCCTTGGTGCTCCGAATCATGTTGCCTACGCGTACCAACAACCAGCGCACGTCGTCCCGGTCGAGGGCAATTTCCTTCTGCAAGACTTCCTTGCGCAGGTAGGTCTGAAATCCAAAGGTCCCGTATACGATAAATATGATCGCCCAAATCAAGCCGAGCGCAATGTGGAAATGCAACATGTTGGCGCGCGTACCGAAGATGCCCTGCACGATTTGCAGATACCAGTTGGGGGCAACGCGGAAGTACGGCGAGCTGATCAGCGCCACGCCGGTGGAAAGCTCCAGCAACCACACAATTGCATTGAACCAGTGCAACAGAATGATGGCGACGTGGTGCTTCTTGATCTGACGCTGCGACATCGCGTCGGTCTCGGCCACGCTTAACTGCGCCGGAAGATGGGACATGCTCGAAGCGCTCATCGCCGCCTACTCCTCGAAATCTTTCTCGCCGGTTCGTAGCTGGTAGAAGAACGCCACGGCCTGGCCCAGGAATGTCACTCCCACAGCCGCCAGAACCAGCGGTTTCAGCATTCGCCTCCAGACTTCCGCCGGTCGCAACAGGCGGGGTACGCGCGGTCCGAATGTCGCAGACACCAGATCGAGGTGCTCGGGCTTTCCCAGATAATAAACATTGGGACCAACCGCCGCGTTAGAGTTCTCGAGACGACGGGCGTGTTTTTCGTAAACGGCGCCCAAATACGAAGCTTTGCGGGTCTTCGAGGTCTCCGAAATATTTAGCGTGGGCCGTGCATGTATTAACGCAGGCCGGCTGTTCGCCGCGCTCCAACCGCGCCGAACAGAAGTCGCACTTATCAACCTTATTCGTCCGGGAATTGATGTACCGGGCATCATACGGGCAGGCTTCCAGACAGTAGCCGCATCCGATACACAGGCTCTGATCTACTTTTACGATGCCGTTCTCCGCCTGGTAGGTAGCTCCCGTCGGACAAGGCAGGACGCACGGAGGATGGTCGCAGTGGTTGCACTGTCCAACATGGAAGGTGGACACCAGCTTGGGAAACTTGCCGACGATTCCAGTGGAACGGATATGAGTGCGCGCCTGCCCAATGGGAACCTCCCATTCCTCGCTACAAGCCACGGAACATGCCTGGCATCCCACGCACTTATCGAGATCGATCACCATTGCGTAGCGCGCCATTCACGCATCTTCTTTCAGCACGCGAACGAAGTTCACGCGCATTCCTGTGCCGCCCATGATGGGATCGACCTGCACCTGTGTCATTAATTCCGTGTCCGACGCTCCGCGATGATAGGCCCGCCGCAACTTCGGCGACTCATGGCCGAAGCCGTGCACCATGAAGGCGCAGTCCTTACGAATACCTTCGGTCAGCCGGATTAGCACTGGCAGGCTTTTCACGCCCTCGGAATTCTCCAGCATAACTCGCTGTTCTTCGCGAAGGCCCAAGCCTCTGGCGGCATCGATGTTGATCCACACTTCGTTTTCGGACATCAGCGAATCCAGCCGTGCGTTGTTCTGGGTCCGCGCAAACGAATGGACCGGAGAACGTCCGTAAATCAGGCGGAAGTAGCCAGTCGGAGCATCCGCAACTGGGGTGAAGAGTGGCATTGGATCGAAACCCAACTCCTTGAGTGTTGAAGAATACAGTTCGATCTTGCCGCTTTCAGTCGGAAACAGCGGGCCATCCTCCGGCAGACGGTCTTCGATATAAGGACGACCGGGAAATGCGATTGCTCCCTGCACCCGCAGCGTCGCTGCGTCGATCCCGAGCGGCTTGATCAAAGTTGCCAGGTGCTGCTCGGGAGTGTCCCACGGGAAGTAAGCCTCCAGACCTAACCTCTTGGCCATTTGTTTGGCGATCCACCAGCCCGGCTTCGATTCGTACATGGGCTCGACCGCCGGTTGGCGAATCGCGATGAACGGCTGCTTGGCCGACGCCACCACTGCCGGCATGTCGTAGCGTTCCAGATAAGTGGCTTCCGGCAGGACCAGGTCGGCATAGTTGACCTGGTTCATCGGCATGATATCGACTACTGCCAGGAATTCGAGCTGTTCGATCGCCTGCAGGGTCTTCGCCCGCTGCGGAATGCTTTGCAGAACGTTCTGCCCGTAAACCACCCAGGCTTTGATCGGATACGGTTTGCCGCTCAGCGTCGCATCAATCAGTCCTTGAGTAAGCCCCTGCTCTTCCGACGCCAGCGGGTACCGGGTCCCAGCCCCGTCCGCCCGTTCACGTGAGCTTTTGGGGAACGGCGGGAGCGCGAACTTCCCTGTCTTGATTGGAGTGGGCAGAAAGATCCCGCCCTTGCGTCCCCAACTGCCGGTCAGTGCCGTCAGGATCGCCATGGCGCGAGCCCGTTGTGTGTCGTTGCCGTACCAAGTCACGTGGCGTCCCGGATGAAGCGCCACGGCAGGTTTGGCATCGCCCATCGCGCGTGCCGTCTGCCGGATCACTTGGGCGGGGATCTCGGTGATCGGCTCGGCCCATTCCGGCGTGAACTCACGCACGTGCGTCGCCAAGTTCGTAAATCCGTGGGCGTATTTCTCGATGTACTGCCGGTCGTAAATACCTTCCGCCACGAGAACGTTGATCCAGGCTAACAATAGTGCGGTATCGGTTCCAGGCCGAATGGGCAGCCAGTAGTCGGCTTTTGCCGCAGCGGTCGAGAATCGCGGATCAACCACGATGAGCTTCGCACCGCGAGAGAGCCCCTCTGCGAACGCGGTGACTTGTGATGTGAAAACATTTTCCCCGATGTGGGAGCCGATCAGGATGATCAGCTTGGCCTCTTCGAGGTCAACCGGCTCGGGAGAGTTTAGACCTTGGCCAAAGGTAAGCGCATAGCCGACTTCGCGAGGGCCGCGGCATTGCGCAAAGGCCGGCTCCGCACTGTTCGGCGTGCCGTACGCTTTCATCAGCATGCTGAAGAATCCCGAGGCGACCCCATGCGGGAAGAACCCAACGCTTTCGGGCCCGTACTTCTGTTTTATGTCCTTGAGACGTTGCGCGAACAAATCCAGCGCTTGGTCCCAGCTCACTCGCTGGAACTTGCCTTCTCCGCGTTGTCCAATGCGAACTTGCGGATACTTCAGCCGGTCCGGATCGTAGAGCAGTTCCGGCCCGGCGTTGCCACGCGCGCACAACCTGCCCTTCGTGAGGGGATGGTCGGGGTTGCCAGCTACCCGGACGAGTTTGCCGTCGCTGACTTCTGCCACCGCGCCACAGCGCCAGAAACACATCTCGCAATTGGTGGCAATACGTTCAACCCGCTCAGAACCTCGCCAGCCGGGCGGGTTCTGGTTCGCTTGGGCCGAGGTTGCGCCTGCACCCAACGCCGCCCCAGCAACCGACGACAGCTTTACGAAATCGCGTCTGGTGAGTTTTTCGCCCATGGACGTATTGCGCTTTTTTTCGAGCCCTGCCCAATTACGGAATACCAAAACTCGATGCTATCCAAGGCTCTAACGAAGAAACGCATCCTCATGACGAAGTGTTACAGACCATTTCGCAATGTTCCCATTTTGGGAATACAAATATTCCTTAATCAACTTCGCCGGCCGCCGCCTGAGTTTGGGCGGAATTCAGATCGGCTGTCACGAGGTGTCCGAACTGCCCAACATGCTTGGACACCATATTGCTGCAGCCTTTCGCGTCCAAGAACGCCACCACTGAGCCATGCGATATCCGATGCTGCTGCGGAGGGCCCGGTGGTGGGGAACAGTCGTCGCACCAGTCCAGAATGGCGATCTTGCCGCCTAAGGGGCGATAATCCTGGTTGTCGCGATCGGAACTGCCTTCCTGATCAGGTCTAAGACGCGATAGCCACGGTTGTTCCTAAAAGGATTAGCAGCAATAGCATCGGGACTTCATGGCTTCTTAGGCGTTGGTGGCGAGGTATTAAGGTAAATTCCCGGGCACGAGTTTCATGGGCATGACTCCGCCGCCCGTGCGTAGCCGTTCAATGCTGCACCGGGTCGGTAATCACTCGTGACTTCGTGCCGAATTTCCGGCAATCGTGGAAGAGAAGAACGTTCTTTCGGCAAAACGAGTCACCCGGCTCCGGAGAATGAAAGCACGCTGTCGTAACCGATTTAGACGGCAGCATCAATCTGCCTGCGTCAGCGATCAAAATGTCGTTGTAGTCGGTCGTGATGGTTGCCGAAATAATGTCGAAGTCGCGAGGCAGGTGCACCGGCCGCAACTCTAGCCGTAGGAGCCTCCCTGTTTCACGCTCCAACCACAGCTCACCCTCATATTCGGGATGCAAAGTGGTACCCCAGCTGTCACGCAGCGCCCAGAAAGTATTTTTCTTGGCGGCAAGGTGGAGTTCGTAGACTAATGCAGAGGTCTTGTCGACCTCTTCTTTTCCGCGAAACTTGAATTCGGCCGTCAGAAGCTCCTTGAACAGATCAACGAGATTGCTTCCCAGTTCGCCCGTGGAGACTAACTTCATGGCTCTGGCGGCCTCGTCGGTTGGAGGCTTGTCGTCGATGGTTATGTTCGAGTAGTGCTCATGTCCTTTCTCGAAGGTCACCTCTGCGTTCATCCGCTTGCTGATTTGCTGGCCGACGCTGGTAGTCGTCTGCTCGCAAATGAAATCCGGGAGCTTCCGACGATATGTCAGAGCGAACTGGCAGAGCCCGACCAACGGAATCATTTCGCGGTTCCCTGACGCAATTGCCTGGCAGTAGCTGGTATCGTTAGCGGCTGGCGTTGGCTCACTCTGCGCGTTCGGCGCGCTCGCCTGCAGCGCGGGCGTGACGCTTTGGCCAGCTGCACCGCAGATAAGCGATAAAATCAGTGCTGCCACCACCAAACGCCTGGTTTCGTAATAGGTCCGCCTCTCACCAGGGATTTCCGTTTTGCCCTCCTTTCAACCATCAATTTAGCTCCGCTCTCCTCTGCAGGCGTTCTTTTTTAGCGCTAGCAGCCCCAAGATTCCAAATATGGACCAGTAAGCCCCCTCCCGCATTTCCGAACACGAGCAAGTGCCTTGTTCGGAAACGATTCTCTTCCACAGTTCTCCTACTTCTCCCTGATTTTGGCCTTCGGTCCCTCCCGGCCTTACCGTGTCAACGGTAACGTGGCGATTCGCCGCACCATGCTGCCAAAGAGTTGCCTCGCCAAAACTCATGCGCCTTCGCAGAATCAATGCATCATAAGAGGGCGCCTCGTTTCGGAGGCGGAAGCAGCATGTAGCGTCGGCGCCGTGCCACCGCGCTGCACAGTAATCGAAGGAACTAAACATTCCAGGGGTGTGAAAAGCCTGCAGTGACCCTGCTACATGTATCCGCCCGTCGGTTGTGCGAAGTGGCGGGAAGACCCGCCCTTCGCCCTCCGAGCCAACAAACGCCAACAGGATCAGATGATCGCGCCCCTGCCCCAGCGCACCAAGTCGCCCGATCCCGGCACTTCTTCGATGTGACGCAGATCACAGCGCCACCGCGCACAATCAGGCGACCCTTAGGTGACAAGGAGCTCTTCATGCGTGGTGACGAGAAAGTAATTGAGGAGTTGAATGCGGCCCTCAGCGCGGAGTTGACGGCCATTGCGCAGTACATGGTGCAGGCAGAAATGTGCGAGAGCTGGGGCTACCATCGGCTGGGCGGCCTGACAAAAGCGCGTGCGATCCAGGAAATGCATCACGCCGAACACCTCATTGAGCGCATCATTTTCCTCGACGGCACTCCCGCCATCGACATTCCGCTGACCCCCAAGGTTGGTGCCACCGTACAGCAGCAGCTCGAAATCGACTACGCCGATGAAGCTGATGCCGTTCAGCAATACAACAATGCTGCCAAGCTCTGTCGGGAAATGGGCGACGCCGGCTCCAAGGACCTGTTCGAGAGGATGATCCAGGACGAAGAGCGGCACGCCGACTTCCTCGAGGCGCAGATCCACTCCATCAAGGAAATGGGGATTGGCGCCTACCTGTCGCAGCAACTGCAGTAATACTGTCCTTGGTGAAAAGTCTGCGCACAGATTCGAAGAGGCTCTGCACACTCGACGGGCAACGCCGTGGCTCGTTGTCTCACCCGCGTTCGGGCCCTATCGATTCCTGAATCCACCCGTCTTGGTCTGCTCCGGGTGAGAGCATTTCATTTCCTTCTTTATTTCGATGGACGTAGAGAAACTCGGCATTGAACATCGTCGCCGTTCCGTCGCCAAAGGTAACTAACACCCTATCGCCCACGAGATCAACGTCCCTGATAGTCGCGCCATTCGCCAAGGTTACCGAAGTAAGTCTTCACATGTCTGGCTTCCAGTTCTTCTTCGCCCAAGCCTTCCGGCAACGGCCAACCGATCCCGGCTGCTACTGCCCGTTTCAGATACTCGTGGACCGTACCCAGCCCCATTCCGCAACTGCGTGCGATCTGGCGCTGCCCCAACCCCAACTCGAACCTCAACCGCAGGACCTCTTTGACTTTTCGCATGGACTTTCTCCTGGCCGGCACCCTGTCCTCCTGCATTGATGGAGTTTCATGCCGGGTGATTGTCCACCGGCGCTGCACCACCTGCTGCTCGTCTGTGGAAAACATTCCGCTCCAAGCCGAACGCCATTCCGCCAGGCGACAAAAACCGTTCGCCTTCCCACCGGAATCGGCGTTCACCTTCAGACCGGAATGCTGTTCGGAATCACAACGGAATCGTGTTCGATTTCAGAGCGGAATCGCGTTCACCTTCGACCGGATTCCCCACCGCGTAGCAAGTCCAAATTTCCGGCTGTAGGTCCACTGCAAACACGTGACCCAATGCGCCCACTGCGCGCGCGATCGGGATACTAAAGTAGCCGGTGCCGGCTCCTATATCCGCCACCTTCATTCCCGGGCCAAGTCGCAGATGAGCCAGGATTTCCGCTGGCGGCAACCATTTCAATCGTTCGGGATCCTCGAGTTTGTGTGCTTCGGTGTGCTTGAATTCACGATCATTCATTATTGTGATTGTGGCCTAACATTTGCCAAATGGCGGCTTGGAAATTGCACTTCCCTGTTCTTCAGTATCGCTCCGTCGAGACCCGACGGCACGGAGGCTGGTCCCTCACGTGGGCACACCCAACTTCGGCAACAGCCACTGCGTCAGCACCACATAGGCAACTAAAAACAGTGGAATTGTGAGCCAATCTCTCATGTAGCAACTCCAATCCATCATTCTTCCCCAGTACTAACGGCCGGTTTTTGAGCCGCTGGTGTTGATGCCGAACATCGCCCAGGCCGGGCAGAACCGCACAATTCCGGTGATAATCGCAACCGCGGCCACCACATACGCAACGATGGCGGCCGTCCCTGTGATCGCGTGGAACAGACCTAAGGCAATCAGGACCAACCCAATCAAAATTCGCATCAGACGATCGATACCGCCCACATTCAGTGTCACGTTTACCCCCGGTAATGCTCGTTTCGTCGATTGCTACTTAGCTTTTGGTTTTCGACTGAGACTGAACTCCCAGCCGCAATATTTTCCTTCCGGAGACTCCGGTGGGCAGTGCAGACATCTCGTTTGAATCCGAGTGTCCACGGTGCGAGCGAATGTTTCGAATTCAACCGTCCCGACGGACTTGCAGGGGAAATCTTCCAGTCCCTTACGTCTGCGAGCTTCCTGCACCCGGCAGACATCCATGAATAGCCGCAGGCGCTTGCCGTCTTCCGACCATTCGGTTCTCTGGGAGTTGATCAAGCTGTACTGTCGCAAGCCCAAAGCCTTCTCCAACCCCGCGAGGCCGCTTCCGGGCCGGATGTTGAAGGTCGTCATGATGCGATTTGCTTCGGCCACCGCGAACCGCTGCCATGCCACAGTGTCCAGATAGATGGCGGCGGCCATCCCCAGACCTTCCTCCGCAGCGAGGAACCAGCAACCGTCATGGGCCAGCCAGTTCTTCGCAAACATTTCGAGAGCCCGCAACAGATCCTCGCGATCCATAGAATGAAAAGCTGTTGTGCGTGCTTCGCTTGGAATCCGAATAAGACCTGACATTAGTTCGCTCTCTGCCTTAAATTGCTTTCCGTTCTCATGCGCTTCCTGTTTTGCATCGGCAATTCCGCTCGCATTCGATCGCGAGTTTCACTCTAATAAACGCAGCCTCAGGCTGATTCGTTACAGGAAAGTCTCGAACTTTGCGGATGCTGTTCGGTCGAGCAAGTTGGCAGGACTCTGAGCGTCGAAGGTTCTGTTAATCGAAGCTTTCGGTCATGAGCCCACCGTTACCACGTTGTCTTCAAGACAAACGGCGCTGTCCTCGTCTGGTGCGTCTGGCGCTTCGGCGACGGCATTCAGTGCGTGGCGTAGGTCGGCGATCAGATCCGCCACATCTTCGATGCCGACCGAATACCGCACGAGGCCATCGCTATAACCAGCCGCGCGGCGATCCGCGGGTGAGATGCTGGCGTGCGTCATCGACGCCGGGTGTTCAATAAGCGTCTCCACGCCGCCTAGTGAAACTGCCAAGGTTGCTACCCGCACGTGGTCCATCAGCAGTCGGCCGGCTCTCATTCCGCCCTTCAATTCGAAGCTGATCATGGAACCGAACCCGCTCATCTGCCGCTTGGCTAGTTCATGCTGCGGGTGGGATTCCAGCCCGATGTAGAGGACCTTACTCACTTCAGGCTGTTGTTCAAGCCAATGAGCAATTTCAATCGCGCCTTGCTGGGCGCGCTCCACCCGGATTCCGAGTGTCTTAATACCGCGAAGCACGAGGAACGCCTGGTGGGGATCCATGTTGCAGCCAGAGTTAATCATCGTCTTGCGGAGACGCTTGTAGAGTTCCATCTCCTTGGCCACGATGACCCCGCCTACGACGTCGGCATGGCCGTTGATGAACTTTGTCACGGAATGAAGTACCACATCCGCGCCGAGTTCCAGCGGCCGCTGGAGATACGGGCTGGCGAAAGTATTATCCACGGCCACCAGACAGCCATGCGCGTGCGCTAGCTCCGAGATTCGTGCGATGTCGCTGACTTGCATGGTGGGATTTGCAGGGGTCTCCAGATATACGAGTCTGGTATTCGGTTGCAGCGCCTGCTCAACTTGCGCCAGATCAGAAGTGTCAACGTACGTGGCACTGACTCCGAAGCGCGAGAAATCTTTCTCCATTAAGCCGCGGCTGGGGCCATAGACAGAAGCTGTGCTCACAACGTGTGCGCCCGCCTCAAGCAGCGCGAGATACACGGTGCAGACGGCGCCCATTCCGGAACTGGTGGCGATGCCTCCGCAACCGTTCTCCAACTCGGCGACGCTATCCTCCAGAGCACAGATGGTGGGATTTCCGATGCGCGTATAGATGTAGCCCTCTTCTTCCCCAGCAAACAGGGCCGCGCCATGCGCAGCATTGCGAAATGCGAATGTGGAGGTCTGGTAGATGGGAACATTGACCGCACCAGTCGGATCCGCCTTGTGTCCTGCGTGAATCAGCTTGCTGTTAATGCCCAGGTGTTTCGTGTCCATGAGTATTCCTTCTGGCTCCCCGGCCGCGATCGGGTTGACGTAAGTAATCGCCCTTACCGTAGTTCGGCGAACCGAATCAGTATCACGCACGACTCGTTAACCCACAGTGATAGTGAGCACAAAGTCCGGTGACCGCCGGACCACGGCCGGAAACTGGCTAACGGGATGGGCCTTGCGATGGCGGGGCGCTAGCTGCCATCGCGAATGATTCGGCACGATTCGATATCGAAAGTCACGGCTCCGATGGCAAGTCGCGTCTGATCACGCAGTCCGGCAACGAATTGCAGGAACCGCCACACATCGGCAAAGTTACTGACCAAGCCGATCGAAGCACGAAGTGCTCCAGCGCTCTTGTGCCCGCGGTCTTCCATCAATTGCATGAAACTAGTCAGATTGGCCTCTTCACCTAACGCGTAGGCCGCCCGCATATCGTCTTCGGTCAGTCCTTCGGCAATTTCTCCAACGCCGGGATTACAGAAGCATCCGCTACGCAGTGAGATTCCTTCGTTGCCGGCCAGTTCCTCGACCCGTCGATAGTCCAGCAGATGTCCCTCAGGGTCGTAGAGGTTAAACGTCACGGTGCCGCCACGCGCTTCATTTGTGGTTGGTCCGTAGATGCGCACCCTGGGGTGCCCGTTGCCGTGCTTCAGCGCTAGCAACTCATCAAGCATCCATCCGGTCAGGCAGCGGACGCGTTGCGTGATAAGGTCCATTCCAATTGCCTGAATGTGGCGCAGCCCGATTTCAACTGCAGGGATGGAGAGGTAATTCAGAGTGCCATCTTCGAAAGCGGCTTCGCTCCGGGCGAGCACGTGAGCCCGGCCTTGAACGGACGCGAAGTTCACTGTTCCACCTGCGAACCACGGCCTTCTCAACTTCGCAAAAGTGGATCTCCGAATGAGCAACGCGCCGACACCGGTTGGATAACCAAACATCTTATAGAACGACAGCGTCACAAAATCTGGTTGCACTGTCTGCAAGTCCAGACAATTCGTAGGCACGTAAGCCGCCGCGTCCAGCAGTACCCGCCAACCTTTGGATTGCGCTTTTTCGACAAGTTCGAAGGGATGCTTGACGCCGGAAAAATTTGATTGCGCCGGATAGGCGAACAGATTTTCACGAGCAGGGTCGCCCTGATCCAAGAGGACGTCTAGCTGATTCATGTCGAGACGCAGATGAGGTGCAACCAGCGGCGCGTAGGCTACGGTAGCGCCCTTGGCCCGTGCGAATTCGCGAATACCGTTTACCGAGTTGTGATTGTCGAACGTGAGCAGCAGGCGGCTTCCGGACGCGAACGGGAACGACTCGCCGATCAGCTTGAGTCCGCCCGAGGCATTTTGTGTGAATGCCACAATGTAAGCTTCCGCACTGGTTCGGAAATAATTGAGCACGGACCGGCGCGTGCGCTCCAGGTGCCCGGTCATTGCCGTGGAGGTCGGGTTGGTCGAGTGGGGGTTGCCAAAAACGCCGGAGCGCAGAAGAGATAGGTGTTGTTCCAGTTGCGATTCCGCATAGAGAGAACCACCCGTGTAGTCGAGGTAGACCTGACCCTGCTTCTCCAACCGGCGATAGTCGGTCGAACGCAACCTGTCTAGCGCGGTGGTTTCGGCATATTCGGGATATCGATCGAGGAAGCGCTCGTAAGCCCCCTCCATCTGTTGCTTCTCGTTGGCGGTACTGGTCTCCATATTGATCATCTTACGGGCAACTCACGACTCCTTCTGTACGGTACTCGCCAAAATTGCACAAGCGAGGACTAACACATGCGCCAGTTGCGGGTTAACAATCGCTGGCGGGCGCACCTTGGCATCAGGCAGGCCGGGGCGAAACGCATCTCTCCGAACCTGAGCGGTTTGTTGTTAGTATTGCGGAGCGGACGATGCAAAAGTTCACCCATCCTGAACCTTTTCATCGTCAGTGGTGAAATAACATAGATACACCACGGACGGCTCGGTTGCGGATTTAGTAATCCGAGCACAGGGCGCCCACAGTCTGAGTCCCGGTGGGTCAATGCTAGGGAGTAATGTTTTGCGTTTGCTGCGGTGGTTCGTACTAATCTGGTCGCCGGCTCGCGCATTTGCGCAGCTGGGCGACTCTCCGTCGACGCCGGCTGGGCCGCCTGAAGCTACCCAGCCCCCCTCTGGCGGCCCGCAGAGCCAGCAGGGAATGCCACCACCTGCCCAAGGGGGTGCCTCCGACCTGCCGAACGCTCCGAGCCATTCCAGTTCGCAAACGGAGGCTGACGCCTCTAAACAGCAACCCAAGCGGATCCTCGGCGTCATGCCTAATTTTCGCGCTGTCAGCCCGGGGGCGACTCCTCCCCCGCCAACATTCAAACAGTCGCTCAAAATTGCCACTCAGAACAGCTTCGATTACTCGTCGTTCATCTTCGTGGGCGTCACCTCCGCTCTGGCGGAAGCGACCAACGCCCATCCCCAACTAGGCAAGGGCATGGGGGGCTTTGGGCAATACTACTGGCGAGGCTTTGTCGATAAGACGGACGGCAATTATTGGGTGATTTGCCTGTTGCCGACTGTCTTTCATCAAGATGAGCGTTATTACGCTATGGGCGAAGGTGGGTTCTGGAAACGCAGTACCTATGCTGCCACTCGCATTTTCGTCGCGCGCAAGTACGACGGGGGCAATACATTCAACATTTCGGAGGTCGCGGGCCGCGCCATTGCTCAGGGTATCTCACTACCTATTATCCGAGTGCAAGTAATACCGGCGAAAAGCTCGCCGAAAAATATGCGTATGCGCTGGGCCGCGATGCCCTTACCAATGTCTTTCGCGAGTTCTGGCCCGACATCGCCACGCACGTGCTGCATCGTCACCCGTAATCCGGAGATGACCAGCCTGACGGGCCGGAAGACCCAATTGACGTAGAGTGCGCTCTCAACCCCAAGCCCCTTTGCCGGATAGGCCTCGTTTCCGGATTGGTACTCCGAGCCCGCGTCTGTGGTCCAATGCGCGCAACCACTGGAGGCGTAAACCGAATTGCAGGTACCTGCAACTTGGTTCACGCTCGTTGCCTGAATAATCGATCGCGTAGCAGCCCGCGGATGATAGTAGTAGGAGCACCGTGCATTGGGTGCGAGCAACCAAAACCCTACGATTCACATCCAAACGAACAGAGGTTGAAGAAAGCAAAACAAGAAAATGCAGCTGTCAAGGTTGAATTGGCTCGCAAGCTTCCTCCTGACAGCGGTTCTGTATGCGCCCGCATGGGGCGCAACTCCAGCGCTGCCAGGAACGCTCAATTATGTCGAGGGGCAAGCCAGGGCTGGTACTCAGACCCTCAATGCACAGTCAGTGGGCTCGGTAAATCTGCAGCCTGATGAAACGCTCATCACCGAAAATGGTAAGGCAGAAATTCTGCTTACTCCAGGTGTATTTTTTCGCGTGGGAGACGACAGCAGTGCCGTCATGCTTTCGCCCAGCCTGACCAACACAGAAGTCTCGTTGATCAAGGGCCAGGCAATGGTAGAAGTCGCGGAGATCTACAAGGACAACGTCTTGCGCGTACGGGAAGATGGCGCAACGACACAACTGCTGAAGAACGGGTTGTACGGGTTCGATGCCAGCAACGGTGACGTTCGAGTGTTCAAGGGCGAAGCCCTTGTACAGGATGGTGACCAATACATCAAGGTCAAGAGTGGACACGAACTTGGTCTGAACAGCACGGGCGACCTGAAGACCCACAAGTTCAACAAGGCGAGTTTCGAAGCGAGTGACCTGTATCGCTTCAGCAGTTTGAGGTCACAATACCTCGCCGAAGCCAATATTGACGCAGCCGGCATTTACGTCGGTGGCGGTCCCGGCTGGTATGGCCCAGGTTGGTACTGGGACCCCTTATTCACCGCCTATACCTGGATTCCGGGCGATGGTATGTTTTTCAGCCCGTTTGGCTGGGGATTCTACTCGCCGTGGTATTTGTCCTACGGCCCCGGATTCTATGGTCGCTACGGTTACGGGGGACGTGCAAGACCGTACTACGGGGGATTCCACGGGCGCTATGCTGGTCACCCCGGCTACACTTCGCCCCACATGGGAAGTAGTTACCGTTCAGTGCCGTCGATGGGCGCAGGCCACAATTTTGGTGTGATGGGCGGAGGCTTTCACGGTGGAGGCCGTCACTAGCTCCGGCGAGGCGCTCTACGTGCCGTGGTAAGTCGCTCGCCTCGATGCTTACAGGCTGGTTGTGAAGGTACAAATCTTGGGTCACAATTAGCCAATCTGTGCTTTGAGACCTTCATATAAATAAAACCGAGGTGGCCTTTGCCAGACTGCGGGCACTCGAGACGGAGAGCGGCACGCCAACCGGTTGGAGATGCCGTGCTCTTGTTCATGTCGGTTATTCTGCTGATACTGGCACGGACTTCTCCGCCGTCTTTCCCGCAACCCTTGTCCTTCACGCCAATCGCTAGTTGCGGTCTCCAAATCGACCACAGACAATGCTTCGACCACGATGGGTTCGAGTGGCACCCTCCTGTCAATTGTATCAGCCGGTTCCTTTACCTCCTCTGACACTCGGGTTGATCCACACGCTGGATCCAATTCCGATGTTCGACCTCACGGGGCTTCATTACAATCGGCCTCCGCCTCGCAGCTAGCCTAACCGCGATACGACCGAGGGTGCATCCCGATAACAGACGCAGGCACCCTCGACTCCGCTTTTCCATTTGTCGCTATCTAAAGCGCAGTCAAATCAATCGTGCAACAGTCCGGCAGACCGGTTCATCTGCGTGCCCGTCATGAAACGGATTGAAACGTGGTCACGGAAAGCGACATTTTCGAAAGCTGCTGGGTGCTCGGTTGGCGAATCGGGGATTTGAAGTCATGGGGGCCCTTTGTGGGGAGAACCGGTGTAACTTCGTGCCGGCGATGAAATGCCGTCTCGAGAAAATCAGATTTGACGTGCTTTCAGCGGCTACTGCTGAAGAGGCGCTTAGCTTGTTGACTGCTGAGCAGATTGAAACGGTGCTGTCGGAATACGATCTACCCCGACGCTGCCGGCATGACAGTGCGGGGTTAGATGAAGCTGCTTCGCCCGGAGACTCCCATGCTGCTGTTCAGTGGTAATAGCAATCAAACGCCGTTTCTGCTTTGCTTCCTGGCGTACTATCTCCGGAATCCTCGGCCGAAGGGCAAAAACGGAGTGGGGATCGGCTAAGTTCTGGGCCGAATAGGAGAAGACATCAGCGTCAAGTGACTTGGATGGTGCGGCCCAATGGGAACGATTTTCGTCGTTTATATGCTCTACGCAGCTGTGATTCTAATCTGGAGTTCGTTGCACCAGTCGAGTGTCGACCTTCGCCACATCATCATTTCTCCTGCCCTGCTGAAGGAAAGCGCACTCTTCGGCCAAAATACCATCGTTTTCGAGTTGCGTCCCGCACGGCCAGACTTGCCGCCCATAGCCAGAGTCCCTGGTACATTGCTAGTTTCGAGTGCCGAACTCTATAACCTCGTCCGCTGGATATCTCCAGGAGCCACGCTTGTTTTCCATGAACACGGTGTAGGCCGACAATTGGATTCGAGGTTCGAGCAGGCGCTCCTCGATATGGACATCAATGTCGTGTACTGGCTGGAATCTCATGCAGATTCGGAATTCACGGCTGACACCACCTGTTTCGCCATGAACGGAAACTCTGACTTCTTGTGACCGAGATCCAGTTCGTCGAGCGTCCACACAAGGGCGACGAAGCGCTTCTGCGGTGGCATTTCCCAGGCCGAATGACCGGACGCGAGTCTATTTATCCTGAGGATGTCGAAAACAAGTTGTCTCGCGACCCGACACGATCTGTTCTAGCGACTCTTGCGTCTCTGTCGCTTCGTACTGGCAAAGGCACGCCAAAGTTTGAGAGGAACATGGGTTCGTTGGGTCGAGCCGAGGCTTCGTCGCATGTCGCAGCGCCATTTCGTGACCTAACGTCTGGATCGCGTGAGTTTATAAGGCCTGGTGTGCTACGGCTTGCAGGGCATGCGCACGCGAGCGTCTCGGCGGATATTCAAGCAATACTTTCCACCGAGGTGATGCCTGGAGTGGGGAACGGTGTTTGAGTTCCCCACTCCATCGTCCGTTGTGGAGTATCGCTGGTGCTGGCACCTCTTCGGCGGTGCGTGAACAGCGTGGTGGGCGATTACGCGAATTACTATTCGCGCTACCCGTTGTACAACCCGAGGTCAGGATCGGTGTTCCGCCGGCGAAGGTAAACGCAATGGGCTTTCGCCGTTGTCTGATTTACGATGCTCGTCGTCGCTGGCCGCGACAAGAGTTAACAAGAGTCACTGATATGTGACTGTTAGGCGCGCTCAGGCCTCACACAGGGCACGGCCATGGTTTCTATTGATTAGAAACGCGGATTGCAGAATACGCGGCTCTCGACAGTTCGATTGTGAGGGCCCGCTCCGGTCGGAGTTCACAGTAGATCGCGCAATTTCAAGTTAACCTCGCGGTCTTGCTCACCATGACGAATTCTAAGGCGAAGGAGGGTTCCGGGAGCCTGCCGCAATGCTTCGAAGAGATATGGAGCGTTGAGGTCATCTCCTGTGCGACCATTGATCATCAGAATCAGATCGCCGGGAGAGATTCCAGATTCGGCCGCAGGACTATCTGCAAATACGCTTGCGACTCTCAATCCTTGCGGCGTAATCCGGGGAGCGAAGCCAGCTCGGTTGAACACACTCGCGCGTCCATAGTTCTTGTTCTTTTCGAGATAAATCGTCGAGTGCAAGTAGTCGAGCGTGATATTAAATCGCTTCAGAATACCCATTCCAACAATGCCTGATATGTAGGGTTCAGCTGCCACTCCTCCGCTATCCTGAGAAAGTTCCGTGACTACGGAATCAACTTCCACTTTTCCGATTGCGAACTTAGTCACGCGAACGAAGTACGCATTCTCTCGGCCTCCAATGCCCTCGCCGGCAAAGCCTTGGACGTGTGCCGCGTATTTGTCAACGAGGTTGTTCTGGCGCACGAACGGCGAATTCAGGCTCAGAACATTTTCTGCGCCGGTGTCGATTTGAAAACTGCCAGGTACCCCGTCCACGGCGCCCTCCACAACGGGCTGCCGCCGCGCAATTGAGAATGGAACCGCGGTACCCTTTCCCAGATATCGAAATGTTCGGCCATCGTAAAAGACTAACTGACCATTATCGAAATCAATGCGGACTGCTAGCCTCCGGAACAGTTCGTAACCCATTCCCCCGATGAGCCTTTCCGAGGATGCATGGACGAAGCCGTATGGTAGGTCGACTACGTGGAATCGTTGGCGGTGAAGGATGACCTTGCCGATTTGGAGAGACTCAATCCTTACTGCGTCGGAGCTGATCACTCTGTCTCCGATACCGGAGGCTAGGTCCTTCCTCTGGAATGGCAGACTCAGTTCTCCGGCAACGGCGGGGGAAATAAAGTTGACCGCACCGCTGTCTAGCATCAGAGCGAAAGGTCCGCGGCCATTGAGTCGAACGTGAATGACGATGCTATTAGAAAGCAGTTGGAATGGCACCACGGAAGCGGCCTTACCGAGAATCTCGAAGTCGGCCCCGGAGGAGTCCTCTTGAATAGGTTTCGCGTCAGGGGTCGACCCATCTTCTGAGGAGAAGTCCTGCAATACCGCACAGCAAAATGCAGCTGAGAACCGAGGCAGGTCCGCCGACGCTGCAGCCGACCGCGGATTTTGCAACGAAGTCACGGCTGTCGGGCCTAACACAACGCTGATGAATGCACCTACGACCAGCGAACGCAAATGGATAGAGTTACTCCAAGAGAGCTTAGGTAAGTGCATCATCGTCCCGATCCTCAACGGATGAGGTTCATGTGTGAGATGCGATTGCGCGACATGTGGATAACAAAATGTGCGATTTGCCACGTCAGTCGTAATCTCGGCGCCCAGTGTCTGGGTCAGTTAACCACGCCATAGTCTTGGCAGCACGAGGAACAGGATTCCAGTGTTCGGGTGCAACTTCGATCGGTAGAAAGGGTTTATTTTCGGCGGTGGGGGTTCCACCGATATGGTGCGGAGCAGCGAGCTAGCACAATACTGGCGTACCAAGCTAGCTAAAGGCTGTTGCAAAACCCCGATTCTTCAATTCGGCGCGTGAAAGCCGATAATTTCGTGGGGAAGGTTGCTCGATGGCGTTGGTCTGAGTTGCCGGCTTGAGCGGTAACTCGCCAAGGCCTCGTCGTTTTTCGGTGGCCCGTGGGTCCCCGGGCGGGGAGGAGCAAGATGGTCCGCAGTCCGTGCACCGTCGAGGAGCAGAGATTGCCAAGGTCCAGCGCGAGCCGAATCGAACTCTATGCTTGTGACAACCGGAACTGAGGACGCGTCGGATGCGGGTTCTCTGCCTCGATCTAACCATGGTCCCGAGCTGACAACCTGCCACGGGTGGTTCAGACCAACTACCCGAGTAAAGCTGAGAAACAGACACACAAGTGCCCAGCAGACGAGGGTTAGGGAAAACCATAGTTTCATCGCGAATCCGCCTCGCGGGCACGCTGCAAATTGCGCTCCTTATTCAACTCCGCCAGTTCGCGCAAGCATTGCTGCATTTCTTGCCAAGCGGCCACCCCTTCTCGCGTGGCCTCCTCCGCTGCCTGGGGAACATAGTAGCCGGTGGTCTTGCCCTTCTCCCCGCGGTAGCTCACATTCAGATGCGGACCATGCTTGGGTCCATCTCCCTGACAATGGCAACCCGCTCGTCCGCAGGTGCGGTAGGTTTCCGAGAGCGTTCCGAAGATGGCGATCCCGGCCAGACGTTGGATCTGGCCCAGCAGCTTGCGTCGTTGGGCAGCAGCATCAACCGACCTGGCCATGGCTCCTCCGACGCACTTGATAGCGAGCGATGGAAAACAGATTCTTGGTAATCACGCACCAGCCCACGTAGCGCTGAAATCCAGGCTCTCCTTTGTAGGTGACTCGTCGCATCGAGAAGGGATGCTTCAAGGTGCTGATGGTGGCTTCACAGCCGGCCCGCCAACGCAGCGCTCGCCGGAACCAGCGCTGCTTCTGCTGCTGAGCTCGCTTGGTGGAGAGGCGTCCGCGCGCCGGCAGCGCCACCTTCTTCACTCCGAGGGCTTGTGCCTCCTGCTCGTTCTTGGCAGAAAAAAATCCCCGGTCGCCGGTGGCCATCCGCGGCGCTCGCCCGAAGCACGCTTGATGTTGTTGGAGGGCCGGCATCCAGGCCGTGGTATCGTCGGGATTGCCCGCCAGCACTTGGTACCCGCTCACGATGCCGTTTTCTACCTCGTCAATGCGCACCAGCCTACCAAATTCGTTGGGCTTATGCGCTTTCCCTTTGCGAATGACTTCGGTGTGCGGTTCGAACAGACTCAAGACTTTGCCTTCCACGTGGCAATTTCCTCCCCACACCCGTTGCTTGGTTTGCGTCATCACCTTCTCCACCAAAGGAAGAAAGTGCCGTAGCTGGCCGATCTGGGTTTCTACTCGCAGGAGCTTGCCCACCACTTTCAGCCGCCCCTTCCCCCATCGTTGCAGCACCTCGCTGGCCTGTCGCACCACGCCCCGGGTCAGCCCCAACAACTTCTGGTAACTGTCCTGCATGCGCTGCTGGTTGACCTCGGTCAGGGACTTGGCGGCGCGGCTGATTTCCAGCAGACGATGTTTTACCGCCCGTCCGTGAGCGACCACTACCAGGGCTCCGTTCGTACACTCGGCGGCGATGCGTTGCAGGCTGCGGCTGAGCACCCGGATGCCGTCGCCCAAAAGCGAACTGTCGGTGGGGTAGTGAACGTTGCTTTCCACAACCGTCGTGTCGGTGCGAAGCTTATCGCCCCGGGCCACCCCTTGCTCGCAAGCCAGGCCGACCACCCGCTGATGAATCTCTTCCGTGACCGCCGGACTCAGCAGGGCAAAGGTGCGGCTGAAGGTAGTGAAATGGGGTGTAGCCTCGGCATCGAAGTGGGTGAAGCGACGGTACACCAGGTTGCTGCGTAACTCCCGTTCCAGGTCGCGGAAGCTCCAGCCCTTCAGGTGCTTCATGACGCAGCAACGCAGCAGACGATCGGGGGCTATTCCGTCCCGTCCAGTACGCGTCGAAAGAGGGTAACGGGTGGCCAGACATTGGCGGACCAAGTCGACCAAGGCGGGATCCTCCAAGAGCTGATCGACGGGATCGAGCAAGTCATCCTTGAGCAGGGCGGCTTGCTGGGCCAAGGGGGAGTAGAAGAGCCAGGCTTGATGGGAAGTGGAGCGAATCATAACGTACTCGAGTATATCGAGTAAGATAGAGAGACTGTCAAGAAGAAACAGTGGAAGCCTGCATTTTCTTGAAGGAAATCTGCGAGTAAATATGAGCGAAGCTACAGATCTGCCACAGTGCTGCGTCAGCGACCTGCGTCAATCAAGAGGTTGAGCCCTGAGTTTTGCAACAGCCTTTAGCTAGACTGCAATGCTACGGTGCTTGGCTCTTGTCCGTCCTGCTGTTTATTTTCTGCTTCAACGCGAAGCTGCCGCGCTATGAATCGCAAAAGAATACGAACCAGTTGGCGGCACCGCAGCTATCCTTCGGCGGCGAAAAGATCCAACCGGAGCCGGAAAACAGCCGCCCTCCCATTTTCCCGATCGTTATAATTCCACCTAACCCGACAGCAGTCGACTTGCGTGCTCTGCGAAACGTTACAACCGCTCGAATCCCGTACGAGTTTGGCGCCTCCGATCCCGACCCATTCGCCGCCCTCCTCCGGAGCCTCGAATCACATCGGTTTCGGCGAGAACCGCTTTGTAGAAACCGCGAGTGTCCAGACACTGTTTAGCTTCCTCTTCTCCGTAGATTGCAGTCATCGGCACGGAGGTTTTCCCAGGCGAGGCTCGCTAATGACTCAACGAACAGTCTTGAATGGGTCCAGAATGAACGCCAGTTACAGAGAGCCACGGTTCGTAGAGACCTTTCCCGAGGAAAGCAGGTCGTTATACCACACGTCTTTAGAACGCTGTCAGATCAGCAGAGCATCGAGGCCGCCAAACGAGGGCATCCTGGATGCTTTCAGCACCTCTACCGGTCCTACTTCAAGAGTGTGTATGCAGTCTGCGACCGCATCGTAAGAAACCACGCGATCGCAGAGAAACTTACGCAGGACGTCTTCGTACAAGTCCTTAGTAAAGATCGACACATTCCGTGGTGAGTCCCAGTTTTATACGTGGTTGCACTCGATAGCAGTCAACGCCGCGGTTATGTATCTTCGCAAACACAGGCTGCCGATGGAATCCCTATCCGACACTTCCGAGTCCGGCGATCCATCTTGCGAGGCGGTTGTGGATTGGGATTCGCAACTCCTGGGAACCGTTGACCGGCTGTGGATTCAAAGAGCGATTGCCGGTCTCCCGGCCGGTTCTCGAAGTGTTTTCATCCTCCACGATATCCGGGGTTACGGTCATCGGGAGATTTCCGCGATGCTCGGATGTTCGGTTGGCAACACAAAGGCGCAGTTGCATAGGGGCCACGTCAGGCTTAGAAGCATGCTCTGGAAAGAAAGCCGGCGCTCGGGTAGGCCAGATGAACGGACAGTTGCGACGATGTCTCCACGATGTGGGAGTAGACGCGCCCTATCGCGTCGCGCGCGACTGGGTGTATCCAAAACTGCCGCATGCGGCGGCACATCATATATTGAAAAAGTGACGTGCAATGTTTCGCGGGCATGTAACTTACCTCGATCTAGTGGTCACTTCTGCTGCCTCGCCGCAGCGGCGCACTCAGACTGCTCTTTGAAAAGGGAAGCGAACACCGCAACTTGCTGCAATCAAAGGGCATTGACAACCGACTGTCACGACGACATCGAGTCGCGCGGTGTTCGGTGGGCTCTCGACCGGTGAAGCCCACGAGTGGGCATAAGTAACAGGCGTCCTAGCACAGCCCAAGTTTGAATGCTTCCCATGTTACCAATGCAGAAATTTTTTTCCCTGCAACTCGCTCACAAATCCGGTGTTCTGACGTATATTCGAGGTGTTACGCTCGTGGGGTAGTTTCTGGCTGTGAACTTGCAAACCATGAAAACCAAAATGCGGTGGCGCGCGCAATTGATTATGCTTTGCGCGTTGGTATTCATGTTTGCGTTGCACGCAAAAACTTCGGTCTACAGTGGCACCGGGCCGGCAAAGGCGACTCCATCTACCGCTTCGAAGCTGTGGCTCAACGGACAGAAGATGGAAGTTCAGTCCGTTGACTCAGGCAGTGGCATGCTGTTCTGGATGGCTGTGCTGTGCCTCGTCGGGTTGTATCTCCATCGAGAGCTGCGCACCCGTAGCGCCTTTCTTGTCCCAACCCCAAGAAATCTCCCTCTGCGACAAATTCATCGTTTTCTCCGGCCTCCGCCTCTTCAAGCCTAGTTTTTTCCAAGTCATATTTTCGCTATTACGCTCGAATCCCGTATTTCTCGGGACAAACCGCTCGCGCTGAGCGGCATCGGATATCGAAGCCCGCTCAGTCGAAAAGAGGACGTTCATGCAAGTACGTCGTTGGCACAAGTTACTTGTGTTAGGACTCGTCGTGGTCTGTCTGGTTATTGCCGCCGTGGTCGCGAAGCGCGCGCGCGCTGGTTCACCGGGCAGCACGACCGCGAAAGAAACAGGTGCAGGCAACGAACACGTGCCGTACGCCGCTGTGGCTGCAGCGAAGCGAGAGACCATCGCCACATCCCTTTCTATCGCGGGCCAGTTCATTCCCTACCAAAACGTCGAGTTGCACGCCAAGGTGGCTGGGTACATCCGCCATATCGATGTCGATATAGGGGACCGCGTCCACCAGGGACAGGTGCTTGCGGTGCTCGAGATCCCAGAACTCGTTGCTCAGGTTGATGAAGCCAAGGCAGCAGTGCATCACGCGGAGGAGGAAATTACTCGCGCACAGAGCGACGTCTCGCGGGCCGAGGCCGATCATGTGGCCTTGAATGCCAACGCCGCCAGGCTGGTCAACACCGACAAAGCGCGGCCCGGATTGATTGCACAACAGGAACTCGACGATGCCACCGCGAAAGACCGCGCGTCTGGAGCACAGGTTGATGCCGCAAAGTCGGCACTGTCGGCGGCCCGTCAGCAATTGGAAGCGGCGAGGGCCAACCAGCAGCACTACTCAGCCCTATTCGACTACGCTCGAATCACAGCTCCCTACGACGGTGTTGTGACCTGGCGCTTCTCTGATACCGGCTCGTTGGTGCAGGCCGGGACCTCGAACACAAGTGGCCTGCCTGTGGTTACGGTTGCTCAGATCAATGTGTTGCGTCTTCGTATTCCGGTGCCTGAATCGATTGCCGCGATCGTCAAGATTGGCGATTCAGCGGACGTGCACGTGCAGGCTACCGGTGAACATTTCACAGGCTAAGATCGCCCGATTTACCAACTCGCTCGACCCATCGACCCGCACCATGCAGGTTGAAATTGAGGTGCCGAACCCCACCTACCGTCTGCAACCCGGAATGTATGCCAACGTCCAGTTGAGTGCTGCCAGCCGGCCCAACATCTTGGCTGTCCCAATCGAGGCAATCCGGCGCAGCGAGAACAAGACCAGTGTGCTCGTAGTGGATTCGCAGAACCGGGTCCAGTCTCGCGATGTGCAGACCGGAGTTCAGAGCTCCAACGCTGTCGAAATCGTTGCTGGACTCTCTCCCGGCGAGCGCGTCATCGTGGGCAACCTCGGCAGCTATCAGCAAGGCGAGTTAGTAAAGCCAAAAGAAGCCGCACTCTCCTCCAGCAACGCAGATTCGGAGTGATGACCAATGCCTAGTTTCGCGATCAAGTATCCGTTCTTCATTCTTATGTTGTGCCTAGCCATCGTTGTAGTTGGCGTTACAACGGTCGCTCGCATGCCAGTCGATCTGTTTCCGCCGATCGACATTCCAGTGGTCGTAGTCGCCACCTTTTACAGTGGCATGCCCCCGGAGCAGATCGAGGCCAACATCACCGATACTTTCGAACGATTCTTTACCCTGGGCAGCAATATCGATCACATCGAATCGCGTTCGTTGACGGGGGTAAGCCTCATCAAGGTTTACTTTCAGCCGGGCACCGACGCTGACGCGGCCGTGAGCGAAATCGCCAACCTGGCGATGGCTGACTTGCGGCGCCTGCCACAGGGGACCCTGCCGCCGGTGGTGCTGAAATTTGACGCCTCCAGCTTGCCGGTCTGTCTGGTGACCTTGAAGGGTCAAGGACTCGACGAAACCCAGTTACACGACGAAGGGCAGTTCACGGTTCGCAACCAGATTGCCAACGTGCCGGGCGCGTCGGTGCCTCAGCCCTATGGTGGCAAGTATCGCCAGATCCAGTTCTACATCGATCCGGTCAAACTGCAAGCGGCGCAAATGAGCCCCATGGACGTGGTTAATGTCATCAATAACTCCAACCGGATCCTGCCGGCCGGCGACGTGCGCATCGGGCCCAGAGACTACAACATTTACAGCAACAGTCAACTGCCTGACATATCGCAGATGAACGACGTGCCGCTGAAGGCCATCGGCAACGGCCTGCTGCGCTTCGGAGACATCGGGCACGCGGAAGATTCTTCCGCCATCCAGTACAACATCGTACGCGTGGACGGGCAGAAGTCCGTGTATCTACCCATCTTGAAGCAGGGCGGTAACAGCAACACCATCGCAATCGTGGACGGAGTGCGGGATCGGGTGAAGCATCTCCTGGATATTCCGTCCTCACTGGTCGCCAATGTGGTGTTCGACCAGTCGCAATATGTGAAGATCGCCGTCGCCAATGTACTGCGCGAGGGCGGCATTGGTCTGGTCTTGACCGCAGTAATGATCCTGATTTTCTTGGGCTCGGTGCGCGGAACCATCTCGGTCCTGATCTCGATTCCGGTCTCCTGCCTGGCCGCGTTTCTTCTGTTGAATGGAATTGGCGGCACCATCAATACCATGGTGCTGGGCGGACTCGCCCTGGTGCTCTCGCGATTGATTGATAACTCCGTGGTGGTGCTGGAGAATATCTTCCGCCACATGGAGGAGGGCGAAGACGCCGTCACCGCTGCCGAAAAGGGCGGTCAGGAAGTCCAGTTGGCGGTGTTGGCCGCCACTTTCACCACCGCGATCGTCTTCTTTCCCGTAATTTTCCTGTACGGCGTCAGCAAATACCTGTTCACCGCCTTGGCGCTCGGCGTGGTTCTGGCTTTGGCCGCCTCATACCTGGTCGCAATGACCGTGGTGCCTTTGTTTTGCGCAAGGTTCATCAAGATGGCGCATGGCCACGGTGGCCATCAGGAAACCAAATCGGTTTTCGGAAAGTTCGTGGCCGGATTCAACCATCGCTACAACCGCATGCTGGGCGGGTATGACGCCGCCGTAGGCAAGGCGCTGCAGCGCCCGGTCGCGACCGTGGTCGTGATCATGGCCAGCTTCGTGGTGAGTCTGGCGCTGGCTCCCTTGCTCGGCGTAGCCTTCTTCCCTCGCACCGACCCCGGCCAGTTTGTGATCAACGTGAAGGCGCCTACCGGATCTCGTCTAGAGATGACCAACCAGTACATTGCGCGAGTGGAGAGCGAGGTGCGCGATGTCATCCCGAAAGATGACCTGCAGATGATCGTCTCCAACATTGGGATGACGCCTGACCTCTCCGCCATCTACACCAGTAATTCTGCCCAGCACACGGCGTTCGTGCAGGTGAGTCTCAATAACGAACACAAGGTCAGCACCTTCGCCTATATGGATCGCGTGCGCCACAAGCTGGAGTCTGAGCTACCCGAACTCTCCACCTATTTCCAAACCGGAGGCCTGGTGGATTCGGTGGTCAACCTGGGAATGCCCGCGCCGATCGACATCCAGGTGAGCGGCAATGATCAGCACGCCGCATACGCGGTTGCCAGCGAGATGGCAGCAAAGGTGCGGCAGCTCCGAGATGTAAGTGATGTGCTGATCCCGCAAGACCTGGACTATCCGGGAATCGAGCTTAATGTGCGGCGTGAAATGGCGGCGCGACTCGGGCTCACCGCGACCGACGTGGTCAACAACGTGGTGACAGCGCTGACCTCGAATGGCATGATCGCCCCCAGTTATTGGGTCGATCCACACAGCGGGAACAATTACTTCCTCACAGTGCAGTACAACAATCATCAACTGGATACGATGTCGATGGAGGACTTCAAACAGATCCCACTGCACGCAAAAGACAACAGCAGCACCACCATGCTGGAGAACGTGGCCGACATCAAGATGATCAACACCCCGACGGAAGTGGACCATTACCAGCTCTTTCGGAAGATTGACGTCTATATTTCACCCAAGGGCGAGGACTTAGGCGCGCTCGCCGGCAAGGTGCAAGAGATAATCGACAACACCAAGTTGCCGCCGAATGTACGCGTAGAGATGCGCGGTTCCGTGAAGGCCATGCACCAGTCGTTCGTCAGCTTTGGTGTGGGGCTGCTGCTAGCGATCGTGCTGGTGTACCTGATTCTGATGGCGCAGTTTGCGTCGTTCATCGATCCCATCATCATTCTGCTGGCGATTCCGTCGGGCATCACCGGCGTGATCCTATTCCTGCTGATCACCGGCACCAGTCTGAATGTGATGTCGCTTATGGGAGTGCTGATGATGACTGGCATCGTGGTCTCCAACAGCATTCTCATCGTGGACGTGGCTCGCACCCATCGGAAGGGCGGGATGCCCATCCGCGATGCCGTCGCGCTGGCTTGTCGGGTCCGGTTGCGTCCTATCCTGATGACCTCGCTGGCGACCCTTTTGGGACTTGTTCCGATGGCACTGGCGTTGGAAGCCGGCAGCGAGCAATACGCTCCGCTAGCGCGCTCCATCATCGGCGGCCTGCTGGTCTCGGTGGTCCTAACCGTTTTTATCGTTCCCGCGGCCTATTTGCTGATCCATCGCAGAGAAGAGGCTCAGCCCACACAGGAGGTGAAGGCTTGAGACGCAAGATGTTTCAGCTCGTGGTTCTCGTTTTATTGGTAACTGGTTCGATGGCGGCGCAGACTGGCTCTACGCCAACTGCGACACCTTACCCGCAGACCGGGACCTCTCCGCCCACTCCAATGCCAAATCAGTCGCCGCAAACGGGCCAAGTTCCGGCTCAGTTGTCCGTTACAGGTGCACAGGTACGCCTGACCGTACAGGATGCCGAGGCGCTGGCGCTCAAAAACAATCCTCAGATTTCGGTCTATCGGTTGTTGTTTCTCGCGTCCAAGCAGGTCACTCGGCAGCAACAGGCTGCCTACTATCCCAATATCTACGGCAGCTTGACGGCCGTTGAGCCGCACGAGGGCTCGCGCATCGCCGCCGGCAATCTCAACAACCCCATCGTGTATGGGCGCGCCGCCGGCGGAATTACCTTGTCGCAAATGATTACCGACTTTGGCCGCACCAACAACCTGGTCGCCTCCGCCGCACTGCGCGCCAAGGCTGCCGATATGAACGCCGTTGCCACCGCTGACCAGATCAAGCTGGCGGTTGATGAAGCGTTTTATAACGCACTGCAAACCTTCGCTCTGCAGAAAGTCGCAGAACAGACAGTTACCGCCCGCCAACTTGTGTCTGATCAGATTACGACGCTATTCCAGAACAAGCTGCGTTCTCAGCTTGACGTCAGCTTCGCTAACGCCAACCTCGCCCAGGCCAAACTTCTTCTCCTTGACACCCAGAACAATTACCAAGCTGCGCTGTCGGCGCTGTCCCAGGTTCTGGGCTACACCTCCCAACAACCATTCGATCTTGTCGATACCGACACCGAGTTGAAGCCGCCGCCCGACGCCGTCAGTCAGTTGCAGGACGAGGCCTTCAGCAACCGTCCGGAGATTGCCTCGCAAGGTTTCGAATACCAGGCCGCTCAGCATTTTCAGAAGGCCGAGCGCGATTTGCTGCTGCCCTCGATCGAGGCACTGGGTGTTGTCGGACGCACGCCTTATAGCAATTCGATTGCGGGCGTGTCCCCATTCACATCCTGGTATGGGGCGATCGGAGTCAACGTAAACATCCCGATCTTCAATGGCTTTCTCTACCCAGCACGCTCGCGGGAGGCTGGTTTTCGGGCCCAGGCGGCCAACCAGCAGCTCCGCGATTTGAAAGACCGCATCGCCAATGATGTTCGCACCAGTTGGCTAAGTGCGATTACCGCCTACAACCGCATTGGCGTTACACAACAGTATGTCGACCAGGCCAATCTTGCCGTCGATCTATCGCAGACTCGCTACAGCTTGGGGCTCAGCTCAATTGTGGAACTCAGCCAGGCACAACTGACGCAAACCGAAGCACAAATCCAGTTCGCTGCCGCGAAGTATCAATACCGCATAGCCGAGTCCGTCCTCCGCTTCCAGATCGCGGCGCCATAGGGCAAGAATGAGCAAAAGACGCAGAGAACCGCAGGATCATACCGGCATGGCCTTTTGGATAGCTGCGATCTTCGCCTGCTGCATCGTCGGAGCGGTTGAGGACACCTACTACTTTGCAACTGACGTCGTGTTTTGGAATACGTGGCGCTTTCATCCCGTTTCGATTGTCCTGGGAACACTGGCTTTTCTTGGCCTGCTGTATTTCCTGATGCGGATGCACGACCGGGACCATGCTCTGCGGTACTTGGAGCCATATGTTCCGCTTCTCGTACTCTCCGGCGCAAATCTGGCGTGGAGGCTCAATGGCGCGTGGCTGTTTCCCGTCGCCTTCACCTGCGCGCTTTGGAGCGTAGCCCAGGTCCGACGACTGCGTGGTCGTAAACCAACTGCGCGCCGCGTTTCCGCGTCCAAATGAGGGAGACGCAATCATCATTTCCCTTGGAGGTGCTTCATATGAAGCGGCAACCATTCGAAATCGCTGCCTCGGTTTTCACGTTCAGCGTTGCTACCGAACTGCCGTGTATCCGGGTGCTGCGGGGCTCCTTAACCGAGTGGCTCGGTCATCCTCACCGCTTGCTCCTTTTTTCGCAATGATTCCTCGTCAATCTCTTGAACGCTGCCACTGCCCTGTATTTCAGCTCTCGTGCAGTGAGGGCAGAGGTTCGGTTGAAACTTGGGGAGCAACGGAGCGTCTACCTGAATCACCACCTTCGCCAAGCCTTGTCGATTGTTCAGACTGCTTCGTTCCTGACCAACGACGAGCAGACCGTCAACCTATGTCGTGAAGCAGTGAGCCAGATCGCACATGTTCTTGTCAGCGCCGAGGCTGGTTTGACCGACCCCAGTGCTGTGCTCTTCGCTGTCAGACGGGCTCGTGGACGTTCCAGTGCTTACGACGTCGGGGCCTGAGCTCAGGCCAATGGCTAGGCGCGGGAGAACGCCAATGTTGAGGGTTGAACAAAGCAGCCTGCTGTGGTTTGCTCTAGAGATTGCGGGGTATAGAGATGCTAAGACTTAGGGTTCTTGCATGGGCGGTGCTCTTGCTAACTCCTGTTTTGCTTGCACAAGAAATTCCAGCCGGAACCGTCATGCCAGTGATGTTGCAATCGACACTGAACGCCAAGAAGGCCAGAATCGGGCAGACAATTCAGGCAAGAGTCATGCAAGATGTTCCTCTGTCTTCCGAGACGCGAATTAAAGCAGGCACCAAACTGGTTGGACACATCGTCGAAGTGAGACGGCCGAGCACGACTTCAGGCTCGCGCATCGTGCTTACGTTCGATCACTTGATGATTCAAGGCGCCAGCGTTCCGGTTACTACAAGCCTGCGCTCGGTGGCTTCCATGATGGATGTATTTGACGCACAACTGCCCACGACTGCTATCGATGATCGTGGGACCAGCCAGAGCGATTGGGTCACAACGCAAATCGGCGGAGATGCCGTCTATCGCGGAGCCGGGATCGTGATGTCGCATGGTGAGGTGGTCGGAAAATCTACTGACTCAGGCGAGGTGACCGCGAACCTGATAGCGTCTCGCGAAGGTGGTTGCCGAGGAGCCATGGTCGAAAACGAGCGAGCGCAGGCACTTTGGTTGTTCTCACCTTCGGCCTGTGGCGCCTACGGCTTCGAAGACCTGAAAATATCCCACGCCGGGAGAAATGATCCAATCGGACAAATCATTCTGGAGTCTGACAGAAATGTGAATGTGTCCGCCGGAAGCGGGTTATTGCTCAGGGTGACAACTCCGCCCGAGCATTCTTCGGTTGGGCGCCCTCAGGCTAAAGTAAAGGACTCCGGATCGCCGGTATTAGCGGCCAAACTCCCAAAGTCGGGGAACGCTCCCCCTTGGGACCGAAGGCCGTCTTGCACCGACCCATGCGCACGGTTCGGCAACAACTAGCGCATATCTCTGGGCAGACTTGGGGCAAAGTGTGGCCATCTACGGCGCGAAGAAGGCTAGGCAGCACTGGTCGGCTAGCAACAGCATCTCCACCGCTAAACAGTTCTTTGCAGTAGAAACAGCAGCCGCGCCGTTTGGACGATAGTCGAACACATTCGTCGCCCAACCGAACCGCTGCTGTGCGCGCAACCCGAGCGCGTCGCCGCATCAACTTGTGCAACTTGCGCGCGCACAGTTTCGCGCAATTGCCGGAACACCAAACTGGAACAAGCGTACAAGAACTGCGTGACCGTGAACGCAGTCGGCTGGCCTTCGCGGATGCCGCCGACGTAAGCCTCGACCGCGGTGCTCATTCTTTTGTTAGTCTGCTGAACGCATGGATACTCCGACGCCCGGCTAAGTCCCAGTGCCAAGGAACGAATAGCGTTGGGTAAGAACTTTGCACCGGCCAATTGACGGTTGCGAAGCTTCCCGCCGTGATCTCCGAATTAGCGTTGTGCGTCCAGTTCGACCGCCATGGTGCGGTGTTTTGAACAACGTCTCTTGCGATGCGGGCAATTGGAGCATGGAACGTACGTCCTCCCGTGAGGGCGTGCATCACGCGGAGGATCAACCCTAGGCACAACAGAACTACGTTGTGCCTAGGTTATCCAAACCGGACCGGCCAATGAGTTGCTTACGGCAGGTAATAGCGGAACGAGGTGAACCACATGTTCTCGATTGCCTTCGGAGCGGTGGTAGACGATCCGGGCAAGGTCGTGTACGGGGGCGCGCCGTAACCTACCCACGCAGTCCGAACCAGATACGAGTACTGCATTCCCATTTGCAGGCGTCCCTTGGGACCGTTGTAGGGCTTGTACCAGAATCCGGTGGTGCCTTCCACGATGCTCTTGATGTTTGCGGTGCAGCTTGCTAAAGCACCGGGCGAAAAGCCCGAAGTAGCCGCCGACGCATAATAAGCCGCGCCCGTACCTGGCAGGGTTTCCGTTCCACAGCCGGTGTTGTTGAACAACGGCGAGCCGTAGCCGACCGGTCCGAGACCACCGGGCTTCGTACCGTACCAAGTTCTGCCGTCATATTCGCCACCGCCGTAACCATAGAGGTCCCAATGCGGTGAGTGCCATTCCAACGACGCCAGCATCTGGTAGTTTTGCAGGGCCTTAAGTTGGCCAGCTGGATTCACCGTCAAGTCTGCCAAGGTCGTGTCGCCATAGCGACCGATGCCTTTGCCTCCCAGGTAATGGATGCCCGTCTCGATGTGCTTCTGGAAGAACAACCAGCGCGCATTGGCACCAAATCCGCCGCCCCAGATGCTGCTGTTATAGGCGCCCAGGGCCGACGGCTTGGCAGCCGTGGCGTTGGGGTATAGGCGCTCCCGGAAATCACTGGCGAGGCCGAACACCTCATAATGTCCGAAGCCCGGCTCAAAGGCGATCTTGGCAATGATGTCAGGCGCTACGTTGGTGGAGTAGTTAGCAAACTGGTTGTAGAGTCCACCGCCGGTTCCAGGACCGCCGATTAAGAAGTTGCCAGAAGCGCCCGAGGCCGTCAGCAGTTCCTGGGAGTTCTCCAGCGCCATTCCGATCCATATCTTGTTGTTAAAGTTCTTGGTGACGCGCAGACCAAATGCACGGTCCCAACTCATGCCCGCCGTGTAGTTCGGGTCAATCTGCATCGGTGTGGCTTCGGTGCGGTTGTCCTCCCCCTTCTTGGTTTCCATCACCAAGCTCCACATCTGCCCGCCTGTAACCGTCCACCCATTTTGGAAGCCCGCCTGGGCCCAGAGTTGTCGCTGACGAAATACGTAGCTGTTGCTCTGGTTGGGATTGGAGGTGACGCCCACACCCAGGAAGTCACCTTCGACGTAACCCGTCAAGTTGGTAGTTCCCCACTTGCCCTGCGCCAGCATCGACAAGCGCGACTGACGGCCCGAGCCGTAGAATTCCGAAGCTCGAGCCTGACCGGCCGCAGAGAACGGAATTGCGTTCAGCGGTGTGGCTTCGCCTAGGGTGGCATGCGAACGCCAATAGGTTTCACCCGCCAGGAAGCCTCCCGGCGTAATGGTGATTCCTTTGAAGTGAATCGCCAGCGGGCTCTCTAGATCGCCGACGCGCTTCTGGGTGTCCTGCAGGCCTTCGACCGTATTGGCCGATACAGCCTTCAGGTCGGTCACGTCGTGCTGCAACGCATTGAATTCTTCTGTACTCAGAGCGCCTTCCTTCTTCTCGCCGCCGAGGGCTGATTTAGCCGTCGATTGCGCCTGGGTGGCCGCGGCTTCCGCCTGGCTTACCCGCTGCTCCAGTGTCTGGATGGCCGCGTCGCGGCTTTGAATCTGCTGTTGGAGCTGTTGGATTTGCTGCTGTTGGGCAGCGATGGCGTCTTTCATTTCCTTCATTTCGGATGACGAAGAGTTCTGTGCGAAACCGCTGGTCGCAATTAGTACCAACAGAGCTAATGCCAGTCGTTGTCTCATTTTCTCTCTCTCTCCTAGAAACAAGGTGGGCGGAGGGACATATCGAGTTCTCGAACGACCAAGAACCGCTGCGAACGCAAGAATTTGTCGGGCTGGACGTTCAATGGCATCCTATTTGGGCTAGGTTACGAATTTGTTAAAAACTGATGAATGTTCCGCCAATCCCGGCGTCGTCGCGCATCGCAACGCGGGATCCTCGGAGAATTTCTCCGGAACTGCTCGGGATTGATCTCTCACGACGGATGCGCCATGTCCTGCGCCAGTCCTTACCGTTCAAGCAGAGGAAGCTTGCAAATTAGCTGTCTCTCCGACGGCGTCTAAATCCCTGCCATGTCATCTAAAGCCTCCGTGGCCGTATTTACCACGTCGCAAGGTCCTCTGATGTTCCTCGCGCAATGCTCATCGATGAATCTTTCTTTAAAATAGGCTCTACCGTTGCAACGTGGTAGCGTTCCGGTGTGATGAGGGAGGAGACTATGGCGATCAACATCATCTCGGCTGAAGAGGTCTGGACATCACGAAACGGTAAGAGCCCATTGTTTGGAACTCAGGAGTGGCAGCAACTATCCGAGATGCTCCTTCATCAGAGACTCCAGCCGGGCGAAACAGTTCGAGTCGACCTATCAAAAGAAACGCGGGAGTTGGCAAAACACGCTGACCGGCTCATGCGGAACCTGCTGATTGAACGGTTTAGTCATATGTGGCACGCAGGAAAGATACCTCGGTACAGAATTACAACCTCAAAGGGCGTTCTGTATGTGAGCTGCGCAAAAGTTGGCCGCTCCGACATCTCCTAGTGCTAGGCGACCCTGCCGAACCGAGTCTTTTCGCGGATTTCCCTCTCGGGATTGGCCCAGTCCTCCTCGTGGTTTCCGTCAACACACCCCCCGTGCTTCGTACAACTCGAAAGCACGCTGCTTAATTCGCTCGAGCAACTCGTCGAACTCTGGGTTGGACGAGGACTGCTGCTGTGGCAACGGCGCTGCCTCGATTCTTAACGATTTCGACATATACGCTCCTTTAGGTTCTGCCCCTGTTGCAGTAGCTAGGTTGAGTGAGGCTCACCAACAACGTTGCGCTGGCGAGTGGGAACCGGCGAACCCGGTCGCGGCAGCCTCGCCGAACCCAGGCGCGCAGGCGCCACTCATCGTTGTTGATGGAGTCCTGAAGGTCGAGTGCTGAAACTACGGAACGGGCGGAGCGCGGAGATGGGATTCGGGATCAAATCCCTTGAGTGCAGATGAAATCGGAATGACGGCGGGGCGCAGAGTCGCTCGTGATAGGGGAAAAACAGAAACCGCTATCGCCGCGGCATACCAGAACAAGGGAGGCGCAGTTTTCGGCAGCTTGCGCAGCGTCTCCTCGCCGTCAAGATAGGCTTGTGCGGTCGCTAATTTCAGGGCGGATGCGCCGCCAGCCGCAACTCCCAGAGGCATCTGGCAATACGCTGCGACCGGCCTATGCGAGGCAGCATCCTCTTCCAAATTTAACCTGTGAGATGCGGGCAAGTGTCGGAAGTTTCACTATGTATGGCAGCGTGTCTTCGCCACCAGGCATTAATCACCCGGGTTCGACGCGCGCACAAGCAACGACCCGATGCAGCCGCGTTACGCAACTTGGGTCTATGATATTTTCATCGAATTACGTGGCCTTTCTTCCGGATGATGACAGTACTCACATTTACACTTCTCCTCAGCCTTGGTTCTTTTCTCGCTGGTTTTCTTGGAGCCCTCACGGGCTTAGGGGGAGGAGTCGTAATCGTTCCGCTGTTGGCGCTTGTATTCGGCGTCGACATTCGCTACGCGATCGGGGCCTCTCTGGTGTCCGTGATTGCCACTTCATCGGGAGCGGCAGCGGCTTATCTGCGGGAAGGACTCAGTAACATCCGAATCGGCATGTTCCTGGAAATTGCCACAACAGTAGGCGCGGTGGTCGGGGCCATGATCGCGACCAAGGTGGGCACGGGTACCTTAGGAATTGTCTTCGGATTGGTGCTGCTCTATTCCGCGTACTTGTCGATCCGCCCCCAGACCGAATTGCCGCCGGACACCGCCCCAGACAGTCTCGCGCGAGTTCTCAAGCTGAATGGCACGTATCCCACAAGCAGTGGCGTGAAGGCTTACACCGTTCACCGGGTTCCCCTTGGATTTGGTCTGATGTTCGGTGCGGGAACACTCTCCGGTTTGCTGGGCATCGGCTCAGGAGCCGTAAAAGTGCTGGCGATGGATCAGGCCATGCGCGTCCCGTTCAAAGTGTCAACAACGACCAGCAATTTTATGATTGGGGTTACCGCCGCAGCGAGCAGCGGCGTTTATCTCGCTCGCGGTTTTATTCAACCAGGAATTGCTATGCCCGTGATGCTCGGTGTCCTCGCCGGTTCGTTAACCGGTGCGCGAGTGTTAGTGACGACGAAAAGCAAATCGCTTCGGGTCGTGTTTGGCGCCGTGATCGCCGTGCTCGGAGTAGAAATGATCTTTAACGGCCTCACAGGACGCTTGTGATGCAGCAGTTATGGGACGATCACCGAATCGAAGTGATCATTGGCGTCCTGCTGCGTGTCGGTGTTCTGATCGCTGCCGCTGTGGTGTTAACCGGAGCCGGAATTTATCTGGCACGTCACGGAAGCGAGCCGGTCGATTTCCGGACTTTTCGCGGGGAAACTCCCCAGCTTCGTACATTTTCCGGCATCATATCCGGCTCGATCCAAGAAAGCGGAAAGTCGATCATTCAGCTCGGCCTGTTGTTACTGATCGCGACCCCAGTTGCGCGTGTCACGTTCTCGGCGATTGCATTCTGGCTTGAGCGAGACTACTTGTATGTCGGGATTACGCTCGCAGTATTGGCAGTTCTTGCCTATAGCCTAATCGGCTCCGCTATACGTTAACTTCCCTTGAAGTGGCCGCGTGGGGACGTGCGACGAGCACCTTGGGGCTTGTTGTGCCGGCTGCCTTGATCTGCGGGATCATATCCGTGAGGGCCAAGTCCTCCTACGGTATCAGAGTCACAATGTGGTATAGCGACTGCGACGGGTCATGGCTGGGATCCGCCGAGCAACTCCTGCAAACCTGGTCGGACGGCTCCGACGCGGTGAATCGCATTCGCTGCACGGATTGCCACCGTTATCCGCATATCAGCGGCAGTGTGTCGGCGTGTGTGAGTGGCCGGAGCAGCATCACTCCGCAAAACTCAATCCAAAATTGAATCGGTTACCCGGCGGCGTCATCCATTCATTCGAGCTTCACCCGGGACTATTTAATTCTTCACCAAATTGGAGAAGGGTTATGAATTCTGCATTTGGGATGGTGCTATCGTTTGGCATCGGTTTCGATGCTGGGCTTCGAGCCATGACGGCACCAGCAGTGGTTGCGTGGGCGGCGCATCTCGGTTGGATCAATTTGTCGGGATCTCCTTTCGCGTTTATGGGATCCGTGTGGGCCGTGGGAATATTTACTCTCGGAGCCCTGGCCGAGTTTGTTACCGATCAGCTTCCCTCTACTCCCGCACGTACTGTTCCCGCGCAACTGGGTGCAAGAGCTGTGATGGGTCTGTTGACGGGCGCTTGTCTCGCGGTCGCCGCGGGTTCCTCGGGATGGGTTGGAGCAATAGTCGGCGCAATCGGCGCGGTCGCTGGGACATTTGGCGGTTATCACGCGCGTGTGGGATTGGTTCGCGCGCTACATGTTCGGGATATCGCCGTTGCTATCCCAGAAGACCTGATTGCAGTCGGGCTTGGCTTGCTGCTGGTTTCGCGCTTCTGGGGCATTACAATCGTCCAACCCTTGATCAAGCGATGAGTATCCCCCAGAAGTACGACGCGATTATTATCGGTTCCGGACAAGCGGGCACTCCTCTGTCAACGGCGCTGGCTGGGGCTGGAATGCGCACGGCGCTCATCGAGCGGAAACACGTTGGCGGAACTTGCGTCAACGAAGGATGCACTCCAACCAAGACGGTGGTGGCGAGCGGTCGGGTGGCGTACCTGGCCAGGCGTGGCGCCGACTATGGAGTGCGAACCGGTCCGATCAGCATCGACTTGCAGAAAGTACGACAGCGTAAGCGCGACATTGTAGACAAGTTTCGCACTGGGAGCCAGTCGCATATTGAAAAGACGGCGAACCTGGATTTGATCTTTGGTGACGCCAGTTTTGCCGGCCCCCTGGCGATTCGGGTGCATACAAATGACGGCACCACGCTCGACCTTTCCGCGAAGCACATATTTATCAACGCTGGAGATCGTGCTGCACGCCCCACTCTGGATGGCCTGGAGACTGTTCCGTTTCTCGACAACATCTCTATTATGGAGCTCGATGCGGTTCCCGACCACCTAGTGATCCTAGGCGGCGGCTACATTGGACTGGAGTTCGGACAACTATTCCGGCGTTTCGGCAGCCGAGTGACAATTGTTCAGTCCGGTGGACAACTACTCGCGCGGGAGGACCCTGACATCGCGGAGGAAGTGGCCGCGATCCTTAAACAAGATGGCGTTGACGTCTTGCTGAACGCGCACGCGACACGCGTGACCCAGGCAGAGGGAAAGATTCGACTTGAGGCTGAACAGGCAGGTCGTTCAATCACGGTGGTGGGATCACATCTGTTGGTGGCGACCGGGCGAGCGCCCAACTCGGACACCCTGAACCTCGAGGCGGCGGGAGTTCGAATTGATAATCGTGGTTTTATTATGGCGAATGACCGTCTCGAAACTTCGGCCAGCGGCGTCTACGCGCTGGGTGACATCAAAGGCGGACCGGCCTTTACGCATATCTCGTACGACGACTTTCGCATTATTCGCGCCAACCTGATCGAGAAGAAGAACGCCTCGACGAACGGCCGGCTCGTTCCCTACACGGTGTTCATTGATCCGCAGTTGGGAAGGGTCGGCGCGACGGAAGCAGAAGCCCGCGCGCAAGGCCAAAATATTCGCGTCGCTAAGTTGCCGATGACCTCGGTGGCCCGCGCTCTCGAGGTGGATGAGACTCGCGGCTTCATGAAGGCAGTGGTAAACGCAGACACCGATCAGATACTGGGTGCGGCAGTCCTTGGCGTCGAAGGTGGCGAGGTTATGGCCGCGTTCGAGGTCGCGATGATGGGAAAGCTGCCATACACCGCGCTACGCGACGGCATATTCGCGCATCCAACCCTCGTGGAATCGCTCAACAACCTGTTCACGGCGATGGACAGCACCGGTTAACAGCGCTCGAACTATGACGCCCCAGTCGGAGTCACTCGGAAGTCTTCCTGGTCTGACGCGACAGGTTCGTCCCATCCACCCGGAGGAGTCACGCTCGGACCAACTTCTTTCGGTCCCCAACTCTGCGGCTTATAGGGGTAGACCGGCGTTACAGCCTTCAGCACTGGATCGACAATGCGCCACGCTTCTTCGACATAATCCTGTCGGGCAAAAAGGCTAGCATCGCCTGCCATTGCGTCCCCCAGTATCCTTTCGTAAGGTTCCATGTCATCGGGACGAGGATGCCGGCAAGCCAGCATCTCGACAGTTTCTTCCGAGGTCTCTGATCCAGGGGCCATAACGTTCGCGCCCACCGCGATGGTCATCTCGGGGCTAATGCGAAATCGCAAGTGGTTTTCTGCGGGAGTGACTTCCCACGTGACGGAAGGGGGCTTGCGTAGGCGCCCCACAACCTCCGTGCAGGTGACTGGCAAGTTCTTGCCGGCGCGAATGAAGAAAGGCACACCTTTCCAACGCCATGAATCAATCTCCAGACGCAGAGCAGCGAACGTCTCGACTTTCGAATCAGGCGCCACACCTTTCTCGTCAAGATATCCGACGAACTGGCCACGCACGAGGTTGCGTGCGTCCAGTGGAGGGATCGCTTTCAGTACTTTCACTTTCTCGTCACGGATAGACTCGCTGTCAGAACGGACAGGAGGCTCCATTGTGAGATTGCAAAGCACCTGAAACAGATGATTCTGGATGACGTCGCGAATCGCGCCGGTCTGGTCGTAAAACGCGCCCCGGTCCTGAACGCCAAAACTTTCAGCCATGGTGATCTGCACGCTGTCGACATAGTTGCGATTCCAGAAAGGTTCCATGAAAGCGTTAGAGAAGCGAAAAATCACCATGTTCTGGACGGGACGCTTGCCGAGATAATGGTCGATGCGAAAAATTGAAGATTCGGGGAAAGCGGAGAGCAGTATCCGGTTTAGCTCCTGGGCGGAAGCAAGGTCGTGGCCGAATGGTTTCTCAATCACGACGCGAGCACCTTTTGCACAACCGGACTTGACGAGTTGCTCGACGACCTCCTCGAAAAGCATGGGAGGTATAGCCAAGTAGTGCGCTGGATGCTGGGCTGAGCCCAGTTCCTTGCGCACCGCCTGAAAGGTTGCCAGGGACGAGTAATCGCCATCCACGTATCGCAACAGCCCGCTCAGTTTCTGCCATGCCGCAGGATCCAGTCCTCCGTGCTTTTCGACACTGTCTTTGGCGCGCGCAATCAGCTGATCGAGATTCCAGCCAGCTTTGGCTACACCGATAATGGGCACGTTAAGGGGTCCCCGTCTGACCATGGCTTGTAGGGCTGGAAAGATCTGTTTGTATGCCAGGTCGCCGGTAGCGCCGAAGAAGACGAGGGCGTCCGATTGTTGAGCGCTCATGTTGATTCCTCAAACTGCGGAACATTCGCCAGATGGTTCTTTGCAGACACGCCAGTCAGATTGGAATCGTACTGTTATCCCGTGGATACCGCAATGCCGCGAACTAAACTTTGGCCAAGGAGCGGGCGCCACGATTGAGTCGTACCGGAACGCCGGCGCGCAGACAATTTAGGCAGCATTGCTATCGGACAAATTGAGCTTCGCCACGGCATAAAGCGCAAGCTCTACTCGGTTTGAAACAGCCAGCTTGTCGAATATGCGGAACAGATAGTTCTTAATCGCATGTTCGCTGAAGCGGTGAGTGTCAGCGATCTCGCGGTTCACTATTCCCTGCAACACCAAGCGAACCACCGATTCCTCACGCGGAGTGAGTTGGCCGTGTGCAGATGCGGGAGGTGTTGGCCCACACTCTTGCAGAGTGACAGCCTCCAGCAGGTGCAGCATCTGTTTGTTGTCGACTCAGATCTCACTCTCAACTTACGAATGCACTTCGCCAGAAGACTGACATCAGATTGAGTGCGAGAGAATACTCCTTTCGCTCCAGCCCGTGAAGTTGTTGACATCGACTCGCCAGAATCGAATCCGATACGAACCTGACATGTTTTTGGGTACCCGGATTAAGGCCGTTCGGGTGCTACAGGTCCGCTCGATCATTTCTCCTCCTGGGCTTCTTCGGTAGCTGACGTCTCCATGTGAAGGATCACTGCGGCGCCATACCCCCCCGGCGCGGAAAGCGCTGACTGTACATGGCGGACATCTCCGGTACCACGGAGCCGAAGAGTCGCACTTCCGCTCCGGTTAACCGGGAGCTCAACGTCCAATTTAAGGGTCGCCGCCTTGGGCGGAAGTGATTCGCATTCAATGAAAATGCCTGCCTTGCCGATATTGCGCGTTACTCCACTACCCGTACACCGCCTCCCATCGGATTCCTTCCATTGAAACCACGCGACTCCGACAATGGGATAGCGTTTGCTCAGACGCCTGTCCTTTGAACAGCCTCCTTCCTCCGATTTGTAGCTTTCCGGAATCATTTCGTGTTCACGTGCTTTTCGTACCCTCAGACTATGCGGACGTCGAATCTCCCACAAGAGAAAGAAGTTCTCATCGCAATCCTTCTCAATGAACGTCACGCGGAGATGTTCACGATCCACTGGAGACGATGGTTTACGCAAGTAGAGACGTTCGGGCCAGATGGTTAGGGATTCTTCTCGGGCCCGGATAGGCGAAGTGTGGCGGTATGTCCCGTTATGCCTTGACACGGACTCATCATTATTATTTAATTACTGTATTAATTAATTTTCCACATGCAACGGCATACCCGAACGCCTGACAAGCCCGGCCGCCCGGTCTACACCCCGGACCGCGACGCCCGTGAGTCGCTCATTACGGCTGCCACCGAATTGATTGCCGATCACGGTGTGGCGGCTACCAGCTTCTCCAAGATTGCCAAGAGCGCAGGACTCACGCCTGCCATGGTGCATTACTACTTTCGAGATCGAGAGCAATTGCTTGACTCCTTAGTGGATGAACGGCTCTTCCCTTTCATTTCTTACGTGTGGAAGCCTGTCGAACCGGGTGAAGATCCCTCAGACATGATTCAAGGGGTGGTGTCGCGGCTCTTGCGTGGAATAGAACGGGCGCCATGGATCCCGTCGATATGGATGCGGGAGATTCTCAATGAAGGGGGACTTCTGCGAGCCCGGGTAATGGGGCGACTTCCATTCGACAAAATTCGACTCGTGGCGGAAGCCATCGGGAAAGGACAGGCCGACGAGAGTCTAAATCCCGAACTCAATCCCCTGCTCACGGTTTTCTCCTCTATCGGATTGGTGATGCTGCATATGGCTACCGCAAAAGTATGGGCCGATATTTTTCGCCGGCGTCCGCTCAGCCGAATGGCGCTACGCCGACACATAACCGGGCTGTTGCTGGATGGGCTTCGGCACCCGCCCAACCCAACCCAAAATGCGCGTCCCGCGAAATGATGACTCAGGAGGAAACAATGCGACTACTCCATGCACCACCTTCCCTTTGGCTGGTGCTCACGCTTGTTGGATCGATAGCGATTCTCGCGGGGTGTTCACTCCATCCGACAAATGCATACGAGGGCTACATCGAAGGCAAGTTCGTATATGTCGCATCTCCTCAGGGCGGACGGCTAACGCGTTTATCAGTTACTCGTGGACAGACAATTGGTGTCGGTCATCCACTATTTAGCCTTGACAATGAACCCGAGGCCTCGGCCCTGCGTGAGGCGGAACAGTCCGTACGGGCGTCCCAAGCTCGGCTCGCTGACCTGCAAACCGGCAAGCGACCGCCGGAAATCGAGGTTATCCAAGCCCAATTGCGGCAAGCTCAGGCTGAGAAACAGAAGTCCGTCGACCTTCTGAAGAGCTTCGAATCGCAGTACGCAGCTGGAGGCGTGCCGCTGACCGACCTGATCAGCGCGCGCGCCGCGGTGGAGACGAGCTCGGCTGTGGTTCGCCAGGTCGAAAGTCAACTGGAAGTTGCGGCGCTTCCTGCTCGTGATCAGCAGATTCATGCCCAGGCGGATCAAGTTGCCACCGATCGTGCCGCCCTTCAGCAAGCAAAGTGGAAACTGCAACAGAAAGAGATAGCCTCGCCACGCGACGGGCTTGTCTTCGACACACTCTATCGCGAAGGCGAATGGGTTGCGGCCGGCAATCCCGTGGTGCAAGTTTTGCCTCCCGAAAACCTCGAGGTGCGTTTCTTCGTCCCAGAACCCCTGGTCGGGAAGGTCAGGATTGGGCAAGACATCAGCGTCCATTGCGACGGGTGTTCCGCTGCAGTCTCGGCGAGGATCACCTTCGTATCGACTCAATCCGAGTACACGCCACCGATTATCTACAGCAACGAGAACCGTTCAAAACTGGTCTTCATGGTAATCGCTAAGCCGCCACTCGACAAAGCAGCCGCCTTGCATCCCGGGCAGCCGCTGGAGGTCACACTGCAGTGAGTGTTGCTGGCAGCTTCGAGTACGCGATCGACGTTCACGACTTGAACAAGCGCTTCGGGGACAAGCACGTGGTGAACAACGTCTCGATGCGCGTACAGCAAGGTGAGATTTTTGGATTTCTCGGCCCGAACGGCAGCGGCAAAACAACCACAATTCGGATGATGTGCGGCCTACTGAAGCCCGACTCAGGCAGCGGTACATGCCTCGGCTATGACATACGTCGGGATAGCGCGGAAATCAAACGCAACGTCGGATACATGACACAGAGATTCTCCTTCTGGGATGACCTCACCATCCGCGAAAACCTTGATTTCGTGGCCCGCATTTATCAGATCCCGAACCGTCGGGAAGTAGTGCAGAAGTCGTTAGAGGACCTGCACCTGGCGAGCCGAGCTGGACAGTTGGCAGGCGAGTTGTCGGGAGGCTGGAAGCAACGTATGGCGCTGGCCGCTTGCATGCTGCACAATCCCCTGCTCCTGCTGCTCGATGAACCCACTGCGGGCGTCGATCCGAAGGCGCGGCGGGACTTCTGGGATGAACTTCACGGGTTAGCAGCCCGCGGCGTCTCTGTTCTTGTCAGTACCCACTACATGGACGAAGCGGTACGTTGTCACAAACTCGCCTACATTGCATACGGGAAGCTGCTCGCGCAGGGCACGGCAGAGCAAGTAATCGCCAGCCAGCATCTCACTAGCTGGGCAATCTTCGGCGACAATTTGTTCGAGTTACAGAAGTCTCTCCGAGAGCAGCCCGGTGTAGACCAGACGGTTTCGTTCGGCACTGTATTGCATGTAAGCGGGTCCGATGCCTCCCTGCTAAAGCGCGCAATTGACACAACGATTGCAGGCAAGGGCATGCGGGCAGAAAAGATCGATACCGGACTCGAAGATGTTTTCATCTACATGATGAGCCGCTCGGCCGATAACTTCGGAGGCGAAGCGTGATGCGACGCAATGGCTTCTCTCTGGTTCGATGGTGGAGCATCGTCCGCAAGGAGTTCATACAACTACGGCGAGACCGCGTCACGTTCGCCATGATCATTGGGGTGCCCATCCTACAAATGGCGCTGTTTGGTTATGCCATCAATACTGACCCCAAACATCTGGACACTGCCATTATCAGTGCAGACCACAGCGACATCACCCGCAGCTTCATTTCAGCCTTGAAGAACTCCGCCTACTTCAAGGTGGTGGAAGAGTTACCCAGCGAGGCGGCTGGCCGCGAGGCCCTGGACCAAGGCAAAGTTCTGTTCGTGGTAAATATACCTGCGGGATTCACGCGGCAGCTTCTTCGCCACGAGCGGCCCTCTCTGTTGATTGAAGCCGACGCAAGCGATCCTACCGCAGCGGCAAACGCGGTGGCCGCCATAAGCGGCATAACGCAGTCTGTTGTTCAGAAGGAACTGACCGGACCGTTGGCATCATTGGCTGGGAGTCCAGCTCCGTTTGAAGTCGACGTTCATCGGCTGTACAACCCTGACGGAATTACACAATACAACGTCGTACCCGGGTTGATGGGCGTTGTCCTGACACTCACCATGGTCATGATGACGGGTCTTGCTATTACCCGCGAGCGCGAGCGCGGCACCATGGAAAACCTGCTCGCGATGCCGTCCACGCCAATCGAAGTGATGACTGGAAAACTCATCCCGTACATCGGTATCGGCCTCACCCAGGCGACCATCATCCTGATCGCCGCGCGATTGGTCTTTCACGTCCCGTTCTTCGGTAGCATTGGTGCGGTGTACCTGGTAGCGCTGCTCTTTGTGGCGGCCAACTTAACTGTCGGAATCGCCTTCTCGTCGTTGGCCGGAAATCAGCTTCAGGCGGTACAACTGACGGTCTTCTATTTCTTGCCCAACATTCTGCTTTCCGGGTTCATGTTTCCCTTCCAAGGCATGCCGAAGTGGGCCCAGGTTCTGGGAGACCTTCTGCCTCTAACCTATTTCAATCGACTTATTCGCGGAATCATGCTGAAAGGCAACGGCTGGGCTAACTGCTGGCCGAGCGTCTGGCCACTCATGGTATTCACGGTAGTAGTCATGACCGTGGCAGTGAAGACTTATCGCCAGACGCTTGATTGAGGTGCGCGCAATGGACTCACTAATGCAACGAATGGTTCGCTTACACCTGGGAACAGCTGCGATCGTCACCTGTCTACTGGCCGGCTGTACCGTCGGGCCCCACTATCATCCGCCGTCCCCGCCTACGGTGGGAACCTACACGCCCTCGCCTCAACCGTCGGAGATCGTCAGTTCTGCTGATCCCGCTGGAGCGGCGCAGCACCTTATTCCAGGGGCGGATGTTCCCGGGCAATGGTGGACCCTGTTTCACTCCCCGGACCTAGACCGTTTGGTGCGCGAGGCGCTTGTGAACAGTCCTACGCTGGCACAAGCCACAGGTCGCCTTCATGAGGCGCAGGAAGAGTCCAACGCCCGGACCGGGGCAACCAAATATCCATCGGTGAACGCCAACGTCTCGGTGCAGAGAGAACAGTTGGACTTGGCCACCTTCGGAGTTCCCTTCCCCAATCCGCCACCGTTCAGCTTATTGAACGGATCAGTGGCCGTTTCGTATGCGCTCGATCTGTTCGGAGCGAACCGCCGTCTGATCGAGGCCTTAAACGCGCAGGTCGAGTACCAACAGTGGCAACTGCAGGCGGCGCGGCTCATGCTGGCAGGCAATGTTGTATCCGCCGCCATCCGCCAAGCCCAATTGCAGTCGCAGATCGAGATCACGCGCCAAATGCTCGAGTTGCAGGTTCAAGAACTCGAGATAACGGGACGACGGGTCCAAGCAGGCGGGTTACCTAAGTACGATGTCAGCCGCCAGCGCACCATCGTGGAGCAAACGCGAGCAGCTATCCCCTCGCTCGAACAGCAACTCGCGGTAGTGAAGCATCAACTCGCAGTGCTGGTCGGCAAGCCGCCGGCCGAAGCCGTGATTGGAGACATTAGCCTCGACAGCCTGCAGCTTCCCACCGAACTGCCCTTGAGCCTGCCCTCCTCACTCGCGCGCCAACGGCCCGATATTCGCGCCTCAGAGGCGTTATTGCACCAAGCCAGTGCAAATGTTGGGGTAGCGACCGCGAGTCTCTATCCCCAAATTGTTCTCTCGGGCAGCGCCGGAGGTATCGGGACCAGCTTCACCGCCGGGTCTGGTGTGTGGAGTGTGGGCGCATCGCTCGCGCAACCCATCTTTAACGGTGGAGCGCTGCGAGCTGAGAAACGCAAAGCGCTGGCGACCTACCAGGAAGCTGGAGGTGCGTACCAGCAGACCCTGCTGCAGGCGTTTCTCGAAGTGGCCAACGTTTTGCGCGCTATCGAGCACGACGCCCAGACCTTGCAGGCGCGAACCGAAGCCACAGCACAGGCGAAAGCCACTTACGAAGTTGTGTCCCGACGATTCGACGCGGGGGGTGTCAGTCAACTCGACTTACTGGATTCGCAACGACAGTACTTGCAAACGATATTGGACCGGACGAACGCCGCCGCCAGCCGCTACGTCGATTCCGCTTCGCTCTTTCAGGCTCTGGGCGGTGGATGGTGGAATGAGACGCCGGCGACCGCGCTCACCTCGCAGCCATCTGCGAAAGGAACCGCTTCAAACTGAGTGGCGAAATAGGTGACCCTGACACCACGCAACGGTTCTCATTCAAGAAATTGCCGAGCAATTCGTCGATGCCATGAATGCGATGGAACGTGAACTGTGCAGGGGCAGTCTCGAGATGTGTGCTTACCCCGGAGTGTCGTCAGCCGTCTATAGGTGCGCGAGCCAGCAACATGGCTCGGGAGGCAGAACATGAATAGGGTGTTTGTGACCGCGGTGATCCTCGCGTTGCTGTCGGTTTGGGCGACGGCGCAGAATCGTGCCACCAACCCGACGCTTAGCCCGAATGTCTCACAGAGAGGGAGGGGAGCGGTAAAAACCAGCTCGATCCGCACGCGGAGCGCGCTCAATTGCCGGAAATCGTGGTGACGGTCTTTTCTGGCGGTCTTTCTTGGCGCTCTCGGCCGTAGTTTGTCGATTTTTTGTCAGGGCAAGACACACTACTCCTTCAACTCAGCGTTTTGCCCAAATTCGTCTCGCTACTGCCTCCCTTTCAGCAGCGTAGAGTTGCAGCTTGCAACTGCCGATGCACCTGGCGGAATAGCTCGAGATATGGATAGCCCGTCGATAGCGACACCCAAACCTTGCGTACGGTGATGCGAATCTGGGCTCCGATCTTGAGCAACTTTAGGCGCACCGTGTTGCACTGCGCCTTGGCCAGTTCGGTGCCAACCAACCCCAGTCGCCGCAGGCCCTGCATCAACAGGTAGGCCACGGTGGAAAAGTAGAGCCGGATCTGGTTGCTCCGCATCCAGGACGTGCTGGTGCGATCGGCAAACAACATCATCTGTTCCTTGATCCGGTTTTCCATGTCCCCGCGAGCGCAGTAAAACTCCTCATACAAGCTCTGCGCCCCCCAGCGGGAGGGGGCGGGAAATACCGTTTCTTGCGGGCTCAGCGAGGTGACCACGAAGCGTGGATTCGCCCCTTTCTCCAAGTGTTCCGCCTTGGCAATCACCCGCCGGGCGCGTGACCAACTGTCTTCGGTCTGATAGACAAACTCCGTAAATACCCGCGCCGCTTTCCCGCTTTCCTGATACTGGCTCGCCGCTTGTTCGCTCGCCGCCGCAATCGCGCGCAGTAATCGCGGGTTTTGCGCCAAACCCACGACATAGTCCACTCCATGGGCTTCGCACCAGCTCAGCAACTCGTCCCGACAGAATCCCGAATCACCCCGCAAAATGATCCGCACCTGCGGCCAGGCTTGCCGGATCTGGCCCACGATTCGTTCCACCTCCGCCACGCTGCCTTTGGCTCCATCGATATTGGACGGCCGCAAGCGGGCGCACAGCACATACTCGCCACAGACGATGTACAACGGCAGGTAGCAGTAATGCCCGTAGTAGCCGTGGAAGAACCGCTCTTCTTGCTCCCCGTGTAAAGGAATGTCGGTGCTATCTAAATCCAAAACGATCTCTTGCGGGGGGTCGCGATGGGCTTGCAGAAAAACCTCCACCAGCATCCGGTCGACGGCGGCCTCGTCCAGGATGATCTTCTTATACCGCTCCTTTGTCCCCAACTTCGCCGCCCCCAGTTCCATACGGTTGAGGGTGCTCTTGCCCGCCAAGGCGGTGCCCTGATCGCTGCCCCGCCGCCGCTTTTCCCCGCTCAGATCCTGCTTCTCCACCAACACCGCCAACAGCGGATCGCGCCGCAACTCCTCATGATCGTTCAAATCCTCGTAGCCCAAAGCCAGTCCGTAAATCCGCTGCGCCACCAACTCCGCCACCCCGTGTTCCACCAGTTCCGGATCCCGATAGTCCGTAAAGCAGCTGGCGAATTGCTGGATGATGCCTGTCCGCTTTTCCACTTCCCGCAACAGCAAACCCCCAGCGTCACTGGTAATGGCTCCGCCGTCAAACTGACCGCGTACTTCTCGCTGATTTAGGGGATGAAATGGAAACGGTTCTTGGTTACACTCTGTAGCCATAAGGCTGTCTCCTTTCGTCGGCGTAATTGCTATTCGCAATAACACTTATGCCACGAAACGACAGCCTTTCCTACTTCTTTGTTGAGAAATGCGGGTTAGTCCCTCACAGGCCGTACTGGCCTCTTGGAGCGATATTGGCCGGAAACTAATCGCCATGGCCGAAGATTTTCCAGAAGACAAATACGACCTCAAGCCGGTCCCAGTGCAGCGTAGTTTCGCCGAACAGTTGTTGCACGTGGCGGGTTCGAACGACTTGTTTACTCAGGTCGCCAAGGGGGAGAAACCAGCGGACGATGAGTCTCGGGCGCACTATCCCACAAAAGCCGCGGTGGTTGGTTATCTGAAGAAGTCGTTCGCCGAAGGCGCAACAGTGATTCAGACCAAAGGTGACCGCGGAATGACCGAATCGGTGACGGATGCTGAATCGGGACAGCGCTTACAACTTGGCGATCTGGCCTACGAAATAATCGAGCACTCCGGCGAGCACTATGGACAACTCGTGGTGTACTACCGCATCGCGGGTCTGGTGCCTCCAGAGTCTCGGCCCAAGAAGTAGGGTCGTGCCTCACAAAGCATTTTCGAGCGCTGCCGTCACAGCCAGATGTGATTGCAATTCGCATCAGGACTGGCGACTCGGGGTATAATCCGCTCCATCTATGCCACTAGCCGTGGGCTCCCGTCTCGATTCCTACGAGATCATCGCGCCCTTGGGCGCAGACGGAAACATATACCTGATTGGGATGGAAGGCGGCCAGCCACAGGCAATCACGAACGAGGGAAAGTCTGGCGCTCCGGATTGGTCGCCTGACGGCAATCTGATTCTCTTTGCTACGACGGACGGGGGCCGGCAGTATCTGTCTTTGTTCGATCTGCGTGCGGGGAAGAAGTCGGTGGTGCCGGGAGCGAATTCGCTCGTGGGAGCACGCTGGATTGGCGATGACAAGTTGCTGTCGGTGTGGGAAGACGTCACCGTCTTCGATATCAAGACCCAAAGACAGGTCCAAGTGGGAGTTCGAGCCCAAGTTCGAGGCCAATTCCGGATCGGGTGTCTCACCAGATAGGCGGTACCTGTACTACACGTTGGGTGAGCCCGACCCAGCCGTATGGCGTGTGCGTCTGGGTGAACACAAAGCCGAGAAAGTTGCCAGTCTGAAAGGCTTTCACTCCACGTTTTACATTCAGCTCCACGGCGCGGGCAGGGTTGTCGACATTGCTCCGGACGGCTCACCGGTATTCACCCGCGATACGGGCTCGCAAGAGATTTACGCGCTCACGGTGAAGTGGCCGTAAGCGGCCGGAGAGCTGAGCTTGCCGCACGAGGTTTAGCACAGCAAGTTTCGGCTAGTAGACTCCGCGTCAAAAAATCTGCAACGATGCTCGCAAAGGGGACTGGAGTCGAAGCGATGGTCCTAGCCGTGTGTTTGCTGCTGTTGCTCTACCCGCAAACCGCAGGCAGTACTCTGCCAAGTTTGACGACGATGCGGGCGCAACTGGAGGCGGAGTACAGACAGATTGAACAGGGTTTCAGGAACGATGACCCTACTCCGTGGATTCAGCGCCTGTCTCCCGACTTTCAATTGACACTGTTCAACGGCCAGAAACAAAGTCGCCAGTGGGCAGTTGACTACGTTTTGAATAATACCAAGAACTTTCATGTCAGAAAATTGAGCATGAAAATCAAAGCGCTGGAGCTCAAGGACGGCGAAGTCATCGCGACGGTCGAGCAAAAGAGCGTTCGGACATTCACCGATGAAAAAGGCCAAAAGCGTCGTTTGGAGGTCGGGGCACTGCAACATGAAACATGGGAGCGGAGTTCAGACGGTTGGCGCTTGAAGGGCGTACAGGAGTGGAAAGTTCTGTATCTGAAGAAACAGTGAGACTTTATCGCACACGCAGCATGATGCCCTTGCAGACTGTGCGATGTGCGATGGCGTGCAAGAGCTCCCCAAACGTAGGCTGGCGCTAGCCTCGTCGCGGGAAGAGGAACTTCAACATCGGGCCGACACGTTGCGCCCAGGCGTATTCAGTGTGCTTGCCACCCTGGATTTCGTGATACTCAAGATCTTTGCCCAGTCTCCAACCCTTTTTGATCAGGAGGCGTTTCAAAGCCCGCGTGTCGGGCAGGGCACGGCGTCCTTCATTGGTGCCGATGTCGAGCCAGATGCACTGGCCAGTCCTTCCGCGAAGCTGTTCGACGAACCGCAAAATCACCCGATCACGCCACCACACCGACGGTGAGAACACCGCCAGTTTGCCGAAGACATCGGGATAGCGCATTCCGAGATAGAGCGTGACCAGGCCCCCGAGGGAAGAGCCTCCCATACCGCAGTTCTCCGCGCCTGTCAGGATGCGATAGTGATGAGCAACGAAAGCAAGCAGTTCCTCCACCACCATTTGACCGTAGGCGTCGGCCTTGCCTCCGCCCAGCCGTTTATCTTCCAGGGGCGTGTATTCATCAATGCGCTTGGCTCCGGCGTTGTAGACGCCGACAATCACCAGCGGTTCGATCTCGCCCTCCGCGATCAGCGCATCCGCGGCCTCGCCAACGCGCCAATAGTTTCCCTTGATGAACGAGGTTTCGGGATCGAACAGATTCTGGCCATCGTGCAGATACAAGACGGGAAAAAACCGGTTGGGATCGTCGTTGAAGGCCTGAGGCACGTAAACGATGAAGTCGTGTTTCTCGTCAATCAGGCGTGAGGCAAACTGTTCATGTTTATGCAGCCGCGATTGCAGGCTGTTGGGCGCGGTGGGCTCGGTCATTGCTGGGGCCGGGAGAAGGGCATCGTAGGAAGTGACGGATTCGGTCGGCATTCTTGTAATATTGAGATATCACACGCCACCCGGGAAGCAGAGCAAGGTAACTTTAGTTCTTCGGCTCCCGCTTGCGAAGTGGTTCCCTAGATTAGCAATTCGCTTTTCGTTCCAGCAAATACTTTTCATTGAGGGGCACACTATCGTGCATCGCGAATATCACAAGTGGTGGTCGAAAGACCTGCAACGCGACATGTCGCTGCTCTGCTTTGGCTGGGGCGGCCGCAAGATTCTAGTGTTTCCAACCTCGCGCGGGCGCTTCTTCGAATACGAAGACAACAAGATGATCGCCGCAGTCGCCGACAAGCTGGACAACGGCGAGCTGCAGATTTATTGCGTGGACAGCGTGGATGAAGAGAGCTGGTACAACACGGGGGCGCATCCCTACTGGCGGCTGCAGCGGCACCTGCAGTACGAACGCTACATCATCAACGACGTCTTCCCGCTGATGTGGAACAAGAACTGGACGCCCTACACCGCGGTCACAGGATGCAGCTTCGGCGCGTATCACTCGGTGAACTTCGCCTTCCGCAACCCTGGGATGGTGAACGCGTGCATCTGCATGGGTGGGTCGTTCGACATCAGGGGGTTCATGGATGGCTGGTCGAGCGAAGATGTTTATTTCAACAATCCCCCGGAATACCTGGCGAACTGCACAGATGGCTGGAAGTACAACCACATTCGTACGGTGCTCGCGACGGGTGAGCATGATATGTGCTGGGACCGCAATGAGAAGTTTGCGACGATTCTGCGAGGGCGGGGGATAAGGCACGAACTGCATGTTTGGGGCGACCGGAGTTACCACGATTGGCCATGGTGGCGGCCGATGGCGCGGACCTACTTGTGAGAATGCGGAGGGTCGCAAGAAACGAACTCCCTCAGCGGCAAAAGCCGGTATCATGCCGCCGGCTTTCCGGAGCGGCTGAAGCCGCGCCTTTTCAAAACGCCGGTGCAGCCTTTACGCAAGCCGAGATGACACGCTCCTCTGAGTCCGATTTTGGTGAGCGAATGCGGCGCTTTTCCCATAAAATAATAGGTACTGTTGGGCGCGTGCTGCGCTGATTCCCAGGGTGCTTCCCCAGAGTTTTTGCAGCGAAGGCGGCGGGGCCATTGTGTCGTTGTCAAAGGAGCAGTTGTGAAGAAAATCGGCGTCATCTTCGGGATGGAGACCACGTTTCCGCCCGCTCTGGTCGACAAGATTAATTTCATGAAGGAGCCGCGCGTCGAGGCGGAACTGGCCACGGTTGGAGAGGTCCGCATGGCGGAGCCGTCTCCTTATCACGTCATCATTGACCGCATCTCGCACGACATCCCGTTCTACCGCGCGTATCTCAAGAATGCCGCGCTGTCAGGCGCTATCGTTATCAACAACCCGTTCTGGTGGAGCGCCGACGACAAGTTCTTCAATTTCGCGCTGGGCGAAAAGCTGGGGGTGGCGATTCCGAAGACTGTCCTGCTTCCCCATAAGCAGCACCCCGTGGGCACGACCGACCGCTCGATGCGGAACCTGCAATTTCCACTTCCGTGGGACAGCATATTTGGTTATGTCGGGTTTCCGGCGTTCCTGAAGCCTTTCGACGGCGGCGGCTGGAAGGATGTGTATAAGGTCAGCTCGCCGGAGGAGTTTTTTCACGCCTACGACCAGAGCCGCGACCTCTGCATGACCCTTCAGCACGGCGTGAAGTTCAAGGAATATTTCCGGTGCTATGTGGTTGGGCAGGAAAAAGTGCACATCATGCACTACGATCCGTCGGCACCCTTCCACCAGCGCTACGTGAAGAATCCGCCGCTGGTCGATCCCAAGCTGCTGGAACGGGTGGAGCGGGACGCGCTGACGCTGTGCCGGGCGTTGGGTTACGATTTGAATACGGTGGAGTTTGCCTGCGAGGATGGGATTCCGTACGCCATCGATTTCATGAACCCCGCGCCAGACGCGGACATAAATTCCGTGGGCGAGGACAATTTCCATTGGATCGTGGATGCGGTGGCGGAGCTCGCGGTCCGCAAGGCGAAAGAGCACACCGGCGAAGTGTCGGAATATCGCTGGAGCAACTTTCTGGGCGGCAATACGGCAGAGGGTGCGGCAAACGCGGCACCGAAAGCTGCCAAAGCGGTCAAGGTTCCAAAGAGCGCTACCAAAGGTTAATGCACATGAAGCGGCCAAGCCTCAGCATCGGAATCGAAGAGGAATACCAGACGATTGATCCGGAGACCCGCGATCTCCGCTCGCACATTCAGATGGAAATCCTTTCGAAGGCGAAGCTGAAGATCGCCGAAAAGGTGAAGGCTGAGATGCATCAGGCCGTGGTCGAGGTCGGCACCAAGGTCTGTCGCGACATCAAGGAAGCGCGCGAAGACATGCGCAGCCTGCGCCGCGAGATGATCAGCCTGGCCTCCGAAAATGGCCTACTTCTGGGCTCAGCTAGCACGCATCCGTTTGCGGACTGGAAGGTGCAAGAGATCTATCCCGATGAGCGCTACTATCGCGTGGTAGAAGACATGCAGTTGGTGGCGCGCGCCAACCTCGTGTTCGGACTGCACGTGCATGTCGGCATTGAAGATCGCGACACGGCGATCCACATCATGAATTCGATGCGGTACTTTCTACCGCATATCCTTGCGCTCTCCACTAATTCGCCGTTCTGGATGGGCATGGAAACAGGATTCAAGTCGTACCGCAGCAAAGTCTTTGAGCGATTCCCGCGCACTGGCATACCCGACGTCTTCGCAAACTGGGCCGATTACGAGACGTTCGTCAATCTGCTCATCAAGACTAATTGCATCGACAACGGCAAGAAGATCTGGTGGGACGTCCGACCACACCCATTTTTCGAGACCATCGAGGTGCGGGTGTGCGATATTCCGATGCGGCTCGACGAGACCCTCGCAATCGCTGCGCTCATCCAGGCAACAGCGGCGATGCTCTGGAAGCTGCACGCATCGAATAAGAGCTATCGCATTTACGGACGCGCACTTATCAGCGAGAACAAGTTTCGTGCCTGTCGCTACGGCCTCGACGGCAAGCTCATCGATTTCGGCAAAGAAGAAGAAGTGCCGATCAGGAAGCTTATGCTGGAATATCTGCATCTGATCGATGATGTAGTGGACGAACTGGGCTCGCGCGACGAAATCAATTATATCCACGAGATGCTCAACATGGGCAGCGGCGCAGACCGACAGCTCAAGGTCTTTCGCGAGACCGGAGATTTGAAGAAGGTCGTGGACTTCATCGTAGAAGAGACGCGGGTTGGCGTGTTCGATACCGCGCCCGCACATAAATAGAATTTCGCCGGAAATCCTGGCACGAGAGGACGTTACTTGACACCACCATTGCTGACCAACCTGGCCGCCACTCCCTTCGATCCCGAGCTGTCGCCGGGCGCTTACAACGCAGTGAATACCTGCCTGCGGATTCAGCCCGACGAAAAGGTGACGGTAATCACGGACAACGCCTGCCGCGACATTGCGGCCAGCATCGCGCAGGAACTGGTCAAAGTTGGTTCACCGTTCAAAGCGTTTGTGCTGGAAGAAATCGCCGAGCGTCCGCTGACGGGACTGCCCCGAGAGATCGCGGACGACATGGAAACAAGCCAGGTCAGCATTTTTGCAGTGAATGTTCAGCGGAACGAGCTGAAGTCGCGCATGGAGATGACGGACATCGTCAACCGCCGGCGTATGCGACACGCGCACATGGTCAACATCAATCACGAAATTATGCTGGAGGGCATGCGCGCCGACTTTAAGCGTGTCGATGCGCTCAGCAAGAAAGTGATGGAGATTGTAAGCAACGCGAAACAGGTCAGCGCCAAGAACCCAGCGGGCAGCGACCTAGTCGCCGATCTCAATCCGAACTACAAGTGGATCAAGACCAGTGGTATTATCAGTCCGGACAAGTGGGGCAACCTTCCCGGCGGCGAAATCTTCACGACGCCTGGCGAAGTAAACGGTACCTACGTCGTCGACGGTGTCGTTGGCGATTATCTGTGCGAGAAATATCCTGACCTGCAGCGGCAGCCTCTGACGATCCACATCCAGAAGAACCGCATCACGGAAGTCCTCAGCGAGAACAAGGACCTGGGGCGGGAGTTCTGGGCCTACACTCATACCGATGAGAACAGCGATCGGGTGGGCGAGTTTGCCATCGGCACGAATCTCGACTTGAAGCGTGTAATCGGAAACATCCTCCAGGATGAGAAGTTTCCCGGTCTGCACATCGCGTTCGGCAATCCCTACGGGCACCATACCGGCGCGGAGTGGTACTCCAGCACGCACATCGACGTGGTCGGAACTCGGTTTGACATCTGGGTGGACGGCCAGCAGATCATGGAACAAGGCCGCTTCCTGATCGAGGCATAAGATGATCCCCGCACTGCGCGAGGAGTTCAACCGGAACTACACTCCGGAGAAGTACCAACATTTCCTGGACTCGCTCGGGAAGGCCTGTGGCACTCCCATAAGCTTTCGCGTTTCCGAAACACCGGTGTTCGTACCCAAGACACTGCTCGACCAGATGGCGCAGTATGGTCGCGAGTTGGTTGCGCAACTGCTGACCAGTCCGAAATACCTGCGTGTATCGGACAAGACGGTCCCGCCCGAATACAACGTTCCCAACGAAACCAAACGGCCGATGTTCGTGCAGGTGGACTTCGGGCTGATTCGCAATGCCAAAGGCGCGTTGGAGCCCAAGCTTGTCGAGCTGCAGGCATTTCCGTCGCTGTATGGATACCAGGAGGTGTCGGCGCAACACTACATCGACGATTTCGGCTTGCCCAAGGACCTCGGCATCTACATGAGCGGCCTCGATCACAGTTCGTACGTCGCGCTGATGCGCAAGCTGATTGTCGGTGAGCACGATCCCGAGAACGTGATTCTACTGGAGATCGATCCCCAGCATCAGAAGACGCTGCCGGACTTTCTGATCACGCAAAAGGAGCTGGGGATTGCGATCGTCGACATTCTGTCGCTTAAGAAACGCAGCAAGAAACTGTATTACAACATGGATGGGCGCGAGATCGAAGTGCGGCGAATCTACAACCGCTGCATTGTCGACGAACTGGAGCGGAAGAATGTCACCCTGCCCTTCGACTTGCGCGAGGAGCTTGATGTTGAATGGGCGGGACATCCGAACTGGTATTTCCGCATCAGCAAGTTTTCGATTCCCTACCTGAACCATCGTTGCGTGCCACAGACCTGGTTTCTCGATGAGAACCCGACGGTCCCCGACGACAACCAGAATTACCTGCTGAAGCCGCTGTACTCATTCGCAGGGGCGGGCATCAAGTTCGCGCCAACCGAAGCTGACATCGACGCCATTCCGGCCGGAGATCGGCACAATTACATCATGCAGGAGCGCATGCGCTTCGAGCCCGTGATTGCGACTCCGCACGGCATGACGCAGATGGAGACCCGCATCATGTACGTGTGGCCCGAGGATGGCGAGTTGACGCCTGTGCTGCCGCTGATTCGCATGGGACGCGGCATGATGATGGGCGTCGATCACAATCGCGACCTCGAATGGGTGGGCGGGTCGGCGGCGCTATGGGTTTGAGTTGCCGGTGATCGCACAAAAAATGTGCGGCCACGTCCGTCGAACGCAACCGCATAAATTCGAACAATAAGATCGCGGGGTTGTTAGTTGGCCACGGCCTTTACCGTCTCGGCTGCGACTCCGTCTAAACTCTGCAGATACTCGTTAATCGATTTGGCTGCTTTGCGTCCGGCGCCCATAGCGAGAATCACCGTCGCGCCGCCGGTGACAATGTCGCCACCAGCGAAGACACCTGGCTTCGAGGTTGCGAGCGTATCGTCGTTGGCTGCAATGTAACCGCGCTTGGTTACTTGAAGCCCCGGAGTCGATGACTGTATCAGCGGGTTGGCGGTAGTTCCGGCAGCGATGATCGCAACCGAGCAGGGCGTGTCGAACTGGGAGTCTTTGATCGTGATTGGGCTGCGGCGTCCTGAGTCGTCGGGTTCGCCCAGTTCCATGCGGGTGCAACGAACTGAAGTGAGGTTTCCCTTCTCATCGCCCAAGAATTCCACCGGGTTCACCAGCATCTCGAAGCGGATACCTTCATCTTTTGCGTGGTGCACTTCCTCGACACGGGCAGGCATCTCGGCTTCGGTGCGGCGGTAAAGGATGCTGGCTGCGCGTGCGCCCAGACGAAGCGCGCTCCGCACCGCGTCCATCGCCGTGTTGCCGCCACCGATCACGACCACGTCGCGGTCTTTGCAGGGATAGAGGGGCTCGTCGAATTCCGGGAATCGATAGGCGCGCATCAGGTTCACGCGAGTCAGGAACTCGTTGGCTGAATAAATTCCGTTGAGGTGCTCGCCGGGCACGTTGAGGAAACGCGGCAAGCCTGCGCCGGTCGCTACGAATGCGGCATCGTAGCCTTCTTCCTGGAAGAGCTCATCGATGGTGACCGTCTTGCCAACGACTACGTTGGTTTCAAATTCCACACCGCGCAGGCGCAGCGCTTGCACCTCGTGCGCGACGATGTCTTTGGGAAGACGGAATTCGGGAATGCCATAGATCAGCACTCCGCCGAGTTCGTGGAGCGCTTCGAAGACGTGGACCAGGTGGCCCATCTGGATGAGGTCGCCCGCGCAAGCTAGTCCGGCTGGACCGCTGCCAACGATGGCGACCTTCTTGCCAGTGGGTGCGATGTTCCTCGGCAGGCCGAACTGTCCGCTGCTACGCTCCCAATCGGCAACGAAACGCTCAAGGTAAGCAATCCCGACGGACTCGCCCTTTTTCCCGAGCACGCAACCCGATTCGCATTGATCTTCGACCGGACACACGCGGCCGGTGATTGCCGGCAGCGCATTGTCCTCGCGCACCTTCGCGGCCGCGCCCATGTAATCACCCTTTACGATGAGGTCCATCACAGCCCGGACGTCGACGGACACGGGACACTTGTCCATGCAGCCCGGCTTGTTGCACTCGATGCAGCGCAGCGATTCCTGGCGCGCTTGATCGGGACCGAAGCCCGTGTTGACTTCCTGAAAGTTGTGCGCCCGTATCTGGGCCAACTGCTCCGGCATTTTTTGACGTGGCAGTTTGATGCGCTCTTTGTTGGGCAGCGGATTATTGCTCTTATTCATGGGCCACCTCCGCTGCCAGCGCGGCACATTCATGGCTGCGCAAGTTCTCGCGGAGTTGTCGAAGTTGACCCTCGGGATCAGTTTGCAGCCGTTCGATGCTCTGCTTTTCTTGTTCGCGATACATATTGTTACGTTGCATCAGTACCTCGAAGTTCACCTGGCTGGCGTCAAACTCTGGGCCATCGACGCAGGCAAATTGGCTGCTGTTGTTGACCAGGACGCGGCAGCCGCCGCACATGCCGGTACCGTCCACCATGATGGAATTCAGGCTGACCATGGTCTTAATATGCTGAGGACTGGTGAGGTTGGCGACCGCGCGCATCATGGGAACGGGCCCCACCGCGAGCACGTAGTCCACCAGGCCGGCATCGACCAGTTCTTTCAGCTTGGTCGTAACCAGACCTTTCTCACCGGCGGTGCCGTCGTCGGTCATGACGTAGGTTTCGTCACTGACCTCGCGTACGGCATCTTCGAGCACCAGCAGGTCTTTACTGCGCGCGCCGACGATGGAGATGACCTTGTTTCCTGCGCGCTTCAGCTCACGTGCCGTCGGGTAGGCCATGGCCGTTCCTACGCTACCGCTGACTATGACGGCGGTGCCGAACTTCTCGATTTCCGATGGCTTGCCGAGCGGCCCTACAACGTCGAGGATCGAGTCGTCAGCCTCCAGCATGCTGAGCAGCATAGTGGTCTTGCCGATCGCCTGGACGACAATAGTGACAGTTCCGGTCTCGGGATTGGCGTCAGCTATGGTGAGCGGAATGCGCTCGCCTGCGTCGTCCAGGCGTATGATGACGAACTGGCCCGGTTTCTGCTTCTTGGCGATGCGCGGAGCCCTGATTTCGAGCAGTTTGATGCCTCGTGCCAAAGGGCGAGCTGCGACGATTGGGAACACTGGAAATCCTCCCTTCTTGATTCTGCGGGGGGACGACCCGGCAGTCTGTGGCATACGTCACACGCCCGGCGGACATAGCGCACAGTGGGAGGTCGGGGCCAAAATAATCGTCCCGAAGGCCTTTGAGCGCGTATTTTGTGCGAGAAATAGGTTAAATACCTGAGAGAGTTTAGGCCGACGATGCGCCAACATCGAGAAGAGCGAGACCTGCAGGACAGTTGCAGAGTTTCTGAGGCTATTAGTGGTTATGATCCCGCGCACGACAAGAAGCTCCGGATGCCCCCCCTATTATCGTGACAGGCACCCGATCGAACGCCAGCACCGGGTCTGGCTCGCTCTGACATTTGTCTTTACAACAGTAGTGACGCTCCCTGCGCAGGACGTCGCCACCGCCAACTCTGCCCCGGCCCCCTCGACAAGTCAGTTTGGCGCACTCCCAGACGCGCCTTCAACTTCCCGAGAATCTGAAGCGAAGTCACTCACTGGGGGCGCGGAAAAGCTGGTTAAGACGATCGGCCTGGATGAGTGGCACATCATCAAGGCGCCCTTTCAGAAAAAAGCCCTGGTTTGGGATGCGGTGGTGCTAGGCGCGACCGGGGTTCTCATCGCCAATGACGAAAGCGTGGCCCACCAGGTTCAAACGCAGTGGCACGACACGAGCATTAACGTTTCCAGTGCAACGGTTTACGCGACCGCCGCAACCGCAGGCGGAATCTATGTTACCGGTCTATTCACCCACTCCGACCACGCGCAGGAGACTGGAATACGCTCCGCCGAAGCTGCAATCGATAGTGCCCTTCTGTACGGCGCGATGAAGGCGATCATGGCGCGGCAGCGTCCGTACATGGGCAACGGCGATGGCAAGTTCTTTTCGGGCAACTGGTCCAGCGGATCATTTCCTTCCGGACATTCGACAATGGCCTGGACGCTCGCTTCGGTGGTCGCCCATGAGTATCCATCGTGGCCGGTGAGAATTCTTATGTATGGGCTGGCGACAACTGCCAGCACCGCGCGAGTTACAGCAGGTGTCCACTTCCCTGCCGACGTTTTTGCAGGGGGCGTGATGGGATATCTGATTGGCGACTATGTGGCCAGCAAACCCAGCGCGAAGAAGATCAGTACGGCGCAGTCACACAGTCGCATCCGGCGCATGCCTGAAGCAGTTCTGCAGCACGTCGCCATCGGCGGGCAGTAACCCCACGCTACAAGATATTTCGCGGCGGGATGATGCACCACGATTGCCGATGTGCTTTGCTCGGGATCAAGGAGAAATCCGGTCGTCAGACGCACGCCAATGGTCGCGTCGGGATGCAGTAGCGCGAACAGCCAAGGTTCGGGCACGCCGGATAGCCGAACGAATAGCGCGAGTCGCGATACTTCTGGTGAAAGAGGTCGCGGATGTAAAGTGAGTCGTCGCCCGCGAACCCGAGTTCCTCGCGCATCTTCTTGTGGTTGAACTCGTTGTGGTTGAACTCTGCCGGCGCCTCAGCGGTTTCCACACCCAGGCCGTTCAGGTAGAGATACTTGGTGTACTCGCCAGCCTCAAAGAGCTTCTGGGTTTCATGCGAGGCCTGCACACCGACTGTGACACAGGTCATGCCGAGTACATCCATCTGGCCACTGGCCTTGGACAGGAAGAAGTCTGAGATGCACAGTCCTCGTCCTTCTTTCTGGCGTGGGAAGGTGAAGCGCAATGCCTCGGCGGGAATGGGATTGCCCTGCTTCCAGGGTTCGGGTAGGTTGTAAATGATGACGTCGGCTAGGACTCGCGGATTATCTTCTACGTATCGCAGTTACTTGGGGATTACGGTAGTTTTGGCCATCCAACGGCAAGCCCCGCAGGTGACCGGGCGAATCTCCGCGTTGAACCGCAATCGAGATGAATTAAGTACCGGGCGGAACGTCAGAGCCTGAACTGAATTGCGCGGGCTTGGGCATTAGTCTGCCAGTGCCCTCTATGCTGTATATCGCGTTCGATCCTTCGTGCGCCGGGGTTCCCGCCAGCAATTGCTCCTTACGGTAGACCAGACTGCTGGCGTTAAATGTGGCCAGCTCGAAACCGTGCCCGTGGGTGATCGCGTCAGTCGGGCAGGCCTCAACGCAATAGCCGCAGAAGATGCAACGGTTGTAATCGATGTTGTAGACCTTGGCGTAGCGCTCGGCGCCACTGATGCGGTTGGTCTCGGTGTTCTCCGCCGCTTCGATGTAAATGCAGTTCGACGGGCAGGCCGCTGCGCACAGGAAGCAGGCCACACATTTCTCCAGACCGTTCTCATCGCGCTGCAATACGTGCATGCCGCGGAAACGCTCCTGGAACATAGCCCCGCGGTTCGGGCCCGGGCCGTCAGGATAGTTCTCGACCTCAGTAGGCTGGAACATCTGTCCAAAGGTAATGCTCATGCCTTTCGCGATCGCGGCGATGTTTTTGACGATTCCCATAAGAGAAAACAGTATATCAATCCTACGAGGCGCCTTGTTGGACGTCGACGGAGGGCCGAGGAATGGACAATACGTTAGCCGGCTGCTGGTTTTGCAGCGGTTTGCGACCGCAGTAATTCCAGGTGATGCTGCGCATGACCGCCGATAATGTAGACCAAAGCACGCACCGAGACCGGGTGGCCGTTGGCGATGCCCGAACGGACCGAAGCGTCATCAGTCAGGCTTCGGACAAGCGCCAAGGTTGCCTCACGCACCGACCTCAACTCGGCCAGCAGATCGGTCGCGCTTCTGCCATTGGAGTCAGCGGCGGCAACGTAGTCATCCTGCTCGAAGCCTTCCAGTTCCGTGCGGTCGCCGCGGGCGAAACGCAGTATGCGGTACGACATGACACGTTCGGTGTCGCACAGGTGACCAAGTATCTGCTTCACGCTCCACTTGCCGGGCGCGGTCGGCTGGGTTGCCTGGTCGTCGGTCAAGTCGTTCACGAGTCCGTCGAAATTGTCCGGTTGGAGAACGAGGAAGTTGAACAGATCGCCATCAGGGACCTTGCTGATGTAGTTAGCGTAAAAGTCGGCGTATTCGGTGCGGTTGGGACGGGAAATCATTGTGTTCATCTCCACTGCAAATTCGTGCAATTAGCAATTGGTAATTGGTAATTTCGCGTCCTCGAATTCCTGATGGCTAATCACCAATTACTAACTACTAATTACCCATCACTATTCCAACCCAAATTCCTTCCACCGCCTCGTCACACGCTCTGTGGTTTCCGCATCCATGGTGATCTCCTCCGGCCAGGGACGGATGAAGCCCTCGCTGGGCCACTTGCGGGTGGCATCCACACCCATCTTTGATCCGTAATCGGGCAAGCGCGATGCATGATCGAGCGAATCGACCGGGCCGAGAGTGAACTGGATGTCGCGCTCGGGGTCGATGTTGTTTAGCACCTTCAGCGTGACCTCGGCGAGGTCCTGCACGTTCACGTCTTCATCAACCACGAGGATGCACTTAGTGGACATCGCCTGCCCCAGCGACCAGATACCATTCATGACCTTGCGGGCCTGTCCGGGGTAGGACTTCTTAATGGAGACGATCATCAGGTTGTGAAATATTCCTTCGATCGGCAGGTTCAGGTCGACGATTTCGGGAATGCTGAGCCGCATCGCCGGCAGAAAGATGCGCTCAACGGCTTTGCCCATCCATGCGTCTTCCATCGGAGGCTTGCCCACAATAGTGGTCGAGTAAATGGGGTCTTTGCGATGGGTGATGCAGGTGACGTGAAACACCGGATAAAGGTCTTCCATGGTGTAGAAGCCGGTGTGATCGCCGAAGGGTCCTTCGATCTTAAGTTCATCGAGTTCGACATAGCCTTCGAGCACGATCTCTGAGTTCGCCGGAACTTCCAAGTCTACAGTTTCGCACTTCACCAGTTCGACGGGCTTCTGCCGCAGGAATCCCGCAATGATGAACTCTTCGACGTCGGGTGGCGCAGGAACAATGGAGGAAAACATCATCGCCGGATCTGTGCCGATTGCGACTGCCACATCCATGCGTCCTGAAACTTGCTTGCCGTCGGCGACGCGCGAGCCTCCGCCCGAACGCGCCATCATGTCGAGCGCTGCGGCTAGAGGGTGCTCCGCGCCCTCCGCCGCCTTGCGGCGCATCTGTTCGCGATAATGTTCCGCTCCCTGCTTTTGCCGCTGCCAGTGCATGCCTGTTGTGCGATCATCGTACACGTGCAGGCGATAGGTTCCGACGTTGCGTTTGCCGGTTTTAGGGTTCTTCGTGATCACGGAAGGGAGGGTGATGAACCGGCCGCCGTCCTTCGGCCAACATTGCAGGATGGGGAAATCGAGCAGCGAGAAATCGCCCTTTCTGATGACTTCCTTGCATGGACCCGTAGGTACTTCTCTGGGGAAGAACTTGCCCAGCTCGGCGAGCATGGGCAGCATCTTGATCTTGTCGAGAAATCCCTGCGGGGACTTCACGTCCATAAACATCTTGATGCGGACCGAAATTTCGTCCAGGGAATCGACTTCCAGCGCCATCTTCATGCGCCGCTCCGAGCCGAATTGGTTGATCAGTACCTTCGCGCCGGGATGTCCCTTGATGTTCTCGAACAGCAATGCCGGACCGCCGGCACCGTGATGGCCCCGTGGCCCCCACTTCGAAATGCGGTCGGTGATTTCGGTGATTTCCAGGATCGGATCGACTTCTGCCTTGACCCGTTTTAATTCTCCGGCCCTGTCGAGTGCGGAGATCCATTCCCTCAGGTCGCTATAAGCCACCGGCCATTTTCTCCTCAGCGGCGAACCCGCTGCAACTTCGTTCGATTGGCAACAACTCACGATTATAGAAGCGGCGGACAATAAGAAAGGCGCACCGCACTGCGGCACGCCCTTCGAATTGATTCTCCGCCTGCCAGTCTAGCGCTTCTTCTTGGCAGCCTTCTTCGCTGCGGGTTTCTTCGCTGCGGGTTTCTTTGCCGCCGCCTTCTTTGCCGGGGCCTTCTTTGCCGGGGCCTTCTTTGCCGGGGCTTTCTTTGTGACGGCCTTCGTCTTGTTGGCTGCCGTTCTCTTTTCAGCTGGGGCGGCCTTTTTTGTCGGCGCGCCCGGTATCTTCGCGGCCTTCACTGGAACGGACTGGGCCGCCTTCACCGGCGCGGATTTCGCGACCTGAGGCAGCGGTTTCGGTGGCGTCACAGCCTTCGCGCTGGCCGTTGCTTTGCTCGCTGGAACTGGCGCAGGTGCTGCAACGACCGCAACCGGCGGTGCCGCTGCGTCACCCTTGGGCTTACGCCCTCGCTTTGCTGGCACAGCCGCTGCAACCGCCCGAGTTCCCGGTGCAGTTTCAGCCGCGGCCGCGGCCTTGCCTCGCCCTCTTTTGGGCGCTGGAGGCGGTGGCGGTGGTGGCGGCTCGTAGGGCTTCAAGAAGTTAACGATTTCGTTGTGGTTTCTCAGCTTGCCGTCGAGCAATAGCAGGAATGCCTCATCCAGAATTTTCGGATATTCGGGAAGCTGCGCGGTGATGCGCAGCTCTGCCATCTCAGGGAACGGCAACCTCTCCCTGACTTGCCGCCACTTGCCCAAGAAGTTCTTAAGCTTTTGGTCAACCGCCGATTGCCGCGTGGTCAGGCTCAGGAACAGAATGTTCTCCGGCTTGGCGTCAGTAAGGATCTTCCAGGATCCCGAAGTGGTCGCTGCTGCCTTGCTGGTCAATTTTTTCGCCAACTCCTGAGCGTCATGCTCAAGATGCTTCCACTTCTCCACGAAATCGCGACGCGGGATCATCCGCTGGATCTCTGCGATGTCCTTGTCGCTCATCTTGCGGGTAAGGAAGTACATAACCATCGGACCGGACTCAATCGAGTAGCCCAGATCACTGAGGGTCTGTCGCAATTTAATGGCATGTCCCAGGTCGCTGGCCTCGGCTTTGGCGACGCTCCAATGCGGATGCAAGACCTTCAGCCAGCCGTCCTTCTCCAGAGCTCGCATAACGGCGATGGGGTCATCTTCGTGGGCCAACTGCTCCAACTCGCCACCGATGGAGCGTTTGCCGACATACTCGATGTAATTGTTCTCTTTCGCCGAATCGTAACGGGCCTGGGTCCGCTCTTCCAATGGCCAGTGGAAGCGTGCGCTCAACCGAGTAGCCCTGATCAACCGGATTGGGTCTTCCAGAAAGGCGTAGCTGTGTAACACCCTCAGAACTTTGGCTTCGATATCCGCAATCCCGTTGAAGGGGTCGAGCAACAGCCCGCGCGAGCCCGGATTCAGGGAAAGCGCCATGGCGTTGACTGTAAAGTCGCGCCGACGCAGATCGTCGTTAATGGTAGCTGCCGTGATAGTCGGAGGCTTGCCGGGCTTGTCGTAAGTTTCTGATCGGGTGAGGTTTAACTCCGCTCGTACGTTTCCCGGCATCAGCAAATGGAGGGTCTTTAGGTCCTCGTCCACCCCCTGCACGGAAACACCGGCTTTCTCCAATTCTTTCTGTAACTTAAGAGGATTGCCTTGGACGCTGAGATCGATATCGCGTATGGGATGCCCGGTCACGAGGTCGCGAATAGTGCCGCCGGTGAGGTACAGATTCAAACCCGCATGCCGGGCGATTTCCTGCACCAGATTCACACCGCGCTGTTGGTCAGGGGTGAGCCTGGTCTCCATGCTGTAGATGTAGTCTGCCATCTAAACGTTTTATTTTAAGAGAGATAGCGGAAACTTACCGAGAGCGAAACCGCCGTCTATTCCGGCAAGATCGTTGCTCTACCGCTGGCTCGACCACTGCAACCGCCCCGGTCTGCTGCTCCAAATTGCGCGCAACTTGCTCTTGCGCCAATAGTTACACCATTCTGCACAGGGTTTGCTGCATAGCGACAATAACACAACGTTGATGATTTGGCTACAAAGTACCTTACGAGGGGCACTTTTTCCCCAAAAGTGCGACAATCGGGGAGCAGGCCGCGTTTACCCTCTGCCGAACACTATGGCGACAACGCACAAAAAGGTGATAGTCCGAAAGATGGACCGCGATTCCGTCAGCGGTTATGTCTCAGCGCACTTGATCTCGGATGGAAAAATCGAGTTGCTGAATACTGCTGGCAACGTGGTTGCAATCGGCCTCCACGAAGTAAAAGGTGTGTATTTTGTACGCGAATTCGGAGATACCGAGTCGCTCGTCCGCAAGACGTTCACTTCCCGCCCCCGCACGGAGGGACTTTGGGTTCGGCTCCGCTTCCGCGACAACGAAATCATCGAGGGCATGATGCCCAACGACCTGGTGCAAGATGGCAGCGAAGGATTCTCTGTTATCCCGCCCGACACCAGAGCGAACACGCAACGCATATTCGTACCGCGCACTGCGCTGGCTGAGATGACCGTCCTCGCCGTGATCGGGGAAAAGAAGTCTCAGCGGCGCGGGCGGCGTCCCGAGGACACTCGCCAGGTGCCGATGTTCAATTGATCGCGCAACGCGAATGCTGTGAAAAGACTTGAACCCGGGAGCCATGTTCTTCGCTAGCCACGAGAAACCAGCCCGGAATCAGGGTTTCCAACGAAAACTATGAAACTCGGCGAAATAGCTTCCACGCTGGGCGCCACCCTGGAAAACGGAGATCCTGAGACGGAAATCACAGGAGTATCCGGAATCGAAGAGGCAGCAGCTGGACAAATCACCTTCGTTGCTAATCCGAAGTATTTCGCTGCGGCGAAGAACACCTGCGCCTCCGCGATCATTGTCGCGGAAGACTTCCCTGCCGTAGCACGTGCCGTGTTGCGCAACAAGAATCCTTATCTTTGTTTTGCGCGTGCCATTGACCTGTTCTACGAGTCGCCGAAATACGCGGCGGGGATCCATCCCACTGCGGTGATTGCAGAGACGGCCAGGATCGGCGCAAACGCGCACGTTAGCGCATACGTGGTAATCGACGACGGGGTTGAGATCGGAAACAACGCCGTGCTCCTGCCACACGTCGTGATCTATCGCGATGCGAAGATTGGTCACAATTTTTTTGCCCACGCTCACTCCATTGTGCGGGAACACTGCCAATTGGGTGACAACGTGATTCTGCAGAACGGAGCGATTGTCGGCTCCGATGGATTCGGTTTTGCCCGCGACGGCGATCACTGGGAAAAGATCACGCAGTCCGGCCCTGCCGTGATCGAGAGCAATGTTGAAGTTCAAGCTAATGCTTGCATCGATCGCGCCAGCGTGGGCGAAACCCGCATCGCGCGCGGCGCAAAAATCGACAACTTGGCGCAGGTGGGGCACGGTTCGGGTGTGGGCGAACACACTCTGCTGTGCGCCCAGGCGGGGCTGGCTGGCTCGACGTTAGTAGGCAAGAACGTCATCATCGCCGGACAAGCGGGCGTTGCCGGACACTGCAATGTTGGAGACGGTGTGGTCATCACCGCGCAGAGTGGTACCCACGGAGACATACCGGCCGGAAGCATGGTGAGCGGTTCCCCGGCGTTCGACCATAAGCATTGGTTGCGCGCCGTCAACGCATTCAGCAAACTCCCTGAATTGGCGAAGACGGTGCGTGATCTCGCACGGAAGCAGTCGCGCGCGGACTCCGCCGGTCCGGAGGAAGAACCGGGCCCCACAGTACTCTCGTCGCAAACTTGATCGCGTTCCTCGGGAGCAGTCCGTGGTCCATAAGAACAGAGGAAGGGTTTAACGACCTAAAACATGAGCGAAGAGACTCAACATCCCGTCCCTAGGTCCGGTGTCGGGCCGCAACTGATTCGGGTTTCCCCGATTCGAGTTCTGCTGCTCGACGACCACGAGGAAAACCTCATCCTGCGCTCTGCGATTCTCCGCCAGAAGGGCTACCAGGTAGTCCCCACCAATTCGATCGAGCAGGCCCAAGCCAAATTGCATGAGATCGATATTGCAGTGCTCGACTACCATCTAGGCGCCGGCAAGTTCGGCACGGCGGTTGCTGAGGCCCTACGCAGGGAACGTCCGCAGGTCCCGATCATCGTGCTGTCAGCCACTCTTGAGCGCAAGTTCGGTGGTATCGCCGATATGCACCTGCTCAAGGGCCATAGCTCGGTGGAGGAACTACTCGATGCGCTGCGCTCCTTCGAAGCCAAGAAACGCGGTCGCCCGGTCGTAGTGGACGCTCGCGACTTTTACTATTCGCGAATCTCGATGGCCATGGGCGATGACATCGTCGTGGAAATCCTCGATCGCGATGGCAACTGGCAGTTCGTAAATGACTACTTCGCTGCCATGAAGGGCAGGAAGCGCGCCTGGTTTACCGGCAAGAACCTGTTTGAGCAGTTTCCGGAGTTGGCCGACGAGTGGCGCGAGATCGTTCGCACGGTGGTCGAGACGCGCGAAACCTACATCGACCGTCGCGGGTTTGGCGGTTCTGCACACCTGCCCGCCAAGAACTCCCATTGGACGTGGAACGTGCTGGTGCTTCCGATAAAGCTGCACGATAATTGCGATGGCGCGGTACTCACAGCCCGCATGATCGAAAAAAAGTAAAGCCCGACTGGTCGCGTTGGACTTCTCGCTCCGCCTTCGCTTCAGATCTCATGTCGTAGACTAAATTCTTGAGCAATCGAACCAGCGATAGATCCGCGTCGAGCCGCAAATCTCTGGAACAGCCCGATGCGCAGCAGCGCCGTGACGGCCGGTTCACTCTCGTGCTCGGTGGACTGTCGATCGCTGGCCTTCTTTGGTACTACGCTCATCAGCAGATCATGCTCTATGGCGATGCGGTAGCGCACATCAATATCGCGCGCCGCGTGCTCGACAACCGCTCTTGGCTGTCGTCGTTCTTTCAATTGGGCACCGTCTGGCTTCCGTTGCCTCACATCCTGATGCTGCCGTTCGTGTGGAACAAAGCGCTCTGGATGAGCGGCGTCGCTGGCTCCATCGCCAGCATGGTGGCTTACACAGCCGGCGCGCTCGGAATCTTTCGCCTGGTCAGCGCCCGTGCACCCCAGGTCGCGGCTTACCTGGCAGCCGCCATTTATGCACTCAATCCCAACCTGCTGTACATGCAGACTACGGCAATGAACGAACCGCTCTTCCTGGCGTTCTTCATCTGGGCCATCGTCTATCTTGATGAATGGCTGCTCGCACTGTCGGCCGCGCCGGCCAAGACTTTGGTGGACTACAGTCCCGAGCGCGCGCTCGAAGGTTGCGGCATCGCTCTAGCTGGGGGGGCAGCCACGCGCTACGACGGATGGTTCTTCGGCGCGATCATGGGAATGCTTGTTGTGTGGGCCTTTGCGCAGTGGTGGCGGAAGACGCCCGACGCCGCTCGTCGTCGTTCCATGACAAAATCGCTGGTCGAGTTCCTGCTCCTGAACGCGCTGATTCCGGTGTTCTGGCTGGCGTACAACCACCGCGTCTCCGGACACGCCATGGACTGGGCCAATGGTCCGTACTCGGCGCGCGCCATTGCCGAACGCACCACCGCGCGCGGCGCCGCGCCTTATCCCGGCAAGGACCATGTGCTCACTGCTGGGCTGTACTTTCTGAAGGCCGCAAAGCTTAACGTCGGGCCCGGTCACTGGGGCGAAGTGCTATTCGTGCTGACCCTGCTGGGGACGGCCGTTGCGCTTTGGCGATTTCGCCACTACGGAACATGGCTATTGCTATGGATGCCTCTTGCGTTCTATGCGCTGTCGATCGCGTATGGCAGCGTGCCGATCTTCATCCCAACGTGGTGGCCGTTTTCTTACTACAACGTGCGTTACGGACTCGAACTGTTGCCGGTGTTTGCGGTGTTTCCCGTGCTGATGACGGTGTTTCTCGCCGAGTTCGTTACTCAGCCAACCAAGCGGCCCATCGTCTGGAGTTTGCTTGCACTCATCGTGGTGGCGAGCTACCTGCCGATTTATCTCGATGTTCCGATCACCCTGAAGGAGGCCCAGGTTAACGCGCACACGCGGATGGTCTTGGAAAGCGAACTGGCGAAGTTCCTGGCGGGACTGCCTCCGTCGTCCACTCTGCTTATGTACCAGGGCGAACATGTGGGCGCGCTGCAGCAGGCCGGCATACCGTTGCGGTATGTCATCAGCGAGGTGAGTCATCCTGATTGGGAGTGGGCTTTGCTCGATCCGGCGAGGCATGCTGATTTCATCATCGGCTTCAAGGGCGACCCGGTGTGGATGGCGGCGCACGAGCATCGGCAAGAGTTGCGGGAACTGCTTTCCATCACGGTACCGGGTCAGGCAAAGTGTTCGATTTATCGCCCCGTCCAATCTGACAGTCAACCGGCGCCATCCGCGAGATAGGCAACTGGACGCGGTGCGACTCGGCGGCGCGTGATCATCCGCTTTGCTACAATCCGCGCAGTGACTACGCCAGTTTATGCCGCCGTAACCGCCATTACATTTGTAAAAGCGACCGCCTGCGGCAACGATTTTCTGGTCATCGGAATCGAACATGCCCCCACCGATATCAGCGCATTCAGTAGGCAAATCTGCGATCGCCACAATGGGGTCGGCGCTGATGGCGTGGAGTGGGTAATGCCCTCGTCCGATGCAGACCTTGCTATCCGCCTCATCAATGCCGATGGTTCTGAAGCGGAGATCTCGGGCAATGGCACTCGCTGCGTGGCTGCGTGGTATTGCGCGGCTTACCCGAAGAAATCCGTCGCCATCTCGACCGGGGCAGGAGTGAAAATCTGCGACCTCATCCGCCGCGACGGACAGCGTTTTGAGTTCCGAACAGCGATGGGCAAACCGCAGGTCGGTCGCGAAATGGAGGTCCGGCTTGCCAATGAAATCGTTCGTGGCATCCCGGTGTCAATGGGCAATCCGCATTACGTGATGTTTGTCCGAGAATTTCAGCCCGACTGGCAAACCTGGGCTGCGCAGATCGCGACGCATCCAGACTTCCCGAATGGAACCAACGTGGAGTTGGTAATGTGTCGCAACGATCACGAAATCGACGTGAGGTTCTGCGAGCGTGGTGTTGGAGAGACGATGTCATCGGGTACGGGATCTTCGGCGGCAGCAGCGGCTTCGATTTACTCCGGAAGGGCCACTTCTCCCGTGCAGGTACACGCTCCTGGCGGCACGCAGACGGTGGAGTGGGACGGCGAACTTCTGCTGCAAGGGCCTGCGTCAATACTCTGTCGCGGCGATTTTTTCATTTAAGATAATGCTTCCGAATGACACCCTTCCTCCAACCTGAGCGCCTGCGACCTGCGGCCCTGCAGCCCGGCGACACGGTGGGAATCATCGCGCCTGCGGGACCGATAGATCGCGACATCCTGGAGGCCGGCTGCGCGTGGTTGTTTCACCGCGGATACCAGCCGTTCTATCTGCCCTCGATTCTCAATCGCGATCTATATTTTGCCGGCAGCGCGGCGAGACGTCTGGACGAATTTCACCAGATGTTCGCCAACCAAGATGTGAAGGCGATCATCTGCACGCGTGGTGGATACGGATGCAATTATCTGCTGCACGGGATCGATCTGGATCTCATTCGCTCAAATCGCAAGATCTTCTGCGGATGCAGCGATGCGACGACCCTGCTGACCTACTTGTGCGCTGCCGCGGAAATGGTTGTGTTTCACGGGCCGATGCTCAACACGGATGTCCGCCCTGACGGCGTCGACGAAGCATCGTGGCTGGCGGCGATGACGTCCGGCGAATCGTATGCGCGCGAGTTCACAGGTGAGGAAGTGGAAATGCTAGTTCCAGGGCGCGCGGAAGGCATGCTATTCGGAGGTTGCTTGTCGCTGCTCTGCGCGTCGCTGGGAACGCCATACGAGATCGACACACGCGGCGCTATCCTTTTTCTCGAAGACCTGGCCGAGCCCGCGTTTCGCATCGACCGCATGCTGATGCACTTGAAGTTGGCGGGAAAGTTCGATCATGTACGTGGAGTGATTTTCGGCGAAATGCTGAAATGCAGGCCTCGCGGCGACGAGGACTTCACGCTTCAACAAGTCGTGCTACGCGTGCTGGGCGACCTCGGCATTCCAATCGCCTACGGTCTGAAATCGGGACACGTCAGCCGTGGCAACATCACCCTGCCTTTCGGCGTGAAGGCCCAATTTACCGCTGGGGCAAACGTATCCTTACTCGTCGCCGCATCAGTCCATCACGAACCAGCGAACCTACCGTTCTCCAAGCCATGAAACAGCGACACATTCACTTAATCGGGATTTGCGGCACCGCCATGGCTTCGCTGGCGGGAATGCTAAAGCAGCGAGGTCATCTGGTCACGGGTTCCGATGTTGCCGCGTATCCGCCAATGTCAGATTTTCTTACCGCGCTCGGCATTCCGGTGGCGCAGCCGTTTGGCGAACAAAACCTGCAGCCGCGACCCGACCTGGTGATCGTGGGAAATGCTATCTCGCGTGGCAACGTTGAATTAGAGTTTGTGCTCGACCAGCGGATGCCCTATCAGTCGATGGCGCAAGTAGTCCACGACGAATTTCTAATCGATCGCGAGCGGCTGGTAGTGGCGGGCACGCACGGGAAAACTACCACGTCCTCCCTGTTGGCGTGGCTGTTTTCAGAAGCCCAGCGTGCCCCCGGTTTTCTTATCGGCGGAATTCCGGAAAACTTTGGTAGTTCATTCGCCCTTGGCGACGGCCGCGAATTCATCATTGAAGGTGATGAGTACGATACCGCTTTCTTTGACAAGGGACCGAAGTTTCTCCACTACTTTCCCGATGCCGTGATTCTCACCTCGGTCGAGTTCGATCACGCTGATATCTACAAGAACCTCGATGAAGTGGAAACCGCATTCAAACGCCTGGTGAACCTCGTGCCGCGCCGCGGGCTGCTGATTGCGTGGGATGGCCATCCCAACGTGGATGATTGTGTCAGCCGCGCCTTCTGCCGCGTGGAACGCTACGGTTTCGGTGAAGGATCAGCGTGGCGGATTTCCGACGCGGAGTACTGCGACAGTCTCACGCGGTGGAAAGTCTCGCGAGACGGAGCGCCGTGGGCCGAGGTCGAATCGCAAATGGCCGGCGAGTACAACATCCTGAACGCCACCGCCGCCGCGGCCATGGCAGCCAACTATGGCATTCCCGTGGAAGTGATCGCCAAGGCACTGCGCAGCTTCCGCAGTGTAAAGCGTCGGCTCGAAGTCATAGCTGAGGTGCACGGCGTGACCGTCATCGACGACTTTGCGCACCATCCGACGGCCATCGCCGGAACCCTGCAGGCCCTGCGCGCCCGCTACCGCGGCCGCCGGCTGTGGGCGGTGCTCGAACCGCGCTCTAATACCCTTCGCCGCAAGGTGTTTGAGGACGAGTTGGCCCAGAGCCTTTCGCACGCTGACCAGGTCGTGCTGGCAGGGGTGTTCAAGTCGGACTCCATTCCCGAGGTCGAACGGCTTGATCCGCAAAACGTTATTGCCAAGCTCCACGCTCGAGGGACACCCTCCCGCCTGCTGCCTTCGGCCGACGCCATCGTGGAAGGAATTGCTTCGGAGTTGCGCGAAGGCGATGTAGTCGCGATTTTCTCCAACGGCGGTTTCGGAAGCATCTACGAGAAACTGCCGGCGAAACTGAAGTCGCTCCACGAGGTTTCGACGCCGGCGTGATGGATCCCCACAAAGCCTCCCCTGCCCTGTTGCTGCTAGGTCTGTTGATTGCCTGCACCGGACAATTGTGGGCAACGACGCCGGTTACCTGCTCGTCTCCCGCTGGTGCGCAGCCACAAGCCACTGAGTACTTTGTTTCGCTCGCCGACAACTCGCATCACCTGGCGCATGTGAGCATCCGGTTTCCCCGGGCCAGCGGGCCCATCACGCTCAACATGCCTGTATGGAATGCGCTTTATCAAGTGCGCGACTTCGCGGCTAACGTGCAGAACGTCCGCGCTGCCGATGCCGCGGGCAGGCCTGTAGGGGTCGTGAATAGCAAGACCAGCCAGTGGGAGGTTGCGGCGGCGGAGCAGTGCGTGGTGGTTGGTTACGATATTCACCTCGACAGCAGTGGGCCGTTCGGCGCCCAGCTCAATACGGAGCACGGATTCTTCAACTGGGCAATGGTGTTGATGTATTCTCCGGTCACGCGGCCGCAGAGCATGAGCGTGCAGTTGCTGGACGTACCTGCGACCTGGGGACTACGAGATGTTCACACCATGGGAGGTTCTCCCGCCGGCAAAGTGGAGCAGGCGGTCGGCATCTCACGCAGCTATGATGATCTGGTAGACAGCCCCGCTGAGGTGGGAGTGTTCCAGCAATCGGAATTTCAACAGGACGGTGCTACCTACCACATTGTGGTACATGGCGATCCCCATGATTACGATGCCGGCAAACTGCAGGATACGGTCCGCAAGATCACCCACGCGGCGGTGGACTGGATGGCGGACCGCCCCTTCGATGAGTACACCTTCCTCTATTGCTTTCCCCAGGGCCACGGCGCCGGCGGCATGGAGCACGCATATGGAACGGCAATCGAGCTTAATGCCCAGCGGTTGCACAACAGCATGATGGCGGTTGCCAGCGTCAGCTCTCATGAGTTTTTTCACCTGTGGAACGTCAAGCGCATCCGGCCGCAGTCACTCGAGCCGGTCGATTACCAACACGCGATGGACACTCGCGCGCTGTGGTTCAGCGAAGGCGTAACCAGCACCGTTGGCGACATGCTTCTGGCGCGAGCCGGCCTGTTCAGCGACCGGCAATATATCGACCGGGTTGCCAGCGAGATCAATGAATTGCAGTCGCGCCCGGCACATCGTTGGCAATCGGCTGAGGAGTCGAGCCTCGGCGCATGGTTTGAAGGCGACCCTTTTTATCGTTCGCCGGAACGCAGCATCAGCTACTACAACAAAGGCGAAGTCCTGGGAGTTCTGCTCGATCTCCGCATACGGCAGATCACGCAAGGCAGGAAGTCACTGTGCGATCTCTTCCATTGGATGAACGCGAATTTCGCCAGGAACGGCCGGCCCTTCCCCGACTCTGATGGCGTACAACAAGCGGCAGAGACAGTAGCCGGTCAGAGCTTCGTCGAGTTCTTTCATGACTACGTGGCCGGAGTGCAGGAGTTGCCGTACAACGAATTGTTCGGATTCGTCGGCCTGCAGGTCGCGGAAACGACAGTCCAGACTTCCACGCCCGGGTTCAGCACCAGTACAGGCCTCGGGGGCCAGCCTGAAGTGGCTTCCGTCGATGCCAACAGCGATGCACACCGCGCTGGAATAGCCGCTGGAGATCGCGTGGTGCAGCTCGACGGAAAAACGGCAACGGCGTCGATCGACGACCAACTCGCCCGAATGCGCGTCGGCTCCACGGTGAAGATTACCGTGGCGAACCGCCGTGGTCAGCGCACCGTCAAACTCAAACTCACGGCGCGTCAGGAGCAAATGTACATTCTCCAGGATGTACCGGCCGTCACTGCCGAGCAACGCGCCCACCGTGTGGCCTGGATCCATGGCGACGATGAGACCGAAGGTGGGCAGTGATTCGTACGCTGTTCATGCTGACCTGGTGGGGCCTGTCGATCCTGTTGATCGGGCCATTTCTGCTGCTCTACACGCTACTCAGAGGCAATGCTGAGGTGATGTACCGCGTCGCCAATAAATTAGGAATCACTGGCGTTCGACTCGCTGGCATTGAGATCGAAGTTCGAGGCCTGGAAAACCTGCAGCCCAAGCGCAGTTACATCTACATGTCAAACCACGGCTCGAACCTGGACCCACCGATTCTGATTCCTTCGATTCCCGGCCGCTGTTCGGTACTCGTAAAAAAGGAGGTTTTTCGGGTACCGATTCTTGGCACTGCGATGAAAGTGGCTGACCTGGTGCCGGTTGACCGCAGCAACCGCGATGCGGCCATTGAGAGTGTGCGCGCAGCGGCTGAGGTCCTGCGGCGCGGGTTGAGTATGGTGATCTACCCCGAGGGAACGCGTTCGCCAGACGGCCGGCTGCTCCCATTCAAGAAGGGGCCGTTTCACCTGGCGATGGAAGCGAGCGTACCGGTTGTACCCGTGACGATCCTGGGGACGACAGACCTCTGGCCAAAAGGGACCTGGGCCATGCACCCCGGCAAGGCCACGCTGATCTTCCATCCGCCACTTGAAACGGCGAATTTTGCGGACCGCGACGAACTAATGGCGGTCGTTCGCGAACAGATCGCAAGTGCCCTTCCGGAAGGCCAGCGAAATTCGCCGGCCACCCACGACCGCGATTCTTGATCGACTCGACGCAGCCTAATCGAGGTGCGTTAACTCGCGAAACACCTTGAACCGCTCGTCGATTTCATCTCGCGACAACGACTGCAGCCGTTCCGTACCGAACTGCTCGACTGAAAACGATCCCATAACGCTGCCGTAAAACATCGCATGCTTCAGGACGTTGCGGGTGACCTCGCCTTGCGAGGCGATGTATCCCATAAAGCCGCCGGCGAAGCTGTCTCCTGCACCCGTAGGGTCGCGAACTTCGTCCAGTGGCAGCGCCGGAGCCCGAAAAGGATGATGGCCTCCGGCAAATTGTCCGTCGCGGAAAAAGATCGTCGCGCCGTATTCGCCGTGCTTAATGACCAGTGCCTTTGGCCCCAGCTCAAGTACTTTGCGCGCGGCGCGCGGCAAGCTGCTGTCGCCCGCCAGCATCTTGGCTTCGGTATCGTTGATCAGCAAGACGTCCACTCGCTTCAGCATCTCGCCGAGGTTCTGCCGGTGGTCCTTGATCCAGTAATTCATGGTGTCGCCGCCCACCAGCTTCACCCCGGGCATGGCGTCGCGGACTTGCGCTTGCAGCACGGGATCGATGTTCGCGAGAAACAGGAAATCCGAGTTGTTATACTCCGCGGGAATCTGCGGCTGAAAGCTGGCGAACACGTTGAGGTCTGTCTGCAGGGTCTGGGCCTCATTCACATTGTCCCCATACTCGCCCTTCCAGAAGAACGTATTGCCGTCGGCGTGCTGGATGCCGCGTGTATCCACACCCCGCTTGTTCATCACGGCTTCGTGCTCGGCGGTAAAATCCTTGCCCACCACGCCGACCACGCGCACGTCGGTAAAGTAGCTGGCGGAAAGAGAGAAATAAGTGGCAGCGCCCCCGAGTACTTTCTCGCGGACTCCATAGGGTGTTTTCAAGCTATCGAAGGCAACCGAACCGACCACAACAATAGACAAAGCTAGGCTCCTGATTTCTTTTCGTTCTCGAGGTATTTACCGACAATCAGTTTCAGCCGCTCCAGCGTGGCCGCGGGGACCGCATCTTTTTGCGTGATGATCGCGTGTCTCAAGGCCGAGCCACAGGCGCAAACTCGATTCTTGGGCATAGCGGCGACGGCTTCACGAACCACATTGCTGGCATTTTCTGCGTTCTTCACCAGTACGCCAATGATTTGTTCCACCGTGACGTGGTCGTGTTCGGGATGCCAACAGTCGTAGTCCGTCACCATGGCGACTGTCACGTAGCAAAGTTCGGCTTCGCGCGCGAGTTTTGCCTCAGTGAGGTTGGTCATGCCGATCACGTCCATCCCCCAACTCCGATAAAGATTCGATTCAGCCTTGGTGGAGAACTGCGGACCTTCCATGCAGAGATACGTGCCGCCCGGCTTGGCATGCACTCCAACGCGCTCGCATGCCCTTGTAACTACTTCGGCGGCCTCATCGCAGATGGGATTGCCAAATCCGACATGCGCCACTAGCCCGTCTCCGAAGAAGGTGTCCACGCGATGACGCGTACGATCGACAAACTGGTCGGGAATAACGAAATCCAGCGGCTTGTGTTCTTCTTTCAGCGAACCTACGGCCGACAGCGAGAGAATGCGCTCCACACCCAACTGTTTGAAGCCGTGAATATTGGCGCGGTATGGCAGCTCAGTCGGCATTAGACGATGACCCCGTCCATGACGAGTAAGAAATGCGACTTTGCGTCCGCTCAGCGTGCCGAGCACGTAGGAATCGGAAGGCGCACCAAACGGTGTATCCAGCCGCACTTCATGCACATCGGTCAAACCCGGCATGGAGTACAGACCACTCCCGCCGATTATTCCAATTTCCGCCTGCAAAGGATTCACCTCGAGGATGGTGTGCAACTCTTGATTATACAGAATGAAACTATGCGATTCTTGAAGCGCGTTGGCTTCGAAATCGAATTGAGGGACAGATAAAATACAGCCATGATGAACGCTGCTGTAGTGCACAGCTTCGACCTGCCACCTCACTTCGAGTCGTTCGCAGAGCCTGCGCCGAGCGGTGATGAAGTCCTCGTTCACGTAACTGCCGCCGCTCTGAACCCTTCAACCCGATTGCTGGCGAGCGGGCGGCACTATGCAAGTCCGCAGCAATTGCCCGTTATTTGCGGCGTGGAAGGCGTAGGCAGGCTCGACGACGGCACTCGCGTGTTCTTCGGCATAAGACGGCCACCGAACGGCTCAATGTGCCAGCGAACCGCGGTGCCGCGATCGTTCTGTTGGCCAGTGCCCGACGGCGTCGACAATGCCGTTGCTGCCGCCCTGCCGAATCCCGGCCTCTCTTCGTGGCTGCCATTGATTACCTCTGCGCGCTTGGCTGCGGGTGAGAGCGTGTTGATTCTTGGAGCCACTGGGGTCGCTGGGCAACTCGCAATCCAAATCGCGAAACATCTCGGCGCCGGACGGGTGGTCGCGGCGGGACGAAACGAAAACCTCCTAGCCGAATTGCCCGAACTGGGCGCCGACGCCACAATTCGCCTGGGACTGCCTGACGTAGACGTGGCCGAAGCGTTTTCGCAAGCAGGAGGCGCAGCAGGCTTCGACATCGTACTCGACTTTCTCTGGGGCCATCCCACCGAAGTACTTCTTGCTGCTGCGACTCGCAGGGGATTTCTCTCAGCACGATCAGGAACTCGTCTGGTGCAGATTGGAGATAGTGCCGGACCGCTCATTTCTCTTCCTGCAACCGCTTTGCGCAGCGCAGCAATAACGATTGTCGGTTCCGGGGCAATGCCGTCCCTGAGTGTCTTGTCCGAGGCGTTCGAGCAACTCATGAATCTCGCCGCCCGTGGTCAACTGCGGATCAAGGTTGAGCCGGTGCCGCTCGCAGACATTGAAAAGGCTTGGACTCGCACCGAGCTGCATGGACGCAGGCTCGTCATGATTCCCTAGCCACTCCAATGCGAACCACTAGTGAAGCAGCATCGCAGTGTGCGACCCTTGCATCAACCCCAGAGACCAATTCACGGCGTTGATGAAGAAATTCGGAAATAGGCCAATGCCGACCGTTCCGGCGGCGGTGACGAGCAGCGCCAGCCCCATCGCGGGGCCAATTCTGACCGGATCGGCATCCACTGCCGGCTTGATTATCATCGCACTCGCGATGCGCATGTAGTAGTACATGCTGATCACGGCATAAAGCACGGCGACACTCGCCAGGATGTAATGACCTGTCTGGATCAGACTGAGGAAGATGAAATACTTGCCCCAGAACCCCGCCAACGGAGGTATTCCCGCCAGCGACAACAGGAACAGCAACATCAGCATGGTTTCGGCCGGGGCCTTCGAGTACAGTCCGGCAATGTCGTCAATGTCGTCGCCAATGATTTTGCGCCGTCGCAGTGATGTAATCACGGCGAACGCGCCCAGGTTCATGAACGTGTAGACCAGCAAGTAGATCATGATGGCCATGATCCCGGTGGAGTTGTTCACGCCGTCGCTGGCCACCAGCCCGAGCAGCATGTAACCCACGTGTGCAATCGACGAATATGCCAGCAACCGCTTCAGGTTGTTCTGCGAAATCGCGGCGAGGTTCCCGACGGTCATGGTCACAATGGCGACGAAGACCAGCAGCGGAACGTACATCGAGCGCAACGGCCCCAAGCCGAACAGGAAGATCCGGAGCAACAACGCCCATCCCGCCGCTTTTACGGCCACTGACATAAACCCGGTGACGCTGGTTGGAGCACCTTCGTAAGCATCTGGCGCCCACTGATGGAACGGTACCGCTGCGATCTTGAACAGGACGCCGACTGTCGTGGTCAGCAGCGCGAAGGCAACGATCGGATCGTGCGGCCGTGTAGCCATTACCTCCTGCAACTTTTGCGCGATCACGCCCAGGTTTGTGCTTCCGCTGACGCCATAGAAAAGGGACAAGCCATAAGCAAATAGTCCCGACGAAAACGCTCCCAGCAGCAGGTATTTCAGTGCCGCTTCGTTTGACCGCTTATCGCGCCGCAGGAATCCAACGAGCACGTAAGTCGAGATGGCCATCAGCTCCAGGCCAATGAACAGCAGCACGATGTCGTAGCCGGCGGCCATGCACATCATGCCGACCAGCGAGAAGAGAATCAGCGCATAAAATTCTCCATGGTTTTCATGCTCGACTTCAAGGTAGTGGATCGACATCAGGATGGCGATCGCGGCACCCACCAGAAAGAGGTAGAAGAAGTAGATCGCGAAGCGATCGACTACCAGCGTACCCATAAAACCGGTGAACCCTGGAACGTCGTGACCACGCAGTTCCGCCACTCGGTAGGCCGAATGCAACTTTCCCACCGCTGCTGCCGAGAACGCTACGCCGATTAACGCAATGTAGGCGTTTACCGGCTTCCATTCCTTCGGCAAGATCAGGTCGATCAGGAGAATGCCGAGCGCAAACAGCGCAAGCAGTAACATGGGCAGCGCCAGGGCGTAGTCGGCGTTCGAGAAGTATTGACCGATCGCGAGGTTCACAGTGTCATCCCTACTTCCCGTTCGCTGTTGCGGTCGCCAGATTCACGCTCGCAACCTTCACTGGCACCGGCGACTTCTTCTGCGTCAATCCCGTGCTCGTCGGGCTCGTTGTTGTCGGAGTCTTTACTTCGGGCGCTTTCGGCGCTTCGGGCAGCGGAGTCGCGGCGTCCGACGCCGCAGGCTGCGCAGGTTGCCGGGCAACCACCGGCTTGGTTAACCCCGGATAGTCCGGACGAACCGTCGCAACCAGGTTATTCACTGGCGTAGCGAGTATCTGGAACAGCGGCTTCGGGTACAGGCCGATCGCAAAAGCCAGAATCACCAGCGGAACGAATGTCGCCAGTTCCCGCGCTGAAAGATCCTTCAGGTTCGCGTTTTTAGGATTGTTGTTTGGTCCGAAGAACACGCGCTGGAACAACCACAGCAGGTACGCCGCCGCCAGAATCACTCCCGGAGCCGCCCATGCCGCCCACCACTTGTTTTCCATGAAAGTTCCCTGCAGGATCGTGAACTCCCCCACAAATCCGTTCAGCAGGGGCAGTCCCATTGACGACATGAACATGATCAGCGCAATCGTCGCGTACATCGGCATGATCGTGGAGATGCCGCCATACTCGCTGATCTCGCGCGTATGGCGCCGTTCGTACAAGATGCCGACGATCAAGAACAGCGCGCCGGTGGAGATACCATGGTTGATCTGTTGAATCACCGAGCCGCTGATTCCCAACGGACTGCAAGCAAAAATGCCGAGCGTGCAGAAGCCGAGGTGACTCACCGACGAGTAAGCCACAAGTTTCTTCATGTCCTTCTGCACCAGCGACACCAGCGCGCCGTAGACGATGCCGATAATCGACAGTGTCACCATCAACTGCCGTACCCAAGGCGTCATCGCAACGGCAGGGAAAAATGGTAGCGAGAAGCGCAGAAAACCGTACGTCCCCATTTTCAACAGGACGCCCGCCAGAATCACCGAACCCGCCGTGGGGGCTTCGACGTGCGCATCCGGCAGCCAGGTGTGGAACGGGAACATCGGTACCTTGATCGCAAAGCCGAGGAAGAACGCGAAGAAGAGCCACAGCGCCGCCGGGCCCGCGATCTTCGGAGCTGTCGTGTAGAGCTCTGGAATCGAGAAGGTGTAGACGCCGGTCAGCGTGTGGTGATGGAAGTACAGGAAGATGATGCCCAGCAGCATCAGCACCGAACCGAACAGTGTGTACAGGAAAAACTTGATCGCGGCGTAGAGTTTGCGCGGTCCGCCCCAGATGCCGATCAGCAGATACATCGGCACCAGCATGGCTTCCCAGAATACGAAGAACAGGAAGAAGTCGTTGGACATGAACACGCCGAGCATGCCGGTCTGCAGCAGCAAGAACCACGCGTAATACTCTTTGGCGCGGTCCTGAATGGCTTCCCACGACGACAGTATCGAGATCGCACCCAGCAGAGTCGTGAGCATGATCAGCAAAAACGAAATGCCATCGATGCCGATCACATAGCCCGCACCGATCGAGGGGATCCAGTTGTTGGGCGAGCCTTCCACGAACTGGAAGCCTGCGCGCTCTTTCACTGCCCAGAACCATGGCACAAGCGGCAGCGAAACTGCGAATCCCAAAAAACCAAAAACGTTCGCAATCCAGCGAATCGCGTCCTTGTTCTCCTTAGGTATAAGGAGCAGGATCGCGGCCCCCACCAGCGGGGTGAACAGCACAATCGAAAGTATGTGGTTATACATTGCTCAGCTCTTCTTCGGCGCCATCCTGAGTGAAGCCCGCCGCGGCGGGCAGAGTCGAAAGACCCCATTTGCTCGAAAAACGCCCGTATGAACTAATCTCACTTACCACTTGACCACGTAATAAAAAATGAAGCACACCAGACCTGCCACCATCACCAGCGCATACCACTGCACCAATCCCCACTGAATCAGCCGCACCGGATACGAAGCCAGCCGCGTCAGCACCGCCACGCCATTCACAAAGAGGCCGTCGATAATCCACTTGTCCCACCAAGTGGACAGCGTTCCGCTCATGCGAGTGGACCAGCCCGCCCCATTTACGGCGCCGTCGATCACGTCGGCGTCGAACTTCCACAGACCTTCACCTAGTCCCAGCGCTCCCAAGCGCACCGGTCCCAGCTTTTTTCGCCCGGTGAAGACCCAGTCGTAGATTTCGTCGATGTAATACTTGCGGAACAATGTCCTGTAAAAACGCGGCGAGAGTTCCTGGATCGGCTCCTTGTAGCCCTTGTCTGCGTGCTTGTAGGCGCGCTGCGCCAGCCACCAGCCCGCAATCGCCGCTCCCACGGACGCAAACATCAGCGCGTACTCCAGCGGATCGGTGTGCTCGACTTGTTTCTCGCCCGCCGCCACCTGCCGAGCCGCGCCCTCATTCTCTAGAACCTGCGCCTCTTTCGCGAACACGGGCTCCAGGAACTTCTCGAACTTGTTCGATCCCCCGAGGCTGTGCGGCAGCCCGAGATACCCCGCGCCCAGAGCGCACAGCGCGAGAATGACCAGCGGAATCGTCATGGTCTTGGGCGACTCGTGGATGTGGTGCTCGACCTCGTGACTCATGCGCGGCTTGCCGAAAAACGTCAAGTAGATCAGCCGGAACATGTAGAACGAAGTCATCAGTGCCGTGAGAAATGCGATGTACCACAGGTAGCGATACGCACCAGCTTCCCGCGACCACGTCTCCCAGAGAATGGCGTCCTTCGAAAAGAAGCCCGCGAATCCCGGAATACCTGCGATCGCCAGCGTGCCGATCAGCATGGTCCCGAACGTCGTCTTGATCTTTCCATGCAGCCCGCCCATGTGCTGCATGTCCTGCTCGCCGCTCATGGCGTGGATCACCGAGCCGGATCCGAGGAACAGCAGCGCCTTGAAGAACGCATGCGTGAACACATGGAACACACCCGCCGCGAACGCGCCAACTCCCAACGCCAGGAACATGTATCCCAGTTGCGAGACGGTTGAATAAGCTAACACGCGCTTGATGTCGTTTTGCACCAGGCCGATGGTCGCGGCGAAAATCGCCGTCAGCGCACCGACAATCGCCACCGTCTTCATGGCATGCGGAGCCAGCACGAACAGCGCATTCGATCGCGCGACCATATACACGCCCGCCGTCACCATGGTCGCCGCGTGGATCAGCGCTGAAACTGGGGTCGGACCTTCCATCGCATCCGGCAGCCACACATACAACGGGAACTGCGCCGACTTGCCGCACGCGCCAACAAACAGCAGCAGGCACGCCGCTGTAATCCACGGGTCGCCCATTAGGAACTGGCCGCTACGCGCCATCGCATTGACTTGCGTGTACTGCACCGAGCCAAAGTGCCACGCGATCATGAACATGCCCAACAGGAATCCCGCGTCACCAATTCGGTTGACGATGAACGCCTTGTTGGCCGCAGTCGATGCCGAATGACGCAGGAAGTAAAAGCCAATCAGCAGGTACGAACACAGGCCGACACCCTCCCAACCCACGAACATCAGCGCATAGTTGTTCGCCAGGATCAGCGTGAGCATTGAAAACATGAATAGGTTCAGGTACCCGAAGAAGCGGTAATATCCTCCCTCGTGCGCCATGTAGCCCATCGAATAAATGTGGATGAGCATCCCGACACCGGTCACAAACAGCAACCAGATGCTTGACAGGGGATCGAGCAGGAATCCGGCATCAGCTTTGAACTGCGCCGTATGTCCGCCGTTAGTGACGTAACTGAGCGAACTGTCGCCCGAGCCCAGCCAAGTGAACATCACCTTCTCGAAGGGCTTGCCAGGATTCGCCGCAGAATATCCGGTGTACTGCCAAACCGCCAGGCACGCCCATGCGAAGGCCAACACCACCATGCCCACGCAAATGCCGTTGACCGCCGACTTCTGCAGCTTGCGTCCAAAAAAGAACATGCAAGCCGCACCGAAGGCGGGAAACAGCGGAATCAACCAGATGTGGTCTAGAAAGTACATTGTTAACTCGTAGCCTTCAGCAATTAGCAATAAGCCGTAAGCAGTTAGCCCTAAGCAATCTCGCAATTTCGCCCAAAAACCCTTTTTGCACTTCTGGCTTATTGCTTATTACTAATTGCTTATTGCTCCCTTACCATCTCAACAATTCCGCCTCGTCCACGTTCACCGTCTCCTTGTTGCGGAAGAAGGCGATGATGATGCCCAGCCCGACTGCTGCTTCGGCCGCGGCATCGGTGATTACAAAAATCGAAAACACCTGCCCATGCAAACCGTACAACCTTGAGAACGCCACCAGGTTCAGATTCACAGCGTTCAGAATCAATTCAATCGACATCAGGATGATGACCACGTTGCGCCGGGTCAGCACGCCAATGGTGCCGATGATCAAAAGCGCTGCCGCCACCACCAGATAATGAAGTGTTGTAATTTCGCCCATATATCACACTCAACCTGAAGTAACTAACCGCTATCCAGTAGCCACTAACCGCTGCTTCTTAGATCCTTTTCTTCGCCATGACCACCGCACCCACGATCGCCACTAACAGCAACAGTGACGCAATCTCAAATGGCAGCATGTAATTGCCGTACAACGCCATGCCGATTTGCTGTGTGTTCTGTCCTTCCGGCAGTACCGCGCTCTGCGTGATCGGAAATATTGCCCTTCCCTGCCGAATCACGAACAGAAGCAACGCTCCCAACGCAAGCGCTGCGATCAGCCCTACCATCCACTGCTTATTGAATTGAATCTCGCGGATGTTCTGGTCTAGGTTCACCAGCATGATCACGAACAGGAACAGCACCATGATGCCGCCGGCATAGAGCACGATCTGCACGCCAGCAACAAACGGCGCGTACAGCATCAGGTAGAGACCAGCCAGCGAAACGAGTGTCACGATCAGCGACAGCGCCGCATGCACCGCGTTCTTGCGCGTAATCACCGCGATCGCTGAGGCCACCGCCATGATCGCCAGAAAGTAAAAGAAGAAGGTGGTAGCTACCGGGTTCATCCTTCGCACCCGTTCACTAGCCACTGACCACTAGCTACTAGCCACTGCTTCATTTCTCGTACCTCACAGGCTCAGGCCCGCGCTCCAGCGCCGCCTGGTCGAGCACCATTCCCTCGCGGCTGTAGAGCGCCATCTCGTAGTCCTGTGAAAGCTCCAACGCGTCAGTCGAACACGCCTCGGCGCAAAGACCGCAGAACATGCAACGGCTCAGGTCGTAGGTCCAAGAAACCACTTCCTTGCGCTTGGTCGCGGGGTTACGCTCGCCCTTTACTACGATCAACTGCTCGGGACACGCCAGCGCGCACAGGTTGCACACGATGCACAGTGACTCGCCGGTATCGGGATTCGTATTCAGCCGCGGCTGCCCCCGATAACGCTCGAAGATCACAGGGCGTTCCAGCGGATACTGCTCTGTAATGCGTTCGTCTTCCGACTGGTTGCGGAACGTGACCGACATGCCCTTGAGCAGGTCAACCAGAAAGATCTTGCGAAGTAGCGGAGCGACGCTCACTGCAACACCCCCACGATGGCCGTCCACAATTCCTTGCGCAGGCCGACAACCGCAGTTGCAATCAGCACGGCCAGCCCAATCGGCAGTAGCACCTTCCAGCCCACCTTCATGAGCTGGTCAAAGCGGTAGCGCGGAAACGTTCCGCGATACCAGATGTACAAGTACATAAAGCATGCAACTTTGGCGACGAACCAGTAGATGTCCTGCACCCGCTCGCGCACACCTGGCAGCAACAGCACCAGGCCGATCAGTCCCAGCACTGCGCCGAATACGCCCAGCCCTATGGCCTGAACCCGCATCTGTACAATCTTCGGCATCCGAACCGTGCCCAGGAAAGTTCCCGCCGCCATCACCAGAAACGAAAGCCCCGGAATCAGCGCAAATGCCAGGTCCCACGCAGGTCCACGCAGCGTGTTCGCAAACGGGCGCAACCATCCGCCCAGCCACAACGTAACTGCGATCGACGACACCGCCAGCATCGCCGAATACTCCGCCAGGAAGAACAGGGACCAGCGGAACCCGCTGTACTCCGTGTGAAATCCCGCAACCAGCTCCGACTCGGCTTCCGGCAGATCGAATGGCGCGCGGTTGGTTTCCGCGATCATGGCAATCGCAAAAACGACGAACGCCAGAAATCCAAGCGGGAAAAACTTGAAGACGAACCACGTTCCCTGCGCGCTTTGCGCCTCTACAATGCCGATCATGCTCAGCGTGCCGGTCCCCGTCTGCAGGCTGGTCATCAGCACCGCACACACAATCGCCAGTCCCATCGCGATCTCGTACGACACCATCTGCGCGCTCGAGCGCAGCGATCCCATTAGCGGATAGTGCGAGTTCGACGACCATCCTGCCATGATGATGCCCAATACACCCAGGGACGAGATGCCGAGCATGAACAGGACGCCAATATTCATGTCGGTCACAGCATGCGTGCGCCCGAACGGCACGACAAGAAACGTCGTGAAGGCCGTCATGGTCACCACGACCGGAGCGCTCCAGAAGACGACCTTGTCGGCATTCGCCGGAATAATGTCTTCCTTGATCAACAACTTCAGGGCGTCAGCGAAGGGTTGCAGCAGGCCGTGCGGTCCCACGCGCATAGGGCCGAGTCGAATCTGCATGTGCGCCAGGATCTTCCGCTCCAGCCAGTTCATGCAAATCACGGCAATCGATACTCCGAGCGTGATCGCCACGATATAGACGGTCGCCCAGAACATGCTGCCCGCTTCGCCCGGCGTCACTCCCGTATTCAGATAGCTCTTGATTGCGTTCAACATCGGAAATTAGTAATCACATTCGCCGTTTAAACTTCGTTAACTACGCACAAACCACTATCCACGGTCTTACCGATCCACCTCGCCGAGCACGATGTCAAGCGTGCCGATGACCGCAACCACGTCGGCTACCAGCAAACCGCGCACCATCTTGTCCAGCGCCTGCAGATTCACGAATGACGGCGGACGCACTCGCACCCGATACGGCTGTGTCGACCCGTCGCTCACGATGAAGTACCCCAACTCACCCTTCGGCGCCTCGATGGAGTGGTAAACCTCGCCCACTGGCGGCTTGATGACCTTCGGCACCTTCGCCATGATCGGGCCCGTCGGAATCGCCTCGACAGCCTGCTGCAGTATGCGCACCGACTGCCGCATCTCCGCAATACGCACCAGGTACCGGTCGTAGGTGTCGCCGTTTACGCCGGTCGGAATATCAAAATCGAAATCCTTGTAGCACTCGTACGGCTGCGCTTTGCGCAAGTCCCACTTCACGCCGCTCGCGCGCAGCACCGGCCCCGTCACACCCAGAGCGATGCAGTCTTCCGGGTTCAGTATCCCCACGCCCTTGGTGCGCGTCACCCATATACGATTCGTCGTCAGCAGCTCTTCGTACTCGTCCAGCTTCGGCAGGAAGAACGTGCAGAACTTCTTCACGTCCTGCTCGAAACCTTCATAGGTCTCGTAGATGCACCCGCCGATGCGGAACGCGTGCGTTGTCAGCCGCGCGCCGCAGTACTTCTCGAAGATCTTCAGGATCTCTTCGCGATCGCGAAATGCGTAAAACAGCGGCGTGATTGCGCCGATATCCAACGCGTGCGTACCCAGCCAAACCTGGTGGCTCGAAATTCTGCAAAGCTCCGTCATGATCACGCGGATGTACTGCGCCCGCGGCGGCGCTTCCGCGCTCAGCAGTTTTTCCACCGTCTCGCAGTAGCCCAGCCCGTTCGACACCGCAGCCACATAGTCCATGCGATCCACATAAGGATTGAACATGGTGTAGGTGCGGTTCTCGCCGATCTTCTCGACACCTCGGTGCAGGTAACCAATGACGCACTCAGTGCCCAGCACCTTCTCGCCATCGAGCTTCAGGATCACGCGCAACACGCCATGCGTGGACGGGTGCTGCGGCCCCATGTTGAGCACCATCTCGGTAGAGTCGAGAAAGGTTTCGTCTTTCGTGTCGAGATCGAGATAGGAAGTGTCAATGGGCTGGCTCATTGTCCACTCTCGATTCCCAGGTTGATCTGCACCCACTCGCGGTCCTGCAGCAGAATGTCGTAATCCTTGCGCAGCGGATGCCCCTTCCACTCGTCCGGCAGCAGAATGCGCTTCAGCCCCGGATGCCCGTCAAACACGATGCCGAACATATCGAAGGCTTCGCGCTCCAGCCAGTTCGCTGTCTCCCAGATCGCGACCGCCGATGGAACGTGCTCGCCATCTTTAATTCTGGTCTTCACTCGCGTTCGCTCGTTTTTGGGGAAGGAGTACAGCACGTACACAATGTCGAACTGCTGCTCGCGCTTGGGATAGTGCACCGCGGTGATGTCAACGCAGTAGTCGAAGCCTTGGTCATCGCGCATGCGCCGCAAAATCTCCGGCACGATCGTTTGATCGACCACCAGGTATGTCTGCTCCAAATAGCGTGACGCCTCCAGAATTCCCGATCCGTACTGCTGGCGCAATTGCGTCACCCACTCCGACTCCCACGGCTCGGGTACCGGGCCGGCCGGCTTGGCGGGTGGTTTCTGAGCAGCAGCAACCGGCTTCGCGGCCGAAGACGCAACCGGATCTGCAGCCTTCGCCGGGTGCACGGCCGGTTGGGTCGCTGCAGCGGGCGGCTTCACCCCGGTGGCAGGAGGCGCCGCCGCCACTTCTGGCTTTTGCGGGACATCCGTGTCTGCGGGTGTCTTGGCGCCCTCCGCTGGGGGTGCGACGGAATCTGGTCCCTTACTCTCTTCGGGCATTCAATGCCTCTCTAGGGTCTACCGGCCTGCCTGACCGGTGGAACCTTTAAGTTGTAGCAGCTTCAACCACTAACTATGACGTGCGAGGGTCACGTCCGACTGTGACTGCAATCACAACCGGCGCAAACCGTTGCGGCGCGCCATCGCGCCTGTAGGACCGTTGGCCATCGCCGACCCAATAAACAAAAGCCCATCCGCCGATCTTCTGCGGATGGGATTTATGAAACCTGCACCGCTGGTGCCTGCGGTCCCTACACCCATTCCAGCGCCCCCTTTTTCCAGATCCAGATGTATCCCACGATCAGGATGCCCAGAAACACGCCCATCTCCAGCAATCCGAACAGCCCCAGCGCCTTGAACTGCACCGCCCACGGGAACAGGAAAATCGTCTCCACATCGAACACTACAAACAATATAGCGACGATATAGAAGCGAATCGTGTAGCGTCCGCGCGCGTCGTCAAACGGCGTGATGCCGCACTCGTACGGCATCAATTTCGTGGCGTTCGGCTTATGGGGACGAATCAGGGTAAAAATCGCCAGCGTTCCCGCGGCTACCAGAAACGCGACCAGCGCAAAAATGAAAATCGGCACGTAATTCTGCGGCATGTTGAACTGCCCTTAATTATCACTCCACGTAGGAGCGGCGTTAAGAAGAAGCGCAACTATACCGCCTCGGCCGCGCCCAATCAATGACATGCGTCACAAATTCCGCCGTTCGCCTTCGCCGCGTGCCCCTCGACCGTATCTCCTTAACTTTTTCTCCTAACTTTTTAGTTGACAAGCCCAGTTCATCGCGTTAATCTCCTAACACTTTAGGAGATAGCTATGGGCGGTAAAGGAAAATCCCAGCTGCAGCTCACTCCCCTGGAGTTGCAGATCATGAATGTGCTGTGGGACTGCGGCCCTTCCAACGTCCAATCGGTCCAGGAGAAACTTACCGCATCGCCGAAACTGGCCTACACCACGGTGCAGACGATGCTCAATGTTCTTCATCGTAAAGGAAGGGTACGGCGGAGATTGCGGGGCAGGGCGTATGACTATGCACCGGTGCTGACCAGAGAGAAGGCAGCGAGCAATGCCATCGGGGACATGATCGATCGCCTCTTTGGCGGCTCGGTGGACGGTCTCCTCATGAGCCTCGTCAAAAGCCAGCAACTCGATCCCAAAAAGCTTAAGCAGTTAAATGGCTTGGTAGAGGAACAGGAGCGCGGCAAGGAGGAAAAAGACCATGAATCCGATGAATGAGATTGTTGTCACCTATGTGACGAATGCCTTATGGATGACATGCGTCATCGCGGCAGCCACATCTCTTCTCTCCCGGACGCTACGTCGTTGCCCTTCTTCGTATCGCCATGCATTGTGGGTCGCGACCTTGCTGCTTGCTGTGTCGCTTCCCTTTGCGAGCTTGCGCGCTTCTCGGGACAAATACACATCACGGCCTGAGTCTGTCACCGCGGCGAGTACGGTTCCGTCGGTAGAAACGGGTTTTCGTGGCTCCTCCTCCTGGGCGCTCTGGCGGCGCGTGCAGCACGGCGTCCAGCCGGTGCGGTTCGGCCCGCGCTGGGTTGGGTTCGTCGCAATGCTCTACTTAGGGTTCATTTTCTATCGAACAGTTCGGCTCTATCGCGGTTGGCAGTCACTCCGCGCAATGTTAGATAAGTCGAGCGAGCCGCAGATGCCCCCGGCGATGCGAGGTCTGGTCGAGCAATACCACTCGCTGCTGGGCATGAAACCCGTACCCATGTTGTTGTCACCGGAAGGCAGGGGGCCAGCGACCCTGGGAATCCACAAGCCCGTTCTGATTTTGCCCGAGTGGTTCTTCTTGCAAGCGTCGGAGGATCAGCTTTCTTCCGTCTTGGGTCATGAATTGGCGCACATCCGCCGGCACGATTTCCTTTTGAACTTGGTTTACGAGCTCTTAATTTTGCCGATCTCCTTTCATCCCCTGGCGACTCTAATCAAGGCGCGCATCGATCAAACACGGGAACTGGCCTGCGACGAGATCGCGGCGGAATGCCTATCCACACGCACGCGATACGCTCGCTCCCTTTTGGGCATCGCCCAGTCCATGACCGCGAACCAGCGTCCGCCAACTCTTGGGTACGCTTTGGGACTATTCGACACAAACACATTGGAGGATCGCATCGTGAACCTACTCGATAGAACTACTCGAGTGCGCAAGACAAGCGCCAGGGCCTTGGTTCTTGCCACGTTGACTCTACTAATCGTGACCTGCTTCGGAGTATCGGCTGTTTCTATTCAAGTCACTCAGCCCACCAGCACCGACGCCGATCTGCAGCAATTTGTTGGCACTTGGCACGCACAATTCAAAGGCAAGACCTTCCTGACCGTCAAGCTGGAGCAGCAGCAGGGCAAGCTTACGGGGACCGTGAGTCACGCCGACCTCCAGGTGGACAAAACCGGAGAACTTACAAGTGCGGAAGAACACGAGGGTAGCGACCCTATCGTGGAAGCCAAGATTACGGCCGGTGCCCTTCTCATTACCACAAAGCAAGAAGACTCGGAGGACACTATTCAATGTGAGATGAAACTTACCGGAACCGATCAGGGAGAGCTTCGTGTACTCGCTCCGCCCGACGTCCCCACTCCTAAGCCTTGGAAATTGGAGCGAGCGAAGGGGGGTCAATAAACGTCTCGACCAGCTGGGTGCCCTATCCTTATCGTTGTGTTTTGGCGATAAGGGTGGCCGGTGGCCCACTTCTCCCGTGGCCCGCATATCCCGGTTTTGGGTATGTGGGCTTTTGCCTTCTGCTGCCTTCACCCTCAGCCCCGTAGTCGCGTATTTTGCTCTATCGATTGGAAAGAACTCGAATCACTCCTGGAAGAGGTCATTCGCGAATAGCGATAAGCGAAGAGCGAACTGCGAGGAGCGTTAGCCGTTACATGCCAATTGCTAATTGCTAGTTGCTCCTCGCTCAACGCTGACCGCGGCCTCGCCCGCCATCTATAATTAAAGATTCACCCGCATATCAGGATTGACACTTGGCACTCGACCAGAAAATCTACGAACTTCGCAAAGAAAAACTGAAGCAGATCGAAGCGCTGGGGCAGCTCGCTTACCCCTATCGTTATGAATCCACGCACACCATCCCGCAGATTCTCGACGCCTACCTGCCCAGCACCGCCGAAGAACTGGCCGAGCCGCGCATCACCGTCAGCGTCGCCGGACGCATCATGTCCATCCGCCTTATGGGCAAGGCCGGATTCGCCCATCTCCAGCAGGGTGGCAAGCGCCTTCAGATTTATGTCAAGCTCGACAACGTCGGCGAAACGGGATTCCAGCTCTACAAGCTGCTCGACCTCGGCGACTACATCGGCGTAGAGGGCTACCTCTTCCGCACCCGCGCCGGCGAACTAAGTGTCCACGTCGAGAGAATCACTTTCCTGGTGAAAGACCTCCTACCACTGCCTGAAAAATGGCACGGCTTGCAGGACGTCGAAACCCGCTATCGTCGCCGTTACGTCGACCTGACCATGAACCCCGGCGTCCGCGAGGTCTTCATCAAGCGCGCCAAAGTCGTGCAGTCGCTGCGTCGCTTCCTCGACGCCAACGCCTTCGTCGAAGTCGAGACCCCGATGATGCATGCCATTGCCGGCGGTGCCGTGGCCAAGCCTTTCAGCACCCACCACAACGCGCTCGACCTCGACCTCTTCCTGCGCATCGCGCCTGAGCTTTACCTCAAGCGCCTGGTGGTCGGCGGCATGGACCGCGTCTACGAGATCAACCGCAACTTCCGCAACGAAGGCATCTCGACCCAGCACAACCCTGAGTTCACCATGCTCGAGTTCTACATGGCTTACGCCGACTACATGGATATGATGGATTTCACCGAGCGCATGCTGGCACAAGTAGCTCAGGACGTGAACGGCACTACGATCGCCGACTTCAACGGGCACGAGATCGACTGGTCGAAATTTCAGCGCCTCTCGATGCGCCACGCCATCATCCAGTACTGGCCTGAGAATGCCGGAACGAAGCCGACGATGGCCGACTTCGCCACCGCCGAAGGACTGAGCGCGATGGTGCGCCGTTACAACGCCACCAACCCGCACATCCCTTACGATCCGGCCGCGCCGAACGGCAAAACCATTGCGCAAATCTTTGAGTTTGTCGCCGAGCCGCATCTCATCCAGCCGACGTTCATCTACGACTTCCCTCTCGCCATCTCGCCGCTCTCGAAGAACAAGCGCGAGCCTGAAGAGAGCGCCGACTGGGTCGAGCGCTTTGAGATTTTCGTCGGCGGGCTGGAGATCGGTAACGCTTTCAGCGAGCTTAACGATCCCGAGGAGCAGCGCCGCCGCTTCGAAGGCCAACTTGTCGAGCGGGATCGCGGAGACGAAGAAGCGCATCAAATGGATGAAGATTATATTCGCGCTCTGTCCTACGGCCTGCCTCCAACCGCGGGCGAAGGCGTGGGCATCGATCGTCTGACCATGCTCTTAACCGACTCTCGCTCTATTCGCGACGTCATCTTGTTCCCATTATTGCGACCGTTGAAGCGTGAGGAAGAAGAGGCGCTTGACGCCGCGGAGGAAACGAATCCACCGAACGGGTAGAGCTGGCCTTCAGACCAGCGTCCACGCCGGCAGTTTGAAGGGGCACAGCTTTAGCCGTGCCGAATGCATCTCGCAAGGAAACTGGGCTTCAGCCCCTGAGGTAACGCGGATTTCTTAACCCGAAAAGACATTATGAAAAAATCCATTCATCTAGCTCTCGTTCTTGCTGCGGTGTCAGCGCTCTTATGCGCCACCTCGGTTGCGCAGGAGCCCGTCTTGTTCGACGGAACCAATCCCGTCGCATTCAGTTTCCAGGGCGCTCCCTCCGACGAAACCATTCCGCAAGCCCAACTCATCACCCCTGAACAGCTCCTAAAGACGCTTCAGGCCGCGGAACATAAACCGCTGGTCTTCGGGGTCGGCCCGCACACCCTCTATGCGCAAGCCCACATCGTTGGCTCTGAGCACATGGGCGCCGGATCCAGCGATGCCGGACAACAGAAGCTGCGCGAACGGGTGAAGTCGCTGCCCAAAAATACCGCTATCGTCATCTATTGCGGATGCTGTCCCTGGGGTCATTGTCCCAACATGCGTCCCGCCTACGCGCTGCTTCACTCGCTCGGATTCACCAACGTGAAGGCGCTCTACATTGCCGACAATTTCGGCACCGACTGGATCAACAAGGGATATCCCGTCGCCAAGGGAGACTAAGACCCCGACCATGTCCTCCAAGCGCATCCTGATCTACGGCATTGTCGCCTTGTGCTTGCTCGGCCTCTACCTAGCCGGCCGCCGCAGCGCACAAAAGCCGAAGCCAACAGCGTCCGGTAACCTCGCTCCCGACTTCACGCTCACCGATCTCGATGGCCACAAGCTGACCCTCTCCGACTACCGGGGCAAGGTCGTGCTACTCGATTTTTGGGCCACGTGGTGCGGCCCCTGCCGCACTGAAATTCCGCACTTCGTCGAAATGCAGAATAAGTACGGGCTGCAGGGTTTCCAGGTCATCGGCATTTCCATGGACGACGACGCCAAGCCCGTCCGCGAGTTCGCTCAGCAATACAAGCTGGACTACCCGGTCGCAGTAGGTGACGACAAACTCGCCGACCGTTTTGGCGGCGTGCCGGGCCTTCCCGTCAACTTCATCATCGATCGGCAAGGCCGCATTCACTCCAAGTATCTGGGGGCCACAGACGTATCGGTATTCGACAGTGACGTAAGGGATTTACTGGCTAAACCATAATGTAAAACTTTAAGTCGGAAAAGTATTGCGGGGTTGCTCAGTTTTCAGGTTGCTCCGTTCCCCTTGCGGTTCAGAGCTAATGAAAACTACACTGGTCATCGGAGATAATTTGTCAGACTGGGCTTGGATCGTGTTAGCCATACTCGGCTACATCGCAGTCACGCAATGGTTGCTGCCTAAGCTGGGCGTGCAAACTTGACGCAGCCTCTCCTGTTCCGTCGAGTCTCGACGGAGTGAGCAGTCGCATCCGGCTTCAGAACTCCCTCCCGCGCGCACGAAATAGACGCTCGGCCGTTCCCATACAATCGCTAAGTGTCTTCTCCGAATTTTGCTCTCGATTCAGTGACCCGGCGCCGGCTCGGCTACGAACTGATCGACATCATCGACAGCTATTTTGAGTTGCTGTCCACTCGACCGGTTCAGCTACCGCTCGCACAGCGTTCCTTCGAACCACTCAGCGATTCCATGCCCGAAACCGGAGCGCTCGGTAACCTTAACTCCGAGCTTGACCGCGCCGAATCACAAGACGCACTCGCGCGCTTTCTCCGCACTTCCGCCGACGAGCTAATCGACAAGGGATTTCATGTCCCCGCCGCCAATTACTTCGGGCTGATGAATCCCACGCCTGCATATGCAGCGGTCTTGGCTGAGGCTCTGGTCGCTGCGCTCAATCCGCAACTTGCCACCATGGCGCGCTCGCAGCTCGCATCCAAGATCGAAGCCCAAACCGTTCGCTGGATCGGCGAACGGTTTGGCTGGCAAACTCCGTTCGACGGCACCTTTACCAGCGGAGGCAACGAAGCCAACTTCAGCGGCCTGGCGCTCGCGCTGGCAAACCAATTTCCTTCCTCGATCGAAGATGGAGTCGCCTCCATCGGCGCTCAGCCCCTCGTTTATGCGTCGGACGAAGCTCACCATTCCCTCGACAAATCGGTTGGGCTCCTCGGCATCGGTCGCAAGGCGCTCCGGCGTGTTCCGGTCAACGACCGCGTTCAACTTGATCTCGACGCTCTACAACAATTCATCAGCGACGATCGCGCCGCCGGCTGCAAGCCGTTTTGCGTCGTAGCCACCGCTGGCACCACCAACTCCGGCGCGATTGACGACATCGCCGCGATCGCGGCGATCTGCCGAAACGAGAACCTGTGGCTGCACCTCGACGGCGCTTACGGGGCCTCCGCCGCCTTCAGCGACAAACATCGGAGCCTGGTTCGCGGCATCGAGCAATGCGATTCCGTGACCATCGACCCGCATAAATGGCTCGCCATGCCGTTTGCCGCAGGCGTGATTCTCACCAGGCATCCGCAGGCGTTGCTGCAGGCGTTCGGCGTCAGCACGCCGTATATGCCCAAGACCGCTGCCGGTCTTCCGCTCGACAACTTCAAAGTCAGCACCCAATGGACGCGTCGCATGAACTCGCTAAAGCTGTGGCTCACCTTGAAACTGCACGGCCGTCAGGCATTCGAGCAACACATTGACCAGCAGATGACGCTCGCTGCCGGCTTCGCCGATTGGATCACTTCGAGCGGTACATTCGAACTCACCGCGCCGGTTGCGGTTCCCATCGTCAACTTTCGGTTGCGGAATCTCGACTCCGGCGAACAGCTCGCCCGTCGCCATCTGGAACTCGTGCATCTGATCACCGGCGACGGACAGCGCTGGATTTCCGAGACCCGCGTGCAAGGACAAAGCGTCCTCCGCATGATGGTAATCAGCTACCTCACCGGTGAGAAACAGCTCACTGATTTACAGAATGCGCTGCAGCAGGCCGCGAAAGGACTTCATGCAGAAGCCACGGAATGAACGCCCGCAAAGCGGCGAATCGCTTGCTACAGCGCGGCACATTACTACTTAGATACTATGTCGCCAACTATATTTGTGTAAACTCGTCACTAAATCCGCGGCGAATTCAACATTCGTGGTTACAATCTTCGCAAGCTGTTGATTCTCAATCAGGGATATGAGTTCCGGTCGCCCAATACCCGAAGAACACATCCTCGTGGTAGACGATGACGAGTCGATACGGGAGATTATCTCCTCCATGCTGACTCACGCCGGCTATGCGAGCCGCACCGTGTCTTCAGGCCAGGAGGCAATCGACGTCCTTCAGTCAGACGACAATTACGCCCTCCTGCTGTCCGATCTCGCCATGGAAGGGATGGACGGCTTCGGAGTTCTGGACCAGGTCAGGCGTCTGCAACCTCAAATGCCGGTAGTGATGGTGACGGCTGTCCACGACATTTCGGTCGCCCTGGAAGCGATCCGACGGGGGGCCTACGACTACCTGCTGAAGCCGTTTGAGCGCGAGCAACTTATCGCCACGGTGCGGAGGGCCTTGGAAAACCGCCGGCTGAAGATAGAAAACCTTGCCTACCAGAACAAGCTCGAAGTGCTGGTATCGGCTCGTACCGAATTGCTGCAACGCGCCATGGCCGAGTTGGAGCGTGCCATGAAGGAACTCGAGCGGTCCTACGACATCACTCTTGAAGCGCTGGGGGATGCGCTCGACCTGAAGGACGCCGAAACCGAGGGCCACTCCAAGCGCGTTACCGCTTTCACCATGACCATCGCCCGTGCGATGGAACTGCCGCAGGATCGCGTCCGCGTGATCGCTCGTGGTGCCTTTCTGCACGATGTCGGCAAGATGGCAATTCCCGATGCCATCTTGCGCAAGCCCGGACGCCTCACGCCAGAAGAACAGATGCTGATGCGCGAGCACGCGCTTCTCGGCTACCAGATGCTGCGCAAGATTCCCTTCCTGCATGAAGCTGCCAATATCGTGTACTCCCACCAGGAGCGTTACGACGGTAGCGGCTATCCCCGCGGCCTGAAGGGAGAGCAAATCCCTTTGGGAGCACGCATATTCGCCGTTGCTGACACCTTCGACGCTATTACCTCGGACAGGCCTTATCGTGCAGCACAGTCAATTTCCGCGGCGCGCCGCGAAATCCAGAAACATGCTGGTCTCCAGTTCGATCCCAACGTGGTCGAAACTTTCTTATCGATCTCCGAGGATCTCTGGCAGGAATTGAGGGAAAAAATCGATGGCCCGCCGACGAAAAAGCGGTGACCGGCGCCTCTCAGGGCGTTCCACTATCTATTACATAGGAGAAAGAGTATGAGCACGGTCCTCAGCGAACCCGAGATTGACGCTGCATTGCAAAATCTTTCCGGCTGGGCGCGAAAAGCGGACACGATCGAGCGCATCTTCCAATTCGACGACTTTGGCCAGGCAATGGTTTTCGTTAACCAGATCGCGGACGCTGCCGAAGCGGCGAATCACCACCCCGACATTCTCGTCAGCTACAACAAGGTCACACTCACCCTGGTCTCTCACGACTCCGGCGGAGTCACGCAGCGTGATGTTCGTATGGCAGGAAAGATCAATGAGGTAGTGAACGGATAGAAATGTCTTGGGCGCTTCTAGCGACTGGCCTGGCGACCCGGCTGCAGTGACTCTGCAATCTGATTCAACGCATCCTGGATCCGCTCCAATTCCAGTCGGGCATTTTCGTTCCAATCTTCCCATCGTTCCGGAGATTGTTCGAACGCCGCGCGCCAGCGCCGCAACGTCTCTTTTCCTCTGGCGGTAAGCAGAAAGGCGCCAATCCCGCCGACCCCAAGAATAGTAAGTGGAACAAACAATTTGCGCATTGGCCGCTCCTTCGACGAAGTCGCCGGTCCATTGTCAATCCGGCAATCCAGCTCTCTAATCGACATTTTCCACCATTTAGATGAATCTCAGGATGGAAATGTTCGGTGTCGAGCTTGGTTCTGGCACGATTCCCAAAACGGAAAACGTGGATCTCGTTTGCAGCATTGTTTTCGGGTTCAAATCGGACACAGCCAACCTCCGGCTGCTATGCGCTGCATCAACGCAGCTTTACAATGTTGCATGGTCACCCAATCCAGTTGGTCGCATCCGAAAGGCATCGTGAAGCAACTGCAGCGCCTGTTCATCGCCATTCCCCTCTTCATCTTCGCCGTTGCCGCTCCATTCACGTTGCACGGTCAGGACCGCAGTTCGGCCGCGACTCCTAACACGGTCTGGGTAGGCGCCGACGGAAAGTACGAAGCCGAGCCTGACACCGCGCTGATGCAGTTCAGCATCTCGGCCCAGGAAGACAATCTCCAGGCCGCGAATGCCCGTGCCACCAAGGCAGCGGAACAGGTCCGCCAACTGCTCCGCAATAACGGACTCGATCCCAAGCAGGCGCAGGTTGGAATGTTCTCAGTACAGCCCGTGTACGATTACAAAAACCCCAAGCGCAAGCTCGTGGGCTATCGCGTTGAGACCAGCATCACCATCAAGCTCAAGGACTTCTCTAAGATCGGTCCACTCACCCAAGGTCTGGCTGACATGGACGTCACCGGTAATCAATCGCTCAGCTACATCCTCGACGACATGGACGCAGCCAAAATCAAGGCAGTCGAAGACGCCCTCCACCGCGCTCATGATGAAGCTAACGCCGTGGCGAGCAGCAGCAGCCGCACTCTGGGCGAGCTTTCGTACGCTTCGGTGGACACCTACGAGCAGCCGCGACCAAGACCGATGATGATGGCCGCGGCCCCGATGGCTATGAAGTCCGCTGACGCTACTCCCGCGCCCACCGAGGAGTTCGGCGCGCAGAAGGTCACGGTCACGGCCCACGTGAATGCGATGTACAACCTGAAGTAGACGGTGATCACTAGCGATGCCCCCAGTCGCGCACCAACAACCACGCACAAACGTTATCTCGCACCGCGACTTTGTTGTCGATTGTGCGTTTGACGCAGTAAGCTAGTCTGTCCAGCCGTTCACGGAGACTCATGCGCAACACGACGTTATTGTCGTTAGTCGTAATTGCCTTCGCCGCGATAATGATCGCACAGGACCAGCCGCAACTGGTGCCGCGAAACTCAATACCCCAGCAGCAGTCGAACGTCGATCCCTCACAAGCCTACAGCGTGCCCGCCGGCACCAAAGTACCGCTGACGCTGACCCAGGGCATCACTACCAAAACTGCCAAGGAAGGTGATCCCGTTTACGCGCAAACTGCCTTCCCCATCACACAAAACAATCGCATCGTGATCCCGGCAGGATCTTACGTCCAGGGCGTGGTGCGCCGGGTAGTACGGCCCGGCCGCGTTAAGGGCCGCGCTGAATTGCAAATGAATTTCACCTCCATGATCTTCCCCAACGGATACACCGTGCTGTTGCCCGCCACGGTCCAGGGCGTTCCCGGCTCGCAAAATGTGGACACCAAGGGTACAGAGGGCACCATTCAGGGACAAGGCAGCAAAGGCAAAGACGCCGCCACCATCGCGAAAACCACGGCTGCTGGCGCGGGAGTTGGAGCCATCTCAGGGAGCGGCAAGGGCGCTGGGATCGGCGCAGCCGCGGGCAGCGCGATTGGAATCGCCACCGTCCTGATGACCCGCGGACCCGAGATCCAGTTGGATCCCGGCTCGTCGGTCGAGATGATCCTGGAACGCGAACTCAACCTCGAAGGCGCGAAACTGCGTCAGCAATAGCAAAGATTTTGAAGGGGCGCCGCTTTAGCGGCGCCGTAGAAGTCTCTTACCCTTGTCATCGCGAGGGGCTTCAGCTCCGAGGGATCCGCTTTTCTGATCACTTCAGCCGTCGCCACCTAATCTAATACAGCAAATACTTCACCCTCACCTGCATAAACCGGTCCAGCCCGTCGCGCCAATCTTCTGCGATCCGCCGCGGATCCTCACCATTTTGCAGACCCTGCAAAGCCGCCTGGTTGGCCAGTAGTGCACTCATCTTCGCCAACTCGAACTGTTGCGGATACAGTTTGTGCAACGCCGAAGCCAACTCCACCCCCAACTCCGGAGCGTCGAGCGTCTCGCGGTTGGTCAGGATGATGCTGACTCCGCCGCACAACTGGCCCGAATAGGTACTCGACGTGGGCGTGAATTCCGTCGGCACGAATCGCACTCCCGCGATCAGTCGAGCATTCAGGTAAGCGGCGAGTTGTTTCCCTTTCACCCACGGAGCGCCAATCACCTGGAAGGGCGTGTCCGTTCCCCGCCCGACCGAAACATTGGTGCCTTCAATCAGGGCGACGCCCGGATAAAGAATTGCCTGCTCAAGATTCCGCAGATTAGGCGACGGATTCACCCACTCCAACCCCGTGGAATCAAACCAGTCGCCGCGCATCCAGCCCTTCACTGGGACGACCGTCAGGTTGGCGTTGATGCGGCGCTCGCCGTTATACAGCTTGGCCAACTCTCCGATGGTCATACCATGTCGGACTGCCACATTGTGGTAGTTCACAAAGCTGTCCTGTCCGGCATCGGAAACCGGGCCCTGCACGTAAGCTCCATTCACTGGATTAGGCCGGTCCAGCACGACAATCGGCTTGCCGGCCTTCGCCGCCGCTTCCAAGAAGTACCCCAGCGTGGCCTCATAGGTGTAGAAGCGTGCTCCGGCATCCTGCAGATCGAAGACCAGAACATCAAGATTGCGTATCGCGTCAGAGCTTGGACGCCGCTTCGCATCGGTATCACCATAAACGCTGTACACCGTCACGCCAGTTGCGCTGTCCTTGGAGTTTGCGATGTCCGTGGTGTCGGCCGTGCCCTGTACTCCATGCTCCGGACTGAAGATCGCCGTCAGTTGCACTTGCGGCACGTGCGCCAAAACATCAACCGTCCGCCGCCCCTGGCTGTCCACGCCCGTCTGATTGGTCACCAGTCCAACGCGAGGCTTGGCGACGCCCGCGACCTTCAGTGCGTCGAAGTTACGTTCTTCGAGCATGTCGATTCCGGTCTTGACCTCGCCATTACGCGTGACGATGCGTCTGGCTCCGGCGCCCGCCTCGTTGTATCCCGTGATGCGCGCCAGCCTGACTTTCTGGCTCTCGGCGACATTTAACTGCAGCGCTGCGGCCACCGCCGTCGCCACTTCCGTACGTAGCGCGATCACATTGCCCTGCTTAAGGTGAACGGCGTTGGTCAGCAACACGACGTAAGTATCGGTCGTGGGATCGATCCACAACGAAGTGCCGGTGAATCCGGTGTGGCCAAACGACCCGACAGGCAGCAGTTCTCCGCGATTCGACGCGAAGGGCGAGTCAATGTCCCAACCCAATCCGCGCAACACAGTGAGGTTGGGCGGCTGTTGCGGTGTGGTCATCTTTTCCACGATCAAGCGCGACCACACCGGCGAGCCACCATTCAACAGAGCCTGGGCAAACCTCGCGGTGTCGTCGGCGGTGGAGAACACTCCCGCATGTCCGGCCACTCCACCCATCATGCGCGCCGTCGGATCGTGCACTACCCCACGCAGCATCACCCCAGACCGTTCATCTTTCGCGGTTGGCGCGAGACGCAAAAACCACGACTGTGGCGGAAGAAACCGGGTCGTGGTCATTCCCAGAGGGCTGAAGACTAAAGACTCGGCGTACGTGTTGAGCGACAGCCGGCTGACCCGTTGCACCAGTTCGCCCAGCACGATGAAATTGATGTCGCTGTACAGAAAGGTCGAGCCCGGCGGCGTCATCAGCTTCTCCGCATTCGCCAGGCGAAATCCCTCCTCCTGGCCACTCCATTCCGGTTTCAGATCGAGATCGGCGCGCAGACCGGAGTAGTGCGTCAACAACTGCCGGATCGTGACTTCCTCCTTGCCGTTCTGCGCGAACTCCGGAACGTACTTCGCCACCGGATCGTTGAGCTTGATCTGCCCCAGTTGCACCAGCCGCATCACGCTGCTTGTCGTCGCCATCACTTTGGTCAATGAGGCCATGTCGAAAATGGTGTCCACCGTCATCGGCTCGATCACCGGATCCACCGACCGGCTCCCGAACGCCTTGCGATAAACCACCTTGCCGTCGTGCCCGACCAGTACCACCGCGCCCGGTATCAGCTGCTGCAGAACCGCATTTCTGATCGCTGCATCGACTGGCGAAAAGCGCTCCTGGTAGGGGGCCAGATCCATCACCAGCGCATTCGGGGGTTGCGATGCAATCTGCGCCTGTGCAGCGATGCCGCACAAAATCGCGCACAGAAGAATGCCAGCTGCAACGATTGGCCGATGTGGACGAAGACTCAAGTGGCTCGAAACCTTTCTGCTTTCACCCTGGACACTTACTGTTGACCCACGCCGAACGACGGTAGTTCGAACGGGCAAGTTATTATAAGTTGCCGTCAAAGCGCGGCCAGAACACAAAGGCGGGCTTGAACCACACATCACAACCCTTCGACGACCTCGAGCCATCTCTCGACGAGCAGGAGTCGCGATTTTCACCCGCATTTGCGGTGATTCGCGATGCCATCCGGCAACGCGCATTTCCGGGAGCAGCACTTGCCGTAACGCATCGCGGATCGCTGATTGCTTTCCAAGGTTTTGGCCGCTTCACCTATGAACCGGATTCGCCGGAAGTTCGGCCTGACACAATCTTCGACTTGGCTTCGGTCACTAAGGTTGTGGCAACAACGGCAATGGCCATGCTGCTCCATGACCGCGGAGTTCTAGATCTCGAATCTCCGGTCGTCGCCATCCTTCCGGAATTCGTCTTGTTCTCGCCGGATTCGCAACGGGCAGCACGAAGTAAAGTGACCGTACGCATGCTGCTTGCCCACTCCAGTGGACTCCCCGCCTACGTCAAGCTATTCGAAACCACGCGCACGCGCGACGAGTTGGTTCGCGGCGCGCTGACGACGTCGTTGGTCGCAGATCCCGGCTCAAAAGCCGACTACAGCGACATCGGATTCATCATCTTAGGCGAAGGGCTCGCTAAGCTCGCGGGTTGCCCACTCGATATCTTCGCGCAAACAGAAATATTCGACCCGCACGGCATGTCGCACACCCGCTTCAATCCGCCTGCCGACTGGAAGTCCGCCATTCCTCCCACGGAAGACGACCGCACGTTTCGAGGCCGCACTATTCAAGGCGAAATCAATGACGAAAACGCCTCTGTCATGCGCGGCGTCGCCGGTCACGCTGGATTGTTCGCGCCCGCGATCGACGTCGCGCGCTTTGCTGAATTCATGTTGCACAGCGGAGCGCCGACACTAAGACCGGCCACAATCGCACTCTTTACTCGGCGTGAGCCAACGCCTGTCGGTACCTCTCGCGCCCTCGGATGGGACACACCGTCGCAGCCCTCATCGTCAGGCTCGCACTTTTCTCCGCGCTCCTTCGGCCACCTCGGCTACACCGGCACGTCATTGTGGATCGATCCTGATCGCCAACTTAGCATCACGCTTCTCACCAACCGCACCTGGCCCGATCGCAGCTCACAGGCCATCAGGCAAATCCGTCCGCTGGTGCACGACGCCATCGTCGAAGCCATCTAACTCCGGTCTGCTATCCTCTGTTGAACTTACTCCCCAACGCCATGGCTTGGCCTTCCATTTTCGGAACGCTGTTTCGCGGTTCTAGGTCGGCACAGTCTGCCAACTACGCGCGAACTGTTCCGCTCCGCCGCCTGACCTACCTGCTACTGGCGATCTTCTGCATGTTTGGCATGGTGGGTTGTTTCGTGGATCTGCTGACCTTGGGACAGAGACCTTTGCCGATAGTATTGGCGTGGTCCATGTTCAGTGGCGCAATAGCCGCGGCCGCGGCATTGATAGGCCTTCGAGCACCTCGGCACCTGTGGATCGTGCTTATTGTATGGGTCTTGGGCTCGCGCCTCGTTTCCGAACTGCTGCACCGCTTCGGATCCCATCTCTCGCGCCCCACCATTGAAGATGGGGTACGAACCGCCACTATAGCCTGCATCATCTTGAGCCTGGCAGCCTATATCTTCTTCATGCAATTCATATCAGGCGTAGGCCGCCACGCCGTCCGCATGCAGACCGAACTCGCCCTGGCGCAAGGCATCCAGCAGAGCCTCGTTCCCGTCGTTGACCTGCGATCAGGCGGCGTTGAAATCTACGGAGTGTCGCTGCCCAGCGCAGAAGTGGGTGGCGACCTGGTCGATGTTGTAGCGCTTCCCGACGGCTCGGTCTTCGCCTACGTCGCCGATGTCTCCGGCCACGGCCTTCCGGCCGGAATCCTCATGGGCATGATCAAGACCGCCGTTCACACCCAGTTGTTCGACCTGCCTTCACCGATGGCGGTATTTGATCGACTTAGCGAAGTGCTTCCAGCCGTTAAAGAGCCGCAGATGTATGCCACGTGTACTGCGCTTCGCATCTTTACGAGCGAGCCAGATCGCACGTGCCGGGTGGATTACTCGATTGCGGGTCAGCCCCCCATGCTGCACGCTTCGACGTCCGCGACGGCCGCCTCCCAGCTCGCGGATCAGCAATTACCCCTGGGTCTGCTCGCCGCTCCGCCATATCAAGGGCACAGTATAGAACTCGCGCCCGGCGATCTCCTGCTGGTTGCAACCGACGGCATTCTCGAAGCCGAGAACAAAAATGGCGCCGAATTCGGCCTCGCCCAGCTCGGATCGTTACTCGCGGATAATCGAATGCAACCGTTAGCCGCCATCACTCAAGTGATCCACCAGGCTCTATCGGCTTCCTACACTCAAACTGATGACCAGAGCCTGCTGCTGATCCGCGTCATTCCCTGACGCGACCAACATATAAGATTAAGCAGGCCCGTTAGCTCGACAGCCATGAAACACAAGCCTGCCACCGACACCGCTAAGCTCGACACCGAACAGCGCAACTCCGCCAGCCGGAATCTTGACCAGCTCTCGTCGTTGGAAATCGCCAGAATCATGAACATGGAAGATGCCAAGGTCGCCCGCGCCGTCAAGAAAGCCCTGCCACAAATCGCGCGGGCCATCGACTCCATCGCGGATTCACTCCTACGCGGTGGGCGATTGATCTATGTCGGCGCGGGCACCAGCGGACGTATCGGCGCTCTGGATGCCGTAGAGTGCCCACCTACGTTTAACCTTGCTGCCGACCGCATCCGGTTTGTTATGGCCGGAGGGGAACGCGCGCTCGGGGCTGCTATTGAAGCCGACGAGGACTCCCCGGCCGATGGACGCGACGACCTTGCCCGTCACAAGCCTGGCCGCCGCGATGTCGTGGTTGGCATTGCGGCCAGCGGACGCACGCCTTATACCGTCGCCGCTTTGGAATATGCACGCTCGAAGGGCTCACGAACGATCGCAATCGCGTGCAACCGCGACACCCCTTTGCAGCACTCCTCTGAGATTGGGATCGTCGTGGAAACCGGGCCTGAAGTGTTGACTGGCTCAACCCGCATGAAAGCCGGCACTGCGCAGAAGATGGTGGTCAACATGCTTTCCACCGGAGCGATGGCGCGTATCGGACTCGTCTATGAGAACCTGATGATTAACGTCCATCTCAAGAACAGCAAGCTGGCAGAGCGCGGCATCCGCATCGTGATGCAGGCCGCCGGACTCGGCTACGCAGCAAGTGTCAAAGCGCTGGACAATGCCGGTGGCAGTGTTCAAGTGGCCATTGTGATGTCCAAGACTGGACTGACCAGAGCGCAGGCGAAGAAACGCCTCAGGCAAACACTCGGCATAGTTGGCGCGGCCTTGAAATAGGGCGCCGTTTGATGGACCGTTCTCCCACGCAGTAAACTCAGAACTCTCGATGGATAAGCTCGTGGTGCGTGGCGGCAATCCGCTGGTTGGAACCATTCGCGTCAGCGGTGCCAAGAACGCTGCCCTTCCTGCAATGGCCGCCGCTCTTCTCACCGAAGAGCCCGTGATTCTGGAAAATATTCCGCAAGTTCGCGACATTGTCACCGAGCGCAATCTGTTGGCTGCCATGGGTGCCGAAGTCGAACTGGGCTACGGACGAGCCCAGCATCGCACCACTATTTCGTGCGCCAACCTGGTCAACGCTGAAGCCTCGTACGACCTGGTGAAGACCATGCGAGCGTCTACGCTGGTTCTGGGTCCGCTGGTCGCGCGCATGAAAACCGCCCGCGTCTCGCTGCCTGGCGGTTGCGCGATCGGCGCTCGCCCCATCGATCTCCATCTCAAAGGACTGGAGAAGCTGGGCGCGAACATCAAACAGGAGCACGGCTATATCGAAGCCCACGCCGAGCGACTGGCAGGCGCGCGCATTGTCTTCGAGAAAATCACCGTCACCGGGACCGAAGACTTGTTGATGGCAGCAACACTTGCTGAGGGCGAAACCGTTCTAGAGAATTGCGCTTGCGAACCCGAAGTCGTCGATCTCGCGGCATTGCTCGTCAAGATGGGAGCAACCATCGAAGGTGCCGGAACCCCAACCATCCGCGTTCAAGGCGTCGAGAAACTGCACGGCGCGCGACACCGCATCATTCCCGACCGCATCGAGGCCGGAACGTTTATCGTCGCGGCCGTACTTACCGGCGGCGACCTGACGGTCACGGGATGCGATCCTCAGCATCTCGGCGCGCTGTTGAGCAAACTCGAAGAGTGTGGCGTTCATGCCGCGACCACCGCGGACTCGGTGCGCGTAGTCAGCCATGGCCCGCTCAAAGCCTCCGACGTTGTCACCGAGGAATATCCGGGCTTCCCCACCGACATGCAGGCACAATACATGGCTTTGGCGACCCAGGCGAATGGCGGCAGCCTGATCACGGAAAACATTTTCGAGAACCGCTACATGCACGCGCACGAATTGGTTCGCATGGGCGCGAATATCAAGATCGAGGGACGGCGTGCCGTAGTGCGGGGCAAAACCGCACTAAGTGGCGCGGCTGTGCAGGCCAGCGATCTCAGGGCCTCGGCGTCGCTGGTACTGGCTGCGCTGGTGGCGGAAGGTGAGACCATCATCGACCGCGTGTATCACATCGACCGCGGCTACGAACGCATCGAAGAAAAACTGCGTTCCGTGGGAGCGCAGATCCGTCGCATCGGAGAGCTCATTCCTAAGCGAGCTCCCGCCGCAGTTTCGGCTGAGTGAGCTGGAGTTGAATTTTCCCGCTCAACTCGCCTTTGCAACACCTGACGATGAGTTCTTGAAACTGACTCTTACTAACTGAAGAACTGGCTACGTGATTGGCGGCCACAGGTTGTATCATTCTTGCAATCGGCTGCCCACCGGCTGCGCGAAATTCACTCCCTTTCAAAAATAGGAGTTCGTATGGATACCTCAAGAATGAATTCCCTTATGGACAAGGGCTGGACCCTCGTCGTCGCGCTGGGAATCCGGGTAATCGAAGCAATCGCCATCTGGATTATCGGCCGCTGGCTCATCGGTCTGGCCTTGCGCATCATCGGCCGGGGCATGACCAGACAGAAAATCGACCCAACCGTCATCCGCTATATCCAGAACGCAGTGGCGGCCCTGCTGAACATCGTCCTGGTCATCGCAATCCTGAACTTCTTTGGGGTGGAGACCACTAGCCTTGCGGCCCTGATCGCCGCCGGCGGCGTTGCTATCGGCCTGGCCTGGAGCGGCCTGCTGGCCAACTTTGCAGCCGGCGTTTTCATGGTAATCCTGCAGCCTTTTAAGGTAGGAGACTTTGTAGTGGCGGGCGGCGTCATGGGCACGGTCGAAGAGATCGGCCTGTTCGTGACCTCGATCAACACGCTCGACAACATTCGCAACATCGTCGGAAACGGAAAGATTTTCGGCGATGTCATCCAGAACTTCACCCACAATCCCTACCGCAGGGTTGACCTGCAGGCCCAGCTCGATCACACCGTGGATGTGCACGCGACCATAGCTGCCTTGAAGGCGAACTTGGCGAAGATCCCCAACGTGCTGACCAGTCCGGCGCCCGACGTCGAGATCCTGACCTTCACCCTGGCCGGCCCAGTCCTGGCGGTGCGTCCATATTGCAATAACAGAGACTACTGGCAGGTGTACTTCGACACCAACCGCACCATTCGCGACACCGGAGCCAACGCCGGTCTGCCCGCTCCCGAACAGCACTTCATGGTTCGGACGGCAGTGGCAGCGAACTAAAACCGGTATGTATTTCCTGGAAGAGCGGCCTTCGCGCCGCTCTTTTTTCGTCTCAATCTGTCCGGCGGGGACGTGAGACGAACACCCGAGCGACCGGACAGGCTGATCAGTCGCCGCTATTCGCTCCGCACCCCGCGCCGGTGAACTGCAACTCCAACCCAGACACAATCGGGTTGAGGTCGAGTACCGGCATATAGTTTGACGACAAGGGCTTGTCGCGCTGCAGTTGTTTCAGTAGGTTCGACTCTTGCTTCGACAGCGGCCCACCGTTAAGCTCAAACGCCGGAATCAGCCGCACCACCAAATGCCCGCAGGCCGACGGGTCTTCCTCCAGCATGCCGTGACGCCACGAAACTACCGTTCCCTCGCCTTCTGATCCAAATCCCGTCACCTGGAAGGGCTTTTCGTTGAGCTTCTGCAGCTCCGCCAGAGGAAGGCCAATTCGTATGCCGCTTGCGGTACGCCAGCGGCAGGGTCCGGTTTGCGTGCCGAAACAAATGTGGATCGTCGAGGCATGTTCTTTGTCCCAGGTCACAGCGAGCGCGGCGCTCGCGTCGTTGCCGAAGACGACAGTGGCCGCTTCCGGCAGATCGGTGTTCTCGAAGCCGCCGTCGCGCACATTCTCTTTGCCAAACAGGGTATCCAAGTCCGTGCGCGTGGTGGTTGCAGTGATCGGCCCCACCCGCTGACCAGGAACAATCAGCCAGTCGGCTCTTTGGGCGGCCGCCGATCCCACCAGCAGAATCGCCAGCACAATCCAAGTCTGTAGCGTCGTCGAATGACCGGATTGGAGGAGCTCCCAGATCACCTGCTGAGATTAGCACGGCTTTTTGCCAGTATCCTCCTCGACTGCCGCGTTTGCTTTCTCGCGGCTCACAGCACAAAATGTCTGGAACGTATTGTTGGGTTGGCCGTCCAGCTCGATCGTCGCGTAGATTCAAATACGGTCGCCACCGTCGCAAATTCACAATTCGGAGTCAAGACATGACGATTCAGGCAAGTACCCGAGTAGTGGACGGGATCGCGATTGTTGACATCAGCGGTCAGCTCCGCCTCGGAGAAGGAACCGGCAAGCTGCGTGACGTGGTACAGCAACTCGCGCATGACGGTTACACCAGGATTCTGCTCAACCTTCACGGCGTGATTCATATCGACAGCTCGGGTATCGGCGAGTTGATGATGAACTACACGACGCTCCGCAACCAGGGCGGCGAGCTGAAGTTGATGAACCTCAGCAAGAACGTCCGCAACCTGCTGCAGGTCACTCGCCTGTACACCGTTTTCGACGTGCATGACGATCAGGCATCGGCGCTGAAGGCGTTTCACTAAATCTGTAATCCGGCGTTCCGAAATGGGAATTGGGCGGTTGTGTGTGCCCTTGCCCCCACTTTGTTTTGCTGGGGATAGGAGCGGTTTCCGACGCAAAGTATCGGAAAAAATTAGTTATTGGCAAATGATTGCAGCATAATGACTTGGACGATAATTTTTGGGACGGATCGGGGTGTTGGCGGGCGGATGGGTAAAAATCGAGCGGCCATGACCTATCACAGGGTCGAACCACCAGTTGTCAGTAGTCAATTGCCAATTTTCATCACAGAGGCGTACAGACGCATGCTGTTATCGATCCTTACGACTGAGTACACCGAGCGCACGCACGAGGATTGCAGTCAGAGCTAAGACTGCCATCCCAAAGACAAGCCAGAAAGGCCCCAGCCTAGTCAAAATCAGGCTAGAATCGGGCTCCCGAGGTTCGTAGGTTCGTTGGCCGACCTACCCGCCAAGTGGTCGGTTGTCAGTAGTCAAGGGAAGTCAAAAGCGGACGTTTACGGCCATTCTTAAGGTCAAAAGGCAAAATCGCGGCTATACACCCGGAACACTACGTCGAGCGTTGGGGTGAGGTTCTTGTGGTTGAGTTTGTGGAATGGCATGGCAAAGACATGGACGTGGCCAGCGTATTTCAATCTAACGATCAATGGGGTTTTGCCCTGTGTTTTGGCAGCCCGGCGCAGACTAGCGTCACGCCTTTGTGGTATCCCGACTTCACACCCATGATGGCCCTCGCCCAGGGTGTGACCTGGACCCGAGACCTGTTTCCTCATTTTGGGATGCCGCTGCTTTGACCGGGAATCTTGTGCGCAGGTTGAGGAAGACCCAGGGCGAGTGGCTCAGGTAAGCATCCGTTGGACACACAATTTCATTTCGGGTACCCCGTTCCAACTGACACTGTGCGGGGTCAGAGAACTCTCGTAGGTAATCTCCCAGTCCCCCTTAGGGTTTCCACCGGATATTTCCGCTACGGGCTCCCATTTAAACTGGAGCGACAGAAGAGGAGGCCGGACGATGCCTTTGATTCAGGTTCTGATAGCGCTGATCGTGGTCGGAGTTCTGCTTTGGCTGGTGAACACTTACATCCCTATGCAGAGCGCGATCAAGTCGATTCTTAATGCCGTAGTCGTGATTGTCGTCGTACTTTGGCTGTTGAATGTCTTTGGCGTATTACACTCTTTGACCAACATCCACGTCGGTAACTGAGAGCGCCTCGTCTATCTCCCGCACAATGTTCTGGGCTGCCTGCGAGGGATCCGTCGAGTCCAGAATCGGCCTCCCTACTACAAGGTAAGTAGCTCCTGCCGCGATGGCTTCTTTCGGGGTCAGCACACGGGCCTGGTCGTCACTGTCAGTAGTTCTTGTTTCCCCGCGGTTGCCGATTGCAGGCAAATGTGGGCCACCCATCGGCGGGCAACCCGGACGGATGCCCGGGGTGACGATGGCGAAGCCGTCGCCCAATTCGCGGCGAAGTTCTGCGGCCTCCTTGGCGGAGGCAACCAGTCCGCCGCATCCCGCGTTACGAGCCAGCGCGCCTAGTCGGAGCACCTGGGTAATCACGTTGCCGGAGACGCCGATCTCAGACAAGTCAGCGTCGGAGAGGCTCGTCAGCACCGTTACGGCCAGAATTACCGGCTTAGCGGCTGATTGTGCGGCCGCTTCCGATGCGGCCTTGAGCATCTTGCTTCCGCCCGAGGCGTGAACCGTCAGCATGCTGACCTGCAGCTCAGCAGCCTGGCGGACAGCTGCCGCCACGGTGTTGGGGATGTCGTGGAACTTCAAGTCCAGAAAGACTTTACGGCCGGAGGCTACGAGATCGCGTACGATCTGCGGCCCCTCGGCCGTAAAAAGTTGCTTGCCTATTTTGTAGGTATTGGCAGATTCGCCAATCGATTGAATGATTTGACGGGCTTGCCTGGCGCTGGGTACATCCAGCGCCACTATGAGCCGATCTCGTTTCAGCATCGGCCCATTTTACCGCGAGAAGCATCCCTCGGCGACTAAAGTCGCCTCGGGATAGTGAGAAACAAGCGACTTTTAGGGCACAGCTGACGCTGTGCCCCTTCAAAACCGCATAATGACAGGACTATTGTGGACCTTCGCCCACTTGCGGGACGATGTTGATGGCCACGGTCGGAGTCTCGATGACATCCAGGCGGACTTTGGCAACGCCATCGTTGTCCACACCTAGAATCATGGCAGCGCCGTAGGACAGGTCCAGAATCCGACTCTTCAGGATGGGGCCGCGATCGTTAATGCGAACCATCACCGATTTGTCGTTCTTCAGATTCGTAACCTTGACCCAGGATCCCAGCGGAAGCGTGCGGTGGGCGGCCGTAAAATCATGCATATCATACGGTTCGCCGCTCGCTGTCTTATGGTGCTGGAACACTTTTCCGTACCAGGAAGCCCGTCCAACCTGAAATCTGCGGGTCGGAGCCGGCTTGATGGTTTCCTGAGTCTGCCCTGGGGTACCTTGGTTCGAGTCCGGTGTCTTGTTGTTACCGGGTGCTGCACCCAGAGCCGTGGTCATGATAAGCACCACAGCCGCCTGGTTGAGTACTCGTAGCATTAAACACCTCGCTTCAAAATATGGGGCCCTCCCGTTGCAGATTCATAAAGTCTAGCTACCGGAAACGGTCTGAGTCAATCGAAGATTAATCTTTCTTAATTTTTTTCTTGACTTTCGGTTAAACATATGTATCTAAGCGCCTTGGTGGCTTTGTCCCCCGGATCGGAAGTTGGGACGACTTAGGTCAGGATTGCGACTGCCCGGTCCGGGCGTTGTCGGTGAATGCAGGCTTCGGTCGATCGTGGGGCGCAGGAGACCTGTGGGCAGCGCGGCTGACAAGTTTCTTTATAAGTCTAAATAAACCAATTACTTGCAATACGGATACGATGACTACTGGACGCCGGTCGTCTGCGATATCTCTTCATTAGAGCAGCCCGAGATTAGAGCAGCCCGAGCGGCGAAGCGAATGCCTGCGGCTTGCGGTACAGTCTTCGCATGGCATCTCGGCCAGTTGTCCTGAGCATCGCGGGGTACGATCCGTCGTCGGGTGCCGGCATCACAGCGGACATAAAAACTGCCGCCGCCATTGGCTGCTATGCCGTGACCTGCGTGTCAGCCTTGACCGTACAGTCCACCCAGGGGGTTTTCGGGGTGGAGGCAGTGCGGCCGGAAGTGGTTCGGGAGACCCTCGCCCGGCTGGCGGAGGACGTCGAGTTTGCCGCGGTTCGGATCGGGATGCTGGGATCCGGAGAGGTGGCTGACGCTGTAGTGGAGTTTTTGCGCCGATACAAGCCTCCGAACGTGGTACTGGATCCGGTTCTGCTGTCGTCGTCGGGGACTGAGTTGATCGACGGGCCAGGGTTATCAGTAATTCGTAGCCAGTTATTGCCACTTTGCGACGTCATCACTCCTAATTTTCATGAAGCGATTGCGCTGGCGGAGGGGGATTTCGAGACTGCGTTGACCTCAAGTTCGTACGGGAAGAGCCTCGAGGATGTGCGCCGATTGGCCGCCAAGCTCCAAGAGTTGGGTTGTCAGGCGGTGGTAATCACCGGTGGGCACCTGCCGGAGGCGAACGACTACCTGAGCAGTAGGACGGCGGCAGGGATCTCTGAGCACATTTTCCGTGGATCTCGCATTGAATCGCGGGCGACCCATGGTACGGGATGCGCCTTTGCGATGGCGCTGGCTTGCGGATTGGCGAAGGGACCTTCTCTTGTCGAGGCCGTTGGTGGTGCAAAAGAGTTTGTCCGGCAGGCGATCCTCGAAGCTTACCAGGTAGGAAAGGGCATCGGGCCGATGAATCATCTCTTTCGGCTCAATGAAAACAAGTAGTTGCCCGATCGTCGCAAAAGTAGCAGCGTAACGCAGCGGCTGCCCCTCCTGCACAATCGTCTGGCATTCGGTGAGCATCTAGAAACTATTGGGAGAAGTAAGGCTTCGCCCGGGTTCTTCCGATTCAGGTAGACTTTCAGGTAGCGGCCCCGATGATCGTCCGGCGAAATTCGTTTGCTCTGGTTGCGCGAGTATGGGCTGCGCTTATCGTCATTCTTCTGACCGCTGGCGGGGCCCGAGCCTCTTCCGACCCTGCCGCGAGCAGCTGGGTTCCGGCCCGTCCTGCCAACGACGTCAACACCCGTAAGGGATTCGACAACTTCTACAACCTAGATTACGACAAGGCGGTCCGCGACTTCGAGGCGGCGCTGCAGGCGCATCCCGACAACCCGTTTGCGGTCAACCATCTGCTGTCGGCCGTCATCTTTAAGGAGCTGCTCCGGATCGGCGCGCTGGATACCGAGGCCTACGCCAGCGACAATTTCCTGGACAAGAAGAACCTGCAGCCACTCGATCCCAAAGTGCGCGAGCGGGTCAGCCAATTGAGCACTCAGTCCATGGCCCTTTCGGATGCGCTGCTAGCCAAGAATCCCCAGGATGTGAACGCGCTCTATGCCCGGGGAGTCGCCCGCGGTCTGCGGTCGACCTACATGGGAATGGCTGAGCATGCCTGGATCGCGGCCCTGCGCAGCGCGGTCGGGGCTCGGCATGACGACGAACGGGTGCTGGAGATCGATCCGAATTATGTCGATGCCAAGAACCTGCTGGGCATCCATCTTTATGTGGTCGGAAGCCTGAGTTGGCCGGCGAAGGTTGCGGCTTCAGTGGTGGGCCTCAGCGGCAATAAACAAAAAGGCCTGCAATATCTCCGGGAGGTGGCGGCCCATGGCGATCCAGAAGTGGCGTGGGACGCCAAGATCGCGCTCGCGCTGTTTTTGCGCCGGGAGCAGATGTATCCGGAAGCGCTGCAGTTGGTTGGAGGAATGTACCAGGCATTTCCCAGGAATTTCCTGGTGGCCACGGAATACGCACATCTGCTGAACGCCGCCGGGCACGGTCCTCAGGCGATTGTGGCCTATCAGAAGATCGTGGCTGGGTGCCGCGGCAACGCGTTTACGGTTTGCCGCATGGAGATTCCGGCATACGGGTTGGGCGAGGCCATGAAGGGCCAGCGCGACTTTCAGGGTGCCGAAGATGCGTATGAATTGGCGGCCAGTACTGCCGTCGATCCGGACTTCAAGCAACGGGCCATCTTAAAGGCGGGCGAAATGTGCGACGCCCTGAAGAAACGCGATGCCGCGATGGAGAAGTACAAGGCGGTAATTGCCGCCAACTCGGGCACCGAGTCGGCTGATCTTGCGCGTCATTATATGAAGCAGGCGTATACGATTCAGTGAGGCGGTTGATAGCTGACCAATAAGCAAGAAGCAGTAAGCAAGAAAAGCCAAGCGGAAGCTTGAGAGCCCAAGATCCTTATCAACTCAGGCTTGCCAGCATGGGAACCTTTTTTCTATGCTCTTCGTATCTCCTGATGGGGAGGCTCCATGTACTGCAACTATTGCGGTAAACAAATTCAAGACGACGCCAACGTTTGCGCCTATTGCGGACGCCGGATAGGCTTTGTGGCCAGCCGCCAGAAGCTGATGCGCGCGCCCAAGGGCAGCCCGGACCGGAAGATCGCCGGGGTCTGCGCGGGCTTTGCCGAATACTTCGATCTCGATGTGACCATCGTGCGCGTGGTGTGGCTGATTGTTGCCCTGTTCGGTGGAGGCGGTGTTCTCGCCTACATCATTGCCTGGATCGTGATGCCGGAGGCGCCTGAGGTCGTACCACGCAGTGGCGCCGGCACAAACCGTGCAGCCATATCACCAGTAAACCGTTTTGAATCAAGACAGTTAGGGGAGCCATCGGCTCCCCTTTTGCTTTTTCCTGCCACGCCTCAGCGAACCAAGGGCGGCATTGACTCTCGCGCTTCCCCGCCCGAAAGTCCCTTTCCACGGCGAGCCAGACACGGCTAGGGTTGTGACAGCGAGTCGGTGACATGAACGCCAAGCAAAATCCCGAACCGGCCCTGAATACCGTCAATCTGATGAACGCTGTGCTGTGCGCCGATTGCGAAGTCATCAGCGATAGCGACGGCGAGGTATGCGCGGTGTGCGGCAGCCGTTCCCTGCTCAGCCTGGGGCGTGTTCTGGGGGGCAGCATCGGGGACGAGCGGGCGCTGTTGGTACCGACGGACGAGCAACGACTTCGCAACATGTTTACGCTGCTGGTCAATCGCGAAGCGTCAATCACGCTGCGTCCTTCAAGGCGATGGACCAGGCCGCAGCAGGTCGAGAAATCGGGCAGCTAAAGCGGTGTACGTCGCTTATGCTTTGATCCCGCCCCGCTTGTTCTCTTGTCGGCTTCCTTGAAGAATTCCTGACCCAGGGCTCTCCACTTTGCGGGAACGTCATAGAAGCCTGGCAGGTTGCGAAACTCAACAACCACGCCTCCGCGGCGTTGCTGGCCGCTCAAGTTCGTTACCGATGGATTATCGCCCACTTGGGTGCTACCGGTGCGGACGGGACATCTTTTTACCAAAAACACAATATGAATCTGATCAATTCCCGGGCGGTTCTCTGGCGGCTTTACTCTGGTGTCTCGCGCTTGCCAGTGCCGCAACTACTCACGGCTGCGACTCCTCTTCTTCGACGGCGGCCTCTTCAGGGTCTTTGGAGTCGCCAAGCATGACGGAGCGCGGTAGCATGGCATTGCAATCATTTCATCTGGAGAAACTCATGACACCCGCTTTGGTGGATTTGGATCCTCAAGAATTGTGGAAGCATTTTGACGTCTTGGCAGCAACCCCGCGGGCTTCGACCAAGGAAGCGGCAGCGCGGAACTACGTCCTGGCGCAGGCTGCGAGACTCGGTCTGAAGACCAAGCAGGACGCCGCGGGAAACCTCGTGGTCAGTAAGCCCGCCAAGTTGGGACGCGAAAACGCACCAATGGCTCTGCTGCAAGGACATCTCGACATGGTTTGCGAGAAGAACGAAGGTACGGCGCACAACTTCGACACGGATCCCATCAAAGTCGTGCGAGACGGCGACTGGCTGAAGGCGGATGGAACAACCCTCGGCTCGGACAACGGCGTGGGAGTAGCTGCGGCGCTCGCCGTAATGGAGAGCAACGACATCGCGCACGGCCCATTGGAGTTTGTCTTTACCATCGACGAGGAAACCGGCCTAACGGGCGCTGCGGAGTTTCCGGGCGGCCTGCTGAAGTCGAAATACTTTCTCAACCTGGATAACGAAGAGACTGGCACGTTGTGCATTGGTTGCTCGGGGGGCGTGAAGACCACTGGCCGCCGCAAGGTCGCTTTCGTTGCTACCACGGGGGGTTCCGCCTGGCGTATCAAGGTCTTCGGGCTTAAGGGCGGACATTCTGGAGTGGATATTCACCAGGGTCGGGGGAATGCTCTGCGCATTCTGGGCTCGGCGTTACAGCGCGTTGTTGATGGTCTTCCGGCACAAATCGCTGCCGTCAACGGCGGCAGCGCGCAGAATGCGATACCTCGGGAAGCTGCGGCGATTGTTGTGGTTGATGCTGCCAGCGAAAGTGATCTCAGAAAGTTGCTGGCTGCCAGCGAGGCCGAATGGAAAGCTGACCTGGGCGGATTCGATCCAGACCTCCAGATCACTGCCGAGAAGGCTCCGCGTCCCGACAAAGCACTGGATGCGGCGGACGCAAAGCCCATCGTCGACTTGCTGGTGACGACACCGCACGGGGTTGTGGCAATGAGCCCCGATGTTCCCGGCCTGGTGCAAAACTCAACCAATCTCGCGATCTTCTCGGTGAACGGGGATGTCGCCGAGATCGTCACCAGCCAGCGCAGCGCGATCGAAGCCAGCAAACGCGCGATTGCAAAGATGGTAGCCACCGTGTTCGGCATGGCTGGATTCGAGGTGGAGCACGCGGGCAGCTATCCGGGATGGAAGCCGGAGCCAACAAGCGAAATCGTACAAAAATTGCAGGCGGTGCACGAGCAGCTCTTCGGCAATCCCGCGAAGCTGATTGCCATGCACGCCGGGCTGGAATGCGGAGTGATCGGCGAGAAGTATCCGGGAATGCAGATGGTGTCTTTTGGACCTACGATCGTTGACCCGCACAGTCCGAATGAGCGCGTACAGATATCTACGGTGAAGAGTTTCTGGAAGTACCTGACGGCGGTGCTGGAAAAGATCTAACGCGCGACGACGTCTATTTCACTACGCCGCCTGTTTATTGAATAGCGAAGCTCCTTAGTGGTTCGCACTCGGTTTTGCTGAGGTGTTCCCGATGGAAGCGGTCCCGGGAGTGGCGAGCGAGTTCTCTGCGGTCTCGCAGCTATTTTCGTCGAGCCCCTTGAAATCCTTGGGCTCGCAGAGAGGAGCACCGTTCATGCTGCGCCGGTAGCGAGCCACTTCCAGATAGAGCGGCCTGCGAATCCGGTTCATCACGCCAATTGGCCTGTGGGCCGGCAGGGAGTGCCAGGGATTATAGGAGAGGTTCTCGCAGGTCTCCTGATTCTCGATAAAGGATTGCTTGGGAATCTCGATTCGAGCGACCGGAACAAATGGCGAATCGTTTTCCGACCACTGTACAGTCGTGTCTTCCACCGGCATGTTCTTGCCGGGAACCTGAAGCTGCACCATGAAATCAAAACAGGCGTCGCGGTCTTTAAGGTGCGCGGTCATCTCGTCGCGCAAGAAGTTTGGCCCGTCGCGGTCGACATCGGCCGCGGTCGCACCGGCACACGGCTTCGCGCTGTACTTAACTACACTTTCCGCGCCCAGCCTGTAGGCGCTCACACCGTAAAACTGCGTATCGAGCAGGCTGTCCGGTGGCGGTTTCAGGGTCTTCATCGCCAACATCATTTCGCGCGGGTGGTAATTAGCCAAGTTGAAAATCTTGCGCCAATGCTTCTGCGGAAGGTCGGGAGTAAACCCTCCGAGGAAGTATCCGTAGTTGCTGCCCTCGCCGAGATATTGCGTGAACACCAGGTATTCGGGCAGGTTGAGAATGAAGAACTGGGTGGCATTCATCATGACGAAATCCTGGGTTTCGGCATGAGGGACACCGTCGTCTTCCATCAGCTTCCGGCCGCCAACGCCCATCAGCTTTATCGCCATGCCTCGGGCATCGCGGTCCCCGTCGCGCTGAACCAGAGTGCTACCACTCGAGTAGCGGATCCATGCATCGTATTTGCCGACATCGGCGAAGATGCCTTGGCGATACTTGGGATCAAGGTTCTCGAGCACGTGGAAGGTCGCCTTCACACATCCATAGGTCTTGGCGTGGACATCGCGCCGATAAGGCTGCATAGCGTTGGCGGAGGTGGGAGTCGGATAAGTCGTGGCGAGAGTACCGGGCGGATTTCCGGGCAGGGGTTTCGCGGCCATGGTCTGATGGCTGGCGTTGACCATGGAGAGCGCCGACGCCACAATTTGGGCGGTCAAGTAATCCTCATCCGGCGAAACCACTTCGCCCATCGGGCCCAGCGGCTTGCTGCGCAAAAAGAAGTAGTATCCCAGCGCCGCGAGTACCAGCACACCAACGATGATGCGTGTTCTGCGAGTGTTCACGCCTTCCTCCCGTCCTGGTAATACGCGGCTATTGACATACGTGCCGGCTGTCGAGCCCTTCCTGCAGGTACTCCATGATGTTCTTGCGGTCAGGCGAAAGCTTTACGTTGTGGGTGTCGCGATGGACCTTTAGATACTCGATGATCTGCCAGCGCTGTTCTTCAGTCCATTCCGGTCCGATTACGCCGTACTGAGGCGGGCTACCGGGCTTCCACGGAATATACCCACGGCGAAATTCGTGGCCGATGTTGGAATTTCCCGTAACGCTGGTATCGAGCAGGAAGCCTCCCTTGTCGAGAGGTCGCGTGCTCAGGCCTAGGTTCACGGAATCGAAGTCGCGAGTGCCAACCCAGAAAGTCTTGGAACGGGAATCGGCCGGACCCAGCAACTGATAAATCGTTGGGACTGATCCGTTGTGGAGGAAAGGACCAACGGCCCAGATCCCTGCCAGCGGGCGCGGTTTATATTGCGGCTTGGCTACCGGCAAGTCGATCTGGCCGAATCCGTCCACTTCTGCGATCTTCTCTGGACTGAAGTTCATGGTCTTGTAGTACTTCGTGCGCATGTAGTAGCCGACGAGGCTGAGACCTAAGCCGGTGTTGGCTTTCGCGAGGTCGATCGATCCCACGGCCGCGTTAATTTGTGACTGCCCAGTGGTGATGCGCTCGTCCAGAGCTGAAGCGTCAGTCATCAGCTCATGGTTGCCTGACAGCGACGGATCGGACCCAATCCTCTGTTTGATCTTGCTGGACAGCGGCTTCAGCCTGTCTTCTTCAGCGGGGGTCAGCGGCTGGCTGGACTGTTGATCATCTTTGGTGTTGATCTGCTGTGCGATGTCGGAGGCGGCGGCACGAATGTCTTGCGCGCCGGGCAGCTTGGCGGTTATAGCGACGATGTCGTTGGCGCGGGCCTTGATCTCTAATCGCAAGTCCGCCTGAAATAACGAACGGAGAAGTTGCTGGACGGCCGCTGGCTCGACTCCGAGTGGTCGCAAGTCGATTTGCTTGTCGACGAAGTTGACGGCGGTAGTGGGGTCGGTGCCAATGTCCTGCACAGTCAAGGGATCCATTACCCACAAAGGGAATGGGTCGTCATAGGGATAGGTCCACTTCGCCTCCGTGTAGGACGGTTGACCCGACTTGGACGACGGCTTGTTGACACTCGCCAGAAACGCGTCCCACGCTGACTCCATATCCTTAGAGTTGGTGGCGGTCTTCAGTGGCGCCTTCCACTCCTTGATCGGGTCCGAAGCGGGGAACGGACCATGACATTGCGCGCAGGTCATGGCAAACAGCTTTTGTCCTTCGGCAGCCTTGTCCCAATCGATCTTGCCGAAACAATCCTGGCTCCATTTCGGAGGCTCGAGGCTCCATAGAGCGACCTCGATGTTGTGCAGGTTATTGATCCTGGAGGTCGTGTCGAACCTGTCTTCTTCGGGCACGGGCCCGCCGTAGGTGTTTAGAAGGGTAGCCTTGGCTCCCACACCGAGTGATTCGCCCAGGTTCCTCGACATCGGCTGCCGGACCGAAGCGTTGTACTGCACGTAGTCGAACTTCCAGATGTCCCACACCGGGGGATATCGAACCGGAGCGTTACCGACACGGTAGTTGTCGGGGCTGAGTTCATCTCCGAATACGGTATTGCCGATGCGTGCCAGTGCGTCGGTCCTCCCCACGCCTTCTACCGTAGGGTAAAGCTGATGGAACGGCCGATTGTCGGTCCTTGCCTGCTTCAACAGCACCCCGATTTGCGAGCGAAGATCGCCGTGTAGTCTCCAAAATCCATGGGGATAAGTCGGGCCCAAGACCTGCATGGCAAAACGATCGAACTTGAATGGATCGAGATAGGTCGAGGTCAGCGATCCCAGCAGCTCAAGCGTAAAGTTGCCGGGCTTGGTTGTAGTGAAGGCGTGCATGGCGGCCCCACCATCGATGCGGAGACCGTAGCGTTTGCCGTTCTTGTTTACCACCAACTCGCCGGTGTGACATGCAGCGCAAGTGATGTCCAGCACCTGAGCACCAAGATTTGAGTCGTAATGATTGGTGAAGCCCACGGGAAGCCGATCGGGATTAGCCGGAGTGGGAACGCCGTCCACCAGGAATCCATAGGCGTTCATGCGGTCAGGAGAGGCGAATTTGGTCTTCCCCAGCGGAACTTCGAGGTTCACGAACCAGGAATAGGGCAGTCCCTTCACGGTCGTGCCTTGCGGGGTGTAGTAGAAAAGCTGACGGAGTGGCGCCTCGTAGCCGCCACTCCAGCCGCGCCCTTCGCTGAGATAGATCTGCTGATCGACCGACTGAAAGTTCGGCCGTTGCGTACCGGGGTAAAGGACCAGGACCGCGATGACGAGAAATATGAGACAGACCACTGCAACCGATGCGAAGAACAGAAAACGCAGCATTCCGCGCAGGGTAAATGTCCCGGCATACATGATCTGGCGCCACAACCAGAGCAGAAGTTTAGCAATGTACCGGGGAATCGCAATGACGAAGGCGCCGATAGCAGCCACCAATGCCAGCAATGAATCCCAGGGATGCAATAGCACATTCTTCAGGTAAAACCAGAACCGTTGCGCGTCCGTCTTGACGTCAATCCACAGCCGATGCAGCCCTTGTCCGATCATGCGATCTCCCAACGGCAACAGCTATTTCGTTCGCCAGGTCTATCTATTGAAGTGCAGTGGCTTACCGGGAATCTTCATCTCGCAGGCGACGAGCCTTCCGGTGCCGGCGAGAGTTATGAATGCGGTCTTACGGTCTTTGCCACCGAAGCAGATGTTGGAAGGCAGCGGCTCAGGCTGGCCTTCTACCAGTAGCTCGATGAAGTCAAGAATTTTGCCGGTCGGTGAAACTACTGTAATGCCGCCAGGCACGTCCGGTCTAGGGCCGTCCGGCAACATGGTGGCGGCATAGACGTTGCCTTCTTCGTCTACGGCTATGGAGTCGAGAGTTCCCTGCCTTGGAATTTCCGCCGTCAGCAGGTAGGAGCCGTCGAGCGTCTTGGTATTGGGCTTGATGACGCCTGGGGCCGACAGTTCCCAGTAGAGGATCCATCGAGCGTAAGTCTCGGCAACATAGAGGCGAGTGTCGTCCGGGGACAAAGCAACGCCGTTTGGCGCCTGCCGGCGGGGTATCGGCAGTGTGATATTGCTGCCGTTTGCCGCGGCGTAATAGACTCCGGTCATGTCGCGCTCGGCCGGTCGAGTCTTTCCCCAATCCGTGAACCAGAAATTGCCCGTCGCATCGAAGACCAGGTCATCAGGGCTGCGAAGGAACTGGCCATCGGGCTGTCGGTCATAGAGAGTCGAGAAAGCGGAGCCAATTACACGCTGAATCGACCCGCAGAAGTAGTCCGCGGGCTGATAGGTGGGCACCGAAACAGGACCGACCTGAACGAAATCGAGGCCGCCGTCGTTGCAGACGTACACTGCGCCATCGGGGCCGATGGCCGCCCCATTCGGGCCGCCTCCCAGATTCGCGACCGTTTCCTTGGTTCCGTCAGGCAGCACGCGAGTCAGTTTCTTACCTTGAATTTCCACCACGAGGACGCTGCCGTCCTGCTGGTAGACAGGGCCTTCCGGATACTGCAGGCCAGTTGTCAGTACGCGAAAGTCCGAAGTCCTGAAACTCATTTCAGCTCTCCCATGTTCACTGGCGGAAACGCTTGCGCCGACCTTAGCCCCGCAAGATGCAAGTCTGCGAGTTGCGGATCGCGTGCGATGTTGAAGTACTCGGTGTGAAGCACAGTCTCTGTGACATATGGGTTCATCGCCAGTACATGTGCGATCTCGGCGCGGGCCTGCTCGACCTGGCCCAGATGTCCCAGTGCGTTGGCCAGGGTGATGCGTGCGATATAGAAGCGCGGTTGCAGTTCGACGCAGCGCTGTGCGTGTTCGGCGGCTTCCTCGAATCGCGAAAGCCGAATGTACGTCCCGGAAAGAAAATAATGCCAATACGGCAAAGAAGGATGTTCGGGTGTCTCCGCAATCAGCTTTCTCAAGATTTGTTCGGCTTCGCGCGCATCGCGCTCTTTGCCGCCCCATCCCAGGGCAAGCCCGAGGTATCCCCACGCTACCAGATTGAAGGGCGCGATTTGCACGGCACGGCGGAGGGACTCGACCGACTGGTTATATTCGCCGCAATGCAGCCAGACGAGCCCCGCGTTCTCCAGCACTTCGGCATCCTGTGGCGCAAGTTCCACTGCTTTCGTGGCAGCAGCATTCGCCTCCGCGCGGTCTTCTTCCGGGCGATCTGTCAACACCAGTACCACGCGCTCGATCAAGTACAACGCGAGAAAGGCGTACGCACTGGCATAGCCAGGATCCAACTGGATGGCTCGACGCAGCAAATCGAGCGACTCGCCAATACCAGCCGGATGAAATCCATAGTTCCAGAAGTGATACGCCTTGCGTACCAGGCCCCACGCGTCCAACTCATGCGCAGAGGCTTTGTCGGCGTGTTCGGAGCCAGCGCGGATCAGTTCGCCCCCGGTCGCCCGCACGATGGATTCCGCAATCTCCTCCTGCACTTTGAATAAATCTTCGAGGTGGCGTTCATAAGTGCGGGACCACAGAACCGAACCGCCGAGCGCGTCGGCTAGTTCTCCCATTACGCGAATTCGCGTCCCCGAGCGCCGCAGGCTGCCAGTCAATATATAGCGACTCTTCAGTTTTGTTGCGATCTCCTGAAGGTCTGGCATGTCGCCCTGATAACGGAACGTCGAGAGATTGGAGGCCACCCGAATTCCTGGGACTCGCGAAAGCGCACTGCTGATTTCCGAGCCGATACCCATCGCCATGTACTCGTCATCCTTGTCGGAAGACAGGCTGCGAAACGGCAACACCGCGATGGAAGACTTTTCGTGACCGGCACGCGGTGGCTCGATCCACACCGGGGGATACGAGGACCGGCTGGCACCCGTTGATGGAACCGCTATCGGTCCATCGGAGACCACGGTCCCAACCGAGGACGACTCCAGCTTCGCCTTGCGGAACGCTTCCCTGGCGGTTTCCAGGTCCTCGGCGAACGCAGTCATCGTGGGATAGCGACCTTGAGGCAGCTTGTTCAGCGCCCGGCCGACAATCTGGTCCACTATCTGGGGAAAGTGAGGGTGATAATGACGCAGGGGCTTCGGCTGCTCGTGATAAATCGCCTGCAATAGTTCCAATGGATTGTCCGCGTAAAAGGGCACGCGACCGGCAAGCATTTGGTACAGCACCACGCCCAAAGAATACACATCTGTTCGCTGATCGATTTCGCCGCCGGTGAACTGTTCAGGTGCAGCGTAATATGTGGTACCGAGAAAGGCGCCGGGGCGAGTCAAATTGTCGTGTGTGGCCAGCTTCCCGGAGGGCTCGGACTTCAGCTTGGCTACGCCAAAATCCAGGATCTTCAGATGGTCGCGCTTGGAGATCAGTACGTTCTGGGGCTTCAAGTCGCGGTGAACAATCCCCGCCTCGTGCGCACAACCGAGAGCGTCAGCCATTTGGAGCGTGTAGCGAAAGGCCTGATCCGCCGGCAACCCGCTCAAGGGAATCATCTCCCCAAGGGTCTTACCTTCAATAAATTCCATGACGATGTAGCTGGCATGTTCGTCGGAAACCAGGTCAAAAATTGTGACTATGTTGGGATGATTCAAGGCGGAAGCAGCCTGGGCTTCGCGTTCGAAGCGCTGCCGGGCAACGGGGTCCGAAGATGTCAATAGGGGCAGCGCCTTGAGGGCGACAAAGCGATTGAGTGAAAGATCGCGGGCGCGGTAGACGACTCCCATGCCTCCCCGGGCAATTTCCTGCTCGATTTCGTAGTGGGAGATGATTCGTCCCTTCATCTGCACTCTATTGACAAGCCGACCCTTCGGTTCCCCTGACTAGTCGATTTCATCTGCGAGTCGCGCAAACTCATACGGACACACAACTTACAGCCTCGCCCAACAGCTTCAGTGCGCATTACTCACGAGGTGGCGCAGCCGCCCCTGGAAACCCAAAAACCGCTCGATTCACGCCAAAATTCGCGCTTACCTGGTGGGGTTGACTATATCAAAGCAGGAGTCGCCCGCGTAAGTGTTACGTTGCGACGTCACCCCTCACAACGGCAATTCTTCGTAATATCAGGCTGCACCGTCGGCTGAGACCTCTCCGCGCGGCGCTGGTTGACTCGCCCAGAAATTCGTTGAGATTTGATGTGTTCGCATACCAGGCGCATGCTTCGCCAGATCCAGGTAAACGAATCTGGGCCGCAGCTGACTTATTGTCGGCGACGCTGGGCTAGAGCCGACTGGATGAAGCTGACTTCGCGGCTTAGCATGTCCATGGCTTCGCGGCACAGTTCAGACTGCCGGGCCATCAGCTCGAGAAAGGCTTGCCGCTCAACGTGCACCACTTCGGCGTCGGTAAGTGCCACTGCGGCTAGACTATAGGGGTGCCCTGTAAACGTAGCGGGGATTCCCAAAAGAGACCCGGATGAGAATATGCGGTCCAGTTTGTGGACATCCTTCAGCGACATGCAGACCTTACCCTTCACCACGAGGAAGACCCCCAGGCTATGCTGATCTTCCTTGAACAAGTAATGCTGCGACGCGTGTCGCTCGACCACCCCCGCCGTCATCAATGACTTCTTCAACTTGCTCGAAACCTTGAGAATCTTTGAAGCCGTCCCCACAGTAGGCATCTCCTACTTATGCCAAACCCTCGGCGACATCGCTGTGACTGGGATCACAGGTGTTGGTGAGGCGGCTTTTGAGCACAATTGTGCGGGACGAACGACGAGCATTTGGTGCTTAAGGTCAGATCTTCTTCCCATCTCGGATCATTCCGAAAACGGAGCAGGCAGTCGTCAATTGCCAAATTCTTCCGCGCGAACATGCCATCTGGTGGTCGATGAAGAGAGAGCAGCGCCGCTAAAGATGGGGAGGGTAGCCTTCATGCGTGTTTTAGTCGTGGAAGACGATCCTCCCTTGGCCAGCTTCCTCCGGAAGGGCCCCTGAGGCCGAACATTATGCAGTCTACGTGGCGACGACGCCCGATGGATGGCTTCCGAGTGCGATTACGACCTGATGATCCTGTACCTGAACCTGCCTAAAATAGACGGCATATCGGTCCTGCGAACCACCCGTCCCAAAAAACCGTCGCTCCCGATACTGGTTCTGACGGGACGGAGCCGGATCGAAGATCGATGCGCGAAGTAGGAGACTTCATGGGCGTCGGAGAATCGAGAGTCTCCCAAATTCCTACACTGGCAGTAGAACACCTGCGATCGGCGATGTAACGGTCCCCACAGTTGAGGCGTCGACAAAGATCAGGCATCGGATGAATTCTCCTCACCCGGCGCTTCTCTTGGACGCAATTAGTCCGCACTTCTTCATCCCCTATACAGTTGCAGGGATGCCGTTCCTGCCGCGGAGCGGACTGATATTGCATTTCGAGCGGGTGCCCTGCAAATCAAAGCGGCGGCGGTGTTAGGATGGCGGGCGGTGAAAGCTTCGCCACATCCAACCCTCGGTATCCGAGAGGAACATTATGCCGGATCGCGCTCAAAGCTCCCGCAGTCGATTGTCGTTTCTGTCTCTCGTCACGATCATGCTTATTGCCGTGGCCCAGTTTCTTTCCGGGCAAGCGCCTAGTTCAGGCACATCGGCGAGCGCTGAGCAACGGGCCGATGCCCTGCTGAAGCAGATGACCCTGGAGGAAAAGATAGGGCAGCTCAACCAGGCAGGCGCTCTGCAGTTACCCGGCAGGCAGTCGAACGTGCCGCCGGCGGAAGAACAGGTGCGCAGAGGGCTGGCTGGATCCGTGCTATGGGTTTCGGAACCTGCGGCAATAAACAAGCTACAGAAGATCGCGGTCGAGGAATCGCGGCTGCACATACCATTGCTCATCGGGCTGGATGTGATCCACGGATATCACACGATCTTTCCGCCTCCGTTGGCGATGTCGGCAACTTGGGACCCGAAACTGGTGGAGCGGGTGCAGACAATTGCGGCACGAGAGGCAAGGGCAGCCGGGATCAACTGGTCGTTCGCACCCATGGTGGACATCGCGCGCGATGCACGCTGGGGACGCATGGTGGAAGGCGCCGGCGAAGATCCGTATCTCGGCGCAGCTATGGCGAAGGCGCAAGTGCTGGGCTTCCAAGGGCCGGAACTGGGTACGCCTGGCCACGTGCTGGGCTGTGTGAAGCACTTTGCCGCTTATGGAGCCGCCGACGGTGGACGCGATTACGACTCGTCCTACGTCGCAGACGATTTGTTGTGGAACGTGTACTTCCCTCCTTTTAAAGCGGCGGTCGATGCGGGCGTGGGTAGCCTGATGAGCGCCTATATGGACCTGAATGATGTTCCAGCCACGGGCAATTATTTCCTGCTGCACGATGTGCTGCGCGAAACCTGGAAGTTTAACGGCTTTGTGGTGAGCGACGCGATGGCCATTGGAAGCCTGGTGACGCACGGCTACGCTCGCGACCGGGAAGACGCCGCCTATCTCGCATTTCATGCGGGAGTAAACATGGACATGGCCAGCTATACGTACCTGAATCAGATGCCAAAGTTGGTTAAGGCGGCGCGCTTCACCGAGGCGCAGATTGACGGCATGGTCAGGCCGATGCTCGTCGCGAAGTTCAAGCTGGGGCTGTTTGAGAACGCATTCGTCGACGAGTCGAAGATAGCCGGAGTGATGAATGACCCAGCGAGCGCGAAGTTTGCGCGCGAAGCGGCGCAGAAGTCAATGGTCCTACTGAAGAACGACGGTGCAATACTGCCGCTGGACAAGACTGGCAAGAAGTATTCGTCGATCGCGGTGATCGGTCCGGTGGCAGACTCCGGACCGGCGCAGGTGGGATTCTGGGGAGGGATGATTACAGGTGGCAGCGACGTGGTTACGGTGATCGCGGGAATCAAGGCGAAGGTCGGCCTGAGCATGAAGGTCGAGTACGCGAAGGGACCGTCGATCCGGCGCGAAATGCAATCGAAGTTCGACGGGATGCAGGGAATCAAAATGCACGACGAGCCTGCGCAGAACCCGGCGGACGCGGAGGCGGCCTTCCAGCAAGCGGTTGCGGCCGCGAAGCGTAACGATCTTGTCGTGATGGTGTTGGGGGAAGGCGGGCTGATGGCGGGAGAAGCCGCATCGAACTCGGCGCTGCGACTGGCCGGGCGTCAGCAGGAGCTCCTGGAAGCTGTTGTGGCGACCGGCAAACCCGTGGTGCTGGTGCTGATCAATGGACGTCCGTTGAATGTTTCGTGGGCGGCAGAGCACGTGCCCGCGATCGTGGTGGCGTGGGAGCCCGGCAATCAGGGCGGAAACGCTGTCGCTGACATTTTGTTCGGTGATGCCAACCCGGGAGGAAAGCTGACGGTCACCTGGCCGCGCAGTTCCGGGCAGGAACCGCTCTATTACGCACACGATCTCACGTTCGAACCGGAGACAGACCCCAAATATAAGTCACGGTATCAGGACCAGCCAACTTCCCCGCTCTTTCCGTTCGGGTACGGACTGAGCTATACGAAGTTCGCAGTGAGTAATCTGCAGATGAGCAAGGTGACGGCGAAGGTGGGTGAGAGCATTGGCGTGTCTATCGATGTGCAGAACACCGGGTTGGTGGCTGGCGATGAGGTGGTGCAGTTGTATGTGCACCAGCAATCGGGCAGCGCGTCGCGGCCGGTGCGGCAGTTGAAAGGATTCGAAAAGGTGACGCTGGCTCCGGGAGAAAAGAAAACATTGCACTTCAGGTTGGGCAAGGACGAGTTGACGTATTGGAGTCCGTCTGAGAAGAAGTGGGTGGTAGAGCCAGCGGTGTTCGATGTGTGGGCGGGCGAGGATTCGACCGCGACATTGCACGCCAACTTTGAAGTGACACAATGAAAGGGGGCATGAGTGCTTCCTACAGATAGCCGCAGATCGTTTTTGGTGACGCTAGGACGCGCTGTGGCCGTGGCATCGCTGATGCCAAATATTTTGGCTGAGGCGGCCGAGCAGTTTCCTCCGGCGGTTGTGGACCTTTATCGCAAGAGCATCGTGATCGACACGCTTTGTGCGCCGTTTACCAGCGATGACTCGCTGCCCGATGCCGCGTTGATTGAAGTCGTGCGGCGGTCGGGCATCTCGGCGATTAACTTTACGATTTCAGCGCCGACATTCGAAGGAACGATTGACAGCCTCGCCTATGTGGATGCGCTGGTGGAGCAGTCGCCTCAGGTGTTCATGGTTGTACGGCAGTACTCGGACATTGCACGAGCCAAGCGCGAGGGAAAGACCGGCATCATGCCGGGATTTCAGTACACGCAGTTCCTGGAAGCTGATCCGACGCGCATCGAGACGTTTCGCAGGCTGGGCGTGCGTATCATGCAGCTCACATACAACAACCGCAGTGAATTTGGAGACGGCTGTCTGGAACCGGGCAATGCGGGGTTGAGCAAAGCGGGCCTTGCAGCAGTCAAGAAGATGAACGAGATCGGAGTGGCGATTGACTTGAGCCACAGTGGTTATCGCACGACGTCGGAAGCAATTGAAGCATCGGCGAAGCCCGTGCTGATCACCCATTCCGGATGCGCTTCGATATATGCGCATCCGCGCAACAAGCCAGATGAAGTCATGCAAACGCTGGCGAACAAGGGTGGATATTTCGGAGTTTATCTTATGCCGTACCTGGTGGCGTCACCGACCGTGCCGACGCGGGAACATGTGATCGACCATGTATTGCGAGCGATCAACGTTTGCGGCGCTGACCATGTGGGAATCGGCTCGGATGGATCGATCCAAGCGGTGGCTCTGACGCCCGAGCAGAAGAAGGCGTTTGACGAAGATATAGCGCGACGCAAGAAGCTGGCAATCGGGGCGCCGGGAGAAGATCGCTATCCTTACGTTCCCGACCTCACCGGTCCCAATCACATGGAAGTCATCGCCGCAGAGTTGCAGAAGAAGGGTCAGCCGTCGGTGGTGATTGAGAAAGTGTTGGGTGCCAACTTCCAGCGCGTGATTGGAGAGATCTGGGGAACTGCATAGGATGCTCTGAATGAAAACCAAAAGTAACCACAGATTCACGCGGATGAATGCAAATTGGCGAAGTTTTGTTCGTTGTTTGGTCGTTGCGGCGTTCTGTACCGTGGTTGGCACCGCGGTCGCGGCGACGGCGCAGACGGGCACTCCGCAGACGCCGGCGATTCTGCTGGGCACGGCGTGGTATCCGGAGCAGTGGCCGGAATCGCGATGGGATGCCGATCTCGCGTTAATGCAGCAGGCGGGCATTCACATGGTGCGTGTGGGTGAGTTTGCCTGGAGTCGCATGGAGCCGAGCGAAGGCCAGTACGACCTCGACTGGCTGGACCGCGCGATCGCGGCCGCCGCGAAGCATGGCATCGTCACGGTGATTGGAACGCCGTCCGCTGCACCGCCAGCTTGGTTGACCCAGAAGTATCCCGAAACCCTGCGAACGATGCAGAATGGCCGCAAAGACCAGCACGGCAATCGACAGCAGTTCAATTTTGCGAATCCGAAGTATCGTGAGCTGGCGCGTGCTATGGCCGAGCGATTGGCAAAGCGCTTCGGGCACAATTCCAACGTCGTGGGATGGCAGATCGATAACGAGTACGCGGAGGTCTCGTTCGATGCCGAGACCAAAGCGCAATTTCAGCAGTGGTTGAAGCAGCACTATGGCACGTTGGACAACCTGAACACACGCTGGACCACTTCCTACTGGAGCGAGACCTACTTTGACTGGAACCAGGTGCCGATTCAGGTGGGCTACGGCAATCCTGGGCTGCTATTAAGCTGGATGCGCTTTGTTAGCGACACCTGGCGGAGTTATCAGAAAAACCAGCTCACCGTGATTCGCGCCAACGCGGATCCGCGACAGTTCATCACCACGAACATGATGGGATGGTTCAACGGCTACGACCACTACACGGTTGCGCAGGACCTCGACCTGGCGGCGTGGGATGACTACGTGGGACAGGGACATCTCGAGCCGGTGAAGAACGGCGCGACCCACGATTTGACGCGCGGACTGAAGGGAAAGAATTTCTGGGTGATGGAAACACAGCCCGGGGGCGTGAACTGGGCGTCCATCAACAATTGGCTCGACAAGGGAGAAGTGCACGCCATGGCGTGGCACGACATCGGACACGGCGCCGATACCGTCAGCTACTGGCAGTGGCGCAGCGCGCTGAACGGGCAAGAGCAATACCACGGAACGTTAGTGGGGCCTGACGGAACGCCGGACCCGCTCTATCCAGAGATTGCGCAGGTGGGGAAGGAGTTCGAGAAGGCCAGCCCAGCACTAGCGGGGACGTCAGTGAAATCTGAAGTGGCGATTCTGCATTCGTACGACAGCCGCTGGGCAATCGACTGGCAGAAGCACAACAAGAACTATGACCCGGTCGACGAAATCCTCAGCTATTACGGCCCGCTGCGGACCGTGGCGCAGTCGGTGGACATAGTTCCTCCGACGGCGGCGCTCGACCAGTACAAACTGGTAGTTGCGCCGGGGCTGAATGTGTTGACCGACGATGCTGCCAAGAACCTAATGCAATACGTTAACAATGGCGGGCATTTGCTTCTAGGGCAAAGATCTGCCATGAAGGACGATGACAACGGTCTATGGCCGCAGCGGCAGCCTGGGCCACTCACCGATTTGCTTGGGGGACGAGTGGAGCAGTATTACGCGTTGGTTGATCCGGCGCCAATTGATGGCAAATGGGGCGCCGGTGAGAGTCCCATGTGGGCGGAGTTGTTGAGCTCTACGGGGCCAGACGTCGAGGTGCTGATGCGCTATGGCAAGAGCAATGGCTGGCTCGATGGGCAGCCGGCGGCGATCACGCGCAAGGTAGGCAAGGGACGAATCACGTATATCGGAGCGTGGCTTGGTCCGAAGACGATGGCGAAGGCGGCAGAATGGATGACCGAAGTCAGCGGGGTGAAGCCGGCGCTCGGGCCGGTACCCGATGGAATTGAGGTCAATCCGCGATACGGAGATAAGGGAGCAGTGTACATCCTGGTGAATTTCTCGAAGCTACCGCAGACGGTGAAGCTGCCCGCGAGAATGCAGGATGTTTTGAACGGCGGAGCGACGCAATCAGTTACTCTGCCGAATTACGGAGTCGCGGTGCTCGCCTCGGCGAAGTAGACGTAGTCGTACGCGATAGGCGAAACATTGAGGGACGTCAAGCAGAAGAAGGCCAGCGACTAGGACCGGCCCTGTTCTGCCTGAGAATCGCATTCGACTACTTGAGGCTTTTTACAAACGCAGCAACCGCGGTTACTTGATCAGAGGTAAGACCGGACAGGGCTTTGCCGTGTGGGGCCTTCTTGCCCGGCGCGCCGTTGGTCAGAACGTCGGCGATTTGCGCAGCGGTAAGCGAAGTTCCCTTCAGTGCAGGACCTGACTTCCCTTCACCAGCCGCGCCGTGGCACATCGCACACTTCGCTTTGAAAATCGCAGCACCGTCTTCGGCCGCAAATGCCATACCTGACATCAGTGCAAATACCGCGATACCTGTAATAAAACGCTTCATGGGATCTAAGTCTCCTTGTTTTATATTCGCAACTTGTTGATTGCGGGTCTTTCGCCGGTCGCGAATCCATCACTTGAGCCCCTATCATTCCGTAGGCCTAAACGCCAGATTCGCAACAGCCGGTTCTTTCAGAGCGGGTCAACCTTGATGCATCGCCGAACTCCTGGCACTTGGACGCCGGTGAATTGCGATCGCCGGCCTCAACGCACGCCAGACTTCACTTTATCGGGGAGGTGGACAGCCAGACTGTGACCGTCGTCACTGAGGTCTGGCAATATGAACCTTGTGGTCTCGAGTCCTGGACGATGAATGTCTTGGTGGCAACTCCAGCAACGAGTATAGCTGCTACTCGACTTTGTAGACAGCAACACTCTGAGGTATTAGTTGCAGCTCCAGATGTGTTCCCACCAGGCGCGCTGCGGGTCCGGCGTTCAAAGGTACAAGTCCCTTAGCGTTAGCAATCGAAGTATCGACCAGATCCACTGTGACATTCTTAACGGTGTCGCCTTTGTAGAACACGACCATCAGGCGCTCGCCGGCGGCCTCTCTCGTAAACAAGTAATAGTCATCGGTCACGACAATGTGTTTCTGTTCACCGACGCGCAACGCTTGATGTTCGCGGCGTAGCTTCAGCAGCTCTTGTACGTGGGAGTAGACATCTTGTTCTTCGGGACTGCGCCCGCTGGGAGCAAAAGAGTTGTGCTGGTCGCCGGGAAAGCCGCCAGGAAAATCGCGCCGGTTGTCCGGGTCCTCGCCGCCGGGCATGGCAATCTCGTCGCCGGAATATATCTGCGGAATTCCGCGCAGCGTGGCCAGCAAAGAAAAACCGAGCTTCAACTTGGCGGTCGAGCCTCCCGCATCAGTAAGGAAACGTGTCATATCGTGATTGCCAAGGAAGGTCACCAGCAATTCAGGGTGGGGATACAGACGGTCCTGGCGCAGCACTTCGACAATTTTCTTCGCCGATGCGCCGTGATTAACCACTTGGCGGATCGCGGAGTTCATGGGGAAATCGAACGGCGTGTTCAGGTGGGTGTCGATGCCGTCGAAGCCCTTATGGCCTCCGGCGAAGTAAGAAACCACGGACGGCTCGAAGTTGTACACCTCGCCGACGGCAAAGAAGTTGGGATATGCAGTCTGCAGCCGCTGCAGGTAAGTTGTCCAGAAGATGCGCGGCACGTAGGGGAAAGTGTCGATGCGGAATCCGTCAACGCCGCCAACTTCCATCCACCAGTACGCATTCTGCAAGAGGTACTCGGCGACCAGCGGGTTTTCCTGCGCGAGATCTGGAAGCACATTGGCGAACCAGCCGTCGAGCGCGCTGCGATAGTTCTTCTCAACTGCGTGAGGGTCGGTCACTGGCGGGTAGTCGTAATCAGTATTGATGTGGTTGGCGGTGGTACCGTGCAACCATCCCGGCGCTGGCTGCGAGGTCGCCCAGGGATGGTTGGGGCCAACGTGGTTCGGAACCATGTCGAGCAAAATCTTAATTCCCTGCTGATGCGCAGCGGCGACGAGTTCCTGAAACTCCGGCAACGTGCCGAAGTGGTCTTCGACCGCATACAAATCGGTCGCCCCATAGCCATGATAGGTCTCGCTGATGTTGTCGTTGTCGAAGATGGGATTGAGCCAGACCGTAGTGACGCCGAGGTTCTTCAAGTACGGCAGGTGATCCTGAACACCTTTAAGGTCGCCACCGTGATAGGCCTTCGCGGCTTTGCGATCGAAAGTACCTGGCGCCGCTCCTTTGGGCGTGTTGTTGGTCGGGTCGCCGTCGGCAAAACGATCAGGCATGATGAGATAAATCACGTCATCGCGGGTGACGCCCTGGAAACGGCCCTCCTGCGGATCCCGCTGCAGCAGGGTCAGCGAAGCAGTCGTTTTGCCGCCGGTTGTCCTCGTGCTAAGTTCCACTCTTCCAGACTTGGCGTTTCTGCCTATGCTCAGCCAAACAAAAGCGTGTTTGCCGTCCGGCTGCAATTGCGACTTTTCGATCTTGACTCCGGGGTAAGACACTGAAAATTTCGCGTCACTAAGGTTCTCGCCGTAGAGCAACACCATGACGGGCGAGACGAAGCCCGTCCACCAATTTGGGGGCTCGACCTTGGTGATCTGCGGCTGGTCAGCAAAAGAGGAGAGAGCCGACGCGGCAACGACGAAAATAACGGCAATCGTCATTTGGCGGGTGAGGCGAGTTAAGTGGGGTTCAGTCATGGCAGTCCTCAGATCGCATTGCGATCCTCACACAGTTACAGTTAAAGATAGCTAGAGACGGGTTTGTCCCGACAAGCGATGGTATTGGAAGCTGCGGATTGGGGCAAAAACTCTCCAATTGCCGAGGCAGACCAATCCAAACGTCACCGAACGGTTGGCGGCTTAGTTTTGGAAATTACGTAGCAATCGGAGTACAGTGTCGGATGATTCGATTGCCGCTCGGAAAATCACCTCACAGGACCAGCGCCGCGTGATGCAAAAACCGCAAAAGAGCTTTTGGCAGATCTGGAACATGAGTTTCGGGTTCCTCGGCATTCAGTTTGGCTGGGGACTACAGATGGCCAACATGAGCGCCATCTACGAATATCTGGGTGCACGCGCCGATCAGATTCCGATTCTGTGGCTCGCGGCGCCGCTTACTGGCCTGCTCGTACAGCCAATCATCGGTCACGCCAGCGACAACACCTGGGGCCGTCTCGGCCGCCGTCGCCCTTACTTCTTGGTCGGCGCCATCCTCAGTTCTTGTGCCCTCATTCTCATGCCGCAGTCTTCGACCTTGTGGATGGCTGCGGGGCTGCTCTGGATACTCGATTCGTCGATCAATATCAGCATGGAGCCGTTTCGTGCTTTCGTTGCCGATCTGCTGCCGGAGGAGCAGCGTACACGTGGCTTCGCGATGCAGAGCCTGTTCATTGGTTTGGGCGCGGTTGTGGCATCGGCCCTCCCGTGGCTGCTGACGAACGTTTTTCATCTTCGCGCCGACACCGCAGGGAATGCGATTCCGTTAACGGTTCGGCTGTCCTTCTACATTGGGGCTGCAGCGTTTTTCGGCGCGGTACTCTGGACCATTCTGACTACGAAGGAATACCCTCCAGCGGACCTTGAAGCATTTCGCCGGAAGAAGTCAGAGCATCGTGGAATCGGCAGCCACGCTTCCGAGATATTCATGGCGATCAGGAAGATGCCGGCGACCATGCGCCAGTTGGCTCCCGTTCAGCTACTCACCTGGCTGGGACTGTTTTGCATGTGGCTTTACTTCCCGGTCGCAGTGGCCCGCAATGTGTTCGGAGCGACGGATCAGAACTCGCCGATTTACACCCGCGGGGTCGAGTGGGGCGGCGTCTGCTTCGGGATGTACTCGTTCGTTTGCTTTGTATTTTCGTTTTTCTTGCCAAGGCTGGCGAAGGTCGTCGGACGCAAACACGCGCACAGCCTCTGCCTGCTCTGTGGAGCGGTGGGACTGTTGTCGGTCGCGATGATCCACGACAAGAACTTCCTACTGCTCTCAATGGCAGGAGTGGGAATCGCCTGGGCAAGCACGCTGTCGATGCCGTACTCCGTGCTGGCAGGTTCGTTACCAGCCGAGCATACCGGCGTTTACATGGGCATTTTCAACTTCTTTATCGTGCTGCCGGAGATCATCGCGTCGCTCGGGTTCGGCTGGGTGATGAACCATTTGCTGCACAACAATCGGCTTGCGGCTGTGATCGCCGGTGGTGTTTTCATGGCGCTCGCAGCTTTACTCATGCAGCGAGTCGTCGATCCCGGGGTCGAGGTGATTGAAGAAGCGGTGCCCCTGCCCGGCGACGCGATCGCGATTTAGTACTCTTCAATCACGCGATCACACCATGCTCGCGGTCGTTGGCGTACGGTATCGGATTCCCACAGCAGGTTAAATGGCATGAGCTTTCCACGATCGAGCGGAATACTGTTGCATCCCACTTCCCTTCCTGGCCCCTACGGCATTGGAGAGCTGGGCGCTGAGGCGCATCGGTTCGTGGATTTTCTGAAGGATGCCGGTCAGACCATCTGGCAGGTGCTGCCGCTCGGGCCGACCGGATACGGGGATTCTCCCTACCAGTGCTTTTCGGCGTTTGCCGGTAGTCCAATGCCGATCAGTCTTGACCCGCTGGTGAAACGGGGCTATTTGTCGCACGATGACTTGGAGCCGAGGCCGAAGTTTCCGCGTGAGACGGTCGATTTCGGTCCGCTTATCCAATGGAAGCTGCCCCTCCTGCGGAAGGCAGCGGCGGGATTCCGGCAACACGCCGATGTGGAGGAGCGGGCTGCATACGAGGCGTTTTGTCAGCGCCATTCGGCATGGCTCGAAGAGTTTGCCCTGTTCATGGCCCTGAAAGAGGTCCACGACTACGTGATGTGGACGCTATGGGAGCCGGAACTGGCGTTGCGCGAGCCTGCGGCGCTGGATAAGGCGCGTAAGGACCTGCACGAACAGATCGAGTGCAATAAGTTCATCCAGTTTGAATTTGACCGGCAGTGGTTGGAGTTGAAGGCACACTGTGCACGCAACGGGATTCGGGTCATGGGCGACGTGCCGATCTATGTCGCGCAGGACAGTTCTGATGTTTGGGCCGAGCCCGGTCTGTTTGATTTAAACACCGACGGCACCCCGAGGGTGATTGCGGGTGTGCCGCCAGATTATTTCAGCGCCACAGGGCAATGCTGGGGCAATCCGATCTACCGCTGGGATGTGCACGCTCAGACTGGGTTCCAGTGGTGGATTAGCCGCCTCCGGCGGGCTTTTGAGATGCTCGACTTGATTCGGCTCGACCACTTTCGCGGCTTCGAGGCGTATTACGAGATTCCGGGGACAGAAACCACGGCGGTTAACGGCATGTGGGTAAAGGGTCCCGGAGCGCCGCTATTCGAAGCGGTGGAAGGCGCGCTGGGCAAGCTTCCCATTCTGGCGGAAAACCTCGGAGTCATAACGCCTGAAGTGGAAGCGATTCGTAATCGCTTTGGGTTTCCGGGCATGGCGATCCTGCAGTTCGCTTTTGGCAAAGACCCTCAGGCGCCCGACTTCAAGCCGCACAACTACCCGCGCCATCGCGTCGCCTACACCGGCACCCACGATAACGATACTGTGGTCGGATGGTGGAGCAGCACCGGCGAGGGCGACAGCACTCGCAGTGCCGAAGATGTCGCAAAGGAAATGGAGTTCGCGCGCCTCTATCTCAGCACTGACGGCAACGAGATCCACTGGGTAATGATCCGCACGCTAATGGCGTCGGTGGCCGACACAGTGATCTTCCCTCTGCAGGATGTGCTCGGAGTTGGTGGGGAGGGACGGATGAACCTCCCCGGCACTTCGTCCGGCAACTGGCGCTGGCGTTATCGCGCCGAGGAATTGACGTTGGGCATCGGGTCGCGGCTCAAGCAGATGGCACAAGCTTACGATCGATAGCCTCTGAAGCGAATGATTCACACCCAAGCATGAGATGAAACATAAACATCGACTTGGTGTTCTGCGTCACAGACGGCAGGGCGGCTGGCATTGAAGAATAGGGCGTAATGCGGGGGTGAAAGATATGGCTGCGCCCTGGGCCCATCGCTACGCACAGCGGACCAAGACGGCGAAAAGCTCCATCATTCGCGAACTTCTAAAACTCACAACCAAGCCGGAGATCATTTCGTTCGCCGGCGGCCTGCCCGCACCCGAAATGTTCCCCGTGGAACAATTCCGCCAAGCTTGCGAGCGGGTGCTGACAACGCAGGCCACGGCGGCGCTGCAATACGGGCCGTCGGAAGGCTATAAACCATTGCGTGAGTTGATTTTAGCGCAAATGGCGAAGTACGGCATCGTCGCCACCGTCGACAACGTCATGATTACGTCGGGATCGCAGCAGGCACTCGACCTCATCGCCAAGCTGTTGATTAACCGTGGCGACCGCATACTTGTCGAGTCTCCGACCTACCTCGGGGCATTGCAAGCATTTGACTTAATGGGCGCGGAATACGTGACGGTCCCGATCGATGGCCAGGGTCTGCAGACCAGGCTGCTGGAGGGCGCGCTACGGTCGGGCCCCAAGTTCATGTATGTGTTGCCTAACTTTCAGAATCCGGGCGGCGTAACGTTGTCGGAAGACCGGCGCAGGCAACTGGTATGGTTATCAGACAAATACGGCATTCCCATCATCGAAGACGATCCATATGGACAGTTGCGTTACGAAGGCGAACACATCAGGCCACTGGTTGTGCTGGATCGGATGAATGTTCTGCGGGACGATGGTTACCATTTCGGGAATGTCATTTATCTGAGCACGTTTTCGAAGGTGTCTGGCGCCGGGTTTGCGACTGGGATGGATTGTGGCTCCCCCGGACGTTATTACTCGACTGGTGCAACTGAAGCAATCTGCTGACTTACATACCAGCACATTCACCCAGATGGTGGCTTACGAGGTGGCAAAAGACGGATTCATGGATGAGCACGTTAAGACCATTCGCCAATGCTACAAAGAACGACGTGATGCGATGCTGGCGGCATTGAGCGACTTCTTCCCGCCCGAGGTCAAGTGGACCCATCCGCAAGGAGGGCTCTTCCTCTGGGTCACATTGCCAACCGGCGTCGATTGCATGCGATTGTTCGACGAGGCCATCCGCCACGATGTTGCGTTCGTTCCCGGGCAGCCTTTCTTTGCGGACGGCGATGCCGGCTCGCACATGCGGCTCAATTTCTCGAACGCCACACCGGAGATGATCCGCGAGGGTATTCGCCGCTTGTCGATCGCCGTGGCCCATGAGATAGAGCACAACACGGGAGTTCTATCGACGGTTTCGGCGTAGACCAACCGATTCGGCAACGTCTAGACTTGTAAAGTGCAAAGGCTCCGGGACGCTTGGAGCCTTTTTGATGGTATCGAAGCAATTTGTTAGTAGCCGTGTCCGCTGGCGCCCTCTTCCACGCGCACTTTGCCACGAAACATGCGGTAGACGAAAACGAAGTAGACGGCCGCAAGCGCCATCCCGATCCCCCACCATACAAAGCCTACTTGCATTCCGTGCGTACCGGTAGCGGTGTTGGCGATGGTGAGACTATAGCTCGGGTCCGTGCTGGCAGGTAGCACGTTGGGATAGAGAGCGAACGCCGCTCCGACGAGCATGCCGACGATGTATCCGCACGAGGCTAGGAAGGCACCTTTGTCGTTCTTCTGTCGCTGAGCGATCAGGAGGTATACGAGGCTGCCCGCGACCACCATCGGGATGAGGTAACCGATCGGCCATTTGCTGAAGTTAGTCAGAATGCCGGGACGCACGAACATGGTTGCGGCCAGACTGGCAATGGTGAGAAGCACCTGCACCGGCCAAAGGATGAAAGCAGTTCTGCGTGTTCGGGCGTTGAGGTCCCCCTCCGTCTTAGTGGCGAGGTACAGCGAACCGTGCACCACTAGCGTGACCAGGGCAACCACTCCGATAATTACGGTGTACCAGTCGAGAATCCCGTTGTTGATGCCAACGCGGAAGTTTGTCCATAGCGGCTCGAAGAAGTATCCATCTACATTCAAGGGGACGCCCCGTACCACATTCCCCAAAGCAGCGCCGAAGAAGATCGCAAGAAGTATGCTGGCTCCCGAAAAGATGACGTCGAAAAACGAGGTCCAAAGCCCATCGCTCAAATGGCTACGAAATTCGATGCCGATGCCGCGCAGCATGAGCAGCCACAGCACCATGATGAGTGGAAGGTAAAATCCGCTGAAGCTGGAGGCGTACAGCAGCGGAAAGGCGAAGTAGAGCGTGCCTCCGGCAGCGAGTAGCCAGACCTCGTTGCCGTCCCACACCGGCCCAATAGCGCGCAGAATTGTGCGCCGCTCGATATTAGTTTTAGCGAGGAAGAGATGGACCGCACCGGCGCCGATATCGAAGCCGTCGAGCAGGACATACGCAGCGACCATAACAGCGACGATCATGAACCAAATCGTTGGCATGGCTATCGAACCTCCACGGGACTGCGGCGATCGGACGTTAGCGATTCGAGCGGGTCGACCGGATCGGGTCCGTGCTCGATTTCACGACGCACCAGGAACAAGAAAAGGACTGAGAGTAAGCTGTACATTCCGGCAAACCCAAGGAAGGTAAACCAGCCATTGCCGGCAGACACCATTTTGGAGAAACCCTCCTCGGTCCGCATCAGTCCATAAACCAGCCAAGGCTGTCGGCCCATTTCCGCCGTCATCCAACCAGCGGTGTTGGCGATGTAAGGCAATGGAAACATCAGCATTAGCCCCCAAAGCAGCCATCGTGCGTGGTAGAGCTTCTTGCGCCACAACAAAAATGTGGCTAAGGCCATGACCGCGATGAACAAGGTGCCCAGTCCGACCATGATGTGATACGCGAAGTAAAGCAACGGGATGTTTTGCGGCCAGTCTCTGTCCGGCACTTCGCTGAGCCCTTTCACTTGCGCGTTCCAGCGGCGGTAGGTAAGAAAGCTCAGCATCTTGGGCACAATAATCGGATTGTCAATGTGCCGGGTGGCCATGTTCGGCTGACCGATAATGACCAACGGCGCTCCTTCCTCTGTGTCGAAAAGCGCCTCCATGGCCGCCAGGGTGACAGGTTGTTTCTGAGCGACCATCCTGCCCGCCCAGTCTCCAGTCGGGAACAATTGCAGCACGCTGAAAATCAGCCCCACGATAACGCCCAACCGCACAAATACCCGCGCCTGCTGGAGATGTTGGTTGCTTAGCAGATAGAAAGCGCCAACAGCAGCCATGACGAACGATCCGGTTATGACCGCCCCGCTCATGTTGTGGGCGTATTGCAGCCATGCCCACGGATTCAACACCAGCGCCCAGAAACTCGACAGTTGGAGCGAGCCGTTAGCAGTCTTTTCGTAACCGACGGGGTTTTGCATCCAGGCATCGGTGGCGACAATAAAATAACCGGAAGCCCACGAGCCCACAAACACCATGAATGCCGCAAACCAGTGCATCCCTTTGCTGAGGCGCTTCTCGCCGTAAAGAAATAAACCGAGGAACGTCGACTCGAGGAAGAAGGCGAAGCAACCCTCCATTGCCAAGGTCTGTCCGATCACGCCTCCGGCGAAGCGGGAGAAGTGCGACCAATTTGTGCCGAACTGAAATTCCATCGGAATCCCTGTCACAACCCCGATCGCGAAGTTGATCCCGAAAATCTTGGCCCAGAAACGGGCCGCTTTGTCGTACGTTTCGTCATTCGTTCGGATTGCCAGGGTCTTCAAAATCACGATCAACGGAGCGAGTCCCATGGTCAATTGCGGGAACAAATAGTGATAGGTCACGGTGAAAGCGAATTGCAGACGATGGATCAGGAGTGCGCTATCCATTCAAGTTCCTCATAAATAAATACTGTACGGGCAGCCCGTCACCGGATTTCAGTTCACGGGTCCGCCCCGAACCAAGCCTTTTTTCTACATGATCGTCTCAGAGCGCGCGGTGATGGGAGTCACAATTCGAGATGATTGCGTCCGAACATGGCAGGCGAGAGCGGCCCTCACCCGCGACCCGAGTCTTTCGATTCCTTTTTGGGTCTACACTAATGCCAATGCTTCGGCTCGCCGTACGAATAATTGTAGTGTTCCTCTTGAGTGCATGCGCAGCTCAAACGTCGATCTCCCAGACGACGCAGCTTTCGCCGCCACAACAACCGACCAAACGGATCATTATGAAAGACGGATCGTTTCAGCCGGCGATCAAATATGAGGTGCAGGGTGATCGGGTTCACTACTTCAGTGCCGAACGTTACGAGTGGGAGGACATTCCCTCGTCCCTGGTGGATTGGGAAGCGACCAAGAAATATGAAGCGGACTTCAGCAGCGGAAAACTGCGTGTACACGCAGAGACCGCCGAAGAGCGCGAAGAACGAGAAAGAGAAGAAGCGAACTCGCCAGAAATATTGCCCGGGTTGCGGTTGCCCGGGACTGGCGGGGTATTTCTTCTCGATCAATTCGACGGCAAACCGGAGTTGGCCGAGATCCTTCAGAATGGCAGCGAATTGAACCAGAACGCCAACAAGAAGAGTGTCCTGCGTACGGCAATTAACCCGATTGGCAGTTCGAAGCACGCGTTTGAGTTGAAGGAAGCCCACGCCAAGATTCAATCGCACGTTCCGGCTCCCGTGGTTTACGTGGACATCGATCAGGGCGCGCTGAATGACGTCCCGCTGGCGGGCCGGTTTCGCATCGTGCGCGCCGAAGTGAAGAAAGACGACCGCATCATCGGAAGCCTGAAGGTCAGCTTTACGGGAAAGGCATCGCAAGAGGGGATTTTCATACCGGCCAACGTCGAAAAGGTTGGAACCGGCGAGTGGGTCAAAGTGACGCCCGTCCAGGACTTGCCGCCCGGCGAGTACGCCGTTGTAGAAATGCTGGGACCGGAGGAAATGAACCTTTACGTATGGGATTTCGGGGTAAACCGGCAAGCACCGGCCAATCCAAACACATGGCGTCCCTCGACGCCTGAGAACTCGCCATCGAAGAATTGACTCGACGCACGGTGGGACAGTTGACCTCTAACTGACCGCGCGGTCTCCATCGCGTCCCACAATGCCACGGCCAGGAACCGCAATGTTGTCTCGCCCTCCCTGCTTGACCGCGTACATCATCTCGTCGGCGCGCTGAACGATAGCCTGAGGCGTCGTCGCATCCTGCGGAAAGGTCGCAATGCCAATGCTTGCTCGCAGATCAACTTGGGATTTCTCGTCCAAGAGCCATCGGCGCTGATGAAACACTCGGGAGATGCGTCGCGCGACACGCAGTCCAGCTTCTCGCGAAGTTTGTGGGAGCAGGATGGCGAATTCGTCGCCTCCGTAACGGAATGCAGCGTCAACCAGCCTCAGGCTCTGACGAAGACATTCCCCGACTTGGGCCAGCAACTTGCTTCCAACCAGATGGCCGTGCTCGTCGTTCACTCGCTTGAAGTGATCGAGATCGAGAAATAGCAATGTGAACTCATAGCTGAACCTCGCCGACCGGTTTACTTCTTCCGACAACACTGTGAACAGGTGACGAGCGTTGTATAAGCCTGTGCAATCATCGGTGATGCTGAGTTCCTGGATGCGCCGGACAGCTCGCGCATTTTCGATAGCAATGGCGGCGTAATCGGCGAGGGTTTGCAGAAGCATCTCGCTCTGAACGTATACATGCATATCGACGTTCACGAGTTGAATGACTCCCAGTACTTTTCCGCCGGTACGCACGGGCACGCAAACCACGGCGCAGCTCCCTTCGAACCATTCACTTTTGCTCTCAGGGTCGATCATGGGGTCGGCGTTGACGTTCTCGATGGCGAGTGGCTCTCCGTGCGCGATTACCCACTCGGTCAAGGAACATCCGTCACGCAAGCGTAGATTCGAGAATCCCTCGGAACCCTTGCCAACCGCAGCAGCGTAGTACGGCTCCTGGCTAGACTCGTCGATCATGACCAACGACCAGGTGGCCGGCTCGAAGTAAGCGGCCATCTTTTCCATAATGGTCTGCAGGATGGTGTCGAGATCGAGTGTCGAAGTGAGCGCCTTGGCAACGTCGTGAAAGATCTTCAACTCGTGAAGCTGTCGATCGTGGTCCGAGGTTGCCACCGATGTGCTATGACCTGACGTGGAGATGCCGGCTAGTTCGCTAAATAGGGAGTTTGCCGGTTTCAGTCGGCTCTACAAGTGAGACGGCCAGACGAAAGCCACTGATCGATGTCGATGTTACAGGAAAATAGTGGTTTATCCTATACTTCACTGGTAACTCAAAGTCGCTAACGGTCGTTTCGGGAATCGGGCGACGCCTTACGGTCCCGGTAACTTGTAGACCGACAAGTTGGAAGCGTGCAAATCCAACTTCCATGAGTCGATGCGTTCGCAGGTTGACTGGCTTTGCGGAAAATTCCGCACGAAGGGGATATTCAAGTGGGTTCATTCGGCGAACGGCTGCGTCGAGAGCGCGAGATGCGCGGTGTCTCCCTAGACGACATTGCCGACGCGACGAAGATCGGAACTCGCCTCCTTCGCGCCTTGGAAGAGGAACATTTTGAGCTACTTCCGGGTGGGATCTTTAATAAGGGGTTCGTTCGCGCTTATTCCAAGTACCTGGGTCTGAACGAAGAGGAAGCCGTAGCAGACTATTTGGAGGCGGCAGGCGAGACCGTCCCCGACCCGCGAGTGATTGCAGAACAGAACTCGTCCCGCATCGATCGTTCGGGCGCCGAGTCCGGTCCCTCGCGCCAAGCCGGCTTTCCGATTATTCCGGTTCTGATTCTTCTTTTGCTCATCGCGGCCGGAGCCGGAGGCTGGCAGATCTATCAGGAACGAGTGCGCGAGCGCGAAGCCAAGCGCCAGCCGGTCTTAGCCACAGGTTCCGTGGGCAGCGCAACATCGGCGGCAAGTAGCTCAACGGCCACAACCCCGTCTTCCACTGTCCCCGACACCAGGGCAAACAAGTCTGCGGGACAGAGCGCTAAAGCTGCACCGCCACTGACTGCGGGCACGACCGAGAACGCCGTGCCCACCGCAATCGATTTGAATACTGCCGGGGCAAAGAACAGCGACGCGCTAGGCGCCAGACAGTCGGGCTCGACATCGATGCCACCGACCGCAACTGCGCCGGGTGTCGCAATTCAGGGAGCTTTGGTAAATAGTGACAAAACTCTCAGCACACAGACATTTGAGGTGACGGTTCGCGCCAAAGACAGCGCGTGGGTATCAATAAAATCCGACGGCAAGTTTGCAGTGCGAGGCATTATTCGGTCACCTGATGTCAAGACGATTCGCGCCAGCGACCAGATCGTAGTCTGGACCGGTAATGCCGGCGCCGTGGAGGTTTCGTTCAACGGCCAGCCGGTACCTCTTGCTGGAGGCCCCAACCAGGAAGGCGTTCTGGTTTTTAATTCCCGCGGAGTCGTAGCACCAAAACCGGCACAGTGAAGTCGACACTTTCCAACCCGGCACTTTTATCCTCATGAAGAACATCGCCGAAAACGTAGTGCGTATTGAAGCGGAGGCATTGCGTGCCCTCGCCGACCGAATTGCCGGCCCCATGGCAGGCGATTTCGAGCGCGCCATCGAATTGTTGTACACGTGTGCGGGACGCGTCGTGGTGACCGGAATGGGCAAGAGCGGACTCATCGCTCGCAAGATAGCCGCAACCCTCAGTTCCACTGGAACTCCTGCTCTCTACCTACACCCCGCTGAAGCCATGCACGGCGACCTGGGAATGATCGTTCGAGGAGATGCCGTGGTGGCCATGTCGGCCAGTGGCGAAACCGGCGAGATACTGCAATTACTCGCAACTGTGAAGCGCCTGGGATCTCCGCTAATCACGCTTACCTGTGATGACCTCTACGGACCCGCGGCGGCGGGCCGCCGACGGTCCACTTTGGCTCAGGCGGCGGATGTGGCCCTGGACTGCTCGGTAGCGGGCGAGGCTTGTTCGTTCGGACTCGCGCCCACGGCTTCGACTACAACCATGCTTGCACTGGGCGACGCCCTGGCTGTTGCGCTTTCACAGAAGCGAGGCTTCAAGGAGGAGGATTTCGCCAACCTCCATCCCGGCGGGAAGTTAGGTAAGCGGCTGACTCGAGTTTCGGCGCTGATGCACAGCGGCGACGCGCTGCCGAGCGTCACCACCGAGACATCAATCAGCCATGTCATCTATGAGATGTCGCGCAAAGGACTCGGCATGACTACGGTGGTGGCTCACGGCAAACTGCTTGGTCTCATTAGCGATGGTGACTTACGACGCTTACTCGAGCGCCACGGCAAAGAAGTCTTTGACCTCACCGCCGGTCAATGCATGACGCCTGAGCCCAAATCCATAGGACCTGATTCGTTTGCTATCGCGGCGCTTGACGTCATGGAGCAACAGAAGATCACTTCACTGCCAGTAGTGGATGCTAGCGGCCGTCTCCTCGGCGTGTTGCACCTGCACGACCTCTGGGGAACACAAATGGTTTGAGAGACCAGCCTCTTTCCTGCAACACTCTCGCCGCTGCAAAGCAACCTATGTGAGCGTTTCGGGCTCGGCAGTCGGTCCGGAGATGATCGCAGCAATGCCTTCCGCGGGCGCGAGTACCGGCGAACCGCTCTTTGCCGTTACTGCTGCCACCACAACAAAAATGTTGGTGAACAACACCACCGTGAATGCCATCGCGGGAAGGAAGAAAAATATTTGTCCTCGATCAGCCAAAACCTGCAGGGCCAGTACAGCGGTGATCAAGCCCCGTGGCATCATGAGGAAAAGCAACTCCGTATCGGCAGGCTGCACGTCGCGAATCGACCAACGGGTTGAGCGGACCGCCACGAAACGCGCCAGCACGAGCGCTACCAGGATGCCCAGTATCGGCACCACGTAAGCACGGCTGACAAACTGCGCCATGATCCCCAGCAGCACGAAAAAGAACGAGCGCACGAGGAAGGTCAATTCGGCGTGGAATGCCATCATCCGCGCACCCTGGCGGGCCGTTCGGGGAGTGCGCGGCATATTGGCCAGCGTCAGTCCGAAGACCAACTCCGCCAACAAGCCGCTGCCGCCGGCATAACGGCCCACGGCAAATACGCCAAGCACCATTCCCAAGTTGAGGGCGTTGCTGAACTGTTGGCTCGCAAACTGGGGCCATACCCGAGACCACGCAACTCCAGCTGCTATGCCCAATACGACGTCGACCAATACATGGTGTCCGAACCCGGTGACCAGGCCTTGGAAAATGGGCTCGCTGCCGTCCAGTCCGATTAGCGTCCCCACAGTGAGGACTGCGATGATCTCGCCCAACGATGCTTCAAGAGTCAGAGTGACTTTGATAGCTTCAGGACAATTGATTTGCTGAATTGCGGGGAGCACCACCGCAGCGCTGGTCGATCCCATCACTGCACCCAGCAGCGAAGAATCCATCCAAGTCAGGTGCAACAGCACCCTTGCCACGCAAGCGATCAACCCGACGGTGAAAACGTAGCTGACCAATGCCAGCAAGATCCCACCTGACGAATACCGGATCGCTTCCTTCAACTGAAGCTCGAGGCCGCCCTCGAACAGAATAAGAATCAACGCCAGCATTCCCAGAAATCGAATGACGTCGCTGAAATTTTTCGGTTCGACCCAATGCAGGATAGGGCCAAGCCCCACGCCGATGAGCAGCAGCACGATGATGTCTGGTACGCGCGTCCAGCGCGACAGGCGGTTCGCGATCACAGCGGTCACCAGTAGAGCGGCGGGCAGGCCGAAAGCACGAGGCATATCCATGGTGCGACATTCACCCAGGGTCGAGGTTCAGATATGGTGCCGGATTTTGCGACAAAAAACCAGAACTTCTTGCCCTGTCTCCGGCCCGACTGGAGCCTCGGGAAGAGCGACAAATCGTCAGACGCCAGGTACAAATGCCACGGCGATTTCGCGGGTGCGGGGACCATCAAGCTCAATCACGATCACGCGTTGCCACGTTCCTAAAACGAGCAATCCGTTTTCTACGAGAAGCCCCACTGACGTACCGATCAGGGCGGAAAGAATGTGGTCTGGCACATGCTCTGGGTCATGAGGATGGCGATAGTTGAGCTTCGGAATCATTCGCTCGAAAGCATCCAACATGTCTTCATCGGTGCCGGGATCAAGATCGGCGGTAGTCAACGCCGCGGTAGTGTGCAGGACGACCAGCTGACATGCGCCCGACCGCCCGGCGTGTTGTTCGCGCAACCAGGCCTGCACTGGATCGGTGATATCGAGTATCTCCCTCTTGCGGTGCGTCTTGACCGTCAGCCGATGCATAGCCCGTATTGTGGCTCCTCAATATAAAAGCGATGGGGTTCAGGATACGAAGCGACACGTGTAACGCTGGGACGGCTAGTCGCCGGCGTGCGTCTTTCCGTTGCGGTAGTGTTGTTCCGAAAGGCTGCGAAGTCGTTCGGCCGCGCTCTCGGGCGATATGTCACGCTGGGGAGCTGCCAATAGTTCATATCCCACCATAAATTTCCTAACTGTCGCAGACCGCAATAGCGGCGGACAAAAATGCGCATGCAGATGCCATTCTGGATGCTCCAGTCCGTCTGTCGGACGCTGGTGAAATCCCATGGTGTAAGGGAACGGAGCTTCAAATAGATTGTCGTAACGAGAGGTGACGCGCTTCAGGATGTCGGCCAGTGCACATCGGGCAGTATCGCCGAGCGCCGCCAGATCACTCACGTGGCTCTTGCTGCAAAGCAAAATCTCAAACGGCCAGGTTGCCCAGAAGGGCACCATCGCTACAAAGTGTTCGTTCTCGCACACGATGCGCTCGCCCGATGCGCGCTCGCTTTCGATATAGTCGCACAGCAGGCAACTGTGATTCCGTTGGCGATACTCGCTCAGCGACGCCTGTTCGATTCGTGGCACATTCGGAACAGTGTTGTCGGCCCAGATCTGTCCGTGCGGATGTGGATTGCTGCAGCCCATCATCTCGCCACGATTCTCAAAGATTTGTACATGCGTTATCTCAGGCATCGCGCCCAATTCGAGGTATTGGTCGGCCCAGACATCCACCACCTTACGAATCGAGGCGACGTCCATGTTTGCCAGTGTCAAATCGTGACGCGGAGAGAAACACACAACGCGGCAAACACCGGGTTCCGTTTCAGCGATGAAGAGCCCTTTCCCTTCGTCGCTAATAGCGGCATGAGGCACGTTGCGCAGTAGCGCGGCAAAATCGTTATCGAAGACAAATGTTGATTCGTACTGAGGGTTTCGAGTCCCTCCGGCGCGTTCGTTACCTGGACACAGATAACAGTGAGGATCGTAACGGAGTTCGCGCTCCTCCGGCTGCCTCTCGGTCTGGCCTTGCCAGGGCCGCTGGTTGCGATGCGGTGAGACCAGGATCCAGTCGCCAGTAAGTGGATTGAAACGCCGATGAGTTACTTCGCTGATGGTTGTAAGCTCGATCGTCATAATAGGTCGGTGACTTCCTTTGCGCCATCTGCGGCTATACAAACGTAAATCTCGGGTTGCAAACCTGTCGCACTTTTGTACCCAGTTGCCACGCCAGCCGTGAACTCGTCAACGGCATTCGCTTCCACCATGTTCACGGTACAGCCTCCGAAACCACCGCCTGTCATGCGGGCCCCGTAGACGCCGGGAAGTTGGTTGGCGAGATCCACCATGAGGTCGAGTTCCTTGCAGCTCACTTGGTAGTCGTCCCGCAGGCTCACATGCGATTCACCCATTAAGACGCCAAAGCGAACGAGATTGCTCTCTTTGAGCGTTTCGGCGGCTTCGAGAACGCGGGTATTCTCGGTAATGACATGCCGACATCGCTTGTAGGTGATGTCGGAAAGACCGGCGCAATATTGTTCCAATTGTGAGAGGCTCACGTCGCGCAAGGCGCGAATCTCCGGCAGTACCTGCTGCAATAACCGGACCCCCTTTTCGCAGTCGGCGCGCCGGCGATTGTATTCGCCGGACGCAAGCTCGTGCTTCACCATCGTGTTGCATACTACGATGCGAACGTGATCTGGAATCCGGAGCAGTTCGAAGCCAAGACTGCGGCAATCTAGCAATAAGGCGTGTTGCGAATTGCCGAATAAAGATATGAACTGGTCCATGACGCCGCACTTTGTACCGACGTACTCGTGCTCGGCGCGCTGGCAAGCCAACGCCACTTGAACGCCGCTCCAAGTAAGCCCTGAGTTCGTCAGCAAGGCTAGAGTAGTCGCGACCTCAAGGGCCGCCGAGGAGCTCAAGCCCGCCCCGATCGGCACATCACCCTTGACGACCAGGTTTGCTCCTCGAATTTCATTTCCAGACAGGTGCAATACTCCCGCAACTCCGCCCACATAGTCGCTCCAATGGCCTTCGGGGCTCGCGGGGATATTTCTCAAGTCGAAGCTCCGGCATTCATCGAAATCGACAGAACAGACATTTAGCGTGTGGTCTCTGCGCGGTCCAACCGCCACGTAGGTGTAAAAACCAAGCGCCGCCGGCATTACGAATCCATCGTTGTAATCAGTGTGTTCGCCAATCAGGTTCACACGGCCCGGTGCCCGAAAGACTCTGATGGGATCGCCGTACAACTTCCGAAACTTGTCTGCCACGAGGGGCATCGCAGCTCGACTATTGTTGGCCTGTCCAGATGGTTCCATGCTGCAGGGCGGACGCTGCCTTTCCTGAGGAGTCACCACCCGAGGCGAAACGTGCTCTGTGAAGCCAGCAGGTGGCGCACCACCATACTAGACATCGCGCAGGTGGAATTGAACACGAATGAATTGGGAGGGACACAAAGAGTTACGCGACACCTTCGTCGCTTCGCATACGGAGTACGAAATCTGTCACTTCTTGATCGGTCACTTGTTGACAGCCGGAGGCGGGGCGCCCTGCGACTTTGCCATCTCTTCCGTCTTAGCCAGATCGGCTTTCACGCGCTCATTGAGCGGGCCATTAGGCACGATCTTCAAGTACGAGCGATAGTGCTCCGCCGCCGAAGCATGGTCTCCTTTGGCGTTATAAATCGACGCCAAAAGCAGTTCAACGCGTGGTTCGGAATGAAGTTTGTCGAGGTTCTCTGCCCGTATTGCGTTGGTTTCGGCCGGCGCCAGATGATTGAGATTGTACTCGGCCACGGCATCGTAGTAATACGCAAGCGGGAAATTTACCGGGTCGAGCGAAATCAACCGTTCACTGACTTTGCGCGTCTGTTCCCAGTTGGAGGTGAGGGCCGATAGAAAAGCCATGCGAACATACGGTACCGGGAAATTAGGGTCGGCGTTAATCGCCTCTTGATAATCCGACATCGCGCCTTCAATGTTCTTTCGCCGCCGCTCCAAGTCGCCCAACCGCAGCCACGCTTCTGCGAATTTTGGATATTGGTCGATCGCCTTGCGCAGCGACTTTTCCGCATCAGCCAGGTTTCCCTTTTCCAGCAACTCGCTTCCCTTTTCGTACTCTCTCCTCGCTTTTGCAGGAACCTGAAGGCTAGCGACGCTGATCATCCCTTCCGCCTTCTTGCTGCGACTGTGCAGGACGATGACTCCGACGTTGGAGTTGTTCATCGAGGGATCAAGCCGAATGGTCGAAGACGAGTACCCGGCGAGATCGGCTCGCAGTTCACAGTCCGCGACGGTCGATTCAGGACTGTCCGGGCCTACGGTTAAAGGATTGCTTTTCGAGAACCGGCTGTCAGAACCGAACTGCTGGGTGTCCTCGGACGCGTCGGGCAGGTTAGCGTTCGTTCGATCTCCAACCATGAAGGAGAACGATCCGTCGCTGGAGGTAAACGCTTCTCTACGGCCGGATCCATTGCACACTCGAATCACCGCTACCGGTACGGAAGGTTCCATGCCGGTGTCCAGCACCACTTTGCCCATGTAATAGACCGTCTGGGAAGGAACGGTTGGACCAGGGGTTACGCGCACAGGGGTCTTGGGTTGATTGGACTTCGTCCCGCCGCCGCCACTTTGTTGAGCATTGGAACCACCCAGCAGCACGACGGACACCAGAAGGCTCGCCCCAACCATCGTTCTTTCCCTTGTCATTTCGCACCCCCACATGATCAGCCGCGATACAAGTGGCAGAATATTACTCCGAAATGGCAGGGAAGTTGTAAACGAGTTGTAAACAGGACGTGGTTCGGCTGATTTTTGTTTTCTTCAAGGGAACAGATATTTACCCGCAATAGCCGCCGATGGACCGGCGGCGAACCGTTAGCGGTCATTGTTTCGGCTTTGCGACAAACTTTTCCACTTCACCGCCGCTTGGTATGTCGTCCAATCGTTGAAAGGAGATCTCCCGTCCGCCATTCTTAATGAACCCTGTATACAAGCTCCTTATAGGGGACCGCATTGTCATTTGAACCCGAATACTCTCCCTTGGTGTAGAAAGAGATCACATTGTTAACGATCCTGCCTTCAATGATGGTTGCGCTAAATCGGGACGGCAGGAACTACCCGCAACCCTTCCGCGTGTGGAGCGGATCCTGAAGTGCACGCCCGAGCAATGTATCTGCCAGGGCTGCGGGAAAGAGACGACGGTGATCGGCCACGACGAAAGTTCCCAACTGGACGTGGAGCCGGCGAAGTACTTCGTGCTGGTCAACAAGCGCGAGAAGCGCGCCTGCAAGTCATGCGAGGAACAAGGTGTGGTCTCCGTTCCGCTGCCGCAACGAATCATCGAGAAGTGCCTGGTCAGTGATCAGATCGTGATCGACACGGTAGTACGAAAGTATTGTGACCATCAGCCGTTGTATCGACAGAGCGCAATGCTGGAACGGGACAGCGGTGTAGAGCTCAGTCGGGCGACGCTCGACGGTTGGGTTCTGAGAGTAGGTGAGTTGCTGACGCCCATGGCCTCGGCCATGAGGCAAGAGTTACTCCGCGGCACCTACATCCAGGCCGATGAAGCTCCGGTCGATGTGCAGATGCATGAAGGCCGCGAGAAAAACCATCAAGCGTACTTGTGGCAATACAGCCGACCCGGAGGAACGGTGGTGCCCAGACTTCCGTCTGGGCCGAGGACGGGATGGACCGAAACAGTTTCTGGGACAGTTTGAAGGTCTTCTGCAGACGGACGGTTATGCGGCTTACGATCAGATCGGAGGACCGAAGATCGTTCATGCGTGCTGCTGGTCGCATGCGGAACGATACTTCTCCGAGGCCGTGCAGCTAAGTCCCCAGGATCCGGTGGCGACCACGATCGTAGCGCGAATCGATGAACTGTTTGCGATCGACGCCGAAGCCCGTCGCCAAGCACTGAGCCTGGAGGCACGCCATGCTCTGCGTCAGGATCAATCTCGACCGCTGCTGGGTGTGATCCAGAAGCATATCGAAGCGGCACGCTCCGCGGCACTGCCCGGGGGCGCACTGGCAAAGACCTGCAACCACACGCTTACCCTGTGGCAAAAACTCACGCGATTCCTGGAATATCCCGAACTGGAGTTGAGCAATAACCTGGCGGAGAACTCGATGCGTCCCGTAGCTCTTGGTCGGAAGAACTGGATCCATATAGGAAGCGCTCAGGCGGGACCGAAGATCGCAGCTCACACCCGCAGCGATGGCAACGCAGAGGTGCTGAGTTCAATTGCTGATTGCAACAGCTTCATTTCATCAGAGCAAACAGAATGAGAATTGGTTCTATTGTCATACACTGCCACGAATTTGACCGCATGGTGACCTTCTGGCAAAACGCGCTCAACTACGTTCCCAGACAGCCCGCAAAACAGGGATGGGTGGTCCTTCGCGACCCAGACGGAAAAGGGCCGAACCTGTCGTTCCAAATGCGGGAGAAACGCCGACCGCGTCGGAATTGGATGCACTTAGACCTTTACACGAAGGAGCAGAAGGAAGAAGTGAACCGACTGCTACAGCTTGGGGCGCGGCGCTATCCATGGAGGTATCGCCCCGGTTCTGATTTCGTCGTTTTGGAGGACCCCGACGGCAATCTTTTCTGCGTGGTACAACTGCCTTAGCTCGACAAGCTTGTTCGCGTGAATCAATGCAATTGACGCCTGTTAGCCTCAGTTGACATCCGGTTTGCCCGTCATACGACCACAGTCCTGAATAACAACTTTCTGGAACCCTGAATTGCAAGAAGTACTGTGTAAGCTTCCACCCGATAGGATCTCTTAGGCCGAGAAATAACGCTTACACTTCAGGTGTGACGGCGACGTTGTGGTATTCCGTGATCCACCAGATGCCTTGTTCTTTGATGAGGACCAGGAGCAGCTTGAAACGCAACACTCCGTCCGGTCCAACGGGCACCCCTGCGGGGGGGATTTTGGGAAAGCCTGTGATCTCTCCGCTTACATCAGCGATAGCAACGTCCTGACGAACGAACCGTAGCTTCGCGATTGAGCTTTTCGGGGTGGTGCCTTTGAAGATCGTATTGGCGATCTCGATGTGGCGTTTCACGAATTCTGCTCGTCCGTACCTTACAGTGCCAAAGATGTTGGTAAAGCTGACATCTTCTGTGACGTGGTCAGACGGATTGGAATGAACAATTGCTTCAATGGCCTTCGTATCCTCAGACGAGGCTTCAACGGAGTCAACCTGAGCGTTGAGGCAGGGATAATGCCCGCAGAGAAGACAGCTGGACAGAAGCATGGCGAGTGCTAGTTTCGTAAGTTGTCTCATAATTTCCTTCGAGAGTTAATTTCCTTGAGCAAAACCGAGCCGTTTAGTCTACGCCCTCAAAGCGAGGAGCATAATACGCAGTGAGGCTTGCCGAACCATCAGCGGTCGAATCATCCTGCACATCCTCACTTGGGGGCCTCTCCTACTTACGCTTTCTGCTTGGATGAAACTCTACTGGGCTCCTCGACATCAGAGACATAGGAACGATTAAGAAATCACCAATCGCGGCGCTCGTCAACCGTGTAGTTCCTCTGACGTTTACGTTCTGCACAAGCTGGCGCTCGAACTGGAATTGCCCAAATTGATCTTCCAGGTGATCCGGTGCACGATCGCCACGCTGGCGCAGAAGAAGGGCACGGTAAAGGATGTTCAAGAGATGCAAGGCACTCCGGTGCAGCAACAACAACTGACGTTTACATACAGGAGATTCCAGAAAGCGTGCAGGCGACGGTTGATTCCATCAACGCAGAGCTGAGGAAGAAATCGAGGAGATCAGCAAGAAAGAAACGCGTTTTGACACCAAATGACACCAAACTGTAAAGGAGGGTATCTGCAAGTTATTGATTTAATGGTGGACCTGGTCGGGATCAAACCGACGACCTCTTCCATGCCATAGTGGATGGATCTAGTGTTTTCAAAAACTTACAAGCGCTTCGGGGAACTGCCAACTACCCTTAAGTACTTGAAAACACCCCCCCACTAGAATCATCTTGGGTCGAAGCTTGGGTTGAACAAGAACAGCAACTTCGGATCGCACGCCTTGGCCAGAATGATTTTCCGGAAGGACCTTACTTGGGCAACTACAAACCAGCGTTTCACGAGAAGCCTGCTTTCATCAAATGAAACTCCACCTCTCAATGGGGCTTCACGTCTCGCCCTCATCGCCCCAGTGGCATAAGCCGCAGCGGAGTGACAACAGGCTCGGTGAAAGATCAGGCTGCGCGTTGCGGCTCTTCCTCTGAAGTTAGAGCGCAAGCGCTACAATCCAGTCCTTCGTGGGTTCGCGAACAATAGGCCAGGCTGCGTGGAGGCCTGGGGAGGTTCTGGAAGGTGCGCTGCATGTCAATGTTGCTGTCGATGGTGTCTGCCGGCTTTTTGGCGTACTCAGCAACGCTCGTGGAAACGGAAGAGCCGTTTCCGATTTTGGCCGAAGCCGCCGCCCCTGTCTCTTCTCCCGCGACTCAAGCACTGGCCCTTGACAAAACTGCTGCGTGGGCGCCGACATCCCAACTGCCGGCGGTGCCAGCGCAATCCCAATTCAGCCCGACTACTTTCAGCGCCAGCACCGAATTGGTTTCCGTCCCGGTGGTGGTCAAAGACTCGCAGAGCCGTCACGTCCTGGGCCTTTCGGATGTGGATTTCCGTATCTATGAGAACGGACACCAACAGGTTATCCGCAATTTTGAAGCTGTTACCGAGACTGCAGCCGGCTCGCCTGTTGCAAACGATCTTGCGCTTTCCCGAGCAGCCGGAAACGGGTATCACGGCGCTTTGGGAGTGGTAATTCTGTTCTTCGATCAGGTGAACACTCCCGTCAGTGAGCAAACGGAAGTACGACGCTTGCTCGCCCGTTCCTATCGCGAGCGGCAGACGCTTGCTATTCCCACCTGCGTCGTTTTGTACACAGGTTCGGAGTTGCGACTACTTGGCCAGCCGACCAACGATCCTGCGATCGTGGCCGACGCCATCGATAAAATTCAGACCACCATCACCGCGCACGGAGCCGGCATCTCCGGAGAACTGCCCTTGCCTGAAGGTGCTCGCGAGAACCAGGTGGTGGGCGACGCGAAGTTTGAGCAGGACCGCGCCGTCCAACGCTTCGAATATTACACCGGCCGCGCGATGACAGCCGACGACACAGCCCACGCGCTTACATTAGTGGGCAGGTTCTTTGCCCCGTGGTTGGGAGAGAAAGCGCTCATCTGGATCAGCTCCGGCACCACAATCCCCGTTTCTGCTGAAGAACTTGCGGCTAATCGCATCAGAGTTTTTCCGCTCAACGTCCACGCCAATACGCCTTACATGTTCATTTCTTCGTTCACCCTGCCGCTCAGCACCTACGAAAACGAAACCGAGGTGAATTGGGGACTGTTGCAAAACATGCGATCGGTGGCCCAGGAAACCGGCGGCGAGTTGTGTAACAGTCCGCTACAGGCCGACGCTTGCGTTCGTTCCGCGGAACAAGATGCCCGCGAATTCTACTTGCTGACCTACGCAACCCATTCGCGGCAAAGGCGGCCCGAATGGCGGACCATCCATGTGACCGTGCAACGCCCGGAGGTGAAAGTGTTCGCCCGGACCGGCGTTCTCATTGAGACGCACCCCGACCCCACGCAGGAGAAACGGCGACAGATTCAAGCGGCACTACTGTCGCCGGTGGAGTTTTCCGCACTCCGCGTGGACGCATTGTTGCCTGATCTGGACAGGCCGGGCGCGGCAATTTCCGTATCACTGGTGATGCGTGCCGATGCGCAACGTCCGCCGGTGTGGAGCGACAGTGGCGTCAACTTCACCGTCGCCGGCGTTGTCTTGCAGGGAATGCGAGTCATGCAACGATTCGGAGAAGACGTACAGGGTCCCCTTCCTCTCTCCACGAAACGCGAGTTGGAGAGAGATGGTTTGGCGTGGAGCAAGCGGATCAGCTTGCTCTCCCGCCCTGGAACCCTTCGACTCGTCGTCCGCGATAACAATACAGGTAGACTCGGAAGCGTCACGAAAACGCTGCCGGCACGCGCGACCGTGCAGTGAAAGCTCATCACCTCGCCGATCCCTCGGAGTAAGGAGTGCTGTTCTAGAGCAACTCGCACACTGGAGAACGTTCAGGAAACGTTGGCGCAAAGGGCAGTCGGTAGTCAGATTGGGAACGTGGTGAAGGATGCGAGAACCCGCGATGGCTCGGGTCGGAGAAGGCGCGCTTGCGCGCTGACCTCCGCCTCTCAAACTGTACGTGCCGATTTCCGGCATACAGCTGGGCGCTCGGTTCCTGTCAGGGTACCCGATCTCCTTCGTGGGTTATGACCAAAATAATGCCATCTAAAACAGCCACGCCAAGGCTCTGGTTGTCAGGTCTGCTTTTGCTGGCGATGCTCGCCTCAGCGGCGCAAAAAGCCACGCCGGCCACTGAAACTAAATCTCCCGATTTGGACCTGATCCTGCAACGCTGGGAAGACCTTCAGGACCCCGCTCGATTTCGACCATATGAGGTGACCCGAGAATACAAAATATTCCACGGCAATGATAAGCAGCCCACTTCCGAGGTCACGGCGCAGATCGATTTCGTTCCTCCTAACGTGAAGAGATACAAGATTATTCGGGCGACAGGTAATTCACTTGGAGAAAAAATGGTGCGTGAGCTTTTAGCCCTGGAGGCCGAAGCGGCTAAGAAAGGACCCAGTAGCGAGATGAGTCGCTCAAACTATGACTTCGTTTTTCTTAGGCGAGAGAACTTCGGTGTTGTTCCTGAGTACGTTTTGGGGATTATCCCAAAGCGGAAGGACAGAAGCCTTTTACGTGGGCAGATTTGGGTGGATGCGAGCACCTTCCGGATACGCCGAATTGAAGGAGTGCCCGCCAAGAGTCCTTCCTTTTGGCTTAAGAACATTCATATCACTATGCAATTTGCGCCGCTGGGCGGTACGTCGGTACCCGTTTCCTTCGACGCTATCGCAACAGTCCGCTTCCTAGGACAGTACACCCTTGCGGGGCTCACTACCCAAGCCCTGGACCGGCAACCCACTGCGTCGAAATAGCCACGCCGCGATAACTCACGGATAGGCGATCAGGAAATAACCTCGCTCCGAACATAGATAATGGTAGATCGCCAAGTCGTAGATAACCCTGGCCGCATGGCTTCCCATTTTCATGCTTAATTGTGACGGGAACCGTCGTGCTGACCCTGATTACAACAGCAATTCGGGATTGGTTACGACATGTCTGATATCGTCGAACAACTCTGTAGACCTGTGCTCCGCAGAAACCTCTGCAGGTCGCAACCTGTATGACTTCTTCTGCAGATTCCAGCCTTTGCCAGCGGTTGACCAAAGAACTGTGTTCAGCGTTCTCGCTTTGTGCGAAGCTGATCTCTCATGTCGCCTCTTCGATGCATTTGGCAGTGTTACTTCAGCCCCAGCCTTACGGTCCTCTGGGAGCTGCTGCGCGATGGATTGCAGTTCCTGAGTGTCGCCGCCCGTTCGCGAACGGCCGTCGCAGCGGAGGTCTTGTTCTTACGTAAGCAACTGGCTTACTACCGAGATCACCAGATCCGGCCTCGCCGCCTGAGCGATGCGGCACGCTTGTCGTTGGTCCTCTGGTCCGGGCTTTTCGACTGGAAAGAAGCGCTCATGGTGGTTACCCCGGCGACCTTTGTGCGCTGGCATCGCGGGGGTTTCAAGCGGTATTGGCGCTGGAAGTCACGCGGCGGGCGGCCGGCGCTTCCCAAGGACCTACGCCAGGTCATCGCTCGCATGGTAAGGGAGAACATCACTTGGGGACAGGAGCGCGTGGCTGACGAACTCTCCCTCAAGCTCGGCATTCTGGTTTCACCACGTACGGTTCGCAAATACTGGCCCCTGCAACCTGATGGGACCCGGCAGAGACGGACCTCCTCGCAGCACTGGAGAACGTTCGTCAAGAATCATGCCCAAGGGATATTGGCCTGCGATTTTCTGGCTGCCGTGACGGTGGGGTTCCAGGTGCTGTTCGTCTTTCTCGTGATGGAAGTCGGCAGCCGCCGTATTCTGCACTACAACGTGACCGCGCATCCCACCGCAGATTGGACACGGCAGCAGTTCCGGGAAGCCATTCCCATTGACCATGGTTATCAGTTCATGATCCACGACCGCGATTCGATCTTCTCGCGGGAGCTGGACCAACAACTGAAGAGTGACTTTGGTCTGAAGGTTTTGCGCACACCTGTGCGGGCACCGACAGCGAACGCTTATTGTGAACGACTGGTCGGCACGGTGCGCCGCGAGTGCCTGGATTTCATGATTCCCTTGAACGAGCGCCATCTCCGGATGACGTTGTGTCCTTGGGTCGCCCACTATAACAAAGGACGGCCGCACTCCAGCCTGGGACCGGGCATCCCGGAGAAATCCTCGAACAGCCCTTTGACAGGACCGAAGAACCACCGGCACAGATTGCCACGAGATTGTGAGATCAGAGCGAACGATATTCTGGCCGGTCTACATCACGAATACTGGCTGGAGCAGCGCGTCGCTTGAGCTGTAGGAGGTTTTTGCGGACCACACCCCGCAATGTACATCTATACAGCTCCGATCCGTCTCTTAACCGCTTGACCAATCCTGTATTGGCGAAGTTGACCTCCACCCGGTGGCCGCAAGAGGGACAGGGCTTCTCGCGTCCGTTGAATTACTGCTCGCCGCGGGAATTTCGTTCCGCAGCCAAATCCAGCTCTTCGCCAATCCCACTTTACCGAGGGTACCCACGGTCGTCGCGCAGCGAAGCCTTACCTTTGGGCAACAAAGCGCATTTTAGCGAAATCTGCTGATGCGGTAACCTACACGCTGCTCGCCGGTATCCGATCGGATACCGCCTAGCGGCTTGGACAGCGTGTCGGCGCTCACGGCTAAAACTCAACTTGTTGCAAACCCAGCAGAATAACCCAAGTAACAAGCCAGCTTGCGCTTTGGCATCACGCTTGCTTGAGTACAAAGCGTCACGGCAAGCATTCAGCAGAAACGCTGAATAGTAAGCACTGCTGAGGCATAAACCGCCCGAGAGACTCCGATGATCGAGTTTCGGCGGGTTTAACGCCTTCCCTCATAGAAGGAGAAAATTTATGAAGTCTCTCAGAATGTTTGTTCTAACGCTCGTAGTCGGTGTTTTTCCCGTTTTCTTGATGCAGGCCCATGGTCAACAAGAAGTTGACCCGGATCACTTTGATCAGCCTCCTGTGGCCAAAGCCAATGTGCACACCTTGAAGGCACAAACGAATCACCGCTCTACCACGCCCGACCATCAAGTGCGCAAGCACGCGACTACTGCAAGCAAGCGGACCGGCAGAAAGCCGAACCACTATCAGGATCAAACGTCGCAAGGTTCGGCGTCCTGATCAACGCAGGCAAGGGCGCTACCTGGCGGGCACTCTACGGCTTGCCCAAGGGTGTAGCTGTTTCGCTCGTGATCTCCGGATTGTTGGCCTCAGCCTGGTGCCCCAGGTCGCGCCGCGTTCTTCGGCGCTAACCTGGGATTCCTAGGCTACGCAGACTAGGGACATCAATGGATCACCCTGCGTTGTCCCTTTCTTGACTCCTTCCTCCAAAGGCAGATAATGACCCAATCTCGATATGGAGGAGCCACCATGGGACATTACGTGACACTGATTCGCTACACACAACAGGGAGCGGGCAAAATCAAGGAAAGCCCGGCGCGCCTGGACGCGGCCCGCAAGGCCGCCGAGAAAGCCGGCGGCAAGATTCACTCCTGGTTCTTGACCATGGGAAAGTACGACGCGGTGATCGTCTCGGAATTTCCCAACGATGAAGCGAGTGCAAAATTCATGCTGGCTACAGGCGCTGCTGGCAACGTGACCACACAGACGATGAAGGCCTTCACCGAGGACGAGTACCGCAAGATCATCGCCTCGCTCTGATTGCGGAAAAATCAAAGCGATAATGCCGGGAGCCCCCGGTGTCCTGCAGCGACAGGGCCTGTCCTGAGCGGGTCGGAGGAGCTTGCCGAAGGGGTGGCTACACAGACTCGAGACATCAATCAAGCCCGAGCCCACGACAATCCAATCCCCCTCGCCGGATCGACGCCACCCGCATCGACGGTATCGACGTGATGACGATACAGACCGTGCTGGCCGAAGTGGGGCCCGATCTGAGTGCCTGGAAGACCGCCGCGCGCTGGTGCTCCTGGCTGAACCTGGCTCCCAAGCGCGACATCAGTGGGGGCAAAGTCATTCGTCACCGGCGGGAATACCGTACCAATCGAGTCGGCAATGCTTTTCGCATGGCCGCGCAGTCGCTGGTACGCAGTCAGAGCTATCTGGGGGCCAGGTGCCGATACCTGCGCGCCAAGTTGGGGGGACTGAAAGCGGTCAAGGCGATGGCCCGCGTCCTAGCCTGCTTGTACTATCGCTTGGTGAAACAGGGGCAGGTTTGGATCGACCGCGGCACCGTGGAATTTGAGCAGCGCCGGCAGCAACGCGATCTCACCAGCCTGCAGCGCAAAGCCCGCAGCCTCGGCATGCAACTGGTGCCCGCAACATAAACCCGAGAACGAACAACCAGCAAGCGTCGCTGCGGCCAACTCAACCGTCCAGAAACGCAGAGGGAGAACTGTTGACCAAAATAACTGCCCCAACTCCCAAACCAACGCAATCCCGGCTCATCGCCACACGGGCGAGTATCAAGTTTCCGAAGAGTTCTGTTTCATACGTGCGATGACCTCATAATCTGCGTTCTTGCCGCCCACATGTTGTACTGCGGTTGAACCGTGGCAACTCTGGACCTGATCGGGATCGCCAACGACCTCTTCCATACCACGGAAGCGGTCGCAGCATTTTGAAGCCGGATACCACAAAACTGGAAATCGGGCTATCTGCAAGTAGTTGAAAAGATAGTGGACCTAGTCGGGATCGCGCCTGGTGTCTTCATTGAAACCGGAAGTGTTGGTGGTCTTGTGACACCAAATGACACCAAGCTGAAAAGCGGAGTATCTGCAAGTAGTTGAAAATGGTGGACCTGGTCGGGATCGAACCGACGACCTCTTCCATGCCATGGAAGCGCGCTCCCAGCTGCGCCACAGGCCCACTTTAAGGAGGGACGACGCCCGGCACTCCCGCGTCGCTTTTATTGTCTCCCAGCCGCTTGGCTTCGTCAAACGGAGTTGCCAAAAGCCGCCAATTAAGCTCTGTTATAACGAACGTTATAATGGCGCAAACCCGTCTTTTTCGACCCCGCCGGTGAACCTGTCCACCCACCGGAATTCCGGTCATACGAACTTATATCACTCCCGATTTTGGGAACAAATTTGGGCGCCGCGGGGTCTATGTTGGTTAAGTCTCAAAGGAGGCCGGCCAATCCGTTACGCGGACGAGCCTCTCCGGAGGCATGGAGCAAAAAAGTTTGGAATATTCGAGATGTGATGAGAAAGTTGTGGGCGGCCCCGAGGTTCATTAAGATGAGGATAACGCCATGAGTAGCGTGGCGGGAGCACCAACTTTGAGTAACCTCGCAAGTGCGATAGGTGTCCGCACCGAAGAAGCGTCGATTGTGGCCGAATTACAGACCGGATCGGAAGAGGCTTTTGCGTGGCTCATTGCACAATACAGCCCGCCCATTTATAGCCTGGTTTACCGCCTGCTCGACAATCCGTCGGACGCAGCCGATACCACCCAGGAAGTGTTCATCAAGGTGTTTCGGGGAATTCGGAGCTTCAATTCCAATTCCAGTCTGAAGACTTGGATCTACCGTATTGCCTTGCATGAGGCGTACAACCAGCGGCGCTGGTGGTCTCGCCATACGGGACGGGAAACTTCGATCGAGCCGGTCGCGGATGACCACGCAGAGCACAGTTCGCCGGGCCTGAAAGACCTGCTGGTGGACGATTCGAAATCGCCGTTGCAGAACGTTTACGACGAAGAACTGCGGGCCCGAGTAGAGAAGGAGCTGAAGTCGGTGGCTGAACCGTACCGGACGGCGGTGATTTTGCGTGATATCGAGGAATTGTCATACGAACAAATTGCGGAAGTAATGGAGGTTTCCTTGGGCACGGTGAAGTCTCGACTGATGCGAGGACGGGACGCACTGCGAAGAAGGCTTGAGCGTCATCTGCCAGCATTTGGCGTAGCTGTTCCCGCTGTTCGCCAGAAGAAACATCGGAAAGACGGTGCTCTCAACGGGAAGGAAGTCGAGGTCATGCCATGAAATGCTCGGATACAAAGCGGCTCATGTCTGCGTATCTGGACGCTGTGGTGACGCGCAGCGAAATGAGCGGGGTGCAGCAGCACCTGGATGCGTGCGCTGCGTGCTCGGCCGATTATCTTAAGTTGCGGCGCACCCAAAGGCTGGTCGGCGACTTGGGACGCAAGCCCGCGCCCCCCGACTTGGCGTTGAGAATCCGGGTGTCGGTTTCCCAGGAGATGGCCAACTCCCGCCGTCCGCGGTGGGAAGCACTGCGCGTCAAATGGGAGAACGTATTTAATGCGGTGATGGTGCCGGCCACGGGCGGACTGGTGACCACTGTCATCATATTCGGCCTGCTAATCAACTTCCTGGTGCCGAGCCAATTCGTTGACCCCAACGATGTCCCTACGACTCTTTACACGCCGCCGCAGCTGCAGTCGTCGCCCTTCCAGTTGGCGATGGGATCGCGTTCTGAGCCTCTGATCGTTGAAGCGTATGTCGGCGCCGACGGACGGGTCCAGGATTACCGCGTCCTTTCGGGCGGTGAGAATGGCGGCGAGGTCCTGTCGGAACTGAAAAACATGCTGATCTTCGCCACGTTCCGTCCTGCGACGAGTTTTGGGCGTCCAACGGCCGCACGCGCCATTCTGGCGTTTTCCAAAATACAGGTTAAGGGATAACTGGATTACTCCTGGCTTTCTCCTCATCAGCCCCTCGTTCCCAAGGAGGGGCTGATTTGCGTGTGCGATAGCCACCTCGTAAACTGAAAGATCTGAATCCCTGCCTAAATCGCTTCGGGAGGCTTGTCTGAGCTGTAGTTTCCGTAACACCTTAGTTGTCGTGATGTTGGCGGCGCTGTTGAGCCATGTCGCTGCGGCCCAATCGAAATCCACGATTGATGTAAGTGAGACGATTTTCAGCGTGCTGTCAGCCATGAATGTCTGCGGCTACGACCAAGGAGTCTCGTCGTCTTCGCCAATCCGCGCGCAGGTGCGGGCGGATTTGGTGGCCGCCAGCAAGTCGCCGGAAGCAGCGGCAGCTGCTAAAGAGATGTGCAACTATTACGCTGACCACCGGCAGGACGGAGCCGCTCACCAACTGGCGCAATACGTTTCACTGGCGCTGAACCTGGGTGATCCTCCGACGTTCGCGCCAAAAGCGCAGGAAGCGGACTTGCCTCCCGACGCGAGCTACCTGCTGGGGTTTGTTCCGGTGCTGAAGCAATATGCCGCGACGGCGAAGCTGCACGCGATCTGGCTGAAACACCAGTCCCAGTACATGGGGCTCATCAATGAGTACCACGAACCGGTCGCGCGCATGATCACCGCGACGGACAACTATCTGCGAATGCCGTCCGCGGGTTACGTGGGACGTTCCTATACTGTGTACCTGGATCCGATGGCGGCGCCCGGAGAAGTAAATTCCCGCAACTATCAGCAGGACGCTTTCTACATTGTGGTGTCGCCAGCGAACAACGATATTCATATCGGCGACCTCCGGCATACATACCTACACTTTGTGCTGGATCCGCTAATCGCCAAACGGGCAACCTCCCTAGCGCGATTGCAACCGATACTGGCCGCCGTTCAGAAAGCTCCCCTGGCGGCGGAGTATAAGCACGACACGGGATTGCTGGTGATCGAGAGTCTGATCCGCGCCATCGAAGCCCGAACCCCGGCCGATGCGAAGTTGCCAGAAAAAGACCGGCTGGCGATGGTCAATCGGGATGAAGCAGAGGGGTTCGTCCTGACGAATTACTTTTACGACCAACTCAAGGGATTCGAGAAAGAGAACGTGGGCCTGAAGGATTCGTTTCCAGACTGGTTGCACAATCTCGACGTGGACAAAATCAGAAAGCAAGCCAGCGAAATTCAATTTGCGTCGCAGGCCACGCCAGATGTGATGATCGCGGCCAATCGTAAGCCGGAACAGAAAATCGACCAGGCCGAGCGGGCGCTGGCGAGCGGAAACCCGGCGGGCGCTGTGCAATTGGCACAGGAGGCGCTGGCAGCGAATGAAGACCCGGCGCGGTGCTACTTCGTGCTCGCGACAGCGGCGTCATTGAGCGGGAACATGCAGGACGCCAAGGACGATTTCGTGAAGGCAGCAAACTCATCCAAGGACCCGCATACCGTGGCATGGTCGCATATTTACCTGGGACGTATTCTCGATTTGCAAGACGAACGAGACGCCGCAGTCGAACAATATAAGGCGGCGCTTGGCGCGGGCGACACTTCGCCGGAAACTCGAACTGCCGCGGAACGCGGGCTACAGTCGCCGTATGAGCCACCCGAAGGTTCACAGCCACCAAAATCGCAATAAGATAGGAACAGGACGGGAAAGGCCTCCAGCGCCATCTCCCTTTGAAAGGACGAATGATGAGATCGATTCTTACAACGATGGCAATCTTGCTGGCGGCAAGCATGGCGATGGCTCAGGCCAACGCGACCAAGCCCGCCGCTCCCCTCCAATCTACCCAAAGTGCCGCAGCACCAGCAGCCCCGACCGCCCCGCATCCGCCACAGGCAAAGTCCAAGGAAGAGTTCGATGCCTACAACCTGGCGGCATCGAAAACCGATGCCGCTCAAGCCGAGGCGGCGGCAGACGAGTTCGCGCAGAAATTTCCTGCCAGTGACCTTAAAGAATTACTTTATGTTCGTGCCATGAACTCATACCAGCAACAGAACAACTCGGGCAAAGTGGTTGCAATGGGTCGTAAGGCGATTGCGGTGAATCCAACAGATCCAGTCCCTCTCGTGGCTGTGGCTTCGGCTTTGGTCATGGATACGCGGGAGAACGATTTGGATCGCGACGCGCGCTTTGCGGAAGCCAGCAAAGATGCCCAAGCGGCCCTTGAGAATATCGACACTGGGCTGCAGATTCCCCCCAACGTGCCCGCGGACCGAGTGGCGGCGGCCAAAGCCAATCTTCGCTCCATCGCGTATGACACGTTAGGCGTTATCGCGATGAACAAGAAGGACTACGCAGCCGCTGAACAGAATTTCCAACAGGCTGCCGACTTAATGAAGGACCAGCCGGATGCCGTGGTTTACCTGCGTTTATCCGTGGCGCAGGACAACGAAAAGAAGTACCAAGCAGCGTTGGACTCAGCCAACAAAGCGGCGCAGTACGCACAGGACGGCAGTGCCGAAAAGAACCTCGCCAAGCAGCAACAAGATCGCTTGCAGAAACTCCTTGCTGATAAGAGCACTCCAACCCCAGCGACACCTGCGCCGGCAACAACTGCGACGCCCCCTCCAAATCCCACTACGCCTCACTAGGCTGACCCGCTCCCCAGAGAAATACGATGAAGGCGGAAGAAATCGATCGAGCGGCGCTGGAAGATGCTTTAGGACACCATTTCCAGAGCCGCGCCACGATTGACCAGGCACTGACGCATTCGTCGTTTGCGCGGGAAGCCGAATCACAAGTGCCAGCCGGAACGACAATCGCCGTACCGGGTGATAACGAACAGTTGGAATTCCTGGGGGATGCGATTCTAGCGTTTGTGGTCAGCCATGAATTGTTCAGACGGTTCCCCGAGTACGCCGAAGGCGACTTGTCAAAGCTGCGGGCGCACATCGTGAGCGCTCGCGCCTTGATTCGTCCTGCCAAGAACCTGGATATTGGAAGGTATCTGCATCTGGGCAAAGGCGAGGAACGGAGCGGTGGCCGCGCCAAGAACGCGCTTCTTGTGAATGCGCTGGAAGCCCTGATTGCTGCTCTGTTTCTCGATGCCGGCCTCGAAAAAGCACGGCTGTTTATCGTGAACACAATTCTTCAGCCTGCTCTCCAGGAATTGCAGCACGAGGGCAGCAGCCTGCCGGTCACGGATTACAAATCGGCTTTGCAGGAGCTGGTGCATGCCTCGGGCCGTCCTCAGCCCCACTACTCTCTGGTAAAGGAACAGGGCCCCGAGCATCGTAAAGTCTTTACTATGGAAGTGCATGTCCCTGCTCCAGCAGGCGGTGGCGAGGCTTTTGTGAGCCGGTCAGAGGCGGGGACCAAGAAACGAGCCGAACAAGGGGCTGCACGGCAAGCCTGGGAGTATCTACAATCATTGCAGGCGAGTTCCGCGACGGACTCCCCGAGTTCGGAAGCCAAGCCGCCTACGCAGTCATGAACGAAGTCCACGTCGAACCCGAAGTCATAACACCCCCGACAGCGGCTGTTGCCACGCGCACCGACCACAGCAGTTCGGACGGGATGAACTCCCTGCAATCGCTGGCAACCACAATTGTGATTGCCGTATTCGTGATCACGTTCGTGGTGCAGGCGTTCCAGATTCCCTCCGAGTCTATGGAGAAGACGTTACTGATCGGCGACTACCTGCTGGTGGACAAGGCGCACGATGCCGGAGCCGGGGTGTGGGGCTGGCTCTTGCCGTATCGCCGAATACAACACCAGGACATCATCGTTTTTCGCTATCCCGTGAACCCGCAGCAGCACTTCGTCAAGCGCGTAATTGGAATCCCGGGGGATCACGTTCGCCTGGTTAACAAACACGTTTACGTCAATGGCGTAAAGCAGGACGATGACTACGCCACGTTTAACTGGGGGCAGCGTGACAAGTTTCGCGACAACTTCCCCGACGGGGGATTTTTCGCAGACAAGATCGCGTCAAAGTGGTTCATCCAGGCGCAAAAATTGGTGGAAGACGGCCAGTTGATCATTCCCGAGGATTCGTATTTCGTGCTGGGCGACAACCGGGATGACAGCTACGATTCGCGTTATTGGGGACTAGTGCCTGCCGAGAACGTTGTCGGCCGCCCGTTGCTGATCTATTGGTCGATGGATGCGGTGACTCCTAACACTGGAGACAGCGAGCCTTCTGGTAAACTTTCGACTTTGGCCTATAGCGCCATTCAGTCGGTTAAAGGCTTGCGTTGGAAGCGCATGCTTCGGATACCGCAGTAGCGGCTAGATCTGCGCTCGTCGGACCGAACGCGGAAAGAGAAGGGGCAATTGGCAGTCACAAAAAAACCTAATAAGGTTGCTCCAGAACCCGTCGAAACACCGGTTGAGCCGAAAAAGCCCAAGGAAACGACTTCGGAGTTTATTGCCTCGATCGCCGTGGTGCTGGTGACTGGCCTCTTCATTATTACGTTTGCGTTGCAGGCCTTCGTCATCCCTTCCAGTTCCATGGAGAACACCCTGTTGATCGGCGACCATGTGTTTGTGGATCGCATTAATCTGGCGCCGAAGTCGAATTGGGTAGGTCCGCTGATTCCCTATCGTCATCCGCGCCATGACGACGTATTCGTATTTATCTCGCCTGCCGAGCCCGGTCTTTACGTGGTGAAGCGCGTGATAGGAGTGCCCGGCGATCACATTAAGCTGCAGGATGGCGTGGTCTATCGCAATGGCGAGAAGCTCGATCCACCGTATGTCGTCCGCAACGGAACCTACAACGCATACCGCGACAACTTCCCCACGGTTCCGGCCACAGACTATGACGGTGCGACGCCGGAGTGGCGGGATACTTTGCCCGCTCACATCCAGAATGGCGAACTCGTGGTGCCCCCAAATAGCATTTTTGCGATGGGCGACAATCGAGATGTCAGTCTCGACAGCCGCTATTGGGGGTTCGTTCCGTACGAGAATATTATCGGCCGGCCAATGTTTATTTACTGGTCGTTCGAACAGCCGCGCGACGAATATACCCGCACCAGCTTCGCAGATCGAGTGCAGTTCATGTTCACGATAGTGATTCATTTCTTCGACCAGACGCGCTGGTCCAGAATGTTCCACGTGGTGCGCTGATGCCGGGCCGCGGGTCTCGGCGGGCCTTGTGGATCTCGGCGGCGCTGGGAATCCTTCTGCTCGTCCTGTTTGTGCCTCCGTTCGTGAATGTCAACCGCTACCGAAACCGCGTAACTTCGGCAATCGGCAATGCGATTGGCCGCCAGGTCACCGTCTCGAATATCGAACTGAAACTGCTGCCGCGGCCGGGGATGGTGCTATCAACTTTTGTCGTGGCCGATGATCCTAGCTATGGCCCGGAACCGATGCTCCGCGCCGAGTCCGTCACGGCAAGCATTCGCGTGAGCTCGCTTTGGCGGGGACGATTGGAGATCGGGACCCTGGCGCTGGATAATCCCAGCCTGAACCTAGTGCGCCACGCCGATGGCCACTGGAATATCGAGGAGTTGGTGGAGCGCACCTCGCAAGTTGCTTCCGCGCCTACTGCGAAATCGAGTCCGGAGGCAAGGCCCCGCTTTCCGTACGTTGAGGCTACTGCCGGACGCATCAATTTCAAACTCGGGAACGTGAAGAAGGCATTCGCATTTTCCGAAGCTGACTTTGCATTATGGCTGGAGTCAGAAAACGAATGGGGCGTCAGGCTGGAGGGCCGCCCGATGCGTTCGGACGTTCCAGTGAGTGATACCGGTACGATCAGAATGGAAGGCACATTTCAACGTGCCTCGAGTCTCAGGAATACACCCCTCAATCTGAAAATCGATTTCACGAAGGGCCAACTCGGCCAAATAACGGCACTCGCTTACGGGCGCGATCGTGGCTGGCGCGGCGGCGTAACTTCGAGCGCTTCGCTAGTGGGGACTCCGTCCTCTCTGGCGGTGACAATCGATGGTCAGGTGAATGACTTTCGTCGCTATGACATTGCCCTCGGGGAGGCGATGAGACTGAGCGTGCATTGCACGGGAACTTATTCCTCGCCCGATGATTCGATTCGCGACATTCAGTGCCAGTCTCCGGTTCGCCCGGGCCTGGTAATGGTGCGAGGCAACGTCATAGGATGGGCCGGCAGTGCGTATGATCTCGGCATTTCGGCGGAACAGATTCCGCTGGACCGAGTAGTGGCTCTTGCACGTCATACCAAGAAAGATCTGCCGGAGGACCTTACCGCTACGGGCACCGGCGACTTTATCTTCACGATGCGCCGGGACCCACGATCAGCTCCAGTTTGGGCCGGGGGCGGACGTACCACGCAATTTGCCCTGCGGTCGAAAGTTCTGGCAGAAGACCTCGAACTTGGCGAGGTCGAGTTGAGCATCCCGAGTACTGGGGCAGAGGCGACCAGCAAGCGAATAAGAAGAGCCGCCAAGTCAGCCCGCGCGGAAAGCGCGAATACCCTGCGTGTCGTCGTCAAGCCCTTCGGCATACCCCTCGGAGCCGCGTCTCCAACCACCGCCGGCGGATACTTCGATTTGGCGCACTATCGCATCACGCTCGCCGGCGATGCCGAAATGGCTCGGCTGATGAGCATTGCCAAAGCAATGGGCATCGGTGTCCCGGCAATTGGCCTGGCGGGCCCCGCCCACTTGGACCTTGAGATCGCAGGCGCATGGACTGGCTTCTCCCCGCCAGCACCGTCAGGAAAGCTCCAGCTACACGACGCGACCGCCGAGCTGCAAGGTGTGGGCGAGCCACTTCAACTGGCATCAGTAACTGCCACCGTCGTAGACCAGACTGTTTCCATCGGTTCCTTCTCGGCCGAGTTCAAGGACGGAACGTCGGTAAGCGGGTCCGCCAGCTTTCCGCTGCGCTGCGTCTATCCGGAGCCGTGCGTCCTGCGCTTCGACCTGCACATGCCCGAGATTACCCAGGCCCGCCTGAACCAGCTGCTTAATCCGTCCTATCAGAGCCGTCCCTGGTATCACCTTCTGGCGATCGGACAGCGTGATGAAAATGCCCTGATGAAGCTGCAGGCTCGGGGTCGGCTGGCGGCTGGACGGCTTGTCATTGGGGACATGTCGGCTTCCGATTTTGTCAGCACGGTAGAGATGAATTCCGGAAAGCTGAGCTTGAAAGACATCCGAGCTGACGCACTGGGGGGACATCACACCGGGAACTGGGATGCCGATTTTACCTCAACACCCCCAAAGTATTTCGGCTCGGGAACCGTGACAAAGATCGCCATGGCCCAGGTCGCGACCCTGACGCACGACCCGTGGGCTACCGGAACCATTGACGGGGAATACACATTGGGAGTTGCAGGGGCCACCGCGTCTGCGATTCGTGACTCTGCGTCGGGGACTGCAAGTTTTAAGTGGACTGGTGGTTCGCTCCGCCACGTGTCGCTGGACGCGAAAGGGACTCCCCTGACCTTCTCATCCTTCGACGGACAGGCTCTGCTGCGAAACGGAACTATCTCTTGCCAAGGGTGCAAACTGCAGACGGCCGGCGGGTCCTATGACGTCACCGGTGATGCGAGCTTTAACCGCACGTTGGACGCCCGTATCGAAAACTCGGGTAGGGGCGTCGCTTATGTCATCTCCGGCCCGCTGGAAAAGCCCACAGTCGAAACGGCGGTTGCCCCGGCGGCCGAAGCAAAGGTGCGCTGAAGAAACCTGTTCGGGCTCGATTCGAGATGTGACATCAACTGAAGTTCGACCCACCCCGAGAATATCGATTCGAACCTCCGAACTCAGCGATTGAAAACCCGGCTGAAGCACGGCGGCGATGTGAGCAGGAGGGCGCTACGTCACATGGTAGTATCGAGGGAAAGTCATCATGTTTGGGCACTTTGACGTCGTCGAAGCTTTCTTTCAGATTGTTGTGCTGCTGTTCGCGATCAGCGTGCACGAGTCGGCGCACGCCTGGATGGCCAACCGCCTGGGAGATCCAACGGCGAAAATGCTGGGACGGGTGTCTCTCAACCCGATTGTGCACATTGACCCGTTCGGCACAATTCTTATGCCGGCGATGCTGATCCTTCTCGGATTTCCACCCTTCGGGTGGGCGAAACCCACGCCGGTGGATAACCGAAACTTTCGCAACCCCGTGCGCGATGACATTCTCACGGCCGTTGCCGGTCCGGTGAGCAATTTCCTGACGGCCCTGATCGCCGTCATTGCTTTGGCATTCATCCTGCACGGCTCCACCAGTGGCATTGACCGCTTGTTTCGCGGAGCGGACGTATCTGCGCCGCTGGCCAAGCTTTTCGAGGCCGCGATTCTGATCAACGTTGTTTTGGGGGTTTTCAATCTGATACCGCTGCCTCCGCTGGATGGCAGCCACGTAATTCGTCATTTCCTTTCCTATAACGCACTGCGCGTTTACGACCGGATCGGATACTTCGGGCTGGTGATTGTCATGTTCGTCCTCCCGATGATCGGATTTCCTATCATCAGCATATTAATCAACCCGGTTCTGCAGTTTTTTTACGCCTTGTTGGGCGCCCTCTCGAGAATCTGATGTCATATCCGACTGGCGAAAAGAAGGGCCGGATCCTGAGCGGCATGCGTCCGACCGGAAAGCTGCACCTGGGCAACTACGTTGGCGCCTTGCGCAACTGGGTGCGTTTGCAGGATGAGTATGAGTGTTTTTTCTTCATCGCCGACTGGCACGCGCTGACCACGGATTACGCCGACACGAAGGACATCAAGCAGAACTCGCTTGAGGTAATGATCGATTACCTCGCTGCGGGCTTGGATCCCGACCGCAGCACACTATTCATCCAGTCGCATGTACCGCAACATGCTGAACTGCACCTGCTCTTCAGCATGATTACGCCGCTGGGGTGGCTGGAACGGGTCCCGACTTACAAGGAGCAGCGCGAGAACATTAACGACAAAGACCTCAGCACCTATGGCTTTCTGGGCTATCCACTCTTACAGTCGGCCGACATCCTGATGTATCAGGCGAATTTTGTGCCGGTCGGTGAGGACCAGGTCCCGCACGTGGAACTGACCCGCGAGGTCGCGAGACGCTTTAACCAATTTTATCCCCGCAAAGTTAGCCAGGAGTGCCGGGACCCGCAGCGCGTCTTTGTCTTTCCTGAGCCGAAACCACTACTCACACCAGCAGCCAAGCTTCCCGGTACGGACGGCCGTAAGATGTCTAAGTCCTACGGCAATACAATTCTGCTAAGCGAACCGGAAGCGTCGCTGCGCGCTAAGTTGAAAACCATGGTCACGGACCCGGCGCGAATCCGCCGCAGCGATCCGGGAAATCCTGACATTTGTCCAGTAGGCGATTTGCATAAGATCTTTAGTAGCGCGGAGACCATGGCAAAGGTTTACGATGGCTGCCGAACAGCGCGCATCGGTTGTATTGAGTGCAAGAAGTGGGCGGCCGACAGTCTCTGGGAAGTGCTTAGTCCTATTCAAGAACGCCGGGCGAAATACGAGGCCGATCCGAAATTGGCGTGGGACTTACTAGAGAATGGCTCGGCCAAGGCACGTACGGCTGCGGAGTCGACGATGGAAGAGGTGCGCGATGCTGCGAACCTGTCGTTTAAGTACGAGCCTCCAAAGCGGGAGTCGAAGGGTCAATAGTTGATGCCTGACAAAGCACAATCCGTGAATCCTGCTTCACCGACTCCCGAAGCGCCTATGGCTACCACGAGGAAGGGTGAAGCTAACGAGTCCTCGTTTTCGGTGCTCGTCAGCGAGGTATACGATGGCCCGCTCGACTTGCTGCTCGACCTTATTCGCAAACAGGACATCGACATTTACGACATCCCGATCGCGAAAATCACCGAGCAGTATCTGAAGTATGTTGAGAACATGCAGCAGCTCGACGTCGATGTAGCGGCAGAGTTTATTTACACCGCTTCCCTGCTCATTCATATCAAGTCGAAGATGCTACTGCCGCGCGACCCAGATGCCACGGGTCTGCTCGACGACCCGCGCATGGAGTTGGTCAACCGGTTGCTCGAACACGAGCGCTTTCGTACTGCTGCTCAGATGTTGCTGCAGAAGCAACAAATCGAAGAAGCGGTATGGTCGAACCCATCACTGAAGGAATTTCGGGACGCAGAGGGCGCGGAGCCTGAGTTAGCCGCCGACGTCGTGGACCTGGTTAAGACGTTCCAGCAGATCCTCAACCGTGCGCGAACCAGGCCCGCCTTCGAGGTGGAGGAAGACAACGTTACGGTTTCGCAAATGATCGACTATGTGCGGCGGAGACTTTCGCTGGAAGAGAAGCCGATACGTCTGAAACATCTCTTGCGCAGTGTGCGGTCGCGGACTGCGTTGGTGTGCGCTTTTCTTGCCATCCTGGAACTGATACGTTTGCAGGCTGTATTGGCGAGACAAGACAATGTGTTTGGCGAGGTTGTACTGAAGAAGTACATCAACTTCGACGCGCTTATGGCAGAGAATCCGCCGGTCAAGGACGACTGGCGGTGAGTGCTGGTTCGCAGTTTGCGGAATTCTCGGTTTTGAGTCCTGGGTGGAAATCGCTTGGAGACCGTAAAAGTCTCGGAAAGATGGATGTACTCTACGATTACGAATGAGCGTTAAAGCCAAAGTCGAAGCTCTTATTTACGCGACCGAAGAGCCGGTCACACTGAATCAGATCGCTTCCCTCTTAAAGGATGCGGTGCTGGCTGAACTGAACGCCGAGGAAGAAGCGCGACTGGCGCTAAACGAAATCGTGTCCGAGGGCAAGCCGGCGGCCGAAGATGACGACGACATCACCGAGGAGCAGGAAAAGGCTTCGGGGACGGCGGTGGGCGGTGAGTTCGCGCCAGAGCACCTCGACAGCCAACCGGCTTCCCCGAGCGAACTCACGCAAGAACAGCGGCAGGAGCGCGAGAAGGACGACTCGAAGAGGGTCAAAGAGTATCTCGGCCAGATCCTCGTAGAATTGACGGCCGAGTATTCACAGAGCAACCGCGGGATGGAGATTCGGCAGATCGCGGGCGGCTATCGCATGGGCACCAAGCCTGAGCATCACGATGTGGTCGTCACTTTCGCCAAGAGCTTGAAACCTCCGATCCGCCTTTCGATGCAGGCCCTGGAGACGCTAGCCGTGATCGCGTACAAGCAGCCGGTGACAGTGCCGGAGATCAGTGAGATTCGCGGCGTCGACTCTTCCGGTGTTATCGCCACCCTGCTCGATCGCAAATTGATCACGACTTCCGGCCGCAAACAAGTGATCGGGCGACCTATCCTATACAAGACAACGAAAGAGTTCCTACTGCGATTTGGCTTGAACAACGTGGCGGAATTACCCAGCATGGAAGAGTTCGAGAAGCTGGGGGATCCCCAAGGGGGGTTGTTTGAAACAGCCAGCGAGCAAACGGCTGAAGCTGCCGACCTACCGGAAGCCGGGGCGGACGTACCGGGAACTGAAGACGTGCCGCTCGAAGCTGAGGCTGAAGAAAGTCCGTCCGCAAATCCTAATGACAAGTCGGTGGAGGTTTCGTCCCAGCGCGACGAGGCTTAACTCGCGGGCCCGCGCAATTCATTGACGCTTTCTCAGGCTGGGAACGCGTTTTCGTTTCTCCGGCCATGACTTGATAAGTCGCATTAGTTGGAATTCATGGCCCGAAGATCAGAGTTGCCAGATCGCACCAGAATGATGGAGTTCCCATGCGAAAACTGATCGCGCTAATCGCGCTTGCGGTGTCGACCGGAGGCCTTTGGGCGCAACAGATTCCAGCAGGCACGCTGCTGCCTGCGATGCTCGACGGCACGTTCGACTCGGACAAGAGCAAGCCCGGCGAGGCGATATCCGCCAAACTGCGACAAGACGTTCCACTCCCCGGCGGCGGCAAGATCAAGCGTGAGTCCAAGATTCTGGGACATGTTGTCGCGGTGTCTCCGGCGTCTGACGGCAATCCGTACCAGATCACGGTGCAGGTCGAACAGATTGAAGTCAACAAACGTGCGGTGCCCGTTAGCGTTGGGCTACGCGCCTTCGCCTCCATGGAACTGGTGGCTCAGTCGCGCCAACCTGCGAATGCCAACGGGGGAAATGGAACCTCGGTGTGGGACCTGAACCTGTCGCAGATCGGCGGACAGATCGCTTATAACGGGCAGAAGGTCGTGAAGTGGAAAGGTCAGGTGGTGGGTAGGATACCGCAGCCCGGCGCTGTACTGGGTGTGCCGATGGCTAACCCCGAATTCGGCTGCGCTGGGCCCGGACCTAACACGTCGGAACAGGCCTTCTGGGTTTTCTCCACTAACGCATGCGGAATCTATGGCGAAAGCGATATGACCCTCGTCAGTGGCATCGGCGGGACAAGCCCCGGACAGATCGTATTCAAATCGCCTAAAAAGATCACTGTCAGGGCGGCAGCGGCTGGCTGCTGCAGATGAACTAGATTCTGGCTCCGCGATCCGACTGCTGTGAGCGCTGCAATATTGGCTGGTTCTCAAATCAGGCGCGCAGCCGACACTGGTAAGATGGACACTCATGCCCGCTGAGAGACTGCAAAAGATCATGGCCGCCGCCGGTATCGCTTCACGCCGCAAGGCGGAGGAGTTGATCACTGCGGGACTGGTGTCGGTGAATGGCCGGACGATTACGGAACTCGGCACCAAGGCGGACCCCGAGGTCGACAAGATCAAGGTCAACGGCCAGCCGCTGGGCGGTGCTGAACATCACGTGTATCTGGTCCTCAACAAGCCGAAGGGCCATGTCACAACCGTCACCGACCCGGAGGGGCGTCCGACGGTGATGGATCTGGTCCGCGGAATTGGAGCCCGTATCTATCCGGTGGGCAGGCTCGACTACCTGAGTGAAGGTCTGTTGCTGCTGACGAACGACGGCGCGCTGGCGCAGAAGCTGACTCATGCCTCCTCGCACGTGCCCAAGACATATGTCGTCAAGGTCAGCGGCAAGCCTGAGGAGTCTCAGATCGAGAAACTGCGCGCCGGGATGTTTCTGCCCGCCGACCGCACTCCTTTGAAAACCCGTGAAGGGCAACTTGACGCCAAGGCCCCGGCGCGACGGTCTAAGGCCGTGAGGACCGGTCCGGTGCGAATCAAAATGGTACGCGATGCGGCCAATCCGTGGTATGAAATCACGCTGATCGAGGGCCGCAATCGGCAGATCCGGCGCATGTTTGAGCAGATTGGGCACCACGTCGAGAAAATCAGGCGTGTGCGATATGGTCCCCTAGAACTCGACATCGAGCCTGGCGAATTTCGCCACTTGAACGTGCAAGAAGTGGCGCGGCTGAAGTCAGCAACGCGAACGACGAATCGGTCTTCGGAGGCCCGGCCAGCGCCGCAAAAGCCGGCACCGCGAGGGCCATCCGGCGCTAAAAGCAAGAAACCTAATCGTTAGTCTGCCATCAGGCTACCTCATTTGTGATTACTGCCGCCCGCTCTCGACCTGCGAGAAACCCTCGAGCAGGGGCAGACGAGCCGCTCCGTACAACCCCGCATCGCTGCCAAGCAATGCCCGCGTGACGATAGTGCCTTTGTCGTGGCCAACGACATCCGGAGCAGTCAGCGAATAGATCACCGAGCGAAATTTGATCTCCTCGAACATGGCGGGTGCAAAAGCATCCCAGGAGCTGGCTACGCCGCCGCCGATAACGTAAATCGGCAGGTTCAGCGAGTTGACCATTGCCCCCAGGCCAATTCCCAAGGCGCGGCCCACGTTGTCGAAGATTCGTTTGGCTGCGGCCTCGCCCTGCACGGCGAGGTTGTAGATCGACCGCGAGGTGAACTGCACGGGATCGTGCGAGAGTCGCTCCAACTCCGCAGACTCGTTGGCGGCGATTGCTTCGCGAGCCATTCTAACGACCGCCGAGGCTGACGCATATTGCTCCAGACAGCCGCGACTGCCGCATCCGCATGGATGCCCGTCAGCGTAAATATTGAAGTGCCCCAGTTCGCCGGCCATGCCAGTCATCCCGTGCCACAAGCGCCCGTTAAATATCAGGCCGCCACCTACGCCTGTGCCAAGCGTGTACATGGCCATGTGTTCGTATTCGCGGGCCGCCCCGAGCCATTTCTCGCCCATCGCGGCGGAGTTGGCGTCGTTCTCGAGTATGACCTTGGTGCCCAGTCGTTTCTCAATTTCGTCGCGCACCGGAAAGCTTGTCCAGTCGGGCAGGTTGGGAGATTCCATGACCATGCCTGCGGCCATGTCGATAAAGCCGGGCACGCCAATACCGATGCCTACCAGTTCGCCCGAGTCGCGATACTTTGTCCGAAGGGACTGAATTGCATTGCACATCTCGGTAATCACGAAGTCCCGGCCGCGCTTGACTTCGGCACCCAGCGTCAGCTTCTCCAGCAGCTTCCCATCGCTATCGACGGCAGCGATGCGAAGATTGGTGCCTCCAAGATCTACTCCAATGGAAAAATGACCCATATCTTCGGTGTGGCTCCCTTCCGTTTGCAACAGCTCGACCCTGAGCTCCTAGAGTCGGTGGCAACCTACTTCTGACAACGAGAACAATAATGACTGCTTCGGCCCGCGATGACTACCCGCTTGATGGGTGTGCTGCAAACCAGGCACGGTTCGCCCTCCCTACCGTACACCCGATGCTGAAGTTGGAAAAACCCTTCTTCACCGTCGGCATTAACATAGTCGCTGACCGACGAGCCTCCCAGCGCAATGGCCTCGCGCAACACTTCCTGAACCGCTGCGTGCAATTTGCGCAACTGCTCTCTCGTGAGCGACGAGGCGCGCCGACGAGGACGTATTCCGGAGCGGAAAAGCGCCTCATCGGCGTAGATATTGCCCACTCCGCTGAGGAGCTTCTGATTGAGAAGCGCACTCTTGATGGGCGTCTTGCGTCCGCTGAATAACGAAATGAAGCGCTCCGATTCCGATGTCAGGGGCTCGTCACCGGGAGCAGCGAATCCGTGTTCGCCTGGTCGCGAATCCAAGCGGACGACCGCCAATCGCCCGAAGCGGCGAGGATCGACAAATCGCAGTTCCCTGCCCGATATGAGCTTCATAACCGCGTGCGTATGCTTGGCTAACTCCGTCTCGGGTGTCATGACTTGCATTCGCCCGGTCATTCCCAGATGAACGATCCACTGCCCGCGTTGGACCGCATCGCGCTTTCGCCTGCCGACCCGTTCGAGGTCAAACACTATATGCTTGCCCACCCGCCGCACTTGCTGGATGCGTGCCCCCTCCAATACGGCAGCTATTTCGGTTGCCGAAGATTTGAGGGGCTCCGGCTTCTCACCGAGCCACACTGATTCGATAGTGTCTCCTGCAACGCGCGTATGCAGGCCGCGGGCAATGGTTTCGACCTCGGGCAGTTCTGGCATGGAAATCCAGTGTACGGCATCGTCCCAGGCCTACCTTCACTCGCTCAGCATTTGCGCCCGTTAGAGCTGAACCTGTAAAATTAAGGCTGACGCAGCCCGTCCATTCGCGAGTACCCCTGCATCCAGTATCCCTTTCGTAATTCGTTGGCGAGTTGTGTGGGAATCTGAGCGGTCGCTCAGCATCGACGCCTGCCGATGTTCGCGACCAGGAGCGGAGTAGCAAGTTGAAATCGGCCAAGACGGCGGTCATCGTTGGCGCGCAATGGGGCGATGAGGGCAAAGGCAAAATCGTTGACGTTCTCTCCGAGCGTTTCAAAGTCGTAGCCAGATATTCGGGTGGTCACAATGCCGGCCACACGGTCACCATCAAAGGGAAGAAGTTCATCCTTCAACTTATTCCCTGCGGCGTGCTGCGCGAAGGTTGTCGCGGTGTGATCGGCAATGGCGTTGTGCTGGATCCCTTTGCTTTCATGAAGGAAGTTGACGCCCTGCGTGCCAACGGTGTGAAGATTGACGGCAACCTGTTCGTGAGCAACCGCGCGCACGTAATCCTGCCCTACCACCGCATGATTGAACTGGCCGCGGAGAACGCTCCGGGCAGAGTGAAGATTGGTACTACCTCACGCGGAATTGGTCCCACCTACGAAGACAAGATGGCCCGCAGCGGCCTGCGTGTGCAGGACCTTCTCGACAAGGCGCTTCTCAAGAAACACATCGGGAATGCGTGCAGGGAGAAGAACACCATTGCGCACGCCCTGTTCAATAGCGAACCCATCGATCCCGACAAGATGTACACGGACTATGCTGAAGTCGCGGACCGAGTCGCGCCGTTTGTTACCGACACTGCACTGCTGTTGAACCGTGCGATCTCCAATGGCGAGTCCGTGATGTTCGAGGGAGCCCAGGGCACGATGCTCGACATCGACCACGGCACGTACCCCTTCGTTACTTCGTCGAGCGCGACATCGGGAGGAGCGGCGACGGGAACCGGTGTCCCACCCAACGCGATCACGTTGGTTGCCGGCGTGACCAAAGCCTATTGCACGCGCGTCGGTGGTGGTCCGTTTCCGACTGAATTGCATGACGAAGTCGGAGAGGCGTTGCGCAAGAAAGGCAACGAGTTCGGGGCTGTCACAGGACGTCCGCGTCGCACTGGTTGGCTGGATTTGCCGCTGCTTCGCTACTCCAACATGGTTAACGGCACCGGCTGGCTGGTTGTAACCAAGCTCGACGTTCTGGACGATTTGGCCGAGATTCCTGTTTGCGTCGCATACAGGGTTGACGGGAAGGAAACCCAGGAAATTCCTGCTCAAGCTTCGGGTTATGAGAAGATTGAGCCGATCTATACCAAGCTTCCAGGATGGCATTCCCAAACATACGGCATCGCGGATTACGATAAGTTGCCGCCGAAGGCAAAGAGCTATCTCGAGTTTTTGGAGAAAGAAACCGGCGCAAAGGTCGGCATTATTTCCACTGGTCCAGACCGCGAGCAGACCGTTTTCGTGGATCAGTTTTCTCGCACGCTTGACGCGATAAGTGGCAAATCGTAACCACATAAAGAGGTTGCCATGGTTGTGCTGGCCGTGACTTGGATGGCCAAGGCGGGACACGAAGTCGAAGTCGCGGAGATCTTCACTAAGCTAGAGGCGGCCTCACGCCAAGAGCCGGGGTGCCTGATGTACATCGTGCATCGGCACCGCAGCGATCCACGGCTGTTCTTCATCTATGAGCAATACCGAAACGATGCCGCGCTCGAGGCCCACCGCCAGTCGCCTCACTTTCAGCAATATGCCGTCACCGCCCTGAAGGACATTGGTGAGCGGACGCAGGGCGAACTCTACTCGCCGCTCGACGACGACTCGCGATTGGATCGCAGGCGAACGAAATAAGGGGTCCGTGCCCCTGTTCATTCCTTTTGCAAAATATAGGAACCGCCCCCGGGCTCCCTCTCGAATCCGGCGACCGAATATCCCGCAGCGAATAACGTTTGAAACTGCTCGCGGGTTTTCGCCTGTACCTCGGCCACGACTTCAGGCGACGCGCCATCAACCGCGATTCGCACACTCTCACTTTGTGGAGCGCGGGCTGGTGCTTTGCCCGTCAGGATGTCAACGACCCTCGGCGACTCGAGATACCACTCCGCGACCAGTCGATCGGTCGGCAATCCCGCATGAAGGGGGCTGCTGGTGGAGCCGTAAACGTTGGACAGGTATCGCCGGGCAACGGCGCCAAGGCGGCAGATATTGAAATACGCGTTCTTAGTCTGCAGCGGATCGAATGTCCATTCAATCAACGGAATTCCCCGGGCGAGGGCATCTTCCCGTTGCACCAGCTTCAGTTGGCGGCCGATTCCGAGATCGCGAAACTCGGGCAGCACAGCGGCCATGTGGGAGTGCAGATAGGGCTTGCCATCGCGAATCCCCGGATAGGCCAGAGCGAATCCCGCCAGGGTGCTTCCGATAAAAGCGCCCAGCACCTGGCCGCCAATCTTGGCTGCCACGACGTACATCTGCGATGGCACCACGTCTCGCTCCGCGAACCCCCACACGCGGGTCTCAAGCTCGACCATCTGCTCGAATTCTTCGACGGAGTGGCAAAGACGTATTGTGATTGCGGGGTCTGTCATGAATCGAGAATTTGCTCGCGTCGCCGCGTTCGCTGATCGCTGCAAGCCTAGAATTCGGCCTGATACCAGCGAAAGCCGCGGCGTTGTTCCTCGTCTGCCTGTTTGATCAGCGACATAATGCTCTTACGTTTCAGGTTTCCGACCGCAGCCACAATTGCGTCCAGCAGTGCCATGGGAGCGACATACGAAGCACCAAACGACGGAGTTTCCACGGAGGCTATAAAGCACTCGTCAGCAGCGCGCGCCAGAGGTGAAACAAATGTATCAGTGACCGCGATTGCATAAGACCCGTTGCGCTTCGCGGCCTGGAGCCCCTCGACGGTCTGTCGCAGTCCGCGCCGAAAGCTTATGCCAATTGTCAGGTCTTTGCGGGCAACGTTGCGGACAACGTGACTAACTCGGCCTGCCGTTGTCGCAGATACTACTGGCAAGCCAATCATCGTGAGGTGATATTCCAGATGGTGGACCAGCGACGCCGCAGCGTCCCCACCTAACAGGAGTATCTTCTGCGCTTCATACATTCGCTTGGCCAAGGCACAGATTTTCTTCGCATCCAGGCTGTTGCTGAGTGCCTGGAGGTTCAGCATGTCACGATGCAGTGCCGCGTGCACCAGGGATTCCGGGCCGCTCCCTTCCCTCTCGGCCGCTTTCATGGTATCCAGCGAAGTCGCGTAGGCAACGGACAGGTCATGCAGATGCCGCTGGAAGTCCTTGTAGGTTGCGAACCCCAAGCCCTGGACTATGCGGACCGTAGTTGCCGGATCCGTGTCCAGTCGACTGGCAAGTGCCCGTACACTAAGCAGCACAAAGGGACGCGGATTCTCCAGAACAGGACGGATGATCTCCTGACGCTTCGGACTCAGGTGTTTAAGTTTTTCGGCGAGACTTCCATGGGATGCGGACAAGCTTGCGGTCGTGCGGTTACGAGTCATCACCAAAGCAGGATTTCGTATAGGCGTGCCTGTGTCAACAACTTTCGCTAGTCATGTCTGCAGGGCTTCTATCACTGTCCCGCGATTTACATCATTTGTTGCACAGATATCGTCTCGGTTAACCCAGCCAGGAACGCCGCAGATAGCAGCACCTGGATCAACCCCTAATGGACGTATTCGCATCGTCGCTCACAGAAAGAAACGAGTGTTTCAGTGTCCCACGGCCATGCCGCGAAACCGTCAGCCTAGGCTGCGCTATCCGCGGGCCTGCCTTCCGGATGCTCGCTGGCCTGGGCGAGTTCCTCCCGAACCATGCTCAAGAGGACGGCCAGCACGGACGCGATGACTGGCCCCAGGAACAGTCCCAGAAACCCGAAGGCCTCGACGCCTCCCAAAATAAAAAATAGCAGGACCAACGGATGCAACTCAACCTTCCCACTGACGACCCACGGCCTCACGACATTGTCAGCCGCGCTGATCACCACTAATCCCCAGATGAGCACGAAGACGCCCTTCCAGGTGGCGCCGGTAAAGATCAAGTAGAGCCCAGCGGGGGCCCACACCAGGGCTGCTCCAACCACGGGAACGACGGACGCGAGCGCCGCGCAGAGACCCAAGAGAAGTGGAGACTCAGATCCCACGATGGCAAGGGCAATGCCAGTCAACACTCCTTGCGCGAGGCCAACGGAGAGAATTCCATACACATTGGCAACAATCGTGTCGGATATATTGCTGAACAATCGCCGCGCCTGCACGGGCGTGAGTGGAATAATCTGCTCAGTCTTATGAATCCAGCTACGACCGTCGCGGAAAAGGAAAAATATCACCACCAGCGCAATTAAAGACTTTGCAAGCAGTCGAGCGAGGTTGCTGAGGATGGTGGCTCCCGATCCCAGGACAATCACCCCTGCCTGTTGAACGCGCGAAGTGATTGCTCCCCGGATGTCATATTTCGAGAGGTCGATCCAGTGTCCGAGGAACCTTAAGCCGCGTTCCGCCATGGTAGTCAGGAACAGCGTGAATCCTCCTTGCTCGGCGCTTCGCCGCGTCAGGTACTGCGCGGCTGTCTTTGCTTCGTTGGCGGCTAACATGATGATTATGAACAGCGGTATCCCAAAGAGAAAAAGGAGAGCGAGGGTGGATAGCAGTGAGGCAATGCCGGACCTTCCCTTGGTCCATGTCAAAATCCGCTGGTGAGCGGGATAGAAGACCACAGCCAGGATGACAGCCGCCGCGAATGGATACAGAAACGGCAGGGTAATTACAAACGCGAAGCCCAATACGATCAATATCAGGGTGCCCAGGAACCACAGTGTTGTTCGTTTGCTATACATATGAGATTTTCGCGGTTGCGACGAAAAGCGGAGACCCTACCGTTCAATGTCGAAGAGTCTTGGGCACCCGATCATTCTAGCCTCGGACATGGGGATGTCGGACAGAAATCATCCGTGGAAACTGCCGCACTCCTGACCAACGCCCGGATTCAAAAGCGGGCGCGCTGCAAGGCAGAGAAAAGGCCTTGTACATAAGTTAGCAAGCAGCCGCCAGCAGCCCTCGAATCAGCACCAATGGCGTCAGAGGCGACTCCAGAAACTAAAAATGGAGGGGGAACTTGCCCCCTCCACCTATTTGTTGAAGCCCCAACTGAACCGCTAGAACGACAGACGCAGCGCGAATTGAATCTCGCGCATTACAACGTTGCCGTCCAGGCTGGTCACGACGCCAGCGTTATTGAACACCTGGCCAGTGCTGTTGACGCAGTCGATACAGGTATTGCCCTGGTTGCTGTTAAAGCCCAGCACCGGATGGTTAAACAGGTTGAACACATCCATACGGAACTGGAGATTGAAGCGCTCGGTCAGGCCAAAGTTCTTCATGATCGAAGCGTCCGTCGTGAACGAGCGCGGTCCGTTCAGAGAGTAACTACCCGCGTTGCCAAGGGTTCCTACCGTCGGCTCCAACCACGCGTTACCCAGAGGTTGAGGAGTGAAGAACGTCACCGTGTGAGTGGTGTTGTTATACGACCCGCCGCCCATCGACCAATTGGCAAGGTTGCCCTTGTTCGGCCAACAGACACCAGTGTCGTTTATCGAGCCGCACTCGTTGAAGGTGGGAGTGAATGGCAAACCTGCACTGTAGTTGCTGGTCGAGGTAACCTGCCATCCGCCAATAATTAGGTTTTCCACCTTACCGGCATCGCCGGCGAACGCCTTCCCCTTACCAAATGGCAATTGGTAGACCAGGTTCAGCACGAACACTTGTGGCCGGTTCTGGTCGTCCGGGCCGTAGGCGACGTGCGGATTGACTTCAAAGTATGCATTGTTGTAATTCAACGCTCTCGACCACGTGTAGTGAGCGATGAACTGCAGGCCATGCGACATCTGGTTCTGCACCTTCACCTGCAAAGCGTTGTAACTGCTGTTAGCATCGTTGCCAAACCAGTTCCCCATGATGTTGTTGGCGGTGCCGCAACACATTAACGTCTGTCCAGTACTGGGGTCGATGTAACCAGGGTAGCTGAACTTATTGTAGAAGTAAGTTCGCTGGCTCTGGGTAATCCCCGGAACGCCGTAGTTCTGGATGTTGATCGGGTTCAGGTTCCAAGAAGGACCGTCACCGTTGAAGCCGTGACGACCCTCGTTCCCTACATAGGCAATATCCAAGGTCATACTGTTCGTTAGCTGACGCTGGATGGCTACGTTCCACGCACCAATCGCAGGCAGCGTCTGTGTCGTTGGACGCATTCTTGGCTGTACGTTACCAGCCGGGCCGCCCAAGGGAAGTTGTCCGTTGGAAGGGATCACAATCGGCGCCAAGGCTACGGGCCCTGTGGTTAGATTGAATGCCGTCTGGGTGTTGTTAGCCGCAGCAAGATCCTGGTTGGCCAGCACTGGCAGGTTTTGGGTCCACGCGTGTCCGAAATTCGAACCGAACACGCCGATGTCGTAGCTGATGCCAAAGCCCATGCGGATGACGGTCTTCTCATTCATCGAGTACGCCAAGCCAAAGCGCGGCGCGAACGCATGGTAGTCATTGTTGATGTTTCCGCTCAGGCTGTAGGGACCGTAGCCGGCGACCCGAATGATGCCCTGCTCGGGATTGGCCATACCGCCGTTGCCCTTGGCGTTGACCGTTTCTGGCATGTAGAGTTCCCAGCGCAAGCCGTAGTTCAATGTCAACTTCGGGGTGATGCGCCAAGTGTCCTGCCCGTAGAAGAAATACCGCCACTGGTGCTCCGAGGCATCAAGGGTGCTGCTAACGAACCTATTAAAGCTCGAAACGTCACCCAGGAGGAAAGTCCCCAGATCCAACCCGCCGACACTATTGGAATTTGGGTTGTTCGGATCTCCACCCGAAGTGTTCAGGTGGCTGAAGTTCAAGACACCGGTCCGGTTCGCATCGCTGGGCACTCGCAGGTTGCTGGCACTGCGAATGTCAGCGCCGAACTTGAACGAGTGGTTGCCCCAGATCTTCGTCCAGTTGTTAACGCCCTGGAACTGGCTCTCGTTCTCAATCAGCGGGCAGTTACAGCGGCCTACGTTCAGGCCTTCACCCCATGGAGTCAACGTGCCGTCACCGTTAAATGCCGGCAATCCTGAGGTGAACAGTGCCTGTTCGGCTCCCTGGTCGCTAATGTTGTAGCCATTCGCGCCGATGTTGGTCATCGGAGTCGTGCCAACGAATGCCTTGTGAGTCATTGGGTTGTACTTGAACCATCCGAAGCGGAAGTCAGCCAACCAAGTCTGGCTAAAGGTCTTGGTCGCACCGATGGCAATGCTGTAGTTGTGAATAACCGAGCCGCCGGCCAGTCCACCCGATCCAAAGCCCAGGCCGCCAGCCGCGCCGAGGCCTGGCTCGCCGGAAACATTGAAGTAACTCTGGCTGTATCTCCCAAATACATTCAGGGTCGAGGTCGCCACCCAGTCAACGCGGGCGTCGAATGCATTTTGACTGAATGGACCTGACCCGCCGGCGACGTAGTTGTTCAGCGTGCCGCCGGCGCCACCGGAGACATTCGGCGTTGGGAACATTGCCAGGAGGGCGCGAGCCTGGGGGTTGATCATGCTGTTGGGAATCAGGTTCCCGGCGAATGGAGTGCGCAAGCTACCGGTGCTGGTCCCGGTGGTCGGATCGAACACCTGCCCTTGCTGGACTTGCGAGTCGCCGCCGCCGCCGGTTTGGCCGAGATACTGGCTCAGGTTGCAGAAACCCGTACTCTGACTGCATGAGCTCTGAACGAGGGCCGTCGGGATACTGTACGTGTTGGTAATACCAGTGTTCTGACGCGTGCCCTGATAGTCTCCAAAGAAGAACAGCTTGTTCTTGATGATCGGCCCACCTAACGAGCCGCCAAACTGTTGCCACTTGCTCGCGGGGATGTAGCGACCAGTGCTTGGATCGGGCGCAAACTGGCTGAACGGATCGCGCGCCTGGTTGGCATCCGTGCGCCGGAACCAGAACGCGCTGCCGTGAAAGTCGTTGCTGCCGGACTTGGTCTGGGCGGTCACGTATCCAGCGACGGCTTTGCCCATTTCGGCGTCATACTGCTGCAGCGCGATCTTTGCCTCAGTAACCGCATCCAGGTTGGGGTTGATCACGATAATGCCCAGGATCGGATCCTGGTTATCGGTGCCGTCCAATTGGTAGTTCGTTCCACTGAAGTGCTGGCCATTGACGAAAATTTGTTGGGATGCCTGGGGGTTTTCCGTGTTCGCGTGGCTCCAACCGGTCAACTTCTGCGTGCCAGGAGACATCAACTCGAACTGCGTGAAGTTGCGGTTCAGGGTTGGCAGGTCTTGCACGTAGGTATTGTTGAACTCGATCGCGATGTCCGACTTGTCTGTCTGCAACTGCGGCGGCTCGCCTGTAATTTCCATGGTTTCAGTTGTCGAACCCACGGTGAACTGCACGTCCACGCGCTGCGTCCCGTCGGCAGAAACCGGAACGTCGCCTTGCTCGAACGTCTTGAATCCTGCGGACTCAAACTTGATCTTGTACACGTCAGGAATCAAGTGCGTCACTGAGTAGTTGCCAGATTCGTTGGTAGTGGTTGTAACCGAGGTGGCCTTGGTGACGCTGGTCACCGTCACTTTTGTACCAGCCACTGCCGCACCTTGCGGATCTGTTGCCGTGCCGACGATATTTCCGAAAACTGCCTGACCGTACGCCGCCGTCGAAGCCAACGCAAAGATCACGCACACTGTTAAAGACAATACCCACCGTTTCGTCATTTCACCCTCCGCAGTGGAATTCCGGCCGCCCGGCTTGATAGCCGACCGGCTCGCGAAGCCGCCGCATCTTGTCGCTGGAAACTGTTGCTACCGTTGAAGAGAAGAAGAGAAGAGCCTGTATCGATAAGGATAGCGGAACCCACGGCCACTGAGGGAGGAGCGACGGCGAACGCACTAATGATCATGTCGTCCAGTTCTGATTGCTAGTTTTGAATCCGCCGGGCAGGCCCCACAGCCCCCAAGTCCCCCGACGTGAGCGTCTGTAACGCTATAGTTAGAAAAGGGCAATGTCAAGGGGGGGAATGGGTTTCCGTCAATAATTGCTTTCCACTAGCACTCAAAATTTCCCCGGAAAATTATTCCCGCCTTAACAAAATCGATTTTTGGTGTTCCCGCATCCTTTTGGGGGTACCCAAAAAGTAATTTGTTTATGGGTTCGGTTTTAGCTTCGGATCGAGTTCGTATGCCTTCTGAAAGGCTTCGGCAGCTCCCGCCATATCGCCTTTTCGAGTCAGAGCAACGGCAAGTTCGTAATGCGCGGGTGCGTAGGATGGTGACACCTTGATCGCTTCACGAAACTGCGAAATCGCACCGTCCAGATCACCTGCGGTCAACATGCGCTTGCCTGAATTGGTGGCAAATGTCGCTCCTTGAAGTCCGATCTTCTGTTTCACCAGTGAATCTCCAAGCTGCCGTTCGGATTCAGCACCTGCCGTGTCTCCCATTTGCCGTAACACGGCTGCGAGTGTGGTGTGCGCTCCGGCAAAGGTGGGCTGCAGCCGAATCGCCTCGCGCAGCGCCTGCGCCGCCTCCGGCAACTGGTTCATCTGTTTCAGAACCGATCCCATGGTGTAATACGCTTCCGCGTAGTCGGGCTTGAGTTCTACCGCCTTTCGCAACTGCTCGATTGCCGCCGGGAATTCTCCCTGCTGCCAAAGCGTGACTCCCAGCGTGTAATACGTATCGACCAACTTGGGATCGAGTTCGATGGCCTTGCGCATCTCGGTGATCGCTGCCGGCAAATTGTCTTTCAACTTCAGCGTGAGGGCGAGATCGTAGTGGAACGAAGCGTTGTCCGGCGTCATTTTGAGCGCCTGCCGCAACTGTTCCTCCGCGGCATCAAAGTTCGAGAGTTGCAGGTAGGCGATCCCCAGATTGCCGCGAAACCCGGAGTCTGCCGGGCGAAGTTTTATCGCTTCCTGGAACTCCTTGATCGCCGCGTCGCCTTGGCCACGCTGCATCAGTACGAGTCCGAGGTTGTTGTGCGCATCGGCATCATCGGGGGCAAGCGCGATCACCTTTCGGAAAGCGGCGGTAGCGCCGTCAACGTCGGTCGTGCGTTGCAGCAGCAATCCGACCTTGGTCTGAACCTCGGCCGACTCGGGCATTAGCACGGCCGCTTGCTCATAAGCTCGCAAAGCCGCTTCCTTGTCGCCGGCAGCCTGGCAGGCATCACCCAAATAAGAAAATGCGCGGCCATCTTTAGGATTGAGTTCGGTTGCGTTGATCAGCTCTTTCTGAGCGCCTGTGGCGTCTCCGCGATTCAGCCACACGACCCCAAGATGGAAATGTGCAGGCTGGTATTCGGGATTGATTTGGAGCGCCGCTTCGAATTGCTGTTCCGCATCTGCGTTCTGTCCACTTTGCGCCATGAGTGAGCCCATCTCGTCGTGCATCTCCGCATTCCGCGGAGCCAACGCGAGGGCTTCCTTCATCTCTGCTATGGCCTCTGGAGTTTTGTGTTGCGCACTCAGCGTTCGCGCCAGGGCGCGATGGGGCTCCGGCTCACTGGGTGCTAGCTTGCATGCCTCGCGCAACTGGACGACTGCCTCGTCAAACGATCCCTTCGCCGCCAATGCCTCCCCGAGGACTAGGTGTCCCGAAGCAATCCCGGGCTTCAATCGCAGAGCCGTCTGCGTGTGCGTGACCGCTCCGTTATAGTCACCTCGCTGCAGCAGTATTTGCCCGAGCACGAACTGCATGTCAGCGTTAACCGGACTCAGTTTCACTGCTTTCTCGAGCTCAGATTGCGCTTTTACCAGATCGCCGACGCGGGTAGCCGCTAGTCCGCTCTCGTACGCTTTGGTCGCTGCGGCATTCGCCGCATTCGCCTGCGCCCAGAGCTGCACTGAGGCAATGAACACCAGAGTTGCCGCGATTGACGCAATCCGTAGCCAGCGAGAACGATTTACAGCGGATGGAGATGAGCCATGCACTCTAAAGAGGCTACTGCCTTGACCATCGTTGTTCAAGATGACGCTCTTGTTGCCACATGTCCGGGGAGGAGGAATAGAATCTGCATCGCGTGAACAATATGCAAAGGCTACATCTTAGGATCTATCTCGGACAGTTGGTCACCTTTCTGATTTGCTGCTGCGTGCTTTGGGCAGCGGATCTCAAGCTGCCGTTTGGACCCTGGAGCCGTGCGTCACAAGCGCCAATCCTCTCTCCTCAAGGCGATGACTGGGAATCCGCAGGTGTATTCAATCCTGCGGTCGTGATGCACGACGGCAAGTTCGTGATGCTGTACCGGGCCCAGGACAAGCAGGGCACATCACGGCTCGGCTACGCGGAAAGTACTGACGGCATTCACTTCACGCGTCGGCCCGAGCCAGTACTGTCGCCCGAAGCTGAGTACGAAAAAGACGGGGGTGTTGAAGATCCGCGGCTGGTGAAGTTTGGCGACACTTATTACCTGACATACACCGGGTACAACACCAAAGACGCGCAACTTTGTCTGGCAACCTCGCACGATCTTATTCACTGGGAGCGCCAGGGAGTCATCCTTCCCGCTTACAAAGGCAACTGGAATACGGGCTGGACCAAGTCGGGCGCGATCGTGCCAGAGAAGATCGATGGCAAATACTGGATGTACTTCCTGGGTACGACTCCTGACAAGAACGACCAGATGGGACTGGCGTACTCAACTGACCTCATTCATTGGATCGAGGCCACGAAGACTCCGGTTATGCCGCGGAGGCCTGGGCAATTCGATTCTCGCGTAGTCGAGCCGGGCCCCTCGCCCATCCTGACGCCTGAAGGCGTCGTGCTGATCTACAACGGTGCCGATGACAAGCTGGTGTACAACACCGCCGTAGCTATCTTCGACCGAAACGATCCGCGCAAAGTGCTTTACCGCAGCGAAAAGCCAATCTTCGCCCCAGAAAAAGAATGGGAGAAAGTAGGGCAAGTTCCCAACGTCGTTTTCGTCGAGGGCATGGTGCGGCGCGGAGACAGCTATCTGTTTTACTACGGCGGTGCTGACAAATATGTCGGCGTGGCCGAAGCTGCGCAGAGACGCTGAAGTGTTTTGCGATCCGATAAGCGCGGAGCCTATCCATTGAGCCAACTCGTTCCATCTCCGCCGAGGCCCTTATTGCTGTTGGCGCTGACCCTCGCGTTGGCCGCAACGCCACTCACCGCGGCACAACCCAAGGAACTTCGCGAATGGCCAGCCGGCGCTTCTCCCAGAGAAGTCGGAAAACAGGTGGCTGAGCGCTTCGTGTCGACAGTGCAACTAAACAAGACGACCGCTACCTATCCGGCAATCTGCACGTGGTATGGGGCGTTGACTTTTGCGCAGCTTGCCGGTGACACCGATCTTTCGCGGCACCTGACCCAACTTTTCGATGAGGAATTCACTCCCGATCTCGCCCAGTTTGCCCTCGAGAAACAGCACGTGGACTTCTCCGTTTCCGGCTCGGTTCCTTTGCAGATTTATATCGCGTCGAAACGGCCTCAATACCTCGCAAGCGGAATTACGTTCGCGGACCATCAGTGGGAATCGCCGACACCAGACGGCCTCAGCCGCGAGACGAGGTACTGGATCGATGACATGTTCATGATCACGATCCTTCAGGTCCAAGCGTACCGCGCGACAGGCGAATCCAAATACATCGATCGGGCCGCCAACGAAATGACCGCCTACCTCAACAAGTTGCAGCAGCCGAACGGACTCTTCTACCACGCGCCCGATGCACCCTTCTTCTGGGGCCGTGGTAATGGCTGGGTGGCGGCGGGAATGGCGGAGCTGCTTCGCTCGCTCCCCGCAAATCATCCCCAGCGGGCGCGCATCATGTCGTCATACCTCAGAATGATGAAAACTCTCCTAGCCTTGCAAGCTGCCGACGGGATGTGGCGGCAGCTACTCGATCATCCCGAAGCGTGGCCTGAGAGTTCGAGTACCGGCATGTTTACGTTCGCGATGATTACCGGCGTCAAGAGTGGATGGCTCGACGGTAAGACCTATGGCCGGGCGGCGCGCAAAGGGTGGCTTGCGCTGGTCGGTAATCTGGACGCGAGTGGTGACATCAGAAATGTATGCGAGGGGACGGGTCGAAAGAACGATCTTAACTATTATCTCCAGCGCACACGCAACACCGGAGATCTCCATGGCCAGGCCCCAATCCTTTGGTGCGCCTCGGCGTTACTGCGCTGATCGAACGCTTCTCCTCTTTCTCAGGCCGCGGTCCAGCTAGCGAAGCAAAGGCGCCGATCCTCCGCGGTATGCTCTAATTCTGTTGGAGGCACTCTAAGGCTTCATCCATGCTGAACTTCATTCGATCTCTGCTGCTCGTGTCTCTCTTTAGCACCCTGCTGCCAGCACAATCCCCGACTCGATCTACCCAGGCTGCAACTCCGCAGCTCTCGAAGTCTGGTGGCGCCGAAACCGATTTCGCGGAGGCGCGCAAGCTTTCCCAGCAAGGCAAATATGACGAGGCCATCGCCACGCTGCAGCCTCTCGCTGCGCGTTCGCCCAAGCCAGACGGCATTTCCCACGAACTCGGCACCGTGTATTACAAGAAGGGCGACTACCTGAAAGCCGCCGACTCCCTGAAGCAGGCCGTGGCTGAGGACCCCAACGATAAGGAAGCGGTGCAACTGCTCGGCCTCTCATACTATCTCGCTGGGCGACCGGCTGAGGCTATTCCTTATCTCGAAAAAGTCCAGGGATGGTACCCGCGGGCCAACGTAGATGCGTCATACATTTTAGGTGTGAGTTACATTCAGTCGAAAGACTACCCCAATGCTCGCAAGGCCTTCGCCAGAATGTTCGACGTACCAGCCGATTCCGGCGCCGCGTACCTAGTCACCGCCCGCATGCTGTTTCGCCAGGAATTTACTCCAATCGCGGAAGAATATGCGCAGAAAGCGATTGCTGCCGATCCCAAACTCCCTCTCGCCCATCAGTTGTTGGGAGAGGTTCACATGTTCACCTCGAAAATTCCTGAGGCCATTAGCGATTTCCAACAGGAGCTTGCCCTCAATCCCGGGAATTCCGCCGCATATTACAAACTCGGGGACGCCTACTCACGGGTGCAAAAGTATGACGACGCCGAACGCCAGCTTCAACGCTCGATCTGGTTGGATGCGAGCTCGACTGGCCCCTATATCCTGCTGGGAAAGGTGCTGGAGAAGAAAGGAGAGCCTGTGCTCGCACTTCGCACGCTGCAGCGCGCTGCCACCATGGATCCAAACAACCCCATGACTCATCAGCTTTTGGGTCAGGCCTATCGCGACGTTGGCAAAACTGACGAAGCGGAGCAGGAGTTAAAGATCGCTGAGCAACTCCGCAACAAGCAAACGGACTTTCAGTAGCCGCCAACGTTTCGTAGCGAACGTCCGGCCTCAGTGCGGGGCACCTTTCGTCATCTCTTCAATCTGCTGCAGATTTTCGCGCGCTAACTGATTGCCGGGATCGATCCGCAACGCGGCTTCGTAGTGCGATTTAGCTTCCGTCAATCTGCCCAATTGTGCCAGCGCGGTTCCCAAATTCGCCTGGGCATTGGCATCCTCAGAATTGAGGCTGACCGCAGCTTGGAATTGTTCGACCGCCCCCGCGAACTCTCCTTGCGATGCCAGCGCACTTCCCAGGTTGTAATGCGCGTCGAAATAATCCGGCTGTGAAGTCAGCGCAACTTTGAAGTGCTTCTCGGCCTCAGCTAGGTCCCCTCTCGCCAGCAGCGCTCCACCCAACGCATTGTTGGCGACAGCGTCCGCAGGACGAATCGTCACAGCCATCTGAAACTGTTCGACGGCCTCATCAACCGCGCCGCGCGCCTGCAGCATCTCGCCGAGGTTGTAGTGCGCCTCAAAGACTCCGGGATCCTTCTCGACTTCGTGGCGTGCCCAGGCCTCCTGCAGGGTCATTCGCGGATCGCCCGGTCGAGCGGGATCGTTTCTCGGGAGCACCTGCAGCCACAAGTGCGCCATCTCATCAGTCGACCGGTTCCCTCCTTGCACGCGCGCTGGCGGATGGTTGGGATTGGCCGTGTTGTCCTCGGAGTTGTCGTACACGTAGCGCATTCTTAGCACAGTGTTCTTCGGCAGAAACACCGGCTTCGCATACCGATATACCGCTTGCCAGTTGAGGTCCCAGTGCTTGATGTGAATCAACGTCTTCGTCGTGCCGTCGGGCAGTGCCGCGGTGGCCAGCATGTCTTTGCCGAGATAATGGGCATGCGGATAAATACCAAGCAGGTCAACGTCGATCGGCAGCGTGAACTCGTCGGTAACCACAAACTTGCTTTCGCCTGCCGGAATGTCGAGCGCTGCGTCATTCTGCATTTGGAGCAACATCGGATGCACGGTCGCCGGTTGGTCGGTGAAATACAGACCGACGCTCGGCTGGATGGGTTCCACTTTCCCGGATGGCTGCAGGTGCGTGTTGAGAACGAGGTCCGTGCCTTTATCGAGGCGAAGCGCCATTCCGTCGGGCTCGTTGGTCACGACCGTACCCGGCTTCCAGAACAGAAAGTGGCTATCAGGATCGAATACTTCGGAATCGATTCTGACTTCCATTCCTCCGAAGCCTATGCCATGCTCTCTTTCCATGCGGCGAGCGGATTCGTAGCGGTCCACCAGAATATTCGCGTGATGCACCAACCGCTTGTCGCCCGGTCGAATCTCCACCGCCCGCACCCACCGCGTCTCATGGATCGGCACCGGCAGGATGAAGTTCCAATACTGGTCGCTGCCCGTCGCGGATAACAGATACGGCTTCTCCGCCTTCAGAATCACGTCTGGCTGGCCGAGTTGCCAGCCTTCGACAAAGGTCGGTTTGGGAGGAAGGTCAGTATGCTTCCCCTCCAACATTCCTTGGTCGACCCAAGCTCGGATGGTTGCAATTTGTTTGTCCGAAAGCCGCCGTTCATCCGCAAACTTCAACTCTCCTGGCTCCGGTAGCCACGGCGGCATGAAGCGCGTCTGGGTTACGGCCGCAATTTGATGTCCATGTTTCTTGACATCCTGATACGTCAGCAACGGGAACGGTCCCGCCTCGCCGGGGCGGTGGCACGAGGCACAGTACTGGTAAACGATGGGAGCAACGTCGCGGTTGAACGTAACATTGGGGGCGACGGTATTGGTGTCCGAACTCCAAAGCGTTGCGGTAAAGCCCGTCAAGATGAGCACTGCACACGCAACAACACCCATCGCACGCGGCAAATTCCAGCTCACCCGTCTCATTGCAGGTCCGAGATATAGCACCCAATTCCACCGACGGAAGCAGGTACTTGCCGGCCCCCGGTCAACGCTGCCGAAATCGCGTCGTCAAGTTCGTGCGTCGTGGGAGAGCTGCGCGCATGACCAAACTCCTTGTACCAATTATCGATGCGGCCGTGGTAGATGAGCTGGCCTTTGCCGTCGAATACCGCCGCTTCAGGCGTAATTTCGACTTTACTGAGCCGAACCAGACTGTGCTGGGTATCGCGCAGTGCTTCGTTCTTGTAACCGTACTCGCGCAAGTGCTTTTCAATCGCAGCGGGAGTTTCTGATTTGTCTGGATAAACCAGCACCAGCACTGCCTTGCCGGCATACTTGGTGCTGAGCGCCTGAATTGTCGGAGCATAGCGGTTGGAAACGGGACAATCCGTCCGGACGAAAATAAATACTACTGGCTTCCCATTTGCGATCTCAAACGGATCTACTGATTTTCCTGCGAGGTCGAGCGCGACAATGCGACCTGCCGCGGGCGACGGGACTTCCCGAACCGTACCGGCATGAAGCAGAGTTCCTACCAGTAGAGTGGCGGCCAGTCCCGTAAGTCGCCTTAACACTTCATCGTCTCCGAAAACACTATTTGCCTACTGGATCGAGGCGTCTCCGATTCCCGATCCTCACTTGCTCACTTCACCGATGTACACAGTGTACGGCGGAAGCGAAATCCCAGACAGCTTCTGGGTTGCACCGCTATTGATCGTACTGAGTAACGTCTTGGCCTCGCTCGCACTGAAGCCTTGTTTCGAAAGATTGAAGCTGACGTTCTGCGGATTCTCCGACATGTTCAACACCACCAGCACAGCCTGCCCCTTATAGCGCCGCAAGTACGAATACACGTTGGCGTCGTTCTGGTTAAGCGCCACGTAGTCGCCATCGAGCAGTGCCTTGTTGGTATGCCGCAACGCCAGCAGGTTCTTATAGAAATTCAGGATCGAGTTCGGGTCCTTCTGTTCGCTCGCCACGTTGTGCGTCTCGTAAGTCATGGGTACTGGCAGCCAGGGAATACCCTGCGTAAATCCCGCGTTCGGCATGTTATTCCATTGCATCGGAGTGCGCTCGCCATCGCGGCCCTTCTCCTCGGGCCAGCCCAGTTGCCCGATCGGGTCCTTCACGTCTTCTTTGCGGGTCGGATCGTTGTTCTTCATCCCGATCTCTTCCCCGTAGTACATGATCGCCGTCCCGCGCAGAGTCAGGTACATGCCTGCCATCACCTTCGCGATGTCATCGTCGTGCTTCCCGTCGGCAAAACGGCTATAGGCGCGCATTCTGTCGTGGTTGCTCATCACCCATACCGGCCACTCACCCGAACCGTCCACCGCAGCGACGTGCTTGCGGAAAACATCCGCCGAAAGCGGCTTCAAGTTCAACATCATCAGGTCCATCGGCATCTGGAGGACTTCATGGTTTTTGCCGTAGTACTGCTTCAGTTCGGCGATATCGTTCGTCCACGTTTCCCCGATCAGCACTGCGTTGTATTCGTTCGCCACCTTGCGCATGCCGGCCAGAGCTTGATACACCTCCGGCAGCTTGGTGTTGTACTTGGATTCCTGCTGCTGGTCTCCGTAGGCGTTCTTCTCGCCCTTGACGGGATTGTTGGTGAGGTTCGGGTCCTCGAACATCGTATCCACTGCATCCAGCCGGAAGCCCACTACGCCACGCTTGTACCAGAAGCGCGTCACGTCGAACATCGCCGCCTCGACCTTGGGGTTCCGCCAATTCAAATCGGGCTGCTGCGGATAGAAAAAGTGGTAATAAAACTGATTCAGCTTCGGGTTCCACTGCCACGCCGACCCCCCAAACGTCGACGTCCAGTTGTTCGGCGGCTGGTTCTTCCCTTTCGGGTCTTTCCAGATGTACCAATCGTGATAGGGATTGGTCTTCGACGATTCGGATTCAAGAAACCATTTGTGCTTGTCGGAGGTGTGGTTCACCACGAAGTCAAACACGATGCCGATGTTGTTCGCCTTCCCCTTCTGCTCCATCGCGGTGAAGTCATCCATCGTGCCGTACATGGGATCGATGTTCTCGTAGTCCGACACGTCGTATCCGAAATCCACCTGCGGCGACGGAAAGCACGGCGCAATCCAGATAGCATCCACACCCAGCCATTTCAGATAGTTCATCTTCGATGCGATGCCGTTCAGGTCCCCGATGCCGTCGTTATTGCTGTCCATGTAGCTGCGCGGATAGATCTCCTGGAAAACCGCGTGTTGCCACCACTGATGGCCCTCGGCGTCAACCGCTTTAGACTGCGCAGAGACAACCGGAAGAACCGCGAAAAAGCTACATAGCAGGACCAACGGCACGGATGACTTTCGACGCATCGGAGGTGCTCCCTGAGAGTCGAGATGGGATCAAAGAACCGTTCGAGTCTAATCCATTGCCCTGCACGATGCCAGAAGCCAGGGGTGGGCGGGGTGGGCGTGGTCTTCCGCGGCGGCTTGCAATTCTTGACTTCCGTACTGGAAAATGAAAGCTCACTTCTTGCACGGGTTCCAGCAAGGCGGGTAATTTCGTTTGTCAAAGTCGCGCCGTCAGTTTCTCCAGTCCCTCTGCCGCTCAGCTCTCGTGCTCTCGTTTTCTGACGTGCTTTCTCTGGTCCGTCCGTTACCGATGGTCGGACAGGAGTATCCAGTCGCGGCTTCTGCTGGCGACCTCGGCGTCTCATTCACCGATGTGGCTAAAGAAGCCGGGCTCAACGCCAAGACCATCTTTGGCGGCGAGCACAAGAACAAATATTTGCTGGAGACAACTGGCTGCGGCGTCGCCTTCTATGACTACGACAACGACGGCTGGCTCGACATCTTCCTGGTCAACGGTTGGCGACTCGAAGGCTTTCCGCCGGGCGACGAGCCCTTTAACCACCTCTTCAAGAACAATCGCGACGGCACTTTCACCGACGTTACTCTCAAGGCCGGGCTCAAGCACACTGGCTGGGGTCAGGGCGTCTGCATCGGCGACTACGACAACGACGGCAGCGACGACTTGTTCATCACTTACTTCGGCAAGAACGTCCTGTACCACAACAACGGCAACGGCACATTTACTGATGTGAGCGAGAAAGCCGGGGTGGCCGGCGTGAGAACTCGCTGGGGAACTGGCTGCGCCTTTGTTGACTACGACCGCGACGGCAAACTCGATCTCTTCGTCGCCAACTACATCGATCTCGATCTCAAAACCGCGCCCGTGCCGGAGAGTGGCCCTTGCCTATACAAGGCGGTCATGGTGGCCTGTGGGCCTCCGGGACTAAACGGCGACTCGAACATCCTTTATCACAACAATGGCGACGGCACCTTCACAGACGTCTCCGACGCAGCGGGCATCAAGAAGGTGAACGGAACCTACGGACTCGGCGCTCTGGTCGCGGATTTCGACAACGACGGCTGGCCCGACATCTACGTCGCCGACGATTCCACCCAGTCGCTGATGTACCAGAACCAGAAGAACGGCAAGTTCGTCGAAGTCGGACTGGAATCGGGCTGCGTGCTAAGCGCCGACGGCAAGCCGCAGGCGGGCATGGGGGTCTCAACCGCCGATTACGACCTCGACGGTAATCTCGATATCCTGAAGACCAACTTCGCGGGCGACACACCGTCGCTCTACCGCAATCAAGGCAATTGGAGTTTCGAAGACGCCACATTCCAGGCCGGACTTGGATTACACACCAAGTATCTTGGTTGGGGTTGCGGCTTTTTCGATTTCGACAACGATGGCTGGCCTGACATCCTCATCTGCAACGGCCACGTTTATCCCGAAGTCGAGCAACTGACCACCGAGGCGGGATATCCGCAGACCAAGCTGCTCTACCGGAACCAGCACAACGGCCGCTTCCAGGAGGTGACACTAAACGGCGGACCCGGTATCACGGTCCCGAACGCCTCTCGCGGCTGCGCGTTCGGCGATTTTGACAACGACGGTGACGTCGATTTCGTCGTGAACACCGTAAACGGCCTGCCTCAACTCGTGCGTTGTGACTCGAAGCTCGACAACAACTGGATCAAGGTGAAGTGCATCGGCGTGAAGTCGAATCGCAGCGCCATCGGCGCCCGCGTCAAGTGCGTCACCAAGGTCGCCGATGATCCCAAACCACATCAGCAGATTGACGAAGTTCGCAGCGGCGGAGGCTACATCTCGCAAAACGATTTGCGGATTCACTTCGGACTCAGTAAGGCCGACAAAATAGAACTGCTCGAAGTCCGCTGGCCCAGCGGCCAGGTGGACACTATGAAAGACGTCAAGGTGAACCAGTTGGTTTACGTCAAAGAAGGTCAGGGCATCGTCAAATCCGAGCCGCTGGCCAACGCCAGGAAGAAGTAGCAGCAAGCCTCATCCTTAGTTCTTCGAATCTTGAAATTCCCAGAACAGAAATTCCCAGAACAGTTGAAACCCGCATGGTTCAGCATTACCATGAGGGCTCCAGCCGATTCAGCGATTGCGGCGCAACCCCGCAACCTTGGAGTGCGCGATGGTTGGTCAGCAGGCATACTCATGGTGGGCGTGGGGCAGTCCCGCCTATATCTACCAGGCTACTGTCCAGATTGATAACCGCGACACCATGGCCGAAGTCGCTTTGGGTCGCTCCAACTTCGTCGACGACGGCGAGAATTTCTACACGGCCATCAGCATCATCCAGGTCATATCGGCCAACGGGACAGAGAATTTCAGCGACACGACCCTGGCTGTGTGGCGGCAGGGGATGACCAGCCTCAGCATCCAAATCACCGTCATCAGCGCCTTTGCATACGGGCGGCTGATGTTGAATTACTGGTCGTAGGAAAGGCCATGGAGTTCCAGTCCACATTCCCGGCATCCAAGCCCACTTCCCACAAGTGCATCATCTATGATGCCCGCGATGGCCGCATTGTTCTAGTCCACGAGTTCCTCGGCGATGGCAAGACAGGCGTCTTCGGCCAGCAAGGTCAAGCAGAACGCGAGCGCATCGCGCTGGAGAGCGCACGTAAACACGTCCCCTCACCAGAGCATTTGAAAGCGCTTCACTTGGACTCCGAATTCCCTTGGGATCCACACATTCTGTATCGGGTCGATGTCGAGAGCGCCAGCCTGAAGTCCCACGGCAAAATACCGGGCCATGCCTCGCACCGATGAGAGCTCACGCGATCAGTTCAGCATCGGTTCTGCCGGAACCGCAGTAATTCCCTTTCCCAACACGAGAAACACGGAAGGCGCCTCACCATTAGCGGCCGCCGCAGTAGCAAGCGGCAGGATGCGATCAACGCGAACGACCTACCTACGGAATCCTCCCCCGCCGCCTCGGAATCCTCCTCCGCCGAATCCACCACCGCCGCGGTCAGCCCAACCGCCGCCGCCGGCACCACCGCCCCATCCTCCTGAACTGAAGCCGCCCGCGCGTGAAGCGCCTTCGCTGCGCGCAGAAGCCCAGTTGTCCGCTGAAGAATGATTAAAGCTTGACGAAGGCGCACCCCATCCGCTGCCGCTGTGCTGTTGCCATCCCTGGCTGGGACTGGCCTTGTACACATTGCCGTCGTGGTCCGCGTACACGTTGTTGCCTTCTTTCGCGACGCCATTGCCGGTGTTCGTGTTGTACGCAAATCCCCGCGCCCCGCTGACCGACTGCCCGCTATACGCATTGCCCGCGGTTCCGGCCGCGCCACCTTTCACCACGCCGGTGTTCTGGTCGTAGGATGCGCCTCTGGCACCCGCAGCATAGTTGCCGGTGTATGCATTGCTGGCCGTCCTGCCTTGAGCGGCATACGACTTTCCGGTGCTGGGATTGTAGCCACTGACGTTGGTTCCCGTGCGCTCGGTACCGGTGTAGGCGTTGTAGTTTTCCGCGTGACCCGCATAACCTGAATTTCCCGTCACTGGGTTGTAGTACGTGCCGCGCGCTCCGGTGCCGATGTTTCCGGTGTACGGATTCGCCCACGCAGCGCGCGTTCCCGCGTACGCCGTATTGCCCCAGCGTCCGTAAACGTTGGCCGCCGCCGCACCGCCGTAGCCTCCCCATCCCCACGCTGGAGCGGCGTAGCCCCATCCCCAGTAGCCCACCGGGCCCCACCACGGACTGCAATACGCTCCCACCGCCATGCCCATCCCAAACGCGAGTCCCCATCCAGCGGCGGTGCTCCAGCCGAATCCTGCGCCGACCCCATAGGTGTACGGCGCCGGATACCAATATGTTGGGCCGACGTACGGCACGTAGTTGTACCCGGTCCCATACACGACAACGCCGTCCGAAGAAACAATCGTCCCGTAATATCCCGGCGTGTAGCCGACATAAACGACACTTGGAGTCGAGCCGTAAACCTGCACATACGTTACGTAGTGCAGCGAAGAGCTCGGCGGAATGCTGTAGATCGCCGGGGGCACGTTGGTAGCGACGATCCACGGGCCCGTTGCATTCGTCGAAGTGAACCACACACCGTTCTGCACCGCGTAATACGCGCTGCTGGGCGGCACATAGATGACTGGCGTCGCCGTGTTGACCGCATAGGTCAAGCTGGTGTCCGCTATCGGCTGAAAATTGGGGTCTCCGGAATACGTCACGTTCAGCTTGGCCGCCGAGCGCGTGATCGCTGCCGTCTGCGGAATCTCATTCGCGATCAACGCTTCCTTAGCTTGTGGCGTGCCGGGAACCGAGACCAGCACGCTGGCCTTCGGGTTAGTCGCGGGAATCTTCGCAAAATCCGAAGGCAGTCCGGTGGCCGCAACGTACCCCCACGGGCCGTTCTGCAGCGAACCAGACGAGAACCACCGTCCTGCCAGCAGCAGGTAGCAGTTATTGTTACCGCTGTCCATGAAGATGTCGTTGCCTGAATTGGAAACGTACAGCAGAGTGGTTCCAAGAATCGGCGTAAACTGCGGCTGCCCCTGGGTCACCACGAGCTCAGCAGGAACCGTGCTGACGTACACCGTCGGCACTTCATCTTCCCCCCATGCTTGCTGCAGCGACTGCTCGGGATTTCCTAGCGGCTGGTTCGAATCGCTGGACTTGGCTGCCTGCTCGATCTTTGCGAGGTCCTTAGTGGGGGCATGTTTTGCGACGGTGTAAGGTCCTTCGATCGTGGGGGACTCCATCCAGCCGTCCATCAGCGCCAGGTAATACGTGTACTTTGAGCCGTCGTACACGATCAGGGCGCGCGTGTTGATCACCTTCTGCAGATGATTCTGTTCCGGACCGAGAACGGGCTTGCCGTCGATCAGCGCCAGCACCGCCGGCGTGGCGCTGTAGATGATTCGCGGCGGATTGTTCTGCAACGCGTAGGTTTTTTGCGCTCCCGCGTCGGCCGAAATAGCCAGGTCACTCTCCAAAAGGTCCAGAGGAATCGTCTGGTTCCAGGGCAGCTCTCCCGTAAACGCGCTCGCGTAGGTCGCGCCATTGTTGACGATGGTTGGGAAGCTTTGCTTGGTAATGTTGAAGTTGTTTAATGTCACCACGCGGTTGACTTTGTCCACTTCGGTGTTCGCCGAGAACCAGATCACACCGTAATCGGTCGTCTTCTTTCCAGGAGTCACCACCTTGACGGCCGCGTACGCCTTCAGCACATTGCCGCTCCAGCTATCGACCTGCGGCTGGTAAATCGAAATCGTGGCGCCTTGCGAAGTGACTACACGCGGCCATGGCAGGCCGGCATCGGGGGCGACTTTCGCCGCCGGAGCCGCCGGGGCCTGCGCGACTGCGAAGCCTGGTGAAACCACCAAGATGGCCGCCGTAAGTACATATGCTATGAACTGACGAAATAAACGCTGCATGATTCCTCCTTACGATTTCTTTGGCGGCTCGTTGCTGACGGCAACGCCGCTGCCCTCTTTTACGGTGTTGATCTGGTCGACAGCGGCGTTGTCGAATCGCTCGGTCAGCCCGCTCGGCCAGCGAATCTCGATCGAATCCAGCTTCGTCGCAGAACCGAGCCCGAAATGCACTCTCATGTCGCTCTGCGAGTAATAACTCGATCCGCTGCGGACCTCATCGACCAGCAACCGCTTCCCCACCCTCACCGTGATGCGCGCTCCAATGCCGTCGCGGTTCGACTTGGTCCCGACGGCCTTGAACGCTATCCAGTGATTGGGATACTTCTGTTCATTCTTCAGCAGGCTGGGCCTGTCGTTCATGTTACTGATCACTGCCGATAATTGCCCCGTGTTCCACAGGTCGCCAACTGCGAGCCCTCGCGAGGAAGCCATCGTCGTGATCGCTGGCCCCGCCGCTTCAGACACGTCGCTGAACGTAGCGTCGCCGTTGTTGCGGTATAGGATCCGTGGTTCCTGGTAATTGCTGCCGAGATGAAACTTGTCGACCTCGGGATACACGTGCCCGTTCACGAGCATCAGGTCGGGCCAACTGTCATTGTCGAAATCGAAAAACATTGTGCCCCAGCCGAGGTACTTCGTGTGAAGTCCCAGCCCTGCAGCGGTCGTCACATCGGTGAACGTTCCGTCCGGATTATTGCGGTACAGCGTCGATGTGTCATCCGAGAAATTGGTCTTGAAGATGTCCAAGCGTCCGTCGCCGTCGTAGTCGCCAATGGTCGTGCCCATGCCGCCCTGCTCTCGTCCGTCTTCATTGAAAGCAGCGCCCGCCACCACGGCCACGTCAGTGAAGGTTCCGTCGCGGTTGTTGTGATACAGAATGCTCGGAGTGCTATCGCAAGCAATATAAATGTCGGGCCAGCCATCGTTGTCGTAGTCGAGCGTTGATACGCCGAGCCCGTAATGGCCGTTAGTCAGGTCGATGTGCGCTTTCGCCGTAACGTCTTCGAACGTTCCGTCTCCGCGATTGTGATACAGAATGTTCTTATGGTGCGGCAGCCCGCGCGGCCCGCACATCACCGGCGCTCCCTTCCACATGCACGATGGCCGGTCGCCGGGAGCCGGAGCGGTGTTCACGTCAAAGTCAACGTAATTCGCAACGATCAGATCGAGGTGGCCGTCGCGGTCGTAATCGACAAACGCACATCCCGCGCCCCACTCCTTGCCGTTGCCGGCGACGCCGGCCTTCTCGCTAACCAGCTTAAAGACACCGTGATCGTTGTGGTACAGACGGTTTTTCCCGTAATAAGTGATGTAAACGTCTTCCCACCCGTCATTGTCGTAATCGCCAACACAGACGCCCTGCCCCCACCCCGTGGCATCAGCGAGGCCGACCTTCTCCGTTACGTCCGTGAACGTTCCGTCGTGATTGTTATGGTAAAGACGGTTCGTGGGACCTTTTTTCCCCGCCTTCATGTCTTCCAACGTGGTTCCGTTGACAAACAGAATGTCGGGCCAACCATCATTGTCGTAATCGAAAACAGCGACTCCCGTTCCCGTGGTCTCGATGATGTATTTCTTGGTATCGACACCGCCGAAAACGTTCTTCATGGTGAGTCCCGCCTTCTCCGCGACGTCCACGAAGTTAGCGACGGGCGTGGGAGCGCCCCGGGCTACGGACTGCGCCGCGGCGAAGGCCACCAAGACCAGCGGAATAGCGGCAGTAAGTAGGAAGATGCGTGTAATCGCGCAAAAAAAATATTCCTGCAGGGGGGGAGGATACATCCTAGCTTTCGATACTAGGCAATGGCTTCTTGCAGCGTCAAGCGTTGGCCGCCGCCATTTACGCTGCGGCGGTCGCCGAGAATCCTACAGTTCCATGAGTCGCTTCCATTTCGCTGAGCCGCAGAACCAGGCACTTAGCGGCTCCTCCAGCTTTGAGGAACTCGCTCAGCGGCACTTGAATCACTCGAAACTCATGCGACTCCAAACGGCTCGACAACTGTGAACTGATCTCATTCAATAGAATCGTCTTACCCACGTTGATCGCATTGCACGCAAATCGCAAAGCATCTGGCTGTGAAACCGCGATACGTTTGTCTTCCGGATAGCCAGCCTGAATTCGAGCCTGAGAGACGGCATCGAAGGCCTGTGGGTAGTACAGCACGTAGCCACCGAACAACGGACAGAAGCAGGTATCGAGGTGATAGAAGCGGGGATCGACCAACCGGAGGGAAATCACTTCCACGTCCCAGGTGTCTTGCAGGTAGGGGTGGCTGGCCTCGCGGCTACGCATGCCATGTCCGGCCCAGAGCCTTGAATTATCTGCCTCAAAGAGCGCGTCGCCTTCGCCTTCAAAGGGCACGGCCTTGGGTAGCTCACGAACCGCAAAACCAGAATCATCAAACCACTTGCGGAAATGCGGCTCTTCCCCCTGGCGCTCGCTATGCAGAAAACGGCTGAGCGCGACCAGTCCCTTGCGCACCAGGCCGGCATTTGCGGTGAAGACCATGTCAGGAGAACCAGCTTGCGGCTCGACAAGTTCCACCCGCGCCAAGCCAGCCAAGGCGTCGCGCAACTGCTCCCACTGCCGTTCGGCGTTCTCACGTGAGGACCGGTGAACGTTGCCTTCCATCCAGGGATTAATGACGTAGTTCACGTCGTACAAGGTCGGGGGACACATCAGAAATAACGGGCCACCGGACACCGGCACGCCCATCGCACTTCGGAGGGAAACCTCACCCAGGCTCATCTTCGCCTCGCTGAGGCGAGTCTGTCCCACGCCCCCAAGCGGAGTCCAATCCAAAATTTCTATGAGCCTTATGCGTTACTGCCGTAAATGAACGGCATGTTACAGTGCGGCGCCGCCCTCGAGCTCGGCTACTTCTTTACGGGATACTCTTTGAACAATTTGGTCACAGTGCTGTTGGCTTCGTCCATCAGTTTGTCCGGATTATTCGGGCTGATCGCCTCCGACCCCATACCGCGCCACACCAGCTTTTTGGCCTTGGCATCAATCAAGTCAACGATCAACTGGCCAGGGTGAACCAGCACGGTCGAATTCCCGTAATACCCATCCCAATACAGCGAGTTCCCCGGCGAGGTCATGCTGGGATCAAAAGGCGGGATGCCGCCCGTCGCGTTGTAAATCGGATTGTTCGAAGTCATGCTCACTTCCGTATCGACTGCGCCGTAGATCTGGACGATGAGATCAGGATTCGCCGGGACTTTAGTCAGCCCGCGTGCATTCAATTCGCCTTCGATGGCTCCCACCACATCGAGAGCCAGCATGGGGTGTGCGACGGCGGCCACTGGAGCCCAGCCATACGTCTTGTACTTTGTGAAGTCGATCGACTTGTCGTAATGGACGCGAATCTTTTCAGCCCTTGCGCCCACGCACAAAACCGTAATAACAACCAGAAACTGAATTGCACGGGACCGCGCACGAAGTTGCCTGAAAGACATTTGCTTCCTTCCTACAGCGCAGAAGATCAAGAGTGGACCACCCTCGCATCTTCTATTGTTGATCTCAATTTTCTAGATGATTTGCCGCGCCATCCCGGCCCCTGAGCCAACGCCGTATCAAAGCACGTCACAGCGATCGAACGCCAAGCCGCTCGAAGCCCCACTCCGGGGGCTTTCTTCAGGGATTGTCCTTGTGATGAGAACCCGCAATTCTGGCATTCGAAGACTCGCTACGCATTCGAGCTCGCTTGCATGGCAAGTCCTCTCCAGCTTCACAATAGGCTGCATACAAAACCACTGCCAGCGCGGTCAGCGTGAACAAAACTACGATCGCCACCGTCCCCACCATGATCTTCCCCCAGGCAGACGTCGCCTAACTCTTGGAGGAATTATTACACGTTCGGGCACCTCGTGTGTCACCGGCTCGGAAGCTGAAAAACCTCTCATCACCAGCACATAAAGAAGTCGCCAGAGACTCCTCTGAACTCGCACCCCCAAGCGGTCGAAACACAGACGTCCCTGAATATCCCCTACTCATCGTCTCTGCCGGACAAACCGGCACCGCTGACTTGCATCGCGACCAGTCGAGCAATCAGGACCGCGAGGTAGAGCTGTCCGCTGATGGCTTCAGCAATGACGAGCGACCGGGTGAACCGCCCTGTCGGAATGATGTCGCCGTAGCCCAAGGTGCTCAGGGTCGAAAAGCTGAAGTAGATCCAGTCCCTGAACTCGATGACTGCACCTTCAGAACTCGAAATGGCCATTGGATTAAAGCGAATGGCGATTTGGTAGGCCTGGGCGTAGGCAACTCCCAGTAGCAGATAAACCGCCACTGCCCCCAGCACCCGCATTACGTTGATAGGTCCCTTACGAAAGATCTGCGCCAGCAAAACATAAGCAATCGCCAACACTGACGCGAGCGAGGCCACTTCGTTCCAGATCTCAATCTTCGTGCCCGGTGCCGCCCAGGCAAGCCATCGGGCCGCCAGCGTCACCGCGCCAATGGCGCCCGCCACGAACATTAGCTTGCGCTGGCCCCACGCAATCGCGATCCCTGTAACCAGCATGAACGAATACACCACATCGCCATAAAACCTGAGGTGGCTACGCTCGACATTCAACGCCGGAAGTATGAATACAGTTACAGCGAGCAACAGAAGAAAGACCGCCAGGTTCGCCTGCGACTGCCAGGTCTGGATGATCAGTTCGCGGGCTTTGGGACGCAGGCGAGATTTCATCGTCGTAGCAGGGTTGCTGATGCGGTGAATTCAAGAAAGGGCCGGTTGCCCGGCCCGCCCAAAAGAGACAATCTCACGACTGCCCATTGATTCGAGCATCTTACTTGGTCGTCGGCAATGGCATTTCGGTGCCGGCGATTCCCTTATTCAGCAACGCCCGAACCACGACGCGACGGTTCTCCGCCTGGCCTTCAGCAGTCTTGTCGCTGCCAACCTGCCGGCTCTCGCCCATAGCGCCCGGGGCCAGCATGTTGGTCAAGGGAACGTGACCTTGCTGAACAATAATGTTTGAAACATTGTTCGCCCGCTCTTCGCTGAGCTGCTGGTTCAGGGCCGCGCTGCCCACCGACGATGCATAACCCTTCACCTGAATGTTGTAACCGTTGTAAGTCATCGCCTTCTGCACCAGCGCCAGCAACGGGGCGTTGTACTTGGGATCAACCTTCGTTACGCCGTTGCCGAAGAGCACGGTTACTTCGTCGAGGATGTAGTATTGGTCAAGCTCGCCGAAGCGGGCGCTAGTGGCGGCAATCTTGGCCTTATTGGCAGCAATTTCTTTCTGTTGTGCGGTGATTGCCGCTTGCTGCTCTTTCAGCGCGGCGTTTTGTGCCGCCAGTGCTTCCGCTTGTTTCTTTAAGTCGGCTTCATTGGTAGCGGCCTGGACCTGGGTCTCGTGGACCGCAGCTTCCGCCGACCGCGCCTGCTCGAGGTCCTCGCCGGTGAACCGGACCCACTGCGCGACGAGTTGGTTCTGCGCGTTGTACGTGCCCTGCACCTGGCACGTTAAGCCCGGGATCAGCGCCGCCATCGACATTTCCTTTTTGCGTGCCTTAAAGGCGCCTTCTATCTGCTGCACGTCGGTGTTGTCGTTCAGCAAGACCACGACATTGTTGCCGTCTGACGTCTTCACGGTCATGCTGTTGCCGGCCCGGCTGATGATGTTGCCTTGGATTTTGAGCGATTGGGCGAAAACAACGCTGCTCGCCGCCAGTGTCAGGACCAACAGAGCTGCTAGTGCTTTGAATTTGGCACTCGTATTCATAAATTTCTCTTGCCTCTCTTCATGATGGATTGCCGGATATCGCTCGCCGGCAGGTTAGAAACTCGGGGGTCGCCCGCATCGAATTGCAGGCAATCTCCAGCAGGGGGATGCTGTTCGCAGCGCAAAATTCGCAGCAAGGCGCATCAAAGGAACTAAGTGCGATACGGTAAATACTAGCAGAACCTGACGCTGCGGAGTCAACGACTCCGCGCATAATCCCTCCAGAAGCTGTGCACCGCGCAGCCCAAAATCGGTACCCAAATCGACATTCCGCAGAGGACTCCCGGTGTGCCTCCGAATTTTTGTCTTGAATTCGGCTCGGGAACCAATTACCGTCTTATTCGCCATAGACTTACGCTTGGCACCAATCAAATTCCGTTGTATCACCGAATCGGTTCCGTTCAACAGTAACGGGGAGAGAGAACTATGTACCTAGCATCGAAAGTAACGAAGTCAGCGCTTGCAGTCCTGTTGTTGGTGGCGATGATCAGCCTGCCCGGTTTTGCCCGGGATAAGTACGAGACCATTGATGCCACCGCTTACGGTACCAGCACACAATTGGGACGCAATGTCGGCGTCACGGTGATCATCTACGAGTTCTCGACGCCGGAAGACCGCCAGATCCTTGTCGATGCCTTCCAGAAGGGCCAGAACCAGGGATTGGTCAACGCGTTGGAGAAGATGAGGGCAGTCGGCCGCATCCAGATTCCCGGAACACTCGGTTATGACTTGAGCTTTATCCGGATGATCCCAACCTCAACCGGCCGCACGATCAAGTTTGTTACCAACCGCAAGATATCGTTTGGCGAAGCGTACGCGGATACTCAGTCGCAGTCGTTCAACCTCACTGCTGGCCAGATCGACATCAACGATCAGGACAAGAGCAAGAGCGGCGGCGTCTTGTATCCGGCGGCGCAGTTGATCATCAACAAGGACGGAGACTTGCAGCTCGATCTGAACCAGAATGCGTGGAGATTGAGCAACATCATCGACTGGAAGGGCACGGCCGAAAACTAGCCTCGATCGCGCCCAGTGAAATTGCCGCGAGGCGCCAATTGGCGCCTCGGCCGCAGTTTGCTCAGCGGATTTCGGTTGGTCGTGATCGTGTACAACCGCGTGGGAATCAGAGTAGTTCATTCCTCGCAATGAATTCTCAGAAACTGAACTTTTCACTTCGAGTGAGGCGGAAAATCATGAAGATGCATCGAGTATCGCTCCTGCTGGCATGCACTGTGTTGCTAGTCTCTGTAGCGGCGCAGGCACAGAAAAAGAGCAAGTATGTTTGCGACGAAGCGCAGCCAGCCAGTATGTGCAACGCAGCCAACACCTGCGGTTCGGCGTCGGCCCCCTGCACTATCGACGTCACCAAGGCCGGCAGTTCCTCCAACATCAAGCCGGGCGTTCCCAACGCGAAGAACAACCAGTTCTTCTGCATCAAGAAGGGCACGACCACGGTCTGGATGACCTCGAACAAGAACACCGGTTTCATGGTCTCGTTCGGCACCGACTCGCCCTTCGATCCGGAGGATCCCATCATTGGTGGCGCCAACAAGCAAATTACGGTCAAGGCGGACACGCCTGGCTGCTACAAGTACGACGCTGGCGCGTTCTACTCCGGAGCAACCTACGGAATGAGCGGCGGCAGCAAGCCAGAACTAGTAATCCTACCGTAGTAAATCGGTTCATTCGTCCCGCGTTTCACCTGGGACCAGCAGGGAAGGCACGGCTCGCGAATTCCGTTTCGGGAATCCGCGGGCCGTCTTTTGCTTGGGCCAATCGGCCTGCGGCGCTTGACGTTTCAGCCGTCACTCTGGGCTTTAGGTAATGAACCACAATCTTGCCTGGGAATGAAAGCAAAGGAAAGAACGCTAGGCAACCCGGAGGTCGCGTAAGATGTCAGCGAGCGCCTCTCTTCAACCGTTAACTACAAGCGCGACACCGTCGAGCGCCCAAGGGCGCACCGAATGTGCTTCTCTTTCTGAACGATGACAACCATCTTGCCTCATCGATCCGTTTTTTCATGTTTTGAAACCGCAGACGGTGCTCTCGATTCCGAGCTCCGAGGAAATGATGAATAGCAACGATCAAACGTCGGTTCGACCTAGTATCGAACAACTTCGCGCGGATATCCGCCGGCTCGATTGGGCAGTGGGACTCAGCGAGGAAGCGTTGACTGCGATCACGACCGCGGCTGAGTGGGTCGAGTTTCACGCTGGGCAAGTCGTTATTGAAGTTGAATCGGAAATTACCCATATGTACTTCCTGATCACCGGCCGCGTGCAGTCAACGTTTCACGATTCGTTAGGCAAGGAAGTTCAGCGAGACACGATCGTTCCAGGGCTTGCCATTGCATTGGTTGCCCTGGGTTCTTCGGACCGCTCTCTCCTGCGCGTCGAGGCTATTGAACCTTCGACAGCAGTACGACTAACGCCGACGGAACTACTGCAACTGGCAGCGCAGCATTCAGACTTTCAAGTCGCTCTATTTCGCCTGGCAGTGAACGCGTTCAAGCGATACGCGCTGGTCGATCGTTCCCTTCCCAAGCCATCCATCGTGGGCATTATTCATCACAGCGAGGCGAGCCGTTCATTAGTGGCTCGATTGGCACGTCGACTGAAAGACTTGGACGAGTCTCCGGGCGTTATCGGCGATGACGAGCAATGGAAGCCGGACGGAGATGTCCCCTTCAAATTCCTTGCTGCAGAAGGCCAGATTCGACAAGACCTCCTGAAAGACTGGCCCTTGAATAGACGACTCCTGATCGATGTTCGTGCGGACCATTCATCAGAGGCAATGATGCGCCTGTTGAGTTACGTCGACGTGGTGCTTTGGTGTGTTCGGCCCCAAGATGCGCGTGCAGCAGCTGTGCTGCTCCAGGGACTGGTGAAAAGCGTACCCAGTTGGCGAGACAAGATCCGGATCGTGTGGATTCTTGACAGCAACGAGCCTATCGCTCCTTATCTGCCGGAGTTGCATCAAGTTGCTGAACGAGACTTCAAGCTTTCTTTTGACGCTGCTGGAGCAAACCAAAATGGCTTGCTCCAGCATGGATTCGAACGCATCGTTCATCACTTGCGAGGCATCCAGATCGGCCTGGCACTTGGAGGTGGCGCAGCTCGCGGCATGGCTCATCTCGGAGTGCTCAAAGCGCTCGAGCGGCACGGCATCTACGTCGACCTGTTGGCAGGTACCAGCGCTGGTGCAATGGTTGGCACAATTTACGCGGCTGGTCTCGATCCAGACTACATTGCTCGTCGCTTCAAGACCGAATTGCAGCCGTCGTGGTTCTTTCGCCAGCTACCCGGCGCAGGCTACTGGTATTTGCTCTACAAATACAGATGGCGCCAATTCGATTCCATGCTGCGAAAGTACCTGGGAAAAGCCAGGATGGAGCAATTGATACTTCCGACGTTCACAATTTCCGTCGATCTCGTGCAGGGGGAAGCGGTAATACGCGACGCCGGCGATGCAACAATCGGTGTCATGGAAAGTATCAATCTTCCTCCTCTATCACTGCCTATCATTGAGTCAGGCCAGGCATTGGTCGACGGCGGGCTGCTCAATAATGTTCCTGCCAACGTGTTGGTGGCCAAGGGATGCAACTTTGTCATCGCATCAACCGTGACGGCAAAGCTAGAACGAGATTTTCAGGGAATCAGTTCCCGGTTCACCGGCCGGTTCCTGGCAACAATTCAAGTGATCATGCGACAAACCATGGTCCAGGACTACAACATGAACTCCGTCGGGGTACAACCGGCTGACTTTGTGCTCGCACCCGACGTGACGTCCTTTGATATATCGGCTTTCACTCGCGCCGATGAAATGGCGCGTATCGGGGAAACGACAGCTAATGCATCCGTCGCGAAGCTGCGCAAGATGCTTAACCGGCTTGACGCGAAGCTCTTCGACAGTTTCGATGGAAGCGGGGACGTCTCTAACGGTCCAGGCCTGTGAACGACGTCACGGTCTCCTGCTTGGCGGCAGCAAAACTTATACCGCCACAAAAAATACTGGGTCATGTGGGGCCACATGACCCAGCGCTATCGCCTTCTAATGGGGCTGCTAACAGGCGACACTCGTTAATGAATCAGCCAACCACCTGGACCTTACTGGGTCGGAGGCGGCGTACTCGCTTTCTTTCCCTTCTTCGGAGCCGCCGCCGACCGCGACTGGCCCTGCACCACGCTCTCGTCCACCGTGACTGACTCTTCCTGGGTGAACGTCGCTCCCTGGGGAACGAAGTAGAAGTGGGTCGTCTTGCCTTTGACGCCACCCTTGCGCGGCTCTAGACGGGTCGGGTCAAGCTTCGGCCCGATCTCGTCCGTCGTCAGGTAATACTTCACGTTGACCGCACGCTGCGCCCCCAACTGCCCGTTGTTGACCACTTCCTCCTGATCGGTGAAGCCCACAATCGCCACCTTGCCGTTCGGCATTTGCTGTACGCGAAGTGCGAGTTTGTCGAGGACATCCTTGCAATCGTTGTCCACACGCCACGGCTTCTTGGGGTTCTTCTCGAAGGTGCACTCGCCCCAGTCCTCAACCTCGGACACCTTCTGCACTGGCGGTACGGTGACGTTCGCCGTACAGCTTGTGCTCAGGTGGTGATCGTCAGTCGCGGTTCCGGTGACGGTGATCGTGCTGCCCGCATCGGCATTGGTCGCTACCAACGTTGCGGACGTGCCGTTGCCGGTCAACTGGCCGCCAGTGCTCGTCCAGGCATACGTCAACGGACGGCTCTCGGGGCTAGTGGCGGTTATGTTAACCGTCGCGCTTTGATTGATGGCAATCGCGTTCGGACTGGCTGAGCAACTCGCCGTCGGCGGATAGTTCGGCCGCGCCTTGACCATGAAGCTGGCGCTGCACGAAGCTACGTTGTTCTTCTTCTCTTTTGCGTCGGTGGCCGTTGCCGAAACCGTATAGCTGCCCGGCGCAAGCCCTGTGGTATCGATATTTCCAGTTGTACCCGTACCCGAAATCTTGGCTCCCGTGCTGTTCCACTTATACGTCAGCGTGTGCTTGGGATTGAAGTACTGGGTGGAAATGGTGGCGTTGACCGGATCGCCCGGGAAAACTTCCGCGGGTGAAGCCGAGCACGAAGCCGAGGGTGGAACCGGCGGCTTCCCGCCAAAGGTGTAGTTTAGGCCCCCGACCGGGCCGCTCATGATTGCGTCGTAGACGAACTGGTGGTTAGTTGGACGATAGTTCACGTCCAAGTAGCGCCAGCCCACCGCCAAACCCCACTTGGGGGTGAAGTTGTAATTCAGCAGGCCCACGACCTGGTAATCCAGGTTGGCCCCGCCTGCGCCGGCATCACCAGCCACCGTGAGGGCCGCCTTGTCGCCCAGGGGGAATATGAACCTCGCGCCGCCCAGACCGTCAACCCAGTTCGTCGACCGCGAATTGCCCAAGCCCGAAGGCACCAAAGTATTGTTCAAGCCCAAATACCAATAGCGAATTCCACCCAACGCATCGACCTTCAAGTGGTCGCCGTTATAGAGCCGATATCCAATCTTTGGGGTCAAGATCGACAGCGTCAGGTGAGTGTCGATCGATGTCTGGCCGAAATCATTCTGAGGTATCCCATTATCGAGTCCCATCTTCACCCAGAAGAAGTCGATCGGCATCACGAAGCGGCCCTTATCAGCTTCCACTGCGACTGGAATCATCCCTTTGAGGATATGAAACACATCGCTGAACGACTCATCGATGCCGGCATTATGGCCGAGCGCTCCAGCGGTACCCCGCACTCCTGTGAACCAGCCGTAAATCGCGATGGAAACCCGCCAATCGTCGCCGGCACCGCCCCCTGTCGGATATTGCGGCATCGGATTCGCCGGGAGGGCGGCACTAGGTGTGGCCGCTGGCGCTGCCGCCGGAGTGGGTGTCGCTTCAGGTGTTGCTGCGGCCGGGTCCGCGACGGTCAAGTCTGCCGGTCCTTGCGCAACTGCAGGTATACAAAGCATCAGGGTCAGCGTTACCGCGACCACCATAAAAAGGCTCTTACAGTACGGCTTCATTGCTTCTCCTCGTTACAGAACTCCGGCGATTGCCGCCAATATGCATTGCCGGTTAGGCAACGCGCTGATTTTTGGGGACTTATTCGGTACCGATAAGCTTAGTCGCAAAGGAACTTACGGGCAACTGCCCGAAAGTCCCATATGTGCCTTATTAGGCATCTCCACGAGTTTCGTCAGCAGGCTTGGCCCTCATTTCCCCGGCGGATACGGAGCTGGCGCGGCTGCCCAACGAGCGGCTTCGCCATTCTTGGTTTAGTACGTCTGCACCTTGCCCATACGCGGCGGCTTCACTGGCGCGGCCACTCCATAGAGGATGGTAAGGCCCGAGCCTCCGCCCCAGGTTGAGGTGGGTCGAAGCGGATCGCCAGACGTCGCCGCCTGCGCATCATTCCAGTTGTTCGCGGCCCAGACGTCTCCGGCCGGGTCGATATTCACGTCGGTGAGCATCTGGATGCTGCCGCTCTGGAACACATGAATGACGTCGCCGGTCTTTGTGCCGGCAGGGTGGCCCTTGGTGTCTGCTCCTGCCAGGTAAACAACAGCACGTTTGCGCGGCGAAAGGTTGCCAATCCAAACGTCGTCGTTCCCGTCGATGTTCACGCCCCACGGCACATCAACGGCCCCTCGCCGGTGTAACCCTTGGGGTCAGGCTGCGTGCCGTCGGGACGAATCATGCTGGCCACGCCGGTGGGTTTCGGGTACTGCAGCATGGCTGCACCCATGATCTTGAATTGCTCCATGATGGAAGCGCCGTTAGGCACCTTCGGTACGGGAAAATCCAACGACATATTGCTTACCGCCCAGACATTGCTCTTCGAGTCGAGCGCTAGCGCGCGCACGCTGATACCTGCATGGTAGGTTTCCACTTTGGTTGGATCACTCGCCGGGAACCGGACGATTGTGTCCGACTGCGAATTGCTGACCCACACGCGATTCTGGTCGTCGATGACGATGTCGAAGGGAGACTTCAGCCCTTCGACTTTTACCACCTTGCCATCCTTGATTCGCCCGCCGGGGAAGAACAGTAGCTGGTTGTCAGAGCCGTCAGCAATCCAGACGTCACCATTGGCGGCCACGCCGATGCCCATCAAACCAAGAAATTTCTCTTTAAACGGTACATCGCTCTCTGTGGCTACGGGCTTGCCATCGAAATCCATTACCAGGAACTTGCCATTGAAGCTGCTGATCCAGACTCTATCGTTGGTCACGGCAGTGCCCCACCCGACACCATCGATGCCCATGCCGGTAAAGCCGGTGATCGGCGGAGAGAGGATGGTTCCGTTCGGGGTAACTTTGATGACCCCGCCACCGATGCTGTTGACGACGCCCGACTGCGAGCCGGGCATCCAGTTCTGTCCGCTCCAAAGGTTGGCATCCTTATCGAACATGAATCGGCCATTGGCGAACATGCCGCCGCCCGCGAAGCAGAGACTAAGGACGAAATCATCGGGAACGTAGGCGAGGTAGGGCACGAATGGAGCCGCGCGCCGGGAGCCGTCCTTGGGTTGCGGATAGGCTTCGTCAAACAATGCGAAGAGGTCCTTCGGATCGGCCCACGGCTCACGAGCAATGCCGGCCATCGCTTCGAGAGTGTTCTTGGGTGTCGTTCCGCCAGTCGGGGTTGCGGCCTTGTACAAGCGCGCACGCCAATCGTCGTTGGCCACCGTGAACGACGGGGTAATGAGCGAGCCAAGAGTGTCGAGGTTAGCGAGCGCCGTGGTCTGGGTGCTGTTCAGGGGATCAAGAATTGCTTTCCCCACCCGCCGGTCACGGGATCGACCGGGTTCGGGGCGTTCCCTGCAGCGATCTTCAGTCCGAGCGGATTGCCGGAAATGCCATCACCGCTGATGAATCGCGCGTTGGTGAACGCCGACGCTACGGTGCTAAGTTCGTTGATCGTCACACTCGCCGCAGGATTGCTGCCCACAACTGCCAGCAGCGCGATAGCGGGATTGTCGCCGCCCATTTTGCTGGCCTTGGGTACGCCTCCGGTCGCCACCAGATAGAGGCTTGCGTCACTGCTGGCGCCTTTTGCGCGAACTTCAAACCGGCCATCGTCGTTGGTTTTCGTTTGACCCAATTGTTTGGGGGCGCCAGCACTAGCTTCCCACAACGTCACGGTTGATTTTGCGATCGGGGCGCCTCCGCCCAGGACTTGACCTTTAATACTGTCGGCAGCAAACACCTGCGCTGGCAATAACACACTGGCCAATAACAGAGTTCCCAGCGCCAGCGTTCTACCGATATTTCGATTAGCCATGTTTTCGTTCTCCTCTATTGCTGTTGATCAGTGCTTCTTGTGCTTCCCATCGTTTACGTCAAGCGCCAGGTCTTCGGAAGCGTTCTCGTCGTAGTCCTCCAACTCGGCCTTCAGGCCTTCATCCGTAAGGTCCAACGGCACCGAGTTCTTCCAGTCGCGGTGGGTTACTTCGTGCAGGCGGGACACGACATCCTCATCCCGCACCTCGATCGCACACTCCCGCCGGCTGTCAAAACTGCCGGGAGCCAGGTTGATCGAGCCAATGATGCTGCGGACTCCATCCGACAGCAGCAGCTTGGCGTGCAGCTTGAGGCCCTTCAGCTTGTGGACCTTGACTCCGACATCATCGAGGATGCGCAATCCGCCTACGCCTTCCTCGAGCTTTTCCTTCTTCAGCTTGTGGGCTGGCCGCGCCATCACGTGTACCTTCACTCCTCGCTCCGCAGCCCGCACCAGCCTCTCTATGATGACTTGGTCCTGATAGCGCTCGTTCTGCAGGAACAATGTGTGCTTCGCTTCATCAATGAACTGCCCAATGCGCTGCCGCCCGTTCCCTACGCACCAGATCAGGTGCGAGTGGTCTCCTGGCGTAAACGTCTTCCGCGTCCAATCGGCGTCAAAACATTCCATGATCTCGGCCACTTCGTGCTGAGCGCTGGTGACTACAGCGTAGTCGCGCGTTTCGGTAAGGTTCTTCGGTTCCCAGTTGAACGACATCACAAACGCAGTCTCGTCGTCCACCACCATCGACTTTTCGTGGGTGAGGTCAAACGTGGGATTGCTGTCCTGCACGCTGACTCCCGCCGACGTGAGCAACTTGCGGCTCTCCGCGTTTTCCGACTCCCCGCTCCGGCGCGCCGGATTCAACATCACCTTCGTGTCGACGCCGCGTTTGTGGGCGGCGACGACAGCCTGGAGAATCGCAGGGTCAGAAAAGACAAACATTTTGATACGCAGCGATTTGGATGCATGGTTGATCGCATCTAGCATGGGCCGTGCAGAATCGTCGGGAAGAACAACTAATGACCGGGACATATCATTCCTATCTTTAGTAGCTTGCGAGGGGAGCTAAGCCTGCTGAACAGTCTTCGAGCTTCCAGCCGTCGCTTGTGCCGCTTCATCAAATTGCGTGCGATGCAGTTGCGCGTAAATGGCATTCTTCGCCATCAGTTCGTCGTGGGTGCCGCTTTCCGCCACGACACCACCGGAGATCACTATGATCTGGTCGGCATCGCGAATGGTAGTCAGACGATGTGCGATGGTAATGACCGTGCGTCCCTTCATCAGCCGCTCCAGCGCCTCGATCACCAGCTTCTCCGATTCGCTGTCGAGCGCCGCCGTTGGCTCGTCGAGCAGCAGGATCGGATTATTGCGAACCATGACGCGCGCGATGCCGATACGCTGTCGCTGTCCGCCAGACAAGGTAGAGCCGCGTTCACCAACCATGGTGTCGTAGCCTTGGGCCATCTTGGAGATAAACTCGTGAGCGTTGGCCAACTCCGCTGCCCTGATGATTTCCTCGCGTGAGGCGCCGGGACGTCCGAACGCAATGTTGTCGGCAATTGTGCCATTGAACAGTACGGTTTCCTGCAAGACATAGCCGACCTGTTCGCGGAGCGACTGTAGCTTGAAATCACGCGTGTCGTAACCGTCGATCCTGACCGTGCCCTTAACCGGATCGTAAAAACGCGGAATCATACTGACCACTGTTGACTTACCGCTTCCCGTCGGTCCGACGATGCCTACCAACTGCCCGGGCTTGATGGTGAAACTAACGTCCTGCAATACCGGATTCTGCACGTCGTAGGCGAACGCTACGTGGTCGAACTCAATTTCTCCCCGCACGGGTGGAGCGTCAACGGCATCGCTTTTCTCGGGAATGACCGTGTCGGTATCGAGGATGGCCCGAACCCGATCCACTCCAACTGCGGCCTGGGCAATCGCATTAGTCGTAGTCGCTAGATCTTTGACCGGCTTGAAGAACTTGCTGAGGTACGACAGGTAGACGGTCAGCGCGCCAACCGTCATCACTCCGGCCAAAATGAGGTATGCACCGCGCCACAGCACGATAGCGGTGCAGACTGCAACTGTCACCGTGACTACCGGCGATAGCAGCGACTTTATACTGCGGGCCTTCAGGGCCGCATCGACGGTGGCCTTGCTGACATCCGCCAACTCCTTCTGCTCCATGTCCTGGCGCCCGAAGGCTTTTACGGACTGAATCGACTCCAAGTCCTGCTGCACTACGGCGACGATTTGCGACTGCTCCTTTCGCACTTCGTGGGTAGCTTTCTTCACAGCCTTCTTGAATCGCGACACGAAGAGCAACAGGAAAGGCGTGACCCCGACGGCGATTAAAGTGAAGTCCCAATTCAGCCAGAACATCAGCGCCAGCATGCAGACAATGGTCAGAAGATCGACGAGGATGTTCAGGGTTGAGGATGACGCAAAGCCCTGAATGGTCTGGATGTCGGTCGTGATGGTGCTCAGCATCGTGCCCGTCTGGTGAGTGTTGTAATAACCCAGCGACAGCCGTTGCAGGTGATGGAAGGTGCGCAAGCGCAGGTCATTTGCCACCCACTGACCCACGCTTTCCGTGTAGTAGTTGTCGATGTAGGTCGCGATCGCACCAAGCACGGCAATCAATACGTAAGCGCTGGCGGCGATAGCAGCGATGTGCATCTGGTGGTGGCCGTCCATCCAGGGATGGAGCAAGTCCTCGAGCCACGGTGACATTTTGTGATGGCTTACGACATTGTCGAGGATGACTTTCAGCGGCCAGGGAGTGGCCAGGCTCATCGCGGTCTCCACCAGCATAGCCAGCAGGATGATGAGCAGCGTTCCGCGGTACGGACGAACCAATTCGCGTATCAGTCGAAACATGGAAGCCCCAATGAAGACGACACGTCAGCGTTCAACTCAGGCGCAGACGCCGTTGACTGAAACTGGATACTAGCCAGAATTGAAGCCGGCGCGCAAGTATTTCTCTGCAGAAAACGAGAAAGGGCAGCGCGAACGCTACCCTTTGTTTCAAGATAAATACCATCAGGCGACGAAACACGAACCTGACCCGGATTCGTTCGACCGCACCGCGATCCTTCTACTTGGGGGTGTTGGTGGCTGGAACCTTGTGAGGAGCGGCGCTCGCAGCCTTGGCGGCGGCTTGCTCACCGGCGCTGGGCTTGATCGTCAGAACCCAGCTTCCTTGCGTGCTCGAGATGCTGCCAAACGCGACAGAGTTCAGATAATCATCCTTCCCGTACTTGTTGAACGTGACCTCGATCTTCTTGACGGGTGCGGGGGACGGGCTCGCTTCATAGGGCAGAATGACTTCGTGCTTTCCCTTGTCGGCCCTGAGCAGTAGCGTTCCTGGGCCAACGCTCCGCGTAATGTGATAGGAGCCAGCCGGCACCTTGGTATCGCCAGCATAGAACGCCATTGGAGCCGAGAAGCTAACGTTGAGCTCATCGCCGTTGAAAGTGTTCTGCGCCGCCGCCGGAAGTATCGCCACCAGCGCCACCAATCCTGAGAGGACGAACATCGTCCAGAAGTTCTTCATGTATTCCTCCATGTCGGCCTTAAACGGCCATTTTTGTATTGCTTCACGTAACGGAACAGTGTGTCCCGTTTTGCAACTCCGCGGTTCACAGTCCAGCTCGCAAACCGCGCCACCAGTCAGCAAAATCGTTTCACCTGCAATGGCGTAAAACGACACCCACCCGCTAATCACAGAATGATGCAGTGGTGCCACGCTCAATGCCTGATGGCAACAAGCTTACTAGCAAACCAGACAAAACTCATCCAGAAAATTACCGGACCGGCAGGAGCGGAACGCAATTCGCCGACTGTACGGTTGTAAGGAGATGGCGTCTGGCTACGCCAGTGCCAATTCGATCTTCTTGGTCTCTGGGTCAAGCTTCGCAATTCGGAAGCTGCGAATCTGCCCCTCGCGAACGGGTTCCGGCTTGGAGGAAGCTGCGGGACCGCCGCCTTTCCAGCGGGCCATTAGCATGGAACCGAGAGCTGACACGTCGCCACTTGGAGCACTGGGACCTTCAGGCTTTGGCAGCTCTTCGGGGACAATTTCACATGTGGCGAATACGCGTTCGCCCAGTTCGACTCTTGCGGTACTGCCTGTCACTTCGGTCAAGCGTCCGGTCACAACATCGCCTTCTTTGTGTTCGGAGAGGTATTCATCAAGGCCGGTGGGAACCAGCTGTTTCATGCTGAGCCGGATGAGACGCTTTTCGGTATCGACAGCGACTATCTGTGCTTTCACCGACTGGCCGACCTTGAGGACTTCCTGAGGATGGTTGATCCTTTTTTCGGCGCTGATTTCGCTGACGTGGATCATGCCTTCCACTCCTTCGGAAAGCTGCACGAACGCTCCGAATTTGGGCAGGCTAGTGACCGTCCCTTCGACGGCTGATCCTACGGCGAACCTCTGCGCAACGTCGGCCCAGGGGTCTCCCAGTGCCTGTTTGATGCCGAGGGATATGCGATGTTCCTCCAGCTTGATTCCAAGGATTACGACTTCAACAACTTCCCCAGGCTTCACAAGATCGCTCGGCGTCCTCACTTTCTTGGCCCAAGACATTTCGGAAATATGTACTAAGCCCTCGACTCCGGGTTCGAGTTCGACGAAGGCGCCGAAGTCGGCCACGCGGGATACTGTTCCTCGCGCACGCTCGCCGGTCTTATATTTTTCGGGCACAGAATCCCAAGGGTGCGGCAGGAGTTGCTTCATGCCGAGCGAAATGCGCTGCTTGTCGGTATCGACTTTGAGGACTTTGGCTTCTATCTCTTGCCCAACGGTCAGAACGTCTTCCGGCTTGTTGACCCTCCTCCATGAGATATCGCTGATGTGCAGCAGCCCATCGACTCCGCCCAGATCGACGAACGCGCCGTAATCTGCGAGGCTGCGGACCGTTCCATGCACCGTGTCGCCTTCCTTTACCTCAGCATAGCGACGCTCTTTGCCCGCGCGTTCCTCTTCTTCGGCAATTGCGCGACGATCGACCACAACATCTTCTTCCGTAACGTCGAGCTTGGTGATGCGGCAGCGAATCTCCTGCCCCACCATTTTTTCCAGCTCGGCGGCGTCTCGCGTTCCGCTCCGCGAAGCAGGCATGAATGCGCGGACGCCAACGTCAACGCTCAGGCCGCCTTTGACGACTGCTGTCACTGTGCCGACGATGGTCGCCTTTTCGGTAAAGGCTTTTTCCAAGGCAGTCCAGTCTTTCGGAACCGCAATTCGGGTGCGCGAGAGTAGGTAGTACCCGTCGGCGTCGCGGCCTTTTACCGACACGATGATCTTGTCGCCGGGCTTGGCGTTCGGCAGATCGGTCAGCGGCAATGTGCCTTCGCTCTTGAAGCCGATGTCAAGCAGGACAGCGTCGGCGGTAACGGCGACCACCGTACCCTCAATCTGGCGAGCTCCGTCTTCGGAAACGCGGGCATGCTCGCGCTCGTATTCGGAGAGAAGCTGGTCGAACGATTCGGTGGATTCGGGAGCCTCGGGAGTTTCGCGAGTCTCAGGTGTTTCGGGATGGTTGGGATCAGACATGATGAATTAAGACCGAATCCAGAATACCAGCGCCAAGGCCACTCTGAAGTCGCCACTCGCGAGAGACTCGCTTTCTTCTGCCGGTGCGCCAACCGCAGGCGTTACGCGCTGTCGGCGAGAGGCTCGGGCGCAGGGGGGGCTGACATCATCTCCTTTTTCATTTCTTCGTGCTCCTGACATTTTTGCTCGTTGTAGTCACGAAGCTGGTGCTGGCCGCGGGGCTCCAACCCTCGATCGAGTTCGCCGAGCACGAGGTTCGACAGCAGTGGCTACCGCTTGATGAGCTCACCGTTCCGGGCGAAAGCCGGTTTCGGCTCGTAGGTTCCACTCAGCAGCTGTTCTCGGATCGCTGGCCAGTGCTGTTTCAGGTCGTCGGTAATTCCGCCGACGGTCATCCCATCGACGCCCGCGCTACCTTTATTAGCCTTCACCTGCCGCAAAGCTTGCTTCAGGTTTTCTCGCTCACCTACTTCCCCCATCCATCGATTCGTGCTGGCTGGGCTTTCGGGGTCATGCACCGTCCAGAGCGTCCTCAATGTCACCCAGCTACGCTAATTCCGTGGAGTACGCAGTACTCCCTCCTTGATTGGCAGTCACCGTCGCCGCCCAGCATCCACGCCGATGTTGTCAATTTGCCTCTGTCGTAAGCCAACAACGTACATTGATTCGTTGGCTGTTGCGAACAGGCCTTATCGCGCCCTAACCCGAAGTCGTGCCGTGATACGACGCAGTCGATAGAGCATAATAAACGGCTCCGCGACTGAGGGTGAAGGTGGCAGAAGGCAAGAGCCCCACATATCTCAAAACCGGGGATATGTAGGCCACGGGAGAAGTGGGCCATCCGCCTCCAAGATGGGGGTTTCAGAATAGCTATTGCAAGGTCTAAAGTCGCGGCCGAGAATTGAAGGGCGCACTGGTGGAGAGGGGCGCCGATTTTATGCTGCCCGGACTTTTGATACTTGCTTGTTGGCTTCTTCTCATCCTGTATTGGAATATTAGCGCCCGCTCAATCAAGCCTGCGGCAGAGCGTCAAAGCTGGGCCAGCAGGTTCGCCAGGTTGCCAGTTTGGCTGGGCTACATCCTGCTCCTTGCGGCATGGGTGCATCCGTTTGGCATGCTGGTGATACCGCATACCGTAATCGCGGAGTATCTGGGTGTTGCGATTTGTGCCGTGGGACTCTTCGCGGCCATCTGGTCACGCAAAACGCTGGGAGGCGATTGGAGCAGAGATGTTGAGTTGAAAGAGGGGCACCAACTAGTGGAACGGGGACCATATCGATTCGTGCGTCACCCGATTTACACCAGCCACCTGCTCATGGGTCTGGGAACCGCCATCGCGTCCGGCTTGCTGGTCGCATTCGTGGGATTCTTGCTTTTCTTCATTGGCTTCTGGATCAAACTGAAGCAGGAAGAAAGTCTCCTCCTAAGTCACTTTCCGGACGAATACCCCGGCTACAGAACTCGGGTAAAGGCGCTTGTGCCATTCGTATTCTAGGCTCAGGACAGTCTGCCTCCGGCTTTCTAGCCCCGAGGATAGTTGTCGTAATCGGACCATTGCGTAGGTTAACTCCCCGGCCCCTTTTATACCTACAGCGACGCCAATGAGGATGCAGAAAAAGTCGACAAACAGATTCCGCGCGGACTAGAACCACTCGCAATGACAACAGTGAAGGACTTGTACGGCGCAGCTAAAGCTGCGCCCCTTCAAAGCCATCGCAAACCAGCATCTTCTCTGCAGCCTGTTAAAGCGCGACTCTTGATGAGAGGGGGGAGTCAAAGGATCCACCCCACTAGGTCCTACCGCTTCACTTCTTCCAGAACTTCCAAGGTTTCGGCTGCGTCCGGGAGGTGACGCTTTTCTCCGCCGGTGAAGGTTGCGATGATGGAGTTGGCGGCTCTGGTGGGGACCAACCACGGTTGGCTATGTTTAGTTGATCGAGACGCTGGCGTTCTTGTTCCATCGCTTCGTTGGGATCGCGTCCAGTGACGTCCTTGTACCACGCCGGATGGTGGGTCCACGCCCAGGACTCACTCACCGTTCCTCGCGTCATGGCCTGGATGGTATGAGGCTCTCCAAACGTGCTGAGATAGATATGGAAGAAGATGCCAAACAACATGATCAGCGCAGAAATGTCGTGGATCACGTAGGAGATGGCCACGAGAACTCTGCCGAAGATTTCCGGGAACCACATGATCAAACCGGTGATCAAGTAGGCGATGCCACCGCCGACAATCTCCCAGAATTGCATCTTCTGCCCGGCGTTGAAGAAGCCAACGTCGGCCGGCTCCATGGCTTCTTCATTGCGGACGTAGCTTTTGATGCGCCTCATCCAGCGAGTGTCGGAGGGCGTCCAGCGCATCACCCGAAGCCAGTTCAGCGCCTGAAGTCCGAAGAAGACTACGAAGCCCAAGCCGAACCACGGATGGAGGAACCGGGTCATCGCTCCGCCGCCGAAGAGCGGGGTGAAAAAGTGGAAGATCCACGGCAAGTAAATGCCAAAGCCCGAAAGCAGCGCGAGGAAAAAGAAGATACCGACCATCCAATGCAGGAAGCGGGTGTAAACGGGATGGCGGAGCAACTCTCCTTCGTAAACGACGGTGCGGCCCAGGCGGTCGATGGCGTTGGTGCGATGCACGAACCGATTGGTTGAAGTCGCCATCTAGTTCTCCTTTCCTGCCGGAGGTTGCGGTGGATCGATTTGTCTTATCGGCGGAGCAGGTTGCTCCCGGCGCGGGCCCTCGAAGACATAGTGCATGACCACACCAACGAATCCGAGCATGGCTCCAAACAGGCCAATCGGTTTGAATATGCTTTTCCAAATGGTGAAGCTGAGTGGGATCCTCGGCTTGGCGGGAAGGTTGCCGTATTTCTCCGGTTTGGTTACGTCGTGCAGCACATAGATTACATGTGTGCCTCCGATGGTATCTGGGTCGTAAACGCCAGCCTCGGCAAATCCGGATACGTCGCGAAGCTGCGTTGCGCGCTTCTCGGCAAGAAATTTCATGTCCTCCTTGGTTCCGAAGTGCAGGCACCCGGTGGGACATGACTTGATGCAAGCGGGCTCTAGACCGGCGCTTACGCGGTCTGAGCACAATGTGCACTTGTAGACCTTCTTGGTCGTCGGATTGAACTTGGGAATGTTGAAAGGGCAACCGGAGACGCAGAACTGGCAGCCAATACAGTTCTCCTGCTGAAAATCGACGATGCCGTTGGCATACTGGACGATCGCGCCATCCGAAGGACATGCGCGCAGACAACCCGGATCAGCGCAGTGCATGCACTGATGCTTGCGCATGAGCCAGGCGAAACTGCCGTCTGAGTGCTCGCTCTCGTTGAACTTGATCAGGTTCCAATAGTTCCAGTCCGTGTCGGGCATGGTCTGATAAGTGTTGTCGAATTGCGTCTCCTGAAACGGCATATCGTTCCACTCCACGCAAGCCACTTCGCATGCCTTGCAGCCGATGCAGGTGGTGGTGTCGATGAGTTTGCAGACCTCCGATTGCCGCTGCATGCCTTCGCCGGCAATCGGTCCGGGATGGGCCGAGATTTGCTGGATTTGCAGCGTCTTGCGATCGCCCATCTCGCGCCTCCTATACCTTTTCCAGCTTCACGAGGAAGCCCTTGAATTCCGGTGTGTAGGCATTGGGGTCGGTCACCGTCGGGGTAAGTCGATTGGCCGGCATCTTCGATGTCCGGCCAAGATCCTCGGAAATCCCCTTGAAACCCCAGTGAATGGGAATACCGACCTGGTAGAGCTTTTTGCCGTCAACCATCATTGGCTTGATGCGTTTAGTGACCATCGCTTTGGCGATGTAGTCGGCGCGAATGCTGCTGACCTTTAGCCTCTCGCCTCCACGTATGCCCATCTCGTCGGCGAGTTCGGCAGGAACCTCGATAAACGGCTCCGGCACCAGCTCGACATTCATGGGATTGTTTTTCGTCCAGTAGTGATAGTGCTCGGTGAGCCGGTAGGTGGTGCAGATGATGTTGTACCCTTCGTTCGGTTTGGCGTACTTGTCCATCGGCGTCTTAAACTTTTTCACCACCGGATTGCTCGACTGATCGGGGTGCAGAGGATTCAAGATCGGACTCTCGATAGGCTCATAATGCTCGGGCATCGGACCGTCCGCGAAGGCGCCAAGAGGAACGAAGATGCGTCCGATCCCTTCCGGATTCATGATGAACGGTCCCATGTGCTCGTCGGGCTTGGAGTCGGGCTTGAAGTCCGGGACATCATTCCCCACCCACTTTTGCGCGGTCTCGTTCCACCAAATCTGCTTTCGCGTCGGATCGTAAGGCTTGCCGGTGAGATCGCAGGAAGCGCGGTTGTACAGGACGCGGCGATTGGCTGGCCACGACCATCCCCAGTTCGGATAAATTCCCAAACCCGACGGGTCTTCGGTACCACGCCGTTGCATCAAGGGACCGGCTTCCGTCCACGACCCGCAGTAGAGCCAGTTGCCCGACGTCGTTGTGCCGTCGTCGCGCAACATGGCAAAGCCAGGCAATTGTTGTCCGGCCTTCAGCGAAACTCCAGTCTTGTCGTCGCTGATGTCGGCTACCGCTTTCCCATTAATCTCCTTCGCAATTTCACTCAGCGACGGATGATCGGGAAGTGTGTAAGTCCACGAGGCATTCAGGATGGGATCAGGGAACTTGCCACCTTCCTTCTTGTAAAGCTGGCGGATCTTGAGAAAGATCTGCGCCAGAATGTCCTGGTCGAGCCGGCAATCGCCCGGAGGCGGCACCGCCGCATTCTTCCACTGCAACCAGCGGGCCGAGTTGACCATGGTCCCGTCTTTCTCGGCAAAGCCTGCACCGGGCAACCGATAGACGGTGGTGTTGATCTGCTTCATCTGTTCAGGCGTCGTGCCGGGAGCTTCCCAGAATGCACTGGTCTCGTCGGGGTAAATCTCGCAGACCACCAGAAAATCGGCTTTCTTCAAGGCATCGATGTTCTTCTGGGAATCGGGGCCGATCATCACACCGTTCATGCCGAAGGCGAAAAATCCCTTGACCTTACCCTCGTACATGTCGTTCCAGTTTTCCACCCAGGAGTACTTGCGATCGATCTTGGGCAGGTAGTTGAAGGCGAAATCGTTTTCCTTGGTGGCCGCAGGGCCGTACATGGCCTTCAGAAAGGAAACCGTGAATTTGGAGGTGTTCGACCAGTAATTGAACGATTCCCATCCATCGGGCTTGCAAACCTTGGGCGTCACCCGGTCGAGGTATGCCTTCAGGTCCTTATCGGCGGGACTCGGCATCTTGAGGTATCCGGGCAGGATATCGAAGATGCCCGCCATATCCGTTGCGCCCTGAATATTGGAGTGTCCGCGCAGGGCATTCACGCCACCGCCGGCCCGTCCCACGTTGCCCATCAACAGCTGCAACATGGCGGCGGTGCGGATGATCTGCGTACCGAAGCTATGTTGTGTCCAGCCGACCGCATAAATGACGGTGGCGACCTTCTTCATGTTTCCGTCTTTGCGGATGGAGGTGAACATGTCGGCGGCCTTCAGGAAACCGGCCTGTGGGATTCCCGTTATGCGTTCCACCATCTCGGGCGTGTAGCGCGAGTACTGCTGCTTGAGCAGTTGATAGACACAGCGCGGATGTTCGAGCGACAGATCGTAGGCGACGTTCGGCGGCAGTGAAGGAAGTGGAATCGGGCCGCCACCCATAGCCTTCGCGCCGGCCGGCCCCCCGGCCTGATAGCCCAGTCCTTCGGCCTGCGAAGAACCGCCGCCTCCACCGGCCTGTTGGCCAGCAGAAGTGTTGGCCGCCGAGGGAGCAGCCCCTCCAGTCGCTGCGGCCTTGCCCGTCTCGTTGCCGCCGGCCTGGTAATTCCAGGTGGACTTGTCGTACGTCTTAGTCTCGGAGTCGAAGCCCGAATACAGGCCGTCTTCAGGCAGCTTGAAGCCGTCGTTGATGATGAACGCTGCGTTGGTGTAGTTGACGAGGTACTCGTGTGCGACGCGATTGTTCTGGAGCGCGTAGTTGATCACGCCGCCGAGGAAAGCGATGTCGCTACCAGCACGAATCTGCAGGAAGAGGTCGGCCTGGGAAGCGGTACGAGTAAAGCGCGGATCGACGACGATCATTTTGGCGTCGCGGTTCCGTTTCGCCTCGACCGCCCACTTGAAGCCGCACGGGTGATTCTCAGCCGGATTGCCGCCCATGATCAACATCATGTCGGTGTTCTTGATGTCGATCCAGCCGTTGGTCATCGCCCCGCGTCCGAAAGTTGGTCCCAAACTTGAGACCGTGGGCCCGTGTCAAACACGCGCCTGGTTTTCCAGGCGCACCACCCCCATTGAACGCATTGTCTTCACAACCAGGTAATTGAACTCGTTGGTGTCCGTGCAACCGCCGGTAAAGGCGATCGACTCGCATCGGTTGACGGTGTTACCCTTGGCATCCGTCTCCATGAAGGTGTCGTCGCGAGTCTTCTTCGTCCAGTCCGCGATCTCGTCGATGGCCTGGTTCCACGAGATATCTTCCCAGTGGTCCGATCCCGGACGCCGCACCTGAGGCTTCAGCAGGCGGCGATCATTCAGAATGTCCTGTTCCAGCGACGCGCCCTTCGGGCAAAGCGTGCCGCGATTGATGGGGTGGTCGGGATCGCCTTCCACATGCACCACCTGCGCGGTGACGTTCTTTGCCTTGTCTCCGATGGTGTGGATGATGATCCCGCAACTCACGGCACAGTAGGGGCAGGTGCTGCGCGTTTCAGTGGTGCGGGAAATCTTAAGCGCCTGGGACTGGGCGTAGAGCGGTTGGGCGTCGAAGCCGAAGGCGGTAAGGCCGATTACTCCTGCAACACCTGTTTTCACAAATGCACGTCTAGAAACGTCCATTGAGGGTACCTCCGGGAACAGAACCTTCACAAATTGGTTAGAGGCAGAACGAAACAGAGCAGGCGGAGAGAATTCCCCGCTGGAGAGAGACCCGCGTTGTCGAAAGATCGATCCACAACCTTCATCCGTCGTGACCCGATACAGGACAACCAAATCAAAGCACGCAAAAACCTAGTGAGATTACATCCGGGAACCGAATGTGGTCAATGAGGAAGTTGCTGTAAGACGCAGGTTTAACTCAGAGGCAAGCCAGAAGCGTTAGAACCCCATGAGATTTAAGTGAATTTTGCGGTAGCCTTGCTCGGCCGCCCACAGATCGAGGGGCGCCGTCGCGACTTCGTCCACGACGGGAACGGCCAGCCCGTCGACGGTCATGTCAACGGATTTCAGGTAGCTTTTACATACGTCACAGGCCTCGACTCGTACGGCCGAAATGCCTTCTGCCGAATACCGGGGAAGTTTTTCGTTGTGTACTTCCCCGCAGGCAGGACAAAGAATTCTGTGATATTCCCATTCCGACTGGCAGAGCGAGCATAGGAGCAGCCGTTTGCCGCCATCGCCCTCGGGCCGGATTACGGCGAGCTGCGGGCCAGACTGACAGTAGGGGCACTTGTTCCCGGCGGGCGATTCGGGCACAAAACCGCCGGCGCTGGGCAAGCCGCTCGGCCTGAGGCTGGAGCAAGCACGCGCGCGAAGAATGCGCTCGCATCCTCGGGGTGGATCAGTTGCGCTAGCCACTGCTCCAGCATTCCGCGAGTTTGAGTAGCGGACGAAGCTCTGCAGGCGAACGGCCTCTTCGGCCAGTTTCGGCGGACCGTTTTTCTGCACTATCGCCGCTAAGTTCAGGGAATCTCCGGGCAGCCTCGTCTAGGTTGAGGTTTCTCCGCAGCCTACCTTTCTCGGCCGAAGCCGTGCGGTCCGGAACTCGGGTTCGTTCGTAGACTTCACTCTGGAATTGAAGGATCCGGAAGTAAAACGCGAGGACCTCTCTCGCCCAAGGATTGTGCTCCGTAAGTTCCGAGGCTCGATCCATGCGCTTCGTCCATGCAGTTCGACCCTTTGATGAACTTGTTGGCAAGCACAGCAGTCCTTCGGCTGCTGAGTGATCATAAACCAGCACACCCGAACCCAGGCTGGCCCCAACCTTTTGGTATAAACCCGGCGCAAGACAATCCCCGCCAAGAAAAACGCCGCACGGGATTAGCGTGCGGCGCAGGCAGCATGGGGTCTTATTTCACTGTCACAGTGACGTCGTCAACGTACATATACGTCAATTTGCCATTTCCATTCTGGTGGGCATTGAAGTAGATGCGAATGGTCTGGCCCTTGTAGGCGATCAAGTTGAAGGTCACGTGCGCCCAGGACAGGGTGTTCAGGTTGGTCTTCATGAGTTGCGCCAACTTGTTGCCTGATGTGTCCTGAATCTGGGCCTCTAACCAGTCGTTCGTAATGACGTCACTGGACCTGGCAGAATAGTAGTAGTCCAGAGTGGCACTCGTGGTCGTGCTGGGGATGGTGATAGTTTGATAGAGCGCCGAGTCGCTGACTGGCTCGGGCGCCACGCTGGCGCCAAGCTGCGCACTGTACTTCCCGCTGTGCGCGTGCCCTGTGGTGACAAATGGCAAGTACGCGCCGGTCGCGTTCCAAGAGGTCAGATTGCCGGATTCAAACCCACCGTTCTGAATCAGCTGTGTGACCCCGTTGTTCACGGTGACGGTGACCGTCGACGACGTGCCCACATTTCCCGCGGCATCGGAAGCCTTCGAGTAGATGGTGTGCGTGCCGTTCGTTGCCGTAGTCGTGTTCCACGAATAATTCAGCGGAGAAGACGTTCCCGAAGACTTCAGAGATCCATCGATATAGATCTGTATCGAGGTGACGCCCACATTGTCGGTGGCCGTCGCTGTAACAGTGACGGTGCCGGATACGGTTGCGTTGTTTGCCGGCGCGGTGATCTGCGTGGTTGGTGGAGTGACATCCTTGCCTGTGCCCGTCAGGCTGCTGGTCTGCGTGCCCGCACTATCGGTCACGCTCAGCGTAGCCGATTCCGCACCGTAGATGGATGGTGTGAACGTCACGTTGATGGTGCAGCTGGAGTTCCCAGCCAACGACGTTCCGCAGTTGTTGGTCTGCGCGAAGTCAGCAGCGTTCGTACCAGTGATCGAAACGCTGATGCCAGTCAAAGACGATGTTTGACCATTCGCAAGAGTGGCTGCCTGGGGAGAGCTCGTGACTCCAAAAGCCTGGTTGCCGAAGTTAATGGTGCTCGGCGACAGCGATACGGATCCGACGCCAGTACCCGAAAGGCTAGTGGTCTGTGTTCCCGCGCTGTCAGTCACGGTTAACGTGCCAGTGCGAGTTCCGACCGCGGTCGGGGTGAACGTAACGTTGATGGTGCAGCTCGAATTGGCGCTCAGCGATGTTCCGCAATTATCGGTTTGCGAGAAGTCTCCTGAAGCGGCAATGCTGATGCCTGTCAAGGCGCTGGTCCCGGAGTTGGTCAGCGTAACAGGCTGCGATGTGCTGGAGGTCCCTACGACCTGGCTGGCAAACGTCAGGCTGGTCGGGTTGATGGTCACTTGCGATCCGCAGTTCGTGAACTTGAAGTTCGCGATGCGGGTGTTCCAGTTGAAGGCGCCAGTGGTCTTGATGTACTCCTGCGTGTACCAGAATGTACAGTCATCCACCGGATCGACCTGCATGGCACTGTAGTCGCCCCAACGATTGTTGGAATTGTAGTTCTGTGAACCCGTTCCGCCTACCACCAGAGTCTCTGCCTGCAGCGTGCTTACCGGATCGGTAGCCAAGCGGCCTGCAAAGGCGACGGAGGGATAAACCGAACTGCTGGACTTGCTGTACCCGACGGCAAGGTTGCCAGCCTGGTCCATGGCTACGCTGCCCATCCAGCGATAGCTAGAGTCCGGGGCGTACGTACTTTGCTGAGCTACGACTGGCGTGCCGCTGGGGTTTTGAATCTCATACCAACGAACTCCGCCGCTGCTGCCTGCCGTCACCGAGTGGTCGACCACCAAAGATTCGTGGGTGCCAAAATTTCGATAGGCCAGGCGATGCATCAGACGGTCGCCCAGCGAATCGAGCGTGTAGCCCCCGGGTTCAGCCACACATTGACCACCGCCGCACAGCGGGTTGAAGGCAGCGACGTTGATGACTGTAGGTCCGGTAAAGGTCGAGTTGGTGGGAGTTGTCCAGTCGACATGAAACTTGTACAAGTCCAGCGTGTTGGTTCCAAACGTGAGCAAGTAGTTCGGTGACCCAGCCGGAGGCGGCGTGGTGCCATCGAGATCAGCGGGCAGAAGCGGGCCTATCGAGGCACTCTGCTGGAAGCACTGTTGCGTGGCTGCCAGTCCCGCCAGCATCTTGTTGCGATCATAAGCGCAAGCATCTGGGCCGATATACGATTGACCGTTGAAGAACATGTCGAACGTTTCGTAGTAGGCATCGGGCCATACGCCCATCTTGGGGTAATCATCGAAATCATTGTTGCCGTAGCTAAACGAGTAGCGATACCACGCACCCGTCGCGTCCGAAGTCTGCGATACAGCGATGCACTGCAGGTAAGGCGTAGTCCCCACTGAGAACTGGCTCATCACCCAGCGGTTCGCCAGTTTGTCGTAAGTCACAACCGGGTCGCCATTGTTGTTGGTCTGGCAGCCTCCGCCAAATCCCGACCATAGAGTATTGCCGAGAACGGGTCCCAGGAGCTTGGCTCCTGTCGCTTTATCAAAGACGGCGAAGGATGCGTTCACCCACTGGACATATTGCGTGGCACCGACGGTACCGTTGGTGTCCGGCGGGATGTATTGCACGCCGAATCCGTATTGGCCTTGCCCGAGGCCTTCGAAGCTCAAGCCGACCGTCGGACTGGGTGTCGTGATGAGATCCATCGATTGAAGTACCGGGTCTTCCGTCAAGGTCGACAAGCCGGGAGGCAGAGGCACCCGCTTCATCGGCTCAACCTCGTGCAGCGCCAAGTCCGTCACAGGAGGAGCATTCTTGACCATTTCGGTCAGTGGCAGCGAAACGTCGTGGTGCACGTTCTGCCGGATGGTTGTGGGGCCTTGCATTACCTGGGCCGAAACGGTGGCTGCAAAACCAAATAACAGTGCCATCAGCACGAGGCAGTGCCGTGGAAGGACGCGGGAATTTCCTGACATTCTCTGACTCCTTGAGACGAGAGGCGCGCTGAAATTTAGGGGGAGTATTACTATCCACTAGATACTACCTTGGGTAATACGAGCTTGCAATTGAAAATAACCACTTATATTCCAGTCCAACTACCCGTTTAGTGCTATAAGGCAAGCCCGGGTAGTCGGGAATTAGTCTTGCACGAAGGTGGGGATAGTTCGCGTTTCAAGCGTCGCTGCCGCGAGACCAATCGGGCAGCGATGCAATAGAATCCTCGCATGATCTTTCGCCTGTCTTACCTCAAACTATTGAAACTCATCGCTCTTTTCGTGGTTTTCGCTGCGGGTGTAGTTCATGCGGCCGGGTTGCCATACCTGATTTACGTCGGGACTTATACCGACAAGGGCAGTATAGGAATCTACGCTTACAGCTTCGATCCAGGCACCGGCGAGACGAAGGCACTGGGATTGGCCGCGGAGACGGCAAATCCGTCATTTCTCGCCGTCGATGCGAACGGCAAGTATTTATATGCGGTCAATGAAATTGACAATTTCAACGGCGCCCGCGCTGGAGGCGTGAGCGCATTTGCCATCGACAGAGCCACCGGACGGTTAACTTTCCTGCAACAAGTCTCGTCGTTGGGGGCGGATCCTGCTCACCTGGCGCTGGACAAAACTGGGCGGTATCTTCTGGTTGCGAACTACACTAGCGGAAATATCGCGGTGTTCCCTGTCTTGAAAAACGGCCAGCTCGGCTTGCGTACGGCATTCGTACAACATGCCGGCTCCAGCGTGAACAAAGAACGTCAAGCAGGCCCCCACGCCCACGAGATACAGACCAGCAATGACAATCAGTTCGTCCTGGCCGCTGATCTGGGGCTCGATGAACTGCTTTTGTACCGCTTCGATCCAAAGAATGGCTCGCTCGCGCCTAACGATCCTGCGTTTGTGAAAATCAGTGCCGGTTCTGGGCCGCGGCACTTCGCAATCGCCCCTTCCGGGAAATTCGTGTATCTGGTGAACGAAATGGCGTCCACCGTGACGGTGTTTGACTTCGCTGCGAGCTCTGGAAGACTTCAGGAACAACAGAGTCTCTCGACACTTCCCGCAGGTTTCAAAGGCGAAAACACTACGGCCGAGATTGCAGTCGATGCCCAGGGAAAGTTTCTATATGCGTCGAATCGAGGAGATGACAGCATTGCGGTGTTCGCAATCAATCTTCTCGATGGAAAACTGACTTTCGTGGAGCGCGTGCCAACCGGAGGGAAAACCCCTCGCCACTTCACACTCGACCCGACGGGCAAGTGGCTGTTTGCGGCCAATCAGGAGTCGAATTCTATTTCGATTTTCCGCGTGAACCCTGAGACCGGCCGGCTGACGCCCACCTCGCACACGTTGCAGGTGTCCACACCGGTTTGCGTCGTATTCGTGCCCGCCAATTAGCGTCGCGACGTAGCGTTTGCGATCAAACGCTACGTGGCAGGATCTCCGGCAGCGGCGCGGTCGGCTAGAACGAGTGCCTGTTCGCGACTCACTCTTCCAGCCGGAATGGTCTTGTCGCCAGCTCTCAGGCGAGCCAGCATCGGGACTTTTTCGCTGCCTGTTACCAGCCAGAGAATCTTTCGCGAGCGATTGATGATTGGATAGGTTAACGTCATGCGGCGCCGTCCCATGTATTCGCCGGTCAGCCCAACATCGGAGCCAGCAACATCGAGGACGGGATCGCCCGGCACGAGAGACGCAGTGTGTCCGTCGGGCCCGAGACCCAGATGCACGAGATCGAGCACTGCCGGAGACCCGGCAATCCCTGTCAGCGTTCGTGCGTACTGCCTGGCTGCAGCTTCGAGGTCGGGCATCTCCACCGGCATGGCATGAATCTGCTCACGTGAAATCGGAGCATGTTCGAGCAGGCTTTCATGCAAATGAGTTAGATTTCGGTCGGGATCGCCGTCGGGAGCCACGCGTTCGTCGACCTGAAAAACATGAACGCCGGACCAAGGTACGTCTTCGTTGGCCAGGACACGCAGCATGATCCAAGGAGTATGACCTCCACTGACTGCCATGATGAATCGACCGCGCGCGGCCACCGCCTCGCGAGCATCCTGCGCAAGGATGGCGGCAGCTTTTTCCGCAGCAGCTTCAGGATCGGCAACCACGTCAAACGTCACTGCAAAGTCTCCAGTTCATTTCCGCAGTGTGCCTGCGGCCTCACTTCTCCTGCTTTTCCAGGTGCCCGCCAAATTGGAAGCGCATGGCCGACAGCAGTTTGTTGGCGTAGTCACCATCTCCCCGCGAGCTGAACCGCTCGTAGAGCGCAGTGGTAAGCACCGGCGTAGGAACCGCCTCGTCAATCGACGCCTTGATGGTCCAGCGCCCTTCGCCTGAATCGGAAACGCGTCCGCCGAACTTTGCGAGGTTGGGATCTTCGACGAGGGCTAGCGCGGTCAAGTCCAACAGCCAGGAGGCAATCACGCTGCCGCGCCGCCACACTTCCGATACGTCAGCCAGGTTGAAGTCGTACTGGTAGTGTTCGGGATCGCGTAGAGGTGTCGTCTCGGCATCGGCCGCGTGGGTCTGCTTACCGACATTGGCAGACTTCAATACGTTGAAGCCCTCCGCATACGCTGCCATGAGGCCGTACTCGATTCCGTTGTGCACCATCTTGACGAAGTGACCGCCGCCGCTGGGCCCGCAGTGCAGATAGCCTTGCTCAGCAGTGCCTCCGAGTTTTTCGCGTCCAGCTGTCCGTGGGATATCACCAATTCCGGGGGCAATTGTCTTGAAGATGGGATCGAGGTGCTGCACCGCCGCGTCGGGTCCTCCGATCATCATGCAGTAGCCGCGCTCCAGTCCCCAAACTCCTCCACTTGTGCCGACATCAACGTAGTGAATGCCCTTCGGGGCCAGTTCCTTAGCGCGACGGATATCGTCGATGTAGTAAGAGTTTCCGCCATCGATCAGAATGTCGCCCGCCTCCAGCAAAGGCACGATCTCGGCGATGGTAGAGTCAACGACCGCCGCCGGAATCATCAGCCATATCGCGCGCGGTTTCAGCAACTTGCCCACAAAATCTTTGATGGACGATGATCCGGTCGCCCCTTCTTTCGCCAGTTCTTCAACCGACTTGGGAGACATGTCAAAAACCGTGCAGGTGTGGCCGCCTTTCATCAATCGCCGCACCATGTTGGCGCCCATTCTTCCAAGACCAACCATTCCGAGTTGCATGCAACACACTCTCCTTAAGAAGACATCGGTCGAATCGCTACTTACGCTCGCGGTAGCGGCGGATTTGCTGGTTCGTAGAACTGTCGTGCGCGAGTGCAGGCTCGTCTTTGCTCTCCAGTTCGGGGATGATTCGTTGCGCCAGTACTTTGCCGAGTTCCACGCCCCACTGGTCAAACGAGTCGATGCTAAAGATTGCGCCTTCGGTGAACACAACGTGTTCATAGAGCGCGACGAGCTTGCCTAGCGTCTCCGGGGTCAGCTCGTCGGCCATGATGGTATTCGACGGACGGTTGCCCTTGAACACCCTATGCGGCACCAGCCAATCCGGAGTTCCCTCGGCCTTCACCTCTTCGGCGGTCTTGCCGAATGCGAGCGCCTCGGTCTGAGCGAACACATTGGCCATCAGCAGGTCATGATGCCGTCCAAGCGGATTGAGCGACTTGTAGAATCCGATGAAGTCGCATGGGATAAGCTTTGTGCCCTGATGGATTAGCTGGTAGAACGAATGCTGACCGTTGGTTCCAGGCTCACCCCAGTAGATCGGCCCGGTCTGGTACTCGATCTCCTTGCCGTTGAGCGTGACGTGCTTGCCGTTGCTCTCCATCGTGAGCTGCTGAAGATAAGCCGGGAAGCGTTTCAGGTATTGCTCATACGGCAAGACAGCGACCGTCTGCGCGCCAAAGAAGTTGTTGTACCAGACTCCCAACAGGCCCATCAGCACTGGCAAATTTCTCTCAAATGGCGCAGTGCGGAAATGCTCGTCCATTTGGTGGAAGCCATCGAGCATGGCGCGGAAGTTTTCTGGTCCGATTGCCAGCATGGTCGAAAGACCAATGGCTGAATCCATGGAATAGCGGCCGCCGACCCAGTCCCAGAACTCGAACATGTTGGCGGTGTCGATTCCAAACTTCTTTACCTCTGCCGCATTCGTCGAGACCGCGACGAAATGTTTGGCGATCGATGATTCATCTCCTCCAAGGCCAGCCAGCGCCCAGTCTCGGGCGGTGTGGGCGTTGGTCATCGTCTCCAGCGTGGTGAAGGTCTTCGAAGAGACGATGAAAAGTGTCTCGGCGGGATCGAGGTCGTATACCGCCTCGACGAAGTCCGTGCCATCGACGTTGGATACAAAGCGGAAAGTCATGTCGCGCTGGCTGTAATGCTTAAGCGCCTCGTACGCCATGACCGGGCCGAGATCGGAGCCCCCGATTCCGATATTGACGATATTGCGAATTCGTTTTCCGGTGTGCCCTTTCCATTCGCCGCTGCGAATCCGATTACAGAACGCCGTCATCTGGTCCAGTACGGCGTGGACGGCGGGTACCACGTCCTTGCCGTCGATCTTGATCACCTCTCCTTTGGGAGCTCTCAGAGCAACGTGCAAGACCGCACGCTTCTCGGAGACATTGATCTTCTCGCCGCGAAACATGGCGTCGATGCGCTCGCGCAGACCCGACTCGTCTGCCAACTGCAGCAGCAGCTTCAGCGTCTCCTCGGTAATTCGGTTCTTGGAATAGTCGAGAAAAAGACCGACCGCCTCGGCGGTAAAACGCTCGCCGCGCTTCGGATCGTCGGCGAACAGTTTGCGCAGATGGATTTCCCGAACCTTCTTGTAGTTGTCGGCAAGGGCTTTGAACGCCGGACGACGGGTTAGTCCTTTCAACCTGCCTGCCATCATCTCTCCTGTGATTTCGGCTGCGCTTTCGCGGCCTTAACCGCAAGCGTCGATCACTTCCCTGGAAATTTCGGTATGGAAAGCGGCCCAGTTTCCCCGCACCGCTTCCCATTCCAATCCAGAGGACGCCAACTGCGGTGCTTTACTTGAGGACTGCGCTCTTCGACTCGATCACACCCAGGAGCTCGTTCCAGGAAGTTACAAACGCTTTCGCTCCATCGACCTGGAGCTGCAGTCCCAGGGCATCGATGTCGACACCGGCCTTGGTGAACTGCTGCAATACTTGCTCGCAGTCGCCGCCGTCAGGAGGCATCACCTCTCCGATTTCGCCGTGATCGGCAAACGCCTTCAGTGTGGCCTCTGGCATTGTGTTCACCGTGTCCGGCGCAGCCAGTGCCTTAATGTAAAGAATGTCGGAGGCCTTCGGGTCCTTGGTTCCGGTGCTCGCAAGCAGTAATCTCTGCGGGTTGTACCCGGCTTCGATGATGTTCTGCCAGCGGGGCGTGGACAACAGATCGCGATACGCCTTGTAGGTTCGCTCGGCGATGGCAATTCCCAGCTTGTCGCGCAGATCCTCAGGCACTTTGGGATTCGCCGCAACGTCCCAGCGACTGATGAACACCGACGCCACGGATCCAACGTTGGTCGGAAGGCCGGCAGCAATACGCCGCTCGATACCCTTCAGGTACGCTTCGGCGGCGGCCAGGTACTGCTCCCGCGAGAACAGAAGAGTGACGTTGATGGACACTCCCGCAAAGATTGCTTCTTCGATTGCAGGCAGTCCCTCCGGCGTACCGGGAATCTTGATGAACAGGTTGGGCCGGGCTCCACGGGCAGACAGATCTTTGGCAGCCGCCAAGGTTGTGGCCGTGTCATACGCGAGGAGGGGCGAGACTTCCAGCGACACCCAGCCATCCACGCCTTTCGTTTGGTTATGGGTCGGCCGGAACAGGTCGGCGGCGCGGGTCAGATCGTCCAAAGCCAAATCGAAGAAGATGGCCTCACCAGAGTGGCCCTGACTCATCGCCTCTTGAATTGCACGATCGTAAGCGGCGCTCTTTTTAATGGCCTGATCGAAGATCGTCGGATTCGACGTCAGTCCCGTCACCGACAATTCGTCGATGTAGCTTTTCAGGGTGCCATTGTCCAACAGATCCCGAGTAATGTTATCCAGCCAAAGACTCTGGCCCAAATCGTGAAGTAATTGCGTCGGTTTCATATTGCCTCCTCGCCATGATGCCCTCGAAGCTACAGCCTCGAGCTATGTAGACAAACCCGGATTTCCAGGAGCACAGTCATCCATGATCCCACAAAACGTGGGGATCCACACGCTATGCGGCGCCTTATTCTTTTTGATCCGATCGAAGGTCGAATCGATTCATGGGCTTGTAACTTTGATGCCGGATTTCGCGGAACCGGGGCACAGTTGAACGCCCTGTTCGCCACGGGACGGGATAAGATTGACCGAACAAATGGGGAATATAGCGTCTATCAGCGAACTCGACCGCCGGTTTGGAATACCAGGAATCGCTCACGTCCTCGAAGGCAATGGCGGACTGCCCAAGGTGCAGATTGCTTCGCCCGCAGCCGTGGGAGAGATGTATCTGCACGGCGCGCACGTCACTTCATGGCGCCCGGCCGGTGCGGAGGAGGTGTTTTTTGTCAGTTCGAAGTCTCGCTGGCAGGACGGCGTGGCGATTCGCGGCGGCGTGCCGATCTGCTTCCCCTGGTTCGGTGACAAGGCGGACGATCCGACGGCGCCTGCGCACGGATTCGTCCGCACCAAGTCATGGCAGCTCGATGACGTAGCACTATCAGGAGACGATGTAGCGGTCACCATGTCCACCAGCAGCGACGAAGGCACGAAGCAATGGTGGGCTGCTGACTTCCGGCTAACTTATCGTGCGACCTTCGGCAATCAGTTGAGTCTGGAACTCGAACTCCACAACCTCGGCACAGCACCTCTGCGTTTCGAGGAGGCGCTACATTCCTACCACCGAGTAGGCGATGTGCGAATGGCGCGACTCGTAGGGGTGAATGGAATCCGCTATATCGACAAGACCGACGCCTACCGGGAGAAGACACAACAGGGTGACGTTGCCGTCACAGGCGAAACCGACCGCGTTTATCTCGACACTAAGACATCCGTCGCCCTACACGACCCTATACTGCGCCGGCACGTCGAGGTCGTAAAAGAAAACTCGCTCACGACTGTCGTGTGGAATCCGTGGGCGGATAAGGCCAACAGAATGTCGGACCTCGGGAGTAACGAGTGGACGCAGATGCTCTGCGTTGAAACCAGCAATGTAATCGGCTTCGCGGTCGAAGTCGCACCGGACCAGCGACACTGCGTGAAGGCTACAGTCAGCATCGCGGCCATCTAATCCTGCGTCGTTGCGTCCTCTGAAGACTCCTGGCGGCGCGACCCGCTGTGCCAGCCGAAGGACGTGCAGGCTAGTTCCCGGTCATGTAGCACCGTCGAACTCAGCGTCTGCCGTATAGAATCGTGGTTTCGCCCATGCTCGAAAAAATCAATCTTAAGAAGAAGCTCTCTCGTGAGGAATTCAAGCAGGTTCTCCCACGATTGCAAACTCGTCTTTACGATCTCGAAAAGGCTTGCTGGGACAATGGCGTGCCTTCAATCGTGGTCTTCGAAGGCTGGGATGCTTCCGGAAAGGGCACGACCATCTCCGCCCTGACGCAGAGGCTCGACCCTCGCGGTTTCAAGCTCTATCCCACTACCAGCCCTCGCACCTATGAGCAACAACTTCCGTGGTTGTGGCGGTTCTGGCTCAAGGTGCCCAATCGCGGCGAGATGGTGATATTCGACCACAGTTGGTACGGGCGCGTGCTGGAGGAACGGGTTGAGGGCACGATTCCCGAGAAGGCGTGGAGGCAGGCGTACCTCGACATCATTGAATTCGAGCGCATGCTGGCTGACGATGGAACGGCAATCCTGAAATTCTTTCTGCACATCAGCAAGAAGGAACAGGAAAAGCGGTTCGAGCTGATCGAGGCTGACCCTCTTGAGGCGTGGCGGGTCACCTCCGCCGACTGGGCCCGCCATAAGAAATACCAGCCGTACCTGGCAGCCTACGAAGAGATGCTGGAATTGACCGAGTCCGAGTATGCCCCGTGGACCATCGTAGAGGCCAAATCCAAGTGGCACGCGCGACGGAAAGTTTTTGAAACCATCATTGCCACCCTAGAGAAGCGACTTGGAGACAAGGCTCCCCCTTTGATCGCTTCCTCGGAGGAATTGTCGAAAGATGCGGAGTTGAGAGAGGCGATGGATTCGCTCAGTGGAGACGGACTCTAATGCTCGAGACCATCGACCTCACCCGAAAACTCGATCGTGAATCTTACGTGCGCGAAGTCTCGCGCCGGCAGATTCAGCTTCGCGAGCTTGGCTACCAGGTGTACCTGCAAAAACGGCCGGTCATCCTCGTCTTCGAAGGCTGGGACGCCGCGGGCAAGGGCGGAGCTATCAAGCGGATCACCGAAAAGCTGGATCCACGGGGCTATGTGGTTTATCCCATATCCGCGCCCCACGGAGAAGACAAGACCCGTCACTACTTGTATCGCTTCTGGCGTCGGCTGCCCGAGCGGGGACAGATCGCGATCTTCGATCGCTCGTGGTACGGCCGGGTGCTGGTCGAGCGGGTCGAAGGATTCGCTTCAGAAAGCGAATGGAAGCGGGCCTACAAAGAGATCAATTCTTTCGAACGCCAGCTCAGCGATTTCGGCGCCATACTGGTTAAGTTCTGGATCCAGATTTCGCGTGAGGAACAGCTTCGCCGATTCGAGGAACGCAAGGCCATCGGCTATAAGTCATGGAAGTTGACCGACGAAGACTGGCGCAATCGCCAGAAATGGGGCGTCTACGAAGATGCCGTGGAAGACATGCTGGTCAAGACCAGCACCAGTGGATCGCCGTGGACCTTGATCGAAGGCAACGACAAATACTGGGCCAGGACCAAAGTGCTGTCGCAATTGGTAAAGATTCTGTCCGCGGGACTCAAATATTCGCCTGCGGATCCGCTCGGAAAAAACGGAAAAAAAGTCAAAGTCGGACTACCAACAAGTAGTCGCAAGTAAAGTCTGACGACCACGGCAGAGACGATCAGAAGCCGACGAGCCCCGGTCGTTCCCGGGCGTTTCGCCGCTCACTGGGCGGCTCAGTCCCTTTCCCACGTCGGCTTGGCAGAAGCCTGCGACTGTCCTCTGCTGGTCACGTGCTGTTTCTGCCATTCCGTCTCCGGAATCACTTGAATGGGATCCAGTTTCTGTTTTCCAAGCGCGGAATTGATGCTCGGCAACTGTTCCGCCGCGAGCTTCTGGAATTCCTTAATTACGTCGTCGAGCTCACGCCCTAAAGCGTCGGTCCGGGCAATCTGAGCATCAGTCGGACGGCCATCGTAGGAATTCACGTCTCCATAGACGTCCGTAACGTATTCGCGCAAGCGCTCCTCGCCCGTAATGGCGCCACCTTCCTTAGTGGCGACGATCTTCGCGCGGAGTTGGTCCGCCGAAGATGCCAGACTGGTGAGTTTTTTGTGGACCGCGTCTGAGGCCGGAACTTTTGCTGCGCGTTGATTGGCTTCGTCACGGACGTCCACGATAGCATCCACAACCCAGCTCATGTGACTCAGCATTGCGTAGAGTTTCATTGCCAGATCGAATTGCGCCTTGCGGTCTTGCACCGTGTACTTGGCTCGCGGATCGATGATCACGTTTAGTTCAGTGGTATAGGTCTGGTCCCCTTTGGTCATTTTCACCGTGTAGGTACCCGGCACTACTTTGGGGCCTTCCGCCGCGCCGAACGCCGCCGAAGCAGCCGGAGGCACGATCGGAGGATCAAGCCGCATGGGCCACATGGCGCGATTTATGCCGCGATGCTTGCTCCCGCTGAGGGTATCGAGAAGCTTTCCCTGTTGATCGAAAATCTCGATCTTCAGGTCGCCATAGATGTGGCGGGCCTTTTGATAATAGGTAATCAAGGCTTCATCTGGTCTGGAGGGACCGACAAATGTCTCATCGCCCTCGGCCCAGCCTCCGTTCGCCTCGATATATTCCACGGCAGGCCGTGACGGTATAAACGTCGCCGTCTGCGACATCAACTCCGGCGTAAGGGAGCGCAGTGGCGAGATATCGTCGATAATCCAAATTCCACGCCCGTGAGTCGCCAGCACCAAGTCGGAAGCCCGCGGTTGCACAACGATGTCGCGCACTGCCACGGCAGGGAAATTACTGCCCTTGTACTGCGCCCACCGGTCTCCACCGTCAATTGAGATCCAAAGCCCGAATTCCGTACCAAGGAACAACACGTTCGGCTTCACCGTGTCTTCCTTGATGACATGGGCATAACCGCGCACGCCGCTGTCCTGCACCGGGAGGGCCTTCCATGTTTTTCCGTAGTCGGTCGTCTTGTACAGGTACGGCTTCAGGTCGCCAAATGTGTGGCGGTCGAAGGTTACGTACGCGGTTGCCTCATCAAAGCGGCTGGCTTCTACCGTCGAGACCCACGAGTTCTTGGGCACTCCAACGCCTCCCACCACGTTCGTCCAGTTCTTTGCGCCATCGCGCGTGATCTGTAGATTTCCGTCGTCGGTGCCTACCCAGATGATTTGGCCATTCTTGGGTGACTCGCTGATGGAATAGATGGAGGTGTGCATCTCGGCCGCAGAATTATCGACCGTGATTCCCCCGACTCTTCCTGCTTCTGCTTCTCGGGATCGTTGGTCGTCAAGTCTGGCGAGATGCGCTCCCACGTTTGCCCGTGATTGCGCGAGCGAAAGAGAAACTGCGCGCCGATATATATTGTGCCCTTTTCGTTTGGGCTCATGTGAATCGGAGTATTCCAATTGAAGCGCAACTTCTTTTCACCGTAATTCGGATACGGCGTAATCGCGCGATTCTCGTGGGTATATCGATTCACTCGACCAATCGTGCCACCCTGGGCCTCAGCGTAAATGTACGCAGGGTCGGCAGGGTCCTCGAACATCCAGAAACCATCGCCGCCGAACATGTTTTCCCAACGGGAGTAACTGACGCCACCCGGATAAGAGGAGTCGCCCACCCATGAACTGTTGTCCTGCAGCCCTCCGTAAACGCGGTAGGGATCGGAATCATCGACGCTGACGTGATAGAACTGCGAAACCGGAAGATTGATCTGGTGCATCCAACGGGTTCCGCCATCTTGGCTGCGCCACAGGCCTCCATCGTCGCCGGCGTACACCATGTTGGAATTCTCCGGATCGATCCACACTGCGTGAAAGTCACCATGGGCCTTATTCGAGACCGGGCTGAAGCTGTTGCCACCATTCACGCTCAGCAACAACACTAGATCGGGCTTGAATACTTTCTCCGGATCCTTGGGATCGACGATCAAGTTGGCGAAATAGAATGGGCGCCAAACCATGTACTGGCTCGCATCCCGTTTTGTCCAACTCTTGCCGCCGTCGTCGGAGCGATAGAGAGCGCTGTCCTTGGACTCAATCATGGCGTACACGATTTTCGCGTTGGACGGAGCTACCGCCACTGCAATTCGGCCGTACGGCTTGGGCGGCAAGCCCTTGCTGTTCTCGGCTGAGATTTCCGTCCAGTGCTCACCACTGTCAGTCGACTTGAAGAGGCCGCTTCCGTCGCCTCCGGAGCGGAAGGTCCAACCTTCACGCCTGAAGTCCCACATTGAGGCATACAGCGCCTGCGGATCCAAGGGACTCATGCTGAGCATGCCGCAGCCGGTCGATCCATTTTTGCCCGCAAGAACTTTGCTCCATGTCTTGCCGCCGTCCGTGGTTTTGTAAACGCCGCGCTCGTCGTTGTCGTTCCACAAGTGACCCGTAGCGCACGCATAGACCGTGTTACCGTCTTTTGGATTTACTAGGATGCGGGCTATGTGCTCGGAATCCTTGAGGCCCATGTTGGTCCAGTTGTCACCACCGTCCGTCGACTTGTAAATCCCATCGCCCACCGAGACGCTGTTGCGTACCCAGGATTCGCCGGTACCCACCCACACGACTTTTGAATTTGTGGGGTCGATGGTAACGGCGCCGATCGACTGCACGTCAGGCTTATCGAATACCGAGCTGAATGTCGTGCCTCCATTCACGGACTTCCAGACGCCACCGCTGGCTGCTCCCGCGAATACTGTAAGGCGCCCGTGGTCGTGGACAGCGTCCAACGCCGCAAAGCGACCGCTCATTACTGCCGAGCCAATGTTCCGCGCAGGTAAGCCTGAAACGGATGCCGAATCGAACTTTATCGGCGCTTGCGCTCCCGCGCTTACAGCGACTACCGCCAACAAGAACCAACGGCAGCAGTGAATCGTGGCGCGACGGGTACCGGCAGAATAAGTAGCAGCCATAATCTCAAAGTCCTCTCCAACGACAGGGTGACGAAACACTCCATGCAAGGGCGGGATCAACTCGGATCACTTTTTCACGGAAGGCATTTTGAAGTACGAATCATCCAACGGAACGTTGGCCTCGATCATGTCGAACGTAATTCTCGCGTGGTCGCCTGGATTGTCCTTTGAGCTGGTTTCAATCGAGAACGGATAGTACACGCCCGCTACTTGTTTGTATGATCCGAGACTCTGTTCAGATTCGCGAACCGATCCCCGAATGAACTGCTGCTTGGTTTTCTTGATTTCGAGGTAGGTGTCAGGATCAAGATAGTAGTAAACGATGTCACCGTTTTTCAAAGTGACCTTCAATTCGTAGGCATCGTCACCGTCGACAGTGTCGTGGCCGAGGTACTCAACCTTGTTGCCTTTTGTCTGGTAATCGACAAGAGGTCCATCGATGTCGGCCTCCTCCATCAGGTCGCGAAAATCATCCTCGCCCATCAATTCAGGATCTTTGCGGCCGCCAAACGGAGAGATCTGCCAGCCAACCTTGCCGTCGTACGCTTGAATTTGCGTCATCCCCTGGACGGTAAAGTCCTGACGGATCATGTCCGGGCGCTTGTTCTCCTGGCTGACTCCCGCTTCAATTCCTACATACGCCTTTCCCATCATTTTCAAAGAATTGATGGCTTTGATCTTGTCGACGCCACCTCGAGCCTGGAGGTTCTTGGCGACGAGTTCTTCAGCCGTCTGTGCAGTGGTTACTGTGGTCGAGCACAGAATGCCAACAATGATCATCTGGAATAGACGCATGCAGATTGCTCCTTGTACAAGCTTTACCCTCGGCGGGTTCCCGCTTCATCCGAAGGCGTTCGTCGAAGGCGAAGCACCGACAGATTCTTCGCCTGCTGATTACATAGCGCTGAATTATACCCCGCCAGAGTTCGCGGGATTCTGCTCGAACGCTCGAAGAAGACAAGGTGGAAGAAAAGTGGCAGAGAGACAGGGCTTCGAACTTCGGAATGCACCATGACCTAAATGATCCGGGCTTTCACGACTGCGTTACAGGCTTCAGCCGCGGGGAAAGCAGCTGAATCAAACACCAGGTACACAAATATGTAGATCCCGCAAAGATAAAGAGCGGCACATAGCTGCCAGTCGCCTTCAGAAGCAGTCCTGCCACGGTGGCGATCATGGCGCCACTGATAGCGCCGGCGAATGTACCGAGGCTGCCCACCGACGCGACCGCGCTCGAGGGAAACATGTCGGACGGAAACGTCAGCAGATTGCACGACCATGCCTGGTGCGCGGCTACGGCCAGACTTATCACCATCACCGAGCCCCACAAACTCCTGATCCCAACTGCTGAGACAACCGGCACAACCGCGAAGGCGCAGATCAGCATTGTCGTCTTGCGGGCGCGGTTGACCGTCCAGCCAGCTTTCATCAGTTTCTCCGGCAACCAGCCACCTACGATACTGCCCACTGTCGCAACGTTGTAGATGACGATCAGTGGTAACGCCAGGCCAGCCAAAGTGACCTGGTGTTCGGAGGACAAAAACTTGGGCAACCAGTAAAGAAAGAACCACCACACCGGATCCGTAAGAAACTTCCCCAGTATGAAGACCCACGCCTGGCGATGCCGAAGCAATCTCGCCCATGGAATCTTCGGTACCGTTTGTGATGGATCGCTCTGGATGTAATTCAGTTCGGCTGCTGAAAGCTTCACATCGTCTTGCGGCCGGCAGTAAATCCTCAACCAGAAGACAATCCAAACTGCACTGAATACGCCGGTCATCAGAAACGCGTATTGCCAGCCGAGATGGAGCGCGATCCAAGGCACGAGTAAAGGCGCAAACGTCGCACCGACGTTGGTTCCAGAATTGAAGATGCCGGTAGCGAGCGCCCTCTCCCTCTGGGGGAACCACTCGGCGACCGTCTTGAGCGCACTCGGGAAATTCCCGGCTTCTCCAAACCCGAGCCCAAACCGCGCCATTGCGAAGGTGACGACGCTCCGGGCGAGCGAATGGGCCATCGCGGAAACGCTCCAGATGGCGACGGCGATCGCGTATCCAATGCGGCTGCCGACCCGGTCGATCAGAGGCCCCATAATCAACAGGCCCAGCGCATACGCCACCTGGAACGAAGTCACGATGTACCCATATTGGGCTTCGTTCCACCCGATCTTTACTTGCAGCATTGGCGCCAGGAGTCCGAGCACCGTGCGGTCAACATAATTAATGGTCGTGGCAAAGAAAACCAGGGTGCAGATCAGCCATCGCCGGCGGCCGATCGTCGGGCGAATTCCGCTGACCAGCGATGTCGGCGATTCGGCTGTGACGGGCGGTCGGGTCATAGAATTCCAACAACGCCTACGATTCTGCATCATGAAGCAGATAGGCTCCCCAAAATCACTGGCTCATTCCCACTATCAGCAGTTGTCCGGTAATATTTTGAGGTTTCAAGTTCCACTCGAAGCATGCGAGATCGGAGCCCTGTTTTGAGCTTCATCCACGAAAATTTCTTGTTGCATTCCGCAACCGCAGAGCGACTTTATCATCAATACGCTGAATCGCAGCCGATCATCGATTATCACTCCCATCTCCCCGCAGCCGACGTACGCAGCGACCGCCGCTTCAGCAACCTGTCAGAAATCTGGCTGGAGGGCGATCACTACAAATGGCGCGCCATGCGTGCCAACGGGGTGCCCGAAGACTTCTGCACTGGAGCGGCTTCACCCAAGGAGAAATTCCTGGCGTGGTCGCGCACCGTTCCGCACACCTTACGCAATCCGCTCTATCATTGGACTCATCTCGAACTTAAGCGCTACTTCGATATCGACAATCTGCTAAACGAACAAACCGCCGAATCTGTTTGGCAGCGCGCCAACGAGCGACTGCAAACCGATGAACTTACGGCCCAGAACATTCTTCGTAAGTTTCACGTCCGCGTAGCTTGCACCACAGACGATCCGACCGACTCCCTGGATCACCACATCTCGATCAACTCTCAGAACCTTGGGTTTCGTATTTACCCGACATTTCGCCCGGATAGGTCGCTCCTCGTCGACAAACCCGACCTTCTCAACCCCTGGCTCCAACGCCTCGAAGCAGCTTCTAACGTCAATGTCTCCACGCTAGCTGGTCTGCTCCACGCTTTAGACCTCCGCCATCAGTATTTTTATGACCATGGAGGTCGCCTGTCCGACCACGGGCTACCGTACTGTTACGCCAATCCCTGTTCCGAAACCGAGGCCGCGCGGATTTACTCCAACGCTCGTGCCCAACGCGCCGCATCGTCCCTCGAGCACCAGCAGTTCGCGTCGTTCCTGATGGTCTATTTCGGCCATCTCGATTACAAGCGTGGCTGGACTAAGCAACTTCACCTCGGGCCTCTTCGCAGCGCCAACACTCGCAAGCTTCGTGAACTTGGACCAGACACCGGCTTCGACTCCATCGGCGACTTCCCGCAAGCCGCGGCACTCTCCGCCTATTTCGACCTGCTCGAGTCGGAACACGCTCTGCCCCGCACTATCATTTACAACAACAATCCGGCCGACAATTACGTATTCGCGACCGCAGCTGGAAATTTTCAGGACGAGTCCTCCCCCGGCAAGATCCAGTTTGGCAGTGCGTGGTGGTTTCTCGATCAAAAGGAAGGTATCGAGCTGCAACTGAATGCGCTCTCCAACGGCGGCCTGCTTGCGCGTTTCGTCGGTATGGTCACGGACTCGCGCTCCTTCATGTCATTTCCACGGCACGAGTATTTCCGTCGTGTGCTATGCAATCTCCTCGGCAGCGACATGGAAAAAGGAGAACTTCCGGGCGACGAGGTCCTGGTCGGCAACATGGTTCGGAGCATCTGCTTCCAGAATGCCCGCGACTACCTTGGCCTTGAATTGAGTTCCGAAGTTGCGCCTTCGGATACGCCCGCTGTCGCGCGCTCTACCTAGTCCAAAAGCACGACGACCTTTCCAGCGAGCTGCCAGTTGTGCATCGTGCCGTCCAAAGCACCGATGCATCCCTCCAGCAGCAAGCCTTATCGCTCATCGTCAGCCGGATCCAGGTGCTCCCCGACCAGCGACAGCGGCTCAGGATCTGGTTGTAGCTGCCAATCCGGCGACTCCAATTGCCGAGGCGTTTTCTCCACCTGATGCAAATCTGGAAGATCGGCTGCCGATAGCGATCGATCGAGATCGGGCATCTTACGCGCAATTGGGAAAACCGACCGCTCCATCGAGCCCACGGCCTTGTTGTAGGAGTCGACAGCGCCGCCCAGCCGCTTTCCAATGTCCTCGAAATTCCAGGCCATTGCGCTCAGCCGCTGATAGAGAGTCTTCCCTGCCGCGCTGATTTCTCGAGCACTCTCGGCCAGGTTCTTCTGGTTCCACCCATAAGCCACGGCCCTCAGCAGCGCAATCAAGGTCGTGGGAGAAGCCACGATGACCTTGCGTTTGACTCCGTACTCGATGAGCTCCGGATCGGCATCCATCGCTGCTCGGAAGAACACTTCACCCGGAAGAAATAGCACCACGAATTCAGGAGTAGGCTCGAACTGGCTCCAGTAGGATTTCGAGCTTAGGTTCTCGATGTGCTGTCGAACCTGCCGCGCGTGGTCGCCTTGCCGTTCCAGACGTGTCTCCTCGTCCGTCGCCTCCAACGCAGCCAGGTATGCCGTCAGCGGTACTTTCGAGTCCACGACAATGTTCTTCTCGCCAGGAAGTTTGACCACCACGTCGGGACGCTTGGTACGCTCGTCGATCGTGACTGACACTTGCTCCTGGAAATCGCAGTACTCCAGCATACCCGCTAATTCCAGGCAGCGGCGTAGTTGCAACTCTCCCCATCGCCCACGCGCCTGAGGCTCGCGCAAAGCCTTCACCAGGTTTCCGGTTTCCGCCTGCAGGGCCTTCTGCGTCTCCAGCAAAGACGCCACCTGCGAAGTCAGGCCGCCATACGCGGTGGCGCGTGACTGTTCGATCTGGCGAACATGCTCGTCCATCTGCCGGATCGACTCGGAGATCGGCTTGACCAGCGTCTCGACCGCCTTCTCCCGTTTCTCCAGCTCTCCCCGTGCCTCGGATTGATATTTCTCCAACGTGCCTTTGGCCAACTGCAGAAAACTCGCATTGCTGCTTTCGAGTGCCGATGCCGCTAGCGCCTGAAACTGGGCCTTCATCTGCTCCGATGCGTCTGTCAAAAGCCGAAGCTTCTCCTCTGCGCTGCGGCGCTCGCTCTCCAGGGTCGCTTCCACCGCGGCTTTGCCCGCAAGAAGAGATGAGCTCTGCGCTTGTTGTTGCGCCAGTTGTGACCGTGACGTCACCAGTTCCTGTTCCAGTTCAGATTTTCGGGCCAGCAGCGCGGAACTCTTCGCCTGCGCCGCTAACCAGGCAGCCGTCGCGCCAATCACAATTCCCGCGAACATCAGGGCAACCACAACTGCAATATTCATCGAACGGTACCGAAACCCGATGTTGTATTGTATGGTGGCGGTGAGGGGAACGGAAACCAGGCATCACGCGTCTAACCCCCAGCATGCGATTCTCAAGTCCCCATCTCCGCCGCGCATTGCTGACAACAGCTCTGACTCAGTTAGGTTGCGCGCTTTTGTTAACGCTCGGTCTCGCGTCCAGTGCTTACCCGCAGCAAACCACTAACACCGCCGACGAACAGCGCTTGTTCGCCTTGATCAATCAGGAGCGCGTCAAGTCAGGACTGCCCCCGCTGCAATACGACGAGCGCTTGGCGCGTGCTGCCCAGAAGCACACGCATGTCATGGTTCAGAACGATTCCCTGTCGCACCAGTTCGACGGCGAAGAAGCGTTGCAACTCCGCGTGAGCGACGAGCACGTTCGCTGTGATCACGATGGAGAAAACATTGCCCTAGACAGCAATCTCGAGGTCGCGCATACCATGCTCATGCAGTCGCCTCACCATCGCGAAAACATCCTCGGCGCCCAATTCAACGCGGTGGGAATCGGCATCGTAAGAAGTGACGAGCTGATCTACGTCACGGAAGATTTTGCTCACGTCCTGCCTGACTACTCAGAGCTCGAGGCCGATGCCGTCGCCCAACAAGCCATCGAGGAATACGCGAAGTCCCAGGCTGTCCCAGTGCCGGCGCGGAAACCGCGACCCCAACTTAAGCAGATGGCGTGCGACATGGCGCTCGACGACCAGCTTGCTAGTCAGAAAGCCGGCGCCCTCCCCGGTGTGAGCAGCGCGGTCGCCTGGAATGCCAGCGACCTCGAAAAGCTTCCCTCCAATTTGAAAAGGCTGCTTGCGCAGCCTTTGACTTCGGGGTACTCGCTGGGGGTATGTTTCGCCCCCAGCGTGACCCATCCCGGGGGTCTGTATTGGTTAGTAATGGTGATCTACTGATATGAATCCGGCGATGTCCGCATCGCCTTCTGCTTTCGTGCTACTGCACCATGGCCGCCTGCACTCGCGCACGACCCGCTACCGGCAAATTCACGCTCTTGGTTTTCAGGTTCAACTTGATGTACTGCTCGCCTGCCTGCATCATGTGCATCCAGACGTTTTGGGCCGTCCCGTTGTGGTTGAGGAACTCAGCTACTTCCGCTGCGTTCATATTGGCTCCCATCTCCTGCGCAAATTGCACAACGTGGGCCATCGTGAGTTCCGCCGTCACTTTCTCGCGCCAGCATTTTTTCTTCAGGTCAATCATTTCTGCTTCCCGACAGAATGGATTTGTTTACACCAGCAGAGATAAATCCATTTCGCCAGGTGGACTATGTGACCGCTCACCCACTCTTGTGACGTTGGTCACATCAGACATGATCAACCGACCGCCAACCCCTTACGCTGCTCCCGCCGTCACCGGCACCCTGTGCTACCCTGCCTCCATCGATGTCAGCGACCTCGCATATTTTCATCGGCACGGCAGGATGGTCCTACAAAGACTGGGAAGGCATCGTCTACCCGGCGCAGATCAAAAAGTCGCAGCATCCCGTCGAATACATGGCGCAGTACTTCGACATGCTGGAGATCAACACCTCGTTCTACGGACACATCAAGCCGGAGTGGGGCAAGCTGTGGTGCCGCAATGCGCGCCGTGTTAATCCCCGATTCCTCTTCACTGCTAAACTTAATCGCGCTTTCACGCACTCGCCGATCGCTGTGGTCGAGAGCACTTCTTCCGCCTCGATTCGTGTCGGCCCCAACGATGAACGCCTCGCCAAGGCTGGACTGGATTCGATCGCTGAAGAAAACATGCTCGGCGCTGTGCTGCTGCAGTTCCCCATCTCGTTCAAGAACACCAACCAGAATCGCGATTACCTCGATGCACTGCTCGACAAGTTCATCCAATACCCGTTGGTGATTGAAGTGCGCCACAACGGTTGGACCAACGAAGGGACCTTGCGCTATTTCGCGCAGAAGGATGTGGCCTTCTGCAACATCGACCAGCCGCTGCTCGGGAAGGCTGTCGTCCCCAGCGAACTGGTGACCTCGCCAGTCGGCTATGTGCGTCTTCACGGCCGGAACTATGAGCAGTGGTTCGACAGCGACTCCGGCGGCGATCGCTACAACTACCTCTATACGCACGAGGAATTAGTAGGCTGGGAGAAGCGCATCGCCGCCATTTCCGGCAAGGCTCAGAAAACCTTTGTAGTCGCGAACAATCATTTCGAAGGCAAAGCCGCAGTCAACGCGCTGCAACTCAAAAGCATGCTCAGCAGTGGGCCCGTCAAAGTCCCACCAGTCCTGCGAAGTCGCTATTGGGAGTTAGGTGAGATAGCACCCCGAGATGAATAGAGTGTTACAAGATAGTCCCACAGAGTAGTACACAGCCGCCCATCCCTTCCATCCAGCCACTCATCCACGATATCTGCTGCCAGCAACCTATCGCGAATGTTGAAGGGAACCTTTTCGCCCCTGGCCCGTATATGTCCATAGAAGTTGAACCGGTAGCCGCGAGGCAAGCCGGACGCAAAACCCCAAACGAAGGAGACTCACATGGACGCGAAATACAACTGGCTGATCGACAACGTTGCGATCCGCGTCACCCTTAACACGGTGGCGTTTGCGCTCTGGATTGCCACCGCGGTAGCGTTGCTGGAAGTAGCCGCGAAACTGTAACCCGGGTTGAAGCAACGCCCTCCCCCAAATCATAAAGATGCGTGCGCGAAACCACGCCACGTAAAAGAAAACCCGCTCGCCATCTCCGTCGAGCGGGATTTCTTTTGCCGCCGATCATGCGACGACTCTGCGGCCCGAATTGACAACACGCCAATGCGTGCGCGATTCTCTTCCGTACTTCGGGAGGCACGATGGGCCGCGAACTGCAATGCACAGTGCGATCCGGCGGCAAACGCTCCACCGGCAAAGCCTTGCTGGAAACCAGCGAAATCATCTTCCGCGGCGATTCCCGCTTGAAGATCCCGTTCGCCTCTCTCAAGTCCGTAGTAGCGAAAGACGGAGAGCTTCGTCTCAAGTGGCCCGACAACTCGGCCATCTTCGAGTTAGGAGAACAAGCTGAGAAATGGGCGTATGCGATCCTTCACCCGAAGTCCGTCGAAGAAAAGCTCGGCGTAAAACCCGGCGCTAGGATCTCGCTTCTTCACTTGCCATCGCCCGAACTACTACAGCATGCGCGCAACTCCGCTGCGGTGGTCGCCGATGACGAACCACTGAAAGATTCCGATGTACTTTTCTATGGTGCCGAGGGAGTGTCGGATCTGTCACGCGTAAAGAAGCTAATTCCTTCGCTAGCCGCCAGCGGCGCGCTTTGGATTGTCTATCCCAAGGGACGAAAGGAGATTACCGAGTTGCAAGTCCTTGCCGCAGGACGCGAGGCAGGACTGGTTGACATCAAGGTCGTCAGCTACTCGCCCACCCACACCGCCTTGAAGTTCGTCCGGCCCAAAGCCAAGCGATAGCCCATAGCAAGGAGCGTCCCAAAACATCCGTAACAAAAAGAATGCCCATCGCCTCCGAAGACACGATGGGCCGTCACTCAGCTTCCGAACCTTTTTGTTAAGCCTTCTTCGTTCGAACATCCACTTCGCGCAAACGGGCAGCCTTGCCGCGCAGCGCGCGCAGGTAATACAGCTTGGCGCGGCGAACATGTGCCGAGCGCAGCACTTCGATTTTGTCGATGACCTTCGAGTTCAGTGGGAAAATACGCTCGACGCCCTGCCCAAAGCTCATCTTGCGGACGATGAAACTCGGCTGCGTGCCCTTGCTCTTGGCGATGACCAGCCCTTCAAATACCTGCACCCGTTCTTTGTCGCCTTCCTTGATCTTCACGTGTACGCGGATAGTGTCGCCCGCTTTGAATTCCGGAAGATCGGTACGCCGCGTTTTGGCAATCAATCGGTCAATAATCGGTGAATTCGACATTTCGTTTTTCCTTCTTTGTCGCTCGCCTCGCGGCGGCCTGAATCTTAAACTCTTGGCGGGCTAAACCGCGCCGCTATTTCTTGTGTTCGCGGGCGTAATCGCCTGCCCCCATAAAGTGCAGCGACACGTAAGGCTCGCTGCCCACCACCCAACTGTCATGTCCTGGCGGAATGTAAAACACATCGCCGGGATGCATCTCAATCACGCTGCCGTCGTCCATCGCCGCCGTCGCTACGCCCGACACGACCATGCCAACATGTTCCACCTGGCAACTCGTCGCGCCCATCGCTTTGCCTACGTGTTCCGACCACTTCCAACCCGGCTCGTAGGTGGCGCGCCCGATGGTCATGCCGCCAAACTCGATCAGCTCAAACTTGCCCTTCTCAAAGACCCGCGTCTCATCCGGCTTCTCGAACCGCTTCAGGATCACGTCGGTCATCGACGTTGCTCGCCCGCTTCGATCTCTTCCAACAGCTTGCGGTCTTCCGTGCTCAATTCCGCCCCGTGCAACAAATCGGGGCGATTGACCAGCGTCTTCTCCAGCGCCTGCCGACGTCGCCAGCGCCTGATCTCATCGTGGTTCCCGTTCATCAGCACTTCGGGAACCGCCATGCCGCGAAACTCCGCTGGCCGCGTGTAGTGCGGATAATCCAGCAATCCGCCCGACCCGCACGTTGACGAAGGCGGCTCGTTCTCCGCCCTCTCCTTCGCGTCTGCAACCGTCGGCGTAAACGACTCCTGCTGTGCCGACGCCGCATTCCCCAACGCTCCGGGGGTCAAGCGACTTACCGCGTCCACAATAATCGCCGCGCCTAACTCACCGCCGCTCAGCACAAAGTCGCCGACTGATATCTCGCGGTCTGCCAGGAACTGGCTCACCCGCTCATCCACGCCTTCGTAACGCCCGCAGATCATCACCACCCGATCGCGGCCAACCAACTCCTGCGCCCCCGCCTGCGTGAACAACTGCCCCTGCGGCGACAACAGCACGACCGTCTCACTTGCGCCGTCGCGCAACCGATCCTCACGCGACGACACGCCTATCGCTTCCAGGCACTCGAAGATGGGCTCCGGCTTGAGCACCATCCCCTCGCCCCCGCCGAACGGACGATCGTCCACCGTCCGATGGCGGTCCTGCGTAAACACCCGCAGGTCGTGGATACCAATATCAATGAGCCCGGCTTCGCGCGCCTTGCGCACAATGCCATAATCCAGCGGCCCGCGAAAGAAGTCCGGAAAAATCGTCAGTATCTCGAACTTCATTCGGGCCTCCCCGTCTCGCACTAGGCGAAGGGGATTCTCAACCAACCAAACTCTGGTCGACTTGAAGGGGCACGGCTTCAGCCGTGCCATACAAGCCTTTTTTCTTGCCATTCCCAGCAGGCTTCAGCCCGCGAGGAATCTGCTCTTCCGACTACTCGTGCCCTTTGCGCCGTTCCCCCGCCGCTCTCGCCTCATCGGCTTCCAGCTTCTGCCTCTGCTTCTCTTCGCTACTCAGCGGAGCCTGCGCTTCCAGCAATCCTTCCGGCAACTCCATCTCAATCCGCCGCCCCGCAAAATCCGTGCGCTTCAAGAACGCCTCAGCATACGGAACCAGATACTCCCGCTCACCCTTCACCACCAGCAGCGGAGCCTCTCCCGCTCCAAACTGCACGTCCGTCACCGTGCCGATCGCGACCAACCCACACGCCGCCTGCACCAGCACTTCACATCCAACCAGGTCGCTGACGTAAGCCGCGCCCGCTTCCAACTCGACCCGCTGCTCCTCCGGAACCTGCAGCTCCATCCCCGCCAGCAGTTCGGCATCGCTGATACTCTCGACGCCCTTAAACTTCAGCACCACGCCACCCTTGTGGAACCAGTGCTCTTCCAACTGCAACTCGCGCCGCGAACCATTCGCCGCCAGCGCCGACAACTGCCGCCGCTCGGCAAACCGCTCCGGAAAGCTGGTATGGATCTCCGCCAGCACTTCGCCGCGCCGCCCTTGCGGTCCCAGGACGCGCGCGATCGTGATGAAGCCGCCAGCTATTCCAGAATCTCCAGCTGATAGCGCTTGCCCGTCTTCCCTGCCGCCGCGCCAAGAATGGTCCGCAAGCTGCGCGCCATGCGCCCCTGCCGGCCAATGATCTTGCCCACTTCGTTCTCAGCCACCTGCAGCTCCAGAACGATCTGGCCGTTTTCGTCAAACGTCTCGACGCCGACTTCCTCCGGCGCGTCCACCAGCGCCTTCGCCATCAGCGTCATCAGTGCGGGAATATCCTGAGCCATCGTTCAGTTCCCTTCGTTATTATTGGTGGAGCTGGCCTTCAGGCCAGCGTCCAAGCCGCTACCCTGAGTTCCAAAGCGGGCTTTAGCCCGCCGCACCCACCAGCCGCGAACCTACGCCTCAACCGCCGCCGGAGCGCTCGCCGCTGCCTTGTCCACCAGCTTCTTCACGCGATCCGACAACTGCGCGCCCTTGCCGGTCCAATAAGCGATCCGCTCGCTCTTCAGATCGACAGTTGCGGGATTGGTCCGTGGGTTATAAGTGCCCACCACTTCCACCGAGCGACCGTCGCGTGCGCGGTCTTTCTCGATGACAACAATACGGTAATGAGGTTGCTTGCGCGCACCACGGCGCGACAGACGAATCATCAACACAGAGAGTATTTCCTTTCCTGCGATTCAAAGGGTTCCGACCCAGTGCGCCTCCCAAGCAAACCTCAGAAAATAAAGGTTATAGCTCCGAAAGGCACCGTCGGCACAGCTTTTCCCTCAGGCGAGACCGGGTATGCCAGCGTCTCCCAAGATCCGCTCCACACCCCAAACAAGTACCAGTCGGCACCCGTTGGACCCCCGCTGCTGGAGGCAAACATCAATTATCGCGTAACTCGCAGCCCTTGGCAAGGCGCCGCTGATAATGTGCCGCTGATAATATGCAGTCGATCTCGGTTTTTTCAGATCGGTGCTGCGATGACCTACGTCAAGAATTGCCGCCGGCCCTTTTGGATCCGCCTCATTGCTTCAGCGGTCCCTCTTACGCCGATTATCTTGTACTTTATCTCCGACAATCCGTGATAGTTAACAAAAAAATCTTCCAGCTCTCGAAGAAATTCTTACCCAGATCATCGACACGCGGACTGCCAGCGCATGCGTGACCAAGGCTATCGAGGGAGCAGTCTCGAACAGTCCCGCGAAGCTTTTCGGTTTCAACAGGTCGCCTGACAATAGCGAAAATGGAAACGAGCGCTCCTCCGAGGGCTGCTCGAATCAATATTTCCTTCACGTAACCCCCGGCTCCTGCGCCAAGCTATTTCCCGAAATCAACCCTTCAGTGAGCAAAACCGACTTTCCGTCTTCCCCCGCTGCGCCGACTTCGACCAAAACTTCGATCGTGAACTTAACCACGCCTCGCCGCGTGCCCGTCAATCTGCACCGTGCTGGACTCAACCCAAAGGGCCGCTACGCTGCAGGCCGTCTCTCTGAACCGCGCAGCCGAGGCAATACCTCCTTGCCATAAAACTCAACCACTCGTTTTTGGTCCCGCTGACCCGAGTGAATGTGAACTTCGGTTGCACCACTGGCGAATAGATCGTTGAGCGCATCCACGTGAACTTTGGGGTCAGTGCCTGTGGCCCATTCGGCGTACACCTTCTCGAGTGGAATCTCCGTATCGGCCCGATGCTCGATCGTCTCCGGATCACGCAAATTGTAATAAGGCTTCCATGCTTTGGGGCCAAATCGCCACAGTTCTGCAGCGTACTCGAGGTCTGCCTTGTTACCGACCACCACATAGTGTTCGATAAAAACTGGCATTCGGGAGGGATCCTTCCCGGCGGCACGCGCATCCTGTTGGAACTCGGACTGATGTTCTTTCCAGGTTTTTGGGTCGGTGATGAGGCCGTCTGCGTACCTGCCGGCGCGCTTCATGGCTTTTGGCCCATTAGCCGCCATCAACAGAGGGATAGGATTGCTCGGCGGGTGGTACAGCTTCGCATTGAGTGGGTAATGCCCCGCGTTGTGATCTAGCTGCTGGCCGGTCCAAAGCTGTCGGATAATCTCAGCAGCTTCGACCAGGCGCTCGGAACGTTCGTCCCATTTCGGCCAATAGCCAACTGCGGCCTCCTCATTTAGCGCCTCCCCAGAGCCTATTCCGAGAAACATACGTCCCGGGTAAAGCGAGTTGAGAGACGCAAATGCCTGAGCGACTACGGCAGGGTTGTAGCGAAATGTCGGACAAGTAACCGTGGTGCCCATTCGGATGCGGCTGGTGCGCTGCCCAATTGCGCTCAGAGTTATCCAAGCCTGCCCGGCGTGTCCTTGGTTAGCTTGCCACGGTTGTAGATGGTCACTTGCAGCCAGAACGTCGAAGCCCGCTTGCTCAGCCGCGATGCCCAGTTCTACAAGCTGTGGAACCGTAAATTGCTCCCCAGCCAACTGGAAACCTATTTGCCTGTCATGCCATTGATCCAAATTCGCTTTGGGCAGCTCAATCGCCGTGGGTCGTTCCAACGCCGATTGACCTGTCATGATCGTCCCACACAGAAAGCCCGATAGAGACGCGGCAGCGACGGTGGATTTCAAAATTGACCGACGCTCGAGAGTGCCGCTAGACATCAGTGACTCCAAAAGTTGCATTAAAGATTCCATGCTTTGATTCTCCCCATACCGACTCCGGCCGCCACCATACCTTGCTTAAAGAGGCGAAGTGAATCACTCCTCGCGCAGAAGGATCAGCGGATCAACTGACAGAGCGCGTTGTGCTGGAATCCACGTTGCCAGCAGCCCCAGCAGCGCCATAGCCAAAACCACGCCTCCCAGCACCAATGGATCGCGAGGAGTCGCCTGATACACAATCGAAGACAGGACTCGGCTCGCCAGGATCCCGAGAATCAGGCCTGCTGCCGAACCAACGGCCAGCAACTTGAAAGCCCGTCCAAGCGCAGCCTGTAGCAGTTCGCGATGCTGTGCACCGAGGGCGATACGAATCCCCAACTCCCGCATTCGCTTGCTGACCGAATACGCCGCCATTCCAAAGATGCCGGTAATCGACAGCACCGCGCCCATCATGCCGAGCACGCCCAGTGCCATCGTCGCCACCCGCGAAGGAAACAGCGCGCTCCCCAGTTCCTGGTTCCACGTGTGGAGCTCAAAGGGCAGCCCGGTGTCAAGGTTCCGCACTGTACTGGTTATGGCTTCAGCCAGTTGCTGCGGATCGCGATTCGAGCGCACCACAAGGCCCATTTGGTTCAACGGCGGTCGCTGCAGGATCGGCAAAAACATTGCCGGCTGTGGGCCTTCGGCGAGACTTTCATACTTTCCGTCTTCGACAATGCCCACCACTTGTATGCGGGTTCCATCTTTCAGCTTGTAATACGTGCCCACTCCTGTGGCAGAGCCGAGGATTCGGTTGGCAAACACCCGATTGACTACGGCAACGCGGGGCGAATTCTTATCGTCATGCCAGGACAATTTCCTGCCCGCCAACAAGCTGGTGTGGGCTGCGTCAAAGTAGTCGGGAGATATGTTGTACACAGCGGATTGTGCAGCGGCGTTCGCTGGCCTTAGGTCAGTGGTTCCGTCGGCATAGACATTGGAGAAATTCGCACCGTAATACAAGGGCAGGCGATCGACGATTCCGACAGACTCAACTCCCGGTATTGCCTGCAATGCGTCGATCATGCGCTTTTGCATGGCAGGCACCTCGTCGCCGCTGTAACCGCCCATGCTCAGAGATGTCTCGACCAGCATCGCGTTCTGCGGCTCAAACCCGACATTGCTGTGCAGCGAACGCAGCAGCCCGCGCACCGCCACCAACGATGACGTCACCAGTACAGCGCAGATAGCAATCTGCACCACCAGCAGGATGTCCCGCACCGAGAGGCGCCCTCCAAGGATACTGGGTGATCCGACCTTGACTATTTGGTATGGATCGGTGCGCAGCACCTGCCGCACCGGCACCGCGCCAAAAAGGAACCCGCTCACAACGCTCAGCAGGACAGCCACCGCATAGACATTTGCATCCGGGTTGATGGGCACTTGAACAGGGGCGGTCGGAAGCGGTTGCCATACGCTCAGCGCGCGTAACAGCGCCATGCTGCCCCATAAGCCGATGGCGCCTCCGACCACCGAAATCAGAACGGATTCAGTAAAGAGCTGCCGCAAGATGCGTGTGCGGCTTGCTCCCAGCGCGAGTCGGAGGGCAACCTCCCTGGAGCGATCCGCAGCGCGCGCGGCAAACAAGCTGCCGAGGTTGGCGCATGCGGCCAGCAGAATCAGACCCGCCAGCAACATCAATCCCGCGAGAAATGCCCGTAATGGACGACCCAACCAGTCGCCCGCAAGACCCGGCCGCGCCAGGGAAAACGTCATCTGGCCATCGTCCTTGGGATAGGATTTCTCAAGATAGGAGCCAATCGAGTTCAGGTCGGCTACCGCCTGCGCCGGCGTGACTCCTGCTTTGAGGTGTCCCAGCACCATCAGCAGGTCACGGTTCCCGCGCTCGTTCAGGACGTTCAAGCCCTCCACCTGTTCCTGGTTGACGAGCGGCACCCAGAAATCGGGAAACACGAACAACAAAGTCCCCCGGAATTCCGGTGGCGCTACAGCAAGGATGGTAAAGGGGTGTTTGTTGAGTTCAACCACACGGCCTACCACTCCGCGATCATCCTGAAAGTGGCTGTGCCAGTAAGCGTACGTCAGCACAATATAAGGAGCGCTGTTGGGCCCATGCTCATCCGAGCGGTGGAAGAATCGGCCAAGATACGGCTTAATCTTGAGCACGTCGAAATAGTTTCCGGTTACCTCCTGGACCCAGGAGTCCGATACCTCTTTGCCAGTATTAAGCCCTGCGTCAGCCAGGTTGTAAGCTGCCAGGTCATCAAAACTGCGATTGCGGTCGCGCAGATCGAGATAGTCGAGATACGAATGATTCACCGCTTGGGAGGGACCGCGCTCGATTGCATACAGGTTCTGCGCCTGAGGCACATTCAGCGGCCGAAGGATAAGCGCGTTCAACACCCCAAAAACCACTGCGTTCGCACCGATTGCCAGCGCGAGCGTCACAACGGCGACAAAGGTAAATCCCGGAGACTTGCGCAATTTGCGAAAGCTGAACCGCAGGTCGTGGATCAAAATCTCAAAGAAGTTACCGCCGGCCGCTTCGTGGCACTCCTCTCTTACACGCTGATATCCGCCGAACTCGATGCGCGCGCGGCGCTCTGCCTCGGCGCGACGAAGGCCTGAGCGCTCAAGATCGTCAGCGCGATGCTGGATGTGGGAGCGAAGTTCGTCCTCCATCTCGGTATTCATCTTCGAGCGCTGGAAAAGCGCGGCGATGCGAAAGCGAAGCGAGTCGAGGAGTTTCATACTTCCTCCGGTTGTGCGGCGAGGGCGGAGCCAATGGCCGTGACCAGCCGATTCCAATTGTCGGTTTCTTCCTGCAGACGCTTTCGTCCCGCGGCAGTGAGTTCGTAAAACTTGGCGCGGCGATTGTTCTCGGACGTACCCCACGTGGCCTTGAGCAGCCCCTGGCGGACCAGACGAAACAGTCCGGGATAGAGCGCGCCTTGTTCGATCAATAGGGCATTGCCGGAGATCTGCCCAATGCGTAAGAGAATGCCGTACCCATGTAATGGCCCCAGTGAAACCGCCCGCAGGATGAGGAGATCAAGATTGCCGGGAAGAATTTGAGCTTGGTCGGTCACCGTTCCCCCTAAGATGGTTAGGAGATTAACGCCGTCTCTCCTAAGCTGTCAAGGGGAAAAACCGGCAAGCGCTAAAATTCTGCGTTCCCGGCCGCGAACCTCGTTAGCTTGTCTCGGCCATTTTGAGGCGATCCGGTGTATTTTCGACTAATGATGCGTATTGAATCTGCGAAGTTCCTCACCCTCGCCGCTCTGCTCGTTGCGACTGCCACCCTTCTCGCACAGGCGCCTGCCCCTGCCAAAGGCACCGAAGCACAGGGCGCCGCAACAGCGCCGCAAGACGCGAAGTCAGCCGCCCCGAAACCTCAAGACACGGAGGTTTGGGAACCAGTCCCGGCTGTGGTCACGCCAGACGCCACTTGTATGGCGCCTCCGTCTGACGCGATCATTTTGTTCGACGGCAAGAATCTGGACGAGTGGGTTTCGGTTCGCGACAAGTCGCCTGCGAAATGGATCGTGGCGGACGGAGTGCTGACCGTGAGCAAGACTGAGGGCAACATCGAGACCAAACGGATCTTCAAGAACTATCAGCTTCATATTGAATGGCGTATTCCTGAAAACATCACCGGCACCGGCCAGGGTCGAGGAAACAGCGGCGTTTTTTTGGCATCCACTGGGCCGGGTGACGCCGGCTATGAGCTGCAGGTGCTCGACTCCTACAACAACGAGACTTATGTGAACGGACAAGCTGCAAGCATTTACAAGCAGGCGGCTCCGCTGGTAAACGCGAATCGTAAGCCAGGAGAATGGCAGACCTATGACGTAGTGTGGACGGCGCCCACATTCAACGCCGACGGTTCGCTGAAGACCCCGGCCTATGTCACGGTCTTCTTCAACGGCGTCCTGGTGCAGAATCACTTCGAGCTGAAAGGCGAGACGCTATACATCGGAAAGCCTTTCTACAAGAGTTACACCAGCGCTCCAATCAAGCTTCAGGCGCACGGCGACAAGAGCGAGCCGCTCAGCTTCAGGAATATCTGGGTCAGAGAACTCAATTGAGGGTTGCGAGCGCTCTTCCTCCAATGTGAACGATCACGAGGGTCTCACAGACCATGCAAAAACTGCTTTGCATCACCGCCCACCCTGACGACGAAGCTGGTGCATTCGGCGGAACTTTATTGCTGTATGCGGAACGAGGGGTGGAAACCTCCGTGGTTTGCCTGACGGCTGGAACTGCAGCCAGGAACAGGGGATCGGCGCGCACCGATGAGGAACTGGCCGAGCTTCGCACGGCTGAACTCGCGGCTTCGTGCGAATTCCTGGGAGTCAGCCACTGCGAGGTGTTGACCTACCTGGACGGCCAGCTCGATCGCGCTAACTTCTTCGACGTGGTTGGCGAATTGGTGGCGAGGATCCGCAGGTTGCGCCCTCATGTTGTGCTGACGTTCGGTGCCGATGGCGGGCTTACCGGGCATCCCGATCACGCCACGGCCGGCACTTTTGCGACGCAGGCATTTGAGTGGGCGGGGCGTCCCGATCGCTATCCGAACCAGCTAGCGCAAGGCCTGACGCCGCATCGTGCGCAAAAGCTTTATTACTGCACCGCCGATTTTGTGCTGCCAGACCGCATGCCAATCGCGCCCATGACCGTCACGGCTCGCGTCGAGGTCGGTCGAGATCGGTTCGAGAAAAAGAACAAGGCGTTCCGGCTACACACGACGCAGGCGCCGCTGTTCGACCGGCTGCGCAAGAACCTCGGGCAAATGCCGACCTATGAAATGTTCCACCTCGCGGCTACAAGTAAGCCGCGCGAGGCGAAATTCGAGACCGATCTGTTTGAGGGAGTGGTCGACGACTAGTCGAACGCGACTACAGGTTGAACTCTTCCTGGTAGTCCTTCCAGATTCCGCCCTGGTAGATTGGCCTGACGGGAACGTCGTTCGCGTGTTTCGCTGTCTTCACCCAAAACCAAGCCTGCTGGATCTCTGACGGATGGAAGTAGTGCGTCTCAGCCGCAAACAACACCGTGCCGCCGACAAACGTGGAGACAACGTCCTCCCACTTGCTGGCGCCGACGAGAGCGACGCGCGCGATGTGCTCGGAATATTTGTGCAGGAAGCGAAGTTCTTCCCAGCGGGCCGCAAGGTCAACGCTGTCCATTTCAGAAACGTCGGCAAGGATTCCCAGAGGACGTTTCTTGCGCTCTTTAATGGCGAACTCAAGTTGAGGCTCAAACCCCTGAACATCTTCAGCAGTCACTTTGCCGGTGACTTTGAATCCAAATGCCCAACCGCCAGTTTCTTTCAGACGTTCAATCATGGATAGGAATTCTCCTGAACCGATAACTCTGTGATTTTTCCAGACCTCTGGAACATATCGAAATCCGTAGCTCCGCGCAAACCCTGCCAAATAGACCAGCGGGTCACGGCTGATATCATGGCCCCGTGGCGAAACAGTTCGAGCGCGGGAAGTTCATCACCTTCGAGGGACTCGACGGCTGCGGCAAAACTACCCAACTGGAGAAGTTGGCCGCTGTCTTACATGCCGAAAGCATCGATGTTCTGACCACTCGAGAACCGGGTGGGACCGAGATTGGCGAGCGCATCCGCACCGTGCTTCTGGACTCGCGCACGGCCGGACTCGATCCGTGGGCCGAAATGGCGTTGATGTTCGCCTCGCGCGCTCAGCAACTCGCGCAAGTTATCGAGCCGGCGCTGAACAATGGCCGTTGGGTACTTTGCGATCGCTTTACTGACTCCACCGAAGCCTACCAGGGCGGCGGACGCCAGCTAGGCAGCGACTCCGTTCTGCAGGTACACCAGGTGCTTTGCCACGGTATTTGGCCCGACCTGACGATTCTGATGGACTCGGACGTCGAACACAGCGTCAAGCGCGCACGCCGGCGTAACCAAGCGGCGGTCGATGGCGCCCAGCCGGACGAGAACCGCTTCGAGCAGGAGAGCCAGGCGTTCTTTACGCGAGTGCGACAGGCTTACCTCGCGATCGCCAATCGCGAATTCCAACGCGTTGCACTAGTTGACGCGCGCCGTTCGGCTGAAGTCGTGCATCCGGAAATCGTACGCATCGTGCGCCAGAGATTTTTTGGTGCGGGCGTGAGAACTCTGGCGAATAAAGACGCTATCAATCAGGCAGGCTGGGAAATCTGATGCCTTTCGCCGACTTTCACGGCAATGCCGATGTGGTGCGCACGATACGGGAGATGCTGGCGCGCGACCACTTTCCGCACTCCGTGATCCTCTCGGGGCCGCAAGGATCGGGAAAGTTCACACTGGCGCAAATGGTGGCCAAGGCGATGAACTGCCTTCAACCTACGGCGAGCGATGGTTTGCCTGATTATTGCGGGGTCTGCACGAACTGCACGCGCATTGCACACGCCGACGCATTAGAAGAGCGCTTTGCGGAGGCCGTAGAAACACGCGAAAACCTGCGTGATGCCGACAAACGTGAGACGCGCATCTTCGTGCAGACTCACCCGGACGTGACCGTGATTCCGCCCGATCCGCCACAGATGCTAGTGAAGGTGGACCAGGTGCGGCACGTCATCCATGAGATTTACTATCGTCCCGCAGAAGGAAACCGGCGACTTTATATCTTTAGCGAAGCCGACTTCATGAAAGAAGCGGCGAATTCGCTGCTGAAGATACTCGAGGAACCGCCTGACTTCGCGACAATCTTCTTGCTCACAGACAACCCCTCGGCATTGCTGCCCACGATTCGCTCGCGTTGCATCCACCTGCGATTGTCGCCGCTCGCCTTCGAGGCAATCGAGAAACATCTGGCAGAAGTCCGGCCGGAACTTAAGGCACAGGAACGTTCGCTCGTTGCGCGACTGTCCGGGGGAGGATTGGGTCGCGCTCGCAGCTTCGATCTGCCAAAGTACCTGGCGGCGCGGCAAGATGCTCTCGCGCTCCTTGGCCCTGCGTTGGGCGAAAAAGACCACAGTGATTTGTTTCGCGTGACTGATTCCTATCGCTCCGGCGCGGAGGGCAAGGAAAAGACGGAGATGGCCATTCGCACCATGTACGCGCTGCTCGAAGACGTGTTGTTCCTAAAGTCGGGGACTCCGGAGTTTGTACGCAACACCGACATAGCTCCACAACTGCGAAAGATGGCGGAGCAGGTGGATTTCACGTGGGTCGTCGAAGCCGTCAATCGTTTGGGTGAGTTGGAGACCGGAATGCGCCGCAACCTGCTGCGGACCTTGGCGCTCGACGCCTTTGCCACCTCTCTCGAACGCTAGGCGGCATGGCACTAAAGTAGTGGTGACGCAACGCATTGTCATGGCTGTTCGGCTGTGTTAGGGTATCGCCAAGTTCACACCTGAAGACGTCCTGGGAAAAACACGTCCAGAGTCTTGCCAGACCGTAATCCACGTTGTACGGCTGGTGCTGTTCTCGTATAGGCTGGTGTGCAAGCCACAGGAGCTAACACCATGAAAGATGCCATGGACTCCACCACCCTGGGTCGCGCGCTCGACTCTGAAAGTTTCGGCAATCGTAAATTAGTTCGTCCGGCGTTGAATCGTAGCGAACGTCCACGACCGGAGAATGGTGACCGCCGCGAACGAAGCGACCGCGCGCCAAGCCCGGCGAACGCGAAGAAGATCGCGCCACCGGAACAGACGCACGCCGAGAATTTTTATTATCAGAAGCAGATGCAGTCCAAGACGCCCATGGTCCTGGTGCTGCAGGATGAGGAAGAAATTCACGGCGTCATCGAGTGGTACGACAAGTACTGTCTGAAGGTGAACCGAATTGGCGAGCCTAATCTGTTGATCTACAAGCCCAGTATTAAATACATGTTCAAAGAGAGCGAAGCGGACGGGAAATAGAGACGCTAAGCGATCGCTCAAGGTCCTGCAAGAACCGCGCCCCAGCGCGGTTTTTGTGCGTCTGGCCTTCGGCGAGCCTGCCAATTCTTGATCGACAGCTGTGTACAGATGTACATCATTGCCATCGTGGACTTCGAATGGGGTCCCAGAAAAGCCGCGGCGATTCTGCCAAGCGCGGCATCAAGTTCGCAGATGCGGTTGCCGTGTTTGAAGACGATTGGTCGCTCACAATCCGCGATCCAGGCACTATAGACGAAGAGCGATGGATCACGCTTGGGATGGACGCATTAGGAAGGCTTCTGGATGTGATTTATACGTGGGGACGAAAACATTCGACTCATTTCGGCACGGTCCGCTGCCCCCGGGCGAGCAGAGTCAATACGAGGAGAAGCGATGAGACGCGAATACGATTTCAGCAAGGCAAAGCGAGGGCCGGTGGTTCCAGCGCCCAAGGGCAAGACGAGAATCAACATCCGGCTCGACGACGAGGTCGTCAACTGGTTTCAACAAGTTGACCGTGCAGGGGGCGGCAACTATCAGAGCGCAATCAAATGACGCACTTCGGCAGCATATTCGGTGGGTTCAGGAGCCACCGAAAACGACGCTCCGCCGCGTTATACGCGAAGAACTCCGCCACGCCAGCTGATATGGTCGTCGAGTTGATTGGCTGCGGAAGCACCGACATCTCATCGATTGCAGGACAGTACTGCATTCCACCGGCAACAACCGTGTGCTCCTACAGTTTCGGCAAAACGATGCCCTTTTGTCCTTGATACTTACCGTGTTTGTCTTTGTAGCTGACCTCGCAAGGCTCGTTTCCCAGGAAGAACAGGATCTGGCACAGGCCTTCGTTCGCATAAATACGCGCGGGTAACGGTGTAGTATTGGAGATCTCGAGCGTCACGAATCCCTCCCACTCCGGCTCAAAAGGAGTGACGTTGACGATGATCCCACAGCGCGCGTAGGTGGATTTGCCGACACAAATGGTGAGCACGTCGCGCGGAATCTTGAAGTACTCCACCGAGCGGGCCAGCGCAAACGAGTTCGGCGGCACGATGCAGACATTAGATTCCAGGCTGACGAATGACCGCTCATCGAACTTCTTGGGGTCCACGATGGTGCTATTGACGTTGGTGAAAATCTTGAACTCGTCGGCGACTCGCAGGTCGTATCCGTAACTCGAAAGACCGTAGGAAATGACGCCATCGCGTACCTGTTTTTCCGAAAAGGGGTTGATCATATCGTGCTCGGTGGCCATTTTTCGGATCCAACGGTCGCTGAGAATGGGCATGGGACTCCTGCTTGCGGCGGGGTGGCCGGGCTCGTTCGTGGGTCGTAGAACGGTGAGGCCATCTTACGGAATGGCGGCCCCGGTTGACAATGGGCTTGGGCTGGCCCGGGAAACTGCGATTTTTCTAACTCGCACACAAACTAAGACTTAACGGAATTGCAAAGGTCGGGTAGAATCGCACCAGCGCTCGGGTTGAGCCGTTCCCGGGGATGACCACTTTGCGGAGCGACTTGTGATCAAACTGGACCTGATTAACGAAGTTGTCACCAAGACAGGCGTCACCAAAACCAAAGCGGAAATGGCGGTCGAAACCGTCTTCGAAAGCATGAAGAAGGCGCTGGCGACAGGCGACCGAATTGAACTGCGCGGCTTTGGCGTGTTTACGGTTCGCCCGCGCAAGACTGGGATCGGACGGAATCCTCGTACCGGTGCGGAAGTCAACATTCCTCCGGGAAAAGCCGTGCGCTTCAAGCCCGGCAAAGAACTGCAGTCCATCGAGTAGCGGTGACACACGCCTGCCGTACGACTTCGTTTATCGCAACTCTCGAGTATTCCGTGGCGCTGTCGCAATCAGTTGGAACGCAAGTCCAGGCTACTTCTGCTCTACGATCGAAATAGACGATGTCAGAGCCCTCGCAGCCCATTTCCTACACTTTCGAGGTGCCTGCTCATCTCGAAGCTCGCGCCGTAGCCATTCAACCCAAGCGCCCCTACTGGCTTCATCTGCTGCTCTTGCTGCTGACGATGCTCACTACGCTGATCGTGGGAGCACAACTGGAAGACAACTTCCGTCGGGGACTGCCGGCGTTCACTTTGGGCGATGGGTTGATGCCGCTGTTTCACCCTACATGGATCTGGCAACAGCCCAGCCGGATCGTAATGGGAATTCCTTTCTCGGTCGCGCTGATGGCAATTCTTCTGGCGCACGAGTTTGGGCATTTCTTCTTGTGTGAAAAATACGGCGTTAACGCGACGCTTCCCTTTTTCATTCCAGCTCCAACGCTGATCGGAACCATGGGGGCCTTCATCCGCATTAAGTCTCCCATCCGTTCACGCCGCGCGCTGTTTGATATTGGGGTGGCCGGTCCCATTGCGGGCTTCGTGGTCGCGGTCCCGCTCCTCCTCGTGGGATTGGCATTGTCAAAGCCGCTGGCGCCAGTCTATGGAGTGGAGAGCCTGGGCATCGGCTTCCCTGCTGTCTTCCATCTGGCGCACTGGATCGTGGCCCGCTGGTCGTCGCAATCCGTTTCCTTGAGTGGACTGGCTTTGCATCCCATCGCCGTGGCTGCCTGGGTGGGAATGTTCGCTACCGCCCTCAACCTGTTGCCCGGCGGCCAACTCGATGGGGGCCACATTATTTACGCAGTTGCCCCCCGTGCGCACAAATGGGTGAGCCGAGTGTCGGTCGGGGTCCTCGCAGTGATGTCTTGCTTCTGGATCGGATGGCTGGTCTGGGCCGTGATTCTCGGGGTGACTGGCTGGCGGCATCCACCCGTACCAGCGTGGCCGGAACTGGATCCCAAACGGCGCTGGATGTCCGCGGTTGCCGTGGCGCTGCTTGTCCTGACCATTGTTCCGGCGCCGATACTGGGACAGGGATGGTTCTAGCCAAACAATAAGGCACGGCCGGATCCGTGCCTTCCTTGCGTGTTGAATTCTGCCGATAGACGACTGAAGCGTATCGGCGTGTGGGCGCCAGCGATCGCCGCCAAACCGGGCGGCTAGCTGGCCTTTCTCAAAACAATCTGTTCGTCTCGGATAAAGAACTGCGCTGGACATTTGTCCGAGCCGCAGATCACCGGCACCAGTCCGGCCACCTGTTTGCGCGTGATAAGCCCAAGCTGCCCGCACTTCGGGCACGACAGAACCGCCCAGTACGGATCATCGTTGTCTCCCACATCTCCCGCGTTCTCCAGGACAAATATGGTTCCAGGCTCCATTTGTTCGGGGATCCATTCGCTCAAGATGCTCAGTTCTCCGATCACGTGCCCTCCTTAACCGAGTAAATCGGGTTCCCGCTACGTTCTATCAAGCCCTGCGCCGCTGCTGCTTATGATGACGGACCGAAGCACTTCGTTTCTTAGTTCCCTTCACCCGGGACTGGATCCGCTCGACCGTATCGCTCAAGCAGATCGTCAGCATTGGCTGGCGTGCGTTCTTCAAGATATCGACCACACCGCGCGCCGAATCCTCCAGGAAAATGTGGCGTCCATCGGTAAGCAAGTGATACTCAGTGGCAGCGCCAACGGTTTCCACTAGTCGTTTGCCGAGTTCGCGTTGCAGGAAACGGATGACCCGGCGAATCTTCTGCAGCGAAAAACCGCGCTCGCGCAATTCGCAAATGATTGCCACCTCGGCCAAGTCATCAAGTGAATAGGCACGATTGTGACCGTCGCGAACGGGTTTCACGATGCCGCGCTCGTCCCACCATTGCAGTTGGCGAGGGCTGATGCCTGTAAGCTTGACCACTTCGCGGGTTGTGAACCATGGCTGCACGATGAATGTCCCGAAACAAAATCATCGGGAAATGTTTGAAACATCATAGTGCAGGTGCGCGCGGTGTCAAACATCAATTGTTGCCGAATCGGGCACCCCCCGGTGGCAAGCCGGTGACTCGGTACGGTGAAGAACACTAGCGATCAGATTGTTGATTGCTGTATTCGCTACCTTCGGCGCGAAATTTAGATAGACGTCGACGAGCGTCGGCGTGTCCTTTTAATTGCAGGTGATTTTGCAGCAGTGTTAAACTGACCGAGTCTGTCCCGTTGAGCGGGAGTAACTCAGTGGTAGAGTCACAGCTTCCCAAGCTGTTGGTCGCGGGTTCGATTCCCGTCTCCCGCTCCAAAATAGCCTCGATCACACCCGTCAAATGATCTTCCAGTTGCCCGCAAGCCCATCGCTGCCGCCCTTGGTTACTTTTGTTTTCTTTCAACACCGATTTCTCTGGCACTTCGTTCCCTGGCTCTCTACAAACGGTACAGGGACGAGGCAGCGCCATGTCTCGCCCAGCCTCGGCCAGTCCGCGGCCGGCAGTTGCTCCTTGACAGATTTCCCAAAAATGGAACCGCGCTGCCAACTGCAGACCGAAGGCGTCCTCGCAAGTCCAACGGAGTTAATTAGATACGTGTAAGCAGCATAGTTCTCAATTACTTGGAAATGATTTATCTCCCAAGCGACTGATTCTAAATGAGGGTTAAAGGGCAGGTTTAGCCCGCATTTCTCAACAAAGAAGTAGGAAAGGCTGTCGTTTCGTGGCATAAGTGTTATTGCGAATAGCAATTACGCCGACGAAAGGAGACAGCCTTATGGCTACAGAGTGTAACCAAGAACCGTTTCCATTTCATCCCCTAAATCAGCGAGAAGTACGCGGTCAGTTTGACGGCGGAGCCATTACCAGTGACGCTGGGGGTTTGCTGTTGCGGGAAGTGGAAAAGCGGACAGGCATCATCCAGCAATTCGCCAGCTGCTTTACGGACTATCGGGATCCGGAACTGGTGGAACACGGGGTGGCGGAGTTGGTGGCGCAGCGGATTTACGGACTGGCTTTGGGCTACGAGGATTTGAACGATCATGAGGAGTTGCGGCGCGATCCGCTGTTGGCGGTGTTGGTGGAGAAGCAGGATCTGAGCGGGGAAAAGCGGCGGCGGGGCAGCGATCAGGGCACCGCCTTGGCGGGCAAGAGCACCCTCAACCGTATGGAACTGGGGGCGGCGAAGTTGGGGACAAAGGAGCGGTATAAGAAGATCATCCTGGACGAGGCCGCCGTCGACCGGATGCTGGTGGAGGTTTTTCTGCAAGCCCATCGCGACCCCCCGCAAGAGATCGTTTTGGATTTAGATAGCACCGACATTCCTTTACACGGGGAGCAAGAAGAGCGGTTCTTCCACGGCTACTACGGGCATTACTGCTACCTGCCGTTGTACATCGTCTGTGGCGAGTATGTGCTGTGCGCCCGCTTGCGGCCGTCCAATATCGATGGAGCCAAAGGCAGCGTGGCGGAGGTGGAACGAATCGTGGGCCAGATCCGGCAAGCCTGGCCGCAGGTGCGGATCATTTTGCGGGGTGATTCGGGATTCTGTCGGGACGAGTTGCTGAGCTGGTGCGAAGCCCATGGAGTGGACTATGTCGTGGGTTTGGCGCAAAACCCGCGATTACTGCGCGCGATTGCGGCGGCGAGCGAACAAGCGGCGAGCCAGTATCAGGAAAGCGGGAAAGCGGCGCGGGTATTTACGGAGTTTGTCTATCAGACCGAAGACAGTTGGTCACGCGCCCGGCGGGTGATTGCCAAGGCGGAACACTTGGAGAAAGGGGCGAATCCACGCTTCGTGGTCACCTCGCTGAGCCCGCAAGAAACGGTATTTCCCGCCCCCTCCCGCTGGGGGGCGCAGAGCTTGTATGAGGAGTTTTACTGCGCTCGCGGGGACATGGAAAACCGGATCAAGGAACAGATGATGTTGTTTGCCGATCGCACCAGCACGTCCTGGATGCGGAGCAACCAGATCCGGCTCTACTTTTCCACCGTGGCCTACCTGTTGATGCAGGGCCTGCGGCGACTGGGGTTGGTTGGCACCGAACTGGCCAAGGCGCAGTGCAACACGGTGCGCCTAAAGTTGCTCAAGATCGGAGCCCAGATTCGCATCACCGTACGCAAGGTTTGGGTGTCGCTATCGACGGGCTATCCATATCTCGAGCTATTCCGCCAGGTGCATCGGCAGTTGCAAGCTGCAACTCTACGCTGCTGAAAGGGAGGCAGTAGCGAGACGAATTTGGGCAAAACGCTGAGTTGAAGGAGTAGTGTGTCTTGCCCTGACAAAAAATCGACAAACTACGGCCGAGAGCGCCAAGAAAGACCGCCAGAAAAGACCGTCACCACGATTTCCGGCAATTGAGCGCGCTCCGCGTGCGGATCGAGCTGGTTTTTACCGCTCCCCTCCCTCTCTGTGAGACATTCGGGTTAGTTAAAGAAGATTAGGTGGTTTCCCGCACAAAGCTCTTGCCGTGGTCTTCGCGGCCGAAGATCAGCAGCAGCGCGAGTCCGCCGATCACGATCAGTTCAAACGAAGTCAACGCCCACGGATAGCCGAGCCGGTCGCGTAGGGCGAACTCAATCGTCGGGGTCGAAGCCGCCAGCAGAATACCAATCTGATAAGTGAAGCCGGGCAGGAGGCCGCGCACGGAGTTGGGCGAGAGCTCGTTCAGGTGCACCGGAATGACTCCCCAGGCGCCTTGCACTCCCATTTGCATGACGAAAGCAGCGAGTGCCAGCACCATGACCGTGCTTCCGAACGCCCACACCGGCATAATCAGCAAGGACAACGCGAGTGCTGCCAGCATGCCGTATCGGCGACCTATCCGCTGCGAAAGCAGGCCGAAAATGAACGCTCCTGTTACCGCACCGATGTTGTAAAAGATGGTGATATAGGCGACCGTGTTGGGCGCGATTCCATGGCCGTGCTTCAGGAAATCCGGATACAGGTCCTGAGTGCCGTGCGAGAGGCAGTTCATCAGGAACATCAGCGCAACCATGTACAACACCAGGCGCTTGTGCTGCATGGCGATCCTGGGGCCGTCAATCACGCGCGCCACTTTATGCTGCTTCCAAGCTTCCGATTCGGGCACTTTCGTACGGATGTAGAGCGCGAGCAATGCCGGGATACCGCCAACCCAGAACATCGCTCGCCAACCAAAATTGGGTAGCACTACGCGAGCTGCGACCGCCGCCAGCAGGTATCCGATGGAGTATCCGCTCTGGAGTATTCCGGACAGCGGGCCTCGCCATTTCACGGGAGCATGCTCCATGGCGAGTGATGCTCCGACGCCCCATTCTCCTCCCATCCCGATTCCGAAGAGGAGCCGCAGGATAAAGAACACCGTGAAGTTGGGGGCGAAGCCGCATAGCAATTCAATGGTGGAGAAGAAGACGACGTTTGCCATGAGTGGTCCGCGGCGCCCGTAGCGATCGGCCATCATTCCGAAGATCAGCGCGCCGACCGGACGCATGGCCAGCGTTCCGGTGATCGACAAAACAATCGCGCTCTTGCCCACGTGAAACTGCTGCGCCAGAACATCAAGGAGAAAGATCACGACGAAGAAGTCAAAGGCATCGAGCGTCCAGCCAAGAAATCCGGCTGTTATCGCGTGCCAGCGATCGGAACTTTCGTTGCTACTGCCTTGCACAGGTGTCAATTCAGCCATCCCGCGATTTTAGGGAGTCGCAATCAGGGGTTGAGCGAAGGTAGCAGATGGGAGGCGCAGGTGGCTAGATGAAATCCGCGACGGAACGGCTGCCTTGAGCGGGTTAAGCGAATAAGTTTATTCTCCGGGCTCGAAGCGGTATCCCACCCAGGGTTCGGTCAGGATGTACTTTGGGGACCCGGCATCGGGCTCAAGCTTCTTCCGAAGCTGCCCGACAAACACGCGAAGGTATTCGTTCTGTGCAACGTTGTTGCTGCCCCAGACAGCATTGAGTATGGCGCGGTGAGTCAGGACCTTGTTGGGGTGCTGCGCCATATAGACCAGCACGTCGAACTCCTTGGGCGTGAGTTTCACTTCCTTGCCGGCGACCGCAACCGAGTGACCATCAAGGTCGATGCGAAAGTCGCCCCGTTCGATCAGGGTTTGCGGGACATTGCCAATAGGAGGAGAGCGGCGCAATGAGGCACGAATGCGGGCCAGCAATTCGCCGGTGCTGAATGGCTTGGTGACGTAATCGTCGGCTCCGGAGTCGAGCGCCTCGATTTTGCTGCGCTCCTCACCGCGAACCGAGAGCACGATGATCGGAACCTGCGAAGTCTTGCGCAGTTGGCGGCACAACTCAATGCCGTTCATGTGCGGCATGGCAAGGTCGGTAATGACCAGGTCGGGGACAAAGTCCTTGACAATCTCGAGCGCCGTTTCGCCGTCGTTGGCCACCCGAATCTCGTAGCCCTGGGCGCCAAGGCTGGTGCGCAGGACGCGCGTGATCTGCGGCTCGTCGTCGACAACCAATATGTGCGGTCGCGTGTGCATTAGTCGGCCTGCTGTTTCACGATATGGACGTCCACTGAGGGAGCATGTCAGCAGGAACCGATGTACCGCCGATAGAAACAGGTAGCTTCGCAATCCTCTGGTGGCAGAGTGTCCGAAGATAACTTGCGTAATGTGCTTTTCGCGCACGAATTCAGCCAACATCTCCGCCACATTGCTTCCCTTCATTCTCACGATTTGCGCCCCCAGGTTTTCAGCGAAGCGCAGGTTCGCATCCAGTGACCGCTGCCGTTCCGGATCGTCATCATCGGACCCAGTATCGACATAAACCACAAAGAGCTCACCACCGATGCCCTGCGCCATGCGCGCTCCTCGCGCGATCAGATACTGGGCCGCTGGATTGGAACTGACGCCCACGCCGATTCGTTCTGCGACATTGACGCCGCGCCCAAATGTAGCTTCCTTGTCAAGATACGGCTCCAGACTGCGATCCACAACCTGCGCCACATTCCGCAATGCAATCTCGCGCAACGCTATTAGGTTGCTGGGGCGGAAGAAGTTGCCCAGCGCGCGGTCGACCCGTTCCATAGGATAGATATCGCCGCGGCGCATGCGCTTTTGCAGCGCCTCTGGCGTCAGGTCAGACATGACGATCTCGTCGACCCGCTTCAGCACCCAGTCCGGGACCGTCTCGCGTACCAGTACTCCGGTTATCTTGTGCACCAAAGGAGTGACGCTCTCCAGGTGTTGTACGTTCATGGTCGAAAGCACGTCGATGCCGGCATCGAGAATCTCGAAGACATCCTCGTAGCGCTTAGCGTGCTTGCTGCCTTCAATGTTGGTGTGGGCCAGTTCATCGACTAGCACGACTTGAGGTTTGCGCGCGATGATGGCGTCAACGTCCATCTCCTCGAACAGCGTTCCCTTGTAGTCGATCTTCTTGCGCGGCACAGTCTCGAGACGGGCAGCGAGTTCGGCGGTCGCCTTGCGGCCATGGGTCTCAACTACGCCGATCACCACATCCTCGCCACGGCTCTGGCGCCGGATCGCCTCGCTCAACATGGCATAGGTCTTGCCCACACCAGGTGCGTACCCAAGGAACAGCTTGAAAACGCCACCCTTCTTGTCGGGTGCGGTTTCCTCCAGCCACTGCTCTGGGGTCTTTTGCATGTTCGTACTTATTGTGCGGCAGCCGTCATAAAATGTCGATTCGATACAATCGTGTCGTGAACCCCTCCGAGAACGCGGTGGCTGGCAAGCATGGGGTCGCCTGGTGGCGAATGGCAAAGAAACTAAGCTATCGCTATGCGGCAGCCCTCGGCGCAATTGCCGTTCTCGTATGGCTTTTTACCCGTTTGCCAGTCAACCCGACGACAGTCGCGTTGACTTTCCTGTTACTCGTACTGCTGATCGCTTCGCGGTGGGGACTCACTCTCGCTACGACTACCGCCATTGTGGCGACACTGGCCTTCAACTACTTTTTTCTTCCTCCCGTCCACGCATTCACGATTGCAGACCCGCAGAACTGGATTGCGCTGCTCGCCTTTTTGGTGAGCGCAATACTGGCCAGCCGACTCTCAGAGCGTGCGCGCCGTGAAACAGAAAACGCCAACCGTCGCCGCAAAGAGGTTGAGCGACTTTATTCCTTGAGCCAGCAGTTGCTCTCGACAGAAAACTTCTTGGAATTGAACAACTCGATACCGCTCTTTGTGCGCGATGCCTTCGGATTGACCGAGGCAGCCATGTTTCTGCCAAAACGGAACGAAGTTTACCGGACCGGGGTTGAGCACCTCGAACTGAGCGACGAAGACCTGAAAGCCGTCAGTGTGAGGGGAGAATTGGTAATAAAGCCCGACCAGCTGATTTCGCTGGTGCCATTGCGCATTGGAGCGCGCCCGGTAGGAAGCATAGCACTGGAAGGTGCCCTTCTCTCCCGCGAAACGCTGGAAGCCGTTGGAAGCTTAATCGCAATTTCGATCGAGCGCGCTGGGGCCGTCGAGACTCTTTCGCGGGCTGAAGCTTCACGAGAGAGCGAGAAATTGCGCTCTGCCATCCTCGACAGCGTGACCCACGAGTTTCGAACGCCTTTGACGTCGATCAAAGCATCGGTATCAACCCTGTTGTCTGCGGCGGCGCTGGACGATTCGGAACGCAAGGATCTGCTCGATGTTATCGATGAAGAGACGGACCGGCTTAACCGCCTGGTGGGTGAGGCGGCGGAGATGGCGCAACTGGATGCGCAGAAAGTCGAGTTGCACCTCGAGCCTCACCCTGTCTCGGAGATTATTCAGGCTGCCATTGAGAAATCCGCACAATCGTTGACCAAGCACGAACTGCGCCTCCAGGTTCCGGAGACATTGCCCGAGGTGCGGGTTGACCTGGAGCGGATCGCAGAAGTGCTGATCCATTTACTTGAAAATGCCGCCAAGTATTCGGCGGAGGATACGCCGATCACGGTGAGTGCGGAGGCCCGTGACAAGATGGTGGAAATCAGTGTTGCCGATCGCGGGCCGGGCATCGACGATCTCGAACAATCCCTGGTGTTCGAAAAGTTTTACCGCGGGCGTGACCAGCGCTATCGCGTACAGGGCACGGGCATGGGACTCGCCATTTCCAAGGCCATTGTCGAGGCGCACGGTGGAACGATAGGACTGACCTCGCAACTAGGCAGAGGTTCCGTGTTTCACTTCACGCTCCCGGTGGCTTAGGGGCGCACTGGTCAATATCCCGCTTGCTTATCGACCGTCCAGAGCAGCGGTTTACCGGCCAGATATCGCCGTAGATTTTCGGCGTACGAATCGTAATGCCGCTCCCACATCTTTTCCGCATATCCCGCTGTGTGAGGCGTGATGAAAACTCTGTCCATGGTCCACAATGGCGAACCGGGAGGCAATGGCTCCTCCGCAGTCACGTCGAGCGCAGCCCCGGCGAAGCGATTGGCTCGCAGTGCATGCTGCAGGGCATCTTCGTCAATGAGAACGCCACGCCCCACATTTACCAGGTAGGCATCTGATTGCAGATGTCCGAGGCGATCTGCGTCCATCATCTTGCGTGTCTTGGCGGTGACGGGAGTCGTAAGCACGACGAAGTCGCCTTCGCTAAGTGCCCGATTGAGGTCCGCGAAACCGTACGTCGCGTCCGCCAGATCACTTCCCTTCTCGGGATGCTCTCTTACGGCGACAACGCGCATGCCAAGGGCTTTGGCGAGTCGAGCAAGCGAGGTGCCGATCGACCCGAATCCAACGATCACCATGGTCGCGTCCTTCAACTCACGAGGACGTGGAGCGGTTTCGCAGATCTCCTGCTGCGCCCAGTGCCGCTGCGCCTGAAATTTCGCTGCTTCGGGCAATCGCTTCGCCAAGGCGAACACGAGCGCCATGGCGTGTTCGGCCACAACCGGCCCGTGGACGGCGCGGGCATTCGTCACGATGATGTCGCTAGCTTGCAACTCGGGAGACATCAACCCGTGTACCGCAGCGGCGGTGGAGTGAATCCACCGGAGCTTCTTGGCCGCCGAGATCTGATCGCCGCGGATAGACCAGGCAATGGCAATGTCCGCATCGGCGATTTCGTCGGTAACGCGCTCGTAGTTTGGGAGTTGGACGACGTCAAGTTGAGGAAAGTCGGCTCGCAAGCGTTGGGAGAACCATTGCGGTGCGATCCAGGGCCGAAAGCGATGGTATAGGGCTATAACGAGTTTCACTTTGCTTCTTCGGTCACTACCAGTCGCAAGTCGTGGCCGGTCATCTCCTTGGGCTGCGGAACGCCAAGGATTCCCAGCATGGTGGGCGCAATGTCCTGCAATGCTCCGTCGGGCTTGAGCGTGAAGCGGCGGGCATCGCCCTTGAAGCCAGCTGTCGGAACTGCGTGCTCGGCGGCAACGATGAACGGTACAGGGTTCGTGGTATGCGCGGTTTGCGGGCCTCCGGTCTCGGGATCGATCATCTGCTCTGCATTGCCATGGTCGGCGGTGACGATCATCGCTCCGCCGGCGCGCTTCAAAGCCGCATGAATCTGCCCGAGGCACGCATCAACCGTCTCGACAGCTTTGATCGTCGGAGGAATTTGGCCGGAGTGGCCCACCATGTCCGCGTTAGCGAAATTGACCACCATAACATCGAAGGTCTTTTCTTCAATCGCCTTGACTACCGCATCAGCAATGCCCTGCGCAGACATTTCCGGCTTGAGGTCATAGGTCGCGACCTTAGGCGACTGCACTAGTACACGATCTTCTCCTGGAAACGGCTTCTCGATGCCGCCGTTGAAGAAATACGTGACGTGCGCATATTTCTCGGTTTCGGCCACGCGCAGGTTGCGCATGTTGAGGTTGGCCATCACGTTAGCCAGGATGTTGCCCAGCGATTCCGGCGGCGACACGACCGGCAATATGAAGTGCTTGTCGTAACGTGTCATGCAGATGTACGTGAGGTCTTTGGGGACGCGGTCGCACGGGATAATGGCGTCGAGTTCCGTTGCGCCCTCGAGCTCAGCACCATCCTGCTCGGTGAAGTGGCTGTTGCGCGCCAGGCAGCGCGTGATTTGCCGAGCACGGTCGGCACGGAAGTTGAAGTTGATGCAAACATCGCCATCACGAACTGTGCCCATAGGCTCGCCGCGGGCATCCACGATGACAAACGGGATGATGAACTCATCGGTGACGCCGCGATTGTAGGACTCCTTGACGCCCTGCACCGGATCGGTAAAGCGTCCGCCTTCGGCATCGCCGAAGACCATAGCATCGAACGCTTTCTTTTCGCGGTCCCACTTTTTGTCGCGATCCATGGCATAGTACCGCCCGCTCACGCTGGCAATTTTGCCGACGTTGTATTCGCGCATCTTCTGCAGCAACTGCTCTATGTACTTCGCGCCATTGGTGGGAAGAGTGTCGCGACCATCCATAAAAGCGTGGACAAACACGCGGTCCACGCCGTGTTGTTTGGCCATGCGCAATAGTGCGTAAATGTGGTTCTGGTGCGAATGGACCCCCCCGTCCGACAACAGTCCTAGCAAATGCAGTCGACGGTCGCCGGTGCGCGCCTGAATCATGGCATCCACCAGCACGGGGTTCTTCTCGAACTCGCCGTTCTCGATCATTAGGTCAATCTTGGTGATGTCCATGTAAACAACGCGACCAGCACCCATGTTCAGGTGACCGACTTCGCTGTTTCCCATTTGTCCGGTGGGCAGCCCTACGTAACGGCCGCTGGTGTGGATGAGCGTGTTGGGAAACTCGGCAAGCAGCTTGTCGTAGTTTGGCTTGCGGGCCAGCGAGATCGCGTTGGCAGGGGACGGCGGGGCATAGCCCCAGCCGTCCAGGATGATCAGAACCAGCGGCTTGGGACGCATTATGCTTTCGCCTTCTTCGCGAGGTCACCGTGATAGTTCAGCGCCTTGAGTCCGTTGAAGCGCGCAGCCCCGCCTAGTTCTTCTTCGATGCGCAGCAATCGGTTGTACTTGGCAATACGGTCGGTACGCGAAGCGGAGCCGGTCTTAATCTGTCCAGCGCCAGTTGCAACGGCAAGGTCAGCTATGAAGGTGTCTTCGGTTTCTCCCGAACGGTGGGAGATGACGGCCGTGTACCCGTTCTCACGCGCGAGGTTGATAGCGTCGATCGTCTCGCTGACCGTGCCAATCTGGTTGAGCTTGATGAGAATCGAGTTGGCTGCTCCGGAGTCGATACCCTGTTGCAACTTGCCGATGTTCGTTACGAAGATATCGTCGCCGACGAGCTGAATCTTGCTGCCGAGTTCGCTGGTAAGAGTCTTCCAGCCTTCCCAATCGTTCTCGTCCAGACCGTCTTCGAGCGACACAATGGGATACTGCCGCGCCCATTCGGACCAGAACTTCACCATCTCCTCGCTCGTGTGTTCGCTCTTGTCGGACTTCTTGAAGACGTACTTTTTCTTGTCCTCGTCGTAGAATTCGCTGGCCGCCGGATCGAGCGCGATGGCAATTTGCTCGCCAGGTTTGTATCCAGCCTGGGTGATGGCTTCGAGCACGAGATCGATGGCCTCGGTGTTGGACTTGAGCGAAGGCGCGAATCCGCCTTCGTCGCCTACGGCGGTGTTGTAGCCCTTCTTCTTAAGCACGCCTTTTAGCGTATGAAACGTTTCGACCCCCCAGCGCAGAGCTTCGCCGAATGAAGTCGCGCCAACGGGCATGACCATGAATTCCTGAAAGTCGACGTTGCTGTCGGCATGGGCGCCACCATTGAGGATGTTCATCATCGGAGTGGGCAGAAGACCGGCGGTGAATCCACCGAGATACTGATACAGTTCGACGCCGAGGTGGTCGGCGACGGCGCGCGAGGCGGCCATGGAAACCGCGAGAATGGCATTGGCTCCCAGCTTGCTCTTGTTTGGAGTGCCGTCGAGCTCGATCATAATGGTGTCTAGCTCGCGCTGGTCGCTGGCATCGAGGCCTTCGAGCTCTGGAGCGATCAGCTCGTTAACGTTGTCCACCGCCTGCAGCACACCCTTGCCGAGGTAACGAGACTTGTCGCCATCGCGCAATTCCACGGCTTCATGCTCGCCGGTGGACGCTCCGCTGGGGACGGCGGCGCGGCCGCGGGCACCGCTTTCGAGGATGACATCGGCTTCGACGGTTGGGTTTCCACGGGAATCCAGAATTTCGCGGGCTACGATGAGTTCAATCTGAGTCATTGGTATGAGTCCTCGTCTCGCACCGTTGGATTGGCATCCCAGGTCGCGGAGGCGGGATCGCCAGTGCGGTTAGCCGACAAAGATTGTTGTCGCTTTCCGTGCGGAACGACCCCCGCACCCAACTTGCTGCTCGGGCGCTTGATCCGCAATTGGTGACGCTGCGGTGGGAGACTTGCGAGACCCTCAATTATATGTGAGCCGAGTACCTTTGCGGCGGACGGCGGTCCGAGCGCATGAACGTCGGGACAGGGAAAAAGCCGAGGCGGTGACTGAATAGTCACTCCCAAGACAGATCCTGGCGTGGAAAAGGGTTGGCCGTCGCGCACATCCTTCTGTATCCTCTTGGGAGCGATTTGAATACGCCGAAGAGGCGTTCTGGTGGCAGCAACGCCGTCGCTTTTAATTGCGTCACGGAGCTATCAATTATGTGGAAAGCAACCCGCAAGGAAGACGAATTCTCAACCCCGGCTCCGGAGCCGGCCGCTAAGCCGGTGTACACCCCTGCAACTCCCGTGGCTCGCCCTGCAGAAGCAACTCGTTCAGACACCCCTCGTAGTGTCGATATCGCTACGATTGGAAAGTCGGTGGTTGTGAAAGGGGAGTTGTCCGGCAGTGAGGATCTTTACGTCGATGGCGAAGTGGAAGGGGCGATTTCGCTGCGGGGCCAGAGTCTGACGATTGGCCCGAACGGACGAGTGAGCGCTAACATCGAAGCCCGCAATGTCATTGTGCATGGCCGCATCGACGGCAACATAAAAGCCAGCGACCGGGTCGAACTGCGCAAGAGCGCATCTTTGTCCGGCGATATTTCGACGGCCCGGGTGGCCATTGAAGAAGGAGCCTTCTTCAAAGGGTCGATCGACATCCAGAAGGCCGAACCGGCCCCCCGGCTCGAACCAAAGCCGACGGTGGCGGCGACTCCCGCTCCTACTCCGGTCGCGGCACCCGCAGCACAGGGGTCATTGCTCGAGCCGAAAAAGTTCTAGCCTCTGATTTTAATTTTGCCGCTTTCGTTTTCACTACTTCGTAAGGAATGGGGAGGGGAGTCTGCAGCCCAATTCCCTAGACGAACCTGCATCGATTCGTGTCGAAAGACTTCCTAAAGGCACAGCAGATAGCTGATCGCTAGTTGATGTTCACTCCCACTCAATCGTTCCCGGAGGCTTCGAGGTCACGTCGTAAACGACTCGGTTGATGCCCTTGACCTCGTTCACGATGCGGTTGGAGATGGTCTTCAGCACCTCGTGCGGGAGGTCGACCCAGTCGGCGGTCATGCCGTCTTCCGAGTTCACGGCGCGGATGGCGCAGGTGTAAGCGTAGGTGCGCATGTCGCCCATCACGCCTACCGACATGACCGGCAGCAGCACGGCGAATGACTGCCAGATCTTGGTGTAGAGTCCCGGCGCGCTTGATTTCGCCGACCACGATGTCGTCGGCCTCCTGCAGCAGGGCCACGCGCTCGGGGGTGACTTCGCCGAGGATGCGCACCGCGAGTCCAGGCCCAGGAAACGGCTGGCGCTGCAGGATTTCTTCTGGCATGCCGAGGTCGCGGCCGATTTTGCGGACTTCGTCCTTGAAGAGGTCTTTGAGCGGCTCGATCAGCTTGAGCTTCATGCGCTTGGGCAGGCCTCCGACATTGTGATGGCTCTTGATGGTTTGCGAGGGGCCGCGCACCGAGCGCGACTCGATGACGTCGGGATAGAGCGTGCCCTGCACCAGCCAATCGACTTTGCCCTGCGTTTCGGCGATGCGGCGTGCTTCCTGCTCGAAGACGGTGATGAATTCGTTGCCGATGATCTTGCGCTTCTTCTCGGGGTCTTTCACCTTCGCGAGTTTGCCGAGGAAGAGATCGGTGGCGTCTACGGCATCGATGTTGAGTCCGAGCTTGTCGCGCAGGTTCTTCTGCACGGTCTGGAATTCGTTTTTGCGCAGCACTCCGTTGTTGACGAAGATGCAGGTCAACTGCTCGCCGATGGCGCGATGGACCAAGACTGCAGCGACGGAAGAGTCCACACCGCCCGAGAGGCCACAGATCACGCGTCCGCCGCCTACCTGCTTGCGGATCGACTCGACGGTTTCGTCGATGAAGCGTTGCGGCGTCCAGTTGGGTTGCAGGCCGCAGATGTCGAAGACGAAGTTGCGCAGGATGGCAGTTCCCTGCTTGGTGTGGTGGACTTCAGGATGGAACTGAACTGCGTAGTACTTGCGCGCAGGCTCTTCGAACGCCGCCTTGGCATTTGAGGATTGCGCTACAAGTTGGAAGCCCGGCGGAAGTTGCTCGGCTTCGTCGCCGTGAGACATCCAGACGTGAAGTGGGCCGCTGAGGCCCTTGAACAGCGCGCAGTCGTCGCGCAGCAATTCGACGTCGGCGTGTCCGTACTCGCGCTTGTCGCCAGGGCTGACTTTGCCGCCCAGCTTATGCGTCATGTAATGAAGCCCGTAGCAGATGCCCAGAACCGGCAGGCCGAGATGCAGCACCTGTTCGTCGGCCAGCGGGTGCGTCGGCATCATAGACGGACGACGGTCCTCCGGAGAGGATGATGCCGGCGGGCGCATAACCCTTGATTTCTCTTAACGAGGCGGTGCAGGGGAGGACGACGGAGAAGACGTTCTGTTCGCGGATGCGGCGCGCGATGAGTTGCGTGTATTGCGAGCCGAAGTCGAGGACGACGATCGATTGAGTTTCCACTGTTTACTTTGCCAGAGGAAGGGAGGAGTGTAAAGCCGGAGTGTCGAGGGAGCAAATGCAGACGAGAAATGCGTAATTGGTAATCGGTAATTAGTGATTAGCGCCAATCCGATGCTCGGGCCGCCCATCAAGCCCCGGCTCTTATTAGGAAAATGCGGCGAAAGTCCGCAATCAATCGCCAATTACCTCCGCCTATAATCTCGGCATGGCGTTCAAGCGCACACAAAAGGATTTACGACGAGGCGATGCTGTACGAGTACGCCATCGGGGCCTTGGGGCGGAAGATGCGCACCGTCGCCGAGTTGAAGCGGCTGATGCGGGAACGGGTGAAACACCAGGAAGAACTAGGTCAACTTCTGGTTGAAGTGGTCATCGCTAAGCTTAAGGAACAAAAATATCTTAACGACACAGATTATGCCGAAAGCTATTCACGATTTCGCAAGGAAAATGAGAAGTTTGGCCGCCAGCGGGTGGTGCAGGACCTGAAGGCCAAAGGCGTGCATGGGGACATCATCGAGAAGACGGTCGGCGCGGCCTACCAGGACGTCAATGAGGAGGAGTTGGCGCGGGAGTACCTGAGGCGCAAACGCATGCAGAAGCCAGCCACCCAGCGCGACGCGGCCAAGGTGTTTCGAACTCTGGTGCGCGCCGGATTCGCCAGCCGTGTTATCTTTCGCATCCTGAAGATGTGGGACGTGGACGACGACACGATCTCGGCGTTGGAGAGTGAAGCGGTCGAGCCACCTGATCCCAACCGGGAAACGAGCTAATGGCCAAGAAACTCGATCACACGGAAGCTCTCGCGCACCTGTCGCGCGTCGATCGCAAGCTGGCGCGCATCATTGTCAAGTCTGCTCCAATCATGTTGCAGCCCGAGAGAACGCAGAGCATATTTGAGGCGCTGCTGGAGTCGATCATCTACCAGCAGCTCAACGGCAAGGTCGCGGCGACGATTACGGGACGGGTGAAGGCCCTGTTTCCCGAGAACACGAACCGCCTACGCACGCGCCGCGGACTAGTGGCTGGCTTCCCTACTCCAGAGCAGATTCTCGCCGCCAAGCCTGAGCTGCTGCGCTCTGCTGGACTGTCCCAGAACAAGATGCTCGCCATCCGCGACCTGGCGGCCAAGACGCTCGACGGAACTGTACCTACTGCGCGCGAAGCCCACCGCTTGAGCGACGACGAACTCGTTGAGCGGCTCACGGCGGTGCGCGGTATCGGCCGTTGGACGGTGGAGATGTTGTTGCTATTCCGCCTCGGGCGGCCCGACATTCTGGCGGTCGACGATTACGGTATACGCAAGGGCTTCGCCAAGATCCACAAGCTGGCCGAGCTGCCAAAGCCCAAAGAGTTGCTGGCCTTTGGCGAGCGCTGGCGTCCGCATCGCAGCGTGGCCAGTTGGTATTTGTGGCGAGCGGCGGAGATGAAAGACCTTCCTATGGTGGGCGAGCAGGCGGCCAAGAAAGCTGTTCCCAAGAAAAACGCTACGAAGAAAGCTGCAGCGAGGAAAGCCGCCGGCGAGAAGACTGCAGCAAAGGCGCCAAAGAAGAAGTCAGGCGGCCGCGGCTAAGGGCTCAGCGGTCAGCTATTTGTGTTGCGCAAGCGCGGTGAGAAACACCTGTGCGGCCTGGGCCTGGGCTCCCGTTGCGCTGGAAGGCACAAATGCCGGTACCTCAGCCGGACACGCTTTAGCGGCAGCGCAGATGTTGACGGCGTGAACGAGATTGGCCGCTATCGCCGGGTTCGCGGCTGCGTCGGCGGGTTCGTTCAGGATCACGGCGTCGACACGTAGATCTTTATCGAAGTGCGACTTAATCGCGGTGTCGTAATCCATGTCGTCAAACGTCTTGATGACGATAGGCGCGCCCGAGGGCAGCTTGGGGTTGGTCGCCTGAAACTCAAGAATGCGGTGGTCGAGTTCGAAAGCGTAGGGTGAATGCAGGTCACGAAAGAGGTGGACCACAACGGCCGCGGGTTTGGGCTGCGGGTGACAGCCGAATCCGAGGGACAATAACGCTGCCACGACCAAATACAGCCAACGTCGGCACATTCCAAGATCATAACGAAGTCAAGCGATTCCGTCATTCATTTCGAGAACTCCGGGCTTCCAAGTCCGCTTCGTCGCCAGCAACTGGCTATCGATGGACGCCCGCTGGCGCGAACCCAAGCCACGACCAAAGTTCCACGTGGAACAATGAACATCCTTTCCCGAATCGGGATGGTTGACGTGTGAATATTCCGTTTCATTTGCACCCTGCGTGACATTTGTCACCCGCTATCACTGACAATCCACACTACTTGCCGCTATGAAATCAAGTGACGATGGAAGTCGTGATGCGACAGGTAACTGAATACGAGGAAAACGAATTGACCCAACCAGCGGCAACCCGGTTGTCCCCACTTCCAAAGGAGAACGAAGAGTGCGATGCTAGTGGCATTCATCTTGAAGAGAATCGGACTACTGGCATGAATCAGCTGAAAGACGAACTGGCATCCCTGCGGATCGACCGCGGAGAGCGCAGGCGCGGCAGGTGGGGCCTCTGGGTTTTCCTGTTGCTGCTGTTAGGGGCGATCTCGGCGGCAGGCATGTACTTGGTGAAGACCAAGCCGGAGCTCACGAATTTTGCGGCGACTGAAGTGGAAGCCGTGCCAGCGGCGGTGCAAACCACCGGAGGCGCCAGCGCAGGAACGCCCATCCTCACCGCTTCGGGCTACCTGGTGGCGCGGCACCAGTCGGTGATTTCGTCGAAGATCCAGGGCCGCCTTTCGGCTCTGTACGTTGAAGAAGGCAGCTACGTCAAGAAGGACCAGGTGATTGCACGCCTGGAAGACTCCGACTACGTGGCCTCGATCAACAAATCGAAGGCCGACATTGAGTACGCCAAGGCCAACCTGTCTGAAATGCAACGGCAGGCGCGCTTGCAGGCAGGGACTGTTCAAGGAAAAGGTAGTTTCGCAGGACGCGCTGGATGCCGCCAACTCAAGAGTGCAGATCGCCCAGGCAACGCTTGATCAGAACGAAGCCGCGCTCAAGATGCAGGAAGCGAACTTGGAGTTCACCCAGATTCGGGCACCGTTTGATTCGGTCGTAGTGAAAAAGATGGCCGAGGTGGGCGAGAGCGTGGCACCGATCCCACCGGGCGTAAACATATCGACATCTTCCGGTGCGATCGTTGCAGTCGCGGACATGAACTCTCTGGAAGCCGAAGTGGATGTGAACGAAGCTAACGTGGGCCAGCTTTTCCAGGGTTATCCCGCGGACATCACGGTGCAGGCGATTCCAGACCACACGTACAAGGGTGTCTTGCGGCAGGTGATTCCCACGGCGGACCGCACCAAGGCCACGGTGACGGTGAAAGTATCAATTCTCGACAAGGACCGCCTGATCAAGCCGGAGATGAGTTGCAACGTGACCTTTCTGGAGCCGAAGAAGGGCGACCAAAAAGAAGCCGTAGCGATGCGAATCGTTACCGCTCCCAAGGACGCCATTGTTACCCGTGAAGGCAAGCAGGTGGTTTACGTGATCGAAAACAACAAGGCGCACGAGGTGACGGTGACGACCGGCAACGAATTAAAAGGCCAGGTCATCATCAAGTCAGGCCTCGCGGGCACGGAGAGCCTGGTGAACAATCCTCCGCAAAAAGTTGTCGACGGCACGTCGGTAAAGATCAAAAGTTAGCAAGGATAGAGGAGCAATTATGGCGACGACGGAAGTGGCGGCCAAAGCGGGCGCCGTCAGTGTGCAAAATGTACGTAAGGTCTATTACCGCGACAGTCAGCAGATTCCAGTGCTCGACGGTCTCAGCCTCGAAGTGCCACAGGGCGAGTTCATGGCGCTGATGGGGCCATCAGGTTCGGGCAAGACCACGTTGCTGAACTTGATTGCGGGCATCGATAGCGCGACGTCGGGCAAAGTGGTGGTGGCTGGTACCGACCTCACGCCGCTGTCGGAGGGCGAGTTGGCGAAGTGGCGCAGCCGCAACGTGGGATTCATCTTCCAGTTTTACAATTTGATTCCCGTGCTGAATGCAGTGGAGAACGTGGAACTGCCGCTGCTGCTCAGCCATTTGTCAAAAAAGGATAGGCGCGAGCGCGCTCTAACCGCGTTGCGCATCGTTGGACTGGCTGACCGGTCGACACATTATCCGAGGCAGCTCTCTGGCGGACAGGAGCAGCGTGTCGCCATCGCGCGCGCCATCGTAACCGATCCGTCGGTGCTGGTGGCGGACGAGCCCACTGGCGATCTGGACAGCAAGAGCGCGGAAGAGATCCTCGACCTGATGCAGACCTTCAACAAGGAATTTGGCAAGACGATTGTGATGGTCACGCACGATCCGCGTGCGGCCTCGCGCGCCCATACCCAGCGTCATCTCGAGAAAGGAGTGCTGACTACCTGATATGAAGTTCGCACCTCTTGTTCTCAAACATCTTCGCAAGAATTGGATTCGCACTCTCAGCACAGTGCTGGCGATGTCGGTTTGCATCTTCCTGATTTGCGTTCTGCAAACCGTGATCTCGGCGGTGAATTTCGGCTTGAACGCAGGCAGCACGCGGCGCCTGGTGGTTCGCGACTACGTGAGCCTGGCGAATAACCTGCCCATCACCTACAAGCAGAAGATTGCCGCCATTCCTGGTGTGACCGACACCTGCATCGTGTCGTGGTTTGGCGGAGTTTACCGCGATCCCAAGAATTTCTTCGCCAACCTGGCAGTCGAGCCGGAGGCCTTCCTCAGAATCTATCCAGAAGTGATGTTGCCGCCCGACCAAAAAGCCGCATGGCTCAGCGATGTACGCGGCGCGATCATTGGACGCAAGCTGGCGCAGCGCTTTGGCTGGAAGATAGGCGACCACGTTCAGTTGGAGAGCTTCATTCCTCCGTATCGTGTAGGCAAGCCCTTCGACTTTGTCGTGGACGGAATCTACGACACCGACGAAGCGCGCTATCCGGGAACCGACCTGAATTCGATGTACTTCAACTTCAAGTACCTGTACGAGGCGACCGGACAGCGGGTCGGAATTGGCACCCTGACAGCGCAGATTGACGACCCCTCTCGTGCGGGTGCGATGAGCAAGGCCATCGACGAATCGTTCGACAACAGCGACAATCCGACCAAGACGGAGACCGAGCAGGCGTTTCGCGCCAGTTTCGTGGCCCTGGCGGGAAACCTGGCGCTGCTGCTGAACGTCATCGGCATGGCCGTGGCGTTCACCATTCTACTTGTGACCGCCAACACCATGAGCATCGCGGTGCGCGAACGCCAGCAGGAAATTGCCGTCCTGAAGACGCTCGGGTTCTCCAGCATGCTGGTCATGACCCTAATCCTGAGTGAGGCGTTATTGCTGGGACTGATGGGGGGACTACTGGGAATCCTGTTCGCCCGTGGCATTATCGCAGTGCTGGTGAACGTGCCGTTCCTGGGTGACATCCTGCGGGGCTTCCCAGGGCTTGGGCTGTCACCGCAAATCGCTGCGCTGGGGGTTGGAATGGCGCTGCTGCTGGGATTGCTGGCAGGCTTCATCCCCTCGGTCCTCGCTTACCGTGCGCGCATCACCGAAGCACTGAGGCAGGTGTAAGATGGCGCTCCCTCTTCGTTACAACATTCGCAACCTCAGCCAGCGGTGGAAGGTGACGCTGCTGGCAATCTTTGGCATAGCACTGGTGGTGGCGGCGGTGGTCGTAATCGCGTCGATGTCGGCAGGGTTCCAGGCAGCATTGCGCTCGACCGGTTCGGACGCCAATGCCATCGTGACCCAGCGCGGCTCGATGTCGGAGCTGACGTCGTGGATCAACATTGGCAATGCGCAGACCATCATGACCGACCCACGCATTGCGCGCGACAGCAGCGGTACACCGCTGGCGTCGTGCGAGATTGTGGTGATCGCCAGCAAACCCAAGAAAACCGACAACCAGGCGACCAACATCACTCTACGCGGGGTGACACCTGAGGCCTTCAAGGTACGTACGGGCATCAACCTGGTTGAGGGACGGATGTTCTCGCCTGGCGTGTTCGAGGTGATCGCCGGCAAGAAGATTTCCGACCGTGTGAAGGGGCTGAACGTCGGTGATACGATCAGGGTGCAGCGCAAGGAATTCAAGGTCGTGGGCTTGTTCACGGCGGATGGCAGCTCGTTCGAAAGCGAGATGTGGGGCGATTACAACGCGCTGGGGCCTGCAGTGGGCCGTAACGGCGGATGCGAGTCGCTCACGGTGCGGCTGACGAATCCGGCAATGCTGTCGGGCTTCGACAAGGACTTGCGGGTTAATCCACAGATTCAGGTCCAGGCCGACTCTGAGCGCGTGTACTACGAGAACCAGGCAGGAGGCGTGGCGACCGCGCTGAAGATCCTGGCGGCATTCGTCGGCATCGTGATGGGCATAGGTGCGGTCTTCGGCGCGATGAACACCATGTATGCCATCGTGTCGCAGCGCACCCGCGAGATCGGAACGCTTCGGGCGCTGGGCTTCTCGCGCTTCAGCATCCTGCTATCGTTCGTGATGGAGTCGGTGCTGCTGGCCTTCGTCGGTGGTTTGCTGGGATGCCTGATCGCGATTCCGATGAATGGCTTCACCGCCGGAACGGGTCAGACGCAGAGCTTCAGCGAGTTGGCGTTTGCGTTCAAGATCACCCCGGGTATTGTCATCGTAGGACTGAGCTTCGCGGTACTGATGGGATTTGTGGGCGGACTGCTCCCGGCAGTGCGCGCTTCGCAGATGCCGATCACGAAGGCGTTGCGAGAGGCCTAACAAACAGCAGCTAGCGGCTAGTGACGGCGCGGACTACTCCACGCCGTCTGTTTTTGCTTGTTGGTCGCTGCTAGATCCCGAGCCCCGTCACCCGCCAACCTGCGCCGTGGACCTTATGGCGGATGTTGAGGGTGATAAGCAGCGCGGTCATGGATTCCACGATGCGGGCGTTCTCCAGCTTGCCGCCGTCTATGGCGCGGACGCCGGGAATCTTCACGGCCAGCTCCGAGGCGACTTGGCGGCCATTGTCGTCGTCGCTGCAGACGATAACGTCGCAATCGACATCCTGATCGCCATTGAGGACAGTAGCCGAGAGGCTGTGGAAAGCGGCCGCGACCGAAACGTTCTTCCCGACGAGTTCGGCTGCCTGCTCGGCGGCCGACCCCTGCCACACACCGAGAAGGCGCGTGGGGCGGCCGCCGACCGCTGCGGCAAGAGGAACGGTGGCATCGATAAGCACGGTTCCCGGGCGAAACGACGGTTTGAGTTGTTTCAGTAGGTCAGCCTGGCCAGCGAACGGGACGGTAAGCACGACGCAGTCGCACATCTTTACCGCCTGGCTATTCTCCAGACCTTCGACACTGCCGAGCGCACCCACCTTCTCGGCGATTTGCGTCGCGGCCGCTTGGGCGCGAGTGGCGTCACGTGAGCCAATCACAATTTGTTCGCCCGCGCGGGCCCAACGTAGCGCCAGCCCCGAACCTTCGGGCCCGGTACCTCCGACGATGGCGATCACGCGACACTCCCGGCGGCAACGGGCTCTGTTGCAACGGCGGGCATCGTTATTGAAGTAGTGGGTGTACGTGGTGTTGCGCTGAGCTGGAACGCGCCCCAACTCGCGAATGCGCTCCTGGAATTCATCGACCGAGACGTATTGCCCCGCAGTCGCGCCCGCCAGGCGTGAGATGTTCTCCTCAAACAGCGTGCCACCGTAGTCATCGGCGCCGGCCAACATGCAGAGCTGCGACACTTCGCGACCGAGCTTCACCCACGACACTTGAATGTGGTTGATTGATCCCGCAAGCATGATGCGGGCAAGCGCGTGGACTTTCAGGTGCTCTTCCAAAGTTCCTCCCGAGCGGGCGAGCCCCTGCTCGAACAACAACGTGTTGTCATGGATGAAGCCGAGCGGCACGAACTCGGTGATGCCTCCGGTGCGCGACTGGATGCTACGCAGCAACAGCAACTGGTTGACCCAGTGATCAGTGCTTTCACGGTGGCCGTACATCATGGTCGAGGTGCTGCGGATGCCGCACTCGTGCGCTGTCTCGATGACCTCGCACCACTGCGCGGTGGTCAGCTTGTTGCGCGAGAGCACGAGGCGCACGGTGTCGTCGAGAATTTCCGCGGCGGTGCCCGGCAACGTATCGAGTCCGTTGTCCTTCAACATCAGCAGGTACTCGCGGACGGGCATGCCCGTGAGTTCGGTGCCGTACACCATTTCCATGGGAGAGAAGGCGTGGGCATGCATCTTCGGCGTGGCCGACTTCACGGCCCGTAGCACGTCGCGATAGTAGAACGGCGGAAGATTCCGCGGCAGTCCGCCCTGTATGCAGACTTCGGTGGCTCCCCACGATGCGGCTTGGCGCGATTTCTCGCCGACTTCCTCGGGCGTCAGAAAATAGGCAGTCTCGTCACGCGGGCTGACGCTGAAGGCGCAGAACTTACATCCCACAAAGCAGACGTTGGTGAAATTGATGTTGCGGGTGACGACGTAGCTGATGACATCCCCGGCGAGCCGCCGCCGGATTTCGTTGGCGGCTACGACCAGTCCAAACAGGTCAGCGCCTTTGCTGCTGGGCAAGCCGAACGCATTCCTCGCGAGTGAGCACGCCGCCATCCAGCGAGGCGAGAACTTTATCGAGCGATGAGCGCACCGCGGGGGAAACGTGCTCGCCGACGTCCTCCCAGGAACTATCTTGCAGCGTCCAACGATTGCACCAACTCAAGTCTTGCATCACTTCCCTGCTCCCTGAGGGCGCGGCGACAGTATCCGCACCGGCTTTTAGGTTGCACCCGGCATGGTCCGGGATGGTCAGCGGAATAAATCTCTCGCGGCGGGACGGATAATCTGTCGCGCATTACCGTTGCCGCGACGATAGCGGTAACCTCGAATTATACAAGCTGGAACCAGAGCATTCTTCCCGCACACCAGGCCCGCCAGGCCAGCCAGTTCGTCGGCCACACACTCCTCAGTGGAGTGCATTTTGTAGCCATAGGCATCACGGTGACCGCGATAGTCGTGTATAGGTTTCATGCCGGCGACACCAATCGCGACCTCATTCAAACCTTCACGCCAGGCGCGACCGAAGCTATCGGCGATGATGACCGGAACATGGAGCGTGGTGCGCTTCTTGATCCGGCGATGAATGCGGGCGGCCGAACGATCGGGATCAAGCGGCAGCAGCACCGCGGTGTTGCCTCCGTCCACATTGGAAATATCTACGCCGCTGTTGGCACATACGAAACCGTGCACCGTCTCGGTGATGAGCACGTGCTGGTTTCGGACGACTCGCTTCGCTTCGCGCAAAGCGAGTTCAATGACCCGAGCGTCGGTAGCGTTCTTTGAGGCGAACCGTTTCGCGGCCGGCGACGGTTTCACCGCCGCGAGTTCGACCATACGGCCATCCGCCTTGGAGACGATTTTGTGTTTAACCACGAGGATGTCACCGGCATGGAGGCGAAGCCCGCCGAGGGCTAGGCCATCGACAATCAGGTCTGCGATGGAATCGCCGGGCAGCACATCGCCTATTCCCCAAACCGGGATGGCATGAAGCTCGGTGATGCCGGTAGAATCTGCTGCCCGAGGCGAAGACATCAGCCGGTCGCTTCCCAGGCTTCCGTTATGGGCGACGCGATTCCCCAGGAGCGCAAAAGGCGCTGAGCGTGGGTCTCACCTGCGCGTTGGACGAGCAACTCCAGTTCGTGCGGGTTATCGATGTCGAGCCCGATTCCGGGCATTTCGAGAATGATCAGAGATTTGCCGGTCTTTTTCATCGCCTCGCAGTGAGGCAGGAAGCTGTCGTTGCCAAAGCGCAACGGGATGATCGACGCCGGGCGACGCAGGATGCAGTTGCTGCCACGACGATCGTAGGCGGGCACGAACACCGCCCCTTCGGCGGGGGCAGCATTAAGGACGTCACGAAGCTCGGCGCTGGTGATCAGCGGAATGTCGCCTGGCATGACGATGGTTGTATCGTACTGCTTCGCTTCACACCAGGCCGTGGCCATCTCAATGGCTGCAGTCTCGCTCTCGTTGCGTGTGTCTTCGATCACGCCGAAGTGGAACTCCGCCGCCATAGCTTGCGCGCGCGAATCTCCGGTCACCAGGAACACATCGAGCCGGTCACTGACACCCGCGGCCGCATTCATCACATCACGCAACATAGCTTCCGCCAGTTGCGAGCGTTGCGCCTGATCAAGTGCCTCGCCCAGCCGTTGCTTGGCGTTAGTGAGGTTCTTGACTGGAATCAGCAGGGCGGCACGCATCGGCTAGCTTTTGACCGCCCGGGCCTGCAGGACGGCTTGGAGGGTAAAGCGGGCAAGCTCCTGCTTGTCCTCAAGCGACTTCATCACAGTGTTGGCGCAAAGAACGTGCAAGCCGCCTTCACGCAAATGATCGGCGTCAGCATGATCTTCGAGATCCACCACCAGCAGATCGAGGAAGTCCTCATACGCCTGTGCCACTCCGGCGATGGTGCTGGGCCACCCTTTGCGCTTCATCAGCACGCCTGCTGGGCCGGAGACAGCGTTGCCTCCGACTATTGGGCTCACTGCCGCCACCGGAGCATCGGTGTTGCGCAGCGCTTCGCGTATGCCGGGTACGGCGAGAATCGGTCCGATGCTGGTTACGGGGTTGCTCGGCGCGAGAATCACCGCGTCGGCCGTCTTAATGCTTTCGATTACTCCGGCTGCCGGACGCGCGTGGTCCGCGCTTTCAAAGCGCACCGCCCGCACGTCAACCTGGTGGCGCTCGCGCACAAAGTATTCCTGAAAGTTCAAAGTGCCGTCGGCAGTATCGAGCATGGTTGCCACGCGATCATCCGACATCGGCAACACGCGAACGCGGACTCCCATTTTACCGGCGAGTTCCGCGGTCACGGCACTCAGCGATTTGCCCGAACGCAGCAGCAGGGTGCGGGTAAGGTGAGTCGCAAGGTCAAGGTCGCCCAGACTGAACCAGTCGGGCTGACCGAAATACTTCATGCGCTCGAGACAGCGAAAGCTGTCGTTCTCGACGCCCCATCCGCGGTCCAGGCTGAGCTGATTGGCCAGCGCATAGAGGATGGAGTCGATGTCGGGCGAAACGTGCAGGCCCCACCAATCAACGTCATCGCCGGTGTTGACAATGACGGTGAGATTTTCAGGAGAGACCTCGTAACGCAGTCCCTGGACTAATTTCGCGCCTCCGGTCCCACCTGTCAGAACGACGATCATTTAGGCAGCCCTCGCATAGCCGTGATCATCCGAAGCAGCCAGCAGGCGTCCGGCGAGCAGTCCGCCGCGGTCGACCACCCCAGACACGAACTCGGGATACACCGGCAAGCGCTGGCGAAGCTGCTGCCCGGCAGCCTCGGTGCGGCGTTTCAACTCCAACAAGTGTGGCCAGGGCCTTTCGGGATTGATGTAGTCCGGGGTCAGCGGCGAGACGCCGCCCCAATCGTCGATGCCTCCTTGCAAGAGCCGCTCGTAATGGACGTCGGTGAGATTGGGCGGAGCCTGAATGTTCATGTCGCGCAGCAGGAGACGCGCCACCGCAATGGTGCGCAGCAGTTCATCAGTGCTGGGTTCCGGCGAATCAGCCATGGGAATTTCCGGTTTGGCCCGGAAGTTCTGGATGATGACCTCCTGAATGTGTCCATGGCGCTGATGCGAACGCTGAATGGCCAGCAGCGAATCGACGCGTTCCTCAACAGTCTCGCCGATTCCGACCAGGATGCCGGTGGTGAACGGCACCCCGAGCTTGCCCGCATCCTCGATCGTCTTCAGGCGCAGCGCGGGAAGTTTGTCGGGAGCGATGTCGTGAGCAGCTCCCTTCTGCAGCAGGCGCGTACTGGTCGTTTCGAGCATTAGGCCGAGACTGGGGTTGGTGGCACGTAGACGCTCGATCCAGCTGGCGCTCATCAGGCCTGGGTTGGAGTGCGGCAAGAGCGACGTCTCGCGCAATACCAGGTCGCACATGGCTTCGAGGTAGTGCAGCGTGCTGCGATAGCCACGTTTGCGCAGCAGGTCGCGCATTTCAGGAAACACTGCCTCAGGTTTATCGCCGAGCGAGAACAGCGCCTCAGTACAACCGAGCTTTTCACCCTGACGCGCGACTTCAAGAACTTCATCGGGCGACATCGTATGCGCACCAGGCTGTCCGGGGTCCCGTCGATAGGTGCAGTAGCTGCAGTAGTCGCGGCAAAGATTGGTGAGCGGGAGGAAAACCTTTCGCGAGTAAGTAATGATCCCCGGACGATATTGTTCCTTCAGGTAGAACGCAGTCGCCAGCAGCTCGGGAAATACGGCCTCGTCACAACCCATGAGATGAATTGCGGACTCGCGCGAGACGACCTCGCCCTGGCTGACTTCACGCAACAATGCGACCGTGTCAGCGGAGGATGCGTCCTCGGGCAGTTGCGGTTTTATGGCGTCCACGGACATGGGAATTTCGATCGGACCGCGCTAGTCTTGCGATTGTACCTTCGAAGGATAGCGCAATGCCCGGCCTCCTGCATCATCGGTGCGGCTGCAGATGGCTCTTGCGTGCTATTGTTCCTGGCGCCCGCTGCAGGCACCGTATCGACCGCGGAAATACAGCAGCGGAGACCCTTCCGCAACGGTAACTTCTTTGACTTCAGCGACAAAGATGGTGTGATCCCCGGCTGCATGGTCCTGCACAACTTCGCAGTCGAGGTTGGCCAAAGTATCGGCCACGACCGGCATTCCACTTTTCATGGGATTGTAATGAATGCCGAGGCGCCGGGCCGCGTCCGGATTGCGTTCGGGATCGGCAAAAAACTCTGACAGCGCTTCCTGATCTTCCTTAAGAATGCTGACCCCGAAGCGTCCGCGTTCGCGCAGGTGCAGGTAGGTCTCAGCAAGGTGATCAATGCAAACCAGCACCAGCGGCGGCCGCAGCGACACCGAGCAGAAGGAACTCGCAGTCATGCCGTGCACCTGGCCTTCCGTCGTCTCGACTGTAACCACCGTCACCCCGGAGCTGAAGCGTCCCAGGGCGCCACGAAAATCATGAGGCGTGACTGAGGGATCGTCCATTGAATTGTCGGCTAATGTCGAGGCCAGCACTGGTCTCCGTGCCGGTTCCGGCGACCTGTCCTCGCTCACTATACGCGACTTGGGCGTGCGAATTGCAATGGCGGCGGCGAGGGTCTGCTACGATACGCCCTGTCCGACCCGCACCTGGAGTGAACTAGTCCGTAACGATCATGAATCACTCGGGAACGTTTCTTACCGGCCGCACTGTAGAGGAAGTGTTCGACCTCGTCGCCGACCCGCAACGCTTCGCGCCGCTGCTTCCGGACTTCGAGAGCATCTCGGTCCTGGACACAACTCATTTCAACTTGCGCATCAAGATCGTCGTCGGCCAAATCAGCGGTCATGCCAACCTCGAAATGGTGCTGTGCGCGGCGGATCGGCCCAGCCATGTTAAGTACCGGGGCCAGGGGATTGTGGCTGGCAGCCAACTCCTTTTCGCTATGCAGTTCCAGCTTGCTTGTGTAGGTACAGAAACCCAGGTGAGTTGGCAGGGAGAAGTGTCCGTTGATGGCATGCTGGCAATGATGGGGAGTAGCGTGATCGACTCCATGGGCCGCAGGGATTTCGAAGCGACGGTGGAACGGCTGGAGCGTGAGTTGAGGGCCAACCGCGTGACAGTTCAAGACTTGCCACCCGATTCCGGGCCATCCTGTTGATCGCTTGGAACTCCGCGACACATTTATGAAACAAATGGTTCACCCTCACACCCTATTGTGACGCACCTCACCGCCCCTTTCGTGGCGGCGCACTACACTGATTCTGGAATTATAGGTACACCCGCAAACCTGCGGGATTCATGGAGGTTTTATGCAGATTCAGAAACGTATGTTCGTAATCCTGCTGGCGGTGCTGGTACTCGGCGCCGTGACGCTGCTGACGGCAACCGACAATTCGATGGCCGGCGTCGGACTCAAGCAGGAGATCACCTTCACAGGCCCGACCATGATCGGCGGAACGCTGGTTCCCGCGGGCGATTACAAAGTTTCACACCAGATGCAGGGCGCCACGCACATCATGATCTTCAAGCAGATCAACGGCAAGGCGGAAGCTACGGCGAAGTGCAACCTGGTTCCGTTGAGCGAAAAGGCCAAGACCACCGAGCAGCGCTACACCGAGAACGCGAAGAATGAGCGGGTCCTGGTCGAGATGACCTTCCGCGGCGATACCTCGAAGCACGTATTGGAGCCGTAAAGAATTTTCCAAGCTTAGAAGGCAGGGCGGCCATGAGCCGCCCTTTTTTTGTCCGCGAGCGCGGACTCAATGATTAGCGAATCGCGTCCTGCAGCGCGAGTCGTAACTGGACATCCCAGTCTGGCAGCTGCAGCCCGAAAGTCGATTGCAGTTTAGCATTCGAAAGCACGGAATTAAGTGGTCTACGGGCAGGCGCCGAGAACTGTTCAGTGGTGATAGGCACAATTCGCTTGGCCGCCAGGGGCGAGCCGTACTCCCCGGTGTCGGCAGGCCACGAAGCCAGCGACTCGTAATCTTCGAGTAACTGCTCGGCGAAGCCGGCCCAGGTTGTCTCTCCAGCCGCAGTGAGGTGAAACACGCCACCGTCGCCCCATCCTGACGAATCGCGACGTTGCGCGCAGCGGGCCACAATCTGCGCCGTGCCCTCCGCGATGGCTCGTGCCCAGGTGGGAGCGCCGTGCTGATCGCCGACCATGCGAAGCTCTTCCTTTTCGCGCGCCAGGCGTAACACGGTCCGCAAAAAGTTCTTGCCGCGAATGTCATAAACCCAAGTAGTGCGGAGAATCAGGTGCGCACATCCACTGTCGGCGATCAGCTTCTCACCAGCAAGTTTGGTGCGGCCATAGACATTGAGGGGCCCAGTGGGATCGTCCTCCACGTAAGGGCTGGCTTTGGTTCCATCGAAGACGTAGTCGGTGGAGTAGTGGACGAGCAGGCCAGCGGTGAGGGCTAGCTCGTCGGCAATGCGTCCGGGGGCGACCGCGTTTACGGTATGCGCAAGTTCGCGTTCACTCTCGGCCTTGTCAACCGCAGTATAGGCGGCGGCATTCACGACAACGTCAGGCGCGAGTGCACGAACGAACTTCGCCACCGCTCCCGGGTCAGCAAGATCAAGTTGGGCACGCGTACAGGCGATCACCTCTCCCAGAGGCGCCAGGGTACGCTGCAGTTGCCACCCGATTTGTCCGGTGCTGCCAGTAACCAGCAGGCGCAGGCTCATGGCTCGTAGCCAGGAAGTCGTTCGCGAGGAATCTTCGCGAGCGGCAGATGGCCCTGGTCTTTAGCGGACAACATCGGCGAAGCAGTGTCCCACTCGATGCCCAGCGCGGGATCGTTCCACAACACGCCACAATCGTCCGCAGCATCGTAGTACGCACTGCACTTGTACAGAAAGTCGGCGGTCTCAGAGCGCACCGCGAACCCGTGTGCGAACCCCTCGGGAAGGTACAGTGCATGGCAGTTCTCAGCCGACAAGATGGCGCCAACCCACTTGCCAAAGTTCGGCGAGCCAACGCGGATGTCGACGGCGAGGTCGAGCACTTCTCCCTGCACCACTCGGCACAGCTTGGCCTGCGGGTGGCGGAGTTGGTAATGCAGCCCGCGCAACACGCCGCGCGACGAATGCGAATGGTTGTCCTGCACGAAGGTCTCGTGTACCCCGGCAGCGGCCAGCTCGTCCGCGCGGTAAGTCTCCAGGAAGAACCCTCGCGGATCCCGAAAAACACGCGGCTTGATCAGTAGCACACCAGGAAGAACGGTTTCGACGATCTCCAAGCAATCCCTCGAGCGCTGCCCAGGTTCGCGCAGCGATAACACCGGGTAACGCGAAAGGAAGATTATAATCCGTGGTTCCTGATCATGCCTCGCTGCTCGGTCATCGTCGTGACGTACAACTCCGGTGCGCAGATTGAGGCGTGCCTGCGCGCGTTGTTGACATCGGACTGCGACATTGTCGTGGTGGACAACGCCTCGCAAGACGACACTGTGGCACGGGTGCGCGCCATGGAGGACCAGATGTCTCTACAGTTGCTCACGATCTCACGCAATATCGGCTTCGCGGGAGGGGTGAATCAAGGAGTGCGCGCTTCCGACGGCGATGTCCTGTTGATTCTTAATCCGGATGCGATAGCCGAACCCGGAGCTATCGATGCGATGGTTGATTGCCTCGCAACGTCGGGCGCGAGCGCCGCTGGGGGAGCGCTGATCGAGAGTGATGGCCAGCCTGCAAAGGGCTTCGCCTTCCGTAAGGTTCCGACACTGACCACGTTACTGTTCGAAGCGCTACTGATAAATCAGCTGTGGCCGGGAAATCCGGTGAATCGGCGTTACCGTTGCCTCGAAGCCGACTATTCCATTCGGCAGCCCATCGAGCAGCCTGCCGGAGCGTGCATCGCCGTAACTCGCAAAGCCTGGGATTCAGTGCAGGGCATGGACGAGGCTTTTTATCCTGTTTGGTTCGAAGACGTAGATTTCTGCAAGCGATTGCTCGATCAGGGCGCAGCGATCATTTATTGCCCGGCCGCGCGCTTTCATCACAGCGGTGCCCACAGCGTGCGACAACTGGATTTCTGCGACAAGCAGATGTTCTGGTATCAGAACATGGTGCGCTACGCCAGCAAGCATTTCTCCGCTGTGCAGGTGTTGGTTCTGCGGATCGCGATATTCAACGGAATGGTATTGCGCATGATCGCGTCGGTGTTCGGCAGCGGTCCGCGCGATCTTCCGCCGGGCGAGCCTGTTCGTAGCTATGCGCGGGTGGCCAAGTGGGCGATTGTTCTAGGCGGCCAGAGCAACGACAGACCGACTTAAACTTCATCCACCGCCCGGCACTTCCGCAAACAACTTCTCGTATTGCTCGGCGACTTCGTCCCACCGATAGAGTTGGCGGGCGCGCGCACTAGCACGACCAGCCCACTCTTCGCGCGCCGCTGGATCGCCTAGCAAGACTTGTAGCTTCGCGGCAAGATCGTCGGCTGACTTGCTGAATCGAATTGCGGCATCGCCTGCAGTTACATTGTTTTCTGGCGACGCGAGATAGAGCACCGGGTTTTCAGCAGCCATCGCCTCAATCAGTGCCGGATGCACACCGCCAACTTCACACGCAAATATGAAGACACCGGCGTTTTTCTGCAGCGCCCAGTAACCGTCGCCGTAGATCGCTCCTGGAAACATGACGCGATCATCGGCCAATTGCTTGAGGCGCTCAATATAGCCGTCGTCGTATCGATTGTCGCCAACCATCACTAACGGCCAGTCACCGCGCACTTTGCGCCACGCTTCGAGCACAAGGTCGGGATTGTTCTCGGGCTCGAGGCGGCTGACGTACAGCACATAGTGCCGCGGTTGCAGGTCGAATCCGTCGAGCTTGTGTTCGCCGGGGGGCACATCTGACCCGTATCCGATTAGCGTAGATTCCTTGCGATAGCGCTCCCGGTAGTAATCCTGAATAGGCTTGGCATCGGTCACTACGCGAGTAGGCGTATACACCGACAACCACTCGCAAATGTGCAACGCCGCCTGCCCCAGTGCGTTCCACTTTTCGCGCTGGCGATCGAGGCCATCCACGTTCAGCACTACTCGCGTTCCGAACAGTCGCGGAAACCAGGCGAACGGACTGTTGGCGACGTTGCATAGCAGCACGACGTCGTAGCTGCCAAACGCCGCGTGCGTCATGGATAGCAAGCCGCTCGACCACGTGTCCAAATGTTTCTGGTGAATGCTAGGCAGGATCACACGCCGCACGCGCTTGTCGTAAACGTCACCTGGTGTCGTGAACGGCTCTCGACAGTACACTGTGACATCGTGTCCCCGGTCAGCCAGCGCCGAGCTCACCTTCTCGGCGAACTGCTCGAACCCGCCATATCGGTTGGGAATCCCACGCGTGCCGACAATCGCGATCTTCAAGTCCGCTTCCTCGAAATCGAGGTTTCGGCGCCAACCGCCGTTGGCGCTGCAACGGGGATCGCATCTGTAGTGACGTCTGCGAAGGCAGCACGCGGCACGTCACTAAACCACCAAATCAGGTTCTGGTCTGAGACTCTGCGGCGCGATTGAATGATGGCCCGTTTGCGACGAATGCTGTCCCGCGCTTTCCACGGATAGCCGAGTGCCGAGAGAAATCGGCGGTCGCGTAACACGGCGTAGCCTACCGTCATGAGGTCGCGCCATGCCACCGGCCAAAATAGCTTCCAGCAAAGCCAACCGGATGCATTCTTTCCGCGCATCAGAAAGCGGTTCTTCAGCGAATGCCAGTTGATCACCAGCGGCAACTGCTCGTGTCGCTCCGGGGTGACCCGCCGAACGTGCCACGCCACTGCGGCCGGAGTGTACAGGCACTTCCACCCCATGACTTGCGCACGCCACGCCAGGTCGGCGTCCTCGCGATAGGAAAAGAATTCTTCGTCGAAGAACTCGCCGTCCACCGAGACAGCTTCCACGAATGCGCGCCGGAACATGGCAGCCGCACCTGTCGCGCCGAATACGTACTGAGCGCGATCGTATTGGCCCACGTCCGTTTTCGCCGCACCTCGGTCGAGGTGGCGCATGTTGCGAGTGAAATAGATCCCAGTCGAATCGATGATGCGAGTCTGATGCGGCTCATGGACGGGATCCCAGCGCAGCAGCTTACCGCAAATCGAGCCAGCCTCCGGATGCGCCTCTCCGGCCTCAATCAGGCATCCTACAAAGTCGTCCGCCAGCACGACATCGGGATTGAGGCAGAGCAGCCATTCCCCTTTTGCAGCGCGGATGGCCTGGTTTTGTCCAGCAGCAAAGCCCATGTTACGGTCGTTGTAGACAACCCGCCATTGCCGTTCGCGAAGCCGCAAGAACTCCCGCGTCGTGTCCGTGGAGGCGTTATCAACCACGACAACTTCCACATCACCGTATCGCTGCCGGTCGATCGACGCGAAGCACGGTTCGAGATTTTCTGCGGAGTTCCAGGTGACGATCAGAACTGAAACCATCAGCCCTAGTATGCACCCCGGCCCGAGATGACGATGGGGATGGTGCGCAGGAAGATCTTGGCATCGAGCCACAGCGACCAGTTGTCGATATAGACGAGGTCGAGCTGGATCCAGCGTTGGAACTCAAGGTCGCTGCGGCCCTCGATGACCCAGATGCACGTCAAGCCGGGGCGCATGCGCAATCGCCGGCGCTGCCAGGCCTCGTACTTTTCCACTTCATCCGGAATCGCCGGGCGCGGGCCCACAAACGACATGTCGCCGCGCAGGATGTTCCATAGTTGCGGCAGTTCATCCAGGCTGAAGCGGCGCAAGACCCGGCCCACAGACGTGATGCGAGGGTCATCGCTAATCTTGAACGCTGGTCCGTCGCGCTCGTTGAGTTGGTGAAGTTCGGCCCGCAGTTGCTCAGCGTTGTTGACCATCGAGCGGAACTTGTACAGCGTGAACTGCCGCCCACCCAAGCCACAGCGCGTCTGTCGGAACAGAACCTCTCCCGGAGAAGTAATGCGGATCGCAGCCGCGATCGCCATTAGCAGGGGGGCCAGAAGCACCAACGAGAAAGCCGCGACGACCACGTCGAAAACCCGCTTGAAGAACAGTAGTAATTCACTCTCCGGCGCGCTGGAGAGGCTAAGTAACGTTACGTCGTGAAAATTTTCGAGGTAGATACGTGAATACGCCTCGGGCAGAAACTCCAGTTGCACCCGGATCTTCACGCCGACGTTCGCGCAATGTGCCATGAGCGGTTCTAATCGCGCAAGGTCCTGCATGCTGACGGCGAACACGACCTCGTCGATAACCCGGTCCTGCAAAATCTGCTCCATCTGACCCGGAGGAAAGACCTCGTAGTGGCCGAAACGATCACCCAGCTTGGAGCCCTCGCTGTTGGGATCTACGAAGCCGACCAGTCGGAGCCCCATGCCGCGGCTGTCTTCGATAAGCGTCGCCATCTCGCGGGCCCTGCTTCCGCACCCCACAATGACGAAGTAGTGGTAACGTTTTAGGCGCTTACGCATCCAGGCGATGCCGTTATAAGAAAGGTAGCGGCCCAGCAGCAACAGCACGAAGTCCACTACGCCGACCAGCAATACGTAAGTGCGACTTACGTCGCTACGGCGGAAAAGGTAGAGTCCGGCGTAGATGATGACCAGCACAATGGCGAGCTGGTTCAACAAGTTCAGAACAAGCTGGATGGGGTTCGACATCTCCAGGTCGCGATAGAACCGGGAGGCATAGCCCACCACTGCCCACCCCAGCAGGAAACACAGCATGAGCGGCACATAGTGGCTGAAGGGATAAATACCGGGTAAATGCCGGCTAAAGAATTCGAAATGCACCAGGAAACTGCGCAGCACGTACGCTGCAACAAAGGCGACACCTGTGACCGCCAGGTCTTGCAGCAGGGTCACGGTGCTCAGAAACTTGGAACGTCGATCAAACACGGCGTTGGCGGTATCCTGATTGGATTTGGGCGAAGGGGCGTGTTAACGCAAAGGGAGCAGAAATCGTCAAGGAAGCCATAATAGCGGCCTTACTGCGCGCTCATACATGGGAACCTGGAGCACCAGCACTCCAGACCGTCTTAACGATTGTACACCGCATGAAGCGGCATTTTCGAATTGAAACGCACGTGGATACACGCTGGCAAACGTGGTGCCTCCCACTGCCTAGGCGGCAATACGTCACGCGGCGGGAGAGCGATTTTCTGCATCGGCGTTAAAGATACACTGCAATATCGGTTTTCGACGGGCCGCTGCCGAAATTCCGAGCGACCGAAGTACCTATACCGTTACCGGAAGGATCCATCTACGACGTTCGTGGGTTATGCAACTCGTCACCTCTGAACTTACAATGTTCTTTCCGTCTGCAGGCGCAACGCTGACATTCTGCCTTTTGCAGGTAAGATTAGAGATAGCTTCACTTCTCTGATGGCTATTGCAGCAAGCACCTCCGTTCCCGGAGCGAATCAGCCTCCCTCGTCGGCCAATCCTTCAGTCCTCACCTCGGATGGCGGCGCTTCAGTCTGGCGCCGGATCCTTGATCCCGCCATCTTCGGATTCTTGGTGTTGTTTGTTATAGCGCTGCCGCATTCCATCAAGGGCGCGGAGCGTGCCTGGAAAATCGCGTTTGTCCTGTGGTTGGTCAAGCTCGCAGTCGAACGGGTTCGGCCGTTTAAACAACCCCTCACCTCTCCTCTGCTGGCGTACGTATCGTTGAGCGCAATCTCGACTGTGCTGTCGCCCGACCCCTATTTGAGTTGGGATCGGATGAAGTTTGTCTGTCTCTTCTTGGTTGGAATCGTGTTCGCGCAAAATCTGAAGCGCTTGTCGCAAGTGCGGTGGCTGCTGGCCTTACTGGTTCTCTCAGGATTGGCGGCCGCTCTGTACACCGGGTGGCAGTACACCTACGGTATCGGCGTTCGACTGGCGGACTTCCCGCCGGGATCACGGCTGTCTCAGGCTGGATTCGCCCCCGGCGACGTGCTCACCTCATTCGCCGGGCAAAAGCTGCATACATCCGAACAATTGATGCGCGCGGTGAAGGACAGTCCATCTAGGCAAAAAGTCAACGTCGAGTATGTTCGCGGGCTCGGATTTCACAAGGCCGTGATTGTGGCCACTTCTGACGACTTTCTGCTCTCGGGACTCGGCACCGCCTCCGTCAAACTCGACCGCGGCAAGCCGATTCGAGCGCAGGGTACTCTAGGACACTATGTTGTGTTCGCAGAAATGCTGATGCAAATTGGCTGCATGGCGTGGGCATTGCTGCTCTCCACTCACCGCGGACAGACTGGCTGGAAGCTTTTGCTGGCAGTAGCATTCGCCGGGATCACTGCGGCGTTGGTCGCGACTGCGACCCGAGCTGCGCTAGGAGGATTGGCGGTTGGCGGCGGCGTATCTCTGGTGTTATTGCTTCGTTCCCGCAAGGCGCGGGCGGCGGCGATTGCTGCGCTGATCGTTATGCTCATCGGCGCAACCCTGTGGATTCAGCATTCGCGTGGACTCGACTGGCTAAGCCGCGGCGATGTTGGAACCCACTTCCGCGTATTGATGTGGGAGGACGGGATTCGCCTGGTGCGCGAGCATCCCTGGTTCGGCGTGGGAATGGAAACCGTGCGCGTCCACTACCGGGAATGGAACATTCGTGGATTCATTCAATACAACGTGATGTCGCACTTCCATTCCACTTTTCTTCAGATCGCCGTGGAACGCGGTATCCCGGCGCTGTTGGCGTGGGCGTGGTTCAGCGTCGCCTATTTCCTGTTTCTCATGCGCCTGATTCGCCGCCTGAATGGACAGAATCGACTCGCGACCGGAGTGGCGGTTGGAGTGCTGGCCGCATTCCTGGCATTCACCTTCACCTCGTTCGTCCATTACAACTTGGGCGAAGAGTCGCTGGCGATGATCCTCTTCTTTTATTTCGGAATCGCTATCGCCCTGGACGGGATGACCTCAACTCCCGGCGCGATGGACATTTCGTAACGACAGGTCCGCAGCGGCTATTTCCCTATCGCCTTCCACTGGAATTGCATGACTTCGCCGAAGTGGCGCATCACGAACTGGGGATCGTGCCGCCCAGGATAGATGTGAAACTCGGTCGGCACACCGCGCGAGTCGAGCAGTTGGTGCAACTTCTGGCCTCCTTGCTCGAAACCGTAGTCGTCGTTATTCCCCACATTGAAATAGATCTTCATGCGCTTGAGGTCGGCCGCCGGATCGGTCTTCGCGAAGTAGAAAACGTTGTTGCGCTCGAAATAGGCGCGATTCACCGGATTGCCGAACACGTCGCCCATCATGGACCCCGGCGAACCCGGTCCTCCTGCAGCGAAGTTGGCAGGTATCTCCGGAAGCAGTGCCGGCATCTGCGCGCTGACCGCCGCAAACTGTTGCGGATACTTGAATGCCAAATGCAGCGCACCGAAGCCACCCATGGAGATGCCGGTGATGCCGCGCGTCGCGCGTCCGCCTTCGACCCGGTACTTCTTCTCCATCTGCGGCATGAACTCTTGGGTGAGAAAGTCTTCATACCGCAGCTTGCCATCGGCGGAGTTCAGGAAGAACGTGTGGCCGCCGTTGGGCGCCAACACCACGAAGTCGCCAATCTTTCCCTGGCGGCGCAACTCTTCGATCAAGTCCCAACCGCCCAGATTCAGCAATGACTGTTCGTTGTCTCCCAGCCCATGCAGGTAGTACAGCACGGGATAACGACGGCTCTTGTCTGCATCAAAACTGTCGGGCAGGTACGCGCAGTAACGCACCGAACGCGCGAGAATCGCTGAATTGACGACCGAACACTCCGCGCGTCCTTCGGCGCGAGCCGCCGGGACCAGCGCCAGTACGAGCATGCAAACTGCAATCCGAAAACTGTATGAGGTGTGGATTGCCCTGGGTCGCATGAGTTATTCGTACTTGAGTGTCTGCACCGGATCGAGTTTGGCTGCACGGCTTGCGGGATACAAACCCGCTAACAGGCTCACCACAACCGAAAACAAGATCGCTGCACCGATCAGCCACACCGGCATGATCCATACCGGTTCAGCCGGCAACTGGTGCCTCTGCAAATAGATTCCGGTGCCAATGTTGATGGCCTTCCCGATGGCGAATCCCAGCGCAATTCCCAGCAATCCGCCAAAGAAGCCCATAGCGCCCGCCTCGGTGAAGAACAGTTCCTTCACGTCGCGGTCACTGGCGCCGATCGCCTTCATCACTCCGATCTCCCGGCGGCGCTCCAGCACCGCCATCACCAAGGTGTTGATGATCGCCAGCGTCGCTACTGCCAACGCCAGTGAACCGAAGATCCCGAGAAACAGGTCGAGCACGGTGAAGAAGCGCCGCAGGCTTTTCGTCGCATCCAACACTGAGAATGTGCGGTAGCCCATCTGGTTGATGGCGTCCTGAACGGCCGAGACTTTTGCCGGATCCTTCACTCGCACTGTCAGCGTCATATAAGTCTTGCTGCTGGCGCCGCGCAGCGAGCTGCGCATGTCCGTGAACTGCGCCATATTCAGGCGCTCGGTCGTGCCCACCGGCAGAAAAATGCGCCCGCGCGACACGGTTCGCATGCCGCCGTAAGGCTCCGAGTCGACGAGTCCGATCACACGCAACTTTTGTACCTTACGGACTACAGAAAATCCGAAATCATCGCCATTAGCCGCTCCACCAGAGGAGTTGGTCTCGCCGCCCAAAGCCTGCGGACGGTCCGCCGAATCCTGCGACAACGCCTGCCGCTCGCCATAACGCAAACTAATGTCCTGGCCGATGAGCTCCCCAGGATTCTTAGGATTCAACTCCTTAGCGAAATCCTGCAACAGTATCGCCTCGTCGGCGTTGTCGCCGGAGAAGAACTTTCCTTTCAAGGTGTCGAAGGCTTCATTTTCGCGCGCTGACATTGGCAGACCAGTTACGAACCCGAAGTGGGTCTCACCGCCCGAGACAATTTCACCCATCACCCGAATCTCAGGTTCGACTTCCGTGACATTTTTGAGCTGCGACATCTTCACCCGCGCAGCCTCATCGAGCACCGGTGCCTTTTCGGGTTGCGGCGCCTTCCGGTCATCCTCTTTGTCGAATCCGCGGAAGTCCTGCCGCGAAGTCACAAAGACCGTGTCAAACATTCCCGATCCCGCGAGACGGCGCGTCGCCAACTGTTGCAGACCAACTCCGAGCGACAGCATCGCCACCAAAGATGCGACACCCACGGAAATGCCAACGGTCGTCAGGCCATTCCGCAATTTCGACTGGCGCAGGTTGCGCACTGCGAGTTCGAGCAGATCGTAACCCGTCACGCCCGCACCTCCTCGCTAACCAGCTTGCCATCTGCAAGGAAGATCAGCCGCTGTGCGAACCGTTCTGCGAGCGCGCGTTCATGCGTCACCATCACTACGGTCATGCCCAGTGACAGGCTAATGTCGCGAATCAAATTGAGAATGTCCTCTCCGGTGCGGCTATCGAGATTACCCGTGGGCTCGTCGGCCAGCAGAAGCGGGGGCCGGTTGGCCAACGCGCGAGCCAGCGACACTCGCTGCTGTTCGCCTCCGGACAGCTGCGACGGACGATGCTCCATCCGCTTGCCCAGTCCGACCCGCTCCAACGATTCTCTACTACGCTGCGCCCGCTCCGCTCGCTCGACTTCGGCAAAGCGCATGGGAAGCTCAACATTTTCCGTGATAGTCATTGACGGGATGAGATGAAACGCCTGGAATACCATGCCGACATCGTCGCGCCGGTAGCGGGCCAACTCCTCCGACGACATCTTTGCCAGATCGCGCCCGTGCACCATAACTGCCCCTGACGTCGGACGGTCAAGTCCGGCGAGCAAATTGAGCAGCGTTGATTTTCCCGATCCCGACTGCCCCAGGAGCGCGACGAATTCTCCCGGCTCAATGGTGAGCGAGATCCCGTCCACTGCGCGTATGACGCTCTCCCCCATGGGATAGTGGCGCGTTACTTCTTCCACGCGTACTGCTTGGGTCACTTTGGAAGCTGGCGACGAACTCATGTGTATCTCATTCGATGCGACGAGAGTGCATCGCGGCGCATCTTCGCGAACCGTCCGCTTGATTGATACGAAAAGGGGAGCCGGAATGCTCCCCTTCCCTTGTTACGATTTGTAACGCCGACGACAGGGATCAGAGATCGAAGACTAGCGTTCGACCGCCAAGCCCACCGCGTTTCCGCCTCCGAGACAGAGCGCCGCTATTCCCTTGTGCACGTGGCGGCGAATCATCTCATACAACAACGTGGTGAGAATGCGCGAGCCGCTCGACCCGATGGCGTGTCCCAGCGCCACCGCACCGCCATTCACGTTGACCTTGTTCAAGTCGATGCCCAACTCCCGAGTCACCGCGATGGCAGCCACCGAGAAAGCTTCGTTGATCTCGTACAAGTCAACGTCCTGGTTCTTCCAACCCGTCTTCTTCCAGAGTTGCCGGATGGTATCAACAGGCGCCATCATCACCCACGCTGGATCGAGGCCGCTGGTGGCTTGCGCGACGATGCGCGCCATCGGCTTAAGCCCCAGTTCTTTCGCTTTCGTCGCCGATATTAGAACCAGCGCAGATGCGCCATCGTTGACTCCGGGCGCATTGCCCGCCGTCACAGTGCCGTCCTTCTTGAAGGCAGGCTTGAGCGAACGGAGCGCCTCAATGGTGGTGTCTTCGCGCGGAGATTCATCGATCGCGAAGAACTGCGGCGGAGCGCCCTTCTTCTTTGACGGCAACTCCACCGGAACGATCTGGTCCTTGAAACGGCACTCCCTGATCGCAGAAAGGGCCTTGCGATGGGAATGCAATGCGAATTCGTCCTGCTCCTCGCGCGTGATGCCGTATTTCTCGGCCACATTCTCGCCGGTGTTGCCCATGTGATAGTCGTTGTACTTGTCCCACAGCCCGTCGTTCACCATCGAATCGATGATCTTGCCGTCTCCCAATCGATAACCCTTGCGCGCCTGCGGCAACAGGTAAGGCGCATTGGTCATGCTTTCCATGCCCCCGGCCACCACGATCTCCGAGTTGCCTGTCTGTATCGCCTGCTGTCCCAGGGCAACCGCTTTCAGGCCAGAGCCACACACTTTGTTAATGGTCATGGCAGCGACCGACGAGGCCAGCCCTCCGCCAAGCGCGGCCTGCCGCGCGGGATTCTGTCCCAAGCCGGCGCCTACCACGTTGCCCATGATGCATTCCGAGACACTCGCCGTATCCACGCCAGCCCGCTTCACTGCTTCCCGCACAACGATGGAACCCAACTGCGTAGCGCTTAGGTCCGAGAGTGACCCTTGAAACTTCCCCACGGGCGTGCGCACCGCTGACACGATGACTACATCTTCCATGAAAGCCATGTTCACAAGTCCTTCCAAAGTTGAATGGCAAACTCTCCATTATAAGATGGAGTCACCTTGCTCCCCGACTCAACGCCAATCCCAACGCCCAACATCGACGCGCCCCAGCCCGCCAGCGGCCAGCGCCAACTGCTCGCGCCTCTTTGGCATACGGCCATCGTTCTGTTTGTGCTCATCGGGGCGTCGTTGGGTGGCTCGCGCGGAGTCCATCCGCTGTCCGCACACAGCAAGCTGCCGCAATACCTGTGGACCATGGCGTGGGAGTTGGTACTCGCTGGATTCGTGTACTTCGGCGTCCGCAAACGGATGAAGTTACGCGACCTGATCGGCGGCCGCTGGGCAAACGCCGAAGACGTCCTCATCGACCTCACCATCGCTGCCGGCTTCTGGTTGGCGGCCATCGTGGCGCTGGGTGCATGCGCAAAACTGATGCATCTCGACCAGGCCGGCAAATTCGACAGCATGCGGGAGCAACTCGGATTTCTCATTCCCGGCACGACGCTGGAACTGTTGGTGTGGTTTTGTCTCAGCGCAACCGCCGGCATCTGCGAGGAAATCATCTTCCGCGGATACCTGCAACGTCAGTTTGCCGCCTTTGCTGGTTCGATGCTTGCAGGCGTCCTGCTGTCGGCGGTGGTCTTCGGCGCATCCCACGGTTACGAAGGCGGTCCGCGCATGTTGTTGGTCGGGATCTACGGCCTCATGTTCGGATTGCTGGCGTGGTTGCGCAAGAGTCTTCGTCCCGGAATGATCGCGCACGCGTGGCACGACTCGATCAGCGGTGCCGTCCTCCACATGTTGCGATAACACATTGTTGGCGCAGGCGAACTCCTCGAGCAAACTCAAATTCGTTGACAACGATCGATTGCAGGTAACTCATTGCGCTCGAATCGTCCTCATTGAGACAAAAGTCCGATGCGGAGCAAAAAATATTTTCAGGGCGTTGGTCCGTGAAGGAATGCTTTTCGTCTTTCATGAAGGAGGAACGAACTGACGCAACGTTTCATCGCCAAAAAATCGACAGACGAGAATCGCCAGTATTCATGCGGGTCTGATGAAGGTGTGAAAAAAAAGATGGAAGGCGCGGCGAACGAAACGGCAATGATCGCCATCGTGCAGCCCGGCGATGCGAAGAACACGTCACCGAAAACCTCAACGTGATGCGCTTTTTTCTCTTGACTATTTTTTTCGATAACTCTATACAAAGAACAAATTGCGATGATGTTACGTCGCAATGATCCATCACTGATGGAAAGGGAGAATAGACAACATGGCTACCAAGAAAAAGGCTGCAAAGAAGGCCACGAAGAAGGCTGCGAAGAAGAAACGGTAACTTTTTCTTCAGACCGTAAACCACGGGGACGCGCAAGCGTCCCCTTACCTTTTTTTGCCGATGCTCTTCCCGTCGCGGTTCGTCATCGCAATAATTCCCCAACTCAATTGCTCTAGGTATTCTCGCGGGCCGGCGCCGGGACGCTCACTTCCATCTCCGGACAAATCATGCGAAACGCGCACCAGTTGCAATGCCGTCCGATTTTGGGCCCAAACAGGCCGCCCTCGATGCCCGCCGCCACCTTGATAATCTTGAGTTTCGTCTCGTGCAGGTCCTCTGGCGAGCGCACGGTCTCGATCGTGCTGTTGTTTGCGAGGTTCTGGAATATGAGTGTCTTCACGGGCTTGTCGGAACCCATGGCAATCGCATAGACCGAGAGCTGCAGGCTGTCGTCGGCCAATTTCTGCGCCTTCGGGTTGCCAGTCTTGTAGTCAGTGATCACGTAGCCGAAGATGTCTTCGTCCACGCGGTCGATGGTTCCCCTCAATTTGACTCCGCCGATCTCGCAAGTGAAGCGGTGCTCCAGCAGAGCTACGTTCCCACACGGCGTGGCCGCAGGAGATTGCAGGAAGTCCCTCAACTGCCGTGATCCGTCACGTTCGTACAGCTCCCGCTGCACAGGATCGTCAATCTTCGCCTTGCGAAACTCGTCGAGGAAATAGTTCACGACGTCCCCGATGCGCATGGAACGCCCGTTTCGCACGCCGTCAAAATGGGCCTTCAGTGCCAGGTGCATGGCCGAGCCAAACTGCATGTTCGCGCCGGGCTCTTCGGGAAGGTTCCATTCAAGGCTGAGCTTATAGCTCAACGGACAACGCTCATAACGGTCGATCGCGCTAGCACTCAGCGTTCGGTGTGTCGTCTGCGGCAGTGGCGGAAGCTCCATCCACTCCGCGATTCGCGACATGGGCTGCGCGCCAGCGCGAATCGCTGGAATCATCTCGCCCATCGGGATCAAGCCGTACTCAACACAGCCCTTCAGCGACTTCATGCCCGCGGTCACCAGTTCACGCAAATAGCCGGGGGGAACCTGTGTAGCCTTGCCGGTTGCCTTCTTTCCGCTCAGAATGAGTTCGTCTTCAGCGCGCGTGAGCGCGACATAGAACAGGCGTCGCTCTTCCTGTGAATGCAGGTCCTTAGGTTGGCCTTCGGGCGTCGTGTCCGGATCGCGCAGCTCGGCAGGAAACTCCACCAGCTCCTCGTGATAACTGCTCGGGAGCGACGGCGAGCCCACTCGCAGTACGAACACCACCGGAAACTCTAGCCCTTTTGCGGCATGCACCGTCAGCAGACGCACAGCGTCCTCGGAACGCTCGGTCTTCGGCACACTGCCAATCTCCATCTGCAATGTCGCGGGCATGCCCGCGTCGTCTGCCTCTTGATCGACGATCCTCCCGCCCCCCTCAACGAAGTAGTCGAGGTACTCAAGGAACTCGCGCAGCGTACCGCCGCCCGAAACCTGCTGCGGCTTGCGGCTCCAACTCTGCACAAACTCGGTGAATCCTTCTGTCTCTGCGGTCGACGCAATGCCGAAGTGTCTTTGGGCAAGGCCGCACGCAGACAGTGCTTTGCTCTGCAGGCGTTGCACGTCGTGCCGGGCTTCTGCCAGTACCGTTATCACTTCAGGCCCGCCCGCAACTTTGTCGAGCGCCGCCTCAAGATCGGCCTTTTTTTCCTGCCCTGCTACCTCCGCCCGGATCGCCTTGCCATCGACGTTGAATTTCGGAAGCGCCGAGATACGAAGCAGCGCCACTGGATCGCCGCCTTCGATCGTGCGTAGCGCCGACAAAAGATCGCGCACCTCTGCAGTCTCCAGCAAGTCGATGCCTTCCACCGTGTAGGGAATGTCGCGCAGGATGAGCTGCTCCACCAGAACGTCGCGGTTGCGATGACTACGATAGAGCGCGGCGACAGAGTGCCACCGCCGGCCGGAGTCATGCATGCGGACGATTTCCTCCGCCACAAATGCAGCTTCTGACTGAATGTCCTCGTATGCCTTAACCCGCACGGCTGGCGCGGGCACAGGCTCCTTCCTTGAGCGCGCATGTTTCAATGGTGTGCGTTGCCAGCGCTCGCCCCCAGGCAACTCGACACTCGTAATCTCCGGATTACGCGAGATCACCGAGTATGCCGTCTTCAGGATCACTTCTGTCGATCGCCGGTTTTCGCTCATGGTCACGCGTTTCACGCGGTCGGCGCCAAACGTCTTTAGGAAGTGGTCGAAGGCGCCCGCAGTCGCACCACGAAAGCGGTAAATCGCTTGATCGGGATCGCCCACCGCGAATACGTTGGCCTGTTCGCCCACAAGCAAGCGGGCCAGCTCGATCTGCGCGATGTTGGAGTCCTGAAACTCGTCGACCAGCACAAACCTTGCACCCTGGCGAGCGCGTTCCAGCTCTGCGGCGTTCTTCTTGTTCCGCAGCATCGCGACCGTGCGCGTGATCACGTGGCCGTAGGTTCCGAGATTTTCCGAAGCCAGCAGCTCTTCGACATAGCGAAAGACGCGCGCGATCTCGCGACACCTCCCCAACACTTCCTCATCCGACATCAACGCCGCATCTTTCGACCGCCCCACGCGTGGCATGGGAATCTGTTTGTTCTCGAGCTTCGCTACATAGGCTTTGTAGTCGCCGGGCGTGCGCAACTCGTCGTGACAACGTTTGAAGAAATTGACGAGGTCCAGGAGGAATTCGCCGGGTGTCGCAGCCTTGATGTAGTACCGCAGCTTCAAGTCGCTTATGTGCCGCCTTAACAGGACGTAGAGGTCCGTGTCGTCGATCAGTTCGAAGCGCAGACCGGCTCGGTCGAGCAACGAGTAGCAGTACGAGTGAAATGTCCCGACCTTCAGGCCGGCGTTCACAACCTGAGAGACGGACGCAAGATCGTCTGATCCCTTCCACAATCGCGCCACACGTTTCAGCAGGTCGCGCGCGGAGTTGCGCGTGTACGTAACCGCAAGAATTTCTCTGGGATACGCAAGCCTGTCTTCGATCAGCCGCACCGCACGGCTGGCCAGCACAGTGGTCTTGCCGGTGCCCGCGCCCGCAACCACCAGGATCGGTCCGTCAATATGTTCGACCGCTCGTGATTGCTCGGGAGTAAGTTTGAATTCGCGGGGTTGCCACGCCATTTTCTTTGCCTGGTTCGCTATCGAAGAAAAAGCGAAACTATATTATCCGTCACAGGCTAGCCTGAGACAAGCCCGACAGCAGGAATTCATGTGCAAAGCTCACGGAAGTAGAGGAAAAAACGGACAGGAATTTTGCTCTCAAGCGCGGGCCCGGAAGTACCGGTTCGCCGCTGGCAGAAAGAGCAGCACGCAAAACGCTATGAGCACGACCGCATGCACGAGTATTCCTTTCTTAGTGTCAAAAATACTGATCACCAGGTGAAAGGCAATCCACGCGATCGCCAGCCATCGCGCCCAGTCTTTGCCACGCAGCAGGAACACACCGCCAACGATCGCCACGAGCCGCACCAGCAGAACCAGCAGATACTCGCTCGGAGGCGTGGACTTGAATTCGGCGAGGTGGTAAGCAATGCCAATCGACCCTGCCGCAATGAGCACGTAGCTGAGAACCGTCACATAGACGGGCCGCTTGTTCAATGGCTAGCCTCTCCCTGCCCGAGCTACCGCCAGCGCCGCGATGGCCGCGGTTTCCGCTCGCAGGATGGTCTCGCCCAAAGAGGCCGTATTCCATCCCGCCTGCTCAAACATTTGCAACTCCTCGGCGGCCCAACCACCTTCAGGCCCAATCGCCAGCGCCAACGATTGCGCTTCCGGCCGTGCATCCAGAATCTCGCCGAGTTGTACTTTCCGCTCCGACTCAGCCAAAACGATTCGTAACTCCGCTGTGAAATCGAGCGCCGCAGCCAGCTTGGCCGGATCGGCGATCTCGGGAGGTGCCACCCGCCGCGACTGTTCTGACGCTTCGCGCGCGATGCGCCGCCAGCGTTCCACTCGCTTGGCTGCCGCCAATGCCACGTGCTTCTCCGTCCTTCGGGCAATCACCGGCACAATCGACGTCACGTTCAACTCCGTGCATTTCTCGATCGCCCACTCCATGCGATCGAACTTGAATACGGCCAACAGCAGTGTGATCGGAGCCGCCGCACCAGCCGCGATTTCCTCCCCAAGCACGAACTCCACCCGCTGCTCGTTGACACTCGCCACGGTTGCGCGCCGCACTACCTCGCCACACGCCACTTCAAACACCTGCCCCACGCGTGCCCGCAGCGTGCGCGAAAGATGTGCTGCATGATCGCCCGTTAACGCGGCGCGGCCATCGGAAACTTCATCGGCAATCCAGCGGCGTCGGGTCATCGGGACAGCAGCAACAGGCCTACGGCGATCGCAATGGCAGCATACACGCCGCCGAAATACCGGTTCTGGCGCGTCAGAGCTTCTTCGCCAAAGACCCGGCTGTTCAACAGGAACTCGAGCGCCGACACCGCGCCCACCAGGAGCGCCATCACCAGCCAGCGTTCCTGAGGCAGCGTCGAACGCAATAGGAATGGGGTCGCCAGCAACGCGAGTCCCAAATAAATAGCGCCACCAATGCGGGCCCGCTTGCGGCGTTTCGGGTCCTGGTAGCGCAGCAGCAGGATGCGCGCCAGGTCAAGCGGCCGCGCCAGCCTGGCAATCGCCGGCAGCGCGGTCACGACCAGCAGAAACCACGCGTAGATGCGAAGCGTGTTGTCCAAGGAATTTTCCGGAGTAAGAGCGACGGCCAACGCGTGATCTCAGTTGAACATGTCCCGCATCTTATGCAGCAACGTGCGGCTGACCGGCTTGTTCTCCACGCTCAGCGTCTGCTGCAATTCTTCCAGCAGTTCGCGCTGGCGCTTCGTCAGCTTGTTTGGCGTCTGCACCTTCAACTCGACGTACAAGTCGCCGCGGCCCCGGCCATTCAACTCCGGAACGCCCTTGTTCCTGATCTTGAACGTCGCGGACGTCTGCGTGCCTTCGGGCACTTTCAGCGTGTGCTCGCCTTCCAGCGTGGGAACGTTGATCTCCGTGCCCAGCGCCGCCTGCACAAACGAGATCGGAACCACGCAGCGCAGGTCTTTTCCCTCGCGCTCGAAGAACTGGTGTTCCTTGCAATGCAGCACCACGTAGAGATCGCCTGAAGGCCCGCCGTAAACTCCCGCCTCGCCTTCGCCGGAGTACAGCATGCGCTGCCCTTCCTCGACACCCGCGGGAACTTTCACCGTCACGGCGCGGTCGCGGCGTACCCGACCCTGTCCTTTGCAGTTGCTGCAGGGATCGACGATCAGCTTGCCCGAGCCCTGGCAAGTGCTGCAGGTGCGCGCCACCGCGAAAAAGCCCTGCTGATAGCGCATCTGTCCGCGCCCGCCGCAGGTGGTGCACTCAATCGGTGCCTTGCCCGGAGCCGCCCCGCTGCCCTTGCACTGTTCGCATTCCTCGAGCCGCCGGATCTGCACCTGCTTGGTGACACCAAACACCGCTTCCTCGAATTCCAGCGTGAGGTCTTCGCGCATGTCAGCGCCGCGTTGTGCGCGCGAGCGTCGCCCGCCTCGTCCGCCGCTGAATACATCGCCGAATCCAAAGATGTCGCCGAAGATGTCCTGAATGTCAGGGAACCCTGAGGGGTCGAAGCCACCGCCGCCGTTGCTGGCAACGCCAGCGTGGCCGAACCGGTCGTAGCGGGCGCGCTTCTCCGCGTCAGCCAGCACTGCGTACGCTTCGCTGCATTCCTTGAACTGCTCTTCCGCTTCCGGATTGTCAGGATTGCGGTCAGGATGGCACTGCATCGCCAGCTTGCGATAGGCGCTCTTGAGCTCCTGCTCGGTGGCGGTACGGCTCACTCCTAGAATTTCGTAATAGTCGCGTTTTACCTTGGTAGCCAGCTTAGTCTTCCCTTTGTGAACTTCAATCCTTGTGTTTTGAAGGGGCAACGGCTTCAGCCGTGCCGCACAGTGCCTATTTCTTGTATCCCACCGCGGACTTTAGTCCGCGGGCTGCAAAACCTATTTCTTCGAATTGTGCGCGACCCTGACCATGGCGGGACGCAGCAGGCGGTCTTTGATTCGATACCCGCGCTGCAACTCATCGATGACGTGGTTGTCCTTCACTTCGTCCGTTTCTACCATCTGCACTGCCTGATGCAAATTAGGATCGAAAACCTCGCCCTCGGCAGGAATCGGTTCCACTGCCAGCTTCGATAGCGCATCATGAAACTGCTTATCGATCAGCTCAATGCCAGACAGGTATTCCTGCACCGAAGTCGCATTGGTTTTCAGGGCGCGGTCGAGGCTATCGAGAATCGGCAGCAACGACTTCAGCGCTTCCGCCAGGGCGTAGTCGCGAAAATCCTGCTGCTCCTTCGCATTGCGTTTGCGAAAGTTATCAAACTCAGCCTGCAGCCGCGCTAGCCGATCGACATAGTTCGCACGTTCGGCGCGCAACGCCTCCAGCTCAGCTTCGGAATCCGGTACCATCGCGCCGCCTCCCCGAGCCCGCGAGGGGATGGCGTCTTCACTCTCCGCTGATGGAAGTTCGTGCTCGAGGTCCAGGTCGGTAGCTTCCCCGTTCTTCTTATTAACTGGCATATAAGTCTCTAACTTGATTCATTCCAGAACTGGTCGAACATTCGCGCAATGTAAGAAACCGCCGTGATGGTGTGTTCATAGTCAAGCCGGGTAGGACCGATCACGGCCAGGGAGCCCACCACCTCGTCGCCCACGCGCGCCGGCGTGCCGATCAGTACGAAGTTCTTTAGATGCGGAACAGCGTCCTCAAGACCCACAACCACGCGCACGGCCTCCTGCCGGGCATCCAGATAAGCCGACAACAGGTCCACGATGCGCTGCCGCTCCTCCAGCGTGGCCAGCAATTGACGCAGGCGCTCTTTGTCCTGCTCGTTGATGACCAGGTTCGATGCGCCTTCGACAAAGACGGTCTGCTGCGCCACCTCGGTTGCCAGCGCCCCTTTGGCGTATAGCTCCTCCACCGACTTCATCAGGCGGTCGTATTCCGTACGCTCCTGCTGCACCCGCCGGGCGATCTCGTTGCGTACCGCTTCCATTTGCCAGCCGCGGAAATTCTGGTTGATGTAGTTGGCAGCAATCTCCAGGTCATTCGCCGTGAGATCGTCGGTTAGGCGCAGCACGCGATCTCGCACCAGCCCGTTCCGCATTACCACAACCGCCAGCACCTTCTTGTCACCCTGGCGCTGGAAGTACACGTGCTCGAGCTCGTTGCGCTGTCCGTGCGTAGAAGTGACAGTCACGCCCACGCCGTGCGAAATCAGCGACAGCACATGTGAGGTGCGCTCCATGAATTCCTGCACATCGGCCGAGCCCTGCAGGTTGCCCTGAATCAGACTCTCGTCGGCAGGAGACAGCGTGGCCTCGCCCGTCAGTTGCTTCACGTAGAAGCGATACGCCTGAGATGTCGGGACCCGGCCCGCAGAGGCATGCGGCTGCTCCAAGAATCCTGCTTCGGCCAGGTCCGACATGACGTTCCGAATCGAAGCGGGGCTGAGGCTCTCGCGGTTACCGCGGGCAATTGTGCGTGACCCTACTGGCTCGCCCGTCGAGATATAAGTCTCAACGATGGCGGTGAGAATTTCGCGCTCGCGCTTGCCAATGCCTGGATCTGATCCCATATTCGCTTTCGGCTTCACTAACCCATTATTTTCCAATTGTTTACGGAATGAGCAGGGATACACATCCGCAAACCAATTCTAGGTAGCAGAAGGGGTGCTGTCAAGATTGGCACTCAGCCAATATGAGTGCCAATTACTCATCGCATCCCACGGTCGTGACCTAAGTAAGCGCTAATGGCTTAATTTCCGGTATACGTATGTTCCTGGGACTGCTGTTATGCAATCGAGAGCCCGAAAGCAAAGAAATCCGCATACCAGACAATCAGGTCAGAAAACCAAGCTTCCGGCCGTCGCCGACCAATTAACACGGCGAAGAGTTCCGCGGCGGGCTTCAGAAGCGACCACAAAAGAGCGAGAGCCACGGCGCCCGCTACGGTTGCACACCCCATACGAACTATTCTCGTAGTCATAGTGCTGCCAACTGAGTTCCGTGTCGCTGCCCAGCAAATCCTTCTGCGTGAACAGCACGTCGTGTAAAGAATGTTGGTGATATGGTGAATTGCTTCACCAAAACACCAAAATGCTTTCATGCGGTTGCTTAGAATCAATGGTTTGCGAGGAAATCGTTCGCATGTCATTGATCCTAAATGAATTGTAGCTATCCATTTCTCAGCAAAGGACTTAGCGAACGGATTCTTGACCTGGAAGGTAAGTTTCTATTCATCCCTCGACGTTTGCAGTACGGTGACCCTGGTTGTCAAAGAGCGATATTCGCCTGCGCATTCAGCACTGAGCAGCGGGGCACAGAAATCCCGAATCTCACTCGTATAGCGCGACAAACCTCCCGATGCACAGAAGAATCGACAGGTTGGAGGACGAAAGTAACCACAGTGCCCTTCTCCCCAATCCTGATCGGTGGAGATCCGTGTAAGTCCATTGGTTGCCTTTACTTTTTCCGTAATTTCTCTCCGTGCCCTCGGCGTCCCCCGTGGTGAATCACTGTCCGAGAAGATACTTCTGCGTAAACAGCACCGTTGTATAGAACTGGAAGTCGGCGTTCTTCTTTTTCGCAAAGCCATGACCCTCATCCTTGGCTGCCAGGTACCACACCGGAGTTCCGTTGGCTTCCAGCGCTTTCACCATCTGGTCGGCTTCGCTCTTGGGCACGCGCGGATCGTTCACTCCCGCGACCACCATCATTGGCTTGGTGATCGCCTTCACGTGGTTCATGGGTGCGATGCTTTCGAGATAGGTGCGCATCTTGGGATCGCGCTCATCGCCGTACTCAACGCGCCGCAGGTCACGACGATACGCTTCGGTGTGTTCGAGGAACGTGACGAGGTTCGAGATGCCCACGATATCCACCGAGCACGTAATGCGGGCGTTGTAGAGCGTGGCGACAGCGAGCGTCATGTGTCCGCCGTAACTGCCGCCGGTGACCAGCACCTTCTTCGCATCGAGTTCAGGTTGCGTGCCAATCCAGTCCAGCAGCGCACCGATGTCCTTGTAGGTGTTCTCGCGCAGGAAGCCGTTATCGAGTTGCGTAAATGCCTTGCCGTAACCCGTGGAGCCGCGGACGTTAGGGAAGATCAACGCTAATCCCATTTCGTTAGGTAGGTAGTTGGTGCGTCCGAGAAAGATCGGGCGCGACTGGCCTTCCGGTCCGCCGTGGATGACGATCTCCACCGGGTACTTCCCTGCCGCGGGCTTGTCTTTCGGCAGGTAGAGCCATCCGGAAATCTCGCGTCCATCGAAGCTCTTCCAGTTAATGAGCTTGGGCTCGACCAAATTTTGCGGCTGGATGCCGCCGGTCTCGCTCATCGTCCAGCGATCGAGTTTCGCGCTCTGGATATCGACCGCGTACACGTCCGAGGGCGACCGCGCGGTGTTCAAGCTGAACGCCAGGTCCCGATTGTTCTCGTGCCAGCGCAGGTTGCTGATGACCCCCGCCGGCAGTTTGGGAACACGCAGCTCTTTGCCGTTTTCAAGATCGAGAACGTGCAGCGTGCTCATGCCGTTTTCGTTGAGGGCGAGGGCGATGTGACGCCGATCTTCAGAAAGTTGTCCGCCGTCCTCGACGTCCCACTTGTAAGTGGTGAGGTACTTCAGCGACTTGGTCGCGAGATCCATGTACGCGAGGCGCTGGTATTCGTTGTCCTTGTCGGTGGTGAGATAGAAGCCCTTGCCGTCGCGGCTGAATCCGATGGGAGTGTAGGAAACTTTCTCGCTGCCCTTGGGTGTGAGCTCGGTCTTCTGTCCCGTCGCAACATCGACCAGCCACAGGTAGCTCTCGTTAATGGAGATGGTGTCGACCACGAGCAGCGTCCGATCGTCGGGAGACCAGTCGTGCACCTGCCAGCCTCCTCCCTGGTTTTCGGTAAGCGGTTTCAAAACCGATGGTTTCGTGGTCGGGTCCATCACGTAGAAGTCGAGGTCTGCTCCATTGCGCAGCGTGCTGGCGTAAGCGATGCGGTCTCCCTTGTTCGACCAGACAAACTCGGTGTTGCGCGACTTGCCATCTGTGAGCATCATGATGTCGCCCGAGGCAACGTCGTAGCGGAAGATCTGATACCACTCACCGCCTCCGACGTCTTTGCGAAAAAGAAAATAGTCGCCCTTGTGCGGTTGATAGCTGGCGTCGGTTACACGGTCGCCGAAGAACGTAAGCTGGGTGCGAGCTCCGCCGGGAGTGGTGAGCTGGTGCACTTGCACCGTGTCAGCGAAGCGGGTGCCGATCAGGATCTCGCGCTTCTGGGGATGCCAACCGTACATCGAGGCCGTGCGGTAGTCAGTATACCGCGCTGCCTTCGCGGCGATACTGGCGGGAATCGGGGGAATGTGCTCCAGGATCAGCGCGTCATTGGGAGTAATGGAGGCGGCCGCGCTCGTAGCTTCCTGCGCACGACCCGAGGCCAGTAATCCGAAGAGGATCGCGCCCGACAAAAATATACGCGTTCTCGTAAGCATTTGATTCCTTTCGCTCCAATTCAGGAAAGCGCGATGCAAAACATCCGACGACAAGGGTATTGGTCACCGCGGCCCCCTGTAAAGTGATACAGTTGTTACAGATGTAAGTTGGCAAGCTTGGTGCCTGGGAAGACGAATGAATCGTTTTCACTCCTGCCGAGTCTAATGAGGGTGAGTGAAAGGAGCGTGGTGGATGGCAGGAAGTTCTCGTACAACCTTCACAAAGCGGCAGAAAGAACGTGCCCGCCAGGAACGGCAGGCGGAAAAGGCCCAGAAAAAGGCCCAACGCAAGCAGGAACCGAACGCCCCCTCCGAAGCTCCCGCAGAGCTCGTGGTTACGCACGACGAAGAAGGTCAGCCACTGGGCTTTGACTTCCACGATTTCGGCAAGTAGTTGCTTAGAAAGGTTCCCTTTTGGCGCGATCCGCGATATCGCTGATGGCGCTGTGGTATAGTCCCGGTAGACGCTTATTGCCACGGTAGATGTGGTGCGAATGGTCCGATCTTAGATCTTGATCTGATTCCCGCCTCTCGGCTCCCGTAAATCACTTAGCGATCAACCTAACTCGAGCGGCATCAGCAGTATCCTTCGCGACTCGCATCTCTGTATGCATATGCGCGAGTTGCCCCTCCTAGAAAGTACAAACGATTGACACAATTTAGCGATATGCCCCTCTCTGCTGGGCTTCAGCAGAAGCTGGCGGCAGCACACTTTACAACGCCCACTCCGGTCCAGGAAATGGCCATCCCGCATGCGCTGGAAGGCAAAGACGTTCTGGCGACAGCCCAGACAGGTACCGGCAAAACTTTGGCGTTCCTGCTCCCCATTATGGAGAAGCTGGGAGCGAAACACGTACCGGGCGTCCGGGCACTGATTCTCGTTCCGACGCGCGAACTGGCGATACAGGTCCAGGACGTTTACGACAAGCTCCGTTACGGCAAACTGCCGAAGACGGCACTGGTCATCGGCGGAATGGCCGAGCGCCCACAAATCGAAGCCGTACGCAGGGGTGCGGGCGTGATCGTCGCGACCCCTGGGCGGCTGGAAGACTACCTCAAGCGCAGGCTGGTTGACCTCAGCAAGGTCGAAACGCTCGTGTTGGACGAGTCCGACCGCATGCTCGACATGGGCTTCTTACCTGCGTTGCGCCGCATTGTTGGTTCGCTGCCTAAGCAGCGGCAGACGCTGTTCTTCTCGGCGACGTTAGAAGCCTCGGTCGCCGGACTGGTGAAGGACTACATGGTTAACCCTGTGCGGGTCGCACTGGGTTCGACCAGCAAGCCGGTGGAGAGCGTCGAACTGCACGCCTTCGAGGTGCCAGCGGCAGAGAAGTCCGACACGCTGCGCCGCTTGCTCTACGACGAGCAGGGACAGACCCTGATCTTCGCACGCACTAAACGCGGTACCGAGCGGCTGGCCAAGAACCTGATTCGCGATGGATTCTCGGCGGCCATGATCCACGGTGACCGTACGCAGTCGCAGCGCGTCAGTGCTCTGAACGGCTTCGGCGCCGGCACCTACAAGGTGCTGGTCGCGACGGACGTGGCATCACGCGGCATTCACGTGGACAACGTGGCTCACGTGATCAACTACGACTTGCCCGACCTGGCGGAAGACTTCATCCACCGCGTAGGGCGTACCGGCCGCGCCGGATTGAAGGGACGCGCTTCGACCCTGGTTTCGGGCGCCGAGATCGGCGAGTTGCGGGCCATCGAACGCACCTTGAAGCTGAAGATCGCGCGCAAGCGAATCGACGGCTTCGAGACTTCGGCGATCAGGCCCCGCGCCGTGAAGAACACACTGGACTCGCGCACGTTGGCAGCGTTGCCGGGCGAGGTGTTCTGCTAAGTTTTTGTTCCCGCCCTTTCGCAAGAAACGATGCGAAAGAGCGTGGCATCAAGTTCTGATTAGGTTCCGTTATCTTCGCCAACCAGCGAATCGATGCAGGACCCCGAAAAGATTCTTCCCATCCTGCGCGCCGAAACTGACGCAACGGATGGGAGTAGGCCGCCAAGTTTCGTCAACCAACGAAAGAACGGGCCACCAAAACTTAGTTTGCGCGAAAAGCCCCGGGAACTCCGGGGCTTTCGTGCGTGTGGATGAAGCGCTACTGGATCTCGATCACGGGCCCGGCGGTAGCCCTCGCCTCGCTGACGCGGTCCACCACATGTCTGGCGAACTTGAACAGCGAGCGCGCGTGCGGCGACTGGTCGCCTTCCAGCACGACAGGCTGGCCGGAGTCGCCACCCTTGCGAATGTCGGGATCGATTTCGATGCTGCCGAGGAACGGCACGCCGAACTGTTGCGCGGTGCGCTCGCCGCCACCCTTGGAGAAGATGTCGATCTCGTGCTGGCAATACGGACACAGGAACGATCCCATGTTCTCGACGATGCCGAGGATGTCGACCTTCACCTGCTTGAACATCTCGATGGCCTTGCGCGCGTCTTGCAGCGCAACATCGCTGGGCGTCGTGACCACCACAGCACCGGTCACCGGAACGGTCTGCACCAGTGAAATCACCACGTCCCCCGTGCCCGGCGGAAGGTCGATGATGAGGTAATCAAGTTGCCCCCACTCCACCTGACCGAGAAACTGCTTCATGATGGAGTGCAACATGGGCCCTCGCCACACCAGCGGCTTGTCGCCAGGGCTAAGGAAGCCAACCGAGATCACTTTCAGTCCGTAGCGTTCGGGAGGTAGGATGCGGTCGCCATTGACGACCTCTGGAGCGACTGTCGTGCCCAACATGGTTGGAACATTGGGGCCGTAAACGTCGGCATCGAGCAGCCCAACTTTGAATCCCATGCGCGCGAGTGCGATCGACAGGTTGACAGCGAGTGTGGTCTTGCCGACGCCACCTTTGCCCGAACCGACCGCGATGATCGCGTCAACGCCGGGAAGAGGTTGTGGGCCGGCTGGCTCGGGGCCATGCGAATGTGTATGAGAGCTCAAGGGTGAACACCTACTGAGATTGGAATATGCGACGCAAAACCTGATTATACGTCGCGCAACCCGCGACGAACCGCAAGCCGATGGGACGAAACGCTGGTCAGCCTCGTTGTCCTCCTGTTACCATCGACTGCATCATCATGTATCCGGCCGCCGACAGTCCGCGCTCGTTATCCCAGATCGAAATTGCTCCCTGCAATTTTCTTTGTTGTTGTTGTCGCTAGCCGTCCTGTTCCCTCGTGTCTTAGAAATCTGAAACTAATTACCTTCGGGATTAGTCCTAATCGCATGGAGACCGCTCATGAAGATAGCCAATGACGTAACCGAACTCGTCGGCAATACCCCCCTGGTGCGCCTGAATCGGGTGACCAAAGGCGTCGGTGCCTTAATTGTCGCCAAGCTCGAGAGTTTCAATCCCTGCGCCAGCGTCAAAGACCGCATCGGCGTCAGCATGATCGAAGAAGCCGAGAAAGCCGGGAAGATCCATCCCGGCACGACCGTGCTGATCGAGCCCACCAGCGGTAACACAGGTATTGGGCTGGCCTTCGTCGCGGCCGTCAAAGGCTACCATCTGATCATCGTCATGCCGGATACCATGAGCACCGAGCGCCGTGTTCTGTTGCGCGCCTTCGGGGCGGAACTCGTCCTGACTCCTGGGCCGAAAGGCATGAAGGGCTCAATCTCCAAGGCGCAGGAAATCCTCACCAATACACCCGACGGCTACATCCTGCAACAGTTCGACAACCCTGCCAATCCCAAGATCCACTTCGAGACCACGGGTCCCGAGATCTGGAACGACACCGATGGCAAAGTCGACATTCTGATCTCGGGAGTAGGCACCGGCGGCACCATCACGGGAGTCTCCGAGTACATCAAACCGCGCAAGCCCTCGTTCAAGGCGATTGCGGTTGAGCCAGTCGAAAGCCCTGTACTTTCCGGCGGTCAGCCGTCGCCACACAAGATTCAAGGCATCGGCGCGGGTTTCGTGCCAAGTATTCTGCGAACGGATTACATCGACGAGATCGTGCAGGTTTCGAGCGACGATGCGCTGGTGATGGCGCGCCGCCTGGCCGTCGAAGAAGGACTGCTGATGGGCATCTCGTCCGGCGCGGCGGTGGTCGCGGCTATTCACGTAGGTTCGCGCCCGGAAAATACCGGCAAACTGATTGTGGTCGTGCTGCCGTCGTTTGGAGAGCGCTACTTGAGCAGTATTCTCTTCCAGCAGTTGCGCGACGAAGTGTTGGCGCAGCCGACTGAGCCAGTATCGGTGTAACTATGCGTTCCTACTTTCGCCTAATGCGCGAAGACATTGCCGCGGTGCTCGAACGCGATCCCGCGGCGCGATCCAGGCTGGAGATCGTGCTGCTCTACTCGGGCCTGCACGCATTGTGGTGGTACCGCATTCACCATTGGCTCTGGAAGCACGGTTGGCTCTTCCTCGGCCGCGCGCTGTCGCAGTTCGCACGCTGGCTTACCGGAATTGAGATCCATCCCGGCGCGAAAATTGGCCGCCGCTTCTTTATCGATCACGGCATGGGAGTGGTCATCGGCGAGACCGCCGAGGTGGGAGACGATGTCACTCTTTACCAAGGGGTAACTCTGGGCGGAACTAACCTGATCAAGGGAAAGCGTCATCCCACGATTGGCAACCGAGTGGTCGTTGGTGGCGGCGCCAAGATTCTGGGCGCGATCACCGTCGGTGACAACTGCCGCATTGGCGCAGGATCAGTTGTCCTGCGCGACGTGCCCGCCGACTCCACCGTGGTCGGCGTCCCGGGTCACATCGTTTTCCGCCAAGGCAAGCGAGTGGTGATCACAGATCCCAAGCAGATCAACGATCCGCTGTCGGAAGCCCTGGCCGCGGTCGCGACCGAGGTGAAGACACTGCGCGAACAAGTTTGCCGCTTAGAGGGGCGGGAACACGTGCCGGCTGAAGGTGGCGACTCGCTCGACTTCGCGATCGAGATGGATTTCCAGATCTGAGGACGTAGGCAGATGCATCTCACAGCAATTTTCACTATTAGCGACCTGTGTAATTCCATCAACGTGTATTAAAGTGGAAACGCCATGAGGTATGCGAGACACATTCTGCTAGCAGTTTTCTTGCTACTCCCGCCGCATTTCTCAACTGCATCGGACACCCAACCCTTCGACGGCAAGTGGCTGACCAGCATATCCTGCGCAAATTTCAGGGATGCATTGGGATTTTCCTATCAGTTCGTCAGCACAGTAAAAGACGGCGTCTTCCACGGCCTGCATGGCACCGAGGGCGAACCAGGCAGCCTGCAAATCGATGGGACGATCCCGGCCGATGGCAAAGCTTCGCTCTATGCGAAAGGCCGCACCGGCTCGAAGGAATACGTGCCTGGACGGGACACACCGCGAGGCACTGAGTACGGCTACAACATCGACGCCCACTTCGACAGTTCGACAGGCACGGGCACGCGCGTCGAGGGCCGTCCCTGTTCGCTCAAATTCGCAAAACAATAATCAAGACGATCCCAGGAAGTCTCACCGATCCCACGTGAGTTCGGTATTGCATTAAACTGTGGCGTGGGTTTTCGCGGCAATTTTGTACGGGGAAGGCCTCTGCTTACGGCCGGTTTTACCTTTCTCTTCGCAGTGACAATCGCCCCGTTGGTTCCTCATCTGGTGAGTGGGGGCACATCAGACCACGTTATGAAGTCCGACGACGAGCAGACTTCCTACGCCAACGTGCATCCTTACATCGAAGAGCCGCTGAAGCGGCTCTCCAAGCAAATTCCGCAGCTCAAAGACCTCCACCAAGCCCAAGATCAGCAGGAGCTGCCCATAATTCTGCAGAAGGTGGGAGACCAGGTGGACGACTTCTTTCGCCACATAACGGACCTGACGGCACACGAAGAAATCTCCCTGACGCGGCTCAGGCAGGAGAAGCCCTACACCAAGCCCGAACTGTCAGGCGAGCACGTGCATGACAGCTACCTGATCCTTGGTCATGGCGGGAGGGGCCAGACAGAGTTCATTGAATACCGTACCAATGGAAAGGGAGACAATTTCGACCAGGTGGTTGTGCAAAATGGTTTTCTCGTTACCTCGGGCTTTGCGTTGAGCTGCAATTACTTTTCAAGCGGATTCCAATCTGAGTCGACCTTTCGCTATCTGGGCGACGAAAAAATCGGCCAACATGATTCCTACGTCGTCGCCTTTGCCCAGCAGCCAGCTAAGGCAACTCTCTCCATCAGGATGAGAGGGCGAAGCGAAACTCCAGCCCACGTGCTGGTGCAGGGTGTCGCGTGGATCGACAAGAGCGACTTCCAGATCATACGCATGCGCACCGATCTGCTGGCTCCGAGAAAAGACGTTGGACTCAATCAGGAAACCACGGAAATTGCATTCGACAAGTTTCAGCTTGCAGACGTCGCAACGCCCCTGTGGCTGCCCAGTACCGTTAAGGTCTATGTCGAGTTCACCACTCACAGCGGCAACGTCGATGAGTTTTACGAGCTGAGCTATCACAACGAGCACCGTTATACGAACTATCAGCGATATCGGGTGTCGGCGAAAGTGGTTCCGTGACTCGGAAACTCGTAGGATCATTAGGAGCTCCCGTTTCCTGTCTCCGACCCAGAGCCGTGGCAGGCCGAGGCGCTATTTATTTACTCGCGAACACAACTCAGTTGAATCGAATCATCAAATTGGTACTCCAATGCCCTAAAGCACAAGGAGGCAAACAGAATGAGTACGACTGCGCCAGGAACTCAGACCAGCAAAGACGCGAGTCAGCCCACGACCGGGAATTCCGGCAGCCGTCGTGCCGCATTACTGGCCGCCCGTATCGAAGACGGCGCTGCCTTTCTGGCTGCTTTCGCTGAAGGACTTTCAGAAGCGGAATGGCGCACGCCGGTGTCAGACTCCGACCATCGTTCTGTCGGTGTCATCGTGCATCATGTCGCCACCGCTTATCCCATCGAGATCGATCTGGCACGAGCGATCGCCAGTGGTAAGACGGTTACAGACGTGACGTGGGAACTTGTGGCCCAGTTGAATGCCAAGCATGCTGACGAACAGGCAGACGTCACGAAGACTGCCGCTATCGACCTGTTGCGTCGCAATAGCCGCGAGGCTACGGCCGCCGTGCGCGCGTTCACGGATGACGAGTTGGACACCGCAGCGCCCTTCTCTCTGAGCTTTGGCGCGCCCGTCACCGCGCAGTTCGTCATCGAGGACCATGCCCTCCGTCATAGCTGGCACCACCTCGCGCGAATCCGCATGGGCCTGCGCCGGTAACCTTCGCAGTCAGACGGTGCGCCTCGCGGCCGTTCTTTCTAGCGGATTAAGTGATTTGAGCGATGTGCGCTCCTTAACCTTCTTCGCGTCTCCAGCCCGGTTTCTTGGTAGCATGTCAGGGTTCCCCATGAACTAAAGAGCGAGGTCTTATGAACTCGATGGCACGGCGTGTAAGCGCGGTGGTGCTCACGGCACCTCTGCTGGCGGCGATGTTGAGTACGGTTTCCTGCCGAAAGAATCCTGCAGACGAGGCGATTTCCCATGTAGACGACTATCAGCAAGCTTACGTTTACGCTTTCCCCATGATCGCTGCCTACAAGGCGATGTATCAGTTCAATGTCGACAAGACCAGCACGCAATACAAAGGACCGTTCAACACAGTGGTGAATTCGTCCCAAGTCTTCACGCCGAAGGACACCGCAATTGTCACTCCCAACAGCGACACGCCATACTCCATGCTGGAAGCCGATTTGCGCGCTGAACCCCTAGTGTTTTGCGTTCCCGACATTCCCAAGAACCGTTATTACTCGGTGCAGTTAACCGACATGTACACCTTTAACTATGGGTACGTCGGTAGCCGCACCACGGGCAACGATGCCGCCTGTTACCTGCTGACCGGCCCCGGGTGGAAGGGGAAAACGCCGCAAGGTATTAGTAAGGTTTTCCAGTCCGAAACGCAGTTCAGCCTGCTCATCTACCGCACCCAGCTTTTCAATGCCTCCGATATCGACAACGTCAAGAAGATCCAGGCGGGGTATACTGTCCAACCACTGTCGGCGTATCTCCATGAACCCTCTCCTCCGCCGGCTCCGACTATCGACTTCCCCAAGTTCACCGAGGACGCATTCAAAACTGACTTCCCGGCATACCTGAACTTCCTGCTCCAGTTCTGTCCCGAGGTGCCGCAGGAGGCTACTGTCCGCTTGCTGTTCGCCCCGATCGGCATCGGTCCCGGCAAACCGTTCGACTTTTCGAAGCTATCTGACGGGCAGAAAGCCGAGCTGGCTCTGGCGGTAAAAAAGGGCTACGACTCCATCCAGGAACGCCGCGACAACATCGGCAGAGACATCAACGGCTGGAGGGTGGGCTCGCCCTTCGGCAGCCGCGACTTTTATCATGGCGATTTTCTTCTCCGCGCCGCCGCTGCTATGGCCGGCATTTTCGGCAATGACGCCGATGAAGCCATGTACCCGACTACCAAGGCCGATGCTATCGGAACCCCTCTCGACGGCAGCAAACACAACTACACGCTTACATTCGCCGCCAACAATCTGCCCCCAGTCAATGCCTTCTGGTCGGTCACCGCGTATGACGGCAAGACACAGTTGTTGGTCGAGAATCCGATCAACCGGTACCTTATTAACTCACCGATGTTGCCGGGAATGAAAAAGAATGCGGACGGTTCATTGACCATTTATATCCAGAAAGATGCGCCGTCTCCCGACAAGAAAGCGAACTGGCTCCCTGCCCCCAATGGTCCCATCTATTTGGTGATGCGGCTGTACTGGCCGCGCCGGTCCCCGCCACCTTCTATCCTGCCGGTTGGGTCAGGAACGTGGGATCCACCTGCCATTCTGATCCCTCAGTAAGGGGCCCGCGGTTCCGTCCCGGATGTGTCGGAGTCAGTCGATGGGCACCGCTCCGGAACCCTCCGCCGCAGCGCCGACGCGAGTTGCGCCAACGCGAATCTCCGTCATAAGACTTCGGCGACAGAATTATGCTGGAATCTTAAAGTCACTTTGCGGCCGTAGTAGCAACCCTGTTGCCGCGCGTTCAGACGCACTGCGACATCTCTTTCGTGATAGTTTGAATCACATCGGATTGCGACAATCCTCGAATCGTCGAAGTGGGAGAGAGCCTGCGTTTGCAAAGAGCAGGAGCAAGAATGCGCGGGCGGCACGTCTGGACCGCGATGATTTTGTGTGCGGCAGCGGTGCTCATTTCTGTGATCACGGTGCGCGCTGCTGGGCCGGGTTCTGAGGCTGACCGCATGAGCACGGGGGAGCACATCGCTCAGCCCGGCTGGTGGCCTACCAAGCTGCTGGCGACGCGCAAGGACTTTGTGGGCTCTGAAGCCTGTGCGCCTTGTCATGCGGCGGCAGTGGCACAGGCGAAGGACAGCGAGATGGCCAAGGCCCTGCTGCGTCCGGAAGACGCGACGGTGCTCCGCTCGCACATCGGCCAAAGCTTTCAAGTGGATTCCTATCATTACAAGCTGGAGCAAACTCCTCAAGGCTATGCGTTTGTCGTGGGTCAGGGCCTCACTGCTACGACGCAACCGATCACCTGGGCTTTTGGAGATGGAAGCCTAAGCCAGGTTTACATGACAAACGACCGCGGTACCTGGGTTGAAAGCCACTTCAGCTACTTCGGAGGCACCAAGACCTTCGATCGAACCACCAACCAGCCGCGCCAGGCGAGCTCAATCGGAACGGCGGTGGGACGCACCCTTCCTCCGACGGAAATTCGCAAATGCTTCGCGTGTCATGCTGCGGGTGTCACTGCCGACGGCGGATTCGGTGACGTGATCCCGGGAGTGGCATGCGAGGCTTGTCATGGGCCCGGCGCCGACCACGTTGCCGCTATGAAGTCCCACGTTGAGGGAGGCGAGGGGCTCATCATGAATCCGAAGCGGCTCGATCGCACCGCATCGGTGGATTTTTGTGGCGCATGCCACATGACCTGGGTGGACGTGCAACTGGATGAAGCCACGGGAGCCTCGACGGTACGATTTCCCGCCTACCGGCTGGAGAACAGCAAGTGCTGGGCGAAAGGGGACGCGCGCATCACCTGCGTGGGTTGCCACGATCCGCACCAGCCTCTCGTGCGTACTGCGGCGCACTACGATGAGAAATGCCTGAGCTGTCATCTGACAACGCCGGGCATGACACCAACGAAAGACCATCCGGGGAAGGCGTGCCCGCAGGCCGATCACAATTGCGCGAACTGCCACATGCCGAAACAGGACTTTTCCGACACCCACCACTCGTTCACCGATCACGACATTCGAATCGTGCGACCGGGCGAAGCTGTACCCGACTGAGCACAGCCCAGGCAACAATGACGTTTGGTATTGTTGGTTCAAGGGCAATTCGGCGAATGACCGGACCCTCGTCCCTTCGCCTTGCGAAATCGACCATGACCAGACCAACCTCAATGCTCGCAGTCTCCACGATCGCCCTTATCCTAATTGTGTTTGCGGGCAGGTCGCCCCTGCGCGGTTCTCCTGCTGCGCCTCCCGCGAAGACCGCGGCGGAGGAGTTCAAGAACATTCAGGTACTCAAGAACATTCCCGCCGACGAGTTGATCCCGACCATGCAATTCATCGCCGCCTCGCTCGGCGTGGAGTGCGAGTTCTGTCACGTCCAACGCGAAATGGACAAAGACGACAAGAAAGCCAAGAAGACAGCGCGCGAGATGATGCGCATGATGTTCACCGTCAACCAGAACAACTTCTCGGGCGAGCGTGAGGTCACATGTAACACCTGCCATCGCGGCAGCATTCACCCACAAGCGATTCCGGCGATCATGATCGAGCCGCCCAAGCCCGCGGCCCCGGAAGGCGATCAGGACGATGCGGCCTCGCTCGCAAGTTGGCCGCCGGGAAGTTCTGTGATAGCGAAATACCTTGAGGCCCTTGGAGGGAAGCCCGCGCTGGAAAGAGTCTCGACCCGCTCGGAAAAAGGAAACGCAGTGCTGGCCGGAGGGCGCATGCTGCCTATCGAGATCCTGGCTAAGGCACCTGACGCGCGTGTGTCGGTCATGCACACGGCTAATGGCGAAAGCGTCACTGCGTTCAACGGGCGCGTGGGTTGGCTGGCGGTTCCGGGCCGCCCGCTTCGGGAGATGTCGGCCTCCGATCAATATGCCGCGCGGCTTGATGCCACCGTGATGTTTCCAATCAACATGGCGGCGATGTTCGATGAACTCAAGTTACAGCCACACCCTGAGACAGTAGATGGCCATGCTGCCACCGTGGTCTGGGGAATCACTAAGGGACAGCCGCCAGTGCGGTTCTACTTTGATCCGCAGTCCGGCCTGCTGCTGCGCATGCTGCACTACAGCGATACCGCTCTCGGGCTGAATCCCACGCAGGTGGACTACTCCGATTATCGCGACGTGGCAGGAGCAAAGACCCCGTATCGCTGGACCATCGCGCGTCCGGGCGGCGCCTTCACCATTCAACTGGACGACGTGCAGAACAATGCGCCCCTCGATGCCGCAAGATTTACCGAACCGACTCAATCGCCTGAATCAGGCACAGGAAGCAACTCGCCGCATTGAGCAGAGCGACAAAGTACCTGTCAGCTCTCTCGCATGATGAATGTCCGGAAGCTGGCCGCCCTCGATCTTTACTTTCTTGGACCGAAGATCATCCTCGCCGAATTTGGATTCGGCGTTCCCATCATGCTGACGCTGGGGATTCTCAGCCTCCGCGTCGGTCTGTTTCGCACGCACGCTACATGGCAAATTGGGCTCGGCGTTTACCTGCTGTTGCTGGGGATCAATTACATACCGATGTTGTGGAGCGCTATCGACATCGAGCGACAGGGCACTGCTGCGGCCGAGTTGGGCGACGAGTTGGAAGACAAAGCCGCGGCCGCGCGCAAGTACCGGAGCCAGTCGCTCTGGCTCCCAGTGCCTCTCGCGATACCGGTAGTGTGGATAACTCGAGGATGAGGTCAAACTGCATTTTCTGCTTTCTGCGGTTGACGCCAACGGCGTCGAAGGCCGGATGCTCTTCCAACGAAACACGAATGGCAAGGTAGACGCTCTTATCGATCGCCGCAACAACGAAGATGTGGTTTGGAAGAAGATGTGAGGTCGAGCGGGGGACGACGAACTCTCGACTGCAATCCTTGATCTCGCCGCACTGCGGGACTCCCAGCCGGCGCACATATATTAACTTTGGTGCCCCGGGCGAGGAATACGCCGCCACACGGCTGAATCGTTGCTGGAGCAGGGGCTTCCGTCTCGCATGCCAGTTACCGCCGGAAAAGGGGGCGCGAACCTGCTCACCCACCAGCGAGCAATTGTGAGCAGACTAGTACTGATGGAGATCATACGATGGTGTCTGTCCAACGTGACAAAGGAGAATCAAATGAAACCAACAAAGCTATTTGCTGTTGCCTTGAATTCGGCCATCGTGCTTGCACTGTCGCTGTCCGTAATGGCCCAGAGCACCACGCAATCCACTTCTAAGACCACACAGAATCCGTCTGCCGCCCAGACGCAGAGCACGACCACCACCAGTACACAGGATCCCACGGCTCCGACGCAGGCTGAAACCACTCAGACCACGGATATGACGGTTACCCCGGCTGCTCCACAGGTGAAGCAGACCGATACCACCACAACAACAACCACGCCCCAACCGAAGGTGAAGCAGACCGACACCACCACCACAACAACCGCGCCACCCCCAGAAGTGAAGAAGGACACCACATCGACGACTACCGTCACGCCCCAGCGATAGTTGAAGGTACGCGTACGTATGGATGTGATTGCCCGGGTCGGCGCCAGGTTTTTGGCGCTAGCCTGGGGCCTCGGTGATGGCTGTCAGCCACAATCCGTTGCTCCAGGCCGATTCCGTTGATGGACTCGAACCTCGTACTGACATCAGAGCGGTATTTTGCGGACTGGTATTGGGCACGCACGGCTGGCGAACCCCCGGCGAGCCAGGAGCATTTACGGTTGCTGATGGCAGCGCAGCAAAGATGGGAATGATCTCTTCGCCGTCTTCCAAAACGGTATAAGAGGTGAGATCTGCCGGAACCCAAGCTCGAGCTACGGCCACAACAGCAACGATCTGGATGGCGCTGAGGGTTACTTGCTCCACCAACTCGTTAGTAACTGCGCGGGTAGGCGATGGCGCCGCCGTACCCCCCGCAGTATGAATCTCGCGGACAGCAGTGAAGATTGGCGCTGGCGTCTACATACCCTTACAATGGTGCGCAGTGTCTCCCAGCATTTTCAGCAGGCTATTCGGCGGGTCGGCCCAGCATGGACCGGACGGCGAAGTCGTGTCCGGCGAGCGGGTGCAGCGACGCTCCACTGGCTTCAGCGAATTCATGAAGTGGCTGGCGCGCGAAGAGGGGCTGAGCGTCCTCGACCTTGGAGCCACATCACCAGCTAACATCACGTTCTTCATCGGCCTGGGGCATCGCTTCCACCAGGAAGACGTTCTCCGCCTCGCCTCCGACAAGTCCCTGATCGTCTCCAATAGTGACGGCCAGAAGACGCTCGATGTTGATCGGTTTCTGCGTGAGAATCTGTGCTTTGAACGCGACGAATTCGACGCCGTAATGTTTTGGGACCTCGCAGATTATCTTCCCGAGGCGTTAGTGAAGCCGGTAATCGAGCGAATCCAGGTCGCGATGAAGCCGAGCGCGATCCTGTTTTCGCTTTTCCACACCAAAGATGCGGGAGCCGAAGTGCCTTTCTACCGCTATAACATCGCCTCCAAAGACACTCTCGAGATGCAGCCCGCCACTCCTTATAAATTGCAGCGGGTCTTCAACAATCGCCACGTCGAGAACTTGTTTCACGACTACGCCTCGATCAAATTCTTCTTGGGCCGGGACAACCTCCGTGAGGTTCTAGTCATTCGCTAGCTAAAGGCTGTTGCAAAACGCAGGGCTCAACCCCTTGATTGACGCAGGTCGCTGCCGCAGCACTGTGGCAGATCTGTAGCTTCGCTCATATTTACTCGCAGATTTCCTTCAAGAAAATGCAGGCTTTCGCTGTTTCTTCTTGACAGTCTCTTGTCTTACTCGATATACTCGAGTACGTTATGATTCGCGCCACTTCCCATCAAGCCTGGCTCTTCTACTCCCCCTTGGCCCAGCAAGCCGCCCTGCTCAAGGATGACTTGCTCGATCCCGTCGATCAGCTCTTGGAGGATCCCGCCTTGGTCGACTTGGTCCGCCAATGTCTGGCCACCCGTTACCCTCTTTCGACGCGTACTGGACGGGACGGAATAGCCCCCGATCGTCTGCTGCGTTGCTGCGTCATGAAGCACCTGAAGGGCTGGAGCTTCCGCGACCTGGAACGGGAGTTACGCAGCAACCTGGTGTACCGTCGCTTCACCCACTTCGATGCCGAGGCTACACCCCATTTCACTACCTTCAGCCGCACCTTTGCCCTGCTGAGTCCGGCGGTCACGGAAGAGATTCATCAGCGGGTGGTCGGCCTGGCTTGCGAGCAAGGGGTGGCCCGGGGCGATAAGCTTCGCACCGACACGACGGTTGTGGAAAGCAATGTTCACTACCCCACCGACAGTTCGCTTTTGGGCGACGGCATCCGGGTGCTCTGCCGCAGCCTGCAACCCATCGCCGCCGAGTGTACGAACGGAGCCCTGGTAGTGGTCGCTCACGGACGGGCGGTAAAACATCGTCTGCTGGAAATCAGCCGCGCCGCCAAGTCCCTGACCGAGGTCAACCAGCAGCGCATGCAGGACAGTTACCAGAAGTTGTTGGGGCTGACCCGGGGCGTGGTGCGACAGGCCAGCGAGGTGCTGCAACGATGGGGGAAGGGGCGGCTGAAAGTGGTGGGCAAGCTCCTGCGAGTAGAAACCCAGATCGGCCAGCTACGGCACTTTCTTCCTTTGGTGGAGAAGGTGATGACACAAACCCAGCAACGGGTGTGGGGAGGAAACTGCCACGTGGAAGGCAAAGTCCTGAGTCTGTTCGAACCGCACACCGAAGTCATTCGCAAAGGGAAAGCGCATAAGCCGAACGAGTTTGGTAGGCTGGTGCGCATCGACGAGGTAGAAAACGGGATCGTGAGCGGTTACCAAGTTCTGGTGGGCAATCCGGAGGATAGCACGGCCTGGATGCCGGCCCTGCAACACCACCAGGCCTGCTTCGGGCGAGCGCCGGAAATGGCCACCGCCGACCGGGGATTTTTTTCTGCCAAGAACGAGCAGGAGGCGCAAGCCCTCGGCGTGAAGAAGGTGGCGCTGCCGGCGCGCGGACGCCTCTCCACCCAGCGAGCCCGGCAGCAGAAGCAGCGCTGGTTCCGGCGAGCGCTACGTTGGCGGGCCGGCTGTGAAGCCACCATCAGCACCTTGAAGCATCCCTTCTCGATGCGGCGAGCCACCTACAAAGGAGAGCCTGGGTTTCAGCGCTACGTGGGCTGGTGCGTGATTACCAAGAATCTGTTTTCCATCGCTCGCTATCAAGTGCGTCGGAGGAGCCATGGCCAGATCGGTTGATGCTGCTGCCCAACGACGCAAACTGCTGAGCCAGATTCAACGTCTGGCCGGGATCGCCATCTTCGGAACGCTCTCGGAAACCTACCGCACCTGCGGACGAGCGGGTTGCCATTGTCAGGGAGATGGACCCAAGCATGGTCCGCATCTGAATGTGAGCTACCGCGGGGAGAAGGGCAAGACCACCGGCTACTATGTTCCCCAGGCAGCGGAGGAGGCCACGCGAGAAGGGGTGGCCGCTTGGCAACAAATGCAGCAATGCTTGCGCGAACTGGCGGAGTTGAATAAGGAGCGCAATTTGCAGCGTGCCCGCGAGGCGGATTCGCGATGAAACTATGGTTTTCCCTAACCCTCGTCGGCTGCGCCCTGGTGTGTCTGTTTCTCAGCTTTACTCAGGTAGTTGGTCTGAACCACCCGTGGCAGGTTGTCAGCTCGGGACCATGGTTAGATCGAGGCAGAGAACCCGCGTCCGACGCGCCCACAGTTTCGCTTGTCACCAGCATAGAGTTCGATTCGGCTCGCGCTGGACCTTGGCCATCTCTGCTCCTCGACGGTGCACTGACTGCAGACCATCTTGCTCCTCCCGGCTCGGGGACCCATGGGCCACCGAAAACCGACGAGGCCTTGGCGAGTTACCGCTCAAGCCGGCAACTCAGACCAACGCCATCGAGCAACCTTCCCCACGAAATTACCGGCTTTCAAGCGCCGAATTGAAGAATCGGGGTTTTGCAACAGCCTTTAGCTAGCGTGTTTCTTAAGTCGATTGGCGAGTTTTGCGTATCACGTAGGGCATTAGTCCTGGTGCGCGCAATAGCTCGAAGGCAACCAAACGGGCCGGAGCCGGCCAAGAGAGAACCCCACGAATCCGCGAGGCTGCGGTGATCAGGGGCAGGAACTGCCGGGCATAGTCCGTCTTGTAGGCCGTCAACGCTGAGGCTAGTGAACTGCTTCCATTGAGAATTGAATGTAGGTCCATAGCAGCCGTGCGCCCACTTTGCAATGCAATTGAGATTCCGTCACCGACAAACGGATCGATGAAAGCAGCTGCGTCCCCGGCAAACATCATGTTGTCTCTAACCGGTTGTGGCGGAAGATGCGCCAGCGGTGCAGTAGTCACGGGTTCAGTGATTGCCTGCCATGCGCGGCGGCGCTTGGCAAGGATCGGATGTAGGGGAAACACTTCTTCCAACGAAGTCGCGCGGTCGGAACGTACCATTGCGCACGCGTTTACGACATCATCGGCTACTGGCTGGACTCCACAATATCCATGTTCAAAGAAATACAGATCGGTCGAACGAGGCGGAGCGGTCTCCCGATAGTGCGCCTTGACTCCTATCCACTTGGGCCCGTTCGGAAGGGGCGTTCGGGCCTTGAACCTCGACCACCGACCAGCCGCGACGATCACTGCGCGGGCGACGACTTTACCTCGGGACGTATCCAACTGAAATGGGCCGTCGCCTCGAATCTCGCTCACCTCGCAATTCGACCGGGCTTCCGCATCAGCCTGCTGAGCCGCTTCCCAAAGCAAAGAGTCGAGGGCGAAACGCGTGATGCTAAGTGCGTGCGGCGAAACAGCCGCTTCGATGACCCGCTTGCCCAGCAGCAATCGGGTGCGATCGATCACTGGAGCAGCCGCCATTAGCTGCTCTGCCCCGGGAGTCGCTCGCAGTAAGTCGCGCAGCACGTCGAGCGACTCGGCTGACACGAACTCGCCACAGACCTTATGTCGAGGAAACTCGCCAGCCTCCAGAAGTACGACGCGGACGCCGCATCGCGCCGCAGTTATGGCTGCTGACGCACCCGCCGGGCCACCGCCGATCACCGCGATATCGAAATTGGGTTCGCTCATGCCCCGCGCGTGCCTAAGAAAGCTACTTCCACAGCAATACACCCATACGGTACAAAAAGTGTCTCGAAAGCTCGACGCGCTTCGCTGGAACACCAGCCAGCAGCGATTTCATCTCAGCGATTGTGTACGCGCGGCGCACCGAGGCGGGCGCGTCATGCCACGTTATACGGCTCGCAAAAAGGGGAAGGCCCGCGTAAACCAACGCGACATGCAATCGGCTGCGGATCAGATCGTTGATCAACACCGCTCGCTTGGCGACCCGCATGGCTTCCTTTGCCAGGAGCGGCAGCGTCTCAGGTTCGAAATGGTGGGCGAACAGCGAGCAACTCACGACGTCGAATGCGTCGTCGCAAAACGGCAACCGGATGGCGTCGCCCGAAACTACGGGGGTGCCGTTGGTTGGCAGATGCGACCCCAGGCGATCCAGCAAGGTAACTCGCAGCTCGATGCCGTCCCTCGCGAGCGCACGCCGCGCCTCGAGAGGCACATCACCCAAGCCTGCACCAATCTCCAGCAACGAGAGCTCGGTCCGGTCAGTCGCGCGAGCAACGCGCCGCAGTAATCTTGAGGTCGTCGATGTTCCGCCAAACCAATTGTTGATATGCCGGAGGTCTGCCAGCGAGTCCGCGATCTCTTCGGGCGTTCCCAGATCGTCATCCAGAAGTTCGGCAATAACTTCGCGCTTCATCTAACTGGATGCGGCCCGCATCGTTTCTTTGCGGACGGTCAGGCGTTCGATCAAGTGCGGCCGCAGATCGTAGCCTCTCCCCGGCTTGTCGGTGATCGCGATCGTCCCCTTCGGAGACACTTCAACTTCCGGCTGGATGATGTCTTCCTTCCAGTAGCGCTTTGAGGCCGAAACGTCTCCCGGCAGCTTGAAATTGGGCAGAGTAGAGAGCGCGACGTTGTGCGAACGGCCAATGCCCGACTCCAGCATGCCTCCGCACCACACCGGGACGCCGAAACGCCGCGCAACATCGTGAACGGCGATCGCGTCGGTGAAACCCCCGATGCGTCCTACTTTGACATTCACAATTCGGCAGGCCCCGAGTTCGAGGGCTGCCTCGGCGTCACGCGAACTGCGAATCGCTTCGTCGAGGCAAATCGCCGTTTGGACTTGTTTCTGAAGGCGCGCATGAAAGTAGAGGTCGTCGCTCCATAGGGGCTGCTCAATCATCAGCAATTTGAAACGGTCGAAGGACTTCAGATGCCCGATGTCGTTGAGCGTATAAGCTGAATTCGCGTCGCAGCTTAAAAGGATGTCCGGCCACCGGGCCCGCACCTTCTCGAGCACGTCCACGTCCCAGCCCGACTTCACTTTGAGTTTGATGCGCTGGTAGCCAGCCGCTAGTTCCGTCTCAATCTTCAGCAACAACTGCTCGTGGGAATCCTGAATGCCGATACTGACTCCGCAAGCGATCTCACGTTGCGAGCCACCCAGCAATCTAAAGAGTGGAATTCCCTTCTCCTGCGCCTCGGCATCCCATGCCGCGTTCTCCAGCGCAGCCTTGGCCATGCGATGCTCCCGTACTCTGGTTAACAGTGCCGGCACTTCGCGCCCTGCATTCAGCGTCCTGCCCAACAACGACGGGCCGAGGTAGCGAACGACCACATCCCACGCACCGTCGATGTACTCCTCGGAGTAGTAAGGGTCCTCTCCGGCGACGCACTCGCCCCAGCCCTCTATGCCGTCGCAATGCAGCGTCAGCAACAAGACGCGGCGGGTATAAGTCCGCCCAAAGCTCGTCTCAAAAAAATGCACGAGCGGTATCTGCAGTTCGCGAAGTGTAATCGCTTCGATCTTCATGCGTCCTGTCTTGGACTAGGAATTCGGAATATACGACCAATTCTCGTCCCAGCGGCCAAGCTGGAAGCAGCCACCACCGCTTGCGTCGCGAGTGTAACCCAGGCATGACAACCCACGGGAAAAAGCTGCCTGCAACAACTCGCGATTCCTCGATTGCGTCTGGGCAGCTTTCGGCCGCATCGTCGGGTCCGCTTTCCAGGCATAGATTTCCGCCGGCACCTCAACGCGCTCCTCTTCGTGAATGGCAGCATGGTGGCCCGTCGACAGCACAGTCTCCACGCGTCGCGACTTCATCCACCATTCGGCAACCAGACGGTCGGTGGGCAGAAAACCCTGCAGCGGCGAATTCGTGATGCCATACTGATTGACGTTGTAACGTCTCGCAATTGCCCCGAGCCGCTCAAGATTGAAGTACGAGTTCTTGATTTCCAGCGGATCGAACGTCCACTCCATCAGCTCGTAGCCATGCGCGATCGCGTCTTCACGCTGAAACAGTTTGATTGTGCGGCCGAGCCCCGTATCGCGGTAGCCCTCTTTCACGGCCACCATGTGCGAGTGCAGATATGGATGACCTTTGCGACTACCCGGAATGGCCATCGCATATCCAATAAGGGTTTCCCCTTCCCATGCTCCAACGACCTGACCGCCGATCTTTGGTGCCAGCGAGAAAATACGCAATGGAACAAGCTCTGCATCGCTGAAGCCCCAGACCTCCTGCTGCAGCGCAACGCAAGCGCGAAACTCGTCCAGTTCGGTGCAATTTCGGAGGACGAGCGCCTCGACGGTCACGATTTCTCCTGCTGTTTCGACTCCTGCCAGAGCAACTCCATTTCGTCCAGCGAAGCGTCCGACGGTTTGCGACCTTGTTCGCGCAGCTTGTCCTCCAGGTATTCGAACCGGCGGCGGAACTTATGATTCGTCTTGCGCAGCGCCGACTCAGGATCGAGTGCCAAGTAGCGTGCAACGTTGACCAGCACAAACAGCAGGTCGCCTACTTCATCTTCCATGCGCGCCTGTAACTCTTCGCTGACCTTGATTCCGTGCGCGCTGGCCGCGGACGAGGCTCCGACAGGCTGCGGTCCGGGCTCTGGATATTCCTCCAGATTCTTCCGAAGTTCGTTCGTTTCTTCCCTGAGTTTGTCGAACAGGCCTTCGATGTTGGGCCAGTCAAAACCGACCTGCGCTGCGCGCGAGCTGATCTTGTAAGCCGCCATCAATGACGGCATGGCCGTCGAGATGCCGTGCAGGACCGACTCGGGATGCTCGGCCTTGACTACATCTGCACCCTTGCCACTGTGTGTCTGACGCTTCTTCTTTTCCTCGGCCTTCAGCGCCTGCCAGTTGCGCAGTACTTCGCCCGATGAGTCTGCCCTAACATCGCCGAATACGTGAGGATGGCGATCCACCAGCTTGTTCGACAGCCGGTCGAGCACATCATCGATGGAGAACTTCTGTTCCTCAGCCGCCATCTGGGAGTAGAACAGGACCTGCAGCAGGAGGTCGCCCAGTTCGCCGGTCAGCTCCGGCCAATCGCGCGAGTCGATGGCCTCGATGACCTCGTAAGCTTCTTCCAGGGTGTAAGGCTTGATGGTGTCGAAGGTCTGCTCGCGGTCCCACGGACACCCGCCTGGCCCGCGCAACCGCGCCATGATCGATACGGCGCGCTCGAATCGCTCTCCCGTGGTTGGCATCGCAACCAATGTAAATGAGGCGACGTGGTTTTCGCTATTAGTTGTGAAACGTTCGATACAAAAGTGCGGGATCGTCGGAAATCAGCGCGTCAATGCCCCACTCGGCGAGCTGCAGCATTTGATTCGCGGAGTTCACCGTCCACGTCGAGACTTGGCGGCCTAGCCGATGCGCTTCGTCGATCAGCTCCTTCTGGACCAGATCGTAGCGGGGTAGCACAGTTTGTATGGGAATATTTCGCCAAATCGCGAGCGCATAGTTGCGCTCGCAAATGTATCCGAGCGGCAAGCTGCTGTCGATATTGTGGAACCGGATTAACGTGACAGGATCAAACGACGACAGCATATAACCGCGCTGCGGCGGCACTGCGTGCAGCGCTTCGACGATGGACATTTCAGCTCCGCGTACCTTTAGTTCGATATCCAGGAATGCGCGGTGGCTAAATTTCTCAAGAACGTCGTCGAGCTTGGGAAGCCAGTCGGCGCTGGGCCCCGAAAGTTGGGCGTAGTCGGTGACAGCGAGGGGGGTGCGGTTCCAGTAGGGATCATGCCAGATCACGTTGCGGCCGTCGCGAGTCTGACGCACGTCGAACTCGAAGCCGTCGCATCCCTGAGAAAGTGCGTATTCAAATGCGGCGAGCGAGTTTTCAGCGGGTAAGTCGGAATTGTCGCGCGTGAGATCGCTATCGCGGCAGCCTCGATGACCCAGCAGTAGTGGCCTGGATTTCACGAAGGTCCGTCAGTCGAGGTCGAAATCGCGAAGCGGTTTGCCGGTATCGGGAGTTTCCTTCGCCTTGCGGACGGCTTCCTGGAACTTCTTCTCCAGCAGGTCCGCCGAATTCTTCTGCGCTTCGACCGACTGGCGGAAGATCGACTCCTTGCGGCTGTCCTGCTCCTTCATGGCGCGCGCGGCGTGCTCGATATTTTCGAACGTCTTCGGAACGGCTTTAGGAGTGTGCGAAATTACTGCTTTGGCATCGACATCGATTTTCAGCGACGCGCCGCAACAGGGGCAGGCGACTTCGAATTGCACGGCAGGCTTGGCCATGAGGCAATCTTACCGCAGTGGTCGGCGCACGGCTAGAGTGGTGGTCGCATCATTTCCTGTCGATGTAATTAATCGGACGCAGCATCTTCCTGTTCGACAAAGTAAAGGCCCCTCCACGACGGAGGGCCTTCTTCTTTTGCCGTGGCGTTAAAGACTAGCGCAACTCTTCCATGCACTCTTCCAGCACCTTGCGCGAAGGACGGGTAACGCTCTCCGGCAAAGTCGCCAGCGGCTCATCGGTCATGTCCAGCATGTCGAGGAAATTCGGCGCCGTGGTGTTCAGGTAGAAAACTCCCGTCAGCACCTCGTCGGCCTGGTGCGATTCCATCAGCCTCTTGACCGCCGCGATCTTGTTGGTCGGATCGTAGTCCTCCTCCAACTTGCGCAGTCGCAGCGACGAACCGTCATGCATGGTGACGTTTACGCTGGTGCCTTCTTCGTATTCCACATCGATCTCACTGAATGCCGGCACAAAGTTCAGATCATGCAGCGGTTCTTCGTGGTCCTTCATGAACTTATAGGATTTGGTTGAACCGTCGTGATCGTTGAAGGTCACGCACGGCGAGACGACATCGATCAGCACCGTGCCGCGGTGGGCAAGCGCGGCCTTCAGCATGGTGTGCAGTTGGCGCTTGTCACCCGAAAACGAGCGGCCCACGAACGTCGCCCCCATCGAAATCGCCAGCGCGCAGGTATCAATGGGCGGCAGCTCATTGATGACGCCGGTCTTCAACTTCGACCCAAGATCGGCCGTGGCGGAGAACTGGCCCTTCGTCAGCCCATAGACGCCGTTGTCCTCGATGATGTAAATCAGGGGCAGATTGCGACGCATCAGATGAACAAACTGGCCGATACCGATGGACGCGGTGTCGCCGTCGCCGCTGACACCCAGCGCAACCAGTCGATGATTCGCCAGCACCGCTCCGGTGGTCACAGAGGGCATGCGCCCATGAACCGAGTTGAAGCTGTGCGAACGGCTCATGAAATACGCGGGGCTCTTCGACGAGCACCCGATGCCGGACATCTTGGCCACTCGTTCCGGCTGGATGCCCATGTCGTAAAAGGCGTCGATGATGCGCTCCGAGACCGCGTTATGTCCGCAGCCGGCGCACAGCGTGGTTTTGCCGCCGCGGTAGTCGAGCACCGTCAGCCCGACGCGATTGGTTTTGGGTTGCGGTGCGGCTGTGGTCGCCATTTACTTGCCCTCCTGGGACACGATCTCATCGGTCACCGAGCGCGCATCGATCGGCAGCCCGTTGTAATGGCGCACACTTCGCAGCCGGATAACTTCTTCCGCTGGAACATCCAGCTTCAGCAACTGGAACATCTGGCCATCGCGGTTCTGGTCTATGACGTAGATCCGTTTGTGCCCAATGACGAAGCTGTGAACTTCGCTGGTGAACGGATAGGCACGCAGCCGCAGATAATCGACTTTGATGCCGTGCTCGTTCTGCAACTGGTCGAGCGTTTCGACCAGCGCGTGATGCGAAGTGCCGTAAGCAATGATGCCGACGTCGTTCCCGGCATTTCTATACAGCTCCGGCTTGGGAACCGAGTTGCGGGCATGCTCGAACTTGCGACGCAGACGGTCGAGATTGTTCTTGTAATCGTCGGGCCGCTCGCTGTATTGCGCTTTTTCGTTGTGTCCGCTGCCGCGCGCGAACCATGCTCCTTGCGGGTGGTCAATTCCCGGCAGGGTGCGATAACCGACGCCGTCGCCGTCAATGTCCTTGTAGCGGGCAAATCCGCCCAACCGGTCGAGGTCTTCCTTGGTCAGCACCTTCCCACGGTTGATCGGCTCCTTGGGATATTCGAACGGCTCCGACATCCAGTTGTTCATGCCGAGATCGAGGTCAGACATCACGAACACCGGCGTCTGCAACTGGTCGGCAAGGTTGAACGCTTCGCTCGCCATCGAGAAGCATTCCGCTACCGAGCACGGCAGCAGCATGGGATGGATCGTGTCACCATGTGAAAGCTTAGCGACGAACTCGATGTCACCTTGCGAAGTTCGAGTGGGGAGTCCGGTGGACGGGCCGACGCGCTGTACATCCCAGATCACCCCGGGAATCTCCACGTAGTAGCCTAGCCCCGCGAACTCCGCCATGAGCGAGATGCCGGGTCCCGCGGTGGCCGTCATGGCCCGCGCTCCTGCCCATCCGGCTCCCAGAACCATGCCGATCGCAGCCAATTCGTCCTCAGCTTGCACGATCGCAAAAGTGGCTTTCCCGTCAGCTCCAACGCGGTAAGCCTTCATGTAATCAATGAGGGTTTCTACAAGCGATGACGAGGGGGTGATCGGATACCACGTAACCACTGTGACACCGGCAAACATGCTTCCCATGGCAGCGGCGGAGTTGCCATCGATGATGATCATTCCCGCAGTCTTATCCATCCGCTCGATTGTGAACGGATCAGCCTTGGTCAGCGAAGTGACGGCGTAGTCATAGCCGGCCTTGGCCGCGTTCCAGTTGAGATCGGCGGCCTTCACCTTCTTGGCAAACTGCTTTCGCAGCGCCTTCTCCACCTCGTTCATGTCGAGGCCCAGCAGTTGTGCCATCACCCCGACATAGATCATGTTCTTGACCAGTTTGCGCAACTTGGCTTCCGGGCAAACCGTCGCCACAATCTTGTCGAAGGGCGCCGAATAGAAGACCAGGTCGGAGCGCAGTTCATTCAGCTTCAACGGCTCGTCGTAGAGAACGGCGGCACCCGGATCGAGCGCCAGCACATCCTCGCGCGCGGTTTCGGGATTCATCGCCACGACGAAGTCGATTTCCTTCTTGCGCGCGACATACCCTTTCTTGCTGGCGCGGATGGTGTACCAGGTGGGCAGACCGGCAATATTCGATGGGAACAGATTCTTGCCGGAGACGGGAACACCCATCTGAAAAATCGAGCGCAGCAGGATGGAGTTCGCGCTTTGCGATCCTGACCCGTTTGCGGTTGCTACTTGGATGCTGAAGTCGTTGACGATGGGCTTGCGCTCGGCGGACGTGGCCGAGCCGTGTACTGCAATTTCCGTTGTGGCCATCAATACCCCTAGTCTCGGTTGCCCCACTCTACAAGGATGGTGGCGGGGAGTGCATACATTATAGGGCAGCTACGCGCTGGCGGGAACTGCGCAGGTGCGAACGGCATGTACTGGAAAGATGCGAGAGGGTAACGAATTGTAGGCATTTCGACGGCCCGCGGGCGCGCCCTGAAGTTAAACCGTCTCGTAATACCGGGCCATCTCGCGGAACTTCTTGTAACGCGCGTCCAGCATGGCTTGCGTTGGCATCTTCTCCAACTCGCTAAGATGCCGGTCCAGTGCCTCAGCCAACGCAGCAGCAGCAGTGTCGTAGTCGTGATGCGCGCCTCCCGGAGGCTCCGGAATCACCTCGTCGCAGAAACCCATCTCCAGGTTGTCCTTCGCGGTAATGCGTAGTGCAGCCGCCGCAATGTCTTTCTTGGTGGAGTCGCGCCACATGATCGACGCGCAGCCCTCGGGCGAAATCACCGAATAAACACTGTTTTCTTGCATAAGAACGCGGTCAGCGACCGCGATCGCCAGTGCACCGCCGCTTCCGCCTTCGCCCGTGATGGCGGCGATGAACGGAACATGCAGGCGCGCCATCTCCCGCAAATTGTGCGCGATCGCTTCCGCCTGCCCACGCTCTTCCGCACCCAGTCCGGGATAAGCACCGACAATGTCGATGAGCGCAATGACCGGACGGTTCCACTTCTCCGCGAATTTCATGAACCGCAGCGCCTTCCGGTAACCCTCGGGATTGGGCTGGCCGAAGTTTCGATAAACCCGTTGCTTAGTATCGCGGCCCTTCTGGGTACCAAGAAGCGCCACCTCACGCCCCTTGAAACGCGCCATGCCGCAGACCATGGCGGCATCGTCGCCAAAACCGCGGTCTCCGTGAATCTCGCTGAAGTCGGGAAAGATCCGCTCGATGTAGTCCAGCGGATACGGCCGCATGGGATGACGCGCCAACTCCGTGCGCTCCCACGGCGTCAGTCTCCCCGAGATCTGACGGCGCAACGCTTCGACGCGTTCTTGTAGCCCTTCGAGCTGTTTCAGCGCTTCTTGGTTATTGCCCGCAGCAGTCTGCAACTGCTCAATCTGCTGCTCGACGCGTCTGCAATTCCGATTGCGCGTTGGAAGCGCCTTCCATGGGGTTATCTGTATCACTCATTCGGGCTAATCGATGATCCTTACGCTGCCGCGCCCGCACAGTTCCTCGACGCGGTTGATGAAAGATCGGTCCGGCAACACATTATAGCCTTCCACTTCCATCACCACGGTGAAGTCGCCCTTGCGCTCCAGGTCGAACAGCACTTTGGCTTCACCTTTGCGTTCTGCGCAAAGCGTGTGCAGCGCATCGACGGTGCCGGTCGAAGCCGTCGCCAGCGGAACTTTGATTCTCAGACTGCGCGCCAGCTTGGGCTCAGCTTGTTCCAATGGAGTGATGTCGCTGATCATCAGCTTCGCGTTGGACCCCTCTTCTACGCGAACGCTTCCCTTCACCAGCACAGGGACGTCGAGCTTAAGTTTTTCCGTCAGTCGCTTGAACGACTCCGAGAAGCACAGAATATCGACCGATCCGTTCATGTCTTCCAGGCGGCCTTGCGCGTATAAGTCACCTTTCTTCGACTTCGATACCCGCACCGCCTTCAGGATGCCGCCGACCAGCACCTCGTCTCGTCCGGTTGAGGACTTCAACTGGCCAAGGTCTTCGGTGGTGAGCGCGCTGAAGTCGAGCAGCTTGTCTTGGTATTTCTCCAGCGGATGCCCGGTAATGAAGAACCCAAGGATTTCCTTCTCGGCCGACAGGCGCTGATGCTCGTCCCAATCGGGGATATTGGGCAGCGGCTTTTCAGTCTGCGGGGTTTTGTCTTCGGCAAAAACGCCGAACAGCCCGTGCTGGCCCATGGCGGCGTCACGCTGGGATTTTTGCGCGTGTTCCATCGCGCTGTCGATGACGGCCATGAGCTGTGAGCGTCGCCCCATCGCGTCCATCGCGCCGCTCTTCACCAGCGACTCGATCACCCGCTTGTTGAGCAGCCGCAGGTCAACCTTCTCGCAGAACTGGAAGATCGACCTGAAAGCGCTAATCTCCTTGCGCGCCATCACGATCGACTCAATCGCATTGTGGCCAACGTTCTTGACTGCCGCCAGCCCGAATCGTATCGCCTCGCCATGCGGGGTGAAGTAGGCATCGCTCACGTTGACGTCAGGAGGCTCGACCGCGATCCCCATCTCACGGCACTCATTGATGTACTTCACCACGTCGTCCGTGCTTCCCGAAACCGATGTCAACAGCGCGGCCATGAACTCCACCGGATAGTGGGTCTTCATGTACGCTGTGTGATAGGCGAGCAGCGCGTAGGCCGCCGAGTGCGACTTGTTGAACCCGTAGCCGGCGAACTGCTCCATCAGGTCGAAAATCTTCTCTACTTTCTTCTGCGGGAAACCGCGGTCGATCGCTCCTTTTACAAAACGCTGCCGCTGCTTCGCCATCTCTTCGGCATTCTTCTTGCCCATAGCGCGGCGCAGCAGATCGGCTTCACCCAGCGAGTAGCCAGCCAGGCGGTTCGCGATCTGCATGACCTGTTCCTGGTAAACGATCACACCCAAGGTTTCCTTGAGCATCGTTTCCAACTCGGGCAGTTCGTACTCGATCTTCTTGCGGCCCCACTTGCGATCGATGAAATCGTCGATCATGCCGCCCTGAATGGGCCCCGGACGATAGAGTGCGTTCAACGCCGTGAGGTCCTCGACCGCAGTGGGCTTGTAGCGCCGCAACACGTCACGCATTCCGTGCGATTCAAACTGGAACACTCCCGACGTCAGTCCGGTGTGAAACACCTTTTCGTAAGTCTCGGCATCGTCGAGCGCCAGCGTTTGCAGATCCAGCCGCTCCCCTCGCACCTGTTGGATCAGCCGCAGCGCGTCGTCGATGATGGTGAGCGTCGTTAGCCCAAGGAAGTCCATCTTCAGCAGCCCGAGCTTCTCGACCGCCTTCATGTCGTAGGCGGTCACGATTTCGTCGTTCTTGGTGCGATGCAGCGGAACCAGGTCGGTAAGCGGCTGCGGCGAGATCACGACACCCGCCGCGTGCACGCCCGCGTTACGAACCAGGCCCTCCAGCTTTTTCGCCGTGTCGATCAGCTCTTTGACCTGTGGCTCAGTTTCATATGCGGTAGCCATGGCGGGCGAATCCTTCAGCGCTTGCTCGATAGAGATGTTCAAGGTCGGCGGCACCATTTTCACGATGCGCTCGACTTCCGAGTACGGAATGTCCATCGCGCGGCCCGAGTCTTTGATCGCAGCTTTGCACGCCATCGTGCCGAACGTAATGATCTGCGCCACCTGGTCACGGCCGTATTTCTGGGTTACGTAGTTGATGACCTCACCGCGGCGGTTCATGCAGAAGTCGATATCGATATCCGGCAAACTGATGCGCTCCGGATTCAGGAAGCGCTCGAACAGCAATTCGTTCTGCAACGGATCGATGTCCGTGATACGCAACGCATAAGCGACCAGCGCGCCTGCAGCTGATCCGCGACCCGGCCCCACCGGAATGTTGTGCTCCCTGGCGTAACGAATGAAATCCCACACAATCAGGAAGTAGCCCGCAAACTGCATTTGGCGGATAATACCGATCTCGCGCGACAACCTCTGCTCGTAATCTTCGAGCGAGTGCTTGAGACGCCCCTGCACCTGCAATTCGCGAAGCAGGTTCAGCCGGTTCGCGAATCCTTCTCGTGTAACGTGCTCGAAATAGTCTGGGATCGAATAGCCTGATGGTACTTCGAACTGCGGGAACGGGTCATGTACCTTTTCGAGCTTGGTGTTGCAACGCTCAGCGATCTCGAGCGTGCGATGCAGGAATTGCTCGTATCCCAGGAATTCCTTCTGCATCTCGGGATAGCTCTTCACGAAGAACTGGTTATTGGCGAACTTCAAGCGGTTAGTGTCGTTGATCGACTTGCCCGTCTGGATGCACACCATCACGTCCTGCGCGTGGGCGTCGTCTTCGCACAGATAGTGGCTGTCATTGGTCGCCACCATCGGAATGCCCAACTCCTGCTCCAGCTTGAGCAGGTTGTGCTGGATGCGGTGCTCTTCCGGCAAGCCCTGGTTCTGAATTTCGAGAAAGAAATTTCCTTTGCCGAAAATGTCCCGGAACGTCGCAGCAGCCTCACGCGCCTTGTCGTAATGCTCGAAAGTAAGTTCCTCGGCCACTTCGCCTTTGAGACAGCCTGACAGGCCAATCAGCCCCTTTGAGTGTTCCGCCAGAAACTTCTTGCTGACTCGAGGCTTGTAATAGAAGCCGTGCAACGAAGCTTCAGAGACGACTTTCACCAGGTTGCGATAGCCCTCGTCGTTCTCGGCCAGCACGATCAGGTGGTTGTAACTGTCGCCTTCGGGCGCAGCGCGGTGGTCTTCCTTCTTGCAGATGTACAACTCGCAGCCCAGGATCGGCTTCACGCCCTTTTCTTTGGCGGCGTTCGCGAACTCGACCGCCCCAAAGATGTTGCCGTGGTCGGTCATGGCGACAGCGGGCATCTCGAGTTCTTTGACCCGATCGACGAGCTTGCCGATTTCGCAAGCGCCGTCAAGCATGGAAAAATCCGTGTGCAGATGTAGATGGACAAATTGCTGAGACATTCGGTTCGAGGCCTTCGTTACATCGTGTTTATTGTAGTCGTGGGCGATGTGGAAATCAGGGCCACAACTCTCTCGTTTGTCATCCTGGGCAAAGCAAACGAACCGAGCGCAGTCGAAGGACCATTATTCCCGCCACAATTTTCGGGTCAAGCTACTGCGCCTTCGTCCTCTCAGGCTCGCCCGGACCTTCAGCTGGGATCAACTTACCTCCGGTTATGTCCCGCCCAGGAGGCGTCTGCCGAGGCCTGCCATCGTTGGCGCTCACAACACGCTTCTTCGCAACTGCACGGTAAGCAAAAATCACGGCCAGCAGCGGCGCTGCCAGCAGCAATCCCCAGAAGCCAAGCAACAGACTGAGCACAATCGGCACCGTCAGCGAAGCCCAGATGGGTATCTTTGCGGTTCGCCGCATAATCAGCGGCTGCAGAATCAGGCCGTCCGCCACTATGATCACGCCGTAGAGTCCCAGCACCCACAGAAAACGTTCCAAGCCGCCGTCCATCAAAGCAGCCGTCGCGGGCCCCAAGAAGGCCAGCACCGGCCCAAAATGAGGAATGAACTGAAACATGGCAGCCAGCACTGCCCAGAACGGCGCCCACGAAACATTCAGGTAACTGAGCCCCGCCCACCACAGCAGCCCGACGCAGATCGAGTCAAGCGCCTGCGCAACCAGCCAGCGCCACAATGCTCCGCCGGTGATGTGGACGTGCGTCGAAAACTGCATAACTGTTTGGATGCGGGCGCGATCGGAACGTCGCTGCTCCCATGCTACACTGAGGGCGAAACCCCTTGCTGGAGCGCACGGAAATGAAATTTGGCGTCATCATCTTCCCCGGTTCCAACTGCGATCACGACGCATATTGGACGATCTCGGAAGTGGCGAAGCAACCCGTAACGTTCCTCTGGCACGACTCTCCCGACCTCCAGGGATGCGACGCCATCATCGTTCCCGGAGGCTTCGCCTACGGCGATTATCTGCGGACCGGGGCGATCGCGAAGTTCTCGCCCGTGATGGAGTCCGTTCGCAAGTTCGCCGACGCTGGTGGACTGGTGCTTGGCATCTGCAATGGCTTTCAGATTCTCTGCGAGTCCGGGCTTCTTCCCGGAGCGCTGATGCGCAACGCCGGACTGAAGTACATCTGCAAACCGGTTTACGTACGCGTCGAAAATACCAATACGCCCTACACGCAGAATTTGACCAAAGGCGAAGTGCTGCAAATTCCCATCGGCCACATGGAAGGCAACTACTTCTGCGACGAGCAAACACTTGCGGAGTTGAAACACCAGGACCGCATCATCTTCCGCTATGTCACGCCGACTGGCGAAGTGACACTTGACGCTAATCCCAATGGCTCCATCGAGAATATCGCCGGCATCTGCAATGCCGGACGTAACGTGCTGGGCATGATGCCGCACCCTGAGCGCGCCAGCGAGCCCGAACTCGGCATGACGGACGGGGTGAAGATCTTCGACTCGCTGGTGTCGGCTTTAGTCACGAAGTAGTCGCTCTTCGCCACCTTCCTCTCTTCGCGCACGCAATCTGCGGGGGCCTTTTCTATCCAGTGACCACTATCCACTACTCACTTCTTCTTCACCTAAACGCTTCCTTATTCACCACGAACGGCATCTTCTGAATGTCGCCTCCGTAATTCCCTTCCAGCACGTCGATCAACCCCTGTACGCAGCGTCCAGCCATGCCGCTATTCGGATCGACCGACAACCGCGTGATTCGTCCAGCACTGGCAAAGTGCGGATAGAGCCGGCAGCGATCCTCAATGTCCGGATCGCGCAGCGGCGAGTCCGGCGGCAGTGGCTCGGTTTCGTAGACATCGAGCGCAGCTCCGGCGATCCACTTTTCTTTGAGGGCTGTGGCCAGGGCGTTCTCGTCCACCACCGGCCCGCGCGAAGTGTTAACCAGATACGCGGTGGGCTTCATGGTGCGCAAGGTACTCCCATTAATCAAGTGATACGTGGGGGTATCGCTCTCGCCTTCGCGCAATAGTGGAACGTGAATGCTGACGAAGTCGCTCTGACTCAGAGCCTCCTCAAGGGAGACATACCTGATCGAAGTGCGTTCCCGCTGCATTCCGCTCTTGAAACGCAGATCCATCTGTTCCTGCACGTCGGCTACCAGCTTTACATTCGGCCCCAGGGCTTCGTAGCAGAGGATATTCATATCGAAGCCAATGCTCTTCTTGATTACGGCCTGCCCGATTCGACCGGTACCGAGAATGCCAATCGTTTTGCCGGTTACTTCATCGCCGAGGAAGGGCAGATAGGGATGCCAATAGCTCCACGTGTTCTCGCGCACCAGATGTTCCGCGCTCCACAGTTTGCGCGCCAGACTCGCCAGCGCGAAGAAGGCAAACTCCGCGGTCGCTTCGGTGAGCACGTCAGCGGTATTGGTGAAGGGAATCTTGTAGCGGTTGGCGTCAGCGCGGTTGATATTGTCAAAACCGACTCCGTACTGCGCCACTACCTTCAACCTGCCCTTCCCTGCTTCGAAAATCTCGGCATCGATCTTGTCGCGCAGGGTCGTGATGAGACCGTCGATGCCACTGCGAATTTTTTCGACAATCAAGTTCTTGGGTGGCGACTCGGGGTTTGGATACACCTCCATCTCGTAGCCAAGCTGACGGAGCCGGTTGAAGGCCGCGTCACCAATGTCGGCGGTGGCGAAAATGCGGAATCGCGGAATATCGTTGGCGGCCATTGATCTCGGTCACCCCAAATGGCTGATTGTATCTCCGGGACGAATCAGTTATTGGCGCGAACTCGCGAATTCCGACAAAGGGAAATGCCCGCACTGGGGGTACAGGCACAAAACGCGTGTTCCCAGCACCCTGGTACCGTCGGCCGTGAATCGAGATAACGTGATTTCGGAAGGATGTCGCGAAAAAATGTAGGCGCCAAAAAAAACGAAAGTAATCAAAATTTTCCGGAGTGGGAAAGGCGACGCCCGGTCCGCGGCAACGCGCTGTTGGCAAGGTTATTTGTGATAGGGCCTGTTCGCGCCAATTATCACGCAGCCGTCGACCGACAACGTCCGTCAACTTGCCATATGCGGACTTGCACGAATCGGTAATCGTGACGGAGGTTGCCGTCTGAAACATATTGCTGACAAGATGTACGGCAACAATGTCTCCCGAAGCTATCGAACACGCGCGCCGAATCTTCGACTATCATCAGCTGAACCATCGTCCTTTACCAGCCGATATCATGGTGGTACTCGGCACCAACGACACGCGGGTGGCTGAATTTGCCGCTGGGCTGTACCACGCAGGACTCTCAGAAAAACTAGTGGTGTCGGGCGGCCTCGCTCATCAAGACGATCTCCTGGCGACGGATTGGGACCGGCCGGAGGCGGAAGTGTTCACCGACATCCTGGCGTCTCGGGGCGTTCCAAGGGACAAGATGATGCTGGAGACGCAGGCGCGGAACACAGCCGAGAACCTGGCATTATCCAGGAGTGTCATCGAAGCAGCCGGCCTCACGCCGCGGAACATCCTGATTGTAGTGAAGCCGTTCATGCAACGACGGGCGATGGCCACCCACGCCGTAGTTTGGCCGGAAATGCCCGCCTCGACCGCATCCTGGACGGGCACATTCGACGACTATTGTAACGACATGCTGCCGGCTTCCAAGATCACCAATATCATGATGGGCGACCTACAGCGGATTTGGGTCTACGCAGCGCGGGGCTTCTCGGCTCCCCAGCAAGTCCCGGACGATGTGAAGCGGGCATTTCACCGACTGGTGGAACTCGGCTTCACTCAGCATCTCATTAGCGAAGACTGAGTTCTGCATCGGCGCCGGAACGGGCGAAACTTCCGACGCATTTTCCTTTGACGCAGTCTACGCGGTATGATCCCGTAACGTGATGCCTTCCGAGTTAGTCCTTTCCAGACTTCGACCGCATTCGCCAGCGGCATTTCTGTATCAATATCAATCATTTCAACTTCAATTTTCGAGGAGCCTAAGATAATGAAGAGGCGCTTTCCCCTTGTAGCTTCGCTGCTGTGCATTCTGGCCGCCGGCGCTGTGGCCCAGCAGGCCACTCCACCTGAGCAACGCTCCCGGACTTCCAACCCCTCCTCCGTATCGACCGAACAAACCGCAACCGAGAGTACGCCGCAGCAATCCACGACGCAGACCAGCCGTGAGCCGCAGCAGCGACGAGAGCCCGCTACCACTCCATCTGCACCGGCCGAGACTGCCGGCGGAACGCCGGGCCAGGGCGCGACGCCGACCTATCACTGGGACATGACCGAGATTGCGCCGGTCCAGACGCATCATCAGATCACCCTCAATGGCAAGACATTGCATTACACGGCCACGACCGGACGCCTGCCGATCAAGGACCCTACCGGGAAAATCGAGGCGGAGATGTTCTTCGTCGCCTACACACTCGATGGCGCCGATCCTGCCAAGAGGCCATTAACGTTCTCCTACAATGGCGGCCCGGGCTCGGCTTCGATCTGGCTGCACATGGGCGCACTTGGTCCACGCACCGTCGTCTTGCAACCGGAAGGGTGGATGCCCGAAGCCCCGTATCGCCTGCACGACAACCAGTACACTCCTCTCGATGCGACCGATATCGTCATGATCGACGCCATCGGCACTGGCTATAGCCGGCCCGCCGACATGGAGCAGGCAAAGAAGTTCTGGGGCTTGCACGGCGACATCGAATCCTTTGGCGAATTCATTCGCATGTACATTTCCCGCTATGAGCGATGGTCCTCGCCGCTCTTCCTGCTGGGTGAAAGCTATGGGACGACCCGTTCGGCAGGCATTGCCGGGTACCTGGCGGATCAGGGCATCAATTTCAACGGCATTTGCCTGCTTTCCATGGTTCTCAATTTCGAAAGCCTGTCGTTTGCACCTACGAACGACGCGCCCTATCCGCTGATCCTGCCGACCATGACCATGATTGCGGGATATCATCACAAGCTCCCAGCCGACCTCGCGCAGGACATGAATCGCACGCGCCAGCAGGCCAGCAACTTTGCCATGAACGAGTACTGGCAGGCACTGAACAAGGGCGACGCCCTCACCGCCGAAGAGCGTACCGCCATGGTTGATAAAGTGTCGCAATACACGGGTCTGCCCAAGAATGTGGTCCAGATGGCCAACATGCGCATCGACGTACGCACCTTCACGCAGTGGCTGCTCGCCGACCAGCAGAAGCGTGTGGGTCGTCTGGATGGTCGCTACACTAGCCCCGCCCCTTCTGGTCCGATGGAAACCGCCTTTTTCGATCCGACGTCGGCCGCAACCCAAGGGCCCTTTACTGCGGTTTTCAACGATTACGTTCGCCGAGAGTTGAACTACAAGGTGGACATGCCCTACTACACGTCGGCCCGCGATCTCGGAACCTTCAATTGGAACTGGGCCAATCCACGGCCCGCGGGAGCCCCTGGCGCCGGCTTTGAAATGGGCTATGCCGATGTGGCGACGGCGCTGCGCTCGGCCATGATCAAGGAGCCCTATCTCAAAGTCCTGGTCATGGAGGGCGACTACGACCTGGCGACACCTTTCCTGGCGGCCCAGTACACCATGGACCACCTCAACATCACGCCGGAGATGCACCAGAACATTTCGTACGACTATTACTCTTCAGGACACATGGTGTATTTGGACTCCAAAGCGCACGACAAAATGCACAAGGACTACACAAACTTCGTGAACTCCAACTTGCCGCATTGATGCGCCAGTAGCCGGTTGTCAGTAGTCAGGAAAGGCCCGCTCGCAGGCGGGCCTGGTTTTTTAGGGATGTCTTCGCCTAAAGTCGGCAATGGATTCTTAGCGGCGTGGTTTACGTTGGCCTTAAGGCCAGCACTACCCTCTACAAATTCTTCTTCGCCCACTGATCGATGCGATCCAGCGCCATCTCAATGTTCTCCACCGAGTTGGCCACGCTGAAGCGCAGGTAGCCTTCGCCGAAGGCTCCGAATGCCGTGCCCGACAGCGCTGCAACTCCTGCGTCGTCGAGCAAAACGTCGGCCAGCTTCTTCGACGGCCAGCCCGTCTGCTTGATGTTCGGGAAGGTATAGAACGCGCCTTTCGGCGACAGGCAAGAGAATCCCTTGACCTGATTGATGCCGTTCACGAACACGTTACGACGCTTCTGGAAGTCCAGCCGCATGTGTTCAGTCTCGCTCTGATCGCCGCGGATGGCCTCGATTCCCGCAATCTGCGTGAAGCTTGCGGTGCAGGAGTTAGAGTTCGTCATGAGCCGCGCGATGTGCGTCGCCAGGTCGGCGCGCATTACGCCATAACCCATGCGCCATCCCGTCATGGCGTAGGTCTTGGAGAACCCATCGAGAATGATCGTGCGCTCCTTCATGCCCTCGACCGCCGAGATACTGAACTGCTCACCTTCAAACAGAAGCCGGCCGTAAATCTCGTCGCTCAAGACCATGATGTCTCGGTCGCCAATGGCTGCTGCGATGCCGCAAATGTCACTTTTCGTCAGCACGCCGCCGGTCGGGTTCTGCGGGGAATTGAGAATAATGAGTTTTGTCCGATGGTTGATCAGGCTTTTGAGCTCATTGACGTCGAGACGGAAATCGCGCTCTTCGCGCAGCGGAATCGGCACCGCTTTTGCGCCCAGGAAGTTGATCATCGACTCGTAAATCGGAAAGCCCGGGTTCGGATAGATAACTTCGTCGCCTTCTTCGACCAGGGCCAGCATGGTGAAGAAGATGATCGGCTTGCCTCCCGGCACAACCACAACTTCATCGGCAGTGAACTTCACGCCGCGCGACTTTGTTACATCTTCGGCGATCGCTTCCCGCAGGTCAGGCAGACCGGCGGAAGGCCCGTAATGCGTATAACCCATGTGAAGCGCGCCGACGGCGGCTTCCACGATGTTGCCGGGAGTGTCGAAGTCGGGTTCGCCGATTTCGAGGTGAACGATATTTTTGCCCTGGCGCTCCAACGCGCGGGCGCGGACCAGGACTTCAAACGCGGTCTCGGTGCCGAGCCGCGACATCCTTTTCGCCAAGTGCAGTTTTGCAGGTGCGGAAGTTACAAGTGTGCTCATGCTGGATTTCCTCGATTTACCGTGGCTACGGGACATAGACACCAAAAGCCATCTGACATTCTGTTACTGACCTGAACCCTGCGCAGTGACGCGCGGCCCAGATCATTGTGACGCTCCGCACCACGCATCGGCGTGACTTTTTCGCACGCGCAACCGGGCATCCCGCAATAGTTCGATTCAAGCAGCGACCAGAAGGGCGCGATGACTTTCGCTATTCGCTGTATTCGATTTCGAACTCGACTTTGGCCGTCTTCTCCAGCATCGCCGATACCGAGCAGTACTTGCCTTTCGAAAGGCGCACGGCGTCTTCCATTGCCTTATGTGACACTTTCCCGCGCACCCGGTACACCAGCTTGATGCTGGTAAAAACCCTGGGATGTTCCGTCCCACGCTCCGCCTGCGCCGTCACTTCGAGGCCGGTAAATGGCTCGCGCTTCTTACGCAGAATGCTCACCACATCGCTGGCCGTGCAACCGCAGAGTCCAATCAGCACCAATTCCAAAGGAGTGCTTGCGGTCTTTGGTTCACTAGTGTCCACGACCAGGGCGTGGCCGCTGTTGGCCTCGGCCACAAAGCGGTCCTTGTCGCTCCAAATGGCTCGTGCTTCCATCACTCAAGTGACTTTCTGGCCGCGCTGCCCCTGGGCCGCCAACAGCCTACTGCGGTTTTGGCTCACCGGGCGCGGTGGGCGGAGGAGTCTGCGACTTGTCTGGCGGCTTGTCGTAGGTTGACATCTGGTCCGTGGGCCGTTTCAGCCGGATCTGAATGTCCATCTCGGGTTTGTTGATGTCGTAATCGTCACCAAATGTCTGGAAGCCCGGCGCCAATACCTGAACCCGCAGGGGACCATAGGGCAGGCCGTCGGATTCTGTCTTCCCGTCATTGTCGGTCTTCAACTGAAATCCGCCTTTGGCTTGCTTACCGTTTTTTCCAACCGGATGCAGGATGACACTCGCATTACGCACTGGCTTATTGTTGTCGTCTTTCACCACGGTGAAGTGGAGGTTGGAAGCCCCCTGCGTGTCTTGCTTCTTATCACTGGCAAAGACCAGCATTGCGACCAGCAAGGTACAAGTGAGACAACCAAACAGGCGGGAACGACTCATAGGGATATTCTAGGCACCATTTGCCGAGGGCTGCAAACGGCGCAGCCGGTAGTGCGCACGGGATCGGTACATTTCTCTAGAACTGCTGATTCGTGCTTGCAGGCGTCTTCTTCAATACCGGCGGGCCGTCATCGTTTTCGGTCGCAGCCGGTTTGGGCGCGACCGACGGATCCGAATCGTTCTCGCCAGCCGTCTGAGTCGGCTTCCGCAGCACCGGCCGGAAGCCGCCGCCCTTTTGCAGATTCATGCGCATTCCGCCGTCCAGGGCGATCAGGCGCGCTTTCATCGCCTCGAATTCGCTGGTGTCCACCACATAGCTGTCCCGGTCCGGCAGGTAGGTGCGGATTTCTTCCTGCGCCGCCGTGATCCGCTCCGAGTTCATGGGATGCGTCGAGAACATCTTGGCCAGGTTGCTGTGCTTCTTCTTTTCTTCGACCTTCAGCTTCTCGAAGAACTGCACAAACGCCTGGGGATCGTAGCCCGCGGCGTAATCGTATTGCAGGCCGAGCATGTCAGCCTCACGCTCGGCGTCGCGCGAGAATTTCAAGAAGCCCAGCGGCACTGCGATGCTCGCGACCTCAGCGATGGCATACGCCGCCGGGCCGCCGATAAACATCAGCGGGATCGACGCCATGTTCCAGATCTGCTGCTTGGTCATGTTCTTAGTGGCATGGCGGGCAGCAACGTGCGCAATCTCGTGGGCCATCACCGCCGCCAGTTCCGCTTCGCTGTCAGCCGCCAGAATCAGGCCGCTATCCACATAGAAGAATCCCCCAGGCAGCGCAAACGCGTTCACCTCGCCCGTATCCAGTACCTTGATGGTGAACGGCACTCGCGAATCGGAATTCCGCACCAGATTCTGGCCGATGCGGTTTACGTAATCCACGATTTCAGGGTCGGTAACCAACCTGGTGCTCTCTTCGACCTGCCGGGCCAGATCGCGGCCAAGAGCGATCTCGCGCTCGATGGAGTAAAAGTTCACGCCGGTCCCAATATTGCGATGACCGATGAGTGTTACATCGTATTTTGCCGGCTCGTGGGGGCTTTGAACCGCAGGAGGAGTTGGTGGCGTTGAGGCGACTGTCTCACTTTTCGCCGGCGCCACAGCCTCCGTCTGATCATCCGCGGGATCCGACGCGCGCTCGCCGTCCTGCTCGATCTGGGCGGCCGTGCGCATTTGGCCGGCTGAATCTTGACTACTCTCGGCGATGGGGATCGTGCTCGAATCAGTCGGTACAGCCTGCACGGTCGCCGAGGGCGACGCATTGCCCGGAGTGGCATTCGATTGAGCGATCACCAGGGACGGCGCGATCAACACCAGCAAAGACAACCCTAGATTTCGGATGGAAAAGTGATACGAGAGGCCGGAGCGATTCAATGGGAGTACCTGCACGCTTGCACCCGCAATTCCGATTATGTCCGCTAAGTCGAATGCTGCGAACCGAAATTTGATTCAACCGCTATGCGCTATCGCTAATTTGGGGAGTCGATCAAGCTTTCCCGAAGTGACCATTTCGATGCCAGAACTAAGAATGCGGTTGCCCGATATCTGCCGGAAAGATGCTTCTCTCTCGCGAGAGGGACGATAATTGTTGCCATACTACACCTTAGCGGCTAAAAGGCAACTCCCTGTTGCCCCAATTTTGTGAGATTTTGAAATTTGAGTGACATCCACTCATATCCTACTTGACATCGCTACCCCGTTCGGGGTACATTAGCACTCGCTGGACTTGAGTGCTAGTAGCTCCGGGCGTCCCAGCCCCACTCCCAGTCTGGCGTCGGGTACCAACCCAAGCTGTTAATGATGAAGGTGCCGAGCCTAACGCAGTGTGTGCGCTCTAAAGCCGGCCAAATCGTAGGGCAATCCAACCTGAATCGACCCGCTACGGCGGGAAAAAGGAGTTCGAAGAATGGCTACTAAGCTGACTCCCCTGCATGACCGAATCGTGATTCGTCGTGTGGAAGAGGCCGAAACCACCCGGGGTGGCATCATCATTCCCGATAGCGCCAAAGATAAGCCACAGGAAGGCGAAGTCATTTCCGCTGGCCGAGGCAAGACCAACGACAAGGGCGAGACCTTCCCCCTCGACGTAAAGGCGGGCGATCGCGTGTTGTTCGGCAAGTATGCTGGCACCGAGATCAAGATCGACGGCGAAGATTTCCTCATCATGCGTGAAGAAGAAGTTCTTGGCATCCTCGAAGGCGCCACCAAACCGGCCCTCGCCGCCAAGTAAGTTTTTCAACAAGAATCGCCAGTGAGTCGGGGCTACGCGGTTTTTCTAGTCACTAGCCACTAACCACTGACAACTGAATTCAAGGAGATTGAAACAATGGCAAAGCAGATTCTGCACGGTGAAGAGTCACGGCAGTCGATCCTGCGCGGTGTAAACGTGCTGGCGGACGCTGTGAAAGTCACCCTCGGCCCCAAGGGCCGCAACGTAGTTATCGAAAAGAAGTTTGGTTCGCCGCTCATCACCAAAGACGGCGTGACCGTAGCCAAGGAAATCGAACTGAAGGACCCGCTCGAGAACATGGGCGCCCAGATGGTCCGCGAAGTCGCTTCCAAGACCTCTGACGTGGCCGGCGACGGCACTACCACCGCGACCGTTCTGGCGCAGTCCATCTATCGCGAAGGCGTGAAGACGGTTGCTGCCGGGGCGAACCCGATGGCCCTGAAGCGCGGCATCGAGAAGGCTGTTACCGCTATCTGCGGCACCGTCGACAAAGACGGCAATCGCAGCGGCAGCGCCCTCGACAAGCTGTCGCAGAAGGTCACCGGCGACATGATCGCGCAGGTCGGCACCATCTCCGCCAACAACGACGACACCATCGGAAACATCATCGCCCTGGCCATGAAGCAGGTTGGCAAGGACGGCGTCATCACCGTGGAAGAGTCGAAAACGATGGAAACCCAACTCGAAGTCGTCGAAGGTATGCAGTTCGATCGCGGCTACCTCTCGCCCTACTTCGTGACCGATCCCGAGCGCATGGAATCCGTGCTCGAGAACCCGTACATCCTCATCCACGAGAAGAAGATCTCCTCGATGAAGGACCTGCTCCCGTTGCTCGAGCAGATCGCGAAGAGCAGCCGTCCGCTGGTCATCATCGCTGAGGACGTGGAAGGCGAAGCGCTCGCGACCCTGGTCGTGAACAAGCTGCGCGGAACTTTGAACGTCGCTGCCGTCAAGGCCCCTGGCTTTGGCGATCGTCGCAAGGCCATGTTGCAGGACATCGCAATCCTGACCGGCGGCAAGGCTATCACCGAAGACCTCGGCATCAAGCTGGAGAATGTCCAGATGACCGATCTCGGTCAGGCCAAGAAAGTCACCATCGACAAAGACAACACCACCATTGTCGAGGGCAAGGGCAAGGCTGATGACATTTCGGGCCGCGTGAAGGAAATTCGCGGCCAGGTCGAAAAGACCACGAGCGACTATGACCGCGAGAAGTTGCAGGAGCGGTTGGCGAAGCTGGTGGGTGGCGTTGCCGTCATTAAAGTCGGCGCCGCGACCGAGACCGAAATGAAGGAAAAGAAAGCCCGGGTGGAAGACGCGATGCACGCTACCCGCGCTGCGGTCGAGGAAGGCATCGTCCCCGGCGGCGGTGTGGCCCTGCTGCGCACGGCCGCGGCCGTCGCAGAGCTGAAGTTGGAAGGCGACGAACTGATCGGTGCGAACATTGTGCGCCGCGCACTCGAAGAGCCCCTGCGTCAGATCGTGGGCAATGCCGGCGAAGAGGGAGCCATCGTCGTAGGCCGTATCAAGGAGTCGAAGGACAACAACTTCGGCTACAACGCTCAGTCTGGAAAGTTCGAAGACCTGGTCAAGGCCGGCGTCATCGATCCGACCAAGGTGACCCGCACCGCCCTGCAGAACGCAGGTTCGATCGCGTCCCTGATGCTGACCACCGAAGCCCTCGTGGCCGAGATTCCGGAAGAGAAGAAGGAAGCTCCCATGGGCGGCGGACACGGCGGCGGCATGGGCGGAATGTACTAAAGCAATTGGCTAGTGACTAGTGGTTAGTGGCTGGTTAAGAGCCCTAGAGAGTCGAAGGGCCTCGCAGAAATGCGGGGCCTTTTGCGTTGAGAGCGTGTCCAGTGTTGGCGACGGGTGCCCGCTTACGCCTTGCTTGAGTGGGTTCTTACGTTCCGGCTCTTGCGCCCCATCCCAAGACCGCGCTACAGTTTCCCCACCGCTACTACGTCCCGTCCCCGAATCATTCCTCTGCCCGGAGCAAACCATGAGCCCATTCAGCTTCAACGTCATCATTGCATCCGCAGCTTTGACCGATTCCTCCGGCCGAGTCGGTTCTTAACCTTTGATCCAATGTGAGCAATATTGCACAGTCTCACTTACAGGCAACGTGAGAGCCTGACCTACACGAAAGTCGCCTTTGGGATGGCGACTTTATGGGATCGAAGCCTGTATGATGAAGTGCACTTACCGGACAATCTCCGGCGTTGTTCAAGAGCGTCCTCTGCGACCTCAGCGCGTCACTGGCTGACCGCCTTGGCACCCTCGAAGGGAGCTACACGCGCGTGAAGGTTCATCTCATTAACCCGAGCCATGTCTCGTTCGGAACCGCTGTCATTACGCCTCGCTGGCTCTACGTGCTCGCGGGCGCTACGCCAAGGTCCTACGGCGACCCCATACTCGTCGACGAAACACTTGCCCTGCTTGATCCCGCAACCATCCATCAAGGCGACATCGTCGGCATCGGAATCCACACCGGCAATGCTCTCCGCGGCTACGAAGTAGGTCGCGATGCCCGTTCGCGCGGAGCCTACGTGGTTTACGGCGGCATTCACGCCTCTCTCTATCCCGAAGAATCGCTGGAACTCGGCGGCGCGCACGCAGTGGTAAAGGGCGATGGGGATGTGGTCTGGGCAAAAGTGTTGCTAGATTGTCTCGCCGGCTCACAGAAAACCATTTACGAAGGCGGCCGCATCGATGCCGAGGACTTCTCTCCGGCGCGCTGGGACTTGATTCCCCGCAAGAGTTACATGTGGGCATCGGTACAAACGGTCCGCGGTTGCCCAAAGCACTGCTCGTTCTGTTCGGTCTGGCGCACCGACGGACAGAAGCCGCGCCAGAGACCCGCCGATGCCGTTGTCGAAGAGATCGTGCAGTTGCGGCGACAGGGTTTCCGCTTCATTGCCCTGGCTGATGACAACTTCTACCCCGTCACTCTCACCGACCTCGAACTCGCGGCACGCCAGAAAAACAAGGCTCATCTGGAGCAACTGAAAGCCATTCGGGCGGAACGCTTCGAGCTGATGTCGCGCCTCGCGCGTCTCCCCAAAGACACCGTCTTCTACACTCAGATCACGATGGAAGCCGCCGAGGATGACGAATTCCTCGACGCCATGAAGTCGGCACACATTCTGGGGGCACTCGTGGGAGTGGAAGCCGTCACCCCCGACGGCCTGAAAGATGTCTACAAGGACTTCAATCTTTCCGGGCAGGCGCTGATCGACCGGCTCAGAAACTTCCGCGCGCACGGCATTCACGTTCTTGGCTCGTTCATCTTCGGACTGCCCAGCGACAAGCCTGCGACCTTCGATGCCACCGCCGCACTGGCTGACGCCGCCGACCTCACCTTCGCCCAATTCGTGATCCTGACGCCCTTCCCCGGAACCGTCGATTTCGCCAAATGGGAGAAGACCGTCGATGTCACGACTGCGCATGTGAACGGTATACCGCTCACCCGCCGTTGGCTGATCCCCCAGGAGTCGCGGCCCAAGTATTTCGGCCTCCACCCCACCATGTCAGCCGATGAAGTGCGCCAGCGCACGCAGGCTGTTTGGGACAAGTTCTACAGCTTCGAATCGATCTGGAAACGTTCGAGCTTCCTGAAGTCCTTGAAGGCCCGTGCAGCATTCCTTCTGATTTCGAAAATTTACCGCCAGATGTATGCTGATACCGGAATCACCACAGACAGCGCCCGCATGGCACGATCGACCAAGATCGCAAGCTGGCTCGCCAAACCCTGCCGCTTGCTGTTTGCCGGACGGCCTATGCCCGACCTCGAAGTCCCGCCATCAATCGGCCTCTATCCCGAGCCCGAGATGGCCGGCGGCGACTAAGTTTCGTCTAGTCACCTCGTCAAAAAGGCCTCGCATCGCCGCGAGGCCTTTGATCGTTCTTACTTAGAGTTTGTCATCCTCGCCGGGCGGGGATCTGCTATTCTACGCCGCTATCGCTGCCTGATACTCCTCGTAGGTGTCCTTGAAGTCCGTGATGTTGTGATCATTCTCGAAGTGCCATATCCGGGTGGCAACCTCATCGATCAAGTCATGGTCGTGCGACACCAGAAGCACGGTTCCTTGGAACCGTTGCAGCGCGATGTTCAGCGCATTGATCGACTCCAGATCCAGGTGATTGGTCGGTTCGTCGAAAATCAGCACGTTCGGTTTCTGCAGCATCAGCTTGCAGAACAGCAGCCGCGCTGCCTCGCCCCCCGAAAGCACGTCGGTGCGCTTGTTGCCGTCTTCCTTCTGGAACAGCATCTGGCCGAGCAGCCCGCGGATCTCTTCATACGACGCACCCGGCTCCCACTGATGCAGCCAATCCGAAACACTCATCCCCGGCTGAATCAGCGAGCGATGGTCCTGCGCGAAGTATCCCACCGACGCCTCGTGACCCCAGATCACCTTGCCATCGTCGATCAGCGGTCCGGCATAGCCGCTAGTTTGCCGCAGCTCAGCTTCCGGAGTCGTTGGCGAATTGGACAGGATCGCATTCAGCAGCGTCGTCTTGCCCGCGCCGTTGCGCCCCATCAAAGCAATCTTCTCGCCGCGATTGACGGTCGCGGTGAATCCGCACAGCACGTCATTCTCACCATACGATTTGCTCACGCCGTGAAGTTCCAGCACATGCTTGCCCGAAGGCCGCTTCTGCTCGAACTTCAGAAAAGGACGCTGAATATTCGACCGCGCCAGATCACCGACCGCCAACCGCTCGACTTCCTTGCGCCGCGACTGTACCTGGCTGGAGCGCGTGCCCGCCGAAAATCGCGCGATGAACTCATTCAACTGCGCGATCTTCTTCTCGCGCTGGGCGTTCTGGCTCTCGATCTGCGAACGAATCTGCGTCTTGGCCAGCACCATCTCGTCGTACGTGCCGGTATAAGTGATGATTGTCTCGTAATCGATGTCCGCAATGTGCGTGCAAATGCTGTTGAGAAAATGCCGGTCGTGCGAGATCACGATCAGCACTCCTTCATAACTGTTCAGAAATCCCTGCAGCCAGTGGATCGAGTCAAGATCCAAGTGGTTCGTGGGCTCGTCCAGCAGCAACGCCTGCGGATGTCCGAACAGCGCCTGCGCCAGCAGCACCCGAACCTTCTGTCCGCCCTGCAACTCGCTCATCTGCCGCTCGTGCAGCTCGTCGGCAATGTCCAGACCCTGCAGCAAAATCGCCGCATCGGCCTCGGCGGAGTAGCCGTCTTCCTCGCCCACAATGCCTTCGAGCTCACCCAGGCGCATGCCATCTTCGTCGGTGAACTCGGGCTTGGCATAGATAACGTCGCGCTCTTCCATGGCGGCCCACAGGCGCTTGTTGCCCATCATCACCGTGTCGATCACGCGAAACGCGTCGAACGCGAACTGGTCCTGGTTCAACACGCCGAACTTCCTGGGACGCACCACGCTGCCCTTCTGCGGATCGAGCTCTCCCGTCAGCAGCTTCATGAATGTGGACTTGCCCGACCCGTTGGGGCCAGTTAGTCCGAAGCGCTTCCCGGGGGTAAACGCGGTGGACACATCTTCGAACAACACTTTTGCGCCGTAGCGCATGGAAACTGCACTGACTGAAATCATGATTTGTCTGGGGACTGCGGGTATTCGCTATTCCGGCGGGTCGCAGCGTCTACTAATAGATTAGCATGGCCCCCAGAAGGGTTCAGAAAAAGTCACGAGGGTTGATTGTTTTGATGCACATGCACGGTGTGTTTTGGGGCACGGCTTCCAGCCGTGCCGTAAAGGCACTGTGCATTTGTCATTCCTCGAAGTGCTTCAGCCCGCGGCGAATCTGCTTTTGACTCAGGGTGCGTTGCCGCGTGAGGCATAAAAAGCCCCGCCGAGACGGGGCCTCGTCAAGTGTAATAAGTGGCTCGGACCTACTGCTCGTCCGCCTCGTCTTCGGTCTGATTGGCAACCGCTCTCCACGTCGGGTCAGGATTGATCGCGGTCATGCCCTTGACCAGGTCAGCCGTCTTTGGTCCCAGGTCCTTCTCATAGATTGCGCCATTCAGGTTCACCACGAACGTCATCACGCCCGAGTTGCGATACTCAGCCGGATACGCTACGAACGCGAACCCACCCGTCATCTTGCCATCCACGACGTAGCTCTTCGCGCCGCCGGGAGCCGCCGCTCCCTGCGCCGTCAACATGCGGAAGTAGTATCCGTGAAATGGATCGCCGCTTTTCGAATAACCCTCGTTCGCAGCGTACTTGAACACCGGGCCAATTGGACTCTGCGGCTCGCCGTCAGCCGTCTTCCAGTACAGCCCATTCTGCTTGCCTTCGTCGCTCACAAACTTCTGCGCATACTGATGGACCGTGTCACCGTCATGCAGTTGGTCGAAGTATTCGTCCTGGGCGTCGGCCAGCGCCTTGCACACGCGAATCGCTGCCAGTTCGTTGTTCCCGATCCGGCGGAACAATACTTCTTCCACACCCGCCTTGCTGTCGAAGTACCACTGTCCGGCTGCATTCTTCTTCAACGGAACCGGAAACGGCCAGTTCTCCGCGCCCATAAACAGCGTCTCGTCGCCGTTCGTCTCTTTGCCCCAGCGATTCATTTGCTCATAGTGCTGGGTAAAGAAATCCGCGTTCTTCTGGTCCTGTACCGGATCGCCAGACGAAAGAATCGGCGCGGAAGACGCTCCAAGTACCGCCTCCATCGCAGACTTATCGCCCGACTTCACCGCATCGTAAAGCGCCTTTGAAGCGTCTGAAAACGAGGTAAAGGTCTTCTGCCCCGCATCCTGCGCCGACACCGTCGCCAGCAGCAATACGGCAGCCATCAAGCCCGCAGCAACTCGTCCCACAACTCTATAAACTCCCGTCGCCTTCAACATATCCAATCTCCGTCGCAACAAGGTAATTTTCAAATGCCAAGTCGAATCCCAAGGCAAGCGCGCTTACTTCTTGCGAGCTCCGCCACCGCTAGCCGGACGCGCCGCCGGCGCTGAACGCCCACCGCCTCCGCTGGCACCCATACTCTGCTTGCCGCGGTTGGAATCCGCGCGCGCGTTGCCGCCTTGCTTATAGCCGCCTGTGGCGCTTGCATTGCTGGTCTGCGGCTTCTGTCCATATCCACGGTCAGCGGCGGCAGCTTTGTTAGGGGTGGCTGGCCGCGCATTGGTATTTCCCGCATTCGGCCGATTAGCATTGTTGGTATTCCCTGCTCGGTTGTTGGCGGTATTCCCTACGTTGGCGCGATTGTTATTAGCAGTGTTGCCCGAGCGGTTCTTGTTGTTGCTGCCCACGTTCACGTCGCCGTTCACGTTGACCGTGTTACCGCCACGATTGACGGTATTGCCGCTATTGCGATTCCCGCTGTTCCAGGCCGCCTTGTTGTTGCTGGCGTTGTTGTAGCGATTATTAGAGTTATAGGGGGTCGGCCGGTTGTTGTTCTTGTAGTACGAATTGTTTTGATACCGGTTGTTGCCGTAAAACGTATTACTGCGCGAAACGTACACGTTGTTCTGGTACATCACGTTTCCGCCATGCCAGTTGCAGCCCCAGCCTCCGCCGTAATAGCCCCAGCCACAGCAGCGGTTGTTCATTGACGCGCCAATGGCCATCCCTACGCCAAACGCGATGACCCCGGTCGTCACCAACGCGGCAGTGCTGTACCCTGGCGGGTTGTACGGATAGCCGTAAACCACGGTCGGGTTGTAGGTCGGCACGTACACCACTTGCGGATTCGCGGGCTGGATCACGATGGTCTGCGGGCTCTCCTGCACCACCTTGATTTCCTTGGTCGTCTTCAGGTTCCCCGCGGCTTTCGCCTCCTGCCGCAGCTTCTGGATCGCCGTCATGACGTCTTTTTGTTGGTTGAAAGCAGCGTCACCCAACGCCGACGTCCATGCCAGGTTCTTTGCCATCTGGTCCAGCACCGTCGGGAACTGCGTCAGGGCCTTCACGCTGGGGTCCCAGGGCTGCTTATCCACCGCCTCCATCAGCGCCGCATCTTTGAGCCCACTGCTATTCACGAAGTTGCTTGCGGCCGTGACCTGGTCTGGATAAGTAGCAGCACCTAGAATCTGCGCGATCAACTGGTCGGGATAGAGCGCGATCGGCGAGACGATGTTCTCGATGTCCGATGCAGTCAGCGCCGCCTGGTCCGCTTCTTGATAAGGCGGTTCGTACATCGGCATCGCGGCGACACTTGAGGTGGTTGCAAACAGGACGACCCCGCTCAACATGGTCGCAAGGATCTCTCTCAGAAATTTCATGGTACGGTCTCCATTTCGCTTCACAGTCCGAGCCGGGGGGGCGGGAATTGAGAAGATGCTCGGCTTACGCACAGTCACTCGTTGGCCAGACTAGCCACCACCGCGAAAACGTAGTTCTGCTGTCTCGCGACGCAAATCTCGCCAACGAACAAGCGGATAAAACTCGGGGGCCTCCCCATAATACTACCTGCGTCAGCAGCGGGCAAAGCCAATGGCAGTGACTGATTTTGTTAGCCTGTGGGGATTGTGATGAAGCCGTTGATGGTTGCTCTTTGTGTTGTGTTTGCTTCCGCTGGTCTGGGCGCGCAGAAGCGTGTGTGGCAGCCATCGCCGGGCCACTCACAAGTGCCGATATGGCCGGGGGCGGTGCCTGATGCCCAGCCTGTCACGGGACCGGAAACTGCGGCGACGGAGACTAAGAACCTGGTGGCTCGCAGCCCGTGGGTCTATGTGGGCTACGTCTCGCGGCCTACAATGACGGTCTATTCGCCAAAAGGAAAGACCACTGGAGCTGCCGTGGTCGTTTTCCCTGGCGGAGGCTATCAGATTCTGGCCATCGATCTCGAAGGCACGGAGGTCTGCGACTGGCTCACGTCCAGAGGAATCACCTGTGTGCTGTTGAAGTACCGCGTGCCGGGTGAGCAACGATATCCGAAATCGGGGCCGTATCCACTCTCACCGATGGCGTTGGAAGATGCCCAGAGGACGCTAGGGCTGGTGCGCTTTCACGCCGCGGAGTGGCATATCGATCCGCACAGGATCGGAGTGCTTGGGTTTTCGGCGGGCGGGCACATGGTGGCAGCGATGAGCACGCATTTTGAGCGGCGATTGTATCCGACTGTCGATGCCGCCGACAAAGAAAGTTGCCGCCCGGACTTTGCAGTAGCTATCTATCCGGGACATCTGTCGCTTTCCGCGGCGGAATGGGATGCAAAGCAGGGCACCAAGAAGCTTGTGGTTCCTCCTTCGGATCATCGTTCGATTTCCGATAAGAGTTTGGCGTTGAACTCCGATCTCCATGTCACCCGCCAGACGCCGCCTACGTTCTTGCTGCAAGCGGAGGATGACCAAGTGGACAGCGTAGACGACTCGTTGGCTTACTACATTGCGCTGAAGAACTCTGGAGTTCCCGTGGAGATGCACTTGTACGCGCAGGGCGGCCATGCGTTCGGGTTGCGGCGCACGAACCTTTCGATCACGGAATGGCCTCAGTTGGTGGAGACCTGGCTGGGGACAATCGGAATGATCCCGCGGTAGGTGCAGACGCCCGTGCTTCGCTGCAGACCTGCGAGCTCGTCTCCACCACAACCTCCACCCTGATCGCTCCACTTGCCGGAATATTTACGAACTGCGATACCGGCTCAAACACCGTCGTCGGCGTCACGGTCACCTGGTACAACCCCTTCGGCGCGCGCAGCAGGCCCTTGATTGCGATCGCCTTCGACGCATCGACATTCCGAAATTCCTGATGGTCCGACAGTGTCTGATTCTCACTATCAATGTTCACCGTCCCCGCGAACCTCCCGCCGCCCTTCGTTTTGACGTTGATGTTCAGTCCAACGTCTCCCTTACCGCCGGGTTTCTCCTTCCGTTTCTCTTGCACAGTCGCTTTGAAGGTCTGCAGTTGCAGCAGCGCCTGTTGCGCGCTCGCCGGATCGTTCACGAACTGGCGTTGGATGATGGTCGTCGCCCGCTGGAAGGCGATCTCGATCTGGTTATCGGAGAACCATCCCATGGATCAACCGGCACTGGTCCACCTCCGACGTAGATCTGCCCGCCTCCATCCTGGGTCACTCCCTAATCTGTTCAGGCTAGACTAGAGACACGGTTACACTGATGGCGTGATGCTGTCGACATCCTCAGGACTCTCATGCTGACTGAACGCCTCTATTACAACGACTCCTCCCTGCTCGAGTTCGACGCCACCGTTACTGCCGTTAAAGAGCAGGGCGATCAAGCTCTCGTCTCCCTGGATCGCTCAGCCTTCTATCCCACCAGCGGCGGCCAGAACTTCGACACCGGCGAGATCTTTGGGATCGCCAACGGTTCCCGCGTACGGGTGATCGACGTTCAGGAGCACGAGCAGACCGGCGACATAGTGCATCGTATCGAGTGCCCTCCCGGTTGGCTGCGTCCCGGGGCACCAGTTCGTGGTGAAGTCGACGCCGAACGCCGTCGCGACCACATGCAGCAGCACTCCGGCCAGCACGTTCTGTCCGCGGCCTTCGAAAGGCTGTACAGCTTCGCAACCGTCTCCTTTCACATGGGTGACGAGTACTGCTCGATCGATCTTGCGACCGACAAAATCAGCGCGCAACAAATCGAAGCCGCCGAGCGGCTCGCCAACGAGGTCATGGCCGAAGACCGTCCAGTCGAGATCCGCTTCGCCACTCCCGACGAAGCCCAAAGCATGGGAGTCCGCAAGATTCCTCCAGCCGTGCGCGAGAAACTGCGGCTCATCGACATTCGCGACTTCGACCTGAATGCCTGCGGCGGAACCCACGTACACAGCACCGGTCAGATCGGCGCAATTCTCCTCCGCAAAACCGAGAAGGTGAAACAGGGTGTGCGTGTCGAATTCGTCTGCGGCTTGCGCGCCGTGAGCACCGCCCGCCGCGACTTCCAGACGCTAACCGACACTGCGGCTGTCTTCTCGACCCATCTGTGGGAGCTGCCGCAACAGGCGCGCAAGTCAGCCGAAGAAATCAAGGCCGCGCAGAAAGCCCAGCATCGGCTATTGGAAGAAGTCGCAGAGTTACAAGCTGCGAACTTGCTTGGAACCGCACCCGAACGACCCGCCGGCAGTGGCCAGAAACTCGTCGCGGAGTTCTTCGCCCACCGCGACCTCGCCTTCATCAAGATGCTGGCGCAAAAGCTCATCCGCCTCGACAAAACCACCGTTCTGCTCGCCTGTGGAGGCACCCAGCCCTCCCTGGTCTTCGCGCAAACTCCCGGCCTCGACAACGACATGGGAGCGCTGATGAAAGAGACGCTACAGAAGCTGGGAACTCGGGGAGGTGGCAATCGCGACATGGCTCAAGGTGGCGCCCCCGATGCCGACCGCGCCGAACATGCCCTCAGCGAAGCCGCCAGCGCGATAGGATAGGAGCGTGTGAGAGAGTTTTTCGCCAAACAGTTCACGAAGCACACGATCACAATAGTGATGAAAAAGACCAGAACTCGGTCTCCTCTGTGTCCTCCGTGGTGAATTTTCCTCGTCTCGCGAGATAGGCCAACTTTGGACTCGAAGCTCATTCTCGTCACCGTCCTGATCCGCCTCGGCGTGGCCGCGGCGATCAGCAGCGTGCTGGTGCGCGCCCGCCGTTTCCGCGTGCTGCTTTTCCGCGAAGAGCGAACCTTGGGCGAGAAGATCGAACTTGTCCTGATCATCGGCATTCCCATTGCGCTCGGCGTCCTGGTGCGCGGTTGGGTCCGCAACTTCTACGCCGCCGACATCTCGTTTGAAGGCGCCATCTTGATGGGCGTCATCGGTGGCCGCTTCGTGGGAACTGCCGGCGGCATACTGGTCTCGCTGCCGGCGTTGCTTCTCGGCGAATGGCTCGCCCTGCCCATGAACATCCTGGCCGGTGTGCTGGCCGGCGTGCTGCGCCACGTTGCTCCCGAGCGCGAAGCGGTCTGGTCGTTCTCCCCGCTCTTCGACCTCAGCATCTACCACTGGATTCGCCGCAGCATTCGCAAGTCCCTGATCGACTGGCAGACGTCTTTCTTCCTGCTGATCCTCGTGCTCGAATTCGTCCGCATCCAGTTGCATCGCGCCTTTCCGCGCCGCATCTTTGCCCTCGATAGCGAAAACTGGCTGGTGGAACTCGCGGTCTATGCCGGCACCGTCATGGCGGTCGCTATCGCCCTCAAGGTCCTGAACAACGTGCGCATCGAGATGAAACTCGAACAGCAGGAGCGCCTGCTACTGCAAACGCGCATGGAAGCCCTGCAAAGCCAGATCAATCCCCACTTCCTGTTCAATACGCTGAATTCTGTCTCATCGCTGGTGCGCCGCGATCCCGACTCGGCACGCGAAATGATCGTCAAACTCAGCAGCATTCTGCGGCGCCTCCTGCGCAAAGGCGATTCGTTCGTTCCGTTGCGTGAAGAAGTTGAGTTTGTCGACGACTACCTCGACATCGAGGTCGTGCGCTTCGGGCGCGAAAAACTCAATGTGGTCAAGGAACTCGACCCGGCTTCACTCGATCACCTGGTGCCCAGCATGATCCTGCAGCCGCTGGTAGAAAACGCCATCAAGCATGGGCTGGCCGACAAGGTCGAAGGCGGCAGCATTTACATTCGCAGCCGTTCCGCCGACAGCCGCATCGTGATCGAAGTCGAAGACGACGGCGTCGGAATGCCGCTCTCAGGCACCAGCAGTTCTTCAGGCACCGGCATAGGAATGGTCAACATCTCCGAGCGCTTGCAAGTGGTTTATGGAGACGCCGCCGAAATCACGATCGAAAGCCAGCCCGACCACGGAACACTGGTACGGCTCGTACTTCCGATATTGTTGGCTGAAGATATGGGCGGATCGGTTGCCGGTGCGCTCTACGAAGCCCGCTCCAGCACTTCGCGGTAATAATCTTCGTACATCGGAATAATTTTCGAGGCGCAAAATTTTGCCTGCGCACTGGCCCGCGCAGAAACTCCCATGTCTTCCAATCGCTCCTGGTCCGAGAGCAGCTCCACCGCGTATCTCGCCATGGTTTCAACATCGCCGACTTCCGCCAGAAACCCGGTCTTCCCGTGCTGAATCACTTCCGGCACTCCGCCCGCGTTGGTCGCGATTGGAACCACCTGGCACGCCATCGCTTCCAACGCCGCCAGACCGAACGACTCGAGTTCGCTTGGCATCAGCATCACATCGGCCAGCGGAAGCTTTTCGTAGATGCCGTCTTGCTTGCCGAGGAAATCAATCTTGCCGTGAATTCCCTTCTCCACCGCCAGCCACTCAGCGCGCGACCGCTCCGGACCGTCACCAATCATGATCAGCTTCGCCGGGATCTGTTTCCGCACACGATCGAAGATCTCGATGACATCCTGAATGCGCTTCACCGGCCTGAAGTTCGACAGGTGCACCAGGATCTTCTCCTCCGGCTTAGCCCAATTTCCCCGTTGCCGCATGATCTCCGGCGTGCGGTGATACATATCGCAATTCACGAAGTTGGGAATGACCCTGATCGGTGTCGCAACCTCAAACACTTCGACGGTTCGCTCCGCCAGGTACTGCGAGATCGAAGTCACGCCATCGCTCTGATCGATAGAGAACCGCGTGATCGGCAGATACGACGGATCAGCTCCCACCAGCGTGATGTCGGTCCCGTGCAGCGTGGTGACGTACGGAAGCTTGCGTCTCTTGCGCGTACGGTCGCAGGCCAGCATCTGCCGCGCCAGCATCGCGCTCACCGAATGCGGAATCGCATAGTGCACGTGCAGCAGGTCAAGATCATAGATTTCGGCGACCTCGGCCATGCGCGTGGCCAGCGCCAGGTCGTATGGCGGATATTCGAATAGCGGATAACGCGAGACTTCTACTTCGTGATAGTGGATGTTGGGCTGCGGCCCGGTCAGTCGGATGGGCTGCGAGTACGAGATGAAATGCACCTCGTGACCTCGTTGCGCCAGCTCGAGCCCTAATTCCGTAGCCACAATTCCACTGCCACCGTAGGTGGGATAACACGTGATTCCAATTTTCATTATGAGAAGCTCGCAATCATTCTGACGTACCGCGCACGATTGCGATAGCTCAGCTGGCGCATCGCCACGTCTGCAGGTTCAACGATTGGATGGATTTTTGACCCCAGCGATGCAACCAAGCCTGCGGTTGATGACTCGCGCGCGGCATCCCGCCTCCGATTGCTATGACGCGAATCCGGCGAGGACATAGCCTGCCAGGCCATTCCAAGGCTCGCAAAGCTTAGTAGAGGATTGAGGGCAGATATGCACCATCGGGCTCGTTATAAAGGCCGACGGTCATCAGCGTCATCGGCTCTACAACCCGCAAACCGTGATTCAGGCACCAGCGAAAGAGCTCCGTGTTGCGCGTCGGAACCAGAATGCCTGGGCCTGCAAATGAATCAGCTCCGCCAAGCAGCGCTTCCAACTCGGAATTATTCTCTGCCACAGTGTGTCCAAAAAATCCCAAATGCGATGTGTACGCAACGACCCGTCCATCGCGTTCGACCACACGTGCCGTCCCACCGTTAATGTCCTCTGTCAATTCACCGGAGCGGTCGTGGCCATGGACGCGTTGGCAGAGGGCATTACACTGCGCCACGTCGTCGGCAATTGCCGGACGCACAACGCATCCTTCGGGCACCTCGCCAATCACTGGTCCTTGCATAACGACAAGGGGTTCCCGGATATCAAACCCCAGCTTCGCATATAGCGCCATCGAGCGACTGTGAAACGCGGCCTGCACCAGGCGTACGCCGGCGAACCGGCGCTCTGCGGCTCGGTCCATCATCGCTATCATCAACTGTCGACCCACTGTCTTATTTTGAGCCGCAGGGTCGACCGTGATTGGGCCGACCCCTGCGATATCGCCACGCTCGTCCATGCAATTGCTACCCAGAATTTTTCCATCCCGCTCGGCGACTACGCAGAAAAATGCGGGATGGCCGAACATGGAGGAGAGAACACCCTGCGCCACTTCGGGTGACGGAAAATCCGGTGGAAAGTTGAACTTCTTATTTAACGTAGTGAAAGCTTCATAGCAGATGCGCCCGCAGACTTCGGCGTCAGCCGCCTGAGCGCGACGGAGAATTGGCACTTCGGGAGTAGCCTCTGCACGTCCCAAAACCACACAGCCTCCTGTGGATAAGGCCTTGCACAAATCTTTTGGAAAATCTCGGTTGGTCTAACCCAGGTTCAAAGCCCGCTTGAACGATCCCTTGTCGTTCTTGATCTTTTCCTGCAGCAGCATGATGGCGTAGATCAACTGCTCGGGACGCGGCGGGCATCCCGGAACATACACATCCACCGGAATCCACTGGTTCACGCCCTGCACCAGCGCGTAGTTGTTGAACACGCCGCCCGACGTCGCGCACGCGCCCATCGAGATCACCCACTTGGGTTCGGGCATCTGCTCGTAAAGCTCGCGGATCACCGGCGCCATCTTCTGCGAAACCCGCCCCGCGATGATCATCAGGTCCGATTGCCGCGGCGAGGGACGAAACACCTCGGCGCCAAAGCGGGCAATATCGAAGCGCGACGCGCCCATCGACATCATCTCGATGGCGCAGCATGCCAGCCCAAACGTCATGGGCCAGATGGAATTCTTCCGCACCCAGTTCACGACGTTGTCGAGCGACGCCAGAATGACGCCTTCGTGCTGCTGTTCGCCGAAGGTCGCGCGCAATACTTGCGCCCGCTCCTCTTCGGAGCCCGCCAGGTTGCCGAAGCGCTCGGCTTCCCGTCTCCGGGTTCTCGAACTTGGGAATACGCGTTCCGGAATTCATCGAGTCATTATACCTATTCTGTTTGACGCCCCGCGGGCGACCAAAGATGCACCCAAATCCTGGCTACACATGGATGAAGCTCTTCGCCATCCGAATCACTGGAAGTCGTCAGGCCATGCTCCAGCGGTACATCGATGCGCTCGACCTCGCTGTATCCGTGGGCAGAATACAGCGCCACGCCAGTCAGAGTGGAGGCCATTTCAATCTGACGAAATCCCTCAGCCAGCGCAGCCTGCTCGCAGGCGCGCACCAGCGCACTGCCGATGCCGCGCCGCTCCCACCCGGGTTTGACGAAGAAAGCGCGAATTCGCGCCGGCTCGCTGGCGGGATCGAGCAGTTCCGGCTCGCGGCTGGGACGATGCTGGTCGCCTCCAAACAACGTCTTACGCCGGCTCCAGCCGCCGCAGGCCACAATTTGATCGTCCTGTTCCACCGCGAAATACGTGCCGTCGCGGACCAACTGCGTGTCCACGCCGTACACCAGCCGGATCGCAGCCTCCCGCTGTGCGTCGGTGTATTCCTTGGCTTGCAGAACCCAGACCGAGTCGGCAACCACCCGTTGGAGCACGGCAAGGTCGTCGAGCTTGGCCACGCGAATCGTAAACGGCGCTGTTGATTGGTTCATCGTTCCCCGCGATGCCTACGGCGTCACAACAACCTTCCCAAACTGCTCGCTGCTCGCGAGGTATCCATGCGCAGCCCTGTCTCACTCAGCGGAAACGTCCGATCCACCACCGGCTTCAACTTGCCGGCGAACACGTGCTTCAGCACCTCGTCCAACTCGCCCATCCCACCCATGTACGAGCCATGAAACGAAAGCTGCCTCGCAAACAGTACCCGCAAATCGAGACTGGCGTCGTATCCCGTAGTCGCGCCGCACGTGACCAGCGTCCCGCCATACTTCAGCGACTTGATGCTCTCCGCCCACGTGGCCACGCCGACGTGCTCGAACACGATATCCACCCCGCGTTTGCCGGTGATGCGCCTCACCTCGTCTGAGATCTTCTGCTTGTAGTGATCAATGGTGTAGTCCGCTCCCAGTTCGCGGGCTTTCGCCAGCTTGCGCTCGTCGCCAGCGGTGGTGATGACCGTCGCTCCCAGCATCTTGCAAATCTGGATGGCCGCCGAGCCCACTCCCGAGCTCGCTCCAATCACCAGCACTGTCTGGCCTGCACGCAGTTTCGCGTTTCCCACCAGCATGTGCCACGCGGTCAAGAAAACGAGCGGCACCGAAGCGGCTTCCACGAAGCCGAGCGCATCGGGAATCGGAATCACGTTCGCCCGCGGCACCGCGATCAGTTCGCAGTTCCCCCCATCGGCATTATTGCCCAGCACGGCGAATTGCGGGCAGAAATTCTGCCGCCCGCCGTTGCACTGCTCGCAATGCCCGCAATACAGCATGGGAGACAGCAGCACGCGCGTGCCCGGCTTCAGATCGCTGATGTACTCGCCACACTCCGCGACCTCGCCGGCGATATCGCTGCCCAGAATGTGCGGCAGCTTCACGCCAGGCAACCCCTTCCGCACCCAAAGATCGAGATGGTTCAGCGCGCAGGCGCGAATGCGCACCAGCACGTGATCCTTGCGCAATACAGGATCGGGCGCGTCTTCGTATTTCAGAACTTCGGGACCACCAAACTCATGAATGCGAACTGCTTTCATGGTGCTCTCCTGAGAACCTCGACGAACTGGGCAACTTTAGGAAACTGATCAATGTAGCACGCCACACACTCTCCAGTTCTAGGCCGGGTCGCGCGTGCAACCCTATAATCTTGGCCATGCCCGACGGTCGGCAAGCGGTCACGATCGAACCAATGCTTCCAGCCGACTGGCCTGGTGTTCGCGCCATTTATCTGGAGGGCATCGCCACCTGCAACGCTACGTTCGAAACCGCCGCTCCTGAGTGGGAGCGCTGGGACGCCGCCCATCTACCTGTCTGCAGGTTGATTGCTCGCGAGCATGCATCTGCACTCGGATGGGCCGCCCTCAGTCCTGTCTCCAGTCGTCAGGTCTATTCCGGCGTGGCTGAAGTAAGCGTTTACGTGGCAGCATCCGTCCGCGGAAAAGGTGTCGGAAGGCAACTGCTCTCCGCGCTCGTCGAAGCTTCGGAGCAAGAGAATATTTGGACGTTGCAGGCTGGCATCTTCCCCGAGAATCACGCCAGCATCCACTTGCATCAAAAGTGCGGGTTCCGAATCGTGGGAGCGCGCGAGCGCATCGGGTGTCTAGCTGGCGTCTGGCGAGACGTTGTGCAGATGGAGCGCCGCAGTAAGTCCGTCGGCGTCTGACACTCCAATCGGGTGGCACTGATGTCGCGATCGAATGCTGAGTGCAATATGCGTTTTGACCTCCCTCTCTCCCAACCCAATACTGATGAAAGCTCAAATGGGCATCTACGAACCAGGCGTCCAACTCCGCCCTGGCAGACCTCGCCAGATTGCTACATTGCACCGAGCCACTTCACCGGACAGTGACCCGCGAGGGCATTCGCGAGCTTCTCGTCGGCCGTGATCAACACCGTCCCTGATTCCTGCGCAAGGGCCACGTAAAGGCTATCGTATGCCGTACGATTAAACGTCATGGCGATAGTGAGCGCGGCCTCCACCAAGCTCTCAGTTGGCTCGGTGACCAACCGGCTCGCTTTCAATGTTGCCAGGCTGTTTTCCGCCGAGGCCTTCGAACAACGTCCGTATCGCACTGCTTTCCACAAGATGTTGCCTGTCTCAGCCCAGAATAGGTCCGGAACGACAAATCGAAGGTCGCCTTTGACGTGTCGATCCAGTAGCCGGAGCGCCTGGTCCACAAACGCCTCACCGGCTGGCGGTAACACCCACTTCGCGGCGATGTTTGCGTCAATCACACACGCCTTCACCTCTCCCGGTCCTCGCGAACCATCTCTTCGGTTGAAGGAAATGGACCAGGTGAAGGCGAGGGCTGGTCTCGTAACTTCTGCAGCCGCCGCATCCAAGCGCGCCGTTCTCGCAGTTCACGGGCAGTGGGGACGTTCTGTTCGAGCAGCGTAATCACCTCGGCCGCAATCGAACGCTTCTGCGTCCGCGCCCGCGTGCGCAGCGCTTCGTAGAGTTCCTCGGGTACGTTTTCAACGTATAGGGTAGCCATAGGGAAAGCCTATCATGGTCCTAGGCAATAAGAATCAAGATTGGCGTCCGGCGACCGCCGTCGGCCTCCTGACGCAGCTATAATAGGCCGCAACCCCATGGACCTCTACGAACAAATCGTGCAACTCCGCCGCGAAGGACGCCGCGGCGCAGTTGCCACCATTACTAACGTTCGCGGCTCCATCCCGTCGTTCCAAACGGCGAAGATGCTGGTGCGCGATGACGGCTCGATCGCTGGCACCATCGGAGGAGGTTGCGTCGAGGCCGAAGTCTGGCAAGCCGCCCGCGAGGTGATGGAAGAAGAGAAACCGCGCACTCTCACCTTCAACTTGAACAACAATCCCAAGTACGACACTGGCCTCGTCTGCGGAGGCACCCTCGACATATTCATCGAGCCCGTTCTTCCTCCGGCGCTACTCTACGTCTTTGGCGCCGGTCACGTGGCCTTCAACTTGTACAAGGTGGCCATGATCGCCGGCTTCGACGTAGTCGTCGTCGATGATCGCGAAAGTTATGCCAATCGCGAGCGCTTTCCCGACGCGCGCGAAGTCATAGCTGCCGATTTCGATGGCGTTACGGAGCGTCTGCACGTTCCCGAATCCGCTTATGTCGTGATCGTCACTCGCGGGCATCGCGACGACATGCGCGTGCTGCGTTGGGCCTTAAAATTCAACACGCGTTACCTCGGCATGATCGGCTCGCGTCGGAAAACCATTTCGATCTACAAGGAGCTCGAGGCGGAAGGAGTCCCCGCCGAAAAGTTCGGCAACATCCACGCCCCGGTTGGATTGGAGATCGGCGCCGTCACGCCGGAAGAAATCGCGGTCGCTATCGTTGCCGAGATGATTGCCGTTCGCCGCCACGCCACCCCTAACATGCCCAGCAAAGCCTACGATTACGCGGCTCTGCGCACTTCTGCCGCAGACTCCCAGGACGCCGTAGCAAGAACCACCGGCAAGGATTAGTCCAGGGCTCAGCCCCATCGCTGACATCCTTCCGCGCCTTCGGTATCATCAAGCCATGCCCCAAACCGCTGGAATCTGCGGAGTCATCCTCGCCGCTGGCGAATCGTCCCGCATGGGGCGCGACAAAGCTTTGCTGCCGTGGCCGCCCGTGGCTGAGGGCGCGCCCGCCGTCAACACCTTTCTGGGAGCAATGATCGACCTGCTGCAACAGCATGCGGACCTGGTGATCGTAGTCGCGGGCAAGAATGTCGCCGAACTCGAGCCTATCGCAGACGCTCACGGCGCATTTACAGTCGTCAATCCGACGCCGGAGCGAGGCCAGTTCAGTTCGATCCAAGTCGGTCTGCGTGACGTTCTCAACCGCGGACGCGACGCCGCATTCTTAGTCCCTGTCGATCGGCCTCCCGCGCTGCCGTCCACTATTCACGATCTCCGCGCCGCTTTTCTCGCGTCCGATACCGAGGTCTGGGCAGCCGTTCCCGAAGTTGTACGCGAAGGCGTCGCCCTTCACGGCCATCCCATTCTTCTTGGACGCGAAATGATGGAACAGTTCCTGCGCGCCCCTGCCGAGTCCATCGCTCGCGACATCGAACATCAGCACCAGCAGCACATTCTGTATGTCCCGGTCACCGACGCTCGCGTCGCCTCCAATATCGATACGCCTGACGACTACGCGCGCCTGTTGCGCTCGGAAACTATACCCGCTGGAAGCGCGTTTTGAGTTCGCCGCCGATCCCGGATTCGGCTTCACAATTCGTTGAGTCTGTACTGGCACTTCACCTTGACATCGCCGTCTTCGATTGCGATGGTACACTCTGGAGCGGCGATGCCGGCCGCGACTTCTTTTATTGGGAGATCGAGCGCGGAATCGTCTCGCCCCAGATCGCAGAGGCGATGCGCGAGCGTTACCGGCTGTACGAAGTCGGCGAAGTCGGCGAAGAGTCCATGTGCGGCGAGATGGTCACCATGCATCACGGCCTCGTTACCGACGAACTGCATCGTGCGGCAGAAGAATTCTTCGTCGAGGTGGTGGGCCCTCGTATCTTCCCCGAGATGCAGGAACTCACCCACCGGCTGGCCGACCAGGGTTGCGAACTCTGGGCTGTGTCATCGACCAACAACTGGGTAGTCGAAGCGGCCGCAACGCGCTTCCGCATTGCGCGCGATCACGTGCTCGCCGCCTGCCTTCACGTCGAAGATGGCTGCGCCACCAACCGTCTCCTGCGCGTACCTACCGATGAACTCAAGGCGCTGGCGATCCGCGAAATCATCGGCAAGCCGGTGGATGGGGTCTTCGGCAACTCGATTCACGATCACGCCATGCTGGAGATTGCCAAACATCCGTTCTGCATCAATCCCACTGCCGAGCTTGAGCAGGCTGCGAAGGAAAAGAACTGGCCCCTCTACTGGCCGACAGGCACTCGGTAGATCGTTCTTTGAGTTGCGCTATTGCTGAATTGAATGTGCGGTGAGGGGGCGGTCCGATCGCCGCGCCTTTAGTATGTGAAAGCTACTTCCCCACGTACGTATGCAGGCTGCTCTCCAGTTCCTCTTCCGCCAGCGCGGAGAGGTCGATCCATCCTTCCACCGGCAAGGAATCCGCCGGTAGCTGCTCGCGCCACACCGCAAACCGCGACCGGATCCGGCTTCCATGGTGGGCGCCGATCACCTCAAACGGAACCCGCATCTCGAAGATCTCTCCGATTGCGACCTCGACTCCGCGAGTACCGGTGTTTCCATTGTTGGTTGCGTAGCTGGCGAGCTTGTTTCGCTCATCGCCGTTACTCAGGACCCACTTCACCAGGTTCTGCCCCACGGCATCGACCACCAGGCGATAAGAATCCACCGGTGAATTGCGGTCCTTGCCATCTTTGCTCACCTCGAGGTTTACGACAATCTGGTACGGTCCCTCGGGCATCGCATCGTGAAAGTCGAGCCGCCCCGAAAACGAATCGGCATCGACTCCGGCATACACCGCGTCCAGCAGAAATTGCTTGCCGTGCATCGCGCTGGTACGCTGATCCGAGGTGTAGCTCGCCGCGCCCATCCACTCGAAATACCCGCTGATCGCGCCATCCACCTTGGCCGTGACATACGCCGTCTGGGGATGATGGCTCGGACGCACGTATCCGCTGGCGATGGGCACCGTCAGCTCTTCCGGCGGAACACCTTCCAGCGCGGTGTACACATTCGACAGATGCTTGCGGTACAACTCGTCGAAGTCGCGATCGTTGGCCGAATGGTGCTCCGGACCGTACCACCAGTTCCAGTCGCTGCCCTCCGCGATCATCAACTCCTCCCACGCCAGTTTGCGCTGCGTCTCCGAAACGCGGTGGGCGTGACGGTCGTAATAGTCCCTGGCTTCCGACAGCAAGTCCCACGCCTTGTTGTCCTCAGGCGCGCCGATCCACACATTGAAGTTGGCGTTAATCCACGATCCCGGCACGAGTCGATTCAGCCGGTTGAAGTTTGACTCCTTGTGGCGCGCAATCGCCTCGCTCACCGTCACCGGTTCGATCAGCGGATCTCGGTCCAACCCTTCATAGAAGCGCCGCAGAAAATCGCGACCCGACTCTGGGTAGTACTCCCACGCATTCTCGCCGTCAAGAATGATGGACACGACCGCATCCCGGCCGCGCTCCAGCACCGGCCGCGCCGACTCCCGGATGCTGTGAAGCAGGTGGTTCGCCGCGTCCTCAGCAGGCATTCCCGAATACACGAAACCGATGAGGTCCGAGAGCGTGTGATCGCGGAACACCAGGTTCATCCGCGTATCGCCCTTCTCGTAGCGATGGATATTGTAGAGCTGCTCGGCGCTGTCGCCGTGCAGGTGTCCTCCGCTGTCGCGGGCGAAGTTGTAATTGATGGTGCGGCCCAGCACGCCTTCGTCAGTCGCCATCCACTCGATGCCCTGCTTATGCGCCAGCGCCAGCACTTCTTCTGAGACGCTCCCCTCCGACGGCCACAATCCCACGGGACGCATGCCAAAGGTCGCCTGGTGCGATTCGATGGCCCGCTGAATCTGGTGGTTCGCGTCGTCAGGCCGCCGGAAGCGGCGAGCAGGCAGCGGTAGCCCAGGCGTCGACTCGGCCCCCGCATTGGTGTCGCAGATCAGCGGCAGGATCGGGTGGTAGTACGGCGTCGTCGAAAGCTCGACCGAACCCTTTTGGGCGGCCTCAGCGTACGCTGGCACCACCTTCGCCAGTATCTCTCGCTGCTTCGCGATGATCGTCAACTGATCTTCGCGTCCAAAATCCTCGCCTTGGCGAATCAGTGCTGCAATTTCCGGATCGGCCAGGAAATACTCATCGAACCACGCTAGTTGCGACAGCACTTGCAGGTCGGCATAGTCGCGCGTCACGAAGTGCGACTCTGCTCCCTCGGGGCGATCGAACGTCGCCTGATACCGCTCCAGCAATTCCTGGTAACGCGGATACCGTCCCAACCATGTTCACCGGATTCGCATGGAAGAGGTAGCGCAACGCAAGGCGCCGCTCCGCTGCCGTGAGGTCCGCGGCCGGCTTCGCAATCAGGTCGAAGAACGGATCGTGTGCCTGCCCAGATGCGTAATCCTGAATCTGCGTGATGAGCGATGGCACCAGGTTGAAGTTCTGATGGACATTAGGAAACTCTTCCGCCAGCTTCACCATGCCGTAGTAGTCCTTCAGGGCATGAAGGCGTACCCAGGGAAGGCGATACTCGCCGGTGACCATGTCTTTGTAGAACGGCTGGTGCATGTGCCAGAGCAGCACCAACCGGATTTTCGGGGAATTCTCGCTCATCGCATCCTGGATTGCGGAACAAGTGTAACAGGGGATTTGCAGAGTGTGATACCGCGAAAGTTTCCCAAAATGACACGTTGGTGGGAGAGCACAATTGCGACCGTGTACCTACACGCAAAGGGGCTCAGCGCAATCAGCCACTTACGGGGGGTCAGCTGAGAGTTACGCATGCCCTGAACTTCAATTACACTAGCAGTTTGTGCGTATTCTCACCCGCTACATTCTGAAGGAAGTGAGCTCTCACGCTCTGCTGGGCGTGCTGCTCTTCACCTTCGTCATTTTCATGCGGGACCTCGGACGCTTGTTGGAATTGGTCGTCCGCAACAGCGCGCCTCTGCCTAGCGTCGCGGAAATCTTCTTCTACACCCTGCCTACCACTTTCACCATCACCCTGCCTATGGGCGTATTGGTCGGTATCCTGATCGGATTAAGTCGTCTCGCCGCCGATAGCGAAGTTACCGCCATTCGCGCCAGCGGTATGGGCGCCGGGATGTTCGTTCGCGTCATTGCGATTTTCGCCGTCGCCGCCTGGGGACTTGGGATGCTGAATAGCATCGACGTCGCACCCCGCTCGGCCGCAGCCCTCAGCAACCTGCAGGATCGCTTGAAGTCCTCGCAGGCCTCCTACGAGATTCAGCCGCGCGTCTTCTACGAAGAGTTCAAGAACAACGTCCTCTACGTGCAGGACGCAGTCCCCTCCAAAGGTCAATCGCTGTGGCGGGGCATATTTCTGGCGGACATCACCGATCCCGCGTCTCCCAAAATTACTCTGGCCGAGCGTGGCGCCTTGCTGAGCGAATCCCCCGACAAAGTTCGCTTCCATCTCGAAGACGGCACCCAGCAGGAATTGGTCGCCAAGACGAAAGACCAGTACTCGATTACTACCTTCGACAGCACTGACATTCCCATCGAATTGCCGTCAGCCGCCGACCATGGCCCGCGCGACCTGCTGCCTGTATCGGAATTCAGCCTTCACGCGCTCTTGCAGAATGCGGCGCGTGAGCGCGTCACCGCCGCCAACCTCGCAAAGATCGACCCCGGCTCTTCCTCCTACGATTACCTCAAAGCGCGCTATTACGAGATCGAATTCCATCGTCGTTTTGCGTTGCCGGCGGCTTGTCTCGTGCTGGCGCTGGTCGGAATCCCACTCGGACTCTCCGCCCGCAAAGGCGGGCGCAGCGCCGGCTTCGTGCTCACCATCGTGCTGGTATTCATCTACTACTTCTTTTCGCTGGTGGGAGTGTCTCTCGCACGTCAGGGTAAAGTGTCGCCCTGGCTTGGCGTTTGGGCGGGGAATGCCTTCTTTTTCATTTGTGGACTGCTGCTGCTTTGGCGTGTCGATCGCATGCCGCTTGACCTTATCTTCCTGAGCAAGATCTGGAGCGTACTCGGCGAATGGACCAAGGCCATCGCTGAGCGGCTGCCAGGTTCCCGCAACAGTCGATGGGCCGGTTCGCGAGCTCGCCAGCCCCGCAAGCATTACAGCGCCAGGTTCCCCCTGATTCTGGATGACATGATCTTGCGCGACTTCGCCATGTATCTAGTGATGATCCTGTCCACTTTCCTTCTGCTCGCGCTGGTCTTCACCTTCTTCGAGTTGCTGACCGACATCGTACGCAACAAAGTTTCGTTCATCCTGCTCGTCGAGTATTTGCTGAACCTCACCCCGTCGCTCATCTATCTGATGGCTCCCATGTCGGTCTTGCTGGCCGTGCTGATTACCTTTGGCCTGATGGAGAAGTCCAGCGAGCTGACGGCAATGAAGGCCACCGGCATCAGCATTTACCGCGCGACTCTTCCCGTTATCGTTCTATCCGCGCTCTTCGCCAGCGGCCTGTTTATCTTCGATCAGCTCTACATACCTCACACCAACAAGCAGCAGGAAATCCTGCGCAACCAGATCAAGGGAAAGCCTCCGCAAACCTACCTGCAGGCTGACCGCAAATGGATCTTTGGCGAGAGCAACCAGATTTACTACTACCAGTTGTTTGATCCCGACGTTGACCGCTTCGGCGGCATCACCGTCTTCGAGTTTGATCCCGCCACCTTCCAGTTGACCCGGCGCATTCACGCCGATAGCGCGCATTGGGAGCCGGGTATCAAGAAGTGGGTTTTCGAAAACGGCTGGGTGCGCTCGCTCAAGGGAGCCTCCATTCAGGAATACCGCACCTTCGATGTCGCGACGTTCCCGCAGCTTGGCGAAGATCCCGGCTACTTCAAGAAGGAAGTGCGGCAATCCTCCGAAATGGATTACGAGGAGCTACGAAATTACATTCAGGACTTGCAGCAAAGCGGGTTCGACACCGTACGCCTGAAAGTGCAGTTGCAGAAGAAAATTGCCTTCCCGCTGATCACGCTGGTGATGGCGGTGCTGGCCATTCCTTTTTCTGCGCGGAGCCGCCGTGGAGGCGCGTTGGCCGGAGTCGCCATTGCGCTCGGCATCGCTGTCGTCTACTGGGTGATCGCCGGACTCTTCGAAGCCATGGGAAACGCCAACCAACTGCCTGCTATGCTGGCGGCATGGGCGCCCGACTTCATCTTCGCCCTCGCCGGCGGCTACCTGCTCCTGCGCGTGCCGACTTAGGGCTAGTGTTCTGAAGGGGCGCGGCTTCAGACGCGCCGACAAGACCGATATTGACGTTCCGAGAGGGCTTCACTCCGCAAGGCATGTGCATCCCGGCTTGCTCGGCTTCATCTAACGAACTTTGACAACGTCCGATTGATGTACCTTTTTATCTGTATCCATGTTCAAGAACCTGCGTCCGCTGTTTCCGTACCTCCGCAAATACCGCGCCACTTTCGTCATCGGCGCGCTCTGCGTGTTCTGCAATAACGGCGTCTGGATCTTGTTCCCACTCGTTATCCGTCGCGCCATCGATGACATGAACCTGGGCGTAACCCGCCACAAACTCTTCACCTACGCAGCGTTGCTGCTCGCGGTTGCGGGTGTCAAAGCGATTTTCCAGTATCTGACCCGCTGGATCCTGATCGGTGTCTCCCGGGAAATCGAATTCGACTTGCGCAACGACCTCTTCGCGCATCTGGAGCGCCTCTCCTACAGCTACTACCAGCGCACCCGTACCGGCGACATCATGGCCCGCATGACCAACGACCTGAACGCGGTGCGCATGCTGGTCGGTCCCGGAATCATGTACACCGCCAACACCGTGGTATTCACCATCGGCGCGCTGGTGTTCATGTTCAGCATCAGCCCCAGGCTGACCCTCTTCGCTTTCGCGCCCCTGCCCGTTGTAAGCATCGTGGTGCAATATTTCGGGCGCAAGATTCACGATCGCTTCGAGCGCATCCAGGCCATGTTTTCTGACATCTCCGCCCGCGCCCAGGAAAACTTCTCCGGCGCGCGCATCATCCGCGCCTACGTTCAGGAAGAGGCCGAGATCGCGTTGTTCGAGCGCGAAAATCAGGAATACATCGCGCGCAGCCTCAAGCTTGTTCGCCTCATGGGAATGCTCTGGCCCACGCTCACCACTCTCCTCGGTGTGGCCATCGTGATCGTGCTCTGGGTCGGAGGCATTGAGGTCATCGATCATCGAATCAGCGTCGGCAGCTTCGTGGCCTTCAACACCTACATGGTGCAGCTCACCTGGCCGGTCATCGCCTTGGGATGGGTCATTAACATCTTTCAGCGCGGCACCGCCTCCACCCTCCGCATCGAATCGATCCTCGCCGAGTCGCCCGAGATCACCGACGCCGGAGTGCCCGCATCGGGCGCGCCCACCGACGTCATCGGAGAAATCGAGTTCCGCAACTTGAGTTTCCACTATGGTCAAACTCTACAGGCGGCCGAACGCGGCGCAGGACGCCACCATGGTGATGAAGACGTGCTGACCAATGTGAATCTAAAAATCCCCGCCGGCACCAGCCTCGCCATCGTCGGACCGACCGGGTCGGGAAATCCACGCTGGTCTCATTCATCCCGCGCATTTATGACGCCGCCCCCGGCTCGGTGTTCATCGACGGCCGTCCACATCCGCGAATTCCCTCTCGCACTGCTGCGCCAGAACATCGGCTTCGTCCCGCAGGAGACATTTCTCTTCAGCGACAGCATCCGCGAAAACATTGCCTTCGGAGCACTCGACGCCACCGACGCCGATGTCCGTCGCGTCGCTGAAGCTGCCGACATCGCCAGTGACATCGAAAGCTTCCCCGAGGGATACGACACACTGGTCGGCGAGCGTGGCCTGACTCTCTCGGGCGGACAGAAGCAGCGCACCGCCATCGCTCGCGCTCTGATCCGCAATCCCCGCATTCTCGTTCTGGATGACGCGCTCTCCAGCGTTGATACTCAGACCGAAGACCGCATCCTCAATCACCTTCGCGAGATCATGCGCGGCCGCACCACCATCTTCATCTCGCACCGCGTCTCTACCGTGCGCAATGCCGATCGCATCGCCGTGCTGCACGACGGCCACATCGTCGAGTACGGCACCCACGACGAACTCATCGACCGCAACGGCTACTACACTGAGCTCTACAACAAACAATTGCTGGAAGAAGAATTGGAAACGGAGACTGTCTAGAACCAGCCTCATGAACACGATTTGAAAGGGCACGGCTTCAGCCGTGCCGCCTCGGGAGTGTTAACGTTGGGCTTCAGTCCCTGAGGGACTCGTTCCTCACGTCCATCATTTATGTGACGCCTTCCAGGACGGAAGTTCATACCGCCACTTCCGCTTCGCCAATCTTTATCCGCCCGCCGACAGGTCGAGGCTTTGGCTGAGCGTCCAGCCCGTTTTACCGCTGGGCAGTTTGATCCTGAACCACCACGCCTGCCTTCCCAGTTTTGTCACTCTGGCCGAGCAACTGGAGCCGCCGCAGCCGCCGCCGTCAGGCTCGATGATGAAGTTGCCGCTCGCCTCTTTGTACCAGCAGCCGTCCACCCAGAAGTCGGCCAGGCCTTCTCCCAAACGGGCGTAGCGCAGGATCGTGTCCCCTTCCTTGAGCTTCAGTTCTGCCATGGGTTCGGTGACTCGCACGATATCGGGCGCATCGACAACGATGACGTCCTCCATCACCTCGACCATTGTGCCCGCCGGCACCGACCCGATTTCGCGGCGCTCTGGCTTCCAGCTATTGGCGATCCCAGCCGTTTGCTGCACCCGTAGCCGCGAACCAGACGCGCCATAACGCCCGCTCGCCCGCACTGCAGGCAGCTTCGGAGGGCTCGCACTGGGCATACAGTCGTACTGCGCCAGGCCGGCACTCGGACACATCAGAACCAAGGCAGCAATCCCCAACCTCACATAGAAATTACGCATTGCGCGCTGCCTTCTCCAGCACCGACCGTAGGGCATCAACCGCTAACTGTGCGGCATGTCCCGAGGCCGACGGCAACCCGCCAATCTCCCTCACGACATCTTCTTTACTGATGCCACGGGCCTCTTGGATCGACTTTCCGCCAATCATCTCGGTAATCAACGACCCGCATGCCATCGCCGGAACACATCCTTTGGCCAGAAATCGCACCTCAGAGATAAGCCCATCGACCACCTTGATTGACAACTCCAGAATGTCGCCACACGCGGGATTCTCCACCCGCACTCGCGCATCTGCATGAGCAAGGTCGCCGGCGTTACGAGGATGTTCAAAATGATCCAGCAATTGCGGCGAATACATAGAAGATCAAAACCGGTTTCGTTAGCACGATTCAAAGGGGCACGGCTTTAGCTGTGAAGTTGCGGGGCATCGTAGACATCGGGTTTCAGCCCCTGAGGGACATCGAAATGCCCTCAGGCAAATGATCTGACTAGGCCGCTTCTAGGTTAACGCATTGTCCGACCTCATCCGAACAACGCTATCCTACATATTATGATTTGCTCCATGCCCTCGCTTTTCACCCCCCAACGCGTCGTCTGCCTGCAGCCCAGCGCGACATTGACCATGCGCGACCTGGGCCTGCTCGACCGCGTTGTGGCCTGCACTAAGTACTGTGCCGACGTTTGCCCCGAGGCAGCCATTGGCTCGCGACTCATCATCTCCGACTCATGGACCGCCCAGGGCGCACAAATCCTCGATGCCAAGCCAGACCTCGTGCTCGCGTCTGTCCCCTATCAACTTGAAGCTGTGGCAGAAATCCTGAAGGCGGGAACCAGGTTCCTGGGGCTAGCTCCCCGAACTCTCGCCGACATCTACGCCGACATCGTCGTGATCGCTGGAATCATGGGCGTCACTGAGCGAGGCGAACGAGTCATCGCAAACATGCAAAGCGCGATCGGAGATGTGCGCGCCCGCTCCACGACGACCAGCGACAAGCCCCGCGTCTTTTGCGAGGAATGGGGCAAGCCAATCATTGCCTCGCAACCCTGGGTCGCCGAGTTGATCGAAGTCGCGGGCGGCACCGTCGTGGGCAAACCCGGCAAGACCGTTGCTTCGGACGACGTCGCCCAACTTCAGCCCGACGTCTTGCTAGCCGCCTGGTGCGGAGCGGGTGACCGCGTTCCCCTGGAAAAGACCCTCCAGCAGCGCAACTGGACTGACTTGCCAGCCGTGCGCGCGCGCCGCGTGTTCTGCATCAATGACGAGCTGCTCAACACCCCGGCGACGAGTTTGATCGGTGGTCTCCGCGCCATCGCCTGGGCGCTGCATCCCAATCGGTTCCCCCAGCCCGCGGGCATCCGACAACTCGGCGACCTGTAGCTTTGAAGGGGCACGGCTTCACAGGTTGATGAAGAAGTCGATTTTCAGCCGTGTTTTGAAGGAGTACAGCTTTAGCTGTGCCGTACAAGTCCTTCATTTGTCACTCCTCGTGGGCTTCAGCCCACAGGGAATCTGCTCTTCCGACTTTTTCAGCAACCCGTTAAGCTGTGCCGCTAGTGGCCCCTTAAGAAGGCTTCAGTCCCTGAGGGATCTCGATCTATCCCCTTCTGAAACTGCCTGTGATTAAATGACTCATGCGCGCGAACTACCAGCCGCTCACCGACGAACTCACGAATCTCGCCGACTCGGCCAATAGCGCCGAGCACCTCATGACTACGATCGTCGAGCGCCTGCAGGACGTGCTCAAGCACTACAACTGGGTCGGCTTCTACATGCTGGAGGAAGGCGAGAACGGAGCGGAACCGATGCTCGTTCTTGGCCCCTATGTAGGAGCGGAAACCCCGCACAAACGCATTCCACTGCATCAGGGAATCTGTGGCGCCGCGGTTTCCTCAGCACAAACCGTGGTCGTTGACGACGTTAACGCCGACCCGCGCTATCTCGCCTGCTCGATCGAAACCAAGTCCGAAATTGTGGCCCCGGTTTTTGTGAACGGGAAAGTCGTCGGCGAGCTCGATATCGACAGCCACACTCCAGCGGCCTTCACCGGCGACGACCGCCAACTCGTCGAGCATTGCGCCAGTCTGGTTGGTCGGTATCTGGAAATGGCGAATTCAAAGGGCTGATACCCTAAATGCATCTTTGAAAGGGCACGGCTTCAGCCGTGCCGCCTTAGGCCAACTAAAATCCGGGCTTTAACCCCTGAGGTAATTGCCTTTGTTGTGAAAGACTGAATTATGAAGGATTCTCTCGAAGTCGCTCCGGCTGCACCTGCAAAATCGAGGCACCCATTTTGACCAAGCAAGTGGTGGCCGCCTTGATCCTCCGCGGTGACGAAATCCTGTGTTGCCAGCGCACCGAGCATCAAGCCCTCGCGCTCAAGTGGGAATTTCCCGGCGGCAAAATCGAAGCAGGTGAGACCCCACCCGAGGCATTGCGCCGCGAACTCGACGAAGAGTTAGGGATCAACGCGGAAATCGGGCGCGAGATCACCCGCATCCTGCACACCTACCAGAATGGCAACTCCGTCAACCTGCACTTCTTTGTGATCGATCGCTACGAGAACGAACTGCAGAACCGGATCTTCCGCGAGGTCCGCTGGGTGAATCGCGCAGACCTAACCGCCCTCGACTTCCTCGACGCCGACAAGGAACTCGTCCGCCAACTCGCCGCCGGAGAACTCCTTTAGCGTTGCCTCACTTTTTGAACTTCGCTACGCGAGGGGCGATAATTCGTTTGAGACGCGGGCCTGATTCTCTAGCCACCAGCCACTAGCCACTAACCACTGATTCCCGCCCGTCACAAACCACGCAATCGTCAAACCGATCATGATGATCGTCGTCGCCCACGCAATCGCATTGAACCACGTGCCATTCACGTGCTTGCCCATCAGCTCGCTCTTGTTCACCAGCAGCAGCATAAAGATCAGCACAAACGGCAGCACAATGCCATTCACCACCTGCGACAGAATGCTGATCTTCACCAGCGGAATACTCGGAATCAGAATCACCGCCCCGCCCGCGATCAGCAGCAACGTGTACAGCCAATAAAAGACCTTCGCCTCGCCGAATTTCTTTCCCACTCCCGACTCAAAGCCCAGCCCCTCGCAAACCGTATAAGCGGTCGAGATCGGCAATATCGAAGCCGCGAAGATAGACGCGTTGAACAATCCCGCCGCAAACAGAATGTAAGCAAACTCATTGGAAAGCGGGCGCAGTGCCTGTGCCGCATCAGCAGCATCGCGAATCTGGCGCACTCCGTGCGCGTACAGTGTCGCCGCGCACGCTACTACGATGAACCATGCGACCACGTCCGTGAACAGGCAACCCAGGATCACGTCCCAGCGTGAAGCCTTGTACTCCCGAGCCGTAATTCCCTTCTCCACGATCGACGACTGTAAGTAGAACTGCATCCATGGAGCAATCGTCGTTCCGATCACGCCAATCACCATGTAGATATATCCCGAGTTGTGAAACGCCGACGCCTGTGGAGGCTTGAACGTCGCAACAAACGCCTCTCTCCAGCTCGGGCCCGCCAGCACGCCCGCGATGATATAGGCAAAATAGAAGAACGACGCCGCGAGAAACACCTTTTCGACGCTCTTGTACGTCCCCTTCACTACCATCAGCCAAACCACCAGGCCTGCCAAAGGGACGCTTATATAACGCGATATATGAAACAGCTCCAGGCTGCTCGCGATGCCCGCAAACTCCGCGACCACATTGCCAAAGTTGGTGATGATCAGCCCCAGCATCATGAAGAACGTGATGCGGAAGCCATACTCCTCGCGGATCAGGTCGCTCAACCCTTTGCCCGTGACCGCGCCCATGCGCGCCGACATCTCCTGCACTACCACCAACGCGACGGTCATCGGAATCATCACCCACAGCAGCAGGTATCCGAACTGTGCGCCTGCAGCGGAGTAGGTGTAAATTCCCCCGGCATCATTGTCGACATTCGCGGTGATGAACCCCGGCCCAATTACGGCCAGGAACATCAGCAGTCGAATTCTCCAGACCTTCAGACGACGCGTTTCAGACATGACACCGGAGTTAGAGGTGAGATCGTGAAGCCTGTTCAGAATAACCGCACGTCCTGATATGCGCCAATTCAAACAGCGCGCCTGAAGATCGTAGATTTGTTTTGCAGGGGCACGGCTTCAGCCGTGCCGTAAAGGCCCTCTGTTATTGCAGCTGCGAGCGGACTCGACTTCGCCTACAGCTTCGCCCTGAGCATATTGATCACATCATCTGCCGTGATAACGCCGGTCAGCACACCTTCATCGTCGATTACCGGAAGTGTCAGCAGGTTGTACTTGTCAAACAGTTCAGCAACCTTCTTCTCGTCGGCACCCGGGTGAATCGTCGGCATATGTCCCGAGCTCAATAGCATCAGCGGAGTGTCATGCGTAGCCAGCGCGATCTTCGCCAGCGGAACCTGCCCCAGCAGTTTTTCCCGTTCGCCGATGATGTAGATCGTGCTCATGCTCTCCAGGCCGCCTTCAAAGTTGCGCAACATCTCAATCGCATCCGACACCTTCGCGCCCGACTTCAGCGCCATGTACTCGGTCGTCATGCGCCCCGCAGCCGTGTCCTCCTCGAAGGTCATCAGCTCGGAGACCTCGGCGCGCTCCTCCGGCTGCATCTCGGTCAAAATTTCCTGCGAGGCCTCCGCAGGCATATCGCCCAGCAAATCCGCTGCCGCGTCCGGATCCATCTCCTCTACGATGTCCGCCGCGCGGTCTGAATCCAGCGAGCTGAGGATCGAGACCTGCATCTTGGGATCGATTTCCTCCAGCGTTTGCGCCGCGACTTCCTCGTCCAGCGTCTCGAACACCGCCTCGCGCTCCGTCGGAGCGAGGTCCTCCACAATGTCGGCAATGTCCGCCGGATGCAGTTTCGCCAGCCGGTCCAGCGAGATCTTCAGCTTCACCCGCCGCGCCGGATCAGTCTCGATCAAGTCCACGAACTCCCACGGAATCATCCGCGGAGGAACCCGCTCCATCATCGCCCGCAGCGCCCCCGACGGCACTACTCCCCGCAGCAGCCGCCGCATCGCTCCGCGCGCGCCCACATCCACCGCAGCCAGCTTCAGCACGATGTGGTCGTGCCCCAGTTCCTCGTGAATATCGACGTCATTCACGCGCACAACTTTGCGCCCGTACACATCGATGATTTGCTGATCCAGCAGGTCACGCTCGAGCAGGAACATGCCTTCGCCGCTCGCGTACGGAGTCCAGCCATCGGACAGGGTGTCGCCCCGCACACCGCCATTGACCTCGCTTACGTGTTTGATCGCCAGCAAGCGATCACCATTGCGTGTCCTGACCACGAATCCTGACACGCGGTTGGGATCTTCCTGCGGCAGGATCGCGACCTCGCGCACCTTTCCCACAGGCGAAGTGCCCGACGGATCGTACACAGGCGAGCCAATCAGGTCCGAAAGTGCAAGCGACGGCATCACTGCCAATATAGCGGAACGGCAGCCCACAAATTCAGTTGTTTCTGTCTTACCGCCTCTGAACCTTTCCGTCCCGCATCGCGTCAACTCCCCCACGGACCCACTCATGAATCTCTCTCGTCATCTTGTCGCCGTACTCGCGCTCCTGACTTCAGGTGTCATGTTCTACTTCGGCACCGGCTTGCTCCCGCTATGGTGGCTCAGTTGGATCGCTCCCAATACCCGCCCTTACCTCTCCTCACAGCACCGCTGGCAACCTCTCTTACACCCAGATGAACTTCCTCCCCATCCTCCAGATCGCCTCCTCACCGGCATCTGGAGCATCAGTTTCTGCGTGTTCTGGTTCGCCGCCACAGCCGCCGTCCTCCTCGCACGCCAAGGGCATGAATCCGACCGCCGAACTCTCGCCGTTGCGGTCCCGTGTTTCCTGGTCGCGGTCCTCGGATTCGGGGTGTGGCGTCTCTCCGTCACGCCGCCCAATTCACCCACCGTGACTGTCGGACTCGTCGCCTCCGACTTGCGCCAAAATATTCTCGCCGAGCACTCTGCCGACGCGCTTCGCCTGCTGCACGACTATGCCGGCCAGGCAGAGCTCCTCGCCACAGCCGGAGCCCGCGCCATCGTCATCCCCGAGAAGATCGCCGTCGCTTCCGATCTGCCCCAAGCCGATTCCCTGCTGCAATCCACCGCCGACAAAAACAACGCGCTCATCATCGTCGGAGTCATTCACCCGACCACCGGCGCGAAGTGGAACGAAGCCCGACTCTACTTTCCCGACGGCTCCTTCCGCACTTACGAAAAGCACCACATGTTGCCGGTCTACGAAGGCAACCTCGCCGTCGGGACCACACTGAGTGGCGCGAACCTTCTGGCCTCTGGGGCATCACCAGATGGAAGGACATGGATTTTCCCCAACGCAGACGCAACTGTGCCAACGACGGCGTCGGCCTTCTTCTCGACCCCGCCTGGGATTTTGACGCGGATGGCTGGTGGCATGGCAGGATGGCGATTCTTCGCGGAGTCGAAAGCGGATTCAGCCTCGCCAGCGCACCCAAACAAGGCATTCTCAGCGTCAGCGACCATCGTGGTCGCGCCTTCGGCGAACAATCCACCGGCGACGCGCCTTCGCGATCCTCGTCGCCACCGTGCGCGTCCAACACGAGTCCACTCTCTACGATCGCTTCGGAAACTGGTTCGGCTGGCTCGACCTCGCTGTTTTATTGATCCTCATCGCCACTTCTATCACGCGAGAGGTGAAACCAAACGCTATCGTTCGTCCGCAATGATGGGTGCCGCATGATTTGTCGCGCAACACATGACTAATCCTCCGGGCCCTCCCGGGTGCCCCACCTTTGTCGCGCAGCGACAGAGTGGAACCCCCTCTTCCCCCGCACTCTACCCCTCTGCGACACTACCCACGTGCCCACTTACCACGTGAACGCCATTCTCTTCGATCTCGACGGAGTCCTCGTCCACTCCACTCCCTGCGGCACGCGCATCTGGACGGCCTGGGCCAACCACCACCACCTCGACGCCGCCTACGTCGTCCACATCGGACACGGCCGCCCCACCGTCGAGACCGTCCGCCTGGTCGCGCCCCACCTGGACGCCCCGCACCAGGCCGAACTCATCGAGCAAGCCGAGATCGCCGACGTCGCCGGCCTCGAGGTCCTGCCCGGAGCCCGTGCCCTGCTCGCCGCCCTCCCGTCCGACCGCTACACCATCGTCACTTCCGGCGGACGCCGCCTCGCCACCACCCGCCTCCACGCCGTCGGACTCCTCATCCCTCCCACCATGATCACTGCCAGTGACATCACCCGCGGCAAGCCCGATCCTCAGCCTTATCTCGCCGGAGCCGCCGCCCTCGGCTTCGATCCCCGCACCTGTCTGGTCTTTGAGGACGCCCCTTCCGGCATTCGCTCCGCCCACGCCGCCGGAGCCACCGTGATCGCCCTCCCCACTACCTACCCGCAGCACGAACTCTCCGCCGCCGATACCATCATTCCTTCGCTGGCCGCCGTGTCAGCGACTGTGGATATGAAGCACAACCCGCCGCTCTGGATTCGGACTCAGGGTGGCAGTTGAGGGGACGGCTATTCCAAACGGAACTATGAACGGAGGCCTCCTCCCCAGGCTCGCCAACCTCAGTTCCGAATGTTCGCTAGCAACTGATCAACCTCGGCCTTCTGGTCGGCCGTGAGAGGCAAAAGGGGCAAGCGCGGAGGGCCTCCGTAGAGGCCGTTGAAGTCCATAGCGTACTTCACGGCCGGGATGCTGAGTTCTCCCACAATGCGAACGGCAGCCTTCGCGATCCGTTCCTGCTTCTCTTGCGCGAGCTTCGCATCTCCTTCTTTCCATGCCGCATAGATCTCGTAACACGCGGTAGGAGCGCAGTCGGCAAAGGCCAGGATCGCTCCTACCGCTCCTACGTCAAGCGAGGGCGCGAGTTTCTGCGCCGCACCCACCAGCACCTGGAATCCGACCTCTTTCTGGCGGGTCTTGAGCGAACCGACAACCTTGATCGCCGCGGACGAGGGCTTGAGGACTGGGACCCGACTGGAGGAGGCGTTGGGGGCTGTCGTACTCGTTACGGGAATTTCGACGGGGACTCCGATGGAAACCAGGGCGCCGCCCTCGGGGCTGGAGGGAGTTGCGGCGGCCGCTTGCAGCATGCGCGCGGTGACTGCAGCGAAGGTCTCGGTGACGGTGGCTTTACGCGTGATGCTACGCGTGCCTTCGACCATCTTCTGCACCTTCTCGATGGATCCGGACGACTCCTTGATGCCGATTAGGTTGGGGTGCTCGGCGAGTTCGATGACCAGTTCGGCGGGGATGTCGTAGCCGGTGGCCTGCGGGAAGTTGTAGATGATCACCGGCAAGGGCGAGCGGTCGCAGACGAATCGGTAGAAGGCCAGCATGTTTTGCGGATTGGCCATCTGTCCTTTGTAGTAGTGCGGGGTGCGAACCATGGCGACGTCGTATCCGATATCGTAGGCGTACTCGGTGAGCCGCAGCGTGTCGATCGCGGACTCGGCGCCAGTGCCAGCGATCATGACCTTGTCGTTGGAGGCGGCGTCGATGGCGGTCTTCAGGGCTTCGCGACGCTCGATATCGCTGAGCAGGATGGCCTCTCCGGTGGACCCGAGAACCACGATGCCCACGGTGGGCGTGCGCGAATAGTGCTGGACGTTTTGCTCGAGCTTGCGGTAGTAGATGCGGCCGTCGGGATAGAACGGTGTCGTGATCGGGGGAAAGATTCCGTGAAGAAACATTTTGAGCACCAGTGGTTAGTGGATAGTGGTTAGTGGACAGTTAACTCGCTGGCGACGATTTCGGGTGTGGATCTTAGTCGGATGCCCCGGTAAAACGGCGCCACCTTCTTCAACTGGTCTAACTCTACCTCAAACATCTCAGCAACCTCCTCCACAGGCGGACCGTCTGCGATGCTCTGGAGCACCTCTACTAACACGGCGCCATTGTTTCCCGCAGCACCCAGAGCCGCCTGTCCTTACTTTGCATTACCTCGACTTCGGGGAACTTGGTCCAGTCGAGCTTTGGCGCTTGCTGCAGCCATGCACGCGAGGCGCCGTCGGCTTCCGGCCGGGCGGTCTGAGTTGGGGGGACCGCTGAACGATTCACCTGCAGTTTCTCTTCCCAAGCCGCAAAAGCCGCTAAGAGGGCGCCGTCAAGGTGAGCCCCGGTCGCGCCAACGCTCTAATTCGCCGCGTTTCTCGGGACACAAGCTTCGTTGAGTTTTTGGCATTCGTTGTCCCGTTTTTCTACGTCCTTTCGCGCCTCTCTTTTAGAATCAGATGTTTAGGAGAAAATTGTTCGCAAGAGCATGATTCCATGTTAGCTATACGTATCCATCTGATAGTTAAGGACTTATGTGCGATTTCGAGGCTTTTCGACTGCCCAAAACGACATACTTTACATACAAAGCACATCGTTTGTCGACATACTTTACATACAATTCATACCACTGACGCCGCATATTTTAAATACAAGTATGGCGAGAACCGGCGCAGGCTGAGAAGAGACACAAATCCCTGTTCCTTTCCCGTTCATGGTTTAAGGCTCGGGGAGCCTCTAGCATTGGGTCACGTTGATTTTTCGCGATTGGAAGGAAAGACCCTGCCAGAGGAAGGCGGGGATGGGCCCTCCGAGCCTCAAGGTTGTGTCATACTCTTCATACAAGTATGACTCAGGAGGTCTGCAGTGGCAGAAGAGAGAAGTTATCTGTTTCAGGCGCGGATTTCGGAAGAAGAGAAACGCCGAATTAAGACGCTGGCTGCGAGCCAGGGCATAACGCTACAGAAAGCGCTCACAAAAGCATTCGCCGCCTGGGATAGGGAGCTAAAAGCCGATGGGGTGAAGGGGTCTCGGGAGGGTAAAAAGGCTGGAAGAAAATAGCGCTGAAGCCCGGCGCTGCTTATACAAACCGCCCCACCGGCACGGGAAGAGGCTGCGGAAAAAGTCGGAGGGCGGATCCCCCCGAGGCTGAACCCTCCGAGTGATGACAAACATAAAGCTTGTGCGGCGGAGTGAAGCCCCTTCGGAGTTACTTTGCGGCGCCGGCGCGCTCGGCGTGGAGTTGTTGCAGCGCGTACACCTTCAAATCTCCGCGTTGCAGGGCGGCAATCCCATCGCAAGCTGCGCGTGCTGCCGAGAGAGTCGTAATGGTCGGGATACGCGCAGTTACGGCGGCGCGGCGGATTGCTTTTTCGTCGAACCAAGGATCGATGCCGTGGGGCGTGTTGACGATGAGGTGCAATCGCTCGCCCTTAATGAGGTCAACCACGTTGGGGCGTCCTTCTTTCACCTTGTAGACGCGCTCGACTTGAAGGCCCGCGTCTTCGAGAATTTTCGCAGTGCCGTGGGTCGCGACCAGGCTGAATCCGAGTTCGACGAAGCGTTGTGCGACATGGGCAACGAAGGGTTTGTCACGATCGTTGGCGCTGAGGAAGACTCGTCCCGAGGTCGGCAGGACTTGTCCGGCCGCGGCCTGCGCCTTGGCAAAAGCTTCGCCGAAGCTGTCGGCCACTCCCATCACTTCGCCGGTGGATTTCATCTCGGGGCCGAGCACGGTGTCGACGCCGGGGAATTTGCCCCAGGGAAATACCGGTGACTTCACGTAGTAAAAGCTGCCGGTGTCGAGGTCGGTGCCGCGCTCGACATTCTCGGGGAGGAAGTCACGCAGCTTGCGTCCGGTCATGAGGCGCGCTGCGATCTTGGCCAGCGGCACTCCCGTGGCCTTGGAGACGTAGGGCACGGTACGCGAGGCGCGCGGGTTGACCTCGATTACGAAAACCTTGTCGCGCTGAATTGCGTACTGGATGTTCATCAGGCCGATAACTTTCAAGGCACGCGCGAGACGGAACGTGTAATCGCGAATCGTCGCGAGCACTTCCGGCGAGAGGTCAACCGATGGCAGCACGCAGGAGGAATCGCCCGAGTGGATGCCGGCCTCTTCGATGTGCTGCATGATGCCGCCGATCACGACGTCTTCTCCGTCGGAGAGAGCGTCGACGTCAACCTCGGTGGCTGACTCAAGGAAGTGGTCGATGAGGACCGGCCGCTCCTGCGAATACTCGACTGCCTCTTTCATGTAGCGATGGACGGACTCGTCGTCGTAAGCGATGACCATGGCGCGTCCGCCGAGCACGTACGAGGGGCGCACGAGGACGGGATAGCCGACGCGATTGGCATTGGCGAGCGCTTCTTCAACGCTGGCGGCGGTGGCTCCGGGCGGTTGCGGAATATCAAGCTCCTCGAGCAGTTTGCCGAAGCGCTTGCGGTCTTCAGCGAGATCAATGCTTTCGGGCGAAGTGCCGATGATGGGAACACCCGCGGCCTTGAGGGGCAGCGCTAGGTTCAGAGGAGTCTGACCGCCGAACTGTACGATGACGCCGACTGGGGCTCGGCCTTCGGCTTCGTGGTCATAAACGGCCATGACGTCTTCGTAGGTGAGCGGCTCGAAGTAGAGACGATCGCTGGTGTCGTAGTCGGTGGAGACGGTCTCGGGATTGCAGTTGACCATGATCGTCTCGTAACCGTCGTCGCGAAGAGCAAAGGCAGCGTGGCAACAGCAATAGTCGAACTCGATTCCCTGCCCGATGCGATTAGGCCCGCTGCCCAGGATGATGACTTTCTTGCGATCGGTGGGCGTGGCCTCGTCTTCTTCCTCGTAGGTTGAGTACATGTAAGGCGTGAAGCTCTCGAACTCCGCGGCGCAGGTGTCAACGCGCTTGTACACAGGACGGACGCCATGCTGCTTGCGAAGCTGCCGAACTTTCTCGGAGGAAGCCTTGCCTTCGCTGGTCTGGAGCGAGTTGCCCAAGCGGGCGTCAGAAAAGCCGACACGCTTGAGGTGGCGCAGCGCCGCGGTGCCGATGGTCTCCAGCGGAAGGCTGCTTAACTTGGCTTGCTCGTCGGCGATTTCCTTGAGCTGGTGGAGAAACCAGGGATCGATGTTGGTCATCTGCGCGATCTCGCGGACGGTCATTCCTTGCGAGAGCGCGTAACGGATATATTGCAGGCGTTCAGGATGCGGCGTAACGAGGCGCTTGGTGAGGATACGCGGCTCGATTTTCTCGGAGCCTATACGCTTGCCGGTCTCAAGGGAACGCACGGCTTTGAGCAAGGCCTGCTTGAAGGTGCGGCCAATGGCCATAACCTCGCCGACGGACTTCATCTGCGGGCCGAGCGATTCGTCAGCGCCGCGGAATTTTTCGAACTGCCACTTGGGAATCTTCACCACGACGTAGTCAAGTGTTGGTTCAAAACAGGCCGGCGTCTTGCGCGTGATGTCGTTGGTGATTTCGTCGAGGGTGTAGCCGACTGCGAGCTTGGCGGCGATCTTCGCGATCGGGAACCCGGTGGCCTTCGACGCCAGGGCTGACGAACGCGAGACACGCGGGTTCATCTCGATGACGACCATGCGGCCGTTGTGGGGATCGACGGCGAACTGGATGTTGGAGCCGCCGGTCTCAACGCCGATTTCGCGGATCACGGCAATCGCAGCATCGCGCATGGCCTGGTATTCGCGATCGGTGAGGGTTTGCGCGGGCGCGACGGTGATGGAGTCGCCGGTGTGCACGCCCATGGGATCGAAGTTTTCGATCGAGCAGATGACGATGACGTTGTCGGCGAGATCGCGCATCAGTTCGAGTTCGTACTCTTTCCAGCCGAGGACGGACTCTTCCAACAGCACTTCGTGGACGGGCGAAAGATCGAGGCCGCGAGCCAGGAGTTCGAGTAGCTCTTCGCGGTTATAGGCGATGCCGCCGCCAGTGCCTCCGAGCGTGAACGACGGGCGGAGAATGACCGGGAAACCAATCTTGCTGGTGAAATCCATCCCGTCTTTGAGATTGTTGACCAGGGAGGATTTCGGAACTTCGAGGCCGATCTTGGTCATCGCATCTTTGAAGAGCAGGCGGTCCTCGCCCTTCTTGATGGCGTCGAGCTGAGCGCCGATGAGTTGCGCTCCGTACTTCTCGAGGACGCCGCCATCGGCCAATTCGACGGCAAGGTTGAGAGCGGTCTGTCCGCCGACCGTGGGCAGCACGGCAAAGATGCCGGGGCGTCCGCTCTCGGCGAGCATCTCGGCTTCGACCCGGATGATCTCTTCGAGGTAGGTACGGTTGAGTGGCTCGATGTAGGTACGGTCGGCCATCTCGGGATCGGTCATGATGGTGGCCGGGTTGGAATTCACCAGCACAACTTCATAACCTTCGGACTTGAGCGCCTTGCAGGCCTGCGCACCCGAGTAGTCGAATTCGGCGGACTGGCCGATAACGATGGGCCCGGAGCCGAGGATCAGGATTTTCGCGATGTCGTTGCGGCGTGGCATTAATTCTTTGTCACCAATTCCCTGTCGGGGTTTTGAAGGGGCGCGACTTCAGTCGCGCCAGAAATTGAATCATGCAACTCTGGCTTCAGCCACTGAGGGACATCGTCTTTGATTGCCCCGGGAATGCTGAACAGCAAAGATAGTCGCTGGCCAGTTCAACAAGTCTTCGTCCAACTGGGTGGCAATAGATATATCCGACATGGCTGCTGTAGTCGGTTAAGCCGCGGATGCGGTGATCGGAAAAGCCGGTTTGCCAGACCTCCGTTGAGGATCCCAAGTGTTTCTTTGCCTTGAATGAAAATCCACCCTTGATGAATTGGACCGCCCGCTCAAGGGAAACAGATGGGGTAATCAGGATGTGAAAATGCTTCGGCATCAAGACGTACTCGTGCAGAAGGTACGCGCGTCCCCGGCAACTCTGCAGCGTGTCGAGGAATGATGCAGCCCATTGAGGGTTTCGAAATAGCTCTCGGCGTTGCCAGGTCTGAAATGTGACAAAGTAAGTCTCACCTGGTTTGGTCAATTGTCGAGTCGGTCTCAAGTTCGAGTCCCCTCAGGGGCTAAGCCCTAATTTCCTACTTGCCTCTGCGGCGCGGCTAAAGCCGCGCCCCTTCTAACTGCTCACTACCGGCGCGGCTGAAGCCGCGCCCCTTCATAAGCCCTAGCCCTCTTTCCACTCATCCATCATCTTCACAAAGTCTTTGAAGAGGTAGTGCGAGTCGTGGGGGCCGGGAGCGGCTTCGGGGTGGTACTGCACGCTGAAGAGCGGCAGCGAGCGGTGGCGCAAGCCTTCCAGCGTGTTGTCGTTCAGGTCAATGTGCGTCTGGTCGACTTCGCTTTGCTTGAGCGAGTCGGGATCGACGGCGAAGTTATGATTGTGGGCGGTGATCTCGATCTTGCCGGTAGCCAACCGTTTGACCGGATGATTGCCGCCGTGATGTCCGAAGCGGAGTTTGTAAGTCTTGCCGCCGAGCGCGAGACCGATTAGCTGGTGGCCGAGGCAGATACCGAAGATGGGGACTTTTCCCATCATGCGGCGGATGTTCTCCTGCGCGTAGGTGACAGGTTCGGGATCGCCGGGGCCGTTCGACAAGAACACTCCGTCCGGCTTCATGGCAAGGACGTCTTCGGCGCTGGTGGTGGCGGGAACCACGGTCACGCTGCAGGATTCGCCCACCAGCCGGCGCAGAATGTTCTGCTTGATGCCGTAGTCGTAGGCGACCACTTTGTACTTCGGCGCGCCGTCCTTGACTCCAACGACCTCCGTTGGCTCGAAGGAGCGTACGCCTTCTTCCCATTGATAAACGCGAGGCGTGGTGACTTCTTTCGCCAAGTCAGTGCCGTCCATCTTCGGGATGGAGCGGGCCTTGGCGACGAGCTTGTCGGTATCGGTTTCGAGGGTCGAGATGACGCCGCGCATAACGCCGTACGTGCGCAGATGACGCACAAGGGCGCGCGTGTCGATCTCGGCGAGCACAGGGATTTTGTAGCGCTCGAGGTATTCCTCGGCGACTTCCTGGGATCGCCAGTTGGAGCTGACGCGCGAGAACTCGCGGACAATCAGGCCCTCGATGTAAGGACGGGTCGCTTCGTTATCTTCGGAGTTGGTGCCGTAGTTGCCGATCTGGGGATTGGTGAGAACGACGATTTGTCCGGCGTAGGAAGGGTCAGTGAAGATTTCCTGATAGCCAGTGATGGAAGTATTAAAAACGACTTCGCCGTAACATTCGCCTTTGGCGCCGAAGCCTTTGCCGTGGAAGATGCGTCCGTCTTCCAGCGCAAGGATTGCCTGCATTGCTTCTCCGAGGAGTGGATTTTATCGATTTTATCAGGTATCGAGGCAACGCATAAGAGGAGTAATTGCCGCTTATTTCACAGGCGGATCGGGGCTGCCGATGTCGGAGACGACCTTCCACGAGCCGTCTTTCTGTTTCTGCCAAGTAGTGAGGTAAGTACCTTTCTCGACCTGGGGTTTGCCGTCGTCACCGGTGGAGCGTACTTCATAACGGCCGACCGCGTAGCCAACATCGCCCTGTCCGAGGAACTCCGCTTTGGTGGGCTCCCAGGTGATTTTGAAGCCCGGCAGCTTGAACAGTTTGGTCATGCCCGCGCGAATCTGGTCGAGACCCACCAGTGGTTCGGTTGATAACTCGACTGCATTGGGCGCCATGAATTCCATCCAGCCATCGACGCCCCGTTCGGCAGTTGCCTTGGCGAAAGCGCGTTCGGCCTGGATCAGGACTTGCGGATCGCGATCGGCGGCGAACGACAGCACGGTAAGTGCAAAGACGCATAACAGGATTCGCGGAACTAGTTGCATGAATACCTCAATCGATTTGCGGCCGATCTGATTCAGCCAGCTCAGCGGCTAAACAGGCTGCAAAAAGTGTGTAAAGGACGCGCCGAAAATGAGCAACATATCGGCACGACTGAATTCGTGCCATGACGTAAAGCCACTTGGGATCGAGTTTTTAAGCAACGTGTGAAGTCGTGCCAAGATACAAAGCCATGCGAAAGCAATCTTTTCCGCATCCTGTTAAGCCGTCCCCTGATACGAAGCCGTCCCGCAATAAGTTTTTCGGCAGCCAGTAAAGCCAATCTAATCTTGCGGAGCTCATGGACTGCCTAAGGGCTGTCGCCTTCGAGGCCTGGTCAGGGCTTCGCTAGCGCAGCTTGCCGAGTTTGGCGAATGGCCAGTAACCAAAGACCGCCTTGCCGTAAATGAAACTCTCGTTGACCGGCCCAAAGTCGCGGCTGTCGTTCGACAGGTTGCGGTGGTCGCCCATCACGAAGTAGGAGTGCGGCGGCACTGTTGTCGGCGCATAGGAGCGCACGTCTTCGTAGATTTGCGAAACGTAGTCTTCGGAGATCTGGCGGTCGTTGACGTAAACGAGCCCTTCCTCGATTTTCACCCGATCACCGGCCACGGCGATGACGCGCTTGATGTAGCTTTTCGAGGGATCACGAGGATAGCGAAAGACCACCACGTCGCCGCGGTGGATCGGTTCCAGCCGATAGACGAACTTGTTGATGAAGACGCGCTCCTGGTCTTCGAGCGTCGGCATCATGCTGGTTCCCTCAACCTTTACCGGCTGGTACAGGAAGATGATGAAGAATGCCGATACCGCGAGGGAAATCAGGATGTCGCGCAGCCATCGGGTGAACACGGGCCGAACCCGGGCAGGGCGCGGCTGCGGTCCTTCCAGTTCGACGGGAGGAGTGAGCTTCCCGGCTGACGTGGACACGACGGGCTGGTTGGGGATTTGCGAGGACATGAATTAGGTCGTAACGACGTCTGGTAGCTGATCCATTATAAAGAACACCAAAGTCAGCCCTATGGTTGCGGCAGTTTCGGTCGCAATGTGCTGCTGAAGATGCAACAAAGGTCTTTCGAGCCGCGGAGTGAGCCTGAACCGCGGTTTGGGCGCGAGCGGCCTTCTCGGCTAAAATAGCCGCCGAGGTTGATGTGATGAAGAAGCCTGCTGTACTTGCGCTGGTGGTGGTGTTGGCTGTGATTGCTTTTGCCCAAGGGGATACGGTTCCCGTCTTCAACACCCGTGCTCCTTTGCCGGGAGAGTTATTGCCGATTTTGCCCGCAGACCAGCGCGTCGGAGAGATCTTCAAGTACCCGTATCAGGCCCATGCCTATGAACTGGCGTCGAAAATTCCTGGTGTCATCAACCAAATGCCTTGCTACTGCTATTGCGAGCGAATCGGACACAAGAGTCTGCATACCTGTTTCGAGTCCAACCACGGCGCGCACTGCGCAGTCTGCATGAAAGAGGTGTATTACGCCTACCAGGAAAATAAGCTGAAGAAAACACCAGCACAAATTCGCGCGGAGATCATCAAAGGTGAGTGGAAATCGATCGACCTGGAAGCTGCCGCGAACATGAATTAGCGCCGCGACTGGACCGCTCCTAAAGGTACAGTTGACGTTGCTGTTGGTTGCGGGTATAACTCAGCAAACACAGCCTTGTAATATTTGGGTTTTCCACAGCCCCGAGGGGTTGCCTGCCGTTTACGACTCAAAGGATGTAAGCAGATGAAGAAAAAAGAGGCAGAAAACGTTCAGGAAACCGAATCCAGGTCCAAGAAACAACTAGACTTAAAGGGACCAGGGAGTGGTGCAGAGGTGCGCCTGCGCACGGCCAAGCCACTGAGGGTTACTGACGACCCTAGATTTACACAGGCTGTGCAAAACTACGAGGCCGGACTCAAAGCGTTACAGTCTCATAAGTACGATAGGGCGAAGGCGTGTTTCGAAAAGGTTGTGGGAGGCCTAAGCCCGGAATTGTCGGACCGCGCCGCGGTCCATCTTAACACCTGCAACCAGCAGTTGAATCGCAATGCCAATAAGTTCAAGACGCCGGAAGAGCAATACGACTATGCAATATCGCTCATGAACATGGGCGACTACGTAAGCGCCCGGGAGTTCTTTGGCGACCTTACCCAGAAGCACCCCAAGCTAGACTACGTCTGGTACGGAGCAGCCGCGCTGAATTGTCTGATGGGGCATTTTCCTGATGCGATTTCCGGACTGCACGAGGCCATCCGCCTAAACCCTGCCAACCGGTTTCAGGCCCGGAACGATTCCGATTTCAAGGGCCTGGCAGACGATCCACGGTTCACCGAACTGCTATATCCTGATACCAGCGCCGAAGTGCCGCCCGATTCACAGAAGTGGCACTTCTAATTGCCGATAGTCGGGTGATGCAGAGCTTTTCTCATTCCGCGGAGTTACGTCCCATAAGAGTAGTAACGATGGGCGGAGGTACTGGCCTATCCACGCTGCTCCACGGCCTGAAGCAGCACGTGGTAATGCCGGGCGAGGAAGCGTTCGACCGGTCGCTTCCCTTCATCTCCGAGTTGTCGGCCATTGTAACCGTGAGTGACGACGGTGGATCAAGCGGGCGCTTGCGCAAGGAACTGAACGTTCCCCCTCCGGGAGACATTCGCAACTGCATCGTTGCCTTGGCGGAGAAAGAAGCGCTGCTGTCGAAGCTCTTCCAGTATCGCTTTAAAGCGGGCGAGGGACTGGAAGGCCACAACTTCGGCAACTTGTTTCTGTCGGCGATGACCGACATTACGGGGGACTTCAGCGAAGCGGTGCGCTACACCGCGGCAATTCTCGCCAGCCGGGGACATATTTTTCCGGCGACTACCAGCAACACGCAGCTCTACGCCATCATGGACGACGGTTCGGTAGCGCGTGGGGAAACCAATATCACCGCCAGCCAGAGACGCATTCTGGAACTGCGCATGGCGCCGTGGAATGCGAAAGCTGCGCCAGCTGCGCTGGAAGCGATAGAGACGGCCGACTTGATCACCATCGGGCCGGGATCGCTGTTCACTAGCCTGGTTCCCAATCTGCTGGTGCGCGATGTTTCAGCGGCCATTAAGAACTCGCAAGCCACGAAGGTTTACGTCTGCAACCTGATGACGCAGGCCAATGAGAGCCTCAATCTCACGGCGTCGCAACACATTCTTGCGATCTACAAGCATGCCCGTCACGAGTTCTTCGATTTCGCTCTGGTCAACCAGACGCCTGCGTCTCCCACGCTGATGAAGAAGTATGAGGAAAAGCAGCAGTCGCAGATCGTGGTGGATGCCGACCGCATCGAGGCCATGGGCGTGAAGCCGATCCTGGGCGACTATCTCACCGAGGAGATCGACCCTCGGGAAGGCCTGATTGCCCGGCACGAAACGCATCACGTGGCGCATGACCTGTTGCGGCTTCTGCTCGACGCCTACGAAACTCCTGTTGCCGCCGCAAAACGCGAATCTTAAGCTTCTCTTGATACCCTGTTAGGTCATGATGAATGCGAAGTCTGACTCCTCCCATCCTGTAGCCCAGAGCCAATTTGAGTTCGCTATTGCGATCCTGGCAGCGGGGAAAGGCACGCGGCTGAAGTCGCGGCATCCCAAGGTATTGCACCAGATTGCGGGCAGGACGCTGTTAGGCCATGTGGTCGCTGCAGCCAGCAAAGTCGTTGCACCCGCAAATATCTTTGCAATCATCGGGCACGAAGCCGACACGGTGCGCGAGACGCTTCAGTCCACCGGGATCCAATTCGTTTTGCAGCGCGAACAGCGGGGGACGGGACATGCGCTGATGGCGGCGCGAGAGGCGTTGCAAGCTTTCCGTCACGTTCTGGTGTTGTCAGGGGACGTGCCGCTCATCCATCCCGAAACGATCGAGCGGGTGCGTGAATTCCACCTGTCGAAGCACGCGGCGATGACGGTACTGACCGCGGAACCTGCGGACCCTACCGGCTATGGCCGAGTGTTCCGTAAATATAAAGAGGCCCACCCTACTGACGAAGTCGATCGGATCGTCGAACAGAAGGCTTTGCGCGGCAACGAAGGCGAAGTACGGGAGATCAACTCCGGCATCTATGCGTTCGCGGTCGAACCTCTATACGAGCACATCGACAGACTGACAACCGACAATCCCGCTGGGGAGTTTTACCTCACGGACATGGCCGGCGTGCTTGGGAAGGCAGGAAACCTCGTAAGCGCGCTGCGTGCCGAAGATTCGAACGAGGTGATGGGAGTAAACACGCGCCTGGAACTGGCAGAACTCGATGCCAAATTGCGGGCGAAAAAAGCGCGGCAACTGATGGAGGACGGGACCACGATTTTCCGTCCAGAGACGTGTGACATCGATGCGGACGTCGAAGTCGGGCCGGACACCGTGATCGAGCCTTTCGTGCAGGTTATCGGACGGACGAAGATTGGTTCGGACTGCCGCATTCGGTCGTACTCGGTGATCACCAACTGTGACATTGGAAACCAAGTGCTAATTCTTCCGGGCTGCATCATGGAGAACTCGATCGTCCGCGATGGCGCGCAGATTGGTCCGTACTCGCACCTGCGCCCGGGAAGCGACATCGGCGAAGAAGCGCACGTCGGCAACTTCGTGGAGACGAAGAAAACGAAGCTGGGCAAGCGCTCCAAGGCGAATCACCTTTCATATCTTGGTGACGCCGTGATCGGAGAGGGCGTCAACATTGGCGCCGGCACCATCACCTGCAACTACGACGGCGTGAACAAATACCGTACTTTGATCGAAGATGGCGTGTTTGTTGGTAGCGACTCGACACTGGTGGCGCCCGTCAAACTAGGCAAGGGGGCCTATGTGGGCGCGGCGTCATGCATCACGGAAAATGTTCCTGCCGACTCTCTAGCGGTGGGGCGAGGGCGGCAAGTCAACAAGCAAGGCTGGGCTGCCGAGCGACGCGCGAAATTGCAAGCCGAAAAGAAGCCGCCCAAGTAGCTCGATATCAGCTCTCGACCACGACCGGTACGAGCTGGGCGGCCACGATTTTCCACTGGTTTGCGCGCTTTTCGTAAACCATGCTGAACCGCACCTGGTGGGTCTTGTCATTTGGGTCGACGAGTTTGCCGAGGACCACAACGGTCCGGCCAAATGCCTTTACGGTTAAATCGGCCAAGCTCTGATTCAGAAACCCCTTCGGCTGATCACCCGGAACGGTGGCAACCAGATCAGACTTTCGTATCACGTTGCCACCCGGGCCTGAACCTACGAACTCGTCATCGAGGATTCGATCGAGGGTGGCGGCATCGCCGTGTTGCTCGGCCTCGAGCCACTGTTTTTGAACTCCGGCGACCTCCTCTTCGGCATCGCCGCTCGTCGCGGGGGGAGTCTGCGGCACAGCGGCGCAGCATATTCCCAGAACTATCAACACAGCAAGAATTCTCATGGATGTGATCGCTCCTGGCCGGATCGGTCGTGCTTAGATCGTCCGGTTGCCTTGTACTTAGACACCGCGTCGAATCCTGGGTTCCATGAAAAGAGGGAGGCTGTTCGGCCTCCCTCGGTGTCGTGATCAGGTTTTCTAATTCTTCTACTGAGCCGGTTCGATGGTGATGGTCGAGGTGGTCTTGAAGTTGACCGCCGACTCTGCCGGGATGGAGAGCTCCTTGTTGCCGGTAAAGGCAGCACCGGCAGTGCCAGCACCAGCGCCGACCAAGCCTCCGATGAGAGCGCCCTTACCACCACCAGCGATGCCGCCAATCAAAGCCCCGCCCCCGGCACCGCCACCGATCATGACTGCCGAGCGCTTGCCCTTGCCTTTTTGGGTGACGACGTACTCATCCGTGCTCACTTTGTGCGGTACACCCTTAATGTTTACGGAGGTCAGGCGGATAGCCAGGATGGCCTCACCCTTGAACCTTCCAGCCGACTTGGCTTCGGAGACGACTCCGGTGACGCCTGAGCCCGCAGGAACGATTACCTTTCCATTCACGGCGATTCCATTGGCCAAAGTGCCGGTGAAGGGCTGTCCGTCCTGAGCTGTCTTGGACGAAAGTCCATCGCCCATGCGGACCGTTACCGTTCTTCCTGCCGGAATGACGATGGGCTCAGGAGGCGGAGGTGGAGGAGCCTGTTCGGCTACTGGAGCCGCCGCGGGGGCGGCCGCAGGCGCTTCTGTCGTCGGAGTCGTGCCCGCCGGAGTGGTTGCCGGGGCGGCGGCCTGTTGTCCAGAGGCCGCCGGCTGGGTTGTGGCAGGGGTCTGCTGCGATGACTGATCGGCTGCGGCGGGCGCGGGCTGGGCGGGTTGCTCTTTCTTGCTGCAGGCCGCAAGGGCCATCAACAGAAGTGCTGCAAGCAGAACTGCTGAAACCTTAGAACGCATGAAAGTCTCCTTTGTGGATCGCCAGATGGGGGTTAATCGGGCTAATGCGGACGATTGGGCACATGAACCTATGTGCATAGCCGCTGTCAATAGATTAACAGCGGTCCGGACGCTTCAAAAGCGAAAATCATCTGTTCTTGAAAGCCGACTTCACAACCCGCACAACGCGTTTCTCACTGCGAAAGACGGTTTCGACTTAGCCTTCAACCGGCGCCTCAGAGGAGGTCTCTGATTTCGCTTCGTGGCGAAGCGCGAAGAACCCGACGAGACCAGCGATCAGTGATGCGACGAGCACTGCTGTCTTGGCTTCCATAAGATGGATGGGATCGTCGAACGCGAGCGAGCTGATAAAGATCGAAACCGTGAAACCGATGCCAGCCAAAGTTCCCACAGCGGCCATCTGCAGCCAAGTTACACCGCTGGGAAGGCGCGCCAGGCCGAACTGTACCGCCAGCTTACTGAAGCCCACGATGCCAATGGGTTTGCCGATGACCAAACCAATCGCAATGCCCCACGCAATGCGGCTGGTGAGCAAGCCCCGGGCGGCACCTCCGGAAAAATCGACGCCGGCATTGGAGAGCGCGAAGAGCGGAAGGACTACGAACGAAACCCAATCGTTTAATTTCCGGGTCATGCGCTCCGAATCGGCCTCGGTGGCATTTATCAGTTGCTCAAAACTGCCGAGCAGTCGATGCGCCATGGCCATGTCACCTTTCGAGCGCGCAGCCCGGAAACGGTGAATCATGTCAACCCCGATTTCCTGAAACTGCTCGAGTGAGAGCCGCGGTGTGGTGGGAACCATGAATCCGAGGATTACGCCGGCAATGGTGGCATGTACGCCTGACTGCAGGATCGCAACCCAAAACGCGATGCCGAGAACCACGTATACGATGGTTCGCGAAATGCCGATACGGCGTAGACCGAACATCACCAGCAGAAAGAAGATTCCAACGAATAGCGCCTGAACGTGCAGCGTGTCCGTGTAGAAAAAAGCGATGACGATGATCGCCCCGATGTCGTCGGCGATGGCCAGCGTTAGCAGGAAAACCTTCAACTCGGAGGGGATTCCCTTCACCATGCCCAACACACCCAGAGAAAAGGCGATGTCGGTCGCCATAGGGACACCCCAACCGTGTTGTCCGGAGCCGCCGAAGTTCAGAGCGACGAACAGGAGCGCCGGGACGACCATTCCTCCCAGCGCGCCTACGATGGGCAGCGCGGCCTTGCGAATGTCAGACAGTTCTCCATGCACGATCTCGTGCTTGATCTCCATGCCCACCAGGAAGAAGAAAATCGCCATGAGAGCGTCATTGATCCAGGCGTGTATCGGGAGTTCAATGCTCGACAGCGTGAGCTGCACCTCCCAGACATGGTGGTAGGAATCGCGCCAGGGAGAGTTGGCCCAGACCAGCGCGGCGACTGCTGCAGCAAGCAGCAACACGCTGCTGATGCCCTGAATGTGAATGAACTCCTGGATGGGCAAGACAAGGGCGCGAGTAAATAGCGACTCGCGCAACTGCACCTCGAGGCCCCCGTAGGTGCGTGCCGGAATTCCTTCCTTGTCACTCATCGATCGCGATTGTCTCCAGTAGTGGTTCTCCCATTCAACCCGCAAAAAGGAAGTTGGTCAACGGATACCAAGCGCTCCCACGCTTCTGTGCATTTCGGATATGCTGTTTCCTCAAATGTACGCAATCGTCCGCAGTATTCTGCTGGTATATGCCGCGCTGCTGCCCATCGTGAACCCGCTGGGAATGGCGCCGATCTTTGCCGGCATGTTGGAGGATTACGACACAAGCGTACGGCGAACTGTCGCTATGCGGGTGGCGGTGAATGGTTTCGTGCTGCTGATGGCGTCGCTGTTTGTCGGATCGTACGTTCTGGACTTCTTTGGTGTCAGCCTGGGAGCGGTGCAGTTAGGTGGAGGGCTCATCGTGATGATCTCGGGCTGGCGCATCCTAAACCAGCAGAGCAACATCTCCGAACGCCAGGTACCAGAGCCGAGCCGCGATGCCATCCTGTCGCAAGCGTTTTACCCACTGACCATGCCGCTCACGGTGGGCCCGGGCTCGATCGCGGTAGCGATCACGCTGGGAAGCAATGCCAAGGAAGAAAGCCACCTGCAACTGATCCAGAGCGCGCTGGTTGCAACCGTGGGAATCGTGCTGATCGGCATCACTATCTACCTTTGCTATCGATACTCCGATGTGTTGGAACGGTTGCTCGGTCCGAACGGAACCAGTATTGTCGTGCGATTGTCGGCGTTCATCCTGGTGTGCATCGGGATACAGATTATGTTCAACGGCGCGGACGCGTTTTATACCGAGATGGTGAAGAACGCCAAAGCAGCGCTCGAGGCACACTGAAGCAGGGCGTCAAACGGGATACGGCGAGCGAATGGGGCCGCCGAGCTTACGAGTTTTCTTTCTTGTGGCAGTCGGCACACTGCACCGGAGCGGCTTTTCCGTGGCTATTCTCTGTTTTGTGGCAGGTGATACAGAGTCCGGCAGTGGCGGTGGAGTTGTGGAACGCGGTCTCGAGTCCCACTGTAACTGGAGGTGTAGGCGGTTTGGTGTGGCAGTCGGTACAAACTTCCTGCGGCGTCTTCAGAGGCTTATCCGGCTTCGAGGAGTGATGGCAGACTTCGCATTTCCCTGCGACCCTGGTGTGGGCTGAATGCGGAAACCTCACAGCACGCATGGTCGGGCCCTTGAGTAGAACCGCGGACGAAGGAGCCTCCTGCGATCGAGCGCTGCCAGATAACATCGACAGCAGGAACATTATGACGAGAGACGCGGTGGCTGGAGCGTGTTTCACGGTACCTCGCAGGGGCGAAATTTGACAGTTCCCTGCCAGCGTTTGCGAACGGCTTGACCAGTGGATTCTAGGCCAAAGCTGACGAAGGTTCTGTGACGCAGCATGCAAGTGCGTGTGACAAGCATAGATTCAGTCCCCTCCGTGGATTTGGCCCTCGAGTGCAAAGGGAAGTCCAGTTGCAAACGCAGAATCGTCATACGCTGCGCGGCATCAATAGGACTTCGCATAGCAAAACAGTTCGCAACCGGATACCAAGTTGGGCGAGGTTGGCATGCTGAAACGATTAGTGTGGATTGGTCTCATCGTCATTATTTTGGGAGTTGTGCTGGTCGTTAGCCTGCCTGGCGCTTCGATTCCTCCGGTGGGCAGCAGCGCGCCGGACTTCACGCTTAACTCACAGGATGGCAATCCGATTACGTTGTCGCAGTTCCGCGGAAAGTGGGTGGTGCTCTACTTCTATCCCCGCGACATGACCAGCGGCTGCACTCTTGAAGCGCACAACTTTCAACGCGACCAGGAAAAATTCACGGCGGCGAACGCCGTGGTCCTCGGAGTGAGTGTCAACGACAGCAAGTCGCACCAGCAGTTCTGCACCAAAGAAGGGCTCACGTTCAAGCTTCTATCCGACACCGACGACAAGGTCTCCCGGGAATACGGTTCACTGGCCAACCTGGGTGTGGTCAAGTTCTCCAAGCGCCACACGTTTCTCATCGATCCAGAGGGGAAAATCGTGAAGGAATATCCTGACGTGGACTCGAATATCAACCAGCACAGCGAGCAGGTCCTCGCGGAACTGGCGGAACTTCAGAAGAAGAGTTAACCGGCCTCACGCGAGGCAGGCCACCTATTTCCCTCCCTATCACTCTTGGATTGTGTTACTTGCCCCCGCGGTCCGGCCTAAATCGGGCCGCCCTGTGGCACGGAGAGTTAGCGCATCCCTATCTTTCAAACTCGTGTATGTGACGCCCGTCACAGGGTTGTTAGTACCGCGGTCACAGCTAAGCGGGCAACTCGCGGATATCTTGAACATTAACGGTTCTCTAACCATAGAACAGACCGGGCATCTGGCCCGATCCAGGGGACAACGAAGTGAAAACTACCGAATTTCCGGCTCCTCCCGCTGCCGCACCTCTTACCCATTCATCTGCGACAGCGGTAGGGGCCGATTCGCCGCAAGCTTCTCCGAAAGAGGAGCTCCATGCTGGAGGCAAGATGTCGAGAAACAAAGTGACCCTCGACGGCAATGAGGCCGTCGCCCACGTGGCGTATCACGTCAGCGAAGTTGCGGCGATTTACCCGATTACGCCCTCTTCTCCCATGGGAGAGTCTTCCGACGCCTGGGCGTCGGTGGGCGAGAAAAACATTTGGGGTAGCGTTCCGAAAGTCATCGAGATGCAGAGCGAAGGCGGAGCGGCCGGCGCGCTGCATGGAGCTTTGCAGGCTGGCGCACTGGGCACGACCTTTACGTCGTCGCAGGGCCTGCTGCTGATGATCCCCAACATGTACAAGATTGCCGGCGAGCTGACGAGCACGGTCATTCATGTGGCGGCTCGGGCCGTGGCAGCGCAGGCGCTGTCGATCTTCGGCGATCATCAGGACGTTATGGCCACGCGCCAGACAGGCTTTGCGTTGCTGTCTTCGAATTCGGTACAGGAAGCGATGGACCTGGCGCTGGTCGCGCACGCCGCGACGTTGGAGTCACGGATTCCCTTCCTGCACTTCTTCGATGGATTCCGCACCTCGCACGAAGTATCCAAGATCGAAGAGCTCAGTCTCGACGACATGCGGGCGATGATCGATGACGACCTGGTACGCGCGCATCGTGAGCGGGCGCTCTCGCCTGACCATCCGGTGCTGCGCGGGTCGGCGCAAAACCCTGATGTTTACTTCCAGGGACGCGAAGCGGTGAATCCCTATTACCTCGCCTGCCCGACGATTGTGCAGAACGCGATGGACAAGTTCGCAGCGATCGTCGGCCGCCAATACCACTTGTTTGAATACGTCGGCGCACATGATGCAGAGCAAGTGATCATCATCATGGGATCGGGTGCGGAAGCCGTCCACGAGACCGTCGATTACCTGACTGCGCAGGGCAAGAGAGTCGGCGTATTAAAGGTTCGCCTGGTGCGTCCGTTCTCAATTGAGCATTTCCTGCAGGCCCTGCCGAAAACAGTGAAGAGCATCGCGGTTCTAGACCGCACCAAGGAGCCGGGCAGCATCGGCGAGCCACTCTATCAGGACATCGTTACGGCCCTGATGGAAGGTTTCACCGCGGCCAAGGCCCCGATGGCTACCTTCCCGAAGGTGGTTGGCGGACGCTATGGCCTGTCGTCGAAAGAATTCACACCCGCGATGGTGGTCCGGATTTATGAAGAGTTGACCAAGGCGACTCCGCAGAACCACTTCACTATCGGCATCAACGACGATGTAACGCACACGAGCCTGGCGTTCGATCCGACGTTCTCAACCGAGTCGCCGGAAACCGTGCGCGCCATGTTCTTTGGGCTGGGCGCGGATGGCACAGTGGGCGCCAACAAGAACACGATCAAGATCATCGGCGAAGATACCGACCTCAACGTGCAGGGATACTTCGTGTACGACTCGAAGAAATCGGGCTCGGTCACCACCTCGCACCTGCGCTTCAGCAAGAAGCCAATCCATTCGACCTATCTCATCTCCTCGGCAAACTTCGTGGGCTGCCATCAATTCAGCTTCATGGAGCGGCTCGACGTACTGAGAGCGGCCGATCCTGGTTCGGTGTTTCTGCTGAACAGTCCGTTCGGACCAGAGGAAGTCTGGGACAACCTGCCCCGCTCGGCACAGAAGGCGATCATCGAAAAGAAACTGAAGTTTTACGTAATCGACGCGGTGGAAGTAGCGCGAACAGCCGGCATGGGTGGACGCATTAACACGGTCATGCAGACCTGCTTCTTCGCCATCAGCGGCGTTCTGCAACGCGATGAAGCAATCGCCAGCATCAAGCACTCGATCGAGAAGACCTATGGCAAGCGCGGCGAATCGGTGGTCCGCAAGAATTTCGCGGCGGTCGATGCTTCGCTGGAAAACCTCCACGAGGTCAAAGTCCCCAACACGATCACCTCAAAGTTCGAGCTGCGGCCCGCGGTTCCGGCCAACGCGCCGGAGTTCGTTCGCAATGTCGAGAGCCTGATGATCTCCGGCGATGGCGACCTCATCCCGGTGAGCGCCATGCCGATCGACGGCACCTTCCCCACCGGTACGACGCAGTGGGAGAAGCGCAATATCGCACTCGAGATTCCGGTGTGGGACGAGCAGTTGTGCATTCAATGCGGCAAGTGCGTGATGGTTTGCCCGCACGCTGTCATTCGCGCCAAGGTCTACGACTCGGCGGCGATTAATCACGCACCTGACGGCTTCCAGACCGCGGCTCCCAAGTGGCGTGAGTTCTCAGACCTGAAGTACACGCTGCAGGTGGCTCCCGAAGACTGCACCGGTTGCGGGCTGTGCGTGGCGGTTTGCCCGGCGAAGAGCAAGAGCGAAGCCAAGCACCGCGCTATTAACATGGAAGCCCAGCCTCCACTGCGCGAGAAGTACAACGAGTACTGGAGCTACTTCCTGAGCATTCCTGAACTGTCGCGTGAAAAACTGGCGCACGCACAGGTGAAAGACGCCCAATTGCTGGAGCCGTTGTTTGAGTTCTCCGGCGCGTGCTCGGGTTGTGGCGAGACCCCTTACATCAAGGTGATGACGCAGATGTTTGGCGATCGCGCGCTGATCGCCAACGCGACCGGCTGCTCGTCTATCTATGGCGGCAATTTGCCGACAACTCCCTACACCGTGAACAAGGAAGGCCGCGGCCCGGCCTGGTCGAACTCGTTGTTTGAAGACAATGCCGAGTTCGGCATGGGCATGCGCCTGGCCGTCGATAAACAGAACGAGTACGCGAAAGAGCTGGTTGAGCGGATGGCGTCCTTGATCGGCGAGGAACTGGCCGTCGGCCTGCTGAGTGCCGATCAGTCAACCGAGCCGGGCATCTTCGCCCAGCGCGATCGGGTGAAAGCACTGAAAGGGAAGCTGGCTGGCAACAAGGCGTCTGCTGCTCGCGATCTTATGGTAGTAGCTGATGAACTGGTCAAGAAGAGCGTGTGGATCATCGGTGGCGATGGCTGGGGCTATGACATCGGATTCGGCGGACTTGATCACGTGCTGGCGTCCACTGCCAACGTCAACATCCTGCTGCTCGATACGGAGGTGTACTCCAACACGGGCGGGCAGATGTCGAAGTCAACTCCGCTGGGTGCTGTAGCGAAGTTTGCGGCGGGCGGCAAGCGCATCCCCAAGAAAGACATTGCAATGATGGCGATGAACTACGGGCGCGCCTACGTGGCGCACATTGCAATGGGTGGCAGTGACACGCAGACCATGAAGGCATTTGCCGAGGCGGAGGCGCATGACGGGCCATCGCTGATCATCGCCTATAGCCACTGCATTGCGCACGGCTACGACATGGTACACGGCATCGAGCAGCAGAAGAACGCAGTGGCGTCCGGACACTGGCCGCTGTTTCGCTATAACCCCGGGCTGGCGAAGGAAGGCAAGAACCCGTTCCAGCTTGACTCGCGGGCGCCAAGTATTCCGCTGGAGAAGTACATCTACAACGAAACGCGCTACACCATGCTGGTCAACAGCGACCCGGAAGAAGCCAAGCTGCTGTTGCACCAGGCGCAGGACAACGTTAACGAGCGCTGGAAGTTGTACCAGCACATGGCCGCGATGAACTTCGAGAAATAACGGCAAGGAGCGAGGAGAAGAACTGATGATCGACCTGACTACCAATTATCTTGGGCTGAAACTGAAGAACCCCATTGTTGTCTCAGCCTCGCCGCTGACCGAAAAGCTGGAGAACTTTGCGCGCCTGCAGGACGCAGGAGCCTCAGCCATCGTCATGTATTCGCTGTTCGAAGAGCAGATCGAAGCGGAGAGCGAGAACCTGGACGCTGCGATGGAATACGGCACCAACAGCTATGCCGAGTCCACGACTTATCTGCCCGATATGCCGAAGTACCAGATTGGCCCTGACCGTTATCTCGAGTTGCTGCACAAGGCGAAGAGAGAGGTCGATGTGCCGATCATCGCCAGCCTGAACGGGAATTCGCGTGGTGGTTGGACCCGCTATGCCGAGTACATGGAAGAGGCAGGGGCCGACGCTCTGGAGCTCAACATCTTCAATATCCCTACTGATCCCTCAGTCACAGCGGAACAGTTGGAGCACGGTTATTGCGAACTGGTTCGCGCTGTGCGCAAGGTTGTGAAGATTCCTGTCTCAGTCAAGCTCGGTCCGTATTTCACTTCGCCGGCAAACTTCGTCAAGAAGTTGTCGGAAGCCGGGGCGGATGGCGTCGTTATCTTCAACCGCTTCTATCAGCCCGATTTCGATCTTGATGAGTTAGAGGTCACGCCTAATCTCGTGCTGAGCAGCCCGCATGAATTGCGGCTGCGGCTGCACTGGGCAGCGATCCTGTATCACCAGGTAGAAACCTATATCGCCATCACGGGCGGAGTCCACGACTCGACGGACGTGCTGAAGTCGATGATGGCGGGCGCTCACGTGGCCATGCTTACTTCGGCCCTGCTGAAGTACGGCATCGAGCACATCGGGGTGGTCCTCGCGGGCTTGGAACGGTGGATGGACGAGCACGAGTACCAGTCGATTACGCAGATGCGCGGCAGCATGAGCCTGGTGAACATCGAGAACCCGACGGCGTTTCTCCGCGGGAACTATCTGAAGATGCTGGGTTCGTATAAGTTCGGCGATGCGGGTTCAGCGTTGCCGACGTTCTAGTTATCCCTTCGTCTGAAGTAAAGCGGCCGGGTTCCCGATGGGAGTCCGGCCCATTCTCGTATGTACCTGCCAACTACTTCAGCACGATCACGAGGGTACGGCCGTCGGTCTTAATCTCGCCGCCTGTAGCAGTCTTGGTTTGCTTGATCTGCTTAGGCCGATCCATGTATTCCGTGGCCTGCACCATTCCGGCTTGCTGCAAGGTGGAAGCGATGAAGTCGCGTTCGCCGTCGACTGCGGGGTCGATCTTGTGGGTAATGGCGTTTTCCTTGCGCTGGTCCTTCTCGATTCCGATATCGTGCGTGCCCGCACCGGCCCACAGGGTTTCGCCTTTGGGTCCTTTGAACGGAGTTTGCCAGATGCGAAAGTGATCGCGCTCGCCGATGACTTTCACGGCTTCAGCGCGAGCGTAGCCATAGTCTTGTCCGCGGCCAAACAGGAACAGGGTGCTCATTGGAACCGTGACGTACGCCTGCTTTTGTAGAGTCGCGATGAGGGCGCTGACTACAGCATCCTGATTGGTCTTGTCGGGCAGTATCCAACCCGCGGCTTTAAATGCGGCGGTAACCTGCTTCTCGGAACCGACGAGCACGAAATTCACCAGGTCTCCTTCGTTCCCGCCGGGGGCAGCTTGGTCAGTTACGCGGTAGGGCAGCTTCTGATCTATCACGGCGAAGAGAGGCCTGAAATCGTATTTGGTCGGATTGGAAGCGGCCGCGGGAGCTGCGGTGCGGTCAATGTGGACTTCAAATTTACCAGCGGTCGGTTTGCTGAATTGATCCTGGTTGACGCCTAGATAAAGGCGACCCGTCGTAGGTGAAGTGATGGTGCTGTCCCCACCGACAAGGAAAGGTGTAGCAGCACGGTCGTTGCCGATCTGGCCGACCAGCGCACCCCGTCCTGCGCTGGTGACGCTCAACGCACGCAGTGTGTCGGCCCAGCCGCGTTGCGCACCGTCGGGACCCACTCCGGCCTTGTCCTTGAAATCGACGGTCCCCTTGGCGGTAATGTGCAGCTTGTCGCCTGGGTTCACGTCTATGCCGGTATCGATCCACGGATTCTCGCCGTTGATGGTGACGTCGGCGGTGTTTGCGGTTGCGTTCGCAGCCGCGACCAGGGAATTGACGGTCCACAAAGGAAAGCTGAGGACCATAGCCGTCAAGAATGATCGCGCTCGCCTCGTCGATTTCAAACTGTTCCTCCGCACAGAAGTATAACCATCGCACCTGAGCAAGGCTGCGGAGCCGTCGCGATTACCCGGTCGCTTCGCTGAATGCCATTTTACCGAGATACAGGGGATGCGACACTTTGGGCGAGTCACTGGGCCCGTACACCGGATAAGGCGTGTTTTGCGCCTGCATGGGGAATCCCCACACGCCTCCGTTGCGCATATCGACGGCGATCTTCCCCCATGTTGTTGTTCCTTCCGACTTGCGGAGTGCCACTATTTCATGCTCGATGTGGAAGGGGTAGGGCGAGCCGTCCTGGGTCGTGACGGGCGGCGGTTGACTGATCGGACGGAACGCGACGACTCCGAGGAAAATAACGGCTACGACAAGCAATGATTTTACGAACCAATCTGGCTTCATGAGACCTCCGGCTCAGCACGACGCTCGCTGACTCATCAGTCAGGCTGCTTACAGGGCTGAGTAGGTACTCGCTGGAAATCTCGTACCTTTCGTCGCGAGGTAAACCGGCAACCCACGTCATGATCGATTACCGGCTGGCCTCGCCGAGCACAAATTTGCCAAGGTACATGGGATGCGACTTGGGCGGGTCCGACTTGGCAACGTCCACGGGGTAGGGACCCTCCACGAGCGTCGGGAAGCCCCAGACGTCTCCGGTGCGCATGTCGATCATCACCTTGCCATACATCTGGCCGCTGCCATCGGGTTTTCGGAGCATGGTGTAGCCGGGTTCGACATAGAAGTCACGGCCGGCAGAGGCCTGGGCCTGCACGGGGGCGGGCTCAACGAAGGGACGGAAAACCAGCACTGCCAGAAACAGCACGATCACCAGAAGCATCAGTTTTGCAAACCAATCCAGTTTCACGGGTCCTCCCTGCATTGTTGTGCCGTCGTCGCCTTGAGGGGCCGACGGGTTGTTCGCCTGGATTCTATATCGGATGAAAACCTGACCTGTTTCGTCCGCCGACCAATGAAAGGCCCACCGGCAAACTAGATGATTGTGACTCTCTGATCGCAATCGACAGCATCGCCACAGACGTTGCAAACGCGGCGCAAGGTCCGAAAGCCGGTGAGCACGACTGCGGGAGCGCGGTAGTGCGACTTTACCGGTTCGTCGCGCAGGAGATCGGTGCTGAGGTACTTCTTGTTGTCATCCGCAAAGACGGTAGCCACAATAGCGTCGTCTCCCAGATCGTCTTGCACCTTCACGGCAGCCAGGAAATTCGCACCTGAACTGATGCCCACTGCGATGCCTAACTCGGCGGCCAGTTTCTGCGCCATCAAGATCGAATCGCCGTCGCTAACAGCGATCACTGGATCGAGATCGTCGAGTTGCAGGATCGCGGGAACGAATTCGTCGGAGATACCCTGAATGCGATGGTGGCCCACTTTGCAGCCGGTCGAGAGGGTCGGTGACTCTGAAGGCTCGACTGGATAGACATGCGTGGCGGGATTCTGCTGCTTCAAATAGCGGCCTACTCCCATGACCGTGCCGCCCGTGCCCACGCCGGCGACGAAGGCCTCGGCGGTCAATCCTTCGGACTTGAGCTGCAGATAGAGTTCGGGGCCGGTGGTTTGCGCGTGAGCTTCGACGTTGGCGGTGTTAGAGAACTGGCGGGGCAGGAAGACATCTTCGCGCTCCGTCGCCAGATCTTCCGACATACGGATACTGCCGAGGAATCCGCCTTGTTGCTTGGTCACTGGAATGATGTTCGCTCCCAGGCTGTGAATAAGGTCCATGCGCTCGCGGCTCATCCAGTTGGGCATGAAGATGGTGACGGGGTGGCCGAGCGCGCGCCCGACGGCCGCAAAGGAGATGCCGGTGTTGCCGCTGGTGGCTTCGGCGATGGTGTCGCCCGCGTGCAGGCGTCCCTCGGCATAGGCCTTGCGGATGATATGCAACGCCATCCGGTCTTTGATGCTGCCGGTGAGGTTCATCTGCTCGCTTTTGGCGAAGATGGTGCGCTTGCGGCCACGTACTTCGTAGTCGATGGCGAGAAGAGGCGTGTTGCCGATCAGGCGCTCGAGGGCACGAAGACGGTCGGCGATGAATAGCGGGGTCGTGGGAACTGTAGTGGCCATGAGAGTGACCTCTAACAGTGTGCAATGCCGTGGAGGTGGACGACGAGAGCGTTTGTCACAGGTGGATGTGATGCGGATCATGGGTGGGGGGTGGTAACCGGTAATTAGTAAGTGCAACGACGGGAGTCCAACAGGGTCGTGGAGAGAGGCTCAGGTATCGACCACAATGGACACCTACGGTAATGCGCTTCTGTGTAATGCGCTTATGTCGCAAAAATCTGACGGCAACTGCAACACTGTTAAAATGGTCATCCAGCCTAAATTGGATCTCGTTGGCGTTGAGCCAGCGCCAATGGTGGCTTAGAATGTCAGCTAAAGTGTTACAGCCTAGCATTTTAGCTTGTCACGGCCCTGTAGCTCAGATGGATAGAGCAGCGGTTTCCTAAACCTACAGCCAACTTTTGCAAGTAGATTGTTTTGTGTGTTTACAACTACTTAGCACTTTGTGCTTTGTGGAAATGTCTGTGGAAAAGCCCCCTTGTTCGTGAGCGTGAGAGCAAGCACACGGTTGACGGATGAGTTGGAGTTATGAGGCGGGCTGATTGTGTTTTGCGGCCCAGGCTTTGGGTGTGAGTTCTGCTACCCGTTGGATGGGGAGGTTGTTGAGACCTGGCAGCACTGCGGAGAGGTATTGGCGCACCGGAATCTTCATGCGACGGCAACTCTCTATTACCGAGAAGATCGCCGCAACCTTCGGTCCGGCCTGGACGCTACCGATGTGTATCCAGTTCTTTCTGCCAATCGCGATGGGGCGCATAGAGTTCTCCGCGAGGTTGTTGGATAACTCCAACTCTGGGTATTCGAGGAATCGCGTGAGCTTGCTCCATAGTGCCAGCGTGTAGCTGGCGGCCTTGCCCGTAGCGCTCTGTGGCAAGGCGTTTTTCTGTGCTGCCAGGATCTGCGCACGGATTTCGTCCTTTCGTCCAGCAGCGCAGGCGCCTTCTCCAGTCGCGACCCATGACGCGCGGCGTGGTCCATGTTCCTCGCGCGCGCTTCGGCGTCGATGGCAAACAGATCATTCATCAACATCACGATGCGCGTTGCCGCCTGATCCTTCGGGTTCAGCTTAACTGCGTCGATGAACTTTCTCCTCGCATGCGCCCAGCACCCAGCATGGACGATCTTCGGCCCGCCGATGTGGTCGTAAGCCGCATAGCCATCCGTCTGCAGGAGGCCTTCGAATAGTTGAAGAAACTGTTTTGGCCCTTCGCGTCCGCGTCCCAAGCGGAAGTCGAAGACGACATCACCGCCCGGGCTTCCGTACTGCCAGAGATAGGCCTGGTGGTTCTGGCCGCGGCCATCGTGCATCTGCACCTCCACCGGCGTCTCGTCGGCCTGGATATAACTTCCACGAAGTAACTCGCGGCGCATCACTCCAACGATGGGCGTCAGTAACTCGCCCACACGCATCACCCAGCCAACCATGGTGCCGCGGCTGATCTCTATCCCTAAGTCGCGCTGCAGCATTACGCTCTGCCGATACAGCGGCAGGGAGTCGCAGTACTTCGCAACAATCGTATCGATCACCACCTGGTCGCTAACCAGAGACTTCTCGATGATCCGCTCCGGCAGTGGCGCCGCTACCACGCCACGCTCCTCGCACTGCTTGCAGGCGCGCTTCTCACGCTTGGTCACCAACACAAAGTATTTCGCCGGATCGACCCCCAACTGCTCGCTCTCCTCATAGCCGATCACCGTCGTCTCCCCGCCACAGCCGCCGCACCGGCACTGCTCCGGGGTGCAGGCCACGATCTTTTCCACGCGCGTAAGATCCGCCGGTAGGGTCTGGCGCCCAGGATGCTTGCGCCTTGCTTTTCCGGAAGAGGCTGGCGACTCGCGTTGGCTCTCGGCCTCGACCTCGGCACGGCTGACCCCCGGCTCCAGCTCCAGCAACTCCAGTTGCTCGTCGCAGAGCTTTTCGCTGCCCGGCCCGTACTTCGCAATCCGCTGTTGACGCAGCCGCTCTTCCAGCACGCAGATCTTTAACTCCGCGTACTGCAAACGCTGTTCCGTCGCTCCCAGTTGCCGTTTCAGTTGTTCGATGATCTCGGAGTCGGACGCAGAAGAAGAAATCGTCGGAGTGGACGTCGTCGAGGGATGAAGAGTCGCACTCACAATGCCTATCGAATACCAGTAACAGCAGTGGATCGACAAGCCCTTTGTGCAGTATTTATGAGGCGATCCGTGGCTTGTGTGGTTCCTCACCCACCGGTTTGCGATACCACCGTCGTGGTCGCGTCTGTCCCAGATCGATTCCACCCAGCAGCAAGGTAAACTGCTCGTGACTCAATACCACTTTGCTTGCTGAGTCGCTGCATTCAGGCCAGCGAAAACATCCTTTTTCCAATCGCTTGGAACATATCCATAAACCACTTCCATCCCAGAACATCAACTTCATGCGATTGCGTCGCGCGTTGGCAAACAGAAACACGTGCCCGCTCAACGGGTCACACTGCAACCGATCACGCACCATCCCATACAGTCCCTCGAAGTCGGGTAAGGAAGCGTCATTGCTGACGCTCCCTCCCCTAAGAACCGGACATGAAAGTTTCCCTTCATCCGGCTCAAGCCATGTTTAAGCCCCCTGGAGTGGAGAGCCGGTCATCATCGACAGTTTGTCGTACTTTCGAACCTTTGGCCCTTTGTTCAAAATACGAGCGCCACCGGGGATCGAAAGGATTGGCTTCTCCTTTGATCTTCAGATGTCGTTGTATGGGCGTATTCCCCGCATAGAGCAGCCGTTTCCAAGAAGGCTGTCCAAGGGGGACCGTGACGGTGCGCGCCGCAAACCTCCACGTCCGTTCACCGATGGCGTGATAATACCTATTCTTCACCCATACAGCGTTCTTCCGCGGATGTCTGCGATGACTCCACCACCACAGCTTGCGCCATATCTCAAAGTCCATGCGCGCGAACGCACGTTTAGCAACGCAGTGCCGATGATAGTTGGCCCATCCCCGTATGACGGGGTTGAGCTGAACGATCAGATTTTCCTGTGTTGCCGACTTATTCTTCTCGATGATCCCTCGGATTTTTGTCAGAGCCGCCTGCACATTCTTCTGGGCAGGCGTGACCAACAATTTCCTTCCATACTTGCGTATGTTCTGGCCGAGAAAATCAAACCCTTTCTGGATGTGAGTCACGTGAGTTTTTTCCGCTGAGAGTTCCAGACCCCGCTCGCGCAGGAACTTTTCCACCAGTGGCAGAACTTCATTGACCAACTGAGATTGGCTACGGCCGGTGATAATAAAGTCATCGGCGTAGCGCACCAGATGTACCTTGGAATAAATCTGTCGCCCCTTTTCCTTACGAGACGGGAATGTCCTCTTCAGGAGGGACTCCAGACCATCCAGGGTCCAGTTCGCCAACGCGGGGGAGATGATTCCCCCTTGAGGAGTGCCCTCCTCGGTGGCAAACCTTTTCGAGTTTTCGAGGAATCCGCATTGCAACCACTTCTCAAGGATGACTGCGTCCATAGGAACATGGGTAAGAAGCCATCGATGACTGATGTGGTCGAAACAGCCTTTTATGTCTCCTTCAAGAATCCACTCCGGCGCGTCGCTTTTCGACAGAACTTTGAAACACTGTTCGATGGCGTCTGCCGTGGAGCGGCCTTTCCGGAAACCATAAGAGTTAAGGTCCGCACAGGTTTCCGCGACGGGTTCCAGGGCCATCAGATATAACGCCTGCATGGCTCTGTCTTTCATCACGGGAATCGAGAGGGGCCTCAACTTGCCGTTGGATTTTGGAATATACACCCGCCGTAACGGCAGCGGACGATATCCCCGGCGCTGTAGCGATGCGATCGCTTTGAGTTTGGACTGCGGCATAGACCAAAGTACATGGTCCACGCCCGAGGTTCGCTTACCCTTGTTTTCTGTCACTCGTTTTACGGCCAGGGCCTTGCCGCTGAACGAGCAGGTGAGCAACCGTTGCAAGCATCGAACCTTGCCCCAGTGGCCCTCCCGAGATGCCTTGACGATACGCGCCTGCAGCCGAATTACCTGCCGTTCGCATCGGTTCCAGTCGATCTGGTCCCAATGTTCCACGGCGGCTGAGGATGCACACGCGGCGTTTTCCGCGTTCATTTGCGATTTCCTCATAAGATGGTTCTGCCTGCTTTCTCGCCCTTCATGACCTGCTGGAAGTCTGCCTGCTTATCGCAGGGAAGTTGCCGCTTCCTATCCGTCCCATTACAGAACGGCATTTGCTTTTTCCAGCATCTTCTCCCCGCAGACCTGTCGGCGACTCTTGCGAGGCGCTTTCCCCGATTTTCAGGGAGGCCAGCGGGGTTACCATGTTCTGATTCAGCGACAGGACTGATTTAGCCCCCGCCTTCGCACCGGCAGTCTGAATATCCGTGTGACCTGTCAGGGTTATCAGGCCAACCGACTGCGTTACCTTTTGGCTTCAGCCTGTCAGCGTCTTTGGCTGGTCCATGCTAACGATGCCTACGGCGGTTCACATATGTTGGGCGTGTCGTCCAGTCTAACCCTCTGACCACTTGACACTGGCAGTCAAGGAGATTCCCTCACGGCAATCCCCATCGCTTGCACGGAGGATATTGTTTCGGCAGCTTCCGACCCGATCGTTACCAATCACGCCGGTGCCGATAGACTACTGCGGACGGAACCGCAGGTTCAATTCATGATGAATCCATGTTGAACAATCGTTGAATCAGCTTCATGTCACACACCCTTGCGCATGTCGGTGGCTCCCGGCGCCAAATAGATCCGTGTCGCTGCTCCAAAGCCGAACACCGTTTACAGCCTCTCCAGCACAGTCACCAATCGCGCCAGCGTCGCTGCATCAAAACCCCTGCCCACTTCGATTCGTCGCTTCCCGGAAAGAACTACCGCCAGAGCACTACTCGTGTCCTGTCCTGGTAACGGACTCGCCCCGCTCAGTTCCACCGCGACCAGAGCACCGCAGCCAGCACCCGCGCTCCCAGCTTCCCTTCGTTTCCTCAGATAACGATTCAGAGTATTCAGCACTACTCCGTGCCTGCGGCAAAACTCGCTCGCCCCCAAGCCGCTCTCGACAAACTCTTCCACCAACTGCTGGATCGCCAATGCACTCCGACGCGCACGCCGTACCGGAACCTGCTCTTCGCCCATGCCAACACTTCACCACAACAGCCCGCAATAAAACAGGTGCGTTGCTCTCGCGCTTACCCTTGTTCGATCTTGTTAGGCACAGTTAACGCACGGTAATTACGAGACTGAACAAGAAATAAAAAGGGCTCATAAAGGCATATCTCAAGCAGCAACCGGATGGGACCCAGCAGAGACGAACCTCCTCGCAGCACTGGAGAACATTCGTCAAGAATCATGCCCAAGGGATCTTGGCCTGCGATTTTCTGGTTGCCGTGACGGTCCGGTTCCAGGTGCTGTTCGTCTTTCTCGTGATGGAAGTCGGCAGCCGCCGTATTCTGCACTACAACGTGACCGCGCATCCCGCCGCAGATTGGACACGGCAGCAGTTCCGGGAAGCCATTCCCAGTGACCATCGGCGCATTTCCCGGGTTCATAGCGCTGAAGACGCCCAAAAGTCCGGCATGGCCTTGTAAGGCCACGGGCCTCGCCAAACGTTTTGGCTTAGGTATCACCAGCCAAACGGTCTGGGGACCATCAAATGGGGAAAAGCGACCCTGCAGGAAGCGATCGCTGTTGTCTCCCGGAATATAGACTTATCATTCCTCTTCCCTTTCCGCGAACCGCCTACTGCCAATTGAACCGACGCGTCTCCTTGTTTGGCCGCCTCTACTCCGCACCTCGAGTCGCGACAGTTTCTCTGATCGGTGCGTTACATCCTTGCCTGCAGCAGACCCGCCGTTCTGGAGATTGGGTATCGCGTCGCGAACTTGCCCACGCTGCGAGACGCAGCCAGCGGACGGGAGATCGTCTTGCTGATGGAACGGTTCACAATGGGGCCGACCTGTTGCTCGACACGTTTCATGACCAAATTGCCCAGGCCCGATAGGGCAGCGCGTTGAACGTTTTCCCCGCTCGCGACCTTTTTGGCGAATGCAAGAGCATCGGCGGTGTAGGGGGATTTGGGCAAGAGTCGGCCGCCAGCGGCGATCACCGCGTTCTGAATGTTTTGTCCCTTGGCCAGAGCTAGTCCTGCATCGAATGCAGCTTGCGCCGCAGGGCCGCCAGGTAAGCGGGACCGCAGGCTCTCCAGAGCGGCGTCTTGCAGGTTCTTGCCTTTCGCGATGTTGATCGCCGTCTCGAAACCGGCTTGGGCGATCGCTCCGCCAGGAATCGCATTCTTCGCCGCCGCGATCAGGGCATCTGTAATCGGTTCGCCGGAGGCCAGGGCGTTGGCCGCTCCGAGCGCCGCAGCGACGCCGGTTCCGAGGCCCGGCACAAAGGGCGCAACCATGGCGGCAAATCGCACGCTCTCTTTCAAGTCATTGATACCAGCGCCGCCGGCGGCTTTGATTGCTTTGAGCACGTTTTCTCCGCGTGCCGCAGCAGCAGTCGTATCAACAAGGAAACGCGCACCAGGGGTATCCACAACGCTACGAAGGGCTCCCTGAAAGGCGTTCTTGCCATCCGCGACCGCCGAAGCCGCACCCAGGCCTGCGCGAATCGCTATGCCCACTGGAGTGAAGGAGAGCCCGGCCGTCAGGATGGGTGCGGGCACAACCTTTGTTAGTGTATTGAAACCCTTTCCCACTCCCTTCAATGCGCCCTCTGCGGCCTTGAGGATTGATCTTGGGACGATATTCTGTGCCGACTTGATCGCACTGGATGCGGCGTGACCTACATCGCGAACCAGCTTTCCCAGGAACTGCTCCCATTCCTCATCGGTGGCGTGGTGGAGCGGATAGTCGAAGGAAAGCAGGCCTTCATGAAGGAGATCCGACGATTGATAGATCTCGTCGAGAACGCCGAGGTCTTCTCCGTATGAGGAATAGCTGTCCAAGTACCGACGGGATTGGATAGGCGGTTGATATCGAAATCGACGTGGTCTGTTCATGCGGAACTACCGAGCAATTCATAGACCGTTGTAAGAAACGATGCGGCATGAGGCCTTCTTCAGATCACCAGCGCGATTTGTGGTGACTTCCTGAGTTACAACTCGCTCGCGAGCGAGGGGAAGGATCGATGGCATCTAGGTGCAGGCGAAATTCGCTTCGCTGAAAACGGTCATCGGAGCCGGCCTGCCGAAGCGCGCTTCGTTGCGACCTCCGAAACGCCGCTTTTAATAGCTTTCTTTGTGGCCATCGGATTGCACCTAGGGAGCGCGAGGCCTGATGGAGCGTGACTCCGTAGCGCCCGAGAAGGAGACATCCACGATGAGCAGCACAGCGAACTCTCTTGCAGCTTACAACCCGCAGATGGAATCTTTCGAGTACGACTTCGAGTCCGAGGGATCATCGGGCGAAGTCTTCAATGAATCCGAGCAGATGGAATTGGCTTCCGAACTGTTAGAGGTCCAAAGCGAAGCCGAACTCGAGCAGTTCCTCGGCGACCTGATTTCGAAAGCCGGGAAGGCCATCGGCTCCGCCGTGAGGTCGCCAGTCGGTCAAGCGATTGGAAGCGCCTTGAAGGGCGTCGCCAAACAGGCTCTGCCGATTGCAGGGACCGCCCTTGGCGCTTACTTTGGCGGGCCTCTCGGAGCGAAGCTGGGAGGCGGACTCGCGTCGATGGCGGGCGACGCTCTGGGGCTGGAGCTCGAAGGCCTGAGCAACGAGGACCGCGAGTTCGAGGCTGCAAAACAATTCGTCAACCTAGCCGGCGAGACGGTCAAGAACGCGCTCAAGCAACCGGGCACGACTCCAATGGCTGCGCTTCAAATGGCCGCGCAAACATACGCTCCAGGCTTGCTGACGGGTCCTTCGGCTGGAGTGACACGTGGCGGAGTTCAGTCGGGAACGTGGGTTCGTCACGGCAACAAAATCATTGTGCACGGCATATAGAGCCAAGGAGGAAACGACAATGCATGATCTAGACACCCGAATGAATGAGAGCTTCGAATACGACTTTGAACAGGAAGGCGTTTTCGGAGAAGCGGAAGTCGCCCAGTTAGCTTCCGAGCTGATGGAAGTGCAGGGGGAAGCCGAACTGGAACAGTTCCTTGGCGACCTTATCAAGAAGGCAGGCAGTGCGGTGGGCACGTTCATCAACTCCCCAACAGGACAGGCTTTGGGAGGGATGCTCAAGTCTGCTGCCAAGCAGGCTCTGCCTACGGTGGGCAAGGCCCTTGGCGGCTACCTCGGCGGCAGCACGGGCGCGCAGTGGGGTCAGAAGATCGGCAGCTTTGCCAGCGACAACCTCGAAATGGAAAATGAGGCGGAAAACGAGGCGGAGTTTGAGACTGCCAAGTGCTTCGTTCGCATGGCCGGAGATGCGGTGAAGGGCATCGGTTCGGTCCCGCTGGGCGCCAGCGTTCAAAACGCTGTGCGGACGGCCATTTCCCAAGCTGCAAGTACTCACATTCCCGCTCTGCTTTCGGCTGGAGCGACAACGGGGGCGAGCCAGGGCCGTTGGATACGTCGGGGACAACGAATAGTCCTATTGGGAGTTTGAAATGCCCTTCCGCTCTTTTGCCACCGAGATGCTCGCGCAGGAAGCCCGAGGCCTGATAACCAGGCTCGCCCGGGTCCGCCCGTTCGCTCTCGTGGAGCCCATGCTCATGGCCGCCGCACCTTTGCCGGACGCCCAAACGGCGATCGACTTGTACTTGATGCGCGGACGTAAGCAATTGCTCCACCAGATCGAAGACTTCCTGCGCTGGCTCGATTCGGTAGAAGGGCAGGCAGCAACTCCTGAAGCAGCGCAACGCAAGTTCACGTTTTTGAAGTTGCGCTTCAATGCGGTCATCACGCAATTCGATACCTTCGGCGTAGCAATTTCGCAACGCAGTGAAAACGAGTTCGGTGTGTGGCTGGCCGGCCTGGACGTTGTCGCGGCTGACGCTCTCGCCCTCGAGCCATTCTTCGTTGCACCTCCGATCCTGTGCTATCTGGACAAAGGCATCGGAGCGGCGATACGGCGAGCCAGGACCCGTCTGCCTGGCGGAGGAGCAAGTCCGGTCGCGTTGGTACGCATCCCGCGCGAGAGAATGATCGGCTCGGCGATCGCCTCGTCTCTTGTACACGAGGTAGGACATCAGGCAGCCGCACTCCTCGACCTGGTTCCTGTGCTGCGGAGCGCGATTAAGAACCTGGAGCAGCCGGGAAGCGCCTGGCCCTACTGGGGACGATGGATTTCGGAGATCATCGCCGACTTCTGGTCGATCGCCCGTATTGGTGTGGGCTCCACGCTGGGACTGATGGGAGTAGTTTCGCTGCCAAGACCCTTCGTATTTCGCGTGAATGAGGACGATCCTCATCCCATGCCGTGGATCCGCGTGATATTGAGCGCGGCCATCGGAGCGGCGCTCTATCCGCACCCGCAGTGGCGGAGAGTCGCGCAACTTTGGGAATCGTACTATCCGCTCGCGGCCCTCGATCCGGCGACACGACGGACCGTGGATCTTCTGCAGGACCACATTCCGGAGTTCGTGGGGTTCCTGGTGAACTTTCGTCCTCCCAAGCTCGGCGGACTCACACTCACCGTTGCGATGCAGCCGGCGCTGAGGAGCCCCGCCCGCTTAACTGCCCTGCTGGAGTCATGGGTCAAGCAGCCTCAACTGATATACGGCGCAGCTCCCAGCCTGGCCTTCGCGGTGATGGGACAAGCCAGGTTGAACGGCAAACTGACGCCGGAAGATGAAAGCGTTTTGTTGGCGAAGCTTCTGACCTATTGGGCGTTGAAGACCACGCTCGATTCTTCGACCTATTGTGCAGTTGACCGGTTGCGGTCGAGGAGACGCATATCTTTCCAGCGTTCGTTCAAGCAGTTCAGTCAGAGTTTTTAGATTTCAACCATAGAAGGAGACGTCATGAGCTACGAAATTCACGGTCGGGTCGTCGATTCCAAGGGGTACCGTCCTGTGCAAGGCGCACAGGTGAATATCCTGCGCAGCGTAAAGGATCCGAATCCACATGTTTGCTACGCGGACGCACAAGGAAACTTCTCGGCAGACGTCAAAGGAGAGGGCGACCGTTTCATCATCCATGCAATCGCCTTCGGACTAAAGGGGGATGGGGTTCCGGTCCTCAAGGATTGCAAAGAAGTCATTGTCCCGTTGCCTATCGACAAATCCGTTTCTGCCAAGATCATCAACCCGAAGGATTCCGGCGACAGCAAGGAGGAAATCCTCTCCCTGGTAGCTAACAAGACATACCCGCTTCAGCTAGACCTCGGGGCCCTGAAGTATGTTCGCGCGGTCGAGATGCCCAGAAATCGTGATATGGACATTCAGCCTACCGGCCGCGATTCTGCCCTGCTCACATTGTTCCCAACGCTTTCCTCGAACCCCTTGCGGGAGCTTGAGTTTACACTCGTTGCCGAACCCTGGCGGGATGCGCCCGATATCAGTCCTTTGTATCGAATGTCTCACTCCATTAACGTGATGCCTGCTCCCGTGCCGGAGGTGTCGCGTGTTGCCTTGCAGCGAAGCGCTGTGCGCCCCACGCGGGAAGAAAACCTTTGGACTCTCATTCGCGCGAATGCAAAGGCGCTTCACTTCGAAAAATATCGCGCTTTCATCAACAGAGTGCTGTGCGGAAAGCGAGGCCAGCACACGGATGTTCCGGAGGGGCTGCGGCTTGATCGTGAGCACAGTGAACTTTCACCCAATGTCGGCGTTGGGGCTTATGAGTTGCTGCGTACGGCAACGGACTTGTTCCTGCTGCTGCATTGCAGGACCCACGGAGACCGCCGGATGCAGGGCGAGGAGTTCCTTTTGGAGGAGACCTCGCGGAGGCAGCTTCCCACAACGGGCGATCTGACCCACTTTGCAGATCAATTCCTGGGGGCGCACAACCCGTACGTCCGCCACATCATAGCAGCGGCCTTCCCGGACGAACAACTGGTGGGCGATGTCCAGGACGGCGTGCTCATGAACAATGAAACAGTGCTCCGCGATGAGCCTTGCCTGATAGAGCTGATCTGGTCCTATTGGCATGAAGAGGGGATGCTGACGCAATCCGTCAATGCGCTGACTCGCCGCTTCCAGAACCGCGCGGCCGGCATACGCGATCCGCTTTCGCATTTTGAGCTCGACCCGTTGCGGCCGCTGAATAACGTCTTGTGGGGCTATGCGCAGGAAGAATATCGCCGTCTCACGGTTCCTCGCCGCTCGCTGGAATACTCCCACCAATATGGGCTCACCCTTGTTGGAAAGGCGAACCCACGAGTGCGCCCAGCCGACCCGCGATCAAACTTCCTCGAAAGCTTTCATAACCTGCTGCACCGGTGCTCGCAGTTCTTCAAGGAAGATAACGACACGACGGTCATTGCAGATGGCTTCCCATTGCTGAATGCGCTGAAGGAGGTTCACCTGGTCCTCTCTCAAGGCGCGCACAATCAATTTGGAGATCTGCCGTGGACCGCGCGCGCAGAAATGCTGATTCAGCAGTGGATCATGGGCCGCGGCGAGATACGCGACTTCCTGCAGAGCCGCGCGATGGTTCGCTACACCGAAGCCTGGATGCCGCAAGTGGATACCATGAAGACCTTGCAGGGCTGGACCGACGTGACGGTGGAACGGTTCCACGACCTGGCCTCGTACGGCGAACAAATTTTGCTATCGATCCGGTGGGGCGACTGGGTGAATATCAACGACGAGGACGTAGCTAAGAACTGGGCCCGCTACTGGAGACCCGAAATTCAGAGCTACTTGCACTCCTATCGTACGGCCACCGGTGTCGAGATCGCTATGGCCGATAAGGTGGATTTCACGGTGCCGGCGGTCCACTTGCAGCGGCGGCTCGAGACGCAGATGCGCGCGAGATAGCGGCGGCATGCATCGCATGGATTTTACCTCGGCGCTCTATCTCGGCTGGGAGCATTCCAGGATAGGGCGCCGCGCAGATCGGCTCGAGGCACTCACACTGGGCAAGCCGGCGGCACTCGAAGAGCCGCCGGGTTCCCGGACACTTGCGGAACGGATGGCCGGCCTGACAGGGTTTGAAGCGGGCCTGACGTCTCCGTCCACGCTGCATCTGGCGCTCGATGTTTCCATGTTCCTCGGCACCCAGGGCGTCGAGTTTGTCGCCGATGAAGATATTTATCCCGTTGGCCGCCGGGGCCTGGAGATCGCTTCGGCACGAGGTTCAAGAGTGCAATGGTTTCAGCATCACAATCCAGAATCGTTGCGGGCACTCTTGCAGTCCTCACGCCGCACTCCGGTTGTGGTCTCCGACGGCTTCTGTCCTGCCTGCGGCTCGCTAGCCCCTTTAGAGCAGTATCTGGCGTTGACCCGGCAGTACGGAGGATGGCTGCTCGTAGACGATACCCAGGCGCTCGGCATTTTGGGGAACAGGTTAGGCGGCCTCTATCCGGGTCTGCCATACGGCCAAGGAGGCGGAGGATCGCGGGCCTTTCTCGATCTCGAAGGGGAAGAGACAATCGTCATCTGCTCGCTTTCCAAAGCCTTTGGAACGCCGCTGGCTTCTGTTCTCGGAAGCTCTCGGTTCATCGAAAATTTTGCCGATGCAAGCATGACACGGATGCATTGCAGTCCTCCTTCCACGTCAGCGATTCGGACCGGACTCTACGCGCTCGATATGAATCGGCGCATAGGAGACCGTTTGCGACAGCATTTATTCCGATTGGTGATTGCATGCCGCAGATGGCTGCTTCAGCGGGGTTGGAAGCCGGCGGACGGCCTGTTTCCCGTCCAAGCCATCGAGCATACCGCAGCTCCGGATCTGCAGCGCGGTCTACTCTCTCTGGGTGTGAAGACCTTGCTGCAGCGCTCCGGTAAGGCAGGGGGAACGCGGCTCGCTTTCGTGCTCAATGCTTCGCATCAGCTGGAGGACCTCGCACAGCTGGTTCAAGCGCTCGATCAGATTTCAAAAGGGAAGGTTCAGTATGAACGGAGAATCGCTATTTGAAGCCGAGGCTGTCCCAGACCCATTTCCGCTAAGGAACGGCGTGCCACCGACCGCGCGTACCTTTCTCAAAGGGAAGATCAGCACCTTTCGCATGAAGGCTCTTCCGGTGAAGGTGGCGGTCTTCTGTCCGAAAGCGGCGCTCACCGCGCAAGAAGTAGCCGTGCTGGTGTATGCGCATGGGCTGCTCGAAGTTTGCCAGCCGCCCGTCAAGAACCCGCCCGAGGGGTTGATAACCGGAAGCACCTTTCAGTTGGGCCAGTTAGTGGATGCGTCGAACCGCGCGTTGGTGGTCGTCGCACCGTTGTTCGACTGGAGCGTGCCAGGCTTTCATTTGCTGGGCAAGCCGGCGAATCTGAACATGCTGGTGGCTGAAACGATGCAGCAGCTGTCCAAAATGATCGGCAGAACAGTAGGGCTGTCGCGTCTGATTCTTTCAGGGCATTCCCGGGGCTTCGACTTCCTGGAACCGCTTGCCAGGGCCAACGCGGATCCGCAGACGAATCAAGGCGCCCTCGCGAAGCTCTCGGAGGTGTGGGCCTTCGACACGACGTATATCTGCGACCCGGCGGCGTGGCTCCAATGGTTGCGTTCCAAGCCAAATCTCAGAGCGACCTTCTACTACCGCCGCAATACAAAGCCCGCGAGAAAGCCCGTCGGGACGATGAGGGCAGGGGACGCACTACAGGCCGTCCAAGACCAAGCCGGGGGCCGGCTCAAGGTAATTCAAATTAGCGCGGAGACGGGCGAAGGACATTGCCAGGTCCCGGTCCAGCGGCTCAAAGAGGTGCTTGGCGAGGTGCGTGGCGGCGGCTCTCAATTGCCACTGCCAAGGCCAGCTCTCCCGTCGAGTCCTCAGTCTGTAAGTGCGATGACAGCACCAGGCGGGCGGCTTCGCGCACGCATCGTTCACATGGCCAAGGCGGAGCTGGCCAAGTGGAGCCAGGGTAAGAAGACAGAAACCGATCCGGCCATGCGGGCGACGCTTGCAGGGTACTGGGGCGCGGTTCGAAAGAGCTCCGCGGCCATCGAAGCCGCGATCGATGCTCGCGCCGCCTGGAGCGCGGCGTTTCTCTCCTGGGTGATGCGGGAAGCGGGAGCCGGCACAGCGTTTCGCGCCGCATCTGCTCACGCGGCCTACATCGCTGCCGCGAAGAAGCATCGCAATGCTGGAGACCAATCCAAATTCTGGGCCTATCGAATTTCCGAAGCCAGGCCGGAGATCGGCGATCTGGTTGCCAAAGACCGCAAGCCTAAGGGACAGTCCGTCTGCGCAGGAACGACTTACGACAATGTGGAACGCGGAGGCGTCGCACACTCCGACATCGTAGTTGGGATCGACTCGGCGAATGGAAAGATGACCGTCGTCGGAGGGAACGTAAATAATTCGGTCGCAACCCACCTTATTCAATTAACTGCCGACGGACATCTGCCAGCGCTCGCCCACGATGGATGCAAATACATCGCAATCCTGAAACCGCCTCAAGCCTTGGCAGGAGTGGCTTCGCCGCCATCAGGCTCCGACGTTGCTTCCGCACATGTTGCCCCTGCACCCTCAAAAGCGCCTGCCATTCCAGCATTTGTGACTCCGGCTACCGTCACCCCCACCATCCCTTCGACCCATCGTCCGGTGTATAGCGGCGGCCATTGTCCGGACGACCGCTGCACCTCCGCCTATATCCGCTGGATGCAGACGGCGCTCAATGGGTTGGGGTTCAAGTTGAAGGTAACTGGAGCCCTTGATGCCCGCACGCTGGGAGCCATCCTCAGATTTAAGAGACGGGTGCAGCTGAAAACCAAGGAGGCGTATTCCGGACCTATGATTCAACGCGCACTGGTGACAGCCGGAGCTCAACCCCCTCCCCCGCTGACCAAGGCGCCGTGCGGAGTCACTCCTGTCAAGGAATTGATCCCGGTACTGAACAAATATCGCGGAGACATCCCGCTCGAGATTCTGCTGGGTTGGGCAGAACTTGAATCAGGCCGCCAGCTCGGCAGTTCCACCTTGCTGTGCGAACGCGGTTATTTCCAGGTGCATCCGGGCAATTCCATCGACTTGAAACTCAATCACGATCTGATCGGTACCGACGAAGACTATTCAGTACGAGCCGGAATTGCGCTGGTAAACCAGTGCCGCCGCGCTATCGCCGCTCTGAAGGTCCCGTCCGGCAGCGAATTGTATTGGCGACTGGTCAAGCTCTCCCACTGGATTCCAAGTGGTCCGAGGAAACTCTTCGCCTTGATGCGGCAGAACGGTGTCGAACCGCAGGATTGGGAAACGATCCAAGCCTTCGTCCAGCAGAACGACGAAGCACTCAAGATTCACTTCAAAGGCCGCAGGCCGAGCCAGGGCATTCGAAACGTGGACAGCATGTTCCGTAAGGTTCGAGTCTGGCGGCCCAAACTGAGATCTTCGATTTCCGCGAATGGGAGAATACAATGAGACCAACACCGAAACGCGATCGCTCTGTCAGCAGTTATCGAGGCTCCGCATCTCGGACCTCCGCGCCAACACGGCCGGCTTCACGGCCCTCTCGGAAGAACACACCTAGCGGCCTAGGCTTCAAGCAGCAAGGCTCGCCAGCGAATCAGGGAAGACGTCAGGCCTGGGGGACCTCCGAACCAGATTCCTTTGCGCCAGCCTCCCAGAACTGGAGGAACTCTCGATGGCCGGTCCGGTCCTTTGTCTACGGGGCGAATCCGCCTGCTCCTTCCGACTTTATCTTGTCCATTCAACGCGACCTGGCAGAGGCCCTGGGGATCGCTGTCCCGCAAACCGGCGTGCTCGGAGCGGCGACGCGGCGGGCGATCAAGAGATTTCAAACCTCGCTTGGCATTCCTCCGACAGGCCGGCTGAACGGCCCAACGATTCGCGCCCTCAGGGTGGGGCGGAGGCGCGCAGCAACTACATTCGCCGCGCCGGCATTTGATGACAGCGCTCCTCCGGCCGGCGTCGACCTCGCCGCAGCGCCGGCCCCACCACCCGCCCCGGATGCGGATTCGGCTGCCGATGCAGAACCTTCGGACGGACCAGCTTCCGCGCCACCGGCGGCAGATGGAGACGGTCCGGAGGAATCCGAGTTTCGAATCAAGACTCCCGGGATCGTTCTACTGACCAGGGCCCAGACGTTGAAGCTCGATGACTTTCCCTCGCTTGCAGCCGCCGCGACTCAGCTTCCGGACGCCCCCGGGATTTATGTGATCAAAGTCAATGGATCTCCCTGGTACGTTGGACATTCGGCGAGTTCGATTCGCACGCGGTTTGTCAATCGGTGGAAGGCATTGGAAGACTTCAAGCTGAAACTGCAGGACCTGAAGGGCCGCGAAATTACTTGTTACATCATCAAGGTCAACCAGCCTTTTCAGGTCGACTATCGCGACGGCACAGGCCCTTATTCTCCCCGGCAGGGCATGCATGGGGTAGTGCGGGCCGTCGAGCAACACTTCATTCAGAGTCTGAAAACCTCGAACAAGGGAAATCGCACCCAGAACTTGATTACATTCGCCAACGGCGTTTGGGTCAAGTTGCGGTTTGCCGGTGCAGGCGCTGAACCCTTTGAGCGCTCCATCGATCCAAATCTGAACTTCGCTAGATCTGACCACTAGCCTTGCGAAGCTGCAAGGCACGATCGGTGATGCCAAGACGCCTTGCCGCGCGCTGAAGGTTCCCCTGCTCGCTCTGCACGGTGAGCTTGATTGCCACGTCGCTCGCCGCCTGGCTGATTTTCCGCAGCTCGGCACCGTTCGCAAGGCCCTTACGGATCGATGCTTCAAACACCTCGTCCGGCCAGGAATCGTGAGCGGAGCGCTCCACCACCGGCCACTCTTCCGCCGGCAAGTCTCCTGCGGTAATGGGGCCAGGGCCGACATGGCGTTGGCCCATCCGTATGACCAGTTGGCGCAATTCGCGCACGTTCCCCGAATACTCCCGCGTCTCCAAGTATTCGGCCACAGCTGGATCGAACTCCGCCTCGGCTCCTGCCGGAAGTGAGGAAGCAAGAAAGTAGCGAGCCAGCGAGAGGATATCCTCGCGGCGATCTCGGAGCGGCGGGGGATGAAAAACCCAGCTGGCCAGGCGATAGTAGAGGTCGGAGCGAAAGCTGCCGCTCCTCACTTCAGCCTCCAGGTCTCGATTCGTAGCGCAGATCAATCGGAAGTCGGTTTGATGCCAGACGTTGCCGCCCACTCTCTTGTACGATCGCTCCTGAAGCGCGCGCAGGAATTGCGCTTGCAGCACCAAGGGCAACTCCCCCACTTCATCGAGGAAGAGTGTCCCGTTGTGAGCGAGTGCAAACGCGCCTTCCCGGTCGGAGACCGCTCCGGTGTAGGCTCCACGTTCATGTCCGAATAACTCGCTCCCGGACAACTCGGGCACTATTGTGGTGCAGTCCACCGTTACCAGATTGCTCTTCTTCGGACGGGAGTCAAGGGCATGGATCATTCGGGCGAGCATATCCTTCCCCGTCCCGGTCTCTCCGGCGAATAGCACCGGAGAGACCGTGAAGCAGGCAATTTCCACAACCTGCCGCACAAGCTTCTTCCAAACCGGACTCCACCCGATCAGTTGCCCGGCGACCTCGTCGGACTGGAGCAGGGAATCCACGGTGTGCCACCGCTTGAGCCGCGCAGAGATCTGTCCTGCGGTCACATCCGAGGCCAGAATCTCATCGCTTGCGCCGGCCTGAAGAAGGCGCCACACGTGGGCCGACGGTACCACTCCCTCGCCCATCGCCACGCACAGGGAGCACACCCGCCGCGACTTGAGCGTCTCGATTATCTCCAGCAATGGATCGGACACCTTGGCAAAGAACACCAGCAAGTAACCCTCTACCAGGCTTAGGTCCGTCGCCGGCGAGCAAACAACCTCTAACTGACGGAGCTCATCTATGACAGTCTTCACCCTCCCTGAATCAACTTCGTGAATCAGATAGCTAGCGGTAGGCACGATGTCTCGCAAAGGCCTTTACCTCATCGGCACAACCCACACCTCTAACGGCGCGGTGACCTTGTCGTACTCCCAACAAACTTCAGGTATTTAGGGGCTACCGGCTTATTCCGCGCACGTGCCGCTGGCAGCACGGAACGTTAACATACAGATACCACCCTGGGTCCCGGTGGTCTTCTTTTAGCAAGCACTCGTTCGAGAAGGCTTTCTGCACAGCGCGAGTACTTGCCAACATCCAGCCATACTTTGGTGTGGCCATTCCGTCCGAAGCCGAATTAGCTGCAACAGTTGTCGACTTGGCAGCTGACAACAAACGGTGTTGGCAATCGTCGCTGTCGCTCCCGATTGCTATGTCAGTTAGCTCGCAACGGTGCCTGAGCGACAGGCGAATTCTCTTAAGCAGATGTATTTGGGTCTAGCAGCGGCAAGTACAGATCAGTCGTAAGAAATTCGGTGAAGTTAGAGTCGGTCGGAATGTGAAACTAAACCACCTGAGTAGGGGCGACGCCTCAGAGATGCCGAGCATGGATACCGGAGCCGGCGCCTTGGCAGTTTGATGCTGACGTAGAACGCCATCAACATCATCGGTTGGGTCGGGCGTAATAAGAACGCTCGCTACGGCTGCCACTAGCAGCAGTGCAACGAGGACCCAGATTCTGTTGCCGAACCGCTTCCGAAATACTGCTGGCACGCTTCACCCCTGCGGGGTTCACAACTCATTAAAAAGAGTCCCGCATACCGTTGAGGCTCGGCCAAAGTGGGGTCATTATGCACAGTCATCACCCGAGAGTCAACTTAGAGTCTCTTCCAATACAAGATGAGACTGGGGCGCGCATGGCATGCTGAGGATTGACAACCAGCGTGCACGATGCAGAGAAACTGAGCCTGGATCAGATCGAGGCTTTTCTAAACGCCAGCCAAGAGATCCGGTTCGAAGCTGAAAATCGCAAAAAGACTTACGGCTGGGTGGAGCAGGTTCTGCGCCAACAGCAATATCCCAAACAAGGCCGCAAAGCCCGTGGCTTGGTGCGGCGCTACGTGGAGAAGATGACCGGCCTGAGCCGGGCCCAGGTGACGCGGCTGATCGCTCGTTTTCTGGCCAACGGCGAACTGCAGCCCGCTTACTATCGACGGCACCGCTTCCCACAACGCTATACCCGCGCCGATATCGAGCTGCTGGCCACCGTCGATGCGGCCCACGAAACCTTGAGTGGACCGGCCACCCGGCGCATTCTGCAGCGCGAGTACCAGGACTACGGTAAGCCGGAGTACCAGCGGCTGGCCTCCATCTCCGTGGCTCACCTGTACAACGATGACTTCGGATCCTGTTCCCATTAATAGGCATCACGTAGGCGGGCGACCCAGCCTACCTCTTCGGAGTGCCCCTCGATAAGAGCGAATGTGTTGTTCAAGCGATAGTTGTCCCGAGCCGTGCGCAAGCGCCACTTTTTCGTTCCTCAATTGGGCCAGTTCCGGGGGACGCGTCAGCTCACTGTCTCTCGGCAATCTTGGCCCGCGGCGCCTCGTAGTTCATACAGCGTTAGAGTCGAAACGGAGAACAATTCATGGCGAACTCCCACAGGGCAAAGCGGGCGGAGACTGCAATCGTACGGGACAGGCCTGAGCATCGGGACGGTCTAAACGCTTTTATGCGGAGCAGGCCTACTCCAATTCGCCTTTGGACGGTCTTGCTGGTGGCGTATCTGCTTGGTGTGCTCTCATGTGCTCAAACGGCACCGACGTTCTACGTCCGCAGCTAGGTCGCCGACTTTAGATGACGCGGTAACGCTGCCCGCGCCTGCCGCGCTTGGCTGCGTACATCGCCCGGTCGGCAGCGACGCACAATTCATCTCGGCTTCGGCCCTGATCAGGATAGAGCGCTACACCGATGCTCAGTCCCGTTTGAATTAATCGCCCTTCTACGACCAACGGGGCGGCAATTGCCGACTCGAGAGCCAACGCTAGAACCTCGGCGCCGCGAACATTGGCTATGTGAGTGACCACGGTGAACTCATCGCCCCCAGAGCGGGCAAGGATGTCGGAGGCGCGCACGCGACCTTTAAGCCGTGTGGCGACCTGCTGCAAGACTAAATCTCCCATGCGATGTCCGAGCGTATCGTTTATCTCTTTGAAGCGATCCAAGTCGATCAGAAGCACAGCTATCTTGGTGCCTTCACGATTTGCAAGAGAGATGGCCTGCTGGAGCCGGTCCTCGAGTAGTCGCCGGTTTGGCAGTCCTGTCAGCGAGTCGTGAAAAGCGAGATATTTGCTCCACCGAAGCTGATCTTCAAAAAGGGTAAGAATCATGCCAACAGCGACCAAGTACATGGGAGTGTCCCAGGTCTGGGATTCGAGCTGAGTCGAGGGGGCGAAAGCGCCAAGCATCCCAAAAGGAAACATGGCACCCCATGCGAAGAAGCCGAAGACCGTCGTCAGGACGCCAGCAGTCCAGCGGTGAAAAGCACGCCAGTATTGCACGCCGATCAGGACATTGAGTGCCGCCAGAATCCAGTCATCGCCGAGCTCGGGTTTGCCATGCGCAATCACCCAAATCACCGCATACCCAATTCCGAGGCAACCGGCGAACACTCCTGCTGTGTAGGAGGTGCGTTTCCCGAAGAAATACCAGACCAGAAGCACCGTGCTTGAAATGGCTAGGGCGCCTAACCCGTAGTAGACCCAGGGCGTAGCTACCTGCATTATCGTGGCGCTCGTGTAGGCTACCGTAGAAAGGCCAAGGCCAACTGCAAACATGGATCGACGACGGTCAGTGGCAAACTCAGAGAAGGAAATCAAGAACGCAATGCTGGCCAACTCTAGGGCATTGACGCTGACGGCGTAGATTAGCTGATGCCATAGACCCGCTCGAACTCCCATGGACTGAGCGAAAGCATGCACTAAAACCAATATCCAGGCGATCAGCCAAAGACGGAGGCGATCGTTCCTGTCCCGACGCGACGCCGACCAGAACACGATGACCAGAATGCTCAGCCCTATCAAACCCGGCAAGGAGTTGGGGTTCATGCGCAGACTCGTTCCCCGCGCTGTTCAATCCCACCAAATGGCGGGCGTTCAAGCGGCTTTAGAAACACGACACTTGAGACGAGCCGTGACATGCGCACGTAGGGGCCAGTCACAATTGGGTCAAGCCCCGTATAAGTGGAGCGAATCAACACATTTTAGCAAGGGATACAGACCGCCTGAAGAAAAGCGCCAAATTGAAGACGTGACTGCTTTCCAGCCTTCCCAAAATGGATTCGATCAGGGGCCGCACGCACTTCCGTGGCCGATTTTGGTCGTGCGCTACCCTCGGTGGCCGAAGCTTTGTGACTCCGTTTTGTCTGTGCCGAGCCCCCGCCTCCGACCTTTGCGTCTCCGCAGGCCCCTACCCTCCGCTCGGACTCGAGCAGTCTACCGCGAGTCTCGTGGTCATCGAAAAGTGAAACGATGTCTGTGTACCGCACAAGTTATCGTTGAAAGTGACGCGCAGCAGCGGTCGCCATCGTGTTGCGGAGACATAGCGGTTCTAACCCCATGTGTCGAAGCCACAGGTTCATGCTAGAGTGATTGTGGTTCCAATTTAGCGTTCGCTGCCGTTTTTTCGCGCGTAACCGGAGCATCGCCACCGCACTATGCTGTTGGCAAAGGAGCTAGGGATTCGGGTATGAGAAAGCCGCGCCCTCCACTCGTCCTTTTCGTGCTTCTGTTTCTCTGCCTGTCTCTGGCATTTCCCGCTCGAGACGTGATGGAAACCGCCTACGACGAGTCAGAAGACCAGCCTTGCGAAAGCACTCCCCTGGTCTCAAACGTGACACCGCAAGCCGCCTCAGCAACCTCGACGGTCCGAATCGCCCAAGGCCGTCCACTGGCCAGCCCAACCCAGGTTACCGCCTCGCGCATCGACGTCACAGACGCTCATCGCCCCGCCGAGGCGCAAGTTGCCCTGGCCTTACTCTGCACTCTCCTCTGCTAGCGGGTACGAGTTCCAAAAATCCTGCAGCGTGCGCTTGCAAGACATCTCTTAGCTCCAAGGCAACCCTCGCCCCCGCCTCGCACGCCCGCTGTAAAAACGAAACGAAAAGACCAAGCGGGACCAAACCCAAACGCGTCACACGACAAGGGGAGGACATGAACATGCCAGCCGCCGATAAGGGCTGCAAGACCCCAGAACAGCACATCCAAGAAGGCCTCGGATTGGTGCACGCTGCTTCCCTCAATAACCAGTACCTGCATCTCTCACAGAAGTACGCCTATTCTCCGGGTCAGACTGCCGTCGTACTTTGTTACGTGACGTGCCCGGACGCGATGGCGAGTGAGGTTAGACAAGCAGTCGACGAGGCAGTGCAGAGTATTTTTGCGGAACACGGACTGATCTTTCACAAGCCACAGTAGCGCCGCATGCACAAGGAATCGCATCCTTCCGGATGCATGTGGTACTCGCAAAAGGGGAGCCGTTGATGCACAATCTTATACATTCTTCCGATGCGGCTCGGAATTGTCTCTTGTGTGCGCTGCCGTCTGCCGAACTTGGACGTCTACTGCCGCATTTGCAGCGTGTGACATTCTCCCTCGGCCAGATCGTTTATGAACCCGACGAACGCATTAAATTTTGTTATTTTCCAACCAACGCGGTGGTATCGCTGCTCTACACCATGCAAGACGGTACGACCGCGGAGGTGGGGCTGGTGGGAAATGACGGCGTCCTCGGTGTCGCTCTCTTTCTGGGAGGTGAGTCCACATGCAGCCGTGCTCTGGTCCCAGTGGCTGGGGATGCGTTGCGGTTGCCGGCGAAACTCCTGCAGGAAGAATTTACTTACTCCCGGCCGCTTCAACTCTTGCTTCTGCGCTACACGCAGGCACTGCTTACGCAAATTTCACAAACCGCCGTGTGTAACCGATTGCATTCGGTGGAGCAGCGACTCTGCCGTTGGTTGCTCCTGTGTCACGACCGGAAAAATCGTTCGGATCTGTTCATGACGCAGGAACTCATTGCCAACATGCTCGGGGGGCGCCGAGAAAGCGTAACCGTAGCTGCAGGGCACCTGCAAGATGCCGGGCTGATTCACTACTGCCGCGGCCATATTTGGATCGTGGATCGTATCGGCCTCGAGTCGGCCGCCTGCGAATGCTACCGCATCGTGGAAGACGAATCCGACCGCCTATTCGGAAGAAACCGGAGACCGGAATCTAGCAGCTCTAAGGTTGCTTTCGAAGAAGCCGGCTGAGGAATACCCTTAGCTGGTCAAAATTGTCGGGCCGCGTCATGTAGATATTGCTCCCAACCCCGATCTCCGCACCCTCATCAAGACTGGCTACGCAAAAAATCACGACCGGGACTTCCCCGCCCAGCCCCACGCGTTCGCGTATTCGCCTGGCGTTCGCCAAGACGTGAGTTGGATTAAGACCCGGACTCATGAGAATTAAGTCGGGACGGTGAAGGCTGGCCTTCAAAACCGCTTCTTGCTCATCTCTGGCCGTGCTCACCTGATAGCTGCTGTCCTCGAGCAAGCGCTCGATCCCGTAGCGGGTTTCATCCACATCCTCAATTACCAGGATGATCAAACGGCGCTCTGCATCGTTTGTCACGGTTTGCTCCACGGGCGAACAGCACTTTCCTAACAGAACGAGTCTTGATTGTCTGTGCGTTCGACTACAAAACGGCAAGCACGATGTAAGTCCGCGATAATTGGAGAGATCCCCAGTCTGGAATTCCTGACGCGTTAGTAGCATCTGACAACCGTTCGCGACCTTCTGTTCGGCGGAATTTCGCGGTATGTGCGGTAACGCACCGACGCCAGTTTGCAGTGGTGGCATAACACTCACACCAATGAGAAGGGTGCCTTCGGGTATTGCGTTTGACCCGTCCCCGAGCGGGGGTGGAGCACAGCGCGTCACATAAATGTTAAGGCGGCTCATCACGTCGTCCTTGCCTGTTAATCGACATACCAAGGCATCATCCCGCGCTTGAAGGAAGGCTTCGCATTAGTGCAGCGTTTGCTCATAAAGCATGAAGGAGATCGAAATGGCAGACAGAGAGAAACCCCAGCCAGCTCAAACGGACACAGCAGCACCGGCTGCCTCTGAACTAAACACCCCAGACTTTCAGGATGCCCTGAAATCTCTGTTGGCAGCGTACCAACCCATCTTTGAACAGCAGCTTAACCTCATAAAGAATCCGCAGGAACTCCAGAAGCAAATGCAAACCGGCCAATCGAGCTGCGCCCAGGAATTTGCCGAGGCGCACGCTCTTTTTCAGAAGTTCTTTACCGAGGACGTAGCACAGCGGCTTCTGCCCCCGCAAGCGCGAGAGTTGCTGGGTAACATCGAGCAATGGCGCTGGTGTTATCAACACATCATTTGCTGCCTCGTTTTTGGATGGCTGGTCTGCCGCTGGCCACGAACCTTCCGGGGTTACGCTTACTACCTGTACGAGTTCTGGAAGTGTGTTCGTCAAGTGATCGGTAATCCCGTCAGCGATCCGCCGACTGCGGAACAGCGACGCGATTTTGACACCCTGGTCAGGATTTTGGCCGAGTCATTCAAGCCGTACCTAACCGATCAACTCGCGAGCGTGGAGTACCCGGCGGGCGTACCGGAAGAGATAATCTCAGGCCAGATTGACTGCTTCACCGACAATCAAGAAGCTTGCGTGATCTTCGAGCGACTCTTAACCACCGAAGCCGCGCGCGCGCTTCTAGGAGAGGCTGCATTCAAGCAGCACAGCGAGCAGAAGTTTTTCTGGTTCTGTCGCTGTTGGTGCCTGTGTGCTCTCTGCTTTGGCTGCTGCTTGGCCCGCGCTCGCACCGTTCAACAGATTGTTCTGTGCTTGTACGGGTACGTCCTATGCCTGCGCGACTGCTTTCGGCCACTGACCTGCGGCTTGACTGACCCACAGGGATGCGTGGATGAGACGGGTAACCTTGCATTGCTGCAAATGGGAGTGGTGATCGATGGCACAGCCGCCGGAATCGGCTTCAGCCACTACATTCTCGAGTGGTCGCAAGACTTCATCACCTGGAATGCCACCAATTTCAACTATCCACCCATACCGCCGGGCGGAGGTACTCAGGGAAACATCCCCGTGGTATCTGGGGAGTTGGCTTTCCTTGCCACTTCAACCATGAATGAAGGGCCTACGCAGGTTCGAATGACAGTGTTCGCAGTCGACGGAACAACCAGGGCGTGTGGTCCGATCAGCTTCGACATATTCCGACAAGATGTGAGAATCACCGGAGTCGATGATGACTTCAATCTGAACACCAACCCCTGGGATCCGGCCGCTGAGTTCGTCGAAACCGTTCCCGCGTTGTGTACCCGGCCGTCAGGAGTTTCTGAAGTCTCATTTGGCGGATCCATTACGGTTCAGGGAAGCGCTTTCGCAGGCGGTTGCACCGCCAAACAGATCAGGCGGTACAGCCTGGACTACCAGCCTGGATTTGTGACCGATCCGACGGTTGGGCCGTGGACCAATTTCTGGAACGTCCTCTACAACCCTGCCGATCCCAACCAATTCCTGACCATGAATGAGCGACGGGACAATTCGGACCTGATCGCCTTTTGGGGGGCATACACACAGTGCGTGTTCTATAACCCACTCCCGCCCCATCAGTGTCTTGCTACCATTACCGATCCGCAGGGCGAACTCTATCCCACGTCTTGGCCAACCACAATTAGCCCGCCTTGCGGTATAAGCGGGCTCTTCACTCTGCGCCTTACGGTCGAAGACGCAGCCTCCAACCTGTATTACGACACCCAACGAATCTGGATCGACAACAAGCCGATTTGCGCCGCCATCTGCATCCCGGCGGTGTCTCGGTGCGCCGATCTTTTTGTGAGTGCATTTGCACAACCCCCGGACTGCAGCGTTCCGTGGTGCCTGCCTGTCCGAGGTATCGCATATGACGAACCCATCGACGAATTAAAGCCACTCACGCGTCCCAACCTCAACTTCGACTACTACGTCATTCACGTGGAGAAGCAAGGGGGACCGGAGATCAGCATCCCGATAGTCACCAGTCTAGCCCAACCGTGTGTGATTCCTGGCCCTCCCTTCAATCCCTGTTATTACGGGACCACGCCCGTGGGCGACCCTGGGACGAGATGTATTCCGCCCGCCCCCGTATGCCCGGATCCGCCCAGTCCGTTGAACCCAGCTACCTACGGACTACTTACTCAGTTCGACCTGAGGGCGGTAGATCCGACCTGTAGCCAGCTTCCCAGTTTTCCCTATCCAGTACCGATTGATTTCACTATGGATAGGGGGACTTGCTGCGTCTATAACTTCAAGCTGTGGGTCTATGATCGAACCATTACTGGGAGTGGACCACACTGGCAGTACGCTGATTGGCCGATCAAGATTTGCAACGACCTGAAATAGAGGTGCGTTAACTTCGTCCGTTAAGAATCACGATGACCTTTGGGTTACGGTTCGTCCTAGCCGTCCTTGCAACCTGGCGGGTGACACACTTGCTGGCGAGCGAAGACGGTCCGGCCGACATCATTGTTCGATTTCGCGTGCTGTTGGGCCAGAGCATCGTCGGCAAGCTGATGGACTGCTTCAACTGCCTCAGCCTGTGGATCGCGGCTCTGGCTGCCCTTTTTGTTTCGCGAAGGCCTCTGGAGTGGCTATTCTGCTGGCTGGCACTTTCCGGTGGCGCTTGTCTGCTCGAACGTTGGGGACAGGAACCAGTCGTAATTCGACCCATGTCGCAACCTGCAGAAGGAGATAACCACGATGTGTTGCGGTCAGAAACGCTCGGAGTTGCGGAACAGTCAGGCGCAGAGGACGGCGCGGAGCGTCCCCCGACACACTTCCGCCAATAGCCCCGCCCAAACCGTCCGAACTCAGCCGTCGGTGCCGCCGGCTACTCCGAGAGCTTCGCAATATCAACCCGCCCGTCCGCAAACTCGAAGTGTCCCGCTTCAAGCCCAGGCGCCCATGCCGCAGTCTTCGGTCAGCGTGCGCTATCTGGAAACATCGCCGATCCAAGTACGTGGACTCGTCAGTGGCATGAGTTACGCGTTTTCGGGCTCGCAACCTGTTCAACAAGTGGACTCCAGAGACGCCTCCTCTCTGCTGAACACGCGATTCTTCCGGCGCGCTTCATGATCTGAGCCAGACTCAAGCGATGAGAGCAAGTCAAGCGGCCCACCCGAGTATTTCGATCCGAACCAGCGACATCTCCCAGGGGGTCGGCAAGCCGGAGAGCGCCGGGATAAAACTTCGATGATCGCGCTTCGCGCTCACCCCTAGTCATGAAAACGAGAGGCATCGTTTTGCAGGGTGTCCTTCGCCGTTATTACGTCCGCGTGTAAACGATTGACTTAGAACAGTATGGAGCGGAACAATCGACACATGCCAGCTCTTTTCCTGTCGATCTTCCGATCCATAAGTTGCGAAGGCACCTTTCTGTGGCGGGCAAATCGTCAATCAAGATTTGGCTTCCTGGACCCCGACGCTTTCAGCTCTTGAGCAGCGGAATTACTGCAGCGTTGCCAAACGACCGCCTCCGACCGCATTCCGGGCATTACTGCCCATCGCAAACCGGTCCGCCAAAGTCCAGGCCGTTCCATGAGATCGAGGAAGTTACACTCCTCCAGGAGCATTTCGAGCTGGCTTACGCTGTATCCACCGAATTGTTCGTCCTCGAAGTCATCCGAAAAACCTCTCGATCCCGCCATCCGCCGCAGCTCGCAGTCTGGATTACGACGTTGGGAATTTGTTATCATTTGGTGGTGGGTGCGCAAGCGGAAATGAAATTGATTTCATGCACGGTATGGATACTTGGGGCAGTTATGGTGATCGCTTCGGTCGATGCCGTACCCGATCCTCCCGCGGTGACTCCGCACACAGTTAATGTCACCTCGCGCCAGTGTGAGATCCGAGGAGGCTTCTGTGAGCCTCGTCTTGACTGCAATTCGCCCTGCATTTCTCGCCTCCAAGTCCGCTGGATCGCCTTCACACGCCCTTACGAGCCGAATCGTCCTAGTGATTGGGTTGCATTAACTGGACACGCGGCAGATACATCTCCCCCGGCGGCTTAAGGCCGACATACTTCTCCTGAAAACTGATTGGCGCTAAGAGCGCGCCCACTTCCTCACGCTATTTTGCCGCGCGGGCGCGTACCCGTCTCTCCGAGACAGAAAAAAGAAGACAGTAATGAAAACTTTAGACGTTATCCGTGCATGGCGAAAGATTGTTATGGGAGAGCGGCCCTCGCTTTCTCTCGAGATCACGCGCGAGTGCCCACTGCGTTGCCCCGGATGCTATGCCTACGACGACGCGCATCTAGGCGGCGGGTTGACTTTGCGCGATCTCCACGATCGCACAGGGCAAGATCTGATCGACGGCGTTCTCGAGGTCGTCGACCGCCTCAAGCCTTTGCATGTATCTCTGGTGGGAGGTGACCCGCTGGTCCGGTATCGCGAGCTCGAGTCGATGATTCCGCTATTGCTTGATCGAGGAATCCACGTCCAGGTCGTCACAAGCGCATTCCGGCCTCTCCCGCCGAGTTGGGCGATGCTGACTCACATGAATGTCGTCGTATCGATTGACGGACTACAACCAGAGCACGATGTGCGACGCGCACCCGCAACGTATGATCGAATCCTGAAGAACATTGCGGGGCAGAAGATCACGATCCACTGCACTGTCACCGGTCAGATGATGAAACACCCAGGATGTTTGAAGGAATTCCTGGAGTATTGGACTCCCAGGATTGAGATCCAAAAGGTATGGTTCAGCTTGTTCACCCCGCAAATGGGAGATCGGCTGCCGGAAATGTTGCAACCACAGGAGCGTGTGCAGGCGATTGCCGACATGATCGCACTACGGAAGGAATTTCCCAAGTTGGACATGCCGGAGGGCATGATTCGGCAGTTCGCCACACCTCCACTAAGTCCCAACGACTGTATTTTTGCTCTCACCACCCACACCCTGTCGGCGGACCTGAAAACGAAGATCGTCCCCTGCCAATTCGGAGGGAACCCGGATTGCGGGTCGTGCGGGTGCATTGCGTCCATGGGCTTGGCGGCCGTAGCAGCTCACAAGTTGGGCGGCGTCATCCCCGTGGGAGCCATATTCAAAACCTCAGTCAAGATTGGCCAGGCTCGAACCAAACGGGCTGCCCAACTACCGCCCATCCCAGAAGGACTGCAGGAGCTGCCTTGAGAATGAAGATTGGAGGCGCATATGGGCAAGCATGTATCAGAGATTAACAAGGCTGAAATCACACCGCTGCGGGAACTATCCGCACGGATTGGCAGTCACGCTTCCCGACATAAGCGGCATCGACGCTGTGCCGCTTGTAGACGGCTAACTGTTGACGGAGGGCGAGGTTCTCCAGGACGAGGGCTTGATGGCCTCTGGTGAACAGCCAAATCAACCGAACCAACCGAGTAGGAATGCGGACATGTCGGCCGATTGTTCTCTCTAGGCTGCTGAAAAGTCAACATCGTTCTGGCGATCCAATTTTGGCGAAAGCAGCAAGATTACTTCTGGATGTCCGACACACCCTCCTTATACTCCGGTTTTCCTGTGTAGTGTTCCTTCGTATGCACGGCTGCGTGGTCTTCTGCCGATTCCAGATGGGTGAACAATTCCGCCGGCACACTCAGCTCCTGCGGTAACCGTTCTTCCAGCAGCGTCGCCAGCCGGTGCGCCTCTCCGACCGCGAGCATTGGGTAGGCAGATGGGGTTTTCGGTAATGACCGGTCCGAGAATAGGTCAAATTCAGGTTAAAACTCCCTGCCAGAGGCACTCCCCAGCGAAGGGCTGCCAGTTCACTAAATTCTTGTTTTTCAGGGGTCTGCGTTCAAGAAAAGTGGCGCGCCCTGAGAGATTCGAACTCCCGGCCTTCTGGTTCGTAGCCACACCCGCATTGCCCATAAATACCTTAAAAATATGATAGTTACATACACTTTGTTGCATTTGGCATCATATGTGTATTGACTGGGTTTTTTCGCATTTATCAGCATTTATAAGGATGTAAGGGTCTAAATTAGGTCTAACTGCAGAGGGCGTAACCCGCAGGGGTGGCAGGCGGTTCAGACAGTGCGAAACCAGGAGGTCGAGTCCCCAGTCGAGTCCCCTGCCCTCAGTGCTGAAGTTCGACCTGTTACATCTTCAGCAAACTGACTTCCCTCCCCCACCGGAATCCCCAGGTTCGTTTGCTGAGTGGAGGCGCATGAAAGGAACGACCAGATTGCGCATCGCAGAATGGTAGCAGCAGGACGGGACGAATCAAGCGCCTGCGTCGCTAGGTGCCAAAGCAGCATTCGATGGACAATCCCGAGAAGAACCGCTTAGCCGCGGCTGTAGTAGATCGATGGTGCTCTTTCCAGGAGGTGCTTAGCGGAACGAAGCAGAAGTATCCGACGCAAGAATTCCTTTCGTTCGCAGAGGCCGCCCGAAGCTACATCGACTTGACGCGACATGATCAACTCATACACCGAGACGTCGCCAAGGCCATAAACGGCTTGACAGAGTTTCTCCGGCTGGAGAGAAAGCGAGTGCCAGGCAGAATTCTCTCTGAGGCGCATCGGCTGGAGTGCTTATTTTTCGATGGGTTCGATCCGCACTTCGAAGGCGACGAGCCTCCCGGCCTGTAGAGCGGGAACACTGCTCGCCGCAACTTCGGCCGCTAGTGCGTAATACTTTTTTGCTGAACAGCGACGCGATCGCTCACAAGAGATTCTGCCAGAAGACAAATCGGCTTCTGCGTCCGATTACTCCCCACAGCATGTAGGAAGTGTGGGATTCGGGTTCCGTCCGCTTGCATCCTTAATGCATGCGCCTCTCGCATGGCAATTGTCGGCAGGGCATTCTAAATGGGTCTGTGATTCGGGTCACAAGACCTTGTCAATGTGGCGATCCCGGACTTCGAGAGATAGCTGGCGTAATCAGGCCAACTCGTAACCAATCCTGGACAGAAGCCACCGCCAGCATCATTTACTGCTTGTTAGTCGAATTGCGATGAGACAGGAGTCCGACCACGAGAAACAGAAGACCTGGGGAGGGGCGGATTCCTTTCCGGATATACCCAGAATCCATAACCATATTCTCCGCTGCCAATGTTCGGATGCGAATGAGGCTGCGTCGCCGCAGGCAACCAGTCCACCGGAAGGATTTGGCGTCCTTCCCATCGCCCCCTAAGGCGTTTATCGGGAGCAATCTGGAGGCATTACTTCCGGATTTTCTGTGGCTCGGTGGAACCCAACGCGAGCTGAAGCGGAGCCACCCTTGGGTAATTGGGTAAGGAGTCTCCTTTCCCCAATCCTTCTACATCAGAGCATACACACTTCCATCTGTGCTGCCGACGTAGACAACGTTCTCCACCACGACTGGTGAGGACAAGATGGCGCCTACGCTCATCATCTTCTGAACACCAGAAACCATGTCATCGTAGAAGAAATCGGAGAAGGCGGCTTCGTAGTTAGGAGAACCGTCCGGCTTGGTATACGTCGCTCCGTTTTTTTGCGAGCCGTCGGTTTGAAACACCCACGCCGGTTTTTGTGTTGTGAGATCGATGGCGATCAGCTTGCCCTCGTGGGAGCCGATATACAGCGTGTTGCCCGCGATTGCCGGCGAGGAAAACATCGGCCAGATCAGCTTCAAGGAGAAGATTTGTGCGCCGGTCTTCGCGTCGAGGGCGTAGAACATGCCGGAGTCCGACGTAGAGAAGTACAGCTTGCCTTGATACACCAGTGGCGAGCCGATCACCCATGATCCCTTGTTGTTGAAAGCCCATTTCTTCTCACCCGTCTTGGCATCGAGCGCATAGAGATTCGAGTCGCGGCATCCGAAGTAGACCAATCCATCAGCCACGACTGCCGACGACTGAATCCCGATCTGATTGTGAATCTGCGGGTCTTCTCCGGTCTTAAAGCGCCACTTCTGTTTTCCCGTGGCCGCATCAAGCGCATAGAAGTAGCTGTCCCAGCTGCCAACATAGACCGTGCCATCGGCCACCGCTGGCGAGGCATGCACGACGTCCCCGGTCTGGAACTTCCACCGCAGGGAGCCTGTAGCATCGTCGAGCGCATAGACGTTACCGTCGCCGCTCCCGAAGTAAACCGTGCCGTTCACAATCGTCGGCGAAGAAAGGTAAAAGTCAAAAGGATCGGGCATCATTTCGGCTGCTGGCTCGGCTCCATGCAGATGCTTTGCGGCGAAGCGTCGCTCTCCGGCGGTTTTAAACTTCCACTTCAATGTTCCACTTGAAGCATCGACTGCATAGAAGTTACTGTCGTAGCTACCAAAGTAGACCACACCCTCAACCACCGCCGGAGACGCCAGTACACGGCCTTCGGTCTTGAACTTCCATTGCAGCGCGCCGTTCTCGAGTTTGATTGCGTAAAGATTGTGGTCGCTGCTGCCCACATAGACCGTACTGCTTACAACTGCAGGCGAGGAGATCACCGCGCCGGCGGTAACGAACTTCCACTTCACGCCGCTGTACTTCGGCACGCCAACCGCATCATAGACCCCACTGTGTTGTGGATTCCCGCGAAACATCGCGGCGTCCTCGGAGGATGACGCCAAGGCGGCAGCTGCAACGACCGGCAACAACAACCAAACTCTCCTTGCGACCATGCAGTGCGTCTCCTTAGACGTGAATTTCCGAATTACTTCTGCTATTCGTATCGCGGTGTAGACATCGGATCGATCAGGCTCGCATGCCGAACCTTGATTCGCAATTGCTACTCACAGCGCAAGGCTGCCACCGGATCGATGTGCGTGACCCGCCTCGCCGGGATGTAGCTGGCGAGCAGCGCCACTGCGCTCACCAGCATCGCCACGCCAACAAAGGTCAGCGGGTCCGTCGCTCGCACACCGTAAAGCAGCTTCGACATCATGCGTGTGAGCACAACGGCCGCCAGCAGCCCGCAAGCGGACCCCACCAGCGCCAGCGTCATCGCCTGCTTCACGACCAGCCCGATGACGTCCTGCTGGGCGGCGCCGAGGGCCATACGAACACCAAGTTCATGGGTGCGCCGCGAAACCGAATAGCTCATGACGCCGTAAATTCCCAATGCCGCCAGAAGGACTGCCACCCCCGCGAAGCTCGCCAGCAGCCACAGCTCGAATCGCGGCTGCGCATTCAGGTCCTCAACCGCCTGGTCCATGGTTTCGATCTCGGACAAGGGAACATTCTTATCGAGGGCGGCAATCGTGCTCTTGATACTGCTGACGATAGCCGCCGGTTCGCCGGTGGTGCGTGTGACCAGCGTGATGTATTGGAAGTGGCTGGAAGTATCATGCAGATACTCGCTGCTCTGCAAAAGCGGAAGATACATCTCGGGACGGGGAGCGCCGGTCCATTCGTCCTGCTTGGTGTCCTGGGTCACGCCGATCACAGTCAGCCACGCTGGATTTTCCGGCGAATCATCCAGCGTGATTCGCTTTCCAATCGCGTCTTCGCCCGGCCAGTAGCGCCGCGCCAGGCGATCATTGATGACCAAGACCCCGGGAGCATTCACACTGTCGCTCTTGTTGATGTCGCGCCCGCGCAGCAGCGAAATCCCCATCGTCCGGAAATAACCGGGAAGAATGACGCGATATACCGCGTTGGGCGATTCGCCCGGACGCGAGGGCGGCCGGCCCTCGATCCTGAAAGGAAATCCCCACACGTCGCCCGCCAGAGGGACATGATTGATCGCGCTTACCGACTCGACCCCGGGTAGCGCGGCGACGCGCCGCACGACCTCTTCATAAAACGCAAAACGCTTCTGTGGTCGCGATTCCTCAGAGCCGGCGATGGAGACCACCCCGCTCAACAGATGATGCGGCTGGAAACCGGGATCGACGGCCCGCAACGCGAAAAAGGTTCGGACCATCAGCCCCGCGCCAATCATCAGCAGGAACGCCAGGGCAAACTCCGAGCCGACCAACGCGCTGCGCAAACGGTTGCGGCGAAGATTCTCCCCGCTCCCCCGGCCTGCTTCCTGCAAGGCATCGCGCAGATTGAGTCCGCTCGCCTGCAGGGCGGGCACAATGCCAAAAACGATTCCCGTAAGAATCGAGACCGCCGCGGTAAACAGCAGCACCGGTGCATCCACTCCGACGGAGTCAACCCGAGGTAGCGACGCCGGGACCAGTGCGACCAATGCGCGGATGCCCCAGAACGCCAGAAGCAATCCCGCTGCGCCGCCGAGCAGCGCCAACAGCATGCTCTCGGTCAGGAATTGCCGCACGATTCGCCAGCGCTCAGCACCCAGGGCCGCCCGCACCGCAATCTCTCGTTGCCGCGCGGTGGCGCGCGCCAGCACCATGTGTGCCACATTCGCGCAGGCGATAAGCAGCACGAAGCTCACCGCGGCCAGCAAAACCAGCAGCGCCGGGCGGACGTCGCCCACCACTTTCTCCTTCAGGAATTGCACCGTAACGTTACGGTTCGTGCCAGGAAATTGCTGCTCCAATCGCGCCGTGATGGTCGCCATCTCGGAACGCGCTTGCTCCAGGCGCACACCGGGCTTCAGTCTTGCGAACGCCCGCAGGCTTTGGATCTCACGACTGGTGATTCGCTGGCCCAGGGCCAGAGGCGCCCACAGTTCGGCTTTGGTCACCCAGAACGGCGCAAACCGGAAGCCCACCGGCATCACTCCGACTACCGTGTACGGCTCTCCCTGGACGGTGATCGATCCTCCCACAATATCAGGGTCAGCGCCAAAACGCCGCTGCCAAAGGCCGTAACTCAGGATGACCTCGTGTTCCTTGCCGGCTTCTTCCTCGCCGGAAACGAACCATCGTCCCAGCAGAGGTTGCACGCCGAGGATGGGAAACAGGTTTGTGCTTACCCGGAGCGCGGTCACGGATTCAGCCTGACCGGTGCCGCTAAGGTTAGCGGTCCACGACTCGGCCGCGCCCATATCTTCGAAGACGTGGTTCTGCGCGCGCCAATCCATGTAGTTCGCGGGGGCAACCGGATGGTCGTATTCGTGCAGAATCGTCACCAGCCGGTCCGCGTCCTTATAGGGCAGCGGGCGCAGCAACACTGCGTTCACCACGCTGAAGATTGCCGTATTGGCCCCAATGCCCAGCGCGATCGTAAGCACTGCAACGACCGTGAAGGCTGGCGACTTACGCAGTTGGCGCAAAGCGTAACAAAGGTCCTGAAGCATCCGGTAAACCTCGAAAGATGACGGTCGAAGGTGCGGCAGGAGAGAACTCCCCAAATTCTCTGTGCAAGAGCTTAGCCAATTCTGGTTCATAGCATTCAAAAGACTTACATCTTCAGGAGACGAGTTTGGTGTTCGGTGGCGGGCTGGGGGCGTCCATTCGTGGGCAGCAGAGGAACTCGGCTTAGTAACCCGCTGTCGGGAAGTCGCGTATTCCGTTCTGGGAGAGTTGTTTGAATGTTAAGTCGAGTGAGGAGCACGGGTGTACAAAAAGCTGAACTCAACGAGAACGTTGATTCAGAGAACAACCACGGAGGCTCCTCATGGAGAGTATGTATTACATCGGCTTGGATGTTCACAAAAAAACGATTAGTTATTGCGTCAAGGATGCCAGCGGGCAGGTCCTGCAGGAAGGCAAGATCGGAGCCACGCGAGGCGAACTGGACGGCTGGATGAAGACTCTTCCTCAGCCCTGGAGCGTAGCCATGGAAGCCACGATCTTCACGGGCTGGATCTATGATCATCTGCTGCCCCACGCGGCCCAGGTAAAGGTGGCGCATCCACTGATGCTGCGGGCCATCGCCGCAGCGAAAAAGAAGAATGATCGGATTGATGCCGGCAAGATTGCGGACGGCCTGCGCTGTGACTTCCTGCCGGAATGCCACATGGCACCGACTGAGATTCGGGATCGACGTCGAACCCTACGCTACCGGGATCTGCTGGTGCGCCAGAAGGTGCAACTGAAGAACCGGGTTTCGGGTCTACGATGGAAACCGGAGTGAGCTATAACAAGCACAGGCTGCACAAGGTGGGCTACTTCCGTGAACTTCTGTCGAGCAACCAGGAGATCCATTCCAATATTCGACCTTTGCTGAAGCTCAGCCGGGATGCCATCGTACGGCTGCAGAAAACGGAATATACCCTGGTGAGTTCGCTGCAGCGGGACCCCTTGCTGGCCGACAGAATCAAAAGACTCAGGACGGTTCCCGGAGTGGGGCCGATCACCGCCCTGACCTGGGCCTTGGAGATGGGGGAGATCTCGCGCTTCCCCTCGATCAAACAAGCCATCAGTTATTGTGGGCTTTGCGGTGACGAAAAGCGTTCCGCCGACAAGGTAATACGGACTCCGCTTTCCAAACAGCGCAACAAACACATCCAGCGAGTACTGGTGGAAGCCGCGAAACTGGCGCCCAGAGAGAACCATGAACTGGCACTGGTCTATGAAACCGAAAAGCAGAAAGGCAATGCCAATCGAGCAACACTGGCCGTAGCCCGGAAGATGGTCGCGTATCTGCTCGCTGTGGATCGGGGCAAGCGGGACTTCGTGCCGGCAGAAGATCACAGGGGCGCGGCGGCCTAACCGCCGCCCGCGGGAGGAAAATCGACAGGATTACAAAGCGCGCAGGCTGCCAGGTCCTGCAGGTAGGCGACTGAGCGAAGGAGATCAACTCCCGAGGCTCTCTCCGAATTGTTTCGGGACTGGCAGCGAACACATACTCAATCTTCGGTGACGGCTCTTTGGAGCCCGAGACTGCGAATGGATGTCCGGTTCTGCGCTAGGCAGGAACCATTGCCGAGAGGCACAGATTGCACGCTATGAGTCCTGCAAGCACTGCTTTGGGCGCTCTCGCGAGCGCCCCAGGAAGACCATTGCTTGCTCTTGACAAAGACTTACATGGATGTCGCCTATCCGGAAGTAGTCGAGATTGGGACGTGCGGATCGGTACCGGGAAGTCGGCCAGTGTTCACGAATTTGTCCACTCCTGCCGATATACGGTCTCCTGGAATGTCACTTGGTGAAACAGGGCTTTCCAGGTAGTGGACGGCCTGGCGATTTTGCGCCCACTGACGAGTTGGAGCTTGGCATCACTTCCGGGTTGCCCAAAACAATCTGTCCAGAAGCTCGTCTTTGTGGTCCGCGTCCCGCTTGTGGGGAAACCGACACATCAGTTACGGAGGCAGACCGGAACAGCATTCCCGCCGAACAAAACACTGGTGAGAGGCGGATGCATCATCGAATCTCGATTTTTCTGAGAACCCTCGGAACAATCTGTGGCTTGATTCGTATATCCCGTCATGCGACTCTGCCTTCTCCTCCTTCTATTTCTTTGGACCTGTGGCGATGCTTTCGCGTCTAGCTTTAGCGTTGCCACTGAGGTAAGGGCGCAAAGCGAAAATGCTTTACAGCAGGGGCGCGAAACCCTTGAAGCCTCAGCACAGGCATATCAGCATGTCGTCGCCCTGCGGGACGTGTTCACATACACGGTGACCACACCCAGTGCGGTGCTGGCGCCGAAGACGCTGGAAATAACCCTTGGCTCGCACAATGAGGTGGCCCTCAAAGACCCGCTCATTGAAGTGTTCGCTGTGGACGGCAGTTTGTTCGTGACGAAGAGCGATGCTCCCGGGAAATATGTTGTTCATCCCTACACCGGTGATTTTGCGAAAGCGCTCGATGCGGTTGTTGGCGAGCAGGGCTGGCCGCTGGAACCATTGCAGATTGCCATGCGGCTCGGAAAAGGCATGGAAGGGTGGTTGACTGCACTGCGATTCAAACAGTTGGCGCCGCTTCAGATTTCCGGCTACGAAAAGAAAATTGATCATGGCCTTTCGTTCGACGAAGTTCATTTCCGTGCAGACAATGGCTGGGTGGATGTCGATTTTGACTCCACCACCCATTTCCTATCTAGAGTCTCGTTGGAAGCTCGCCCGCCAGGTGCACCCAAGGATGTGTTCATCAAAGTTTGGGGCGAATGTGCACCAAAGGTTTTGGGAAACGCACAGGACCTCGTCACCTTCGATACGAGTGGAAAGGTCGCAGTTGCTGACCTGACGAGCCTGAATGCCACCCAGTTGCCAACCGGTAAGCCGTCCCCCTCCTTTGAGTTGGAGAACCTGGCAGGCAAGAAAGTTTCTCTTCGTCAATTCAAGGGTTCGGTCTTGGTACTCGATTTTTGGGCTTCTTGGTGCGCGCCTTGCTGGAAAACCCTGCTGGAATCGCAACACCTCTCAGACTGGGCATCTCATAGTGAACTACCAATTGCGGTTCTTCCCATAGATACAATGGAACAGTTTCCCACGGAAGAGGAAACACGAAGCAAGGCGGCCGAATTTTTCAGATCGCAAGGCTTAACAATGTCATCTCTTCTCGATCTGAAGAGCGAAACGTTCCAGGCGTTTGGCTCGCCCGGTCTGCCCAGCATTGTCATCATTGCTGCTGATGGCACGATTTTTAAATACCATCAGGGGAGCTTTCCCGCCATGCTAGAGACCCTCGAAGGAGAGGTCAAAGAGGCCGCCAAAGTGGCGGCCCGAAAGTAGCGCCGGGGATCTTAACTTCCGCTCAAAACGATTTGTTTGTCGCTGGCCTCAGGAACGGCACAAGGGATGAGTAACACTCTATCCATAGAAGTGGAAAGTTCCAGAAGAACGAGAAGTCGGCTTCTGAAGTGAGTCGGCGCAATCGCAGGACTGTTCCCGATTGTCGCGACACGGAAGTGATCTGATGCCGGCTTGAGATCGACTGCTGTTCTTTATCCCAAAAATCCGGTGGTCGAAGTCCAATGCAGCTCCATTCGTCACTTTCGGCGGCTTTCCCCTTGCACTTCTACAAGACATTCTATAGCCTCTTGTCGAAGCACTAGGGAGCCCGGATGCCATCCCGATCTATCGATCTTCCGCAGGGCACGCTAGACCTGCTCATTCTCCGCACCCTAGCGCTGGAGCCGCTGCACGGCTGGGCGGTTTCAGAACGCATCCAGCAGATTTCCAGCGACGTGCTGCGGGTACAGCAAGGATCCCTCTATCCGGCACTTCATCGCCTGGAGCGCCGCGGCTGGATCAAAGCCCGCTGGGGCACGTCGGAGAACAACCGCAAAGCCAAGTTCTACGAGCTCACCAAAACCGGGCGGCGACAGCTAGAAATTGAACGCCACGCCTGGGAGAAGCTGACGGCAGCCGTGGGCCAGATCCTGGAAACGGCTTAGGAGGTGGCGCCTTGCTGAACGACTTACTCTTTCGCGTGCGAACTTTGCTCCGGCGCTATGCCGCCGAGTGTGAGCTCGACGACGAACTGCGCTTTCACCTCGAGCGGCAGATTGGCAAGTATCTGAAGTCGGGCATGAGCCAGGAGGAGGCCGCGCGTCGTGCCCGGCTGGAATTTGGCGGTCTCGATCAGGTGAAAGACGAGTGCCGTGCGGCGCGCGGCACCAGCTTCTTCGAGACCCTGGCCCAGGACCTCCGCTATGCGGCTCGGACCCTGGTCCGCGCGCCCGCGTTCACTGCTTGTGCGGTGCTGACCTTGGCGCTCGGAATCGGCGCCAACACGGCAATTTTCAGCGTGGTGAACAGTGTTCTGCTGAACCCGTTGCCCTATCTCGATCCCGAGGAACTGCTGGCGGCGCGGCAGAACGATTCGCGGCCGAACCTGATGGACATTCAACGCCAGACCAGCTCGTTCTCCAGTAGTGGCGGAGTCAATATCGAGCCCATGGACTTTACCGGCAACGGTGAGCCGATGCGCGTTCACGGAGCTTACGTCGACGCCGGGTTGCTCCCAACGCTTGGCGTCCAGCCTATGCTGGGCCGTTGGATCTCCGCCGAAGAGGACGTCAAAGGCGGACCACACAACGCCTTAGTGAGTTATTCCTTCTGGCGGGACTTCCTGGGTAGCGATCCACATGTCCTAGGCAAGACGATCCGGCTGAGCGGCTACAGCTACACGGTGATTGGAGTGATGCCCCGCGAGTTCAGCCTGCCGAAGGAGTCAGCCGACGTCTTCGTGTCGCTGTGGGTAGCGTATCCCGAGGCCGCGCCTTTTCGCGGTGTACATTTCATGCACACCTACTGGCGGCGGAAGCCCGGCGTGACGCTCGCGCAAGCGCAAGCGGACATAGCGCAGGTGGATCATCGGCTCGCCGAGCAGTTTCCAGACAGCGAGAAAGAACGCGTCACCATACTCGTCCCCCTGCACGATTGGCTGGTAGGAAATGTTCGCCCGGCGCTGCTGATTCTGTTTGGCGCGGTCGGCCTGGTACTGCTGATCGCCTGCGCGAATTTCGCGATGTTGCTGATGGCACGAGCCGTGGCGCGCCAGCGCGAACTCATCATTCGCGCCTCCTTGGGCGCCAGGAACAGCCGGCTGATTCGTCAGCGGCTCACCGAGAGCACGCTGTTGGCACTGGTTGGCGGAGCGACGGGCCTGGCAGTCGCGAAGTTAGGCACTACCTTTCTGTTGGCGCTGAAACCGGCTGCGCTGCACCGCTTCCACGCAATTTCAATGGACGCGCGGGTCTTCCTGTTCGTATTTGCAGTCTCGCTGTTGACGGGACTGCTGTTTGGACTCCTGCCGGCTTGGTCTGCGTCTCGCGGCGACGTCGCGGAAGCGTTGCGGGAGAACACACGCAGCGCCAGTGCCAGCGCATCGCGAAGTTGGTTGCGCAGCTTCCTGATCGCCGGGGAATTTGCCCTCGCACTCATCCTGCTTGTGGGCGCGGGATTGTTGATCAAAGGTTTTCTACGACTGCGGTCGGTAAATCCGGGATTCAATCCGGTCAATATCATGACGATGTATCTCCAGCTGCCGGAGACCCGGTACCCGCAAATTCCCTCGCAGACGAATTTCCGTAGAGAGCTACTGGCACGCATCAACGCCCTGCCTGGCATAGAGGCGGCGATGATCACCGACATACCGCTGGCGGGAAATTTCGTCGACCATCGCGTCGTCATTGACGGACGACCGACGCCGGCCCCCGGGAGCGAACCGGAAGTGCAAACGCTGTCCGTGATGGGCGATTACTTTCGCCTGATGCAGATTCCGATCCATGCCGGACGCGACTTCCGTACAACAGATCGCGAGGGGCAACCGCTGGTGGCGATCGTCAACCAAGCCTTCGTGCGGCAATTTCTTCCTGGCCAGAACCCAATTGGAACCCGTATCGACTGGACTCGGCTCAACGAACCACATCGATGGATGACGATCGTCGGTGTCGCGGGCGACGTGAAGCATTCCGGGCTGAACCAGCCGGTGGATCCCGCCGTGTACTCTCTGTTTAGCCAGAACGACGAAGCGTGGCGACGGTGGATGACGCTGGTGATCGGAACACGAGTGCCGGTAGCAGGCCTGGTCGAAGACGTGAAAAAGCAAGTCTGGCGCCTCGACAGCCAGATTCCGATCAGCGACATTCAATCGATGGACGATCTGATGTCGGTTTCTGTGGCTCAACAGCGCTTCAATATGCTGTTGCTTGCGATTTTTGCCATTCTAGCGTTGGTGCTGGCCGGAGTCGGCACATACGGGATGATGGCGTATGGTGTCAATCAGCGCACACACGAAATAGGCGTGTACATGGCATTGGGGGCACAACATCGCGATGTCTTACGACTTGTGATGAAGGATGGCGTAAAGCTCGCGCTGGTCGGCATCGTGCTCGGACTTACCGGCGCAATTGCGCTTACGCGAGTGATGGTCAGCCTGCTATTCGAAGTGAATCCGACGGATCCGGCGACCCTAGTTGGCGTAGCCATGTTGCTTGCCGCAGTGGCCCTGCTCGCCTGTTATATCCCGGCGCGGCGCGCGTTGAGCATCCATCCCATGACGGCATTACGCTGCGAATAGCCAACTTGGCGCAGTCAACGCGCGCAGGTGGGATGGGACCCTGTCAGGCGCCGTTCCGAAGCTGTGTGCTTGCATCCTTTCCGGCTCCCGTCCGATTAACCGTTTTGACCGAAAACCGTCTAACCTGCCGGACATGTTCATAAGAACCGCTGAGGAACTACGGAGTTGCGCCGACGAATTCCGAGGTGAGCAGCTGTGCCGTCGAGACGTCGGCGGCATCGTGTTGCATGCTTCGAGGTTTCAGCCTCATTCTCGAGTCGCGCTACATAAACACCATGATGCGTATGTCTGTGTGCTAGTGGGCGGCCCATTGCATGAACGCGTCGGCGCGGTTTCGTGGACCCACGGCCCGCTCACCCTGATCGCTCATCCTGCGGAAGAAGAACACGAAGATGCGTTTGAGGGAGCTGGGCTCTGTGTAAACCTAAGTTTTGCGAGCGCCTGGATCAGCGATTGTCTTGAGGACCCATCACCTTGGTATGAACGTCGAGCTTTCGATGGTGGCCCAGAATTACTCTTGGGTCTCCGTTTGCTTCAGGTCTTTGCCTTACGTTTGTTTGACTCAGAGTGCCTGGACCTTGAGGAAATCGCCGGAGAGTTCCTGACTGCTGCGCAACACCGTCCCTGGGGCCGAGCGACCCCACCTCGCCTCTCCCTGGTGCTTGACCAACTTGAATCGGACCCAGCCGCCTCGTTGCGCCTCAGCGATTATGCGCGGTTGGCGGATGTGCACCCCGTTTATCTCGCCCGACTCTTTCGAAAAGCATTTGGTATGAGCGTGGGGGAATATCAGCGCCACACTCGATTGCGGCATGCGGTTAAGCTCCTGACAAGCACCTGCCTACCCATCAGTCAGGTCGCCTCAGATTCTGGCTTTTCGGATCAAAGTCATTTAACTCATCTATTGAAGCGCTCAACAGGATTCACGCCCAATGGCCTCCGGAGCGTCTGCATGGATGTGCGCGTCCAGGTTCAGCGCATACAAGACCAGAAGCTACGCCGACGCTAGGATGCCGATCAGACTGTCCTAGGGAGAACGCAATGCGCGAAAGGCGTACGCTGCTGATGGGAATGTTCCTGCTGTGCCTGGCTCGGGCTCTTGGCCAGGATGCTGTTCAGCCGACCTGGCACTACACCAAACTCGACCTGACGTTGTCGATCGCACCAGAAAGCGGAGGTCTCCGCATCGCTGGAGTAGGCGAGATCGAAATTACGGGAGGCGCAACGTCGGATCTTCGATTTCGCATTAATGGAGACTGGCTCACGCTTAAGTTTGCGTCCATGAGTGTAGGAAGTGCCACGGTGCAAACGAACCTGACCGATCCCGCTCACAAAGCCTGGCGAATAGCGTTCGCGCACTTGTCGGAGCCAGTGAATCTCGGCACACACGTTCCGATCCAGTTCGAACTCGTCAAGGAACACGATGCGTTCCCTCTCGCAGTAAAGCCTAATGTCGCAGTCGCAATAAGTGACGCGGTCTGGTATCCGGTGCCGGTCGAAGGCGGTGTCGAATTGCCCTCAGGAAAATTGACATTTCAGATGCCGGTTGACTGGCACACCGCGACTATGGGCACACTCATTTCAGCCGAACATCAAGGTGCCCGAAATGTCGAAACCTTCGAGGCACCTGCGAATCGGCGGCGTGCATTCATCGCGGCACCTTACACGATTTATCAATCAAAATCGGCAACTGGAACCAACATGCTGTATCTACTTATGTCTCCGATCGACGAAGCGTCCCTGCTCAGCGCTTTCGACCGAGCACGGAAGTTCCTGGAATCGAAGTACGGTCCATTGCCATTCCGTGACTATCGAATCGCCGAGATGCCGAACGATGCCGTTCCGTGGTACGGGTCTTCCGAGGAGGGGCTCATCATCAGCCGCAACGAAATGATGCGGTCGGAAGAGGGAGTGCTGGGGAACTTGGTTCATGAGTTGGCTCATTCCTGGTGGGGTAACAAAGTTGCTCCAAGTGGGCCCGGCAGCTACCTACTCAACGAGGGAATGGCATCGTTTTCAGGCATGGCTTTTTTTGAAACTGTCTACGGCAGAGAGCGAACCAATGAGGAGAGCGAGTTTGGTAGTCCCACCGGTTCCCCGGATGCCACTATTTTTGGGTACATGCAGATCTGGCGTGCGGGCAAAGACACGGCAATCTCTCAACTGAAATCCAGTGTAGGCGATCACTACAACATTGCCCAAAGCAAGGGCGTTTGGGTGCTCCGAATGTTGAGCGACAGAATGGGCCAGGAACGCTTCTATGCCACGCTACGGCAGATCATCGCCAACGATCCAAGCCTAACTTTGCCAACTTTTCGCAAAGCAATGGAAAGTGCCGCTGCTGACGACCAGGGCTTGCCCCAATTTCTTGGACAATGGCTTGATCAGCCAGGGATTCCTGTTCTTGAAGTTCGTTGGCGCAACGATGCGAAAGATGACAATACCCGCGCGATCGTCTCGGTTTTCCAGGCGCAAACCGGAAATCCATACACCCTTCAAATGGATCTGAAATTACGTACTCGCAAGGGAGTGCTTACGAGGACGATAGAAGTTAAAGGCGTGGAATCGCGTTTCGAATTGGACGTGCCGGATGAACTCGTCGGTGTCGAGTTGGACCCGAGCCATAAGCTTCTCATCTGGAGATCCGAGTTCGGGGCGCCTCCTGCGTCCACACACTAAAGGCGGCGATCCGAAGAATAGGATGTCGATAACAGAAGGCCATATCACCCTCTATCTGTCCCAGACAACATGATCAGCGAATCCCTGCTTGTCTTAATTGTCCAAAAACCGGCTTCGGGGACATGTGCTGCCGCACGAACTCCCGAATAGGATGATGTACCAGAACCGGACTTCTGGCCCGTCCATTTTGGATCCCCGGCGAGCAATGGGACGTGTGCACCTGCGACGACCTTTCTGAATTCACGGGATCTCGGGAATTCGCGGTGATGTTGATTATTACAATCTGCGCGGCAGATAAACTCGGGTCCTCAAGGTGGACGCGCCATCGTTCCCGGAACTGCTCACTAGTTTAACGATGGTGATACCCAATTCCTCCCTTTGCGATGGGCGTCACATCAAGGCGAGGCCTGCTGTGGGTCAACCATCAACACAACTGCTTAGACATGCGGATCGAGCGATCGCAAGGGCTCTCAGCGACGATATTTACACCGACGAGATCAATCCACCAACTTAGGAAAAGCGACCATTTCCCCATGAGTGGGGTCGTGTCTACAAAAAAATGTGGACACGACCCGGTCAATCCGGTCAAGGTTCATCGCTTACGGTTTGCCCGCTCGATTGGCTCGAGCTAGCGTGAAACCCTTCCGCAACGACTCCAGTTCGGATAGAGTCGTTCCTCACCGTCGAGCCATTAGACGTTCGCGCACGTCATGGTTCGTTGCCAGGTCGATGCAGGTCCACGCCATAGCCAGCGCACCGTCCTCTAGCGCCTTATCTGCGTCCGCGGTGACGCAGTGTGCGGCGAACTCCGGCTGGTGGTTGACGGCGGGCAACGAATTGATGCCGATCATGGGATGGATGGACGGCATCGCCAGCGAGACGTTGCCCATGTCGGTGGAACCGGTCGGCCGCGTTTCCCACTCGCCGAGGTCAGGAAAGGGCCGCCCAAGCGCTTCGGAGTTCTTGCGGTAAAGCGCGGCCATGGCTTCGTCGTGCTGCATCTCGGCGTAGGGCTTGTCGCCACCGGTGATGGCGAGCGTCGCGCCCGTGGCGAGGCCGCCGGCCTCAAAGCAGCGGTAAACCTCTGGGCCGCAATTCGGCGAGCTGCTCGAGGGTCTCGGAGCGAACGATGTACTTGGCCGAAGTGTGGGCGGGAACGACGTTCGGAGCGGCGCCGCCGTTGGTCACGATGCCGTGAATGCGATCGGTGGAGCGGATATGCTGGCGCAGCAGGTCCGATCGCGGTTTGTGCGATGGTCAGCGCATCGGCGGCATTTATGCCGAGCTCGGGAAAAGCCGAGGCGTGCGACTCCTTGCCGGTGCAGTGAACCTCGAACATAGATGCGGCGATGATCTTCGAACGAAGCATGTCGAAAGGCGCAGGGTGCACCATCATGGCGGCATGGATGCCATCAAAGGCGCCGCGCTCGAGCAGCAGAATCTTTCCGCCGGCGTTGCCAACTTCTTCGGCGGGCGTGCCGATGACGCTGATGGTGAGGCCCAGCGTCGTCGGCCACTTTGGCCGCCGCGAGGGCCGCGCCAACGGCCGATGCGGCGATGATGTTGTGGCCGCAGGCGTGGCCGATGCCGGGAAGGCAATCGTATTCGGCGCAAATGCCGATGTGCAAAGGCCCGGATCCGGTGCGGGCGCGGAACGCCGTTGGGAGGTCGGCAATGCCTTTCTCCACTGCGAAACCGGCGTCGGCCAGAAACTCACAGAGCCAGGCAGAGGCCTGCTCTTCTTCGAAGCCCAGTTCGGGATGGGCATGGATGCGGTGGCTGAGTTGTATTAGCCCATCGTGAGCGGAGTCGTAACGTTCCCGAGCTGCGGATTTTGTTTCCATGAAGGGCCTTCCGTTCTTGTTTGAGGTGCGCCTGATTACCGGAGGTGTCTGGGGCGCGTCGCCTATATTAACGAATTCAGTACGTTGGCGATATCGGAATCCATGTCGATAGTTAAGCCCGCTTGGATACCTGGCATGGGCCCCAGAAACCGCCTTCGAGGACATCAGTGCGCAATGAGTGCTCCGTACCCACACTTCCTACAATGCGACTTCTGGCCCGCGATGGTATATGAGCGCGCGCTGAAGGAGTTGCATGAGTGGCTCGAGCCGCAACGCTCATTTTTGCTGCGGTTGACGCGTCGCCTTCGTTGAACTAACCGCCGTCATCTTTCGTATTAGATCTCAGGCTGTGCTTCGTCCAAGCGGCAGAATCAGTCCCCGATGGTTTTACACGACCTCATCCGTGACGTGTTCCAGACCCTGTGGGCGCACAAACTGCGCACGGCGCTGACCATGTTTGGGATCGCGTGGGGCGTGATCTCGATTGTGCTGATGGTGGCAGCGGGCGAAGGACTGCGGCAGGGTCAGGCGAAGGTGGCACAGAACTTCGGCAAAGACTTGATGATCATCTTTGCCGGACGCACCAGCTTGCAGGCTGGCGGGGCCCGCGCCGGACGCCGCATCGAGTTTGAGGATACCGAGCTCCCGTACCTTGCCGAACAGTCTCCCGATTGCGAATACATCCTGCCGGAAGTAGGGCAGGACAGCGTGCGGATTCACAGCAATTTCAACGCCAGCGCGCAGATGATTGCCGGGTCCTATCCGCCGTTCGCCGACATTCGCTCGATCACTGTGGGCGAAGGCCGCTTCTACAACTGGAACGACGTTGCCGAGGGGCGGAAGGTCGCGTTCCTGGGTACGGAGGTGCGGAAACAGCTATTTGCGGGACGCAATGTGCTGGGTGAAAACATCTATATCAACGACATTCCGTACAAAGTGATTGGCGTGATGAAGGCGAAAGACCAGGACTCGAGCTATGACGGCTTCGATGTCAACAAGATCTTCCTGCCCTACACGGCGATTCATGACGACTTTCCCAACAAGCCTCCATCCAAACCGCACGGGCTCGATCGGCTGCTGGTGGCTCCCAAGTCAGTGGGGCAGCACAGCGCATGCAAGAACCAAATCCTGGGAGCACTGGCGCGCGTGCATGGCTTCGACCCGCACGACACCGAGGCGGCCAACGTTTGGGACACCATCGAAGAGGCTGAGGCGTTCGAGGCAATGACCAATGGGATGAAGACGTTTCTCGGCGCAGTCGGATTTACTACGCTGTTTCTTGGCGGACTGGGGGTAATGAACGTGATGCTGGTAGCAGTGCGCGAACGCACCCGCGAGATCGGTGTGCGCAAGGCTGTGGGTGCGTTGCGGCGGAATATCATGATGCAGTTTTTCCTCGAAACCATAATCGTGGTGTTTGTCAGCGGCGGACTTGGCATGGCGATTTCGTTCGGCTTCTGTGCGCTGTTCAATTTGCTTCCGATGCCACAGTTCTTTGCCGGGCTGCTACCCACATGGCAGTCGGCGGCGATGTCTGTCGGATTGCTGGGAACGGTGGCGGTACTGGCGGCGATGTATCCGGCGCGGCAGGCGGCGAGAATCGATCCCATTGAAGCGCTGCGATACGAGGCGGGCGGGTAAGCCATGTCGGTGCTATCCATCAGCGGCGAGATCATGCAGGAAGCCTGGATATCCCTGTGCCGCAGCCGCACGCGTAGCCTGCTGACGATGACGGGAATCGTGTGGGGCATCGTCGCCGTGACTCTGTTGATTGCCTATGGGAGCGGGTTTCGCTTTGTGCTGGTGCACGCCTTCGAGGCTTTTGGGAAGAGCGCGGTGACGTGCTGGGGACAGCAGACCAGCGAACAGCCGGGAGGGCAACGCGCCGGCAGAAAGGTGAAGTTCGAGCAGGCGGACCTCGATGCTGTGAAGTCGGAAGCCACGCTGGTGAAGCATGCCTGCCTGGAGACCGTGAAATGGCTCCCTGTCGCATATGGCGATCGGCTGGCCAACACCGCGATCCGCGGCGTGTGCCCGGAGTACGGCGACATGCGCAACGAAGTACCGGTCGAGGGACGATGGATCAACGCGAGCGATGAGGTCGAGCGCAGGCGTGTGGTCTTTCTCGGCTATCGGGTAAAGGATCAGTTATTCAGCGGGCGCAACGCGGTGGGCGAAACCGTGCAGATTGGCGGAGTGCGTTTCACCGTCGTCGGGGTGATGGACAAAAAACTCCAGTTGTCGAACTACTTCACCAGCGATGACCGTTCGGTGTTCATCCCGTTCGCAGCGGCCGGAGAATTGTGGAACACGCGCTATCCGCAGGTGCTGATCTTTGAGCCGGTGGCTCCGCAGTTCGAGAAGAAGGCGGAAGCGCAGGTGCTGTCGGCGATTGCCACGCGGCAGGGGTTCTCGCCAACGGACAAAAAAGCCATCCAGATGTTCGGGCGCGAGGAGTTCAGGCCGATTATCGATGGCCTTACCATTGGGCTTCAAGTACTGCTGTTGTTCATCGGTGCGCTGACGCTGGGCATCGGCGGCGTCGGAGTGATGAACATCATGTTGGTTTCGGTGGACGAGCGCATCCGGGAAATTGGATTGCGCCGAGCACTGGGTGCGCGCAAGTGGCATATCCGGCTGCAGTTTCTTGGCGAGACCATGCTGTTGATGCTGCTGGGCGGCGTGATTGGAATCGTGCTGTCGTACGTGCTGTCCGCGGTGCTGCCTACACTGCCTCTGCTCGGTCCGTTGTTCGAGGATACGAGCGGCAAAGGCGACATTCACCTGCGGATTTCGGCAATGGCGGTAGTTGGATCGGCGATTGTTCTGCTAATCGTCGGCGTGTTTAGCGGGATGATCCCCGCGTTGCGGGCGTCGAGGCTCGATCCGGTGGAAGCGCTGCGATATGAGTAGCTACTCCCTTGGAGAAGAATACGACCTACGGACGATGGTCTAAACTCTGATCTCTTCTTCGAGCTGGGGGGACAAGCTCCGCTCCGCGGAGTCGGAATGGGTTGAGTTCTTCGTCGGTTTCATTTCTCCTCGCTTGAGCACAGCTCGAGCTCGTCGGTCTGCAAATACCAAATCCGGCAGACTGACCGATGACTGGGCATATGCGAAAAGGAATCCAGCGCACTCTTTTCTTTGCCTCGCTGTCCAGAAACCAGCTTCGGGGACATGTGCCACAGAAAGATCTCGCCAACAACGTAATGGACCAGAACCCGACTTCTGGCCCGCGTCGTTGGGAGTCCGTCCTACTCTGAGCTTCCACAGAGGAGCAACGCAGCTATTGCAGTCTTGCATATTCAGCTTTGGCCTGCTTGAAGATAGGGATCTCTGGGTTCCGCACTTTCCACAGCACCAAGAAATCCTGATGGGCGCGAGAGGATAAGAGGGGCTACTGACTATAATTTGCCCCGGGGAACGAGGGTATTCGGAACAGAGAACGTGATCGTGTGTCAGGAGAGCAGACATGTCTCTGGGCAAATGGCGCTTTTTTGCAACGCTGGTCGTGGTTGTTGCCCTCGCGGCATTGCGAAGGTTAGACGTTGAGACCAAGGAGTTTGATGTAGTGACACCGAATTCGCGGCCGTCCCATCCAGCGGTTGCGCACGATGAGTCGGTCTGGTACACGGTGCAGCCAGCGTATGAGCTAGTCCGATCGAACTGGGCATCCCACGCGATAAGCGAAACTCCCTCAAACATTTTTCTTCCGGTGCAATCACAGAACCCGGAGGATCTGGGTGCCGGAAAGTTGCTGGTGGCCAGCCGTGCCTTGGGAGACCCGAATTTCGCTGAAACGGTAGTCCTGCTGGTTCGCTGCGATGCCGAGGGCGTGGTCGGACTGATTCTTAACCGGCGCACGAATATCCCGCTTTCACGAGTGTTGGAGCAGTTCGAGTCGGCGAAAGGCCGTTCAGACCCGGCATATCGCGGTGGTCCCGTCGAAACTCCAGCGGTGTTTGCGCTGCTCCGGTCGACGGCCAAAGTCGACGGGGTGGAGCAGATTCTAAGCGGAGTCTACTTGATTTCTACGAAGACCCTTTTCGAAAAAATCATCTCGGGTCAACCTGACCCTGGCATTTTTCACGTTTATCTAGGCTATGCCGGATGGAGTAACGATCAACTACGGAAGGAAGTAGAGCTCGGCTCATGGTTCATTTTTCAAGGGGATGCCCGAACGGTTTTCGATTCGGATCCGGATTCCTTGTGGCGGCAAATGATTCAAAAAACGGAGCTCAAGTTGGCGGGGAGCGATCCGCACGCGCTGGAGCGATTCGACGGGAAGCTCAAGCTTGGTAGCTGGTAAGTTGGTACAACTTCCCACATCCACTGGGGAGTTTGGGCTGCCCACTTCTACGGAACGGGCGTTTTACGTCGAATTGACTCCGAACAGGCCAACTTCCGGTGCCCGTGACGCGGGACTAATCGCCGAGGTGTAGAGGCTGGTCACATCGACAAACAGGAACTCTGTGATCGTAATTGAGTTCAGGGTTATAATCCGCCTCACCGATGCCATTGACCCCGGGTACAAAGTTCGATGGCTACGAGATTCTCGGCCCGTTGGGCGAGGGCGCGATGGGCGAGGTATACCGCGCCCGCGAGCCGGCGTTAAAGCGCGAAGTCGCGATCAAGGTCCTGCCAGCCTACTTTTCTCAAAATCCCGACCGGCTGCGCCGTTTTGAGCAAGAGGCGCAAGCCGCCGCGGCGCTGAACCACCCCAACATTCTTGCCATCCACCGCTTCGGTGCCTTTGAAGGCGCTCCGTACATGGTGTCGGAGCTGCTCGACGGCGGCACGCTCGGGCAGCTTCTGACGCGCGGCCCGCTGCCCGTTCGCAAAGCGATTGATTACGGCACTCAGATCACGCGTGGTCTGGCCGCCGCGCACGAAAGAGGTATCGTTCATCGCGACCTCAAGCCTAGCAACATCTTTGTCACCAAAGATGGACGGGTCAAGATACTCGACTTCGGTTTGGCCAAGTTGACCGAAGCCAAGCCCGCACCTGCGGATGGCCCCACAGCTACGGTGCACGAGCGCACCGAGCCTGGAGTGGTGCTGGGCACGGTCGGCTACATGTCTCCCGAGCAGGTGCGCGGAAAACTGGCTGACCATCGTGCCGACCTTTTCGCCTTCGGCGCGATCCTGTACGAGATGCTGACCGGCCAGCGCGCATTTCGCAAGCCCACGTCTACCGAGACAATGACCGCCATCCTCAACGAGGACCCGCCCGCCATTTCGCAGATCGCGCCCTCTACACCTCCGGCGCTGCTGCGAATCGTGCATCGCTGCCTGGAGAAGGATCCTGAGCAATGATTCCACTCCGCGTCGGACTTGGCGTTTGCGCTGGAAGCTTTGTCGGAATCCGGCAGTTCGTCGGTGGCGGCTATCAACCAAGGTCAGCGCTCGCGTTGGATGTTGGCCGTGGCAGCGGGAGCCGTGGTCGCACTTGGCGCTGCACTTTTTGCCTGGTGGAGAATTCCGCTTGCCGTGCCAGTCGTAGAGTCCGTCAAGCAACTCACCGACGATGGCGAACCGAAGGAATTCAGCAAACTCGTTACGGATGGATCGCGGATTTATTTCAACGAAGGGACTCCCGGGAGTTCGAAGATCGCACAGGTCTCCGTCACCGGGGGACACACGGCAGTGATTGAGACCAGGCTTGAGATGTCCTGGATTGCCGGACTAGCGCCCGACGCTTCCGCGTTACTCGCCACGGTCGGGGATGCACCCACCAACCCTCTTTGGTCGATTCCGCTCCCGGCGGGAGAGCCGCGCCGCCTCGGCAGTACCGAGGGGCAGGACGCAGGGTTCTTTCCGGATGGCCGCATCCTCTTCACGAAAGGAACAGACCTGTACGTTGCCGACAAAGACGGCTCCAACCCGCGCAAGCTGGTTTCGGTTGCCGGTTACGTTGACGGGCCCAGCGTCTCACCGGACGGGAAGCGAATTGTTGTCAGGATGTCGTATGCTTATGGCACTGGCTCACTCGCTGAAATTGCTGCCGACGGTACTGGATTCCGCACGATCGTTAAACTCGGCCCACATGAATACCTCGGTCAGGGTGTGTGGACTTCCGATGGAATGTATCTCGTGTTTCGAATCGAGCGCCGGGGCGAGTCCGATATTTGGGCCCTGCCTATGCACACCGGGATCTTCCATCGGTCAAGAGAACCCATTCGACTTACAAACGGGCCGCTCTTCTATCACAGCGCGCGCCCCAGCCCCGATGGAAAACAGATCTTTGCAGTCGGTACCAAGCGGCGTGGCGAGGTCATCCGTTATGACATGCGGTCACATCAATTCATTCCGTTCCTCTCCGGGATCTCGGCAATAAGCCCAAATTTCTCCGGGGATGGCAAATGGGTCGCCTACGGTTCTTACCCGGACCACACTCTGTGGCGTAGCCGAAGCGATGGAAGCGATCGTAGGCAGTTGACTTACCCTCCGATGGAAGTGGGCCATCCTTTCATTTCGCCGGACGGAACGAAAGTCGCCTTCGAAACCTCTTCTGAAACATACGTGGTCAGCATGGATGGTGGGCTGCCGCAGAGGATTGGCGAGAAGAACTCCTTTGCTGCGAACTTCTCCCCTGACGGGAACCTCTTGGCCATGACTGCCTGGACTGATGCTCCTGTCGAAAAGAAAATGTTCTGTCTGCAGACATTCGACCTACGCACGGGAAAGCTATCGGTTGTGCCTTCCTCCCAGGGCTTGGTCGGAGGCCTGTGGATCACTCAGGACAACCTGGTAGCCGCGAATGAAGAGTTTACGAAGCTCCTGACCTTCGATTTCAAAACCCAGAAATGGAGCAACCTTTTCGCCGGCAACATTGTGAACTGGGTTATGTCGCCGGATCGCCAGTACCTCTACTTCGCCACGGGCGGCGCCGAACCGGCGGTCCAGCGTCTGCGATTCTCCGACCGGCAGGTCGAGACCATCACCGGCTTGAAACACCTTCGTCGCGTGGTGGATACGGTGGAGAAGTCTACTCAAATCAATGTCGCTCCAGATGGTTCTCCAGTTTTCACCCGCGACATCGGCACCCAGGAAATCTACGCGCTTACCGTGAAGTGGCCGTGAACAGTTCGCGACCAGCAATGGCGAGAACCTGCTAGCAGAACGATTGAGGGTGAATTGTCGCCACTCGGAAGTCCAGTTTGACGGTTTGTCGGCATCTCGGACAGGTGGAGCGGCAAACTCCCGAGAAACCGGCTTCGAGGACATTACTGCGGAATGAGCGCTCGGTAACCCGCACTTCCTACAACCCGACTTCTGGACAATCTCCGGCGAAACTGACTCGTCGATCTGCTGCTGTTGCTCAGGATTACTTACCGCATGGCGATCTTCACAACGTAACTTTTCTGACCTCTCGCCAGCAGCAGGGGATGGGCGAAGTGTTGTTTCTAATGGTTCCTGTTCCGGTTGGCTGACCAACCGGACAAACCCGAAAACGACACCTCCCAGATCTTCTCGTACCACATTGTCTCTCATTTCTCCTGGTACAAAACTCGCCGGTCATGTCACTAGCAAGTGTCGCTGTTATGCAGCACTACAGTGGGGATGCCGACATATCTTCCAGTCCGAAAGATGGGTAGCCAGAGCCAACACTAAGGCCCAATTGTCTTCTGGCAAAGGTTCACACATAATCTCCGCTCTGGCCAACAGGGAGATCTCGAAGAGTCTTCACTACATTTGGAGGACAAACGTGCATATTCTGAATGCCAGATGTCGTATAACTTTGTGCTGCGCTCTGTTGTTGCTGTTGTCGGCCGCCGTTCTGAAGGCTGACAACATTGCCTTCATGGGCACTGTGTCAGGCGATTTTGGAACCATCGACCTGAACACTGGGGTGTTCTCTCTACTCGGCAACTCGGGAGTAACGCTCGCGGGTATGGCGGTTGCAAATGCCACATTGTATGGTTCCTCTTACCATACGAGTACAGGCACCCTCTATTCGATTAACCCGACGAATGGAAGCCTCACCACCATTGGAACATCGTCACTCGACATCGACGACTTTGGGTCCACGACCAGTCGCCTGTACGCGGTGGGTGTCGACGCGAATCTTTACTCCATTAATGCGTTCACTGGTGCGCCAACATTGATTGGGCCTACCGGCCTGGGCTTCGGCACCTGGCGCTCGCTCTCAACCAATTCGAGCACGCTGTATTTTGCCGATGGAGTGAATCTCTACACGCTTAATACGACTACCGGAGCGGCAACGCTCGTCGGTAACATGGGCGGTCCCGAGATGGGAGCGATGCTTCAAGAGGCTGGCCTCTTATATGGCGGCGCGAACCTGCCTGGTTTATCTGTAGATACGCTCGACGCGACCACGGGAGCCGCCACAACCGGCCCCAGTGTTACCGGAACATCGAGTGCTTTTTTCGCGCTCGCACCGAACCCGTTGCCTTCAACACCGGAACCGAGCAGCCTGATCCTGATGGGTACTGGCATTCTCGGGTTTGCAGGAATGATCCGTCGCAAGATCAACCTCTAGTTTGGTGCGGTTTCGTCTAACACGCCGGGGAAATGCTCCCCGGCTTTCTTCGGCCTGCTCACTGCGCCAAATCGCCAAATCGTTCCTTGGCACGATAATGCTCAGCAGGTTGGCGCGATGCTCCAGTGCAAACCAAGATAGCTGTCGTAATCAGGCGTAGCTGTTGAAAAACTCGCTCGTCGAACTTTTGTCGAAACTGCGACGCGCTAGGATGCCCTATAAACAATCTTCTCCGATTTCCTATACATTCTCGGTCACCTATTTTGAGTCGGTTTCTCCAAAAACGGAGTTTTTCAACAGCTACAGGCCATGTCGTACCCTAATTGAACCGGACATACTGCTCCGCAGCATTCGCTTGTCACATTGTCCAGAAACCGGCTTCTGGGACATGTGCCGCAAGAGGATCTCCCGAATACCGTGATGGACCAGAGAAGACCTCCGGGGAGTTTGGGCTTCCCACTTCTACGGAACGGGCGTTTCTCGTCCAGGTGGATTAGGTCGGTGTTGCTCGTCATCCGCCCCATTTGGGGCGCAACGTCGAGAGTCTGAGGGAGCCCCCGATGGCCCGCACATCGCCTTCAGTGGATGGTGAATGGACTTTGAGCAGGAAGTTCTTGCTCGATACTCAGAATGCGGACGCGCTCAGCACGACATCGGCGTTTCTCCAGGCTCGGTCAAATCTTTCTCGAATCTCCTGAGCCTCCGCAGTCCGACCCTGGGCGCGCACACTTTGCCACAAGCCGAACAACGCCCACCCGTTGTCACGAAGATCTCGGAGTTCTTCGCGATACACCCCTTCAGCATCTTTGGCGCGCCCAGTCTTAAGCAAGACAGCTCCCAAATAGAGGCGCATGGAATGCGGCCAGTCGGGGGGCTCATTGAAATTCAGTGCGTCTTGCATCCGCACAGCCTGCTCGAACGAGAGAACCGCTTCAGTGTACCGTCCGCGCGCCTCAGCGATCTCGGCTGAAAGCCCGCTATACAGCATCGCCAGAATCGGTCCTGCAGGGTTTGCCCCGGAGAGCACGTCCTTCAACGCCGGATCGCGTGACGTTGTTCCGAGCGCTTCCAGTTCACTCTCTGCTCTCTTAATCTCCCCAAGTCCCGCAAACGCGCTGCCACGGAAATAGTGCCACGCTCCATTCAAGTACAAGCGGTCAGCTGGTGGAGCTGGCTCGGCCAGAAGAGCCTGCCACTTGCCAAAGACCTCATGCACAAGCCACACCGCCGGAAGTCGTTGCTGCCGGGGATTCGCCGCCATCATGCTATGTGAACCTGCGACATCGCGTGCCGCTTGGAGTGCGCGTGCGTAATTGCCTTGGAGCATAGCTGCGTATCGCAGTACGTCCAACGCACGCGGAGCATGTGTAGAGGCAGAAAGGTGATATGTGCCCGCCGTTGGAAAAGGACGATCTCCCCATTCCGACAAAAAAAAGCGATCCGCTGCCACAGATCGCTCATCGCTGGCGATAGCTTTCTCGTACTGTCCCACCCGGAGATAAATATGCGAGGGCATGTGGACTATGTGCCCTTCTTTGGGCATCAGGGACTCGAGCCGATCAGCTTGCGGAAGAGCTCGTTCGGGCTCGGCAGAACTCTCGAACAGATGCACATAAAGGTGTACCGTTCCAGGGTGATTCGGTTCGAGTGACATGACATGTTCGAGTGCGGCGGCCGCCTCGTTCGTCCCAGGGAGGGGTGAGCCGTCTCGCCGCCAGTAATTCCACGCTCCGCGAATCATCACGGCATCTGCATACATGAACCCGGCTTCCAGGTCATCCGGGTATCGGTCGAGAACTAATCGTGTTGCTTCAATATACTTCTCGTCGCGAACGGCCCGATCCGGATATTGATCACTGTCGTACTGGACGGACAGACTTTCGATAAGCGCCCGCTCGACTGCGGTTGCCCTAGACAAATGAGCGCGTGCAGTCGCAATCGCTTTTCGCCCATCACCGTGCGGGTCATCGGGAAAGCCATTCTTCCTGCTGTTGGGGTTAGGACCCATCGCTAACGCCAGACCCAGTCGATCATCGGGTGATCCGGGTCGTACTGTTGCGCTTCTTCAAACGACGCAATCGCTTCAGGGAAGTAGTACCCATAAACCAGGCGCAAACCCTGATCAAAGAATTTCTGGGCAAGAGGAGATGTTGTCGAGATTTTCCGCCCATAGGTGCCGATATCATCGGCAAGCACCGCGTGCAGGCCGGACGATGCCGCAAGGGCTCTCTCGGCTACTGAGTTCGCTCCAAACAATCCGAGGAGAACCAGTACCATGGAAATCTGCACAAAGCTTTTCGAACAGGGACTCTCATTTTCTCCATCCCATTCGTCCCAGATTCTGTTGAAACCAAGCCTGTAAGCCCTCAAAGCGGCTTGGATGCGGATCGCTAGCGTAGCCCGACGAGGCCTCGCACAGAATCAATCAGTTTTGCGGGATCGTAACCAACTCCATCCTTAAAAACGATCTCCACGTTCTCGATGTCAGATATTTTGGAGGATGGGTCTCCGCGAACCACTACCAAGTCGGCCTGTTTGCCGGGAGCCAGAGTGCCAATCTGATCTTCGTGTAGAAAGAGTGAGCCATTCTCAGTAGCAATGTGAATGGCCTGTATTGGCGTGAAGCCGGCTTCCACCAGGAGTTCCACTTCGCGCTGATCACCGAACCCTGCCACGACGCCGCCGATACCGGTTGGGTCAGGCCCCGCCAGCAACGTCCCGCCAGCTTTCACAAACGCGCGTTCCAGTTCCATCTCCTTCTTCAGACTACGCGATGCCGGTTGCAGGACTCGCTGCGCCAAATACCCAGCCTGAGCTTGAGGCGACATGACATCAAGAACACGCTGTTGCAGTGGTGGGCGATCGGAAGGAGTACGCCTCTATGACTGGTAGAGTCGAGGTGATGGCAACACGATGCTGTATCAGTGTCTGGAACAGGTCGCGAACTTGGGGGCTCTCGGAAGTGAGAGCTAGAAAAGCAGTTTGCGATTGTTCAGTGCTCGGCGGGCAAATGTCAGGCTTCTTCTCCGAGTTGAAGTCCGTGGCAAGTACAAATCCGTGTTCGATATTGTCGATGCCAAGTTCGGCGGCCTCATGGAAGGTGATAGAGCAGAGATGCCCCGTTACTTTAAGACCGCGCTTATGAGCTCCATCAACCACAGCCCTCAGTTCTGCGGTGGTGATGTGCGCGAACGCCTTGAAGGACGTGACACCCTGATCGGCCCAATATTCAACGCTCTTGCGGGCGTCCTCAGGGCCTCTGAGTTCGTGGACGGGTAACCGAAAATTCCCTTCACCTTCCAGATACGGCCCTGTCACATGAATTTTCGGGCCGGGAATCTTTCCAGCATCGATCCAGCTCTTCAGGTTCAGGTCCGCATATGGTTCAACGCTGGCAGTGGTGCGGAGGCTTGTGATACCCGCGGCCAGATAAAGCCGTGGGAAAGTGAAACTGGACTGCTGCTCGAACTGGAGTACCCCTCTGACTCGTTGATTTGCCAAGTTAACGGGCTGGGGATAATACATGTGATCATGCATCCCGACAAGACCGGGCATGACGGAGTGACCCACGAGGTTGAGTATCTTCGCACCCGGCGGAATCGGCGTAGAAATCGCATCTCCAATAGCAGCGATAGCGCCCTCACGAATGATTAGGGTCTGATCATCGCGGGAAGGCTGCCCCGTTCCGTCGATCAGGCGCACATGGGAAAGCACGATGACGGCTTCGTCGAGCTTCACATACTCTCTCACCTCTGGTGAGAGCTTCGTGGTTAGCGGAGATTGCGCACTGGCCAAAGTAACGGTAAGGTGGGCCACAGCAAGGAGGGCGTAAATGAAGGATGCTCTGCTAAGTCCTTCCCGCATGTCGTTCTTTCCAGACAAGGAATTGTAAGCGATAAAGAGGATGGACGTTTATCGGGCTTCCGTTCTTCGAAGGGCCGGGGTTCCGGACGGGTTGTCAGCCACTCGGAAGTAATCCACTTTGACGCCCAATTGAATCATGTGACAGAGGATACTGTGCAATTGGTGCCAGGAAGAACGCCAGTACGTCTTGCAAGGAACGGGACGCACTCGACATGAAGCTCATTCAAGTTTCAAGGGCTGTGTTAGCTTATGCCCTGGAGTACGGGCCGGGTCAAGATTATCGTCGCGGGCGTCTAGGTGCTAATGAGAGGCGGGCCAGAGAAGCGCTGGCAAAGCAGAAGGCAGAGCACGGATGCAGACCCCTCCTGCTAGACAGGAAATAATGAGATAGCTTGGTCGCGTGGCATTCCTCTGAGCGGACTTCCGGGAAGCAGCTTGTGCCCTGCTTGCGATATCTTCCTGGCAGTGGAGGCTGAATGCACGGGGGTGGAGTACACGCGGTCGAACTGGTCTTCCTTTCGTTGTTGGCGTTCGTGGTGTTATTCGCCGCGGTCGCTCGCAAGCTCAACCGGCCGTATCCCATCGTGCTAGTGGTTGCCGGACTGCTGCTCAGCTTCCTGCCCCGGGTTCCCAAAGTTACCCTTAATCCCGACATCATCTTCCTGATCGTCCTGCCGCCGCTGCTTTATTCGGCCGCGTGGCTTACGTCCTGGCGTGAGTTCCGCTTCAACCTGTTCAGCATCTCCATGCTGGCCTTTGGACTGGTAGCCTTCACAGTATTCGGAGTGGCTTTTGCGGCGCCGCTTGTCTTTGCGGGCTTCACTTGGCAACTGGGATTCCTGTTGGGCGCAGTGGTGTCGCCCACCGACTCAATCGCGGCCACGTCCATCGCCCAAAGCCTGGCGTTGCCGCGGCGCATCATCGACATCCTGGAAGGCGAGAGCCTGGTGAATGACGCCAGCGGCCTGGTCGCTCTGGAGTTTGGTCTGGCGATGATTCTGCGCTCGCAGACCCCGACCACGGGTGAGGCGCTAGGGCGATTGTGCTATCTGACAGTGGCGGGAATCGTGATCGGGCTGGCGATTGGCAAGCTGGTGGACGGCTTCGAGCGGCATATTGATGATGGGCCGATCGAAATCGCGGTCAGCATACTCGTCCCTTACGCAACCTATTTGGCGGCGGTGGCGGCGCATGCCTCGGGTGTGCTTGCGGTAATCGCCTGCGGACTCTATCTCAGCCGCAAGAGCGCGCATTTCTTTTCCGCGAACGTGCGCTTGCAGGCTTGGGCGGTGTGGGAGTCACTGACCTTCGCGCTGAACGGTCTGGTCTTCGTGCTCATCGGTCTGCAACTGCCGTATGTGCTGGCGGGAATTCGCTCTTACAGCATGAAGCAGCTGCTGGTGTACGGCGCGACCTTCAGCGCGTTGCTGATTGTGTTGCGCTTGCTGTGGATGTATCCCGGCGCCCGTTTCGGCTATTGGTTTCGCACCCGTGTTCTACATCAGGACTATCCTCGCCCGTCGTCGGGCGGGATCTTTGTTCTAGGCTGGGCGGGAATGCGCGGAGTACTTGCTCTGGCCGCCGCCATGTCTCTGCCGGAGAAGCTCTCCGACGGAAGCCCTTTTCCTCAGCGCAATCTCATCATCTTTCTCACCTTCAGCGTGATTCTGGTGACGCTGGTTCTGGAAGGGCTGACGTTGCCTTGGGTGATTCGCAGGTTGGGGCTGGCTGGTGCCAGCGGCCCAAATTGCGAGGCGCGCGAGGCACGCCGCATCATGACGCGAGCGGCCTTGCAACGGCTGGACGAGGCGCGTGCACAGGATACTCCCGACCTCGCGCCAGTCTACGACGATTTGAAGCAGCACTATGAGCAGCGGCTGCAGCGGCTGGAAGGGAAGAGTGAGGACCGCAACGAAAGCTTGCAACAGTATGGTCGCGTCCTCGAGGTCAACCGGGGTCTATTGCGGGCGGAGCGCGAAGCAGCGCTGTCGCTGCGTGCCGCTGGCCGCATCAGCGACGAGGTGCTACGCCTGATCGAACGCGAGCTCGACTTACGCGAAAGTGAGCTGACGCTCGCTGCCGAATCGGCCGAATCCTCCGCGTAGCCAGGAACCGTTCACTGTGGGTCGGGCAGTAGCCGACGCCCCAGATCATCGGTAGGCGGAAGTTAATGGAGCGCCAGAAGTCAAGCCGGAATTCGCCGGACATTCGCTGTCAAATTGCATTCCATTCGCCTCCGATGTGCGCACACCTGCGCTCGGCTTTTGGGGCTGAGAATTCTCGAGATTTTGAGCCATAGTAAGTCGAACATAAGTTTCTCTGCCCCAACAACGTTGGGCAAATCAGGCCGCAGGGTTTCGATGACACGCAGTAGAACCTTCATATCGTCCATGGCACGCAAAACCTAGCCTAAGCCTAGCAGAGACGATGGGTAAAACGCCGGGCCAAAAGTTGTTCGTTCTGCAAGACTGCATATGCGCCAGAATTATTCACGAGTCGCGGACAATCCATTCGCGATGCGTCCAGAGTAGTCTCGAACTCTCGAACGCCTAGGGTCCAGGAAAGCCTTTGGGCACCAAATCACTTGAGCGAATAGTCGGCTATGGTGAGAAGTGACGGGCCGCTCGCGCCGTCGCCATTCCCAAAAAGAGTGGCGGAGAACGGATTTTAGGTGTGCCCACCGTAGCCGATCGCGTGGCACAGATGGTTGTCAAGCTGGTGATTGAGCCGATTCTTGACCCTATTTTTCTGGCAGCCTCCTATGGCTACAGACCGAATAAATCGGCTCTCGATGCTGTAGGAGCTACGCGAGAGCGGTGCTGGAAGTACGACTGGGTGCTGGAATTTGACATCAAGGGCCTGTTTGACAACATCGACCACGAGCTCCTGCTACGTGCCGTCCGGAAACACATAACGTGCAAGTGGGCCTTGCTGTACATCGCAAGGTGGCTCAAGGCGCCAATGGTGCAAGAAGATGGAACCACGATTGAGCGCAGCCGCGGCACCCCTCAGGGTGGTGTGGTCACTCCATCTTGGCCAACCTGTTCCTGCACTACACGTTTGATGTCTGGATGACGAGAACACATCCGGAGCTCCCGTGGTGTCGATATGCAGACGATGGGTTGGTGCACTGTCGGAGCGAGCAAGAAGCGGAGGCCCTCAAGGCTGAGCCTCAAGCCAGGCTGGCGGAGTGCCACCTAGAGATGCATTCGACGAAAACCAAGGTCGTCTACTGCAAAGACGGGAAGCGCAAAGGCAAATATCAGAATGTCAAATTCGACTTCCTCGGGTATTGCTTTCGGCCTCGTCTGGTGCGGCGTGTCCGAGATAACTCACTGTTTGGAGGATTCAATCCAGCAGTCAGCCCCTCGGCGATGAAGACCATGCGCGAGACGATTCGGGACTTGAACCTGCGACGTCAAACCCAGCTGTCCTTGCAGGACATTGCCCAGCTGCTCAATCCTCTCCTTCGGGGGTGGATTGCGTACTATGGGCGCTATGCCCCCTCGGCGCTGTATCCCTTGCTGAGATACGTCAACCAAACGCTCGTGGCATGGGCACAGCGTAAGTTCAAGCGCTTTAAACACCACAAAATCCAAGCGAGTCAGTTCCTGCAACGGCTTGCGACGGAACGGGTGGATCTCTTCGTCCACTGGCAAATCGGTATGACTGGTGTGTTTGCCTGATGGGAGCCGAGTGAGGCGAGAGTCTCACGCTCGGTTCTGCGAGAGGCCGGTGGCGAAACTCCGCCGGCCTACTCACCCCGGGCCGCTTCAGCGGCACCCGCCCGATCATCTCACCGAACCCGGCTATCTGTTCTGGGCTCAAACCCATCTTCCCGCTGATTGGGGTATTGATCGGTCCGGGAGTGATGGTGTTCACCCGGATCTTTCGCGGCGCGAGCTCCACCGCGAGCGTGATGCCCAGCGAACGCCGCCAGCAGTTCACTTCTTTCGCCGCCTGATGATCGCGAGGCAAATGGCGTACACCACAAAGGAGGCGGCCACAACGACAAAATAAACGTTCAGGTTCAAGGTGATGGCAAAGGCCACAACCGCAGCGGCCATCACCCACATAAACGCCTCGCCCAACAAGCCACCAAGCCAGTTCGGTACACCTCCCCCGGTCGGCAACTTCGGACGCAGGGCAGGCAGCAGTCGTGGAACCGCAGCACAATAGGCGCGGAAACTGTCTCCCTGGCTTGCGGCAATTCCCGCTTCCTCCCGCAAGATCAGGCGGTAATCAAACGCGACCATACCCAGCACCAGAACGGCAAACCCGATGCGGCTTGCCATAAGGCCAAAGCCAATTGCCAAAAGAATGTTGCCGAAATACAGAGGATTGCGCACGTAGCGATAGGGCCCATCGGCCACCAGACGCGAGCTGTGCATCTGCATATCGACCATAACTTCGGGGTTGAGATAAGCCGTGCCCCAGGTACGGACCAGGGCCGCCGCAATGCAAAACAACGCCGCGACGGCGAAGATCGCATGATAGTCCATGGTTGTAGCCGTGGTACCCCGAAGCCGAGCGATCCATTCCGCCAGCATTGCCCCGGTATTCTGGGGGTCGATCGAGTAGCTGGAAAAGGCGACACAAAACAGGGCGCCAAAAATCCAGAAACGGTATTTGAACTCGAAATTGCTGGATGCCATCGCGTCCGCCCCTCTGCGCAGTCCTGAAAATGTGAGCGTGCGAATGATACGCCAGCTTCTTCTGGTCCATCGCGGTATTCGCGAGATACTGCTGCGGCACATGTCCTCGAAGCCGGTTTCTCGGGAGTTTGCCGCTCCACTTGTCCGAGACGGCGACTATGCGTCCAAGTGATTTAGCCTCCGACAGGACTGTAAGCGTCAGACCAATCACCCAGTTGACGTTTGACGGGTGCTTCGTGCCGTTGTGTCCGCCCCATGGGGCACTTGAAAATTATCTTGAATGGGGAATTAACCCCGCCCTCAATTCGCCTCGCATTGAAGGCAAGGTCAGCGGAGCCGACGAAGATTCGAATTACAAGGTCACAAGGGATGGGTCGAGGCGTTGAGCGTCGCTTGCGACTTGCGGGCGATGAGCAAGAAATTCTTGCTGCGGGCATCTTCCTGCAGTTGTTGCAATCGTTTCCGGCCAGCTGTGCGATTGCCGGACTGGACCTCTAAATCGCCGAGATCGAGGCGTGCCTCGTATTCGAATCCGAGATATCCATAGCGGGCGGCTTCGGTGACAACCGACTCCAATGCCTTACTCGCTTCTGTTCCTTTACCTCTGGCAGTATCCACTTCGGCAGCAGCCAGAGAGGCAGCAAAATTCGAAGGTCGATCGACAGTTTGATGAGCAAAGAGAAGTGCCTTGTCAGCGGCGGCTTTGGCGTCGGCGATTTGTGACTGTGTCAGCAGAGCTCTCGCGAGAACGGCCGCACATACGCTTGCGTCACCGGCCATCTTCTGTTGCTCGAAGATAGGAGCAGCTTCGTGCGCCAGTTGTTCCGATTCGGCGGCTTTGCCTTCCTCCAAGGCGACCCGAGCCAGCTGGACTTGACCGCGGGCAACATTAGCTTTTTCCTGACTTTCCTGACGAATCGCAATCGCCCGCTGAGCCGCAGCGCGGGCATCTTGAAGTCGGTCTTGTGCTAAATGGACGTCCACCAAGGCATTCCAAATAGAACTCTCGACGTGTTTGTAGCCGATTTCTCTAGCTATCGACATAGCCTGGTCGTAGTTCTGCTTTGCCAGAGCCATCTCTCCTCTTTCGACTAGCACGTTGCCCAGATTGAGAAGGACGTCACTTTCGCCGCGCTTGTCCCCTGCCTCGCGGAAGCCCTGCAAAGACTGCTCTTGCATTTTGGTAGCGCCAACCAGGTCGCCCGAGCCATCCAGCACATTCGCGATGTTTCCAAAGTCGCTTCCGATAGATCCGGGAGGAGCCGCAATCTCGCGGTCAATTCGTAAAGCATCCTCGTAGTAGCGCTTGGCCTCGACTAATCTCTCTTGCTCATAATCAATGTTGCCCAACGATTCCAGGGTTCGCGCCATCTGACGTTGCTGTCCAATTCTCTGAAAGATTGCCAAAGCGTTCTTGTGGGAAATGCGTGCCTTCTCGTATTCACCCTTGTCTTCATCAATCACGCCCAATTGCTTAAGGGTGAGTCCTAGCAGTCGTTGATTTTGAACAGCCTCGGCCAAATCCCGAGCTTCGCCCATCTCCAGAGTTGCCTTATCCAAATCGCCGAGGCGCTCCCACGTCCACGCTTCCAGTTCTTTGGCCTGCGCTAACAGTAAGCGCATGCCACGTTCTTGTGCCTTGCGCGCGGCAACGGCTGCTGCTCGTTGAGCGGCACTGAAGTCGCCCAGAGATTCGGCTGCATTCGCTTCCACAAGGTCAATGCGAGCGTCTTCGCTTTCGGGCTTACGTAGTTGACGTGCGCGCGAAATGGTTTGCAGCGCTTCCTTACCCAAGTCTGCCTTCGTCTGCACGGAAGCCAGCCGCAAGGCGTAGTCGAGGTCATCAGGGAAGAAGTTGCGGAGAGTCTTGTAGATTTCAATCGCGCCTGGAAGGTCGCGGGCATACTCGTGGGAACGCCCTTCGATGGACAGACTCTGCTCTCGTGGGAGGTCTGCGGAAAGATCGAGTGCTATCTTCGCTTCGCTTTCGGCCTTCGCGTCATAGCCCAAAGCAGACCAGGCCTCGGCCAATGCAGAGTGGGAAAGCGCATGCTTCGCGTCGAGACTGATGGCGCGTTCCAGCAGATCGCGAGCAGCGAGTGCGTCGTAATCATGGAGCTTAGCCAGACCTTCGGCGTAGAGGCGAGCCGCCTCAGGATTCGACGGAACGGATGCTGATACCCGGCGAGCATCGTCGGCCGTAACATGGGCCACTCCCAGCTTTTGCCGCAATCCGTCGCCACCGCGCGAAACCAGTTCGGCGAGTTCCGCCTCGGTGCCATCGCTCTGAATCACACCGATCGTTTCCCCCTGCCTGGCATCCTGTAGCTGCAGGTCAATTCGGACTTTGCCGCCCGCATCTTTGCCCATCGCCAGGTACGAGCCGAGCACGACGATATCGGTGCCCAAGTGATTGCGAATCGTACGCAATGTGTCGCGGCTGTAATTGTCAGCCGCCGGCAAGTTGAGATCGAGCTTCATGCGAGCGACATCTTCGCCGGGGATGACACGCAACTGTTGGCCAGCCGACAAATCCGAACTCAACATCTCCGAGAGTGCGGTCGAGATCCAGGCTTGGTCCTGTTTGCCTGAGAGATTCCTGAAACCGAGAACAGCGACCGATGTTCGTGTCTTTAAAGGGGCCGTCGATTCCCCGGAAGGAGCGCGTGCAAAGAACCTCCGCCGAATCCCGCCCGCATCGAAGGCAACTAGCGCCAAAATGAAGAACGCAAGACCGGCCGCAACCCACGTTAACGCCCGCCGCGGACGCGTCTGTGCTTCAGGCGGAACGCCGCTTAGCCCCATCAGATCAACCCGCATCTCGTGTGCAGACTGGTATCGTAAGTCCCTATTCTTTTCTAGGCTCTTGCCGATGATCCGTCTCTAGCCCCACTGGAACATCGGGAAACACTTGTCGGGCTGGCAGCGGCGGCAGGTTCAGCACGGCGTCGCGGATCACTGTTACCGTGTCCCCAGAAAAGGCTTGTTGTCCCGTGGCCATCTCATAGAGAACCAAGCCGAAGGAGAACAGGTCCGTCCTCGCGTCCAACTTCTCACGGCGTATTTGCTCTGGAGAAAGGTATGAGGGCGTACCGATGGATGCGCCCGTATGCGTGAGATGCGAATCGTTCGTGTTGGCCGCTCCGGATTTCAGATTGCCCTCGTGCTTCGCTTCTCCGATCTCGATGTCATCGAGGAACTTAGCTACACCAAAGTCCAGAATCTTGGCTTGTCCTCGGTTCGTAATGAAGATGTTAGCTGGTTTGATATCGCGGTGGATGATGCCTTTGTCGTGGGCGGCGCCAAGGCCCTCCAGAATCTGAATCGCCAGTTCGAGCAACTGTTTAAGCCGCGTCGAATCGCTTGCTGCTTTTTCAATCCACTCTCTTAGCGTCTGGCCTTCCAGCAATTGCATCACGATGAACGGCTGGTCCTCGTGCTCTCCGAGTTCGTAAATGGAGCAGATATTCGGGTGGTCCAGCGCAGATGCGGCGCGGGCCTCGCGCTCGAAACGCTCGAAGGCCTTCGGGTCGCTAGCCAGTTCGCTGGGAAGAAACTTCAGAGCAACCTGGCGACCGAGCTTGAGATCCGTTGCTTTGTAGACAACTCCCATTCCGCCGCCACCGAGGAATTGGAGGACGCGGTAGTGAGATACCTTCTTGCCCACGAGATGTTCAGTGGGGGTACCTTGTTCTGGGACCGGAACTATCTGAGCCGGTGGCAGGCTCCGCTCTTCGACAGGCGCCACAAACCGGTATCCCCTGCCCGTAACGGTTTGCACGAAGCGTGGCCGCTCGGGATCGTCCTTGAGTGCCTGCCGGATCTTACGGATGGCAGCATTGACGCCGCTTTCCGTGTCTAGAAAGACATCTTTTCCCCAGATTCTCTCGATGATCTGCTCGCGAGTGACGAGTTCGCAGCGGCGCTCGATCAACAGCAGCAGCAATTCCATGGGAATGCGTTCGAGTCTCAGGCGCACGCCGGAACGACGGAGCTCGTAGGCGCGAATATCGAGCTCAAAATCGTCGCCAAATCGGATTGGTTCCGATGTCTTGATGGGGTTAGAAGCCATGCTGGTCGGCCCGAGCAGTTGGCGATCATTCTACATCGGTTTGACTCCGTTAGAGCAAGCCCAGTGAATTCTGCGAGTTGCCGGTTCATCCGAAATGCAGACAGTCTTCAGCCGTTCGCCATGGTCAAGAAAACGCATTTGCGGCAGGATGCTTCCGAGTTGTGGGGCCTGCAAGGGTTCGAAATCGAACGCTTCGTCCTCAATTTCTCGCAACGACTGGAACACCACAAAATAAGGAGCGCGACATGAACAGATTTTGGAAGACAAACAAGAACACCGCGGTTTTCGTAGCAACCCTAGCCGGCATAATGCTGGCAGGATCGCTATCAGCCTTTGCAGTTCCACCTAAACAGGTCGCGCGCGTCTACAACGCCGTGACTTTTACGGGTAAGTGCTGTTTTCTCTGGAATGAGTCGGTCAGCATCACCGAACCGGCCACAATTGTTCCAGTCATCGTGACATGGAGCGCCGATGTTGTGGTCAATGATGAATTTCTCGTTGGCCTCAGTCTGAACGGTGGAGGGTGCACCGCCTTCGGGTCCCGTGAGATACCGTGGCTCGCCGTATTCAAGGGCAGCGGTGCTCTGAACCAGACGCATCAGTGGGTCGTATTTCCCAGCGACGGACTGGTAAAAGGCACGAACACCTTCGCTCTGTGTGGCGGCGGCGTCAGTTCGACCTCTGACACCATCAGCTTCGGACTAAGTACCCTCGCAGTCCAGATCTCCCAATGAAAAAAGTCTGAGTCGAGGTCCGCTGAAGAGGAAATGAGGGAAGGCGAACAGCCGTGTGTCCATCCGGCCACGATACCCGTGGCCCGGATGGAGCCGGCTTCGGGCAAGGCCGACAAAGGCAGGCATTGAGCAACCCAGACTGAGGATTGCCTTTCACGCAATCGTAGCGGTGAACCCAAGGCAGCGCGACCGCTCAAGGGCCGGTGTCGCCCAATCAACAAAGGAAGAGTGTGATGGTCATGAACATGAAAAGTGTGCCAGTACTCGGCTTCGTGGGTCTTTTGTTATGTGTCGCTGTCAGTTTGTTCGCCACAGGCTCTCGCGTTAAGAACCTTCAGCCATTTCGCGATCCGACCGGCTACGTCGCTACCTACAACACCGGCGGCGATATCGATGAGAGCACGACGTTCTTCCAGCAATTGGGCACCAATGGGCGAACCTGCGCTACGTGCCACCAGGCCGATCAGGCGTTCGGTCTTGATCTCGCCCATGTGCAGCAATTGTTCCTGCAAACCAAGGGCGAAGACCCGTTGTTCGCGCCCATCGATGGAGCCAACTGTCCCAGCGGCAAGCAGGGCAACGTCGCTGACCACAGTCTGTTGCTGCACAATGGTCTAATCCGAGTCGGCATCACCTTGCCTCCAAGCCCCGAGTTCGAGATTGCCGTAGTCAGCGACCCGTATGGTTGCGCCATTACCACCGATCCGGTCACCGGACGTCCCGTCGTCTCCGTGTACCGCCGCCCCTTGCCCACCACCAGTTTGCGTTTCTTGAGCACAGTGATGTTTGACGGGCGCGAGACCCTATCTCTCCTCAACAACGAGCAGACCTTCGACGCCAATCTACGGACCGACCTTACACGCCAGGCCCTCGACGCCACCCTCACTCATGCCCAGGCGACCACAAATCCCACCGACCATCAACTGGCCGAGATCGTCAACTTCGAACTGGGATTGTTCAGCGCCCAAATCGCCGACGACAAGGCTGGACTGCTTTACCAGTCCGGAGCCCGAGGTGGACCACTCGTCCTGCACAGCCAGTATTACTACCCCGGCATTAACGACTCACTCGGTGGCGATCCCCACGGCCTGAAGTTCGACCCGCACGTGTTCAACATTTTCGCCGCTTGGTCTGCCACGCCAGAGACCCAGGGCTCGCCGTCTCCTGAAACCGAAGTCCAGGCGCGCGCCTCGATCGCTGAGGGTGAACTCCTGTTCAATACCGCCCCGCTCAAAATTACCGCGGTACGAGGGTTGAACGATAATCCCGCCCTCGGCAATCCCGACGTGATCCAGGGAACCTGCACCACTTGCCACGACGCTCCCAACGTCGGTGACCATTCGTTCCCCCTCCCGCTCGACATCGCCACCAGTCATTCCACCAAGTACGAGACCAATCGCTTCATCTCGGCCGGACTCGCAGAACTCAGCCCACCCAACGTTCCTGTCTACCTGATCACCAACTGTCCCGACCCGAACAATCCTGGCAAGACCTTGACGTTTTACACCACGGATCCCGGCAAGGGTCTGGTAAGCGGCAAGTGCGTCGATGTGAACCGCGGCAAAGGGCCTATCTTGCATGGACTCGGAGCTCGCGCTCCCTACTTCCACAATGGCTCCGCCGCCAATCTGAACCAGCTCGTGAATTTCTATAACCAGCGGTTTCAGATGAAGCTGACGGAACAGCAAAAACAGGACCTGATTGCCTTCTTGAATTCGCTGTAGTCGGCCCGACCGTCAGATCAGCCGGTCTACACCACCACTTTGTCTGCGCTTTCCAGACGCAGTACTGGATACCAACCGCAATTGGTTGGAACCGCTGGCCGCATCCGTCGATCGCAAGGAGGACCGAAGTATGAACCGAATCCAACAAGCATTGCTCTCCCTGATCTGGATGGCCTTTGTCGTGGCAGCACCCCTCTTTGTCCGCGCCTTCGCCCGGGGCTCCCGGAAGAAACAACCTCAGTTGTCTCGTCTGGATTTCGTCATGCGCCCACGTCTGCTCGTCACTCCACGAAGGAGCACCGGCATGGGCTGTCTCTCAATTCTGCGCGCACGATATGAGTCTTCACCTTGTTCGAGGGTCTTTTGCTGCACGATTGCAGCCTTCCTGCTTCTGACACTCGCGGGAAGCCTCTATGCCCAAAACAAAGCCTGCGAGAAGACCTGTCAGGACAAATTGAACGGCCCTTGTTCCGGAGAAACGGGCAAAGAATTCGCGCAGTGCTTGGGGAACTGCATGAAGGCCTGCAACCCACCTCCGCCTCCGCCGCCCTTGCTGGACCCGGCCTGTAGCGACCGCACCATGGTCACGGGAAAACCCATCCAGTGCACAATCGTGAAGCCGAATGTGGCGGTAGATCACACAACTTACCAATCGCAGGTGCAATTTGCTCCCGGTGATGTCGTCAGCGTGCAAGCGGATGGCTGCGTCCAGACTGGTGGCCATGGCAACACGTGGAAACGCTACGTGAATCCGTCCGGCGACGAGACGGACACGAAATATCACGGGCTAATGCAGATCCCCACGGCTTTTCCGGCGGGTAGCGGGCTGATCCGCATTTCAAACTTCATCGGCAAGCTTCAACTCGTGCGCGGAGACCCCAATGTGCCAGCGTCGCAGCTTTTTCTGACACTCGGCTACGAAGACAGCGATTACAGCGATAATGGCTACGACAATCACGATGATGGCACCGACGACCAGTGCAAAACGTCCGTCAGCAATAATGGTGAAGCTGCCTATGTGAGCATCACCATCTTCCGCCAAGTAGCGCCGGTCGCGCCCGCGAGCCGCTACGACTTCGATGTGGTGTCCACTCTGGTCACCGGAGCCGACCCAAAAAACACGGACCTCGACCACATCGGAATGGATCACAACGGCCTGCTACTCAACCCAGAGTGGAGCTGGCAGCAGAATCAGCGGACTCAGAATCCGAAGAACCCGCCACCGGATCCGATGCCCAGGACGTCGCAATGTCACGAACTGAGCGCGCGCCCCAACGTGGTTGACATTCCCGAGCCTTACCTCGTCCCCTACGTCACCAATTGCACCGACCAGATGGACGTCTATAACACCGACTCCGACATGGAAGGCGCATATCAATGGGGCCTGTGTTCGATCCGAAAAGGCGGACCTTTCGCCTGGGGCAGCTGGGCCGGACACTTTAACTGGTTCCCTGTCACCTTAGAAGGCCGTTCAAACTGGGGAGACCATGCCGATTCGACCCAACTGGGCGATGACGACTACACCTTCAATTTTCACAGCCCTTCCGAGGACCCGCTGAGCGTCAATGACCGCCACGGCCTGCATGTCGAGTTCGATTCCGACGAAACCATCGATAACTTTCGCATTAAGGAGTGGCAGGACCTGCGCGGGGCCGTAGATGCGGCCAGTTCGGCAAAGGGTCAGCTCGCCAACTGCGATCTTCGGCACAACTGCACCGCGGACCAAATTGCGCAGCTCAACGCCACTATCAAGGCGCCGGCTAAGTTCTTCGACGGCGACACCTCGGTCCTCACCGGAATGTACGGACTCGACGGCGAACACGACTTGAAGGCCGAGCTACATCCCCTGTTCGCCTTTGCCAGCCAGCTCAATTCGCACAGCGATCCTCTGGACGAAGTCTGGCTGATGTTCGCGCGCAACCGCGGGGATGAGGGATTCTGTTCCAGCCGACTGTGGGACTCAGGCCTCGAAGACTACATCGTGCACCTGCGCTGGCGTGCCGGAGCCACCGGAGTACAGGTGAACCAGAACAAGACCCATTTCGAAGGCCCGGAAGGAACCTCCGGCCCCGACTTCATGATTGTGCCGCCCGGCTCACCGGACGAGCCCGGCGTCTATGCGATCTTCCACCTCGGGCCCGCCGAATCAAAGCCGGTTATGGACGGTACGGTTCATCTGATATGGACGGGTGCATCCTCGATTCTGGGTCAGGGTAACGTGGTCGCCACTACGTCGGGCCAGATCGAAATTACCCCCGCCAAGCCCGGACCCGCGAAGCCGACTACGCCAACGAAGTCTAAAACTGCGTCCAGCGCGTCCTCCAAGCTGCCTACGGAAGCCAAGACGGCACCCGTCAAGCCCTCCACCCCTCCGAGTACCGGGACCGCCGAGGTTGAAGACTCTGGCGACGTCGAAGTCCAACTTGGCTCAACCGCAGTCCAACTAACCGACGCGCAGTTGAAGGCGATCGCCGCAGCCCATCCGCCCGCGGCGAAGCTCATGATGCATGAACTCCCCCTGGGCAAGGTGCAAACCGTGAGCGCGATCCCTCCGTCGGTTCGAAGCGCGTCGATCAAAACGTACAATGCCGGCCCGGCTACCGAGAAGGTCGCGCGCGACAAAGCCAATGTAAAGGCGCTTTGTAGCGCTACGAATAACGCTCCCCCGGGGCTCTCCGCGGACGTGTGCAAGCTTCCGGCATATAAGCCCTGATTTTCGGGTGAAATCCTGAGCAGCCGAAGGACGAGTCAACGAGCTCTCACGTAGAGAACGGACCCAGGCTGTAAGCGGTAACTCGGAACCGATCGATCATTGCCGATAACGCATTATGAAAGGGCGCCCCTCGGGGGTAGGTTGTGAGCGTGAGAGTCGATTATCACTCCGAGTAGCCGTCGTCTTCGTCTTCGGTGTCCTCTTCCTCATCCTGCTCGATGTCGTCTTCCTCTTCTTCTTCGTCGTCTTCTGAGTCTCCTGCAACGAGGCCATCAGCAGCTACCAGGCGATCAGAGACTTTGGCAGTCCATTTGGCACGTGTTTCGCTCATGACCAATCGTACGCTCATACGAGGACGCCGGCGTCGCCGTACGTTCCGCTAGCATGCTGATACGCTTGCGCTTTTTGCAGAAAGCGAGGGGGCGCGGAATCAGAGCCTTCCTTCATTTTCCTTTTTCTCGTAAGGGTTGAGGCAGCAAGGTATCGCGAGCTTCGCTGTGGGTATTACACACATGAGCTGGACGAGCTTCGCTTAGAAATTGTTTCCTCGCACGCAGTCAGGACGAGGTTAGACAGCGACCGGGCCTCATCCGCGAGTGCGCCAGGTGTCCCGGCATTGAAAAGGAGAAGAAGATTTCAGCCTCTTGTCCGCACTGCAACTTGCAGTTGCTGTAGCGAAGCGTGAGCTTCACCTCCGCTGATATCAGGTTTGATCGTCAACTCAAGGGCGGTGGCGTCGGGAAGGTCAACCGTGTAGTCCTCACGTTCGTCGACGCTGCTGGGCGGACTGAAATTCCACTGTTGGCGGACGACAGCGGTCCACGAGTTTGTGCCCTGCTGCAATCAGCGCAGTCCGAACTCTTGCGTACGGGCGATTTCTTCTTCTTTGAAAACCAGACGGATGCGCTGAATTGTTTGAGGCTCATCGAACAGCAGTCGGATCGTCTGGACACCAGGCGCCCCAGCCCGCCAACCTCGTTGCCCGTCGTGCGAGAGCGCTCCTTCAATCGGATAAGCGTCAGCCTCGGAAGTGAGTTCGACGACGGCTGCTTGATGAAGATCCAACCAGCCGTCCTTTCGAATTGGCGGGATCAACCTTTTTCTCACGTTAGGATTGATGCTGGATTCCACGAACTTGGTCGGAGCAGTCGGCCCTGCATGCCATGCGCTACGGAACCTTAGCTCTCCACCTTCTACAGGCTGGTTCTAAGACGTTCCTTTTCGGCGGCTAGTCGCGCCTGCGCCTTCTTCAACTTCTCTTTCAGCTTGTCGCGCTCTTCCGTCGCCTTCCTAGCCCGTTGCCGAGCAGATTTGATCTCGGACATCGCCTGTCTATGTGATCGCAACATGCGTAGCAGTATAAAGCCTGCTGTGGTGTTCTCCAACACTGGGTCGGATGGCCTGGGTCGGATGGCCGCGTCACGGTACGCAGGAAGGGCTTCCATGATTGTTGGGCCTTGATTTTCGCTAAGTATTCTTCAATTGCTTTTTTCAGAGAGGTGCATTCTTGACTTCTGGATGGTCTTCAAACTCCCCTAACTGACTCACTTAATGCTCCGAGCAGCGTTCGCTCGTCACATTGGCCAGAAACCGGCTTCGAGGACATCAGAGTGGGCGTGGCGTCCCGCAGGGCACATTTCCCAGAACCCGACGCATTATAAAAGGGCGCCCCTTTGAGGTAGGTTTTGAGTGTGAAGCAAAGCTCTACCGAAAGGAGCACCCGTATGGACGTTAAGTATATCGGCATGGACGTGCACAAAGAAGCGATTGCCATCGCAGTGATGAACGGCGAGGGAAAACTGGTAATGGAATCGATCATCGAGACGAAGGCGAGCACCATCTTGCAGTTTATCCAGGGACTGCGCGGTGACTTGCATGTGACCTTCGAAGAAGGGACCTGGTCGGCTTGGCTGTATGACCTACTGAAGCCACACGTGACGGAGCTAGTGGTGTGCGATCCGCGGAAAAACGCGCTGCTGAAGGAAGGCAACAAGAGCGACAAGATTGACGCGCGCAAGCTCGCCGATTTGCTGCGCGGGGGATATCTGCGCTCGGTCTACCATGGCGAGAACGGCCTACGAACTTTGAAGGAGCTGGCCCGCAGTTATCTGACGATCAGCAAAGATCTTACCCGGGTGATGAATCGGGTCAAGGCTCTGTATCGAAGCTGGGGGATTGGCTGTGAGGGTCAGCAAGTCTACGCCCCGCGTCATCGCGCAGAGTGGTTGAACAAGATTGGAGAAGCCGGCGTCCGCCGGCGGGCTGAGTTCTCCTACCAACAGCTCGATGCTCTGCGAGGGTTGCGCCAAGCGGTGCGGAAGGATCTGTTGGCAGAAAGCCGGAAACAGAGCGCGACCAAATTACTGCGTCAGGTTCCTTCGATCGGCCCGATCCGAGCCGCGCTGCTCATCGCGCTGATCCAAACCCCTCATCGTTTCCGCAGCAAGCGGCAACTGTGGACCTACAGCGGTCTGGCGATCGAGACGCGCGACAGTGCCCAATACCTTTACGTGGGCGGGCAAGTGCGACGTTCGAAGAAACCACCGCAACTGCGTGGGCTCAATCAAAACCATAACCATGATATGAAAACCATCTTCAAGAGTGCCGCGAGTATGGCCAGCAGCCGCGAGGGAGCGTTCCACGATTTCTACCAAGGCTTGCTCACCAAAGGCATGAAGCCAGAGATGGCTCGTCTCACCCTGGCGCGAAAGATTGCGGCGATCACTCTAATCCTGTGGAAGAAGGGAGCACATTTCGACGCCAAACAATTGAAACCGCAAGCAGCTTGAGCGTCTCGGAGCAAGAGTCCGTTCCATCTCCTGGGGATCATCCTTGGCGGTGGCAGTCGGGTTTCTTCTTGAGACGCTCGGGTCGAGGGAGAGTATCTAGCCAGAAGTTAGCACTGCCACCGACTGCCGCCGGATTGAAGAATCTGTGACTTTCGATGAGGTCAGCGTTATCGTTTCCAAAGAGCACGACCGCAGCTACGACCCTGTTTCCATTCGTGCGTCTGCCGCAAAGTTAGCATGGTTCCAGGAAGGCAATTGAACATTGGTGAGGCTTCAATAGCTCTCCCCTAGGCCAGAATCCACAAACGGCCAACCTGGGCAGTCGTGCTCAGAAGGGAAGGAATAAAGATGCCAAGAAAAGGGGATGTTGAGACTACTGAAAGCAACAGAAGAGAGTTGCAGGGTTTACCAGTCATTCGACCGAACGTGGCAGGGATCGATTTAGGAAGCGAACGGCACTGGGTGTGCGCTCCGACCCCGGAGGGGCACGGCCGAGAAATAAACAGCTTCGGGGCGACGACGGCGGAATTGATACGCATGGCGGAGTGGCTGAAACAGCGTCATGTAGAGTCGGTGGCCATGGAAAGTACGGGGATATATTGGATTGCTCCGCAGAACTATGCTTCACACTGCACCTCCGTGTAGATTGAGTGCTCACCGAGGCGCCTGTCCTTCTTTGGCCCAGTCGATCCCGGATCTTCGTAAAGACAACAGTTTTGGTCATCATAGGCATGTACTCGAAGCAGTCCGCGGTGTTGCCACCGACGGATCGTTCCGACCGAGACCTTTAGTTTATCGGCGATTTCTAAGAGAGTTAGCAAGCCGCGATCGCGCAGGCGCTGGTAACGATCTTTCAGATCATTGGCGATGCGAATGCGGCCCACAGTGGCTGCATCGAAATCAACACCGCCTCCGGTTTTGTAGCCTTTCTTATTCAAGACAGCAGCGATCTCCCCATGGTTATGGTAGTCCAATAGCCGATCGATCTCGGCGATCACCTCCGCGCTGTGCTTGCGGCTTTGAACGTAGTTCAGCGGGCGCGGAAGACTGAACGTTTTGTTGACGCCGCCCCGGAAACGCACGGACACTTCGATCTGGTCAGCCTTTCGTAGGGTGACATCTTCGATGAGGAGCCGAACCATGCGCTTGCGCTCACGATCAGGTGTGTTCGGATCACGCCAGAGTCGAGGAAAATCGGTAGCCAACGAAAGAATCTGTTTGCGTTGGCTAGGATCCAAACTCTGTTCATCGCGCTGGCGCTGGCGTTCATAGTGTTGTTCGGCTTCGGCGAGCGCGCGCAGCTTTTCATTCCAGTCCGATTCCAGAGAAGCTGCGACAAGACGATTCTCGGGATCCACGCGGAGAAAGCGCCGCCGCGCTAATTCGGCCTCGTAACGCGCACGCTCAACCTGGATCCGGCGAAGACGATCCGTCTCCTCCCACCGAGTCTCCAGTTCACTCTGCACGGCTAAGGTCACATCCAACACTAAAGGATTCACCGCTTCCACCAGGAGGTCCCCGATAGCTTGATCGATGTTACTTCCCGCGATGCGTTGGCATTCACCATGCAGAACTTGGTCAGCTTCTTTGCGCCCCGCACACCAGTAAGAGGGAGCTAGGCGATCTTTGCGGTAATGGTAGGAGACTGTCATTCGTCCGCCGCAGCGCCCGCAGACCACTAGCCCCTGCAGTAGCGCCGGCCCTTCGCGTGGCGGACATCGGCGATGGGCTACGCCGTGGGTTTGCGCGTTTTCGCTCAAGCGGCGCAGGTTCCCTTCGTATTCCTGCCAGGAGATATATCCTGGATGGGCGTCTAGGATCAACGTGTGCCACTGTTCGCGGGGCAGCCGCGAACACACCGTTCCTCTGCCCGCGATCTTTTTTCGGTGCTTGGTTCGGCCGTAGAAATAAGCCCCAGCATAGCGTGGGTTGCGCAAAATACGAATGACCTGGTGATGTTCCAGTTCGCCCCACTTCCATTCCCCGGGAGCTGCTCCCCCGCGTGGAAAACCAAGCCCTTGTTGGCAGAAAATGCGCACCACACCGAACGCGGTACCAACACGTCGAAATGTCTCGAACAACAAGCGGAAGGCTTGTTGAACTTGTTGGTCTGGATCGAGAACGACGCGGCCTGCGTCATCATAGGCCAAGCCAAGGGGCAGTTGCATCGCCAGCTCTCCTCGCTTCGCCTTGTTGAGTAAGCCGCCGCGTAGCCGACTGCGAATGACATGTAGTTCTGCGGCGCTCATTTCGCCCTTTAAGCCTAACAAGAGACGATCGTTGAAATCGGCCGGATCATAGATTCCGTCTTCGTCCAAGATGAGCGTGTCGCTAAGGCCACAGATCTCCAGCAGTCGGTGCCAGTCGGCGCAGTTGCGGGCCAAGCGCGAGACTTCCAGGCCCAGCACAATGCCGGCTCGCCCCATGCTAACTTCCGTCACCAATTTCTGAAAACCTTCGCGATCAGCCGCAGTCTCACCGGATTGTCCTTGGTCGCTGTCAACCACGGTGATTTGGCCCGTCGTCCAGCCCAGGGCTACGGCGCGCTGTTGTAGGGCATATTGCCGTTCCGTACTCTCGACATTCTCCAGGACTTGACGCGGTGAAGACTGGCGGATGTAGAGGAAAGCCCCGCGCTGCAGATGACTGGCAGTTACCTTCTTCGTTGTTTCCATACTCATGTGCTCCTCGAACACGTTTGTCCCAATGCCATGGAAGCTAAAATTAGAACGACTTCACCCTGGACATCCGAGGCAAGTGGGACCGGAACCGCGGGCTGGAGGTGCCCATGAGAGGGAACCGCCAACGTGGCGGAGCATGCTCTCATCCAGGCAGCCATCCCTTGTCCCAACAAGAGGGACATGCCCAAACCTTTGGGGCTGAGTCCGCCGAGAACTTGGCGCCGCAGGTCTTCGTACGCCGCGAGCAGAGTGGCACCGGTAGCCTGAGCAGCAGGCTCTTGGTTCAACGCCGTTTTTTTTCCTGTCGCGCCAGAGCGCGCTCGATACTGCGTGGGTGAACCGTAATGGCGAAGTGTTCCAGAATCGCGACGCCCACTTGGGCGATACCCAAAGATGGTTGTTCGGATCGGAGCTGTCGTACATACTCCAGCACCTGGGGAGTCAGCTTGTGCGCTCGCCGTGGTCCACGCTTTTCGGGAATCAACCCGAACAGTCCCTGATCCTGGAAATCCAGCTCGGCTTGATAGTAGGTGGGCCGAGAAAAGCCGAACGCGGCCGCGGCTTGACGGACCGGCTGCTGGTCGATCTGGACGCGCCGCAGCATCTCGTACTTGACCTGGACTAGGTCGTTGGGGTCGAAGAAATCGCTTTGTTGGAACAGAGGATCTGCCACCTGCTGCGGACGCGGGTTCAAGCATCCTTGTTGCTGGAGGGCGTCGTGCTTGCGCGAATGGGTTTTCTTGCGAGGCATGCAGGCACCGATAGTATGTAAATATAATTATGTGATATAACACCGAGGTGTCAATAGGTATTCGCTGCGAACATACTGGAGAATATGGATAGTAACTGGTATCTGGAATCTTTCTCCGGCAGCAGTTAGCTTCCCGGCCCGGCATAATTTTCTTTCCATTACCGGCGAAATTATCTTTACACATCATCCCTGCACTCCCCGAATCAAGCGGGCCAACTCCAGCAGATCTTCGAACCGAAACCAGCTCTTGCCTGCAGCTAAAATCACAAATGGGTCTGCCATTGCCAGGCTGGTCCAACTCAACGGAATCTCGCAGATTCGGCCCTTCTCATCCTGGAAACACACACGATCCTCCACCCCGTAGTGGCAAAATCCGGCCACCGCGAACTGGCGGCCACTCAGCGGATGAAATGGATGCGTGACATGAAAGCTCTGCGTTTGGATTCCATCAGTAGGTGTAGTTCGCGGTGGTCTTCCACGAAGTGCTAGAAGCGCAAGGTTTGCAGATGCTGCTGGTGGACACACGGCAACTGGCGCGGGTGCCGGGGCGGGACCAGAAAACCGATCGCAGCGATTGCGAGTGGATTCAGCGGCTGCACAGTTGCGGACTGCTGCGGGGTTCCTTCCGACCCGAGGAAGCGGTATGCATGCGGCGAACCCTGGTGCGGGATAAAGCCAACCTGGTGGCGGAGAGTGGGGATTGGCTGCGAAGGATGCAGAAGAGCCTGGACCAGATGAACGTACGCGTGCACCGTGCGGTGTCCGACATCGATGGGGTGACGGGAATGGCCATCCTGCGCGCCATCGCCGCAGGAGAACGCGATGCCCAGAAGTTGGCCCAGCTGCGCGATCGACGCTGCAGCAAAACCGAGCAGGAAATCGCGGAGCAATTGACCGGACACTGGCGGGAGGATCACCTGTTCAGCCTGCAGCAAGCGCTCAAGATGTACGACGCGGTGCAGGAGCGCATCGCCGCCTATGACCAGGAGATCGCGCGCAAGCTAGGCGAGATGGAACGAGATGAGCTGCGGGACCAAACGGCGCCGCCTCTGTCGAACGCCAACAAGGCAAAGAAGATCAAACAACGCGGGCAGGAGGCGAAGCGCCAGGCGCTATACCGAATGAGCGGTGTCGACATAACCCAAATCGATGCCATCGGGGTAGAAACTGTTGAAGTAGTGCTCAGTGAATACGGTTCCGATTTAAGCCGATTCCCCACCGAGAAACAGTTCGTCTCACACGTCACTTTGGCACCACATGTGCCAAGCAGCGGAGGCAAACCACTGAAAAAGAAAAAGCGGAACAGCGCGAGCACGCGGGTGGCGGCTGCCTTGCGCATGGCGGCGCTTTCGCTGCGTCACAGCCAGACAGCCCTGGGAGCGTACTACCGCAAGCTCGCCCAACGGCTGGGCGGAGATGTTGCGGTGTTCGCTACCGCCAGGAAATTAGCCGCCCTCATTTACCGGCTGCTGCGCTGGGGCCAGCCATATGTCGACGAAGGCGCAGCCGCCTACGAAAATCGCTATCGTCAGCAGCGCATCAAAAGCTTAACCGCCAAGGCCAAAGAACTCGGCTATCAACTGACCGCTGCGAACGCGTGATCCCAAACGACGATGATAGAAGAGAGTCACAGGCCAGACGATTTGTGTGCTTCGGCACCGAGTCTCCAACGCGACCCTATGCCCCCTCGCACGACCCAACAAAGCTGTAGGCCACGAGTCTCAGATAGGACCATGGTTGGCAACTCTGCAACCCGGTTAGCTTGTGAGTTTCAGAAGAACCGAACGGCGCCGTCATAACGAACATGAAACCCCCAGAGGAAGGAAGAAACACGGCGGCCCCGTCGCTCCGCGGCTTACAGGGCCGCTCTGCGACATGGCTAAACGGTCAAGCGGCTAAAGACGAGGTGTCGGCAGCGTGGCGGGGGCTGGATGCCGGAAAATATTTCTGGCGTTCCGGCAGGGAGAAGTCTTTTTCACTTGACATCCCCTTTTATAGGACTTCTGGCCCGCGTCGTTGAGAGTCCGTCCCGAGGGCCTAGCTTCCGTTTGCCTTTCATTCGTCCCGACTGAGGAATGGCACCAGGGCGCTCGACGTCATTAGGTGTGAGGTGTCGACTTCGCAACGCCTACGTGTGCCGATCGGTTGGGGAGCGTTCGGGCTGAACTCCCATTGACACATCTTCCCCGGCCAAAGTTTGCGGGCCGTGTTAGAAGCAGCATAGGGGTGTCAAACTCGCGGCGGCTTCGAACACATTTTGCCTCGTCATCGCCGCGAACCCGAATGGATACTCGCGGGTAACCGACCGGCTACCGTCGTGCACCACAACTAAAAACACCACTGAGTACCTCCGAAGATTAAGTTGTTGCAAACGAGCAGAATGGTCCCAGCAAGCAAGCTCAGACTGGTCTGGCACTACGCTTGCTCAATCTCACGCGTGGCACAGCAAAAAGTACTTAAGCACCACAGGTCATCTCTCATACCAACGGCATACCTGAATAACCTCGAGCAGGTTTGGTCCTGGCGAATCAGGCGAGATTGCGATTCATCAAGGAGGGGACCGTCATGAGACCCAGGTGTTTCTTACGACCAATCTTGCGGACTGCCTCAGTACTGTCTCTGCTGTTGTTGCTTGCGACCTGGTCTACAGCTCAGCAGGGCGAGGACATCACCACCACAATCACCGGTACGGAGCGTGTCGAATCCGACGGCAATGCGCACGTCGAAGCTTCGATTACCTTCAACCCGCCGCGCGGCTACGACCGGATGGGGGCGGCTCTATCCCAACCTCTACGTTCCGTTTCGTGACTTAGGGAACTCACGCTCCAGTTACGAGATCAACCACGGCTCGCTCAAGATCGTCCCCGATGATGGACAGAGATCGATCAGCTTGAGTGCGGAACTACTGGGTGCTGCTGTATCGAGAGGCAACCGATGGCAGATCAGCCTCGCTCCAAATGAACAACTGTCGTCACAGGAGCCCACCCACGTTTCGACCATTACTCAGAGCAGCGGTTCTTCCAAGATCATCAGCATTAACAACTACAGCTTGCCGGCCAAAGCCCAGAACATACGCTTCGACCCGGAGAACCACCTGATCACCTACATCCTGCCGAAGCCAGTGGCGGTACCTGGTGAACCGGAGGTGGAAGTTGCAGTCCGCTACAAGGAAAGGCTGATGTCGGCGGTCTACAAGATCTATGCCGACCAGCAAGCCCATGTCGGGGCATACTGGGTGGCCAAGACCGTCTTCACCAACACCGGGAAGACGCCTGTTTTCGACCTGAAGATCACCTACCGCCTTGGTGACTATACCGACGCCAGCGTGCCTGAGCCATATTCGCTGGTTCCGGCCGGCGGGAGTGCCGTTGATACCTACTACCCAATCATCAAGGCCAAGGTGGCGGAGTTGAGGACGACGACTCCATTGCAGCTTTATGTGCGTTATGAATACCACGACGGCGCCGGAAAAGCCTATTCGGGCGAACTGACGAAACGGGTGGACATGCTCGGCATCAACCAGTTCGAATTTTCCAATCTGAATGACGCCGATCGCACCGACAGTTGGTTCGACCATTTCAACAATGCTCCGCTGCTGTCGGCGTTCGTGACCCGACTGGATGATCCGGTCAAACAGTTTGCAGGATATGTCAGCCATGCCGCCGGCGGAGTAGCCGCCGCCTCGGATGACAAGTCAGCGGTAGTGTGGTTGCAGAAAGCCTACGAGATGGAATTACTAAACGACATCGTGTACTCCACGCCGTCTGACTTCCTCACTCCCGACAGGTCCAATGGACAGGACATCAAGTATCCGAGGGACGTGTTTCGCGACAGAACGGGTACCTGCGTCGACCTGGCGATTACTTACGCAGCGCTTGCCGAAGCGGTCGGTCTGAAATCCAACTTGATGGTAGTTCGTGGACATACTTTCCCGGTGATTCGCCTACCCAGCGGTAAGCTCCTGGCAGTTGAGAGTACCGGTTTGGGAGGCGGTAACCAGAGGATGATGTTCGACAAGGCCGTCGAGTACGGCATGAAGGAGTTTCAGGATTACTTGAATCAGGGCGTGTTTTACTTCGTGAATGTCGAGGAGGAATGGAGTACGGACCGCGTGCCCAACCCCGAACTCGCGCAACTCGGAACCGACTTTCTCGCGAAGAGCGGTATTCGACCGGTGGATGAATTAGTCGCCAATGCCGGGGCGGGTTCGGGAGGCGGACGTCCAGTCGCAGGAAACGGGATTGGACTTGCAGGAAGCGCAGGGGCGTCGAGGGCACCAGCCAGGACTTACCTGGTAGTTCACGACCACGGCGTCGGCACGCTGGCCTATTTCTGTGTGGGTGTCCTCTATGTTTCAAGCGATGGCATTGCCTACCAGGCCAGCAAGGCAAATGACGGCCGTATGGATCGGTTTCAGATCAGGAAGGAGGACATTCAAGAAGCCCGGAAGAATAAATTGCCGATGGGGCAGAATGGCTACTTCCTGGAAGGTTTTCATGTCCGCCTCCGGAACGGCGTTAACTATAACTTCTCGCATATTGATGAGCAGGGTCGAGCGCTGAGCTCTAATGACACCTTGATGGACTTGATGCCCTGAGCTTCGAGGTTGTCTGATCTTCGGGCGGTAATTCACACGGAGAGATAGCAGCTTCCTATACTGGGGCCGTCGAGCCTGCCAGCGGAAGTAGCAGGCGTTGAATGAGCCTGCGCAGGTCCCCAGCATCTTCGACGTGTCCCATGAATAACCGCACCTTCGGATCAGCGACCTTGGCGTTGGGAGAGTCTTCTGCGAAGATGCCCTCCCCCCACAACCGCTGAAGCGTCTGTTCCAGAAAAGCGCGATCGGTGGTTGAGTCGGCCACGAATACAACCCGCCGCAGATCGACAGATTTCAGAATCTGATCCAACTCGTAGACGCAACCTTGGTTGCTGGGGGAGAAGTTGCGAAGGTCCATTAAAACCACCGAACTGTGCCGTGCGAGCTCACGCATTGTCATCTGCCAGGAGTCCGGGTGGCAGAAGAATTGATTGACGCGGTAGCGCCCATCCGGATCCGGCATGAGATCGATTGCGGCCACTCGTTTGGCCAGATCTGTCCCATCACTGACAAATCCGCGCGATATCTTGCCGCCGATGAACTCGAGAAATTCATGCGGCTGAATCGTGCTCTTGATCAAATCGGGGCCGGCAATCATGACGATACTTCCCGCCCGGCGCCACCACTTGGTCAGCGAGTCGAACAATCTCTCGCTCTTTGCTCCCAGAGAGAACACCCGCAGCACCAACAGCACCGGCGCCGTATCGGTGTCGGTGCGACGGGATTTCAGATAACGGAAGCCAATCCACTTCAGCGCCTTGTATGCCAGGAAGGACACCGCTCCGGTGAAAACGTACTTTCCCCGCGGGTCCAATCCGATGCTCTGTTCGACAGCGAAGATGAAATAGAGCGCGTCGAGCATGACCGACTGGTCACTCAGCCGCTTTCTGCGGTAAAGATGACCCATGTAGCGCAATAGCCACCAGGCAGGAAGGGCGCAGCAAAGTAAGCCGAGAACGTACACCGCGTAGAAGATCGCTGTGCCACCCAGCCCGACCGCAACGCCGATCTTGATCGCCCATGCCATGCCGCGCTCGTTGCCGAATGCGATAAAGGGTGCAAGCGTCATCCCAGTCACAACCACCACGATGAAGGAGAAGATGATGGGGCCCACCGCTCTAAGCTTGCGCAGCAGTAACGCTGCAATCAGAACTGTCGGTAGTCCATTCGTGACCACCCAAAGCAGCGCCACTTGTCCGGCCGTGAGTTTCGGGCTGATCGCCAGCTCATACAGGCTGAACGCCGCGATCCCCGCGAACAGCATCAGCTGAATCTTCAGGCCTTCGGTTCGGCTGGTTGCGGCCAGCAGCAATATTGCTAGTGCGGTTGGCCAATAGTAGATGCCTGTCAACTCGATCATCCGCCGCCATGCCAGCAGGTTTCCGTCAATCTGCATCGACCACGCCAGGGCGAACGGCAATGCGAACCCAACTCCGGCGATGGAGTACACCGCGATCGCCTGCCGCAATGAGTATTGGGCTTTGCGGAAGGCCTCACTTGACGTGTCATCTTTCGGATCGAAGACCTGAACCGTCAATCGGCTGGCCGCCCTGATTGATGGCGACTGCGGCGGAAGGCTCGATAGGACGGTTGCCCGGGGTGTGGTTTCGGTCATGCCGCGCCGCACCGAGCGACTATACAACCACAAAACAAATGCTGCCGTCGGCACTGTCAGCAGCGCACTGCAGATCAGGATGAACGCGGCGACCGCGGTCGCTTGCCCGTTGCCAAACATCGGGCACATTATGCGCCAGAAAAGCACTGCGAGAAACCAAAAAGCGTCGGGTACGGCCGAAGCAATGTCGTCTTCTCGAACCGCCATTCATCCTTCCACATTGGCCAGAAACCGGCTTGTAGGAACTTTGGGCTGGTTCGGCATTTGACGGCAGCAAACTTGCCGGGTAGGACCATGGCGCGAATCGGGCTTCGAATGATGCCGCCGTTTCCATGGTCCCCCCTAAAATTCCGTACGGCGGGTTTTCCCGGCTGCACGAGGTCTTCCTCAGCGGTCAGTTTGCCATCGCCCTTCGTGCCCCTCGCTTAGCGCGTTTGCTCCCCGTTCTGTGCCGGGGAACTCGCTGCGCTGGTGCACCTCCGTTCGAGCGGCTTCCGCCACTCTACCCCAGGGGCCCTCGCTCCGGTCCGGGTTATAGTGTCCCGCACCATCATCACTTAATCGGCCCCATGCGCCCCACTCGCAGGCACACCTCGATTTCACCGACACGGCTTATACGAGATGCCCTCGCGGTGCGTCACACCTCAACGCCTAAGCGACCCGCGAGTGGTTCCGTGCTTTCGTTGGCTATTCTCTGTCGGCATGTCGCCCTCCGAGACCCCAGGAAGCCGGTCGGTTGCTTATACCCAGTTCCTTCACCGACCGCGCTGGCCTTCGACCTTGTGGGACGGTCTCGGCACTTCCTTCACCCTCCACCCTCCGATTCTCGTGGAGGAGTCCATTTCGGGGCTTAACTACGATTCGCTTGCGCTCAACCTGCCGACTTGCTCGCCCCCTGTCGGAGCAGACCACGCTTTCGCCCAGCCTACGGGGACTTTTACATCCGGGCTTCCGGCGGATTGGTCACCGGCACCGCCGCCGGATATGACTACAGTGGCAACTGGGCAAGTTCCACTGACGGGACTTACTACTCTGCACCCGCTAGAACACCAACTAGCATCGCTGCAACCCACAACCGGACTTCTGGACAACTTCGGAAAGGCGGACTCGGCTGTTGGTCAGGATTACTTACGGAATGGCGATTTCACGAACTCTGTTTCTCGCTTGTATTTGACCGCCACTTTACTCGCACCCTATCATCGGACATCTTTTTTGGCGTCAATCCGGCATGATCGGCACGACGGTTTCGCATTACCGCATTCTCGGAAAGCTCGGCGGCGGCGGGATGGGTGTGGTCTACAAAGCCGAAGACACTCGCCTGCACCGCTTCGTCGCGCTCAAGTTCCTGCCCGATGAGGTCGCGCATGACCACTTGCCTATGGATTTCTCCATGATTCAGCTCGCGGCGGTACTCGACCGTTCACCATGGTTCGGGCGGCACTATCAAATACCCGCCTTGGCTGTTTCTGGGCGCGTTCGACGTCTCGCTGAAACCGGTCTAAGATTCCTGTTTTCTTGGATCTCGGGTCGCTGTTGGCGACGAGTTCGTTTTTCCCGTTCCCATAGGAGATGCGGTGGGCACAGAAATCCTGATCACCAAGGGCGCCGCTTCCCGCCCGAACCGCTATCTCTACCACGTGCCGATCGGATACGTTAGCCAGCCCAAGCAGGACAAACGAAACCAGCACTTCATTTCTGCCGAGGTTAGTCGGGGAAGCCTTGGCATCGGCAAGATTTTCCTGCCTTGCGAAGCCCTACGCGAGTACTTCTATCGCCTGCCGCGTGCGGCCGACAGAATCGATCATCCCACCCTGTATGAGGTCTTGCGTATCCCGACCGGCGCTTCGCCCTCCGAGCTTCGCGTCGCTTTCAAACTGCGTGATCTGGAGCTAAGGACGGCGGGCGTTCGGCACAGCGAGTGGCGCTGGAGCGGGCCTTCAACATCGTTGGTCAGCCCGAACTGCGCGCTTGCTATGACGCGCTCCTGGCCGATCCCGAGGCACCGGCCATATTTCCTTATGGCGGATTCGGGTCTCTTCTTGTGGCCGGCGAGCCTTCCCGTGACGGAGCGACGTTCTTTGCCCGGCGCATCATCGCGTTTTCACCCGACCTCCGGCGCCGGCGGTTCCACGTCCCACTGCGAAGATGCGATTTCTACGACGACCGGGCACTATGCCGCGACGTACGTCGCAAACTAGAGTTGTGGCTCGACCCAGCCGCCCTGCATACCCTCTGGGACCCTACCTGGAATCAGTGGAAGCATTTGTTGGGAGCCAAGGTCGAGGTCGAGGGCACGTTCGTACAGAGCGGCAAATACCGCAAACGCCGCGGGGAGTGGGAACTCGTTACCTGGGAGACTGCATTGCCGAGCCGGCTGGAGGTCAAAGTGCCTGCCGATCTGCAGCAGCAGTTGGACACTGCCCGTACTACTTACCACCGCTTTGGTCAGTACTCACAGGCTTTGGATCAGATCCGGCTGTGCTTGGAACATCGGGCGGTCGAGCGAGCGGAACTGGATCGCATGTGTGCCGAGCTACGTCTTCCCGGTGACTTTGATGTCGCCCAGATCAGCTGGCGTTCTGATTATGATCCGTTCTTCTATCGCCAGCTTTCACGCCGGGCTCGCCGGATCTACCTGTTTCGTGAGGAGTACATCTTCGAGGTTGAGAAAGCGGTTGTTGTCGAGACCCCTCAGGTGGGCCATGCGACTTATGTGTTTGCTAAGCCGCAGAGCATGGACAGCTTTCTCGCCCTGTACACCAAGATCACCAAGGACGACCTTCGGCAAAACCGCATGAATGTAGCGGAGCGGCTGGGCTTTCTGGGACGGGTAATTTCACGGCACGAGTCCCAGAGCGTGGCTCAGGCAAGTCAGGCAGCGCGTGGGGGAGGGGATTGACTTTGCGGCGGCCACGGCTGAGTGAATCATGGACATGACTGAAAATCTATACCAGGCGCTTCCCCTGGTCGAAGGCAAGCAGCCCCAAGACTACGTGTTTACCCGGGAAGATGGTTCGCGAGTGATCGATTTCCGCAAGGCCTGGTGGGAGGCGTGTACGGCATCGGGACTGGGAAGGATGTACTGTAGGGCTTGCAAAGCATCCACTACCAGCTCCTGCTGGTGCGCTCAATGCCATTCCGACAACATCGGATACGATGGGCTTCTGTACCACGATCTGCGGCGCACGGCCATTCGCAACATGCGGCGGCGCGGGGTACAGGAAGGGGCGGCAATGCTCATCAGCGGGCACAAGACTCGCGACGTCTTCGAACGCTACAATATCGTCGATGAAACTGATCTGCGGGAGGCGCGTGACCGCATGCAGCAGGGCGAAGAGGCGGAGATGGATCGGCTGAGGGAATACGAAGCTGGCCTGGACTCCGCCCAAAAGTTAAGGCACAGTTAAGGCACAGTTAAGGCACGGTTGCACCAAGAGTAGGCATAAGACCAGTCGCAAGAATTCAGGTAAACTTTTGAAACAAAGCAGTTAGCTCGTTATGGCCCTGTAGCTCAGATGGATAGAGCAGCGGTTTCCTAAACCGAAGGTCGGCAGTTCGACTCTGCCCAGGGCTACCATCTTTTCAATACTTTGCATGGATTCGCTTACGCGAACGACAGAACGTAACCAAAATTGCCACCCAAACGTGAGCACGACCGCTCCGTTCACTGGAAAAAATCGGCTCGAAGACTATCATCGAGCCGCCCGGGGCGGTGGAGTTGGAGGAAGTATTTCATCTGGAAAGCGTGCGAGTCACCGGCAACGACTGGGTGGTGCGGCACGACAAGCGATATTTTCAAGTGAAGGCTCAAGCCCGGCAGTATGTGTCGGCCAAGGGCAAGGTCACGGTGAGCGAATGGGAAGACGGGCGATTACAGATTCCTATCGCGGTAGGGCGGTGGCTTGGGAGGAGATTCCCGGCCGCTTCCAGTTCAGGCCGTAGGACCCAGGGAGGCCACAGCCAAGAAAGCAACCCCGCCCACTCCCCAAGCGGATCACCCCTGGCGGCAGGACCGCCCTTGGAGCAAACCAGCGATCCCAGGGACGCTCACTATCACGATGGCCTCGCCTGCGGCTTCGCCCTATCGAGGTCCCGAAACTTAGATCACCCGATAAGCGAGGCGGGTGCAAATTGGTGGCAGCCGAAGAATAACAACTCGAAGCTCGACGGCGGAAGGCTGTGGAAAAGCCGCTTCGTGGAAAAGTCCACAAAACGGACTTTCCCACTGCGCTTGGAAATCCGCACACACGGCGGATTTCCACTTTACGCACAGCCTCGACTACTACTGGAAAATAAACAATGCACGACCACGATAAAGGGATAAAGGGGACATTTCTGATGTCATAAACAAGGGGACATTTCTATTGTCCGTTGACATGGAAGAGAAGAGATTAGTTCTTGACAGTCGCTTTCCACTTATGACAAAATTGCGATCTGTTTCGTCGCTTTCGTCGTGAAACTGGGTTCGACGTTACAGATTCTGCGCCACAGGAAGAAGGAACGATGCAGCCAAAAATGCTAAAACTCACGATGTTTGCGAGCGTTGTACTCACGGCGTTGCTGATCACCGGCGTAGCTCAAGCGGGCGCCATATATGTACTGCCAGGACCCACATATTCAGGCAGCTTCATCCTGAACAGCGATGGAACGGTCACGCCGGTGGGTGTTGGCGGTGATTACACTGGAATCCAGCAGCAGGATAAGTTATGGGATAACTTCGGCGTTGGCAACCTTCCCGCGGAGACGTTGTTCACTCTGAGCTTCGCGACAGTTGGTAGCCAGGACATCCACACCATATCGTACGACGATCCCTTCGGCGCTTACGGGAAGGGAGCCAGCTTCCACTGGTCGTATGACATAAGTATCATAAACGGGCCGCCGCCTACGATCACCGATGTCGCATCCGATATCGACCAAACGAGGGGTAGCGCTACCTTCATGACTACGCTGGTGGACAATAACAGCCACACCTACACGACCAATTTTACCCAGAACGGAACCACGACGGTCGGTACCACGACCGCGACCTTCCTGCCCGGCGTCCTTTCGTTGGCGGTCAATGACGTGCTGACGATCAACTCGAAAGGGTCCGACGTCACAGGTGTTTCGAACAGCTACACGCAGACTTTTGTAACCCCCGAGCCTGGAACGCTGGCGCTGTTCGGTTCGGGAATCATTGGGCTGGCTGGCATGTTGCGCCGCAAGATCAACCCGTGAATAACGATCATTTGAGACTAGGTTTTCAAAAGCCGGGAAATTGTTTCCCGGCTTTCTTATGCCCGCTCAACGTGGAGGTTGTTCGGCCGTTGTGTTAAGGGCTGGTTGAGACGCTTCTTTCGTCAAGGCCAAGATAGTTGTTGATACCAGGACATATCGTGCCCTGTCCCAAACGGAACTGGCCGCCTGATGATGCGGTCGCCGAACGTCTCTCGCGAGCGCAACTGTGAAGTTGCCGTCCTTGGGTCAGTACACAATCTCAACCCGCAGCCGACGGCCATCCCGTTCGGGGTTCACACAGGCGCTCTGCCTCCCCGCGCTCCCAGCGCCTGGCGGTCAGCGCTGCAACTCGTCGAGCAGGTCATCAACTGCGACACCCCTTGGCCGAGTCGAAACGAGGTCCGAAATTCTTGCCAGGTATTGCGTCAACACCTGAATTCTCTCTTCGCGGCCAGCCTCTCTCCTCTTCTTGTCTTGCACCGGCTCGCTACCGACGAAATGCCAGAAGCAGACTTCGGGGTGAACCTCGAATACCCATTGTGTTCTTCACCGCGGGCGGGCGAGTTTTACGATAAAAACGCTGCGTCGTCGACACGTTCGAGGCCAGGCCGCGACGGAACTCGTGGCAGAGGGTGCTAAGGAACGCTCCGAAAGAGGTGATCTCTTTCCGCACCGCCGTGCGAGTCCATACCCTGATCAGCAGGCTTTCAGGAGCGTAGTCTCCAAAAAGCTCTGTCACCGAGTGTTCACGAACTCGCAGCGTTCTGGATGCAAGTACGCGGATACCGCATTGTGGGATGCCGTAGAATTCCGATGTGGCAGCTAGGAAATTAGCGCAAGTTCGTCTGACAGCCGCAGTTGTCCCGTCTGTCATTGCCAATTCGATGGATTGTGCGAGGGGGAGCAAACGCCCGTCCTGCGGCAGGTCGAGCGTCCTGATGCGGTCACTTTCCAGAAACCCATCACGGTTCGCGTTGCGCGGGGGAACGTCCGTCAGCGTTGCTCTCAATTCTGCGGCAACGAACCTCGCGATGGCAACTCTCCTGCCACCCCAAGATGGCCAAATTGAACAAATGGTCTGTGACCGCCGTCACGGAAATGGATTCGCAACCGATTTAACGTGTGGCACAACTTGCTCTGGTTGCACAGGGATTTTCGCGGACGACAACAGAGATAGAGAGCGTCTCACTCAACCATCCCTGTGCATTCCGTCGAACTCAGGCCCACCGTCTTTTGCGAGCCGATCTCGCGCAGCAAAGTCGAAGACTGCTCCTCTGCCGCATGGGTTAGAGTTTGGCTGCACCACCTTTGCTTTGCCCAATCAATTCCTCGGCAACGAACCTCGCGATTACAATTCCAGCCAGACCAGAACCGGTAGTTGTACTGAGTCGTAAATCGTGCCAGAGTTGGCATCCCCGCCCTAGGTCAGACATTAATCTGACCCGCCACCGAGAAGTGCGTCGTCAAGCGTAATTGAGAGCCAACGCTACATCGTTCCATTCGGGGAAAAAGGGAAGCTAATTAGCACTTTGGTCTGCAAATGTTTTCAGTCGACGTGGACGACCCAACTGACGTGTGATTGATTCGCCACGACTTACATCGGTACTAGCGCGGCACTTGATGTGCGAATACAGGGTGGGTCGGTGTGCATGTCGGAAGGGCTATCTTCCACCTTCCAGACAGTCTTCTCTAGATAGTCGGTGCCACCTTACCCAGCCATGAAGAAGAAGGCATACATGGGGCGGGCGACCTCTTGTAGTTTTTTTTCAGATCGGCCTACGTTTGAGAGTTACACGAAGCTTGAGCACAACATGTATAACCCTCGTCAGTACCCGACTGCGAACACCTGCCCGAACGACAGACGAAAGACCGTGAGGTACTTGATCATTGGCACAGTCAGGTTTGAATGGCAGGCAGTGGATGGCGAGTGGTATGACGCCCTCGGAATGACCCGCGATATCGGAAGAGAAGGGTTATTTGTTGAGAGTGAGTCGGTACCGTCAGTTGGCTCCCCGCTCAAACTCACCGTGACACTACCCTCCGAATCGACACCCAACATGACGCTTCAGCTTAGTGGCTCTGGTACTGTCTGCCATGTACTACAGGAGCAATGCCAGCCAAGTGGCTTCGGGGCTTCGGCGGTCTTCCACGTGGACGTGCCGATGTCCACGGGAAGCAGGGAGGGCGGAGAACGGTGATACCCGACGAATAGCAGCGTGGCTTCCGACGCGCCATCCCTTAAGAAGCATTATTTATCCATCCGCCCCTAACCGCTGCCTGATGACTGACCGTCATCAGTTGCCGCCAGCGGCTTCGGCCTTTCGGCATTCTGCTCCTTAGGATGACATTCCCCGCGCATCCACGTGGATAGATATCGCCCGCAGACGATGTTCGCTGTTGCAGCGGACAAGCGTGAATTCCCTCGTCACTTCCCAAAACGATCACAGCCACTCCCCGCCTTCTCATGGACGATCTTCTCATTCACCCGACACACCTTTTCCCCTAACGCCGTGTACCGCTTCACCCGTCTGCAAAAGAGAAGCACTGCGTTGGGCTGTTCGCTCTCTTGTGGCTGTTTCCATGCCGCTCTACTCTTGAGCTTCACAGTACGAATACATAGATGATGAAAGGAAATCATTAAATGCGCTCATCTAGAAAAGCCCTCGGACCCAGGCGCACTCAAGGTGCCCCGAAACTGAAAAGTATACCGATTCGATTCAGTAGGGAAGAAATCAGGCAGATCACGGCTGCAGTCAACGCTCGCAATGCGCGATCTTTTTGAGGAGGGGTATGTCGCCGACCATTCGGCGTCTACCTCAAATAAATGAACACCGCGATAGTTATGACCGAAGCACAGAAGACCGCCATTTGCTCCCTTGAAAAAGCCCTGAGGCTCCTTCGTTCTGTCGAAACGGTGGAGGGCACGGACAAGGACAGCGTTGACTACCTACTGGAGAGGGCACTTGAGTATTTGCGAGCAAGAAGTTATGCGATTGACGAGATACAGAGGGCAGGATAAGTGGACCATTGGTCTGGCCAATCAGTTGAGAGTCGACGGAGAAAGGCGGTTTTGTATGGGACAACCTGACGGGGAGTTGGAAGTGAATGGCTCTGATCTGTACCCCCGCACCAAGGCGCGACGGCGCAGGAGGGTGAAGGCGGCGGCGGACTTTCTGCTACTGCTCTGGGTGCTGCTGACACTCTGGCTGGTAGGCGCCCTTGCACTCGGGGCACTTTCCCACCCGCACTAGGTTTTCTGGAACCCACCCGACTCTCAACTCTCCGACGGAATTCCATTCCCCGTACGGACTCCGATCCAACCCCCACCTTCCCATAGCCGATCTTCTCACTCCCACCTACTACCGCTTCTCTGACATCGTGTACCCCAGTCCCCAGCCATGCAGGAGAAGGCCGTTGATGGGCAGTTCGCTCCCTTGTGGACGTTCCCATCTCGGCCTATTTTTGAGCTTCAAAGAAAGCTTTGAGACTGACGTGAATGAGTCAAACCAGCATTCGGGCACACCTGCCGACCCAAAAGACAACCGAAAGAGTGCTCGGTACCTGATCACTGGTATGGTTCAGTTTGAGTGGCAAGCAGCGGATGGCCAGTGGTATGACGGCATCGGGATCACACGCGATATTGGAAAAGGCGGAGTCTTCATCGAGAGCGACTCCATACCGCCAGTCGGCTCCCCGCTGAGGCTAACCGCGATACTCCCTTCTGACTCAAAGCTCACCATATCTGTTCAGCTTGGTGGTACGGGTTATGTGCGCCATGTGCGGCGGGAGGGGCACCGAGCAATTGGCTTCGGAGCGTCGGCAGTTTTCCGTGTGGAGGTGCCACCAGCCCCGAAGTGAACAAGCAACAGTAGTCGCCATACTTCGTCACAGAAGTTAACCATAAGTCGCAGTCTAGAAAGGAATCTGTAAATGCGTAAACTCTTAATCGTCCTCGCAATTCTTGCGTTCTCATCCATGGCGTTTGCTGGCACCATTGTCAATATGCAGTACAACGGCAACAGCGGCAATAACTATGGTGGTATAGCAACTTACCCCTACAACGTAAGCGTAAACGGTATGCCAGAGCCTCTCATGTGCATCAGCTTCAATGAGCACGTCACTGGGGATGAGATGTGGTCAGCAACTGAAATGACCATCCCACAATTTGGCCTCCCGAGTTTCCTTTCACTGTTTAGAGCCCAAGAGGTTGCTTATCTCTATCTCCAGGCAAGAGCCGATGGTGGATCGAGCCCCGCAATTAATGCTGAGGCTTGGTGGGTAATGGAAGGGCAACCAAGTCCAGAGCCTGATCCTGCTGCATTGGCTGGTTTTGCATTTGCTATTGGTAACACATATCCAACCGTTCGTGTATACGTGCCGACCACCGACGAAACTGGCTGGACGGATGGCAAACCTCAAATCTTCCTCGGCTCAACACCTGAACCGAGCACGTTACTGACATTAGGCTCTGGCCTTATCGGATTGGCTGGACTGGCGCGGAAGCGTCTCTTCAGCTAAAAGGCAGACCCCAGGAGATGTTGTGCGTCACCTGCTGGGGTATCACGGGTGGCGCAGCATCAATTCACAAGAAGCCCTGTTTTCGTCAAATGACACCCAACGACTGGTTCTCCGTCATTCAGGCGTAGCGGATCACGCGTTGGTAGGTGTGCGACAGAGTTAACCGTATGTCGCATCCAGTCGCGTAGAATCATCGCCATGCGTACAGAGCAGGAGGCTGCCTCGCTCGCAGTGCTGAAACGCGTTCCCATCTTCTCCAGTTTGTCGGAGCAGGAATTTGCGTTCCTGACCTCACACGTCTTGCAACGCAAGGTCTCCTCCGGTGAAATCATCTTCGGCGAAGGCGACCCTTGTTCCGGGCTGTACGTGGTGCAGTCGGGTAACGTTCGAATCTTTAAGAGTTCGACTGGTGGACGGGAGCAGGTGCTTTCTATCGAGGGCCCGAGCAGCTCGATCGCCGAATTGCCTGTCTTCGATGGCGGAAACTATCCCGCATCAGCCCAAGCGGTCAGCGACAGCACGCTGCTTTTCTTCAGTCGGAAGGATTTTCAGGCGTTATGTTTGCTGCATCCTGAGGTCGCACTCAAAGTCCTGCGGGTGGTCGGCGGACGCCTCCGCCGGCTCGTCGGTATCATCGAAGAGCTTTCGTTTACCACCGTCCGGCATCGGCTCATCGCGTTGTTGGTCCGGTTGAGCAAGGCGGAAGGTGCACGAAACGGCGACGCCATCACTCTGACCCTACCGGCGAACAACAGTGAACTGGCAGCACAGATCGGTACCGTGCGTGAACTGGTGTCGCGCAACCTCAGTCGGCTGCAGGCGGAAGGACTAATACAAGTTGACAACCGCACAGTGCAAATTCCTTCCCTGAAACGCCTCCAGGAGGAATTGCAAGCTTCTAGCGGCTAGAACAACCGCAGCAATCTCTTCTGCCGAGATTCTCCCCAATTCAACGATTTCCTCCAACCGTGACAGAAGTCATAGTGACCGTGCGTCGCGGCAACCAGTCTGACTTCCAAGGCGGTCCGGTGCATTGCTCCGGTAGTCGCAGGAGGAAATCGAAATGACACTGACCGCAACCAAAACCGTAGGCGAGATTGCAGTCTCAGCCCCCAGCACAACGCGCGAGTTCGAAAAACTCGGAATTGACTACTGCTGTGGCGGAAGCCGAACTCTAGGCGAGGCATGCGCATCGGCCAATATCTCCGTTGACGAGAGCGCGCTGGCACGGAACAGAGGTCATGGCGCGCGCTCGCTCACAACACGTGCATTGGGGCGCTGATGCCTTTTCAGACACCCACCCTTCCACCTGGTCAGGAATTTACCGGACGAGCGCGCCTCGCCCTGAACTTTGCGCGGCAAAGTGCCCGTTATTGACTCTGGCCAGGGCCCCCGTGCTAACCCATTGATAATACGTTATCTTCCGACTGACAGATCGCTCCATCTATCAATCGACAGACTCCGTTCCACGATGCGACGACCATCCCCTGGTGGTCCGGCTTCTACTATCTTCTAGGACCGACCAACTCGTCCTTTTCCTCAATGTGTTCGATAGTCATGTGATGGTCGTGATTGAACACATCCTCGACTTCGAGGGTTTCGTAAGCGTGCTCTCCATGCAGTGACTCGTCGAGGCCGATCTCCTCGCTCATCTCGTCAACTTTCACGGGAGTGAACACATCAATGATGCGCAGCATGGCATATGTGAACCCAAACGCCCACACTGAAGAGAACAACACTGCCACCAGTTGTTTCACGAAGAAGCTGGGATTGCCGTAGAGCAGTCCGTTAGTGCCAGCCGGATTGAACCGGCTGTTGGCGAACAGTCCAAGCAGCAAGATTCCGAGGAAGCCCCCGACACCATGGACCCCCCACACATCCAAGGCGTCGTCCCAGTGCAGGTGGTTCTTCATCTCGACAGCGAAGTAGCACACCACACCCGACACCACGCCAATAATCACCGCGGTCGTGGGCGAAACATATCCGGCAGCAGGAGTAATGGTCGCGAGTCCGGCCACGGCGCCGGTCAGGAGGCCGAGGAACTTGGGCTTGCGCTCGCGGAACCACGCTACCAGCAGCCAGGAAACCGCTGCGAACGACGCGGCAATGTCGGTGTTCAGAAACGCAGTTGCCGTCACGGAATCTACGCGCATCTCGCTGCCGGCATTGAAACCATACCAGCCAAACCAAAGCAGCCCCGTCCCCAGCGCGACCAGCGGAATGCTGTGGGGACCGCGATCGAGAATTCGCCGCCGCCCCACATAGAGAATCGACGCCAGCGCGGCCATGCCGGCAATGTTGTGTACCACGATGCCGCCGGCGAAGTCTTCAACTCCCCAACGCTGAAGAATGCCGCCCCCCCACACCATGTGCACAAACGGGAAGTAAACAAAGGTGAGCCATGCCGTCAGGAAGATGCAATAAGCCTTGAAGGTCACGCGGTTGGTGAACGCGCCGGAAATGAGCGCCGGAGTGATGATGGCAAACATCATCTGATAGGCGATGAAGACCATCGCTGGAATCGTATCGGTCGGCGCGGATGGCGTGGAGAGATTGATGCCGTGCAGACAAACATTGTGCAGGTTGCCGATGATCCCGTGCCAGTCGCCGCTGAAGCACAGCGAGTACCCGTACAGGTACCAGATGACCGTAGTCCATCCCATCGAGACAAAACTTTGGATCATGATGGCGAGAACATTCTTGCGCCCGACCAGGCCGCCGTAAAAGAAGGCCAGCCCGGGAGTCATGAGCATGACCAGGCTGGTGCACAAAATCATGAAGCCGGTATTCCCGGTATCAAGGTGAAGCATGAAATCCTCCAGAAATGAATGTGCGGCGACGTGTCGCCACGCCGCGCGGAACGCAGCGGAGTACGAATGACACTTGGGATGACTTGTGAATGGGAGGTGCCAAAACTGATTCACTCCGCTTCGGGTGGGTAGGCTCCTTCGCGCGAGCAACGCGAGAATCCATGGGCACGAACTCGTGCAAGAAAGACAAGCGAAGCGTACAGTACCTCGCGGCAGCGTCGCCGATAGGCGTCATCATGCCGCCAAACTAGGGTGCACTTCGCCGGAGGGGATTTCCGTGCCATTTGTCACATGCCTCTGTGACAAGAGCACCGCCAACGACGAGTTGTTCCCCGAACGGGTCGTTGCAATTAGGCATTCCACAAAAATAAGTAGTCACGCTAAAGTCACCCTGTGCTAAGCTTCGGCGCACACCACCCGAGCACTCGAGGGGAGTTATGCGCCGCGCGTTCGCGTTAGTGTTGTCCTTGCTTCTGCTGGCACCAGGTTCTTACGGCTGGAACGGTTTTGGTCATATGGCTGTGGCCTATGTGGCATATCAGCACCTCGATGCCACCACCCGGTCGCGAGCCAACCAACTGGTCCGCCTGAATCCTCTTTATGCGACATGGAATAAGCAGTTGCCTCCCGGAATTTCGGTGAGTCAACGAAACTTGATGTTGTTCATGATCGCGGCGACATGGCCGGATCAGATTCGCAGTGACCACACTTACCATGCTGATGGCCCGGACTCTGGTGACCGCCCGCCCGACACCGGCGGCGACGGGAATATCGGATATACCGATAAGGCATTACATAAGTACTGGCATTTTGTGGATAACCCGTTCAGCCAGGATGGCACGACTGTGGACAAGGCTCCATCACCTAACGCCGACACGCAGATCAAAGCGTTCAGTCAAGCACTCAGTTCCGACGAGCCTGACAAGCTGAAGTCTTACGACATGGTGTGGCTGATGCATATGGTGGGCGACATCCACCAGCCGCTGCATAACGCCAGCCGGTTTAGCGCAGACCTCCCTGAGGGTGATGCCGGAGGAAATCTCGTACCGATCGCTTCTCCACCCTGCAAGAACGACACTTCGGCCACAGAATTGCACGCCTTATGGGATGGAGCGGTTGGAACTTCGTCTGCGCCGAAGGCAGTGATCCTCGTCGCTAAGAACCTTCGCGCTCAACCTGTTGATGCCAGCGATCAGGATGTCGACGGGTGGGCCAGCGAGAGCCTGACCCTGGCTGAAACCAAGGCGTATGTGGCTCCCATCGGCACCGGTAAGGGGCCGTTTACGATTGACCAGGCGTATTGTGATCAGATGCTGGCAGTAGCGCAGCAAAGAATCGTTCAGGGAGGAGAGCGACTGGCGAATCTCCTGAATGCGAACCTGAAGTAGGCGCCGACAGCCAGTCATTTGCTACCACCTGCGGCTGGCTTCGTCGCCGCGAAAGGACCAACTATGTTGCTGCATCCAGAACGATGGAAGTCATTGCGCCCTCGTTACGAATCAGACCGTCCACGCCGTCTGCTGGCCCTCGATGGAGGCGGCATTCGCGGCATACTCACCCTCGGAATCTTGCAGAGGATCGAAGCCTTGGTAGCGCAGAAGACCGGCCACCAGAAGCTTTGCGATTATTTCGATTACATCGGCGGGACCAGTACAGGAGCGATTATTGCCGCCTGTCTGGCGCGCGGTATGAGTACGGCGGAGATATTCTCTTTCTACAATGAGGCTGGCGCCCAGATGTTCGAGCCATCGCGTCTTTTGCAGCGATGGCGGTACCTTTACACGGCCGATCCGCTGAAGACCAAACTACAGGACGTGTTTGGTCATGACACGACTTTGGCGCCACCGGAGACAGCCAACGAGAAGAGCCTCAGGTGCCTTCTCCTCGTAGTGACCAAGAATTTCACCACCGATTCGCCGTGGCCGGTGAGCACCAATCCCGAAGCAAAGTACAACGATCCCGTGCGAGCGGACTGCAACCTGAAAATTCCGCTCTGGCAACTGGTTCGTGCCAGCACTGCCGCACCAATTTTTTTCCCTCCTGAGGTCCTGGCCTGGGACCCTAGCGATCAGTCGAAAACATTCGTGTTCGTCGATGGCGGCGTGACCTCTCACAATAATCCGGCCTTCCTGCTTTACCGTATGGCCACCGAGCCTGCGTATCGGTTGAATTGGGAAACCGGCGAAAAGAACCTGCTCGTGGTTTCGGTTGGTACCGGAGCTGCGGAATCGCTGGGAACGACAGCGGAATCTCCCGGCCTGAACATGGTTTCCAACGTCGCAGGAATTCCCGGCGGTTTGATGAACACCATCCAGATCGATCAAGACATTACCTGCCGCACAGTGGGACGTTGCACCTACGGTTCTCACATCGACAGCGAGATTATGGACTTGGTTCCTCGCGTAGTACCCGATGATGTGACCAAGGAACAGTACTACGCAACTGCTCCGATTCCGCTCTCCACCGATTTGGGCAGACGCTTCCTGTATTGCCGTTACAACGTTGACCTGAGCGTGAAAGGCCTTACCGCCCTCGGCTTCTCCAAGGTTGATCCTTCGACCATTCAGAAGATGGATGCCGTCGAGAACATTCCAACCCTCACAGACATTGGGATTGCGGCCGGGAAGCAGGTTGACGCCGCTCACTTCGGGCCATTCATCTAGGGAAAGCTCGCGGCGCGACTGGATTGCGGAACCAGAACACAACCAGGCCCGCCGCAATTTTCAGTTTTCCCGTTTATTGCGGTTTTGCGTTCCCCGATGCGTGCAACGAGAGCCCTGCCAATAGCTGTCGCGCACGTTCCGAATCCGGAGCGTTGAGTGCGGCCGCCTGCTGCAGATATCGCTCTCCGGCGGCACGATCTCCTAGCTTCAGTGATATTTCGCCTGCATGCCGGAACATGTTGGCGTCCTGAATACCTACCGCCAAGGCGGTCTCAACCTGCTTTCGCGCTTCTTGGTCTTGACGGTTGACATGCAACGCCCAGGCATAACAGTCAAGCGTGAACACGTCGTGGCGTCGAGCGTATTCGCGACGCGCAACTTCCAACGCCTTCGCCGGTTGGTTCGCGTAATCTGCGTAGTACATAATCAGCTCGTGGTTCGAGTTATCGGCCCGGCTGGTCTCGGCCAATGACTTTGTCTCGAATTGGGTGAACGCGGTCTTTGCTTCGGCGGTCCGGCCTGCCATTTGCAAGGCTTCCGCCAGGTCGAAAAGGTTCTCGGCGTGCGGAGCGGCGTCGTAGCGTTGCTGGAAGAGCGCCACGGCTTCGTCGTAGCGTTTTTGTTGTTCCCTGACCTTGCCAAGATTGCGAAGCGCGTAGTGGTAGCCCGGGAACATGGCCAAAGCTTGTTGCAAGAGTTCTTCTGCTTCGGCTGTCTTCCCTGTCGCCAACTTAAGATGCGCGATCTGAGTTGTAATCCACGCCCGGTCCTCGGCTTCGCTCGGAGGCGTCGAACCAAGCGCCATCCTCATTAATTCAATGGCACCGTCGGTGTCGCCAAAGAGCTCCCGCAAATACGCCGCGCGGGTAACACCGGGCAAATTTCCGGGACGGATATTCAACATCCACTGCGCGGCATTCTCTGCCGCACTGTAATTGCCCAGCTCCACATTCGAGTCGGTGAGGAAGCCGTACACCATGACGTCGTCGGGAACTCGCTTATTGAGCTTGGTCGACGCGTCTAACGCAGCCGCGAACTCATGCTTTCCCAGCAAGAGCCACACCTGAATTCTGGAGCCGTCATAGTTCCCCGGAGAGATAGCCAACGACTTCTCCAGAGCCTGCTCTCCCTGGGTGTAGAACTTCGGATCGGAAGTTTCGCGTGCTCGGCGTGCCAGTGCCAACGCCAGGGCGTTGTAGGCTTCAAAGTCTCTTGGGTTCTTGTCGATAAGCTCTTGCGCACGAGCGATGCTCAATTGCGCGGGGGACAGAATCGATGTCGTCGCAGCAGTTTGCGCGAACACTGAGACCGCTCCCAAAATTATCAGCATGAATGCGACAGTTTTCTTCACGGCATTACTCCTATAAAAGCTAGATCTCGTGGTCGCTGTCTTCTCTGAGACGGCGACCACGAGGCAGGGTTAGTTCACGGGGCAGATGCCATTCGGCTGTCCACTGCAGCCGTCCTGGCCTGGTCCAACGTGATGGCTGTTGCGGCCGCTATTGGCAGGCATGATGTAGGGGAAGGTCGTGCCGTAACCGTTTTCGTTGATGTTTACGCCGTCCCCAATGGGGGCACCATACTTGACCGGGTCCACCAGGATTCCCGCCACAACGCGGGCTGCTATATCCACAACATCGTCAATGGGTCGACGGCCGTTGGGAAAGCCAGCGTTATCGCCAACCAGGAATCCCATGCGCTTCTGTTTTCCGACCGGCGTGGGAGGAATGCCGGTATTCAAGCGCAGAAGATCCGCGATTGGTCCGGCGTCATTGGGTCCGCAGCCCGGGCAGATCGGAGCCATGTACTGCACCAAGGGCAGCAAGTCCAACCGAGGTGCGGGTGGAATTGGCAGGCCAAGGACGGAGTTGAAGAGATGCGCCAACAGAGGATCGAGAAAGAACGCTGCGAACTGGCCATCGTTCTTGGGGTCATCGGTACTGAATTTGTCCTTCGAACCAGTGCCGATGATGAGCTCGTTGATCAGGGAGTTGCCTTCGCGATTAACCTGCTGGTAGGGCGTAGATGCAGTAGCGTTCGAGCGTCGCACCAATACACTGGGTCGGGCGGTTGCGCCGTAGGTTCCAATTACGGCTTCCTTTTCTCCCGCAGTGTGGAGCTTGCCATCGACCGTGAGCATGGTGATGGGCACTTCCAAGACAATGGTGTTTACGTTGTAGCCGGCGACTGCATCGGGTGCGTAGTTGTGCGTATCGTCAGCATCCACGGATGGGCTCAGAATTCCACCGACTCCCATGCGGAAGTTCAGGGAGTCGAAAGCAGCACCGAGATCGATGTAGAACGGATCGTCAACCGTGCCGGCAAAGACTCGGACATTGTTCGCCAGGTTATGCACTCCCTGTTGAAACAGACTGTTGTAATTGGGCATCGTCAAGGGACCAACATTCGATGGGACGGTCGGGAGTCCGGTACCGAGGTTGGTTGCAACGCCATTCTTGATCATGGTGACAGAATAGGTCTGGCGCAGACTCAGTCCTTCCGACCCCGGTCCGGTCAGAGAGGTGATTTGTGGTATCCCGGCGATCCCACCGACGTAACCTGTGAACACGCCAGGCAAAGCAATCGTGGTTGTGAAGCGGAATTGGAAAACGATGTCCGGAATTCCGTCGTGGTTGTTATCGACTTCCATCTGGTAGAGCACGCTGGGGTCGAAGGGAAAGTAGTTGGGACCGTTCGCGGGTTCGAGTAACGGATCGACGTTGAGGATCATGGTTACGCGATCGGGGTGGTCATAGCTCACGAACGCATACCAGTCAGTAACGTCGGCACTTCGGTCGAGAGCTGTTATAGGCGCTTCGCGATGGCTGGATGCAAACATGTTGCCCGACGTCAACACGAGCAGCGCCATGGCCAGCAGTACTTTGAGTTGCTTCATGGATTTACCTCACGGTGAATTTGGCAGAAGCGTTTGCGTCTTTTCAATTGCCGGAGAGCGGCGCCGCTTTCCACGCAGTTGTCAGCCAACCCCTCTACAGTCTCGATTACGCAAAGGGTTGCGTTTTCGGATTGGATTGGGGCCTTCTTTTTTGAACATTATTTTTCTGTGTAAATACGTTGTTTGGCTAATCCGTTCTCGTCTCAGGACCGTTCTTCTCAAACGCCCTCAATTGGCTCCGTGAGTGAATATGGCAGTTTTGGTTCGCGCCGCCGCTGGTGGATAATGCTTGGCTATGCAACCACCAGCGAGTTCGCGCCGCGAGTTCCTGCAACGTGCAGCACTCTTGAGCGCTGGGTTAGCGTTACCAGGTATCGTTCGATCGGCAGCGGAAGACTCTCAGAGTGACCCTGCCCCACTGGCAACGTTTGGCTATGGCGAAGTGACGCTCGACAGTGGACCGCATCGACAGCAACTCGACAGTACTCACACTGTGCTGATGGGGCTGAACGAGGACAGCCTGATGAAGCCTTTTCGGGAGATGTCGGGGATGCCAGCCCCGGGCGAGGGACTCGGTGGCTGGTACATCTACAAGCCCGATTACGACTACCGCAAAGACAGCGCAGGACTGTGTCCAGGCGGGACGTTTGGACAGTGGGTCTCGGCCCTGGCGAGGAGCTACGCCGTCACGGGTGACCCGGCAACCCGCGAAAAGGTGCTGCGCCTCAATCGACTGTACGCGCAGTCGATTGGCAGCGGCTTCTTCTCGAACAACCGCTTCCCTTCTTACTGTTACGACAAGCTGGTATGCGGACTGATCGACTCGCACGAGTTCGCTCAGGACTCGAAGGCTTTCGAAATCCTGCAGCAGACCACCGATGTCGCCCTGCCACATCTTCCTGAGAGAGCAATCGACCGCGAGCAAAGCTGGCGGCCCGGGAAAGACATTTCGTATAACTGGGATGAGTCATACACGCTGCCAGAGAACTTGTTTCTCGCCTATCAGCGAGGCGCGGGCGAACGATACAAGCAGCTCGCAATCCGCTATCTGGACGATACGACGTACTTCGATCCTCTGGCAGCGGGCGAGAATGTTCTGCCGGGCAAGCACGCCTACAGCTACGTAAACGCCTTGAACTCAGCGATGCAGGCTTATTTCACGCTTGGCAGCGCGAAACATCTCAGGGCCGCTCGCAATGCGTTTGAAATGCTGCTGACGACACAGAGTTTTGCCACCGGCGGTTGGGGCCCCGACGAGATGCTACGCAAACCAGACAGCGGCGCACTGGCCGAAAGCCTGATCGACAATCACAAGAGCTTCGAAACGCCCTGCGGAGCCTACGCCCACTTCAAGTTGACGCGTTCCCTGCTGCGCGTTACCCGCGAAGCCCGATACGGCGACAGCATGGAGCAGGTCATGTACAACACTGTGCTGGGTGCGAAGCCACTAAAGCCTGACGGCTCGGCCTTCTATTATTCTGATTACAATTTCTCCGGCCATAAGGGCTACTCGAACCATCGCTGGCCGTGCTGCTCGGGCACGCTTCCACAGGTGGCCGCCGACTATCGCATCAACGCGTACTTTTACGATGCGCGCGGTCTCTACGTGAACCTGCACATTCCCTCGAGGGTTGGATGGAAATACCGCGGTGCGGCGATCAACCTGACACAGACCAGCAACTATCCATTCGAGAGCGTAATACAGTTCGATCTGACGATGGCGAAACCCCAGGAGTTTGGTCTGTACTTGCGAATTCCCTCGTGGACGACAGGCGCATCAATCTCGGTCAACGGCAAACGCCAGACGATGGAAGTCAATCCGGGCACCTTCGCAGCAGTTCGGCAGCAATGGAGGACGGGCGATCGCGTCGAACTCGACCTCCCGATGTCAGCTCGGCTCGAGGCGATTGACCCACAGCATCCTGAAACAGTCGCGCTGATGCACGGTCCTCTCGTACTGTTCGCTATTACGAGCGCGCTGCCAGTGGTAACACGGAAACAGTTGCTGGCGGCCAAACGAACTGGCGCCCGAGAGTGGCAGGTCAAAACGGATCGTGGTTCCACGACAATGCTGCCGTTCACCGAGATTGGCGACGAAGGGTACTCTACCTATCTGAAAGTGACATAGCCCGCAGTAATGCGTTTGGAAAGGCCACGAAATGCCAGAACAGCAACCGCCCCAGAATCCAGCCATCGTCGTAGAAGACGACCGAACTGGCACAAGTGTCGGCACTCTGAAACGAGCGATCCTCGATAACCTGTATTACATCGCTGCAAAAACGCCCGAAGGTGCCACCTACATTGATTACTTCACGGCGATCGCATACACCGTTCGTGACCGAATGCTGGCGCAGTGGATCGCCACACTGGAAAGTTACTCCCGCAAAGAATTGCGAGTGGTCTGCTATCTATCCGCGGAATTTTTGATGGGTCGATATCTGGCCTGCAACATGCTGAACCTCGGTTTGACCGAGTCATTTCGACAAGCGACGACAGCGTTAGGTCTCGACCTCGATCGCATCATCGATCAGGAAAGTGAGCCCGGTCTAGGAAACGGAGGTCTCGGCCGCTTGGCTGCATGTTACCTCGACTCTCTTGCGACGCTGGAAGTTCCCGCGATCGGCTACGGAATCCGATATCAGTTCGGAATGTTCCACCAGCAGATTCAAGACGGCTGGCAAGTCGAGATGACCGATTACTGGCTACGGTTCGGAAATCCCTGGGAGATCAGGCGGCCGCAAGCTGCAGCAGATGTTTGCTTTGGCGGCCATACAGAGTCTTACACGGATGTGCAGGGCAAGTACCGGGTGCGCTGGATCCCTCGCTCGATTGTGAAAGGGATTCCGTACGACACTCCAATCGTTGGATACCACTCAGGTGTCGTCAACGATCTGCGACTGTGGAAGTCCGAAGCCAGGGAGTCATTCTATTTCGAGCGCTTCAACAGCGGCGATTATCAGGGAGCAGTCGCGGAGAAGACCTTCGCTGAGAACATAACAAAGGTTCTATATCCCAACGATGAGGAAATCCAGGGCAAGGAACTCCGCCTGCAACAGCAGTACTTCTTTACATCCTGTTCCCTGCAGGACATGATCCGGTTTCAACAACGCTTTGGTTTCTCGTTGGAGACATTTCACCAGGAATGGGCGATCCAACTCAATGACACGCACCCGTCGATCGGAGTCGCAGAGTTGATGCGATTGCTGCTGGACGAGCACGACATGGGTTGGGACCAGGCTTGGTCGATTACGACGCAGACCTTCAGCTTCACCAATCACACCTTGCTTCCCGAGGCGCTCGAGCGCTGGCCAGTACCCCTGTTCGGTTCGCTGCTGCCACGGCATCTGGAGATCATTTACGAAATCAACGCCCGGTTTCTTCGGCAGGTCCGTGAGCGCTTTCCGGGCGATGAGGCGAGGGTTATCCGCATGTCGATCATCGACGAGCATGACCAGAAGTATGTTCGCATGGCCTACCTTGCCTGCGTTGGAAGTCACCGGGTTAACGGAGTCGCCGAACTCCACACCCAATTGCTGAAGCAAGAACTGTTTCGCGACTTTTATGAGATGTGGCCCGAGAAGTTCGTCAATGTCACGAATGGGGTCACGCCACGGCGCTGGCTGACAGTAAGCAATCCCGAACAATCATCCTTAATGACCGGCAAGATCGGCGATGGCTGGATCAGGAACCTTAATGACTTGAGGCAATTGGAAGGGCTGGCTGACGATTCTGCTTTCCGTGCGGAGTGGGCGAAGGTCCAACGCGATATCAAGGTGCGGCTGTCGAATTACATCTTGAACGATATCGGCGTCACCGTCGATCCCGATTCCATGTTCGACGCTCAAGTCAAGCGTATCCATGAATACAAACGTCAACACCTCAATGTGCTTCACATCGTCACGCTGTATCACCGGCTGAAGAACAACCCCCACCTGGAGATCGTCCCTCGGACCTTCTTATTTGGCGGTAAGGCTGCCCCCGGCTACGTTATGGCCAAGCTGATTATCAAGTTCATCAACTCCGTCGGCGAGGTCATCAACAATGACAAAGAAGTGAACGAGCGAATGAAGGTCGTGTTTCTCCCCGACTACAGTGTGAGCCTTGGCCAGAGGGTCTATCCAGCGGCGGATCTCAGCGAGCAGATTTCCACGGCGGGGACTGAAGCGTCAGGAACGGGGAACATGAAATTCGCCATGAACGGGGCACTCACCATCGGTACGCTCGACGGGGCGAACGTCGAGATCCGGGAGGCCGTTGGCGCGGAGAATTTCTTCTTATTTGGATTGACCGCCGATCAAGTGCGCGCAACCCAAGCCGCGGAATATCATCCATGGGACATTTACCAATCGAATGCGCAGCTTCGCGAAGTTATCGACAGTGTGGCCTCGGGCCAATTCTCACATGGCGATCGCGAACTCTTTAAGCCGTTGCTGGATTCCCTGCTGCAGCGGGACCAGTATCTTCTATTTGCGGATTTCCAGGCTTACGTCGAGTGTCAGGATCGAGTCGCCGCCGCCTACGCCGACCAGGACAAATGGTCGCGCATGTCGATCTTGAACGCCTCACGCATGGGAAAATTTTCGTCCGATCGATCCATCACTGAGTACTGCGAAGCTATATGGAACGTCGCTGTGAAAGCCGTCTGACCCGAGAGGCGTTGCAGTAACGCTACGCTGGTCCGGCCAGGTTGGCGGCGATATCTCCAGCGATGGGGACCATGAACCGCTCGCCCTGGTAAGCCTTGATCATGCACACGATCCACAGGACGAACATCAGCAGTCCGATCAGGCCGAGCAGCATGATTCCGAAACCAAAGCCGGCGAAGTGGCCGTATCCCCCAAACGGACTAAATCCTCCGAACGCCCAGCCGAGCCCGAACATGACGGCCACTACTCGGTGAACGATACTCAGGCCGCCAAACGTCACGATGGATTGGGCGGCATGGAACCGAACGTACGGCCGTCTATCGATCAAGTAGAAGATGATGCCAGTGAGCCATCCGAGCGCGTAGCTGAGGGTCGCGGCGGCATTTTCCGAAAGGCCGGCCGTGGCTGGTTGATAGGGCGGCGCAGGAGGTCGAAAACCTGGATTCGGCGGGGGCACACCTTGAGGCTGCCCGCACTTCTGACAAAATTGCGCAGTGTTCGGTAGCTCGGCGCCGCACTTGGTGCAATGAACCATGCCTCCTCCTCTGACGTCAGAGGCATGATAAGACAGTTTGGCCGCCAACAGTGGACGAATCTGCACTTCGACTCAGCGCGGATCAAAGTGAGAAAGGGCACGGCATTGCGCCGTGCCCTTCTCTGTGCTGCGGGGCTTTTGGGGCCGAGGTTAAGCCCCGCTCGTGGCATGGAGGACCCGGAAAGTGCTTCCGCCGTTGCCCCACACCAGGACCATTGCGTCCTGTCCCTTGGGAACGCTGGCCAGAGCCTTCTGCACGTCCGCAGCGCTGGGAGTCTGCTGGCGATTGACGCTCTGGATCACGTCACCAGGTTGAAGTCCGGCTTCTTCCGCAGGACTTCCGGGCTGAACGCGCTGAATCACCGCGCCCTTCAGGTTCTGCGGCGCTTGCAACTGCTCGCGCACGTCAGAAGTGAGGTCAGCGATGCCAACTCCCCAACGAGGCTTGCCGCTGTCGGCGCTAGCGTTGAGTTCCTCCTTCTTGTCCTTGGAGCCTAGCTCTTCGAGAGTAACCGGCACGTTCACGCTCTTACCATCGCGCAGGACGTCGAGCGTGACCTTGATTCCGGGACGCTTTGAGCTGACTTCAGCTTGCAGCTCTCCGGCGCCGAGGACTTTCTTTCCATCGAGTCCAACGATAACGTCGCCCACTTTGAGGCCGGCCTTCGCGCCAGGCGAATCAGGCTGCACTTCGCTGATAACGGCACCGTTGGCGTCCTTCAAGTCAAAGAACTTGGAATTCTCGGGTGTGACATCGGTGATGCCTACCCCAATGTAGGAGTGGTCGACCTTGCCGTAACGTACTAGCGAATCAACCGTAGGCTGCACGATCTGAGTGGGAATCGCGAATCCCATGCCCGCGAAGCTACCCGAGGGCGAGATCAGGAAGGTGTTGATGCCGATGACTTCACCGTGAGCGTTGACCAGCGGACCTCCGGAATTACCCTGGTTGATCGCCGCGTCAGTCTGGATGTACTGGCCCGGCTTGCGTGGATCGTCGTTGTAGGGGTTGGGACGATTGAGTGCGCTCACAATACCGCGAGTCACGGTGAAGCGAAAACCGAATGGGTTGCCGAAGGCGAGTACGGTTTGTCCGGGGCGAAGCTGAGAAGAGTCGCCGAGCGGAACGTTGGGGAAGTTGCTCCCCTCAATCTTGATGACCGCCAGGTCGGTAAGCGGGTCGGTTCCGATCAGCTTGGCCGAAAGAATCCGGCGATCACCAAGCGTGACCTTGATATCGGTAGCGTCAGCGACGACGTGGTTGTTAGTGATGATGTAGCCATCGGGAGAGATGATGACTCCGCTGCCAATCCCGTGCTGGAACTGCGGCTGCTGCGGCTGCATCTGGCCGCGTCCGCCAAACTGCCGCTCGAAAAACTGCTGCATATCGTCAGGCAGGCCTTCGGGCATGCCCTGCTGCTGCATCATCGCCTTCTTCTGATCGACCTTGGCGGTGACGGCAACATTCACGATGGCCGGGGTGACGCGCGCCGCGACGGTCTCCATTGCCTGGTCAAGCGAGAGGAGAGCCGCGATCTTGTTGTCGTCGAGCGGCGCGGCGTTGGACGTGGCAGCCGCGCGCGCGATTGTGGGTTGGAGGAAATGATAGGCGCCGAGGCCGGCGATCATGGCAAGTGCCAGAATTGCGGCTCCGATGCGGCGCTTAGCGGATTGTGCGTGTGTGCTGTTCATTCGTTCTTAGCTCCTCTGTTTCTTTGCTTCTAAAGTCGGCTACAACTAACGAATTAGTTGCTTAAATTGATCTTGGGCCCCAAAAGGGCAAAGCCTGTTTAAATCTGTTTCGGAATGCCTCCGATGATGACGCGCTGTTGCGTCGGCGTGAGGTGAAGGATCGTCACCCGCCAGAAGATCGGGCTGTCCGGGCCGAATTGCTCGCCTTGAAACACGACAAGGACTGGCGCGGAGGACGTAAGGTCGATTGGGAAATTCGAGAGTACGACTGGTGGCGGAACGACTTTCTCGACCACTTGGCTCTCGCGGGCGTGTTTCGCGAGGAGAAGACGAGGCCCGATGGCGGTGCGATGCGTGACTCGCAGGCGTGCTCGCTGAACTTTACAAACCGGCACTACCGACAGGTGTGAGCGCTCTGCATAACTCAAGCTCACAGGCCGAAGGCGAACGTCGGCCGCCGGTAGAAGTGCATGCGAGGAAGCCGACGCCGAGGCCATCTTTGGTGCATCACTGGAGAACGAGATCAAGAGAGGCGCGTTAGCCGCTCCGTACAGCAGAATGCTTCCAGCCACAGCCATCAGCGCGATAGACGGTTTGCGCAGGCGAGCATTTCCCTGCTGACCTCTATCTTTTCGCAGGATCTCAGCCAGTCGAAACTCCAATTGCTGCACCTGCCCGACGGCGGCCTGCGCCAACTGCACGCCCCGGCGGAAAAAACTCTTTTCCGCGAGGCCTACCAGCGACTCGGCATAAGCGCGTGCATTGAAGTCGGCGGCGAGCACAGCGTCATCGCAGGCTATCTCCCGCTCGAGCGTGAGCTGCGACTCGATAAACCATACGGCAGGATGAAAGAAGAAGACCGCCTTGACAATCTTCTGTGAAAGATTGGTCCAGTCATCGTACCGGCGCAGGTGCGCGAGTTCGTGCAAGAGGATTCCGTGGAGCTCCGCAGGTGGAATCTCGGCGACTGCCCATGACGGGAAAACGACGATCGGGCGCAAATACCCGATCGCCGCGGGAACGCGAACCGCATCGGAGGCACAAAGTGTGACGCGGCGCTGCCTCGCAGCGGTGAGGCAGGAACGCATGGCCGGGTCAAGCAGTTTGAGGTCAATCGGCGTGCAGGTTGCACGTAGGCGCTGCAAACGATACAGACCGTGCGCAATATGCAAGAGCCCGAGGCCAACGCCGACGATCCAGATGACGAAGAAGAAAGACGCAAACGATTCCGGCAAGCTCAAAAAGCCGCTCGCAAAGCTCGAAACTGCCCGGTTGGGGGCCGCACCCACGGAACTTACCCAGGGCAGAATCGCGACCGCCAGTAAGGCGAGGAGCCACACTGCGAAGCGCGCGCCTGATCCCTGGCGGCGAGCAATTCTGGCTATCGCCCAAGCCAGTAGCGCGATCCCAGCGCCCGCGACCAGGCTGTTCAGAAGTCCGCCCGATATGAAGCGAGTTGCAGCGTGGTAGTCCATGCTATTCCCGCTCCTTCAAGTATTGCTTTAACCGTTGCAGTTCATCTGCATTTAGGCCAGAGTCTTCCAGGATGTTGAGAACCAGTAACTCATGCGAATCTCGAAACAACCGTTGTACGAGGTGTCGAACTTCGGAGCGGGTGGCGTCAGCGCGCTCGATTAACGGCATATAGACATGTGCCCGGCCGTCCTTGGCGTGCGCCGCATACCCCTTTTTCTCCAGTATGCGAATCGTCGTCAATACCGAGTTGTATGCCAACACTTTGTCGCCGGAAAGGGCGTCCAGAACCTGCTGGACGGTTGAGGGGCCGCGCTGCCACAGGACTTCCATGAGCCTTAATTCGGCTTCGGTAAGAGTCGCGGATGGTTTGGGTGGCACCTAACTAATTCTCCGGTTTTCGAAATTCACAGGGATATTGACGCACATATCGCAAAAAGGTAACTAATGGTTTAGTTGATTTGTGCGAATGGGACGCACATCGCGTTTTGTCGCCATCTCAGCCCCGGATCCGATCTCCGGAAATCGCTGCGGCCGTGCAAGATCCGGAATAGAATTGACTCAGCGTTGGCACCGTGGGGAAGCTCCTCAAATAAGTCAGGATTTCATTGAAAACGAGCATCTTCGAGATTTTCAAGGTCGGGATTGGGCCGTCGAGCTCGCACACCGTTGGGCCGATGCGGGCGGCACGCCAATTTGCCTGGGATCTTCACGATCAAGACCTACTTAGCCGGGTTGCGCGGGTGCGGGTCGAGCTGTTCGGATCGTTGGCCCTGACCGGCCACGGCCACCAGACCGATCGAGCTGTGCTGCTGGGGTTGTCCGGAGAGCAGCCCGAAAAGGTCGATCCGGCAAGCATCGACGACAAAGTCAGCAAGATTCGCCAGGAGCATTCGATTTGTCTCCTGAACGCTGCTGAGATTCCCTTCCACGAAAACGAGGACCTGCTGTTCTTGAAGACGCAGGTCTTGCCCGGGCACTCCAACGGCATGCAGTTTGCCGCATTCGACGAGGTCGGCGGTGAATTGTACTCGGCCATTTTCTATTCGGTTGGCGGTGGATTCATCGCTCGCGACGGCGAGGACCCTGGCCACTCCGAATTGAAGGCACCTCCCTTCCCTTTTTCGAGCGCCGATCAGCTTCTGCAAATCGGCGATCAGCAGCAGTTGCCGATCTGGCAGATCGTGCTGAAGAACGAGGAAACCTGGCGCGAGGAGACGCAAGTGCGCAAAGATCTCGCGGGTATTTGGGAAGTCATGCGGGCGTGCGTGCAACGAGGTCTTGAGACCGAGGGCATTCTGCCGGGAGGATTGAACGTGAGGCGCCGCGCTCCCCGCCTGGCGCGCAAACTCCAGGAACAAGGTAGCGCCGACCCCCTGGCGCCAATGGATTGGGTCAATGTGTACGCCATGGCAGTGAATGAGGAGAACGCCGCAGGTGGCCGAGTAGTCACCGCGCCGACCAATGGCGCGGCCGGAATCATTCCTGCGGTTGCCCATTATTACAAGCGGTTTGTCGAAGGCGCGTCGGACGAAGGACTGTTTCGCTACTTCCTCACGGCGGGAGCGATCGGCATACTTTATAAGGAGAACGCATCGATCTCGGGCGCGGAAGTGGGATGCCAGGGCGAGGTTGGCGTCGCCTGCTCGATGGCTGCAGGCGGCCTGGTGGCCGCACAAGGCGGTTCGAATCGGCAGGTCGAATATGCCGCCGAAATCGGCATGGAGCACAACCTCGGAATGACGTGCGATCCTATCGGTGGATTAGTTCAGATTCCCTGCATCGAGCGGAATGCCATGGGATCGGTGAAAGCGATCAACGCCAGCAGAATCGCGATGCGCGAGACCGACGAGCACAAAGTATCGCTCGATCAGGTAATCGCAACCATGTATCAGACTGGCTTGGACATGCAGTCGCGTTACAAGGAGACCTCCTTGGCTGGACTCGCCCTCAACGTGATTGAGTGCTAGGGCTCAGTTCGTAAATACCACCTTCGCGCCTATTGTTTCCCAGAATCAAACACGTGGAAGTTGAGTGTTTGGTCTTTAACGATCACTTAACCGTTCGTAACAAAAAAACACAACTGCCAGCGCGTTTCCAATAGGAAAATTGCACTGTAGTCTCCGATTCATTCCTTGACGAGCGCTGCCGAATGCTTTTGTACCGGTTAACTTCATTGCCGCGCATCTCAGGTTGGCTAACCATAGCTTCCTGCTTCGCGCCTCAGGAACTGAATGACTGCAATGGGTGAATATAGGAATGGATAGTTTGTTCGAGCATGTAGCCGCGAGACCGATCACAACGCATGCGGCAAGTGTCGCTGCGGTAGTCCTGTTGTCTGTGATTACCCTATTCGCACAGACGCCAGCGCCGGCGCCCTTGGCCAAGGCGGTGGGAGAGATCAAGACTCTGAGCGGCGCTAGTCTCACTTTGGCGACCGACGATGGAAAAACACAGAGCATTGCCCTGCCCGAGAATGTTCGGGTAGTACGAATTGCGCCCGGCGCAACTGACCTGAAGAGCGCAACTCCTATCACTGTCGAAGATTTGCAGAAGGGTGACCGCGTGCTGGTGCAGGGCAAAGTTTCCGATGACGGGAAGTCGATGATCGCGGTGCGGGTTGTCGTGATGAAACAGTCCGACGTGGCGGCCAAGCAGCAACAGGAAAGGGACGATTGGCAGAAACGTGGCATCGGCGGATTAGTGAGCGAGGTTGATCCCACCGCTGGCACCCTCACAATCTCCGTGACAACTCTGGCTGGAAGCAAGAAAGTCCTGGTGCAAACCACCAAGAAAACGGTTATCCGCCGTTACTCGCCCAACTCAGTGAAATTTGACGATGCCAAAGCCAGCAAGCTGGCAGACGTTCATCCGGCTGACCAGCTACGCGCTCGGGGAACCAAGAATCCCGACGGCACGGAGTTCGCTGCTGAGGAAATCGTGAGCGGAAGGTTCCGTAATATCGCTGGCACGATTACCGCGGTGAACGCCGCTGACAACTCCCTGACGGTGATGGATCTGCTGACTAAAAAGCAGGTTGCAGTGAATGTCGCTGCGGATTCGCAACTGCGCAAGTTGCCACAGATGATGGCACAGCGCATCGCGATGAGGCTGAAGGGGCAGACGCCCGAGGGACAGCCCCCGGCCAGTGGCGCCCCTGCCAACGGTGCGGCCGCCAGTCCTTCAGGTGGCGCTGCCCCGACGGCGCCCGGCGGAGCAGGCGGATACGGAGGCGGCGGTGCCGCGCGCAGCGGCGCCGGCGATCTCCAGCAAATGCTGACTCGATTGCCTGCCGTGACCGTCAATGATTTTCAGAAGGGTGATGCTGTGATCCTGGTCTCCACCGAGGGCACCGATTCCGCGGTCACCGCGATCACCTTGGTGGGTGGCGTAGAGCCAATTCTCACCGCATCGCCGGCAGGTGGCCAGGGCATGGTTCTTTCCCCTTGGAGTTTGGGCGGCGGCGGGGCGGAAGGGTCAACTCAATGACTCCCGGCGCCAGCTATCAGAATCGTCGGACGGCAGGGTTCACGGGAATTGCCACGTGCCGAATATTTGTCCGAATCGCATACATCGCGCTTGTATTCATTACGCTCTTCGCGGCCCAGTCGTGGGGGCAGGCTGCCCTGGGCTCGCTTCACGGACAAGTCACCGACCCTTCAGGCGCGGCGGTGACCAAGGCCGACGTGCAAGTCGTCGGGCCCAACGGCACGGCCTTGAAAGCTACTACCAGCCAGACCGGCACCTACGAAGTGAAGGGACTCGCTCCTGGCAAGTACGGAATCAAAGTGACGGCCAAGGGCTTCTCTCTTTACGAAGTGGATGGCATCGACGTAGGCCCCGGCCAATCGCAAAAAATGGACGTCGCGTTATCGATTGAGGTGCAGCAGCAAAACGTGAACGTGTCTGAACAGGCGATCGGGCTCGACACTTCCGCGGAGAACAACGCCACCCAGATGGTCCTGACGGGCAAGGACCTGGACGCGCTGTCGGATGATCCGGACGAACTAGCCGACGACCTGCAAGCGCTCGCCGGTCCCTCCGCCGGTCCCAACGGCGGCCAGATTTACATCGACGGATTCACCGGAGGGCAGCTTCCGCCGAAGTCTTCGATTCGAGAGATTCGCATCAACCAGAATCCCTTCTCTGCCGAATACGACAAGCTGGGTTACGGACGCATCGAGATCTTCACCAAGCCTGGCACGGACCGGTATCACGGTCAGATATCAGTGATCGGCAATTCCTCGTACTTCAACTCGACAAGTCCGTTTGCCACCAGCACGCCTGCGTACGACACAACCCAGTACACCGCGTAATTTTGGCGGCCCGGTGGGCAAGAAGGCATCATTCTTCATCAACTTCGAGCGCCGAAACATTGGCGACAACGCCATCGTAAACGCGTTCGTTCTGGATCCAACGACGTTTGCGCAAATTCCGTACAACACGTCGGTGCCCATACCGCAGACCCGCACCAACGTGAGTCCGCGCATGGACTTTCAACTCACGCCCACCAATACGCTGAGTGTGCGATACCAGTATTGGCAGAACAACCAACAAGACCAGGGCGTCGGACAGTTCTCGCTACCGACTCAGGCGTACAACCTGGAAACAACCGAACAGACGGTGCAGATAAGTGACACGCAGTTGTTCGGCGCGAAAGTGGTCAATGAGCTGCGCTTTCAATACCTGCACGATACCGATAATGAGGTCCCCGCCTACACAGACCCGACCATCAACGTGCAAGGCGCGTTCGTGGGTGGCGGAAGTAGCTTGGGCTACAACCGCTACAAGCAAGACCATTACGAACTGCAAAATTACACGAGTGTGCTTGCGGGCAAGCACATATTCAAATTCGGAGGAAGGTTGCGCGCGGAGCGCGATTCCAGCGACAGCAACCCGAACTTCAACGGTACGTTCACGTTCAACTCTCTGACTGCCTATCAGATCACGGAACAGGGCATCGCCAACGGCTTGACGCCCGCCCAGATTCGGGCGGCAGGCGGAGGCGCGGGCCAGTTTTCCATCACCTACGGGACGCCTGCGGTCGCGATCACATATTACGACCTGGGACTGTATTTCTCCGACGACTGGCGCTGGAAACCGAACTTCACCATCAGCTACGGCCTGCGGTTCGAAACGCAGACGGACATCCATGACAACGGCGACTTGGCTCCGCGCCTATCGTTCGCATGGGGATTGGGTAAGGGCCCTACCCCAAAGACGGTATTGCGTGCCGGATGGGGCATGTTCTACGACCGATTCCAAGAGCAGTATGTGCTGCAGGCAGCGCAATTGAACGGAACGACGCAGCAGCAGTACATCGTGGATCAGCCAGACTTCTATCCCTTCATTCCGCCCCAAGGCAGCCCGCTGCTGAATACAGCTAAAACGTTTCCTACCTCGTACCAGTTGGCGCCCGAACCTGCGGGCGGCTTACACCATGCAGACAGCGGTAAGTGTCGAGCGCCAGATCACCAAGAACGCGAACATTGCGATCTCGTACCTTAATTCAAAGGGTGTGCATCAGTTCCTTACCCGCAACATCAACGCTCCGTTGCCGGGAACTTACGACCCGAATGATCCGACCAGCGGTATACGGCCCTTCGGAAGTGCCGCTGGAAACATTTACCAGTACGAGTCCGACGGGGAGTTTGAGCAGAACCAGCTCATCGTAAATACCAACGTCCGGATTGGATCGAAGGTGTCGCTCTTCGGCTGGTACACGCTGAATAACGTCGATGCCAATACGAACGGCGCGAGCAGCTTCCCCAACAACCAATACAACTTGGCGCAAAACTATGGGCCAACTCAGTACGACGTACGCAATCGGGCATTTATCGGTGGAACGGTCGCGCTGCCGCGGGGATTTCGCCTGAATCCGTTCTTGGTCGTGAGTTCCGGCATCCCGTTCAACATCACGCTAGGCCAGGATTACAACGGCGACTCGATCTTCAACGACCGCCCGACCTTTGCCACGCCGGGACAGACGGGGCAAAAAATCGTAGTGACGAAGTGGGGCACGTTCAACCTGACACCGCAGGCCGGGCAAACCGTGATTCCACCGTATTACGGAATGGGTCCGGGACGATTTTCGCTGAACCTTCGACTGAGCAAGACATTCGGGTTTGGGCCGGAAACTAAGGGCAGTGGCGGCGCAACGGGTGGTCCCGGCGGCGGCCGTGGTGGCCCTGGTGGGGACGCGGGCCCGGCGGCGGGTTTGGCGGTGCAATGGGCGGAGCCATGGGTCTCGGCGGCTCGACCAATCGCCGCTATAACTTGACGCTCAGCGTGAACGCACGAAACCTCTTCAACGATATTAACTACGCGCCGCTGGTGGGCAACCTGAGTTCTCCGCTGTTCGGGCAGCCGAATGCCCTTGCAGGCGGGCCGTATGGATCTTCTTCGGCGCCACGCAAGATTGAATTGGGGGCGACGTTTACCTTCTAAGCGGCCCCGTCGCACGCCGACGTAGCAATCGCATCCGCGATCCAGCTAAGTAGTTGGTGCCGTGTTCACCTCCGCTCGGCCTCCCACGGACTTCATGCCGCTGCCTTTTTCCCCCACCCAAATTGAGGTTGCCGAAACCCGGGTCGGCTTATAAACTCGGCGGTACCGAAAATCAGCCTTTCCATTACTTTCACATCGGTTGCTGAAGTATGGTCCGACATCATCGTTCGGGATTGCAGCGATTCCGTGACGCCATATGCAACACGGACACATTGACGTCCCTCGCATCGGTGGAACATCCTCTTCAGATTGCCTCCCCGGCATGACTTTTGCAGGAGTCAAACACCAAGTATGATGCCGGGCTTGCTGAAGAGGCTTTTGCTTGCCGTCCTCCTCGTGGGCGGTTTCCATGCACTGCAACTGGCGGCGCAGGACCAGCCTGAAGTGCTTACGGTCGACCAGGCGGTAAAGATCGCTCTCGCCAATAACCGTACTCTGAAGATCGTGTCGCTCAACCTCGACGTCCACTCGGAGAAACTGGCAGCGGACAAGACGAAGCGCCTGCCCTCGTTCAGCACCTACGTTTTTGGCTCCCAGTTACTGACACCGATCTCCTACACTGTGCCGCCTGGCACATTCGGCTACTATTCCGCTACAGGGCCGATCCCCGCCAGCAACTCATACATCACGACGCCTGCTCATGCCACGGCGCTGGTCATGGCCAGTGCGTCGCAACCTCTACTCTCGCTCTACCGCATCAACCTTTTTGTGAAGGGACAAGAACTCTCGTTGGAGCAGGCCAAGGAGCAACTCCGGGCAGAGCGGCAGACAGTTGTCGATAACGTTCGGCAAGCCTATTACAAGACGATGCAGATTGAGAACGAGATTGACTCGATACAGGCCAGCATCAAGCAGTACGAGGAACTGGATCGCATCACCCAGCAGTATGTTACGGAACAGGTGGCGTTGAAGTCCGACTACCTCGACGTAAAGGCCAAGCTGGCGCGTGAGCAACTAAACCTATTAAAGGCCGGAGACAAGTTGATCACTGCCAAAGAGACGCTCAACGATTTGCTGGGGCGCGAGATCAAGACGCAATTTCGAACTGCCCCCGTGGCTCCAGTTACTCCCGAGGAAAGCAGCTTGGAGACGGCCGAAACTAAGGCACTGGAGCAGAATCCGCAAGTGGCGGAAGCGGCGATAGAAGTAAAGCAGGCAGACAACGCGCGACTAATAGCAAAATCGCAATACATCCCCGACCTGAACCTGTCGATCCAGTACACTTCGCCCTTCGGATATGACTTCGTTCCGCAGAACGTCGCCAATGCGGGGTTCGAGTTCCGATGGGACCCTTTTGATTGGGGCAGGCGGAAGCACGAGGTCAACGAAAAAACCATCAACGTCGAGCAGAGCAAGCTCAAACTCACTAGCACCAAGTCGCAAATTCTGATCGATGTTGGCGATAAGTTCCGCTCTCTCCAGGAAGCCCGTGCTGCGGTCACGGTTGCGCAAGCCAAGCAAGAAGCGGCGCGAGAGAAACTGCGCGAAGTCACTGAGCAGTACGGGCAGAAGACGGTGCTGTTGCGCGACGTGCTGCAACAACAATCTGCCATGGAGAGCGCAGACTCCGACTATAACAACGCGATCGAAGAATTCTGGAGCGCCAAAGCAAGCTTCCAGAAAGCCATAGGTGAGGAATGATCCGGAGAGGGACTAGAACGCGAACTGCGGTGGCGACATCCCTGTTGGCGATCTCACTGACCAGCGCCACCATGATGCTTGGCTGCCGCGATACGGCCAATGTTCCCAAGCCTCTGACTCCTGTCCGCACCGGCGAAGTCCGATCGATCGATGCCGGCGCCTCGAACACCTACTCGGCAAATATCCAGCCCTACCAGCAAGTGGATCTGGCATTCAAGTCGAATGGATACCTGTCCAGCCTGCGACAGGTCAAGGACGCCAACCGACGCGTTCGCAACATCGACCAGGGCGATTGGGTGACCAAGGCCACGGTGTTGGCGACAGTCGATCAGGGCGATTACAAAGAGAAGCTGCAACAGGCGAACGCCCAGCTAGCGCGCGGCCAGGCAAACTACGATCGCGCCAAACTGTCGTTTGATCGTACCTCCGTGCTCTATCAGAACGGAGCGGCAACCAAGCCGGATTACGACAACGCCAATGCGCAAGTGCTTGACACTCAGGCCTCCATACAGAGCGCCAAGGCCAGTATTGCGGAAGCGCAGATCGCTTTGGAGTATTGCCAGCTAAGAGCGCCGTTCGACGGCTGGGTGGTAAAACGCAATGTAGATGTTGGGCAACTTGTCGGGCCCGCCACCAACGGCTTCACCATCGCCGACGTGCGTTCGGTAAAAGCGGTGTTCGGCGTTCCGGACACAGCGATGGAGCACATCCGGCTAGGCAGTCCCGAGACGATCACCACCGATGCAGTGGCGGGCAACTTCAATGGCCACGTGACGTCGATTTCGCCATCGGCCGATCCCAAGAGCCGCGTGTATTCGGTAGAAGTGAGCATTCCTAATGCTGACGACCGTTTGAAGGCGGGAATGATCGCGTCCATCGCCATCTCGCCAGGAGCAACGAATAAACGGGTGACCGTGGTTCCGCTTACCGCGGTGGTGAGGAGCTTGGATAACCCGAATGGATTTGCTGTCTTTGTTCCCGAAGGCGGTGGAGACACCGTGAAGGTGCACATGCTGGACGTGGAACTTGGCGCGGCATACGGGAACTTGATCGCCGTAGTGCGGGGTTTGAATCCTGGCGACCGGGTCGTAACGACAGGCGCCACCATGATCAAGAACGGTGACGAAGTAAAGGTGATTCCGTAAGAAAAAACTGTAGCCAAGAAGGCAGTCGCAAGTTGATGCTAGCCTCCGGGACTCAGTGGAAGCACAGACAATAGCTGAATGGCGCACGTACACAAATCCGACGCGCAGTATATCGCGGACACCCACAACATGGCGCGGTTCTTCACCGAGCATCGCCAGGTGGCTCTCGTACTGTTGCTGGCTACGTTTGTCTGGGGCTGGTATGGCTACCAGAACATGCCCAAGCGCAAAGACCCCAACATTCCCGTTCGGGTGGCGGCGGCGCAATGCCAGTGGCCGGGTGCTACCGCAGAGCAAGTGGAAGAACTCGTCAGCCGTCCGATCGAGCAGACCATTGCTCTAAACAGCACCATTAAGCGACCCAGCCCCTCCGATTTCGGAATTCGCTCCATCAGTTTCCCCGGCGTGTCGATGGTGTACGTGCAGCTATCAGACAACGTAACCGACAAGACCCGCCAGTTCTCCGACATCAATCTCAAGCTCAATCAGCTCAACGCAAGGCTGCCACGCGGCGCGGGACCGATCCAGTTCAACAGCGACTTCGGAGACACGGCGGCGCTGATGCTCACGGTGGCCAGCCCACTAGCTTCACCAACTGAGATTTCTCTTCGCGCCCGCGCCGTCCGCGACTTAATCGAGCGCACCCGCGCTGAAGAGCCACGAAACGCCCCGCAGCCCAGGGTCAGCATTATCTCGTCGTTCCCCATGTCCGTCTCACCGACCCTGGTAAAGCAAGCGTTTCAGGAAGTAATCGAACTAGGATCGCAGAAGGGCGCCCTGCGCGATTTGCATTTCTTCCAGGCGCCGGGATTTGTAGGCGTGGACGTAAGTACGAGCTTGGACGACACGACCCTGCGAGCTTTGGGCGACGATCTCATCAACGAACGCGTGCACCGCTCCGAGCTTCATCCCGACGCCTGGATGGCTATGTTCGTCCGCAACCCTGCCGACACCGAAGCCCGGATGAAAGAGGTTGCCGGCCCCAAGTATTCCTACAGCGAGCTCGACAACTACACCGACCTGATCCAGCGCACTCTGCAGGGCGCTCCCGAAGTCTCGCAAGTATCTCGCTCCGGCGTTCTGCCGGAACAAATCTATCTGGACTACTCCCAGCAACGCCTGGCGCAGTATGGGTACGATCCATCCAAACTGAAAGACGCCCTGGGTGCGCAGAACATCACCCTGCCCGCCGGATCGCTGGAAGTAGGGCCGAAGGACATCAACATCAATCCGTCGGGACTATTCCCCGACGCGCAAGCCATCGGAAACGTCATCATCGGGGTTTCAAGTTCGAACAGCCCGGTCTATTTGCGCGACCTCGTGGACATTTCGCGCGGTTACCAAAGCCCTCCGCAGTTCTTGAACTTCCTTACCTGGCAAGGCCCTGACGGCAAGTGGATGCGCAGCCGCGCCATCACGCTCGGCGTGAACATGCGCGACGGCCAGCAGATCGCTCTGTTCGGCCAGCACATCGACGAGGCTCTCAAGACCGTAAAGCAGTACCTGCCCGAAGATCTGGTAGTGGTCCACACCTCCGACCAGCCGATTCAGGTCAAGGAAAACATCGACCTCTTTATGGACGCGCTGTACGAGGCAATTGGCCTCGTCGTACTGGTCTCGCTGATAGGCTTCTGGGAGTGGCGCTCGGCTCTGCTGATGGCCATCTCCATTCCGATCACGCTTTCGCTGACCTTCGGCATGATCTACCTGCTGGGGATCGATATCCAGCAGGTTTCGGTTGCCTCGCTCATCATCGCGTTGGGATTGCTGGTGGACGACCCGGTCGTAGCAGGCGATGCCATTAAGCGTTCTCTAGCGGAAGGCGAATCTCGCCAAGTTGCTCCCTGGCTAGGACCGACCAAACTGGCGACGGCCATCATGTACGCGACCGTGACCAACGTCGTGGCCTACTTGCCGTTCTTGCTGGTGACGGGCACCACCGGCGAGTTCATCTACAGCCTCCCGGTTGTCATGACATGCGCCCTCCTCGCATCGCGGCTTGCATCGATGACATTCATTCCGCTCCTGGGGTACTACATTCTTCGCCCTGACAAGAAGCCGGAGGCGCCAATCGAAGAGCGCCGCACCAAAGGATTTACCGGAGGGTATGCGCGGGTGGCGAAGTTTGCCATCGAGCACCGTTGGAAGGTCGCCGTGGGCTCTTTGGCGTTCCTCGTGCTGGGTGCAGTTCTGTTCAAGCAGCTCAAATCATCGTTCTTTCCCGACGACGTGCAGTACTGGTCGTACATCGATGTCTGGCTGCCCAACGACGTGAACCTGGAAGCGACGCAAAAGGCCGCCACCCAGGTTGAGAACATCGTCCGGCAACGAGCAGAGGAATGGGGAAAGAAGCATCCTGGCAAGGATGGAAAGCCCGGCGACATTCTGCGTTACGTAACGACCTGGGTGGGAGGCGGAAGTCCGCGCTTCTGGTTCTCGTTGTCGCCACAAGGGCGGCAGTTGAACTACGCGCAGGTGTTGGTGGAACTCACTGACAAAGAAATCACCCCCGATTTTGTAAACCAGGTACAGCCGATTCTGACCGCTTCCCTTCCCGGAGTCCGCGCCGACTTCCGCCAGTTGCAGACCAACCCGTTGAACTACCCGGTGGAGATTCGTATCGCCAATCAGGCTGATGTCGGCACTGCCGCCAGTGCCGATGACATCCGCAATCTCCGAAGCATTGCGCGCCAAGTAGAGGACATCCTCAACTCCGCGGATGCCGCGCGACGGGTCCGCAATGAGTGGCAGAACGAAAGCTCGCAGGTGACCTTAAAGATCGATCCCGAACGGGCGAATCTGGCTGGGATCACCAACTACGACGTCGCAAACTCCGCGACCGGAGCCCTTAGCGGTGTTCCCGTAACCTCGCTACAAGAAGGTGACAAGAACATCCCTGTAGTGGCCCGACTGCGCGGCGATGAGCGGGCGCAACTGTCGGACATTCAGAATCTCTACGTGTATTCCTCGCAAACCTCCACCAAGATCCCGCTGGTACAAATCTCAGAAATCCGGAACAGCCTCGAGAATGAGCGCATCATTCGCCTCGATCACTTCCGATCGATTTCCGTCTTCGCCTTTCCAGCTCCGGGCCGGTTGGCGTCGGAGATCATGACCGTCGCCCTGCCGAAGCTTCACGACCTACAAACCAAGTTGCCTCCGGGATACGTGCTGCGCATCGGCGGCGAATACGACAAGCAAACCTCGGGATTCAAGAACCTGGCCGTGGTGCTCGCAATCTCGGTGGCTGCAATCTATCTGGCGCTCCTCTTCCAGTTCAACAACGCGATTAAGCCCTTCCTGGTCTTTGCCGCGGCACCCTACGGCGTGATGGGCGCGGTGCTCGGATTATGGGTAATGAACACCTCGTTCGGCTTCATGGCATTTCTCGGAATCGCCAGTCTGATCGGTGTCATCGTCAGCCACGTCATCGTCCTGTTCGATTTCATCGAAGAGATGCACGCCAAGGGCGAGCCGTTCGAGCAAGCGGTGATCGACGCCGGCATCATCCGCCTGCGTCCGGTAATGATCACCGTCGGCGCAACCGTCCTTGCCCTATTCCCGTTGGCCATGCACGGCGGGCCACTATGGCAGCCGCTATGCTACGCGCAGATCGGCGGCTTAACCGTGGCGACATTCATCACCTTGTTGATGGTGCCCGTCCTGTACTCGATCACGGTGCTCGACCTGAAGTGGCTAACCTGGGAAGAAAAAGCTACACCTTTGCCGGATGGAACCGAGGCAAAGTTCGGCGAGCGCGCGACCACCCGACCCTTGGCTTCAGAGGCATAATGCGATGTGCGAGTAGAATCGCACGGGAGCCAAGATGCCGACTAAGACCATCATCGAACCCTTCCGCATCAAGAGTGTCGAGCCTATCCGCTGGACCACCCGCACACAGCGCGAGGAACTGCTGCGCGCCGCGCATTACAACCTTTTTCTGCTCCCTGCCGACGACGTGTTGATTGATTTGCTCACGGACTCCGGCACTGGTGCAATGTCGACCCACCAGTGGGCGGCGATAATGGAAGGTGATGAGAGTTATGCCGGCAGCAGAAGTTTCGATCGCTTCCGGAACTCTGTTTATGACATCTTTGGCTATCAGCATGTCATTCCGACTCATCAGGGCAGGGCCGCCGAGCGAATCCTGTTCAGCGTCATGTGCAAGAAGGGTGACGTTGTTCCCAATAACACGCATTTTGACACCACCCGGGCCAACGTCGAATTTGTGGGCGCCGAAGCCGTCGACATCCCAATCCCCGAAGCGCGTCAACCCTCGACGCGACTTGATTTCAAAGGAAATATGGATGTTGCCGCGCTGGAGAACTTGATTGCCCGAGTGGGACGGCCACGTGTCCCGCTGGTCATGCTGACCGTGACCAACAACTCCGGCGGCGGACAGCCCGTGTCGATGGAAAATGCGCGGGCGGTAAGCGCCCTTTGCCACAAGCACGGAATCCCTCTGTACTTCGATGCCTGCCGTTTTGCCGAGAATGCCTATTTCATTAAGCTTCGCGAACCAGGCTACGACTCAAAGACGCCTAAGGAAATCGCGCAAGAGATGTTCGCATTGGGCGACGGGTGCACCATGTCCGCCAAGAAGGACGGCATGGCAAATATTGGTGGATTTCTTTGCACCAACGACGACGTTCTTGCGCGTCAGGAAAAAGACCTCTTGATTCTGACCGAGGGCTATCCCACTTACGGCGGGTTGGCCGGGCGTGACCTGGAAGCCGTCGCCATTGGAGTTCAGGAGGCCCTCGAGGAAGACTATTTGCGATACCGCATCGCCTCGACCGCTTACCTCGGCAACCATCTGTCAGAACGGGGCGTCCCTATCGTCGAGCCGCCGGGCGGTCACGCTATCTATCTCGACGCCCGGGACTTTCTGCCCCACATACCTTTGAACCAATTCCCGGGCGTCGCCCTCGCGACCGAGCTCTACCTGGAAGGCGGAATTCGCTCCGTCGAGATCGGAACACTCATGTTCGCAGATTCGGCCACGATGGACCTGGTGCGCTTGGCAATTCCCCGCCGCGTGTACACCCAGAGCCATATCGACTACGTCGTGGAAATGATCCTGCGGGTGTGGGAACGTCGCGACCAGATCAAGGGAATGCGTCTGACCTACGAAGCGCCATTCCTGCGTCACTTCACCGCACACCTCGAACCCATCGCCTAGCGCGTCGCCAAACCTCGCATGCGCGACAGCATGAAACATTTGTTTCTGTGGTGATGAGGCGAAACGAGCGATGCCGGATTACACTGAACTAACCACGATGACACCGGCGGACAAAAGGATGCCACGCCTCTTCAGCACCTTATCTTCATTGATTCAAGGCTTGGGTCATAAATCAATAGCGTAAAACTACTAGTTCCTCTCTTTGGTCTCACATCACACTGCTGATGTTCATATGTCACCGACCACCGTACGCCCACACGGCTAAGGTACTGACACGAAATGAAACGGTTGCTGCCAAAGTGAATTCTCGTTGGAACGGACAATTCTCGTGCTACGACCTTGTCGCCAAAACACCGGCGCGGGCCAAGACGATCGTGCAGGTCGGCGACATCGCCATCGGCGGCGACGAATTTGTCGTCATGGCCGGCCCCTGCGCCGTCGAGTCGGAACACCAGCTCCTCGATACCGCTGCGTCCGTCGCCCGGGCCGGCGCGCGAATCCTGCGCGGCGGGGCTTACAAGCCGCGGTCGTCCCCGTACTCTTTCCAAGGCCTGGGGCTCGAAGGCCTCAAGCTACTGAGCAAAGCGAGGGAGTGTACCGGGCTTGCCATCATCACCGAAGTAATGACGGAAACCGACGTCGACGTAGTCGCCGAGTACGCCGACATCATGCAGGTAGGCGCTCGCAGTATGGAGAATTTCTCGCTGCTTGAACGTCTCGGAAGTTGCGGCCGACCCGTGCTGCTGAAACGTGGTATGACCGCCACGCTTGAAGACCTGATGCGGTCAGCACAGTTCATTGTGTCCAGTGGCAATCCCGATGTCATCCTGTGCGAGCGTGGGATACGCACCTTCGAAACGGCGACGCGAAACACTTTTGATGTGGCGGCAGTGCCAGTGCTCAAAGCTGTCTGCCACCTGCCCGTGATCGTCGATCCCAGCCACGCCGCGGGTGTTCGCTCGCTGGTTCCGGTTCTGGCACGAGCAGGTGTAGTCGTCGGGGCCGATGGTTTGCTCGTCGAGGTTCATCCCCAGCCGGAGAAGGCTGCCAGTGACGGCGAGCAGTCACTAACGTTCGCGCAGTTCGATTCGATGATGCTCGACCTCGAGCCCTACCTTAGTCTTCGTCCTACCGCCGACAGACTGTACGCTGCCGCGGGAGGGCTCGACTAGTGCGAGTCGGAGTCATTGCTGCCTTCACGCTCGCGCTCGCTGCCTGCGTCTTCTGGATCAAGGTCTCAGCGCAATCGCCAGGCCAACAAGTGTCAGTTCCGATTGTGTACACCTCGACTCCAAGGTACGAATCCCGTGCGTGGCTGCAAGGTGGGGAACGCTTCCCTGCCGGCGCTACGGTCACAGTATGGCAAGGCGAATCGTCACGCGCATTGGTCTCGAGATTTGCAGCGACCGCGGATCCATCCGTGTCGTTCGATGGAACTCGAATTCTCTTCTCAGGAAAGCGCGATCCGAAGTCGCACTGGCAAGTTTGGGAAGCCAGCGTTGACGGCCGCGAACTCAGGCAGGTCACTGTCTGCAATGCAGACTGTGTTCGTCCCTTTTACCTGCCCGGCGATCAGATCGTTTATGCGCGCAAGATCAGCAACCGGTTCGCGCTCGAAACCGCGCCGTTGGCAGGTGGACCAGTCCTCCCACTCACTTACGCCCCCGGAAATGCATTGGCAACGGACGTCCTGCGCGATGGCCGCATCCTCTTCGAGGCCGGGTATCCAGTCGGCAACGGATCGTCATCAGAGATCTACACCGTTTACTCCGACGGCAGCGGCGTCGAGTCCTACCGTTGCGATCACGGCAGCAATCGGCAGGCAGGCAAGCAGGTCGCGTCGGGCGACATCGTTTTCTCCACAGAACAAGGTCTGGCTCGATTCAACTCTTCCGTCGCACATCAGTTGGAGCTGAATGCACCGGCGGGTGAATTCGCTGGCGACATTGCGCAAACCTCCACGGGCGATTACCTCGTGGCGTGGCGTCCAGACGCCGCGTCGCATTTTTCGCTCCGGCTCTGGAACCCGCGGACTGGCGGCTTTGCGTCACTCGTCGCGGACGCTAACTCCAACGCCGTGCAGCCGAGCGTGATTGCATCGCGCCCCACCCCCAATCTCCATCCCTCCGGATTGCACGAGTGGAATTACGCGAACTTGCTCTGCCTGAACGCCTACACATCCAAATATCGATTTGCCGCGGACTCCATCGCATCGATCCGCCTTTACACCGCAACCGAATCTGGGAAACCTCGATTGTTGGGCAGTTCGAATGTCGAACCGGACGGTTCGTTTTACTTACGCGTCCCCGCCGATCAGCCACTTCAAATCGAGCTTGCTGGATGTCTCAGGCAAGACCTTGAAGCGCGAGCAGGGATGGTTTTGGATGAGAAAAGGTGAGCAGCGCATCTGTGTTGGCTGCCATGCAGGCCCCGAGCGCGCCCCGGAGAACAAAGTTCCTGCGGTGTTGGTGAAGACCACTATCCCGGTTGATCTGACCCACTCAAACGCTAAACCGCTCCAAGGAGGCCGTTAGTTGCTGACACGGTTAGTCACCATCCTTGCTCTTTCGGGCGCGTTGCTGGCGCAGACCACGTCGCCCAGCACGATTCGATTCGAAGACGCAACCGCTGCCTCAGGCATCAACTTCACGCACAGCTTCGGATCGCAAAAGCTGGGGTCGCTGCTCGAAGGCACAGGCGGAGGTTGCGTCTGGTTCGACTACAACAACGATGGCCTGCCCGATCTCTATGTCACGAGTGGAAAGCCGCTTGAGCCCGGCATGCACCCATATCCCCTCAAGCAGCAACCGGCGATCCCACCTCACAATCATCTTTATCGCAACGACGGCCACGGTAAGTTCACAGATGTGACGGAGCAAGCCGGCGTTGCGGCGAACATCTACGGAATGGCCGCCATCGCAGCCGACTACGACAATGACGGACACGTAGACCTCTTCGTCACCGGCTACGGCCGCGCCATCCTCTACCACAACAGAGGCGACGGTACCTTTGAGGATGTAACCGCAAAGTCCGGAATCAACGTAGACGGCTGGTCGATCAGCTCAGCCTGGCTGGATTACGACCGCGACGGCTGCGTCGATCTGTTTGTTGGGCGCTACGTGAAGTTTGATCCCAAGTACCGCGCATACTACGCCGGCGACAATTATCCCGGGCCGCTCGACTACGAAGGCACCACCAATCGGCTCTACCACAATAATTGCGATGGAACCTTCACCGACGTCACCGAGAAATCCGGAATTGGCGCCTTCACAGGGCGAACCATGGGAGTAACGACCGGCGATTTCGACGGCGACGGCTATCCCGACATCTACGTCGCCAACGACCGGACCGAAAACTTCCTCTTCCACAACAAGAAAGATGGCACGTTCGAAGAGATCGCCGTTGATGCTGGTGTCGCCTACGGGCAAAACGGCGAATCGACGTCGGCAATGGGGCCCGTCTTTGCCGATATCGATGGCGACGGCCAGCTCGACCTGTGGGTGACCGACGCGAAATACAACCGCCTGATGCGCAATATGGGTAATAAGCAATTTGAAGACATCGGAGCCGCGTCAGGCATTTCGCCGATCACTGCACAGTACACAAGTTGGGGCACCGGTATCTACGACTTCGACAACGATGGCTGGCTCGACATCCTCGCATTTCATGGCGGACTGATTCACCTGGTTCCGGAAGAGCACTCGGTCTATCGCGGTATGGGCAACGCGAAATTCGCCGACGTCTCCCGCCAAGCCGGGCCGGTGTTCGACGTGAAGACCGTAGCGCGAGGCGCGTGCTTCGGGGATTACGACAACGACGGCAAGATCGATGCCTTCCTCGTAAACCTGGGTGCGCCCGGCACGCTTTTTCATAATGTCTCAAACAGCTCCGGCCATTGGATCACCATCCAACTGAAGGGCACAAAGAGCAACCGCGACGGCATTGGTGCGCGCCTCGAAATCACTGCCGGCGGAAGAAAGCAGATCGCAGAGCGCGTTGCTGGGTCCGGCTACTTGTCCCAGGATGACGGGCGCCTCCATTTCGGATTGGGCGGCGCAACCAAGGTCGACAAGCTGACAGTGCACTGGCCCAGCGGCCGCGAGCAAGAACTCGAGAACCTCGCTGTCGATCGCATTCTCACCGTGGAGGAGCCGAAGTGAGTTCGCGCTCCATTCGCGTCGCCTCTAAACCCCAGGTAATCGCGGTCGCCATGGCTGTCGCGGTCACTGTTCGGGTTCCTCGCATTCACATTGTCGGCGAAGGCAAAACCTGATTCCGACGAAACTCGTTATTTGAATCCGAGGGAGATGGTCCTCTCACTCGACGGCCGCAGCCTCTACGTCCTGTGCGAGGCCAGCGACGAAGTCCGGGTCGTCGACACAGAGTCGAGCGCAACCGTAAGAGTCATCCCCGTTGGCCACATTCCCCGAGGGATTTCCCTATCTCCCGACGGCCAACAGCTATACGTAGCGAATTCATGGGACGACACCGTGTCCGTCCTCGATACTCGCACGCTCAAGGTTGTGCGAACTCTCTCCACGGGCTTCGAACCCAACAGCGTGCTTGCCGACCACGCCGGCAAAACGCTCTACGTCGCCAACCGCCTCAGCAACGATATCTCCGTAATCGATCTTCAGTCCGGGCAGGAGGTCAAGCGTCTGCTGGCGGGACGAGGCGCGAGTTACCTCGCCTTGTCGCCCGACGGCAAGCTCCTGTATTGCACTCACGTCTATCCCAAACTTGGAGCGCACCGAACTCCGCCTGAGTCCGAAGTCACGATCATTGATACCGAGCGGCAGGAAGTCGTCGAGCGCAAATCACTTCACAATGTGGCCGGGGTCTTCCACATAGCACTCTCGGCCGACGGCAAGCTCGGCGTGGCGCCGCAACTCCGTCCCAAGAATCTGGTCCCGTTGGCGCACGTTGAGCACGGATGGGCATTCGGCGATTCTCTGGCGATCTTTGGCTCTGACGTTGGTGGCGTTGTGCAGGTCCCTCTCGACGAACTGGAGCGTTATTTCGCGATGCCATATGCCGCGGCGATCACCCCCGGCAAGACAAAGCTTTATGTGAGCAGCTCCGGCGCCGAATCCATCACGGTCATCGACATCCCGAAGATGCTCAGTTATGTGCACGCGCCGCGGCGGTCCCGACGCAAACGATCTCTCTGTCTCGGCAAATTACGTGGTGGCCAGAATTCCGGTGGGCCGCAATCCCAAGGGCCTGGTGCTGTCCGGCGATGGCAGGCGCCTTTACGTCGCCAACCGGCTCGACGACAACATCAGCGTCATCGACACCGCAAGCGACAGGGTCGTGTCTTCGATCGATCTCGGTGGGAAGCAGGACATGACGTCCCTGCGGCGAGGCGAGCGTGTTTTCTATACCGCCCGCTTCGCCTTTCAGGGGCAATTCAGTTGCGCCAACTGTCACATCGACGCCACGTTCGACGGCCTGCAATGGGACCTCGAGCCCGACGGTTTCGGTGTGGACATAGTCGATAACCGCTCCATCGAAGACTTGTCTGGGACTGAGCCATTCAAGTGGAACGGCGGCAATCCCAACATGGCGACTGAGTGCGGGCCCCGCACCGAAAAATATTTCTATCGCTCGCAGAGCTACAACAGCGCCGAACTGGCCGACCTGGTTACGTACGTAATGGCGCTTCCCTATCGTCCTAATCGCCACCGTTTATCTGGCGGCGAATTAACGCCAGCGCAGGAGCGCGGCAAGGCGATCTTCGAACGCCCGGTCAACAAGTTCGGCAAGCCGATTCCCGAGAGTAACCAGTGTGGGTATTGCCACAGCGGTCCGAAGTACACGAACCAGAAACTTTTCGATGTGGGCACCGGCAAGAAAACCGATCGCTCGCCGCTGATCGACGTGCCGCAACTGCCCAATGTGGCGTACTCGGCGCCTTACTTGCACGATGGTTCGGCGAAATCGCTGGAGGAAATCTGGACGCTCTTCAATCCCAACGACAAGCACGGCTTTACCAACGATTTAGCCAAAGACGAACTCAACGACTTGATCGAATACTTGAGGACCCTATGAAACGGGTTTGTGTAATCGTGGCTGTTTGTGCTGATCTCGATAGCGGCATTCGGCGCAACGCCCGATATGCCGCGCTTCCGGTTTGAGAATTTCACAACGGCCAACGGACTTCCCGACAATCACGTATTCACCGTGCTGGTAGATGGCGACCGCGTGTGGGCAGGCACGGAGAACGGCCTGGCCCTGTACGAAGCCGGCAAATGGAAGGTCTTCACGACGGCTGACGGATTAGCACATCGCGCGGTGCTTTCGCTCGCGTTAGACAAGAACACGGGCGACCTGTGGGTCGGCACCATGGGTGGGTTGAGTCGCGTCTCCGGCGGACGAATCGACACGTATACCCAACTCAACTCTGGGCTCTCCAATGACGTGGTGTACGGCGTGGGAGTCCAGGGCGAGTTCGTATGGACGGCAACCGCGGCCGGCGCCAGTCGTCTGAACACGCGCACCAGTGAGTGGTCGCTCTTTAACGAACGCAATGCTCCGATGGACGAGATTTGGGCGTATGCCGTGAGCACGGGTACCGACAAGGTTTATTACGCTGTGTGGGGCGGCGGCGTACTCGAGTACACAATCGCCACCGGACGCTGGAAGAACTACACCGACCCCGACGGCGAGAACGAGCTGGTTCTGTTCAAGGACCAGGGCCTCATCCACAAGATCACCACCTCGGTCAGTTACGTAGACAACGTTCTCTGGGTGGCGACGTACTTCGGCGACAGCCATTACGACGGGCGCGACTGGCATAACTTCATGGCCAAAGACAGCGGGCTGCCCTCCAACTTCACCAATCAGGTCAGGGGGCTCGATGCCACGCGCGCATGGTTCTGTACTGATAAGGGACTCGCGTACTACGACGGCGTGAACTGGGCTGTCTATCGGCCTGCGCTCGATACCGGCAAGCCTGAGATGTACGTGCGCGACGTCGCCGGAACAATTACGCCCATAACGGTTGGCACCGCGCCGGCCCACAACTACATCCTCGCGCTCGATTTTCAGGGGGACGACATCTGGGTGGCCACAGCCAAGGGTCTAAGTCATGGAATTCGACAAAAGTAGAGAAAACAATTCTCAAGGGGGAAAATGTCATGAATGTTGCTGAGCTTTTATCCGAAGTGGCGACTGCAACGGCAGTCGAGAAACGTGCCATCACCAACCTCAACGTGCTCAACGAAGCCTACGACTATGCCAAGCCCAGTTCTTTCGTGCGCGGCATGAGACTCGATCTGGGTAACCTGGTCATCCTGCTGATTTCCGGCACGGCCAGCATCGACGAAAAAGGCGATACGGTGCATGTCGGCGACTTTCGGTTGCAGTGCCGCCGGACCTTCGCCAACATTACGGGACTCCTCGAGGCGGAAGGCGCAACCTGGCACGACATTGTTCGGACAACCTGCTACCTGCGCGACATCGACCGCGACTACGCCGCCTTCAATGAAGAACGCACTGCGTTCTACAAGAAGCAGAAGCTTGCCCCTGTTCCAGCATCGACTGGCATCCAGGCCAAGCTTTGCCGCCCCGAGCTCCTGGTCGAGATCGAAGCCATCGCGATGTTCAAGAAAGCTGAGAAATAGCGCCTCGGGAGTCGAGGCACCGCAGGGCCTTTAAGGATGAGACTTATGAAGACGAAGGTACGGACGGTCGGCGTACTTGCCTACGCGGCGCTGGTTGCTGCCGTGCTCGTGCCGATTACGGGTACAGTGGCGCTGGCGCAAGACGCCGCTGCTTTGTCGCCAGGCGGAAATCCATGTACGTGCGGGAGCCATCCGCCTAAGCCGCGGCCTCAACGTACTATAACGCCCTACGCCAATGAGCCTAAGGACTTGCAACCGTACTCGAAGTTCGCCGAACCCTACGACCATCACTACGTCCAGACGAATGTATACTCCGGCGCGGCGCGGGACGTTCCCGATCCCGACCTCAAAGACCTCAACGAGATTCGCATCGGCTTTCTAGGACCGATCGATAAGAACCCAGATCAGGTCTTTGGCCAGCGAATGTTAAACGGTGCGCAGCTTGCAGTGGATCAGGCGAATCTGCGCGGCGGATACTGCGGCAAGCCCTTCAAGTTGATGCCACGCAATGACTACGACAACTGGCAGGCGGAGCAGGTATACGGAGACAATCGTCCCACCAGCCAGGACATCTGGGGATCAGCGTCGAACCAGACGGTCAAGATGGTATACGACGACAAGGACTGGGCCATCTTCGGCTCCATCAGTTCGGAGTCCACCCATATCTTGCTACGGGTCGCGCTGCGCGCAGAAATTCCGATCGTCAATTCCGCCTCGACCGATCCCACCATCCCTGAGACGTATATTCCGTGGTACTTCACCGATCTGCAGGACGACCGCATGCAGGCGAATACTCTGGCGCGTTACATCTACGACGATCTGAAGCTGAAGCGAGTTGCGCTGCTTCGGGTCAACAACCGTTACGGCCGATTCGGTTCGCCGAAATTCAAAGACGCTTCGCAGCGACTCGGGCATCCGGTGGTTCTGGAGCAACGGTATCCAGCCGGGACAACAGATTTTCGCCGCTACCTGAATGCGATTCAGGACTCGCGCGTCGATGGCATCGTGCTGTGGAACGATCAGGAGCAGACCGCGATGATCCTGCAGCAAATGCACGAACTGGGCATGAAGCAGCGGGTTTTCGGAAGCTACCGCACCATCGGCGACGATCTCATCGCACAGGCTGGTGACCAGGCCGAGGGGTTCGAGGCCGTCTTCCCCTACGACGCCGCGCGCAAGGATTCCCGTTGGCAGAAATTCAACGCCGACTATGCGGCGACGTACCATGTGAAGCCCGAGCAGTTCGCCTCTCTGGCATACGACGCGATGAATGTCTTGCTCGGTTCCGTCTGCGAAGCCGGCCTGAACAAGGGCCGCATCATGGACTCGCTGGCGCAGGTCTACGAATACGACGGCGTCACCGGCCATATGGTCTTCGACACCAACAGCAAGAACATCGCGCCTATGTACATGGCTCGAGTACATAACGGAACGATCGAGTATCGTCCGGCCACCATGGAGCCAACAGCCAGGCAAGCCGAACCGAAGCCATCCGCCCCGGATACTAAGCCAGTTTCTGAGACCGTTCCGGCCAACGCTAGGCCCGTGCCCTACGCGCGCGTGGGCGAAGACGGGGTTCAGTATGCCGGGCCTCAGGTAGCCGATGCTCCGGGAAAAACTCTAAGGGTCGCAGTGTTCGGGCCAGGTGCAGAGAAATTGTTGCAATCGCAGGACCTCGTTGGCATCGTCCGTGGGTTGTACGCTAGTGGCAAGAAGTGGGAGTTGATAGGAGTCTCGTCGGACGTGCCGTGGGGAAAGGCCTCGGACGAGCTGGTACACGCCGTGTATGACCAGAATGTGATTGCCGTGATTGCTCTGGATCGCGCGTCAGGCCACCTGGCAGAGCAGATCGGCGTGAAGGCGTTCGTGCCGGTGATTGCAATATCATCCGATCATGCGCTGACATCGACCAACATCCCGTGGATCTTCCGTTTGCCGGAAGGCACCTCGTTGGACCAGGCGCTGCACACACTGGCCGCGGCAGAATACAGGTCGGGACCCAACCGGTCGAAGATCCGCCAGGAACTCTCCTCCGGAACACAGCTTTCAGGCGTGCGGTTCCTCCCAACGGGCGAACCTCGCTAGTCCTGAGCAAAGAGCGGACTGGACGGAGCGCCCGAAGTCGTGCAAACGCCAAACTACCCTAATGCGAGCCTCATCGAACCGAAGCAGAACTCGCGTTTCCCTTCTCGATCAGGGCGTTGGCGGGAGCATTCTGTTTCAGCCACGACGCCAGGTTGCTCCGCTGTTGGTCCCGCAGGGAGATGCAGCTCTCGATGCCTTCCAGCGCTTCTTTTTGATTGCGCTCGGTTCCGGGGAACGGGTGCGCCTGGAAGAACTGCTGGACCTGTTGCGCCCTTTGCTGATCGCAGAAGCCCTGGGTTGCATAAAGGAAAATGCCGAGCCCGCCCAGGCCACCGCCGGTTTTCTTGCTCAGTTCGTCATAGTGCTGCCGCATGAAGTCCCACGCCATGGTTTCAGCAGCCGGATTGTTCATCATGCGCGGCAACATGTAGAGGTCCTGATTACGCACCTCGGAAGTCAGGGTTGAGTCCAGAGTCTGCTGGATCAGCTCAGGTTGTGGGAACTCGCCCAAAGCGTAGAAGTACCGGTAGTACTGCTCGGGCGACTTGGTGTTCTTCAACTGGGCCTTGAACTGGGCGTAGAGTTCCGGGCTGCCGTGCCGAGCAGCCACTGCGACGACCGCGCGTGAGAGCGTTCCGTCGATCGATTGCGGGGCCTTCATGTACTGCTGCACCAGCGTCTGCGCCTGCTGTATGACTTGCGGGTCGTTGGCGATGTTCCCGAGCATCTCGAATAGCACGGAGCGTTTCTGCCGCTCGGTTGGGCTGTCGCCGGGACGGGCGGCATAGCCAAGCTGCTGCATCGTGGGCGAAAAAGTCTGCCGCAACCATGCGTGGAATTCCGGGCGGTCGGCATCGTTCACCAAATAGCGGTTGATGAAATCCAGGTGTCGGCTGAAATTGTCCAGCAATACGTACCCGGGGGTGTCCTTGAATTGCGCGCCCAGTGCGAGGTAGCGGCCGACCTGGTGTTTGCCGGCGCGCATCAGCGCCCACTCGTCACCTACGAGGGCGATGCGCTCGTCAGGTGTGAGCCCCTCTTGCGCTGCTGCTCCTAGTTCATGCAGCGCGTCGGTGTCGTAGTCAAAGCGGTAGTAACCGAGCGCCCCCGCATTGGGAAACACGAACTTGGAGCAACCCTTAAGGGTGAATGACTGCTGGCGCTCAGTCAGCAGGAAGCACTGCGACTGACTATTGCTGCCACCAACTCCTTTAGCGCAGACCGGAACCTGCCAAAGCTGGTCGCTGGGAGCGTTGAAGGCTTCCGGGGTGTTCAAGTAGCGCTTCTGCGAGAGAGCCAGTGTGGTGTTGCCGTTCTCGCATTTGGCATCGACACCGATAAACGGCTCGCCCGCCTGCATAACAAAGGTCGGCATGATCTGGTCGACTGGCTTCTTCGAAGCGCGTGCCATCGCGCTCCAGAAGTCAGAAGCCGTGGCATTGCCGTAGGCGTGCTCCTTTAAGTACAGGTTCACGCCAGCACGGAACGTCTCGTGGCCCAAGTACGACTCCAGCATGTGCAAAACTGCGGCGGTCTTGCCGTAAGCGATGCCATCGAAGAGCGAGTCGATCTCGTTGCGGCTGGTCGCGTCCTGATGGATAGGGCGAGTATTCTTCACCGCGTCGGTGGCCAAAGCATCCATCGAATTCTCGACTACGTCCTGACTCACCATCCATTCCGGCTGCCAGGCCGCGATGGGGTGCGGCGTCATCCATGTGGCGAAGCCTTCGTTGAGCCAGATGTCGTCCCACCAAGCCGCGGTCACGAGATCGCCAAACCACTGATGCGCGACTTCGTGCGCGATCACGTCGGCGACGCCATTCTTGGCTCCGAACGAAGCAGTCTTGTCATCGATGAGCAGCGCGGTCTCGCGATAGATGATGGCTCCCCAGTTTTCCATGGCTCCGGCCTGGAAGTCGGGCACGGCGATCTGGTCGAGCTTGGCGAGCGGATACTTGATGCCGTAATAGTCGTTGTAGTAATGCAGGATGGCCTTGGTGGCTTCGAGCGGGAAGTGGGTGAGGTTCTCTTTGCCGGGGACCGTGCACACACCTAGTTTGATGCCGTCGACTTCGTCGTGCGCGCACTTCCAATCTCCAACGGTCAGGGCGACGAGGTAGCTCGACATTTTCGGCGAGGCCGCGAACTTGATGGTGTGCTTATCGCCCGGGCCGGGAGTATCGCTGACGATTTCGTTGTTTGAAATCGCGGTGTCGCCCTTATCGACGATGGCCGTTATGTCAAAGGTCGCCTTGTAGGACGGCTCGTCGAAACCTGGAAAGGCGACGCGCGCGTCGGTGGCTTCCATCTGGGTAACAGCGTATTTGCGGCCATTGTAGGTGCTGAGGTAGAGGCCGCGCAGCTTGTCATTGAGATGGCCGACGTACTTGATGTGAACGGTGGCAGCTCCAGCGGGAATTTCATCGGCGGCGGTAAAGGTCGCCATCTCGTTCTTTTCGTCGCTGGAAACCGTAGCGGTCTGAGTGCGACCAGCGGTGATCGTGACTTCGTGGAAGTCGATCTCGACGGCATTCAGCGTGATCGTCTTGCTTGGCCTGGCAAGCTTGACCGCGATGGTCTCGTCGCCTTCAAAGGTGTTGTTGGAGAAGTCGATGTTGAAGGAGAGCGTGTAGTGTTCCGGAGTCGCGCCGCCGGGAAGGCGCTGCGCTAAGGCCGTGCAGCAGGCGAGCAGCGTCATGCCAAAGACAAGCAAAGTTCGTTTCATTGGTAAGTTCCTGACAGTGAAGATTTCTTCGATACAAGTAAAAGACGGTACGTGCTGAGCTACCCCGCGGTTCCATGGGCTTTTATGCATATTAGACGATTAGCGGGAAATCGTCATCGGACCCGGGCCCTGAATATTTCGCGAAAAGGTTCCGTTGAGAATGGTTTGGTGACACCGGTTCACTCCGAACCAGTACGGAAGTTCGCGGTAGTCTTCAGCGGCGAAGATAGCGATGTCGGCGTCTTTGCCGGGCTCGAGGCTGCCCTTCTTGTATTGCAGGTTCAGCGCGCAGGCTCCATTGATGGTGGCGGCGGTGATCGCTTCCGCAGGAGACATCTTCATGTGAGTGCAAGCGACCGAAAGCACAAACGGCATCGACGTGGTGGGCGAGGTGCCGGGATTGTAGTCGGTGGCCAAGGCCACGGCGACTCCGCGGTCGATGACCTTGCGGGCCGGCGGAAAGGTTTCGAGGCCGAGAAAGTAGTTGGCGGCCGGAAGAAGCGTGGCGGCCGTACCGGTTTGCGCGAGCCACGCGATGTCGGCGTCGGTGAGGTGGTCAAGATGATCGAAGCTCGCTGGGCGGAAGTCGGCAAAAAGTTCCAGCGCCGTGTGAGTAAGCTGACCAATGTGGATCCGGGTCTTGAGTCCGTGCTGAACGGCGGCGCGGAGGATGCGGACAGATTGCTCGGGGCTGAAGGCTCCCCGCTCGCAGAAGACATCGACATACTCGGCGAGCCGCGCGCTTTGAAGGGGCACGCCTTTAGGCGTGCCGTAAGGCGCTGCCTTTTTCTCTGCAAGGGCGGGCTTTAGCCCGCGACCCGCTACGGCGGGAATCATCTCCTCGCAGACGATGCGGACATATTTGTCGGGGTCGTCGCGATGCCCGGGCGGGACGACATGCGCAGCGAGCAGCGTGGGGATCACAGTGCCAGTCCAGTTTTGGGCGGCCTGTTGGATGGCTTCGAGTGATTTGAGTTCGCTGGCGAGATCGAGGCCGTAGCCTGATTTGGCTTCAACCGTGGTTGTACCCGCAGCCGCCATTTCGTTGAATGCGCACAACACGTGATGGGCGAGTTGTTCGACGGACGCCTCGCGAACGCCACGAAGGCTGGCGCGGATGCCGCCTCCAGCTTCTGCGATTTCTTCGTAGCTCGCTCCGGAGATGCGCTTCTCGAAATCGATGAGACGCGGATTGGCGAAGACCGGGTGGGTGTGGGAATCGACGAAGCCGGGAAGCACGACCTTGTTGCGGCAGTCGATTTCTTGGGCGGATTTAGCAATTTCGTGCTCCCGCAGTTCGTCGGTGGTGCCGACGGCAGTAATCTTGCCATCTTCAACCAGGACGGAGCCATCTTCGATGATGCCGAGTTCGCGCATCTGGCTCCCCCGCCGGGGCCCACCGTTGCCACGCAGCGTGAGCAGCTGAGAGGCCTGCGTCAGAAGTATGACGTTTTTTTTCATCTGGCGTCCCTGCCGGGACTCGCATTTCCTTCTCTATTTCGCAGCTCTGAGGCGCTGGGTTGATCCATCTCTCTTACGGGGCTGCAGGAAGCCTACACGTTCGCCGGTTGGATTTCCAAGTCGGGATTCAGCCGCGGTCTCCCTCAATCAAGTACCCCAGGCCGATACTCGAACCGAAGTGGCGCCTGTTTTTTCTATCCGTCCACTAACCACTATTCACGGTCTCTCCTATCCACTATCCACTGCTTCCCCATTTGCACTCCCTCTCCGCGCCCACTAACATTCATGGGTTATGCCCATCGCTACCGAATCATCTACGACCTACTCTCCCATCAAGGCCCCCCGCGGCAACCAGCTCTCCTGCAAAGGATGGGCCCAGGAAGCCGCCATGCGCATGCTCATGAACAACCTCGACGAGGAGGTCGCCGAGCGCCCGCAAGACCTCGTCGTCTACGGAGGAACCGGCCGCGCCGCGCGCAACTGGGATTGCTACCACGCGATCGTCCGCTCCCTTCAAGCGCTAGAAAACGACGAAACGCTGTTGGTCCAATCCGGCAAACCCGTCGCCGTCTTCCGCACGCACGACTACGCTCCGCGCGTGCTCATTTGCAATTCCAACCTCGTCGGCCACTGGTCCAACTGGGAGAACTTCAACCAGCTCGAAAAACTCGGCCTCATCATGTACGGACAGATGACCGCCGGCTCGTGGATTTACATCGGCTCGCAGGGCATTATCCAGGGCACCTACGAGACGTTCTGCGCGGCAGGCGAAAAGCACCTCGGCGGAGACCTCGCCGGCAAGCTCATCGTCTCCGGCGGCATGGGCGGCATGAGCGGCGCCCAGCCTCTTGCCGCGACCATGGCAGGCGCTTGTTATCTCGGCATCGAAGTCGATCCCGAGCGCATCAAGAAGCGCCTGCGCACTGGCTACTGCGACTTCATGGTGAACTCGCTCGACGAAGCGCTGCGCATTCTGAAAAATGCCGTCCGCAAAAAAGAGAACATCTCCGTCGGCCTCGTCGGCAACTGCGGTGTCATCATCCCCGAGCTCGCCGATCGCGGCGTCGTCCCCGACATCCTCACCGACCAAACTTCGGCGCACGATCCGCTTAACGGCTACGTCCCCAGCGGTATGTCGCTTGAAGCGGCGCAAGAACTCCGCCAGAACGACCCCAAGGCGTACCTCGAGAAATCCCTCGACACGATGGCCCGCCACGTCGAAGGCATGCTCAAGCTGCAGAAGATGGGCTCCGTCACCTTCGACTACGGCAACAACATCCGCAAATTCGCATTCGATCACGGCGTGAAAGATGCCTTCGATTTTCCCGGCTTCGTGCCCGCCTACATTCGTCCCTTATTCTGTGAAGGCCGCGGCCCGTTCCGCTGGGCGGCGCTCTCCGGCGATCCCGCCGACATTCACGCCACCGATGATCTCGTGCTGCAAATGTTCCCGCAAGACCGCGTCCTCAGCCGCTGGATCGACCTGGCCCGCAAACGCATCAAGTTCCAGGGATTCCCCTCGCGCATCTGCTGGCTCGGCTACGGCGAGCGCGCCGAATTCGGCCTGGCCATGAACGATATGGTGAAATCCGGCAAGCTCAAGGCGCCCATCGTGATGGGCCGCGACCACCTCGACACCGGCTCCGTCGCTTCGCCCTACCGCGAGACCGAGTCCATGAACGACGGCAGCGATGCCATCGCCGACTGGCCGTTACTGAACGCGTTGCTGAACACTGCTAGTGGAGCCTCGTGGGTCTCCATACACAACGGAGGAGGCGTGGGTATCGGGTATTCGCAGCACGCCGGACAAGTCACCGTTGCCGACGGAACCGACGCCATGGCCAAGCGCATCGAGCGCGTACTGACCAACGATCCCGGCATTGGCGTCGCCCGCCACGTCGACGCCGGCTACCCCGAAGCCAAGCACTTCGCGCAAGAGAAGGGCGTTAAGATCCCGATGGCAAGCGCGTGATCGCGCGTGTCCTCGCGGTATGTTTGAGGAGCGGCGTGTTTGTTTTAGCGGTGTCATCCTGAGCGCAGCCTACGCAGTGAGCGAAGTCGAAGGACCCCTTTGACGCGTAGGAAGCTACATCCCGCTGGTGGCCGGGTGGCCCACATATCCCTTCTTTTGGGATATGTGGGATTCTTTCCAACTGAGGAGTTGGCGAAAGAGTGGGATCGAAGGATGTCGCGACCGCTCGCCTCGGGTTGAAGACCGCGCTTCAGCGTGGTGAATACGCCTCTCGACTCACGGGCTTAAGCCCCGGCACAATTTACTCTTCACTGGCCTAAACGACGAGGACGCGCGAGGGCGTGTACGTGAGCGATCACGTACTATATGGCCTGTTCGCGACAGTCATCATGGAATGGTAAGGCACTAAGGACGGTTGAATGGTCGAGAACGCTGCTGAGCGAGGGCGTCTGAACTGGCGTCTGCCACTGTATGTCGCGGCGGGCGCGAGTCTCGTATTGCTGTCGCTGATGGTTTACAGCTCAGACGGCGATCTGCTGTACATAGTCGTCATCGCCCCACTCGTCTGCCTAATCTTCCTCGTCCTACTGCTGACCTCTGCCATTCGCAAGAGATCACGCCAGTTTCTATCGACATTGTTGACGTTGGTTGCTTTCTTAGTTGTCTCAGGAGCACTGCTCAGGAACGAGGGCACACTCCGCCCGTCCATCCGATGGCTTCTGTGGTCGCACCACTTTAAAGCTGAACTCATGGCTCAGCAAAACCCCTCGAATGCTGAATTGAAACACATCGAATGGAACGGTTGGGGATTTCCGGGAGCAGACACCACTGTCTATCTCGTTTTCGACCCAACAGATTCGCTCGCAGTGGCCGCCAAGAGTCACCAGCCGGGGAAATTCCCCGGCATACCTTGCACGGTCCCTCGCGTGAGCCGTCTCGAAAGCCGATGGTATGCTGTTTTGTTTTACACGGATGAACGATGGGGCAAACAGCATTTGGATTGTGGGATGAAAGATTAACTGTCGATAAATTCTCATCCCGTGGGTCAGGTGGCCCACATATCCCTTCTTTTGGGATATGTGGGTTTGTTTCTAACCGAGGGTGCCCCATCCTTTCTCCCGCTGTTGGCGAAAACGTGCGATTGACAACGGTGTGAAGTTCGGCTGCAAGCACTACACTTCAATCTGTGAAGTTGCACGGGCGACAATTTCGATCAGTTTGTGTGCTGCACGCACGACCGTTTTGTATCAGGGCGCGGCTTCAGCCTGGTGTCTTCTCTATCCAATATCCACTAACGACCATCCACTGCACTTTTCCTCTCGAATTGCGGCAGGGGAGGGGACATCACGCCCAAGAAATCGGGGGGAGCGGCTGTTGACCGACTCCCCACTCGGAAACGCGGTGGTTAGTGGATAGAGAAGACAAATGCCAGTTCGGATTGATGGCGGGCAAAGAAATCGGGGAGCGGCTGTTTGACCAGCTCCCCACTCTCTCCGATCAGGCTTGCTATTGGAACTACTTTAGTTCGGCGGCCACAGTGATGCATCAACGCACCGTGAATTGTGCATTAAGAGATTGTGACGGGAGCGGAGCTCACACATTTGCAACCGGCAGGCAAATTTTGGGCCACCCGCGGAAATGCAGGTCCCTCGATTCGCTGAGATCACTTGGGATGACAAATCTGGGTCACGCTCCCAGTTCGCGGACGAATTCCACCAGTGAACGCACTGGTGTTCCTGACGGGCCTTTGGCGATCCACGGCTTGGCGTCTTCCATCCAAGCCATACCGGCGATGTCGAGGTGGATCCATGGCGTGTCGCCGACGAATTCTTTCAGGAACATCGCGGCGGTGACAGCACCGCCCCAGCGTCCGCCGCTGTTGACGATGTCGGCGATGTTGGACTTGATCATCTCGCGATATTCGTCGTCGACGGGCAGTCGCCACATTTTCTCGCCCGAGGCGGCGAGCGACTTGTTGAAGCGATCGTAGAAGGCGTCGTCGTTGGAGAAGACTCCGACGTTGATCATGCCGAGGGCAACGACTACGGCCCCGGTGAGAGTGGCGGCGTCGATGAGATGGGTTGCACCCAACCGCTTGGCATAGTGCAGGCCGTCGGCCAGCACCAGGCGACCTTCGGCGTCGGTGTTGATGATCTCGATCGATTTGCCCGACATGGCAATCTGGACGTCGCCGGGCTTTTGAGCGGTGCCGGAGGGCATGTTCTCGGTGGCGCAGACGATGCCGATGACGCGCACGTTGGGCTTGAGTTGTGCAATGGCGCGCATGGCGCCGATCATGGCCGCGCCTCCGGCCATGTCGTACTTCATTTTTTCCATGCCGTCGGAGGGCTTGATGGAGATGCCGCCACTATCGAAGGTGATTCCCTTCCCCACCAGACCAAGAACAGGCGTCGCTGGTGCGGAAGCAGGTTCGTAGCGCATGACGATGAGGCGGGCGGGCTCTTCTTGCGAACCCTGGGCGACGCTCCAAAAGGCGCCCATCTTCAGTTCTTTGATTTTGTCGGGCCCGTAGATCTCACATTGCAGTCCTACTTCGTCAGACATCTTTTTGGCCCGTTCGGCGAGGATGGTCGGAGTCATGCGATTGCCGGGCTCGTTGACCAGGTCGCGAGTAAAGTTCTGGGCCTCGCCGATGATGGTTCCGACATTGACGGCGGCCTGTAGCGATTTCAGATCCAAATCGACGGGTGCAATAACCGTGAGCTCGTCGATGGTTTGCTCCTTGCGATCGCTTTTGTAGTAGTCGGCATCAAAGGCGCCAACATAGGCACCTTCGGCGATGGATTTTGCCGCGTCTTCGGCGCTGAAATTTCCGGTAGCGGGCGCAACCAACCCGAAGGTCTTCAGGTCCTTCGCCTTGACGGCACGGACCGCGGAGCCAGCGATCTTGCGAAGCTCGGAGGTTGAGAAGGCCTTTGCCTTGCCACCACCGATCAAGAGCAGACGCTTCGCTTTGAGCCCGGCGGGCTTGTGCAGGAGTGTAGCCTCCATCACCTTGCCGGTGACTTCGCCGGAGGTTACGAGGTCGGCAACAGCGGCAAGGACGGCGGGATCGGCGACGAGGACCTGTGGCTTCGGCTTGTCGGCGGCGCCGTTTTCGGATTTTTCAGCGGTGTCGACAACGGCGACAACCAGACATTCGGTTTCAAATTGCGAAGGAGTAGAGGAGGAGAGTGTGATTTTCATGATGATTTCCTTAATTTAGGCGTTTCGCCCAGGGGTATCTGTTCACGGCTGTGCCACCGCAAAGCGGCTCTCGGGATGCGTCACCATAGCCTAAGTCTTCCGGCTGCGGGCGATAGCTTCGCGGGCTTCTTTGTCTGCGGTCTTGCGGCGCTCGGTTTCGCGTTTGTCCCAATGCTGTTTCCCTTTGGCAAGCGCGATCTCCACTTTGGCCTTGCCGTTGCGAAAGTACAGTCGGGTTGGAATCAGGGTCAGGCCTTTTTGCTGGGTCTTCCCGATCAATTTGTTCAACTCACTCTTATGAACCAAGAGTTTTCGCGTACGCAAGGGTTCATGATTGAAGATGTTTCCGTGCTCGTAAACGCCGATGTGAGCATTGATGAGCCATAGCTCGCCGTCTTTCACCAGTCCATAGGCGTCTTTAAGATTGGCGCGGCCGGAACGAATGGATTTAACTTCGGTACCGCGCAGAGCGATGCCGGCCTCAAATTTTTCCAGCAGAAAGTAGTTGTAGGAGGCGGAGCGATTGACGGCAGCATCACGCAAGCCGCTGGCCGTCGGATCGCGCCGGCCCTGCTTTTCCTTCTCCGGGCGACCTGTAGATTGTGGCGGACGGGCCATGGCGAAATGCTCGCACGAGTGCGAATCTCGTATGCTAACACAGTGTGAAATCACAGATGTGGAGCTAGTGGGGATGCTATAATCGCGCCAATTCAGGCATCTGCTAGCGCGACGATTCGGTACGTTGCAAGGAGTGCGCATCGCTTACGTTTTGCGCGGGCGGAAGTCTGAATTGCATACCGGAACAGCATTCCTGGCCGGCTTTGAATGCGTTCGGGCAAACCCGGTGTTAAGGAATCTGATGAAACGGCTCACCCGTGTCCTGGCTCTGCTACTGATTTTCGGCACGCTACCCGCGGTTGCCACCGACAAAGCCAAGGCGCTTTACAAGCAGGGTCTCGATGCCGAAATCAGGCAAGATTACGAGACGGCATATAACTACTACCATCAGGCCTACCAGCTCAAACCTGACGACATAACGTACAGGGCATCTTTCGAGCGCATAAGGTTTTTCGCGTCAGCCTCGCACGTCCATAAGGGCCAACTGCTGGAGAAAGGCGGCAAACTACAGGAAGCCCTGACGGAATTCGAGCAGGCTATGGCGATTGATCCCTCCAGCTTCATCGCCCAGCAGGAAGCCAATAAGGTCCGCCGCGCGTTGAAGGAGGCTGACCAGCCGAGCCAGCCGAATGCAAGTGACACGGCGCAATCGACGCTGCACAAGCGCATGGAAGAGGCCGGCGGCCCGGTTGAACTTGCTCCGATTGCCAATACTCCGATAACGCTGAAGCTTAGCGAAGACACCAAGACGATTTACGAGACGATCGGGAAACTGGCCGGCATCAATGTTCTGTTTGATCCGGATTACACCTCACGCCGGATCCGGGTTGAGCTCAACGGAGTGACGCTGCAGGAGGCGCTGGAAATTACGGCGCTCGAATCGAAGACCTTCTGGCGGCCGGTTACACCGAACACGATCTTTGTCGCCGCCGACACGCCGGCCAAACGCAAAGAAGTCGAACAGAGCGTAATTCGCACTTTCTATCTATCTAATCTTTCGCAGCCCAACGAACTGCAGGACCTGGTCAATATTCTTCGCACGCTGCTGGACACGCAACGTCTGCAGCAGTTCCCTTCGCAGCAGGCGATTGTCGTTCGTGGGACTCCTGATCAGATTGCGCTGGCTGAAAAGCTGATCGACGACCTTGATAAGTCGCGGCCGGAAGTCGTGGTTGACGTCATCATCATGCAGGTGCAGCGCAACAAGCTGCGCAACCTGGGTATTACGCCGCCGACGAGCGCATCGGCCGCGCTGGTGGACAATAGCATCACATCAAGCTCTACCACAGGATCGAACGTGGGCACCGGCAATGGTACGGTTTCGACCACGACGGGCAACGCCACGGGCACGATCAACCTGAACACCCTGGCACACCTGAACGCCACGAACTTCCAAATAACGATCCCGCCGGCGACGGCGACGTTCCTTTACAACGACAGCACGACAAAGATCCTGCAGCAGCCGCAGATTCGAGCCCTTGATGGGCAAAAGGCCTCGCTGAAGATCGGCCAACGTGTCCCTGTGGCGACAGGTTCGTTTCAGCCGGGAATTGGCGGCGTCGGCATCAATCCGCTGGTCAATACGCAGTTCAATTACATCGACGTTGGAGTGAATATCGATGTGACACCGCACGTGCATGGCACGGACCAGGTGACGTTGAAGCTCACGATGGACATCTCGGCGGTGGATTCCTACCAGAACATCGGCGGCATCCAGCAGCCTGTTATTGGACAGCGCAAGATCGAGCACGAGATTCGGATGCGCGAGGGCGAGGCCAACGTCATGGGCGGCATCCTGGAAGAGACGGAGAGCAAGTCGATCAACGGAATCCCCGGGCTGGCCTCGATCCCGTTCTTCAAGTACTTCTTCTCCACGGAAAACAAGCAGCGCCAGGACAATGAGCTGGTGTTCATGCTGATACCGCACATCGTGCGCGCGCAGGATGTGTTCGATAGCAATACCCGCGCTATCGATGTCGGCACAGCCAATTCGATTACGTTGCATCGCACGACTCCGCCGCCCACAGAGCAGCAACCTGTGCCGCAGGCGGGTGCTGCGCCTGCTGACCAGGCAGCCACGGCTCCGGCAGGCAGCGCGTTGGTCAGCTTCGATCCTCCCTCCTTGAACCAAGCGGTGGGGAGCACGTTCACAGTCAATATCAATATGGCCGGCGCGCAAAATGTGTATTCGGTGCCGCTGCAGATCCTGTACAACCCGAAGGTGCTGCAACTGCTGAATGTATCCAACGGCCCGGTGCTGCAGCAGGACGGTCAGGCGGTCGCACTGGTCCATCGTGACGACAGCATGATGGGGATCCTGCAAGTCACGGCTTCCCGTCCTCCGGGGAGCAATGGCATTACTGCCGACGGACAGTTGTTCACGCTAACGTTCCAGGCGAAGACTCCTGGGCAGGCGACGTTGAGCATTAGTCGCGCTACACTGAAGAATGCCAGCATGCAAAACATCCCGGCCGGTGGATCGCAAGCAATCGTGACGGTCCACTAGTTAGTGGCGAGTGGTTAGTGGATCGTAGTTAGTGGATGGAAAAAAGAGGGCATGCAGCTTTTGTCTTCGGAGTTGATTAACATTAGCACTGTGAAGGTCCTCTTCTCCGGTATTCGCAATCACCGGCAGCGACCGGCCTTGTGCGACGAACGCAGGCACAAGGGGCGGGGATTTACCGTCGTCGAGTTGATCGTCGCCATGACGATTCTCATGATTCTGACGGCGGCCGCAGTCCCAGTGGTGCGGGTTACGATCCAGCGCAACAAGGAGCGCGATCTGCGCCGGGCTCTATGGGAGATGCGGGACTCCATCGACCGCTACAAAGATGCCGCCGACCGGGGCTCGTTTCAGATCAAGGTTGACAGCCAGGGATATCCGCCCGACCTGGAGACTCTGGTCAAAGGAGTGGATTCGAACGGCAAGAAAATGCGTTTCCTGAGGCGGATTCCGGTTGACCCGATGACCGGCAAGACGGAGTGGGGACTGCGCTCGATGCAAGACGACGCCGACTCGGATTCGTGGGGAGGGCAAAGTGTGTTCGACGTGTACACGAAGTCGGAAGGCACGGCCCTGGACGGCTCGAAATATAAGACGTGGTAGCTTGGTTGGCAGACTGGGATAGTGCGATTATGCTGCGGCGCTCGCGACAACGCGGATTCACCCTGATCGAGCTGATGGTGGTGATCAGCATCATCGTCATCCTTATGTCGGTCGCGATTCCCCGTTACCAGGCGTCGATCTTGCGGGCACGCGAAACCGTATTACGCGATGACCTCTACACCCTGCGATCGGTGATTGACCAATACACGCTCGACAAACAAAAAGCCCCGCAATCGTTGCAAGATGTGGTTGACGCCGGCTACCTGAAACAGCTTCCCAAAGACCCCTTCACCAGCTCTCGCGACACGTGGGTGTCGGTTACGGACGACAGCATCATGTCTCCCGACCAGTCTCAACCGGGCATTGTGGACGTGCACAGCGGCAGCGACCAGAATTCGAGCGAGGGTACTGCGTACAGCACTTGGTGACGGAGTGGGCCGGGGGTGTGGCGGGAGTTTCGCCGTAAAGCCTCTGGCTTGCAACTTGCACACAAACATGCAATTTAGATAGAATTGCATAATATGGTGCAAGTGCAAAAACAGCCGAAGCCGCGGTATGCGGTCATTACTGCCGACGTGATTCGGTCGCGTAGCTTTTCTAATTTCCGAAGGAAGCGAGATGCCAGGCTTGCCCCCCTGTCCAAGACCCATGTGGCGGGAGGGCTTATCGTCTCTCCCTATGCGGTGACGGTATGGGACGAATTCCAGGGAATCCTTGCGGCGCCGCACCTGTTCCCTCGCGTGATTCTTGATATGCGCAGGGCGTTTTTCCCCATGGAATTGCGGATCGCGATCGGCCTTGGCAGCGTAAGCGAGCCCAGGAAGTCGCCCATCAACCAATTTGCCGGGGGCCAGGCCTTTGAAAGGGCGCGGGCCGCGATGGACCGTCTCAAGGGGAACAAGACAAGCAAGTATCGAGTGCTCACGATGGTTGAATCGGGCGATCGGGCCGTCGACCTGGCCACGAACACGATCTATCGTTTGCAGGACACTCTGGTGGGTGAGATCTCGCCGAAACAGTGGGAGACGATACACTGGCTGCTTCGCACCGGCAGCCAGGAACTCGCCGCCAAGAAATTAGGGGTGAACGTGTCGACCGTTTCAAGAACCTTGCGGCGAGCGCACCATTGGCAGGTAGAGGAAACGCTCCGGGCGACCGAAGAGTTTCTGCAGGCCTATTGGTAAATTGCACGCAATAGTGCAATTCATAATAAATTGCACAAAAACATGCAACTATTTTCACAGACTCTACTGGCGGTATTGCTCGCGCACCTGCTTGCCGACTTTCCGCTGCAAACCGATTCCCTGGTAAGAGCGAAAACCGACGGAATCAAGGGATTCCTGACGCACGGCGCGATTCACTTCGCAACGGTGAATGTTGCCCTCCTGCTGTTCACGCACGGCACGCTGTGGTCCCTGTATACGCAATCGATTCTAATCGCCTATGCCGTGCTGCACACCGCGCTGGATTATGCGAAACAGCTCTACCTGAGAGTACGCGAAGTGCCCGATTCAACAGGGCCGTTTGTGGTTGACCAGGCACTCCACCTCCTGATGACCGTAGCTGTGACCTGGGCCCTGACAAGAGTTTCCTGGGGTGAGGTAAGAGTCGCTGCCTTCTGGACGGACCGCATGAAGCAGAACGTATTACTAGTGGCAGTAACTTATGCGGCGGTTATCTTTGCCGGTGGATATCTCGTAAGATCCATGACCCGGTCGCTGACAGAAGAAATGACAGCGCCCGCAGGCGAAGACAAAGACGCGCTCCGCAATGCGGGACTTTATATCGGATGGCTCGAACGATTCCTGGTGCTGACCGCTCTCATGGTGCAATCTCCAGCCATGATCGGACTCATCTTGACGGGCAAGTCCATCGCTCGCCTTGGCGAACTGAAGGGTCCGAAATTTGCCGAATACTTTCTCATCGGAACCCTCTTGAGCCTAAGTCTGGCAATATCAGGAGGAATTTTTCTAATGCTGATGTTCTACGGCACGGTCTTCCCGAAGTAAAACGTACAGGGCAGATTCAGCAGGAGTTCTTTCTTGCTTCAGCCTCTGCTAGCCAGCCGCGACGTAGCTTTTCTTCCGGAATGTTCGACAGATAAGGTTTGATGTCGAGGATCGGCGTGCCGTCGAGCATGTCGACGCCGCGGACGCGAAGCATCCGTCCGTCGCGGCCGAGCAACTCGACGGTGGTTAGGGCGATCGGATTGGGACGCCGAGGGGAGCGAGTTGCAAATACTCCGTGGGCCCGGTCGTCGCAGGGCGGCTTGCCGAATAGTTGGTATCCATCGGAGCGATTGAAGAACCAGACAACGATGAGATGGGAGAAGCCTTCGATGTCGCTCAGACCGGCTTCGAACTCCGGCAGGATTTCGAGCTCACCTTCGGCGTCATGCTTTGCGCCCAAGCCTTTGGGAACCTGGTTAGTTTCGGAGTAGGGACTGTGGACATAACCGATGGGTTGTGGCGTGAACATGAAGAAACGCTCCGGGGACATTTTACGACGCTAGACTGCCGGTTCGGAGGGATTCACCACGGAGGCACGGAAGGCACGGAGTTGTCACATCACGGGCGGAACGGTGATTCCCATAACTGCCAAGAGCGCGATCAATTCGCGGCGGACGACCGCCGTTGTGGCTAGAAGAAAATTTTTTCGCGCTTCGTCAGCTTCGTGGAGTATGTGGTGACGGTGGTAGAAGTTGTTGAACTGTTGCGCTAGCTGAAAGACATGCTTTGCCGCGTAGGCCGGCTCAGTGGTGGCGATGCACTGCTCGATGACGGCCGAGGTCTTCCCCGCCAACAACCAAAGCTCCCAGATTTCGGTGCCGCTGTCTTCGGCAAAAAAGCGCGCGTAATCGACAGCGGCGGCGAGGGCGTGGTCGGGCTCCACTTGTGCTTTGCGAAAGATGTTGCTGGCGCGGACTATCGCATATTGCGCGTAGGGTCCGGTGTCGCCCTCGAAGGCCAGCGCTTCCTTGAAGTCGAAGGCGATCACCGACTGCTTGGTGAACTTCAGCATGAAGTAGCGCAGCGCGCCGATGGCAATCTGGTTCGAGATCTGCAGCCGCTCCGCATCGTCAAGTTCAGCGTGACGGCTATCAACTTCTTTCTTGGCCGCGGCAATGAGGGCGTCAAGCAGGTCGTCGGCCTTGACGCCAAATCCTTTGCGACCAGAGACCTCGATATAGGATTTGGACTGGTCTTCCGGGCTCACCTCGTAACCGAGGTCCATCGCACAGCGCGGTGTGAGGGCTACCATCTCGTAGGAAAAGTGCGTGTAATGTGCAGCCTTGTCGGGATAGCCAAGCAAGCGGATGGCCTCGACCACCGTGTTTTGGGGATCGCTCTGGCGCGAGTCGATGACGTTGTAGATCGCGGCCACGCTACCGAAGTGAGGGTGGTCGGGATCGCCCTGTTCGGCGGAAATCCAGCACTCGTGATTGTCCGGATAATGGAAGAACTTCTGGTATCCGAAGTCGCGTCCCAGCAACCCAAACTTCCACAGGTGGTAGGCAATGTCTTTGCCAACGTAGCCAACAGTTCCGTTCGACCGTACGATGACTTTCGCGTCTTCGTCGGGACCTACCTTGGCTTCAGCCTGTTCGAGGTCCGGCTCACCGTCGCGCGCGGCATTGGCCTTGGCCGAGCCGAGCGGGCGCGTCATTACCCAGCATCCCTTGTTCTTGCCCTCGGTCTCGAAGTAGAGCACTCCTTTTTCTTTGAGCTGCTGGAAGGCCAAATCCCAGAAGTGCAGGCGCAGGATTTCGCTTTCGCGCGGGAGGAAGTCGTACTCGATGTCGAGCCGCTCCATGGTCTCTAAGTGACGCCGCAGAACAGCGGTCGAAACGAGTTCTGCAATCGATGCCATCTCATTGTTTCCCTGTTCGATGGCATGTAATGCTTCAAGTCTAGCCCTAAGGTTTTCTTTGTCCGCTTCGTACCATTGCGAGACCCGGGCGTACAGGTCCCAACAGTAGTAATCGAAGCGTGAAGTGGTCGCGATCAAGTTCTCGACTTCGGCTTTCGACAGCTTGGCCAAGTGAACGAAGCCTACGACCACGTCAGCCACCTGGACTCCGGTGTTGTCGATGTAGTTCTGAATGTCGACAGTGTGTCCGGCGGCACGCAACAGGCGGACAAAGGTGTCGCCCAGGATTGCGTTCCGCAGATGCCCAATATGAGCGGCCTTGTTGGGATTAATGCTGGTGTGCTCGACCAGGATCTTGCCAGTTACGTTGGCTGCGCCTTCGGCGGTGTGGTCCGTTACGGCGATAGTGTTCTCGCCGGTCAGAGCGCGGGCAGCCTGGGCCCGGATGAGGCGAGCATTGATGTATCCGGCGCCAGCCACCTCGAACTTTGCATATCCCTCGGGAAGCGGCATCTCGGCGACAATTTCTTCTGCAATCTTGCGCGGGGCCTTCCTCAACTGCTTGGCGAGCTCAAAGGGAAACGGCATGGCGAACTCGCCCATCTCCACCTTGGGCGGCTGGTCGATGGCAATGTTCGATAACTCGACCTGGTACTTCTGGCGGAGGAATTCTCGTACGTGATTGGCCAGTTGTTTCTGTCGCTCTAGATACACGATTTTCGGTCTCTCTTACTGTTTCTGGGCTGTTGGCTGCTGGCTCTGCCGGACAGGATGCTGACTCGCAAATGGCTGAGGAAAAAGGTGATTATAACAAACGAACGAAAGGATGCTGGTTTGACGGTGATCGCACCGTTACCTATGATGAAAGTTCCCATCGGGCACCCGCCAGAATGCCGGCGCGGCTTGCAAGCGGGCAGTTTCCATGCGAATTGCATACCTGGACGGACCTTCCGGAATCAGCGGCGACATGTTTCTCGGCGCGCTGGTGGATGCCGGAGTTTCGTTTGAGTTGCTGCAGAAGACGGTTGCGGGACTGGGGGTGGGGGCTGCGTTGGAGGTTTCACGCGTGGACCGTAATGGGATTTCCGCCACCAAGGTAGATGTGGTCGTGGATGGACAGAAAGACCTCCCACGCGAGGAATTCTGGGCCGACGCTGAGCGTCATTCCGCCGTGCAGAGTCACCAACACAGCGACGCTGGCGCGCGTGACCAGGAACACGGCCACGATCGTCACCAGCACCATTCTCACAGCCGGAACCTTGAAGACATTCTTGGGATCATTGAAGCGGCTCCTATCAGTAGCCAAGCCAAGAAGACGGCGAGCGACATCTTCATGGCGCTCGGAACTGCCGAAGCGAGAGTGCACAATGTCGATGCTGCTCAAGTCCATTTCCACGAAGTAGGCGCTGCCGACGCAATCGTCGATATCGTCTGCGCAGCGGTTGGCGCCGAGGCGCTTTGCGTGGAGAAGATTTACGCGTCCCCCCTGAATGTAGGAGGTGGCACCGTGCACTGCGCTCATGGAGTGATGCCGGTTCCCGCTCCCGCAACCCTGGAGTTGCTGAAAGGTATCCCGGTATATTCCGGCGAAATTCAGAAGGAGCTTGTAACTCCAACCGGTGCGGCAATCGTGCGAGTCTTGGCGACGAGTTTCGGACCGCGTCCGGTGATGACGACTGAGAAGATCGGTTACGGCGCTGGGTCGCGCGATTTCCCCCATCACTCCAATGTGCTGCGTATAAGCATGGGAGAGACGCTGGAATCGGGGGGTACGACCGCCAATACGAACGGCTCGTCGACGGAAGACGAAGTGGTGGTGTTGGAGGCGAACCTTGACGACCAGAGTCCCCAGATCATTGGCTACGTAGCGGACCTGCTGCTCGCCGAAGGAGCTTTGGACGTGTTCACCACGGCAGTCCAGATGAAGAAGTCGCGCCCGGGAACTTTAGTTACGGTGCTGGCGAAGCCGCTGGATGCAGCAAGGCTTCGGGAGTTGTTGTTCCGTGAGAGTAGTACGCTGGGAGTCCGCAGCCGCCACGAGAGACGGCACATTCTGGAGCGTCGCCACGAAGCCGTGCGAACGCAGTGGGGTGAGGTGCGGATCAAAGTCGGAAGCCTAGCTGGTGGCGATTCGCAGTTTGCCCCGGAGTACGAAGACTGCCGTTCCATTGCTGTTGAGCATCATGTGCCTCTGAAAATCGTAATGCAGGAAGCGCTCCGCTTGTACCTGGACAAAAAGAATGGATAAGACCGAAAAGTTTTACCTCACGACACCCATCTACTACGTCAATGCGCGGCCGCACATTGGGCACGCGTACACCACGGTGGTTTGCGACACCGTGGCGCGACGCCAGCGCATGATGGGAATGGATACTTGGTTTCTTACGGGCACCGACGAACACGGACAAAAGATCGAGCGCTCCGCAATTGCCGCGGGTTGTTCTCCTCAGGAATTCGCGGACCACGTTTCAGGTGAGTTCCGCGAGCTTTGGGACCGGATGAACCTGACGTACGACGATTTCATTCGCACTACTGAGCCGCGCCACATACGAGGAGTGCAGGCGCTGTTTAAGCGTTTGCAGGAGCGCGGGTATATCTACAAGGGCTCTTATAGCGGACAGTATTGTGTGTTCGATGAACTGTACGTCGATGTCACGGAGCCCGGAGCTCCCTGCCCTGAGTGCGGCCGGCCGACCGAAACCATCCAGGAAGAAAATTACTTCTTCAAACTGTCGGCCATGGAGGAGCCGCTTCTCAAGTTGTACACAGAACATCCTGATTTCATTCGGCCGGAGGCACGACGCAACGAGGTGATCTCTTTTGTGCGCAGTGGGCTGCGCGACCAATCGGTGAGCCGTACGACCTTCAAATGGGGAATTCCGGTGCCGGGCGACGAAAAGCACGTGATCTACGTGTGGTTCGATGCCCTGGTGAATTACCTGACAGCGGTCGGCTACGGTTCCGACGATCCGAAAGATCAGGCCAAGTTGAAGCATTACTGGCCGGCCGACGTGCACGTCATCGGCAAGGAAATCGTTCGCTTCCACTGCGTTTACTGGCCGGCGTTTCTGCTGGCGGCCGATATTCCGCTGCCGAAGTCGATCGTCGCCCACGGCTGGCTGCTGTTCGAAGAGAGCAAGATGTCGAAATCGCGCGGCAACATTGTGCGAACTGAAACCATTCTCGACACGCTAGGCGCCGACACTCTGCGCTATTTCCTGTTGCGCGAAATTGTATTTGGCAGTGACGGCTCATTCAGCTTCGACGCGCTCGTACAACGATTCAACGCCGACTTGGCCAATGGTTTGGGGAACCTGTCGAGCCGGACGTTAAGCATGATCACGCGATATTTTGAGGGCGAGATTCCCTATCCTTCACCGGGAGCTCGGACGGCCGCTGATGACGCGGTCGCGGCACTGGCGGAGCAGACCATCGTGGATTTCAATGCGCAGTTCGAACAGTTCCAGTTCTCACGCGCACTGGAGACCGCCTGGGGCCTCGTGGCCGCGGTCAATAAGTACATCGTGGAGAACGAACCGTGGGCCGTGGCCGAAAAGGAAGATCAGGACTCTCGAGCGCGCCTGGCAACGATCCTGCACACATCAGCCGAAGCGCTGCGAATTATTACTGCATTGGTACATCCCGTCATTCCGGATTCTTCAGCGCGCATCTGGGGACAATTGGGACTGGGAGACATCACCAAACTGGATCTGCGCAATCTGGCGTGGGGCCAATTGCCGTTGCATACAGAGCTGGGAACCGTCGAAGCCGTCTTCCCGCGGGCCGATAAGAGCACGATCGAAAGGATGCAGCAAATGGAGCAGGAACGCGCAGCACAAAGCAGTCCGGCAGCGGTAGTGGAGAAGACCGAAGAGTTCAAACAACCTGAAGCAACGGAGGTCTCAACCGCGGCAGTCGCTGCGGCCCCGGCCGCCAGCGCGCCCGTTAGCAATACCATTACCATCGATGATTTTGCGAAGATCGAATTACGTGTCGGACAAGTGAAGGTTGCCGAGAAGGTCAAGGGCACCGACAAGCTGCTGCGGCTGGAAGTTGACTTGGGCACTGAGGTTCGTCAAGTTGTAGCTGGTATCGCCAAGGCCTACGACCCGGAGAAGCTCATTGGACGCAAGGTGGTGATCGTGGCCAATCTCGCGCCGCGTAAACTGCGGGGACTGGAGTCGCAGGGCATGATCGTCGCAGCATCACTCGGCGATGAAGGTGTGCCGGTGCTGGCAGGCTTCCTCGAAGACGTACCCAACGGAGCGCGCCTGAAGTAGGGGTTCCCTTTTCCGCCAATGTACACCGATTCGCACTGTCATCCGGAAAACAAGCGCTTCGACAGCGACCGCCCCGACGTGTTTGCGCGGGCGAAAGACGCTGGGGTCACGACGATGCTGGCCATCGGCAATGGAGACGGCCCTGGTACAGGGACGTTCGATTGCGCGATCAAGCTTGCCGAACAATACGACGGTGTGTACGCTACAGTCGGTATCCATCCCCACGAGGCGGCGCTGGCGACGCAAGCAGACTTTGATCAGTTGGTTGCACTCTCGCGGCATCCGAAGGTCATTGCGTGGGGCGAGATCGGCCTCGACTACTATTACGATCACTCACCTCGCGAAGTACAGCGAAAAGTTTTTCTTCAGCAAATGGAGTTGGCATCTTCGGCCAAGCTCCCGATTGTCATTCACTGTCGACCTTCTGACAACAGTGCTAACGCTTGGGACGACACGCTGCGACTGATTCGCGAGAACTGGGCGTCGACCGGACTCGGCGGCGTGATGCACTGCTTTACCGGCTCGGTCGAACATGCGCGCGCCTCGCTTGACCTCGGCTTCGTCATCTCGTTCGCGGGGAACATTACCTACCCAAAAGCACAAAATATTCGCGATGCGGACAGCATTGTCCCGCTGAATCAAATGCTTATCGAGACCGATTCACCTTACCTCGCGCCAGTCCCGCATCGCGGCAAGCGGAATGAGCCCGCATTTGTTCGCGAGGTTGCGAATCAGGTTGGACAGTTGCGCGGACTGCCTGCTGAGGACATCGGGGCGATTACGACTGCCAACTTCTACCGCTTCTTCCAACTGCCGCGATCCCAATGAGGCGTTGCATCACAGTCTGTTCCACAACCGTCTTCGAATGCTGTGTCATGGTAGGCTGCTGAAATGCCCGTGGAGCCCCACCGGTGATCGCTCGCGTCTTCAAAGCATTTCGCTATCGCGATTTCCGCTTGATGTGGTTCGGCGCCTGCACCTCGAGCATCGGCACATGGATGCAGATCGTGGCGCAAGGCTGGCTGATTTATCGCCTGAGTCACTCGGCGTTCTTGCTGGCGCTCGACCAGTTCCTCGGTGGCATCCCTATTTTTCTGTTCTCCCTGATCGGTGGCGTTGTGGCCGACCGGGTGGAACGGCGGCGTATTTTGTTGGCGTCGCAATACGTGCAGATGGCGACAGCCACGATACTGACGATTCTGGTGGCGACCGATCATGTACACGTATGGCACATTCTTTGCCTGTCCTTCGTCTCGGGTTTTGCGCAGGCCTTCGGCGGCCCGGCCTATCAGGCGCTGATTCCTACTCTCGTCGAAAAAGACGACATGCCCAACGCTATCGCGCTGAATTCCATTCAATTCAATGTGGCGGTGATGATCGGACCAGCGCTTGCCGGCCAGGCACTGGCAAAGCTCGGCGAGAAGTGGTGCTTCGGATTGAACGCGCTCTCGTTCCTGGCGCCAATCGTTTCCTTGACTATCATCACCACTCGATTCCTGCCGCAGAAGACGACCGATTCGGTATACACCAGCCTGAAGGAGGGCATTAGGTTCGTTCGCAAACAGCATGCGATGGAAGCACTGATCGTCTTTGCTTTCTGCATGACCGCGCTTGGTATGCCCATGCGCACCTACATTCCGGTGTTCGTGAAGGACATCTTTCATCGCGGTCCAGAAACCTACGGAAACATGCTGGCGTTGATGGGATTCGGCTCGATCTGCGGCTCGCTAATGGTGGCGTATCTGGGAAACATCAGCCGGAAGGGCCGGGTCGCGCTTGGTTCGCTGATGTGCCTCGGGGCCGGGATCGCAGGGTTCGCTCTCTCGCGGTCGATGGTTGTGAGCGGTGCACTTCTGGTCTTGGTGGGCGCGTCCATGATGGCAGTCTTTGCGACGGTGAATTCTCTGGTGCAGTTGATTACCACCAACGAAATGCGTGGCCGGGTGATGAGCGTCTACAACTTCGCCTTCCGCGGCGGCATGCCCATGGGGAACTTGCTGTCCGGATGGCTCGTGCCGATATTCACGGCCCCAGTGGTCCTGGCCGTAAATGGGTCGCTGTTGATCTTGCTGGCTTTGTATTTCTTGCTGGTGCAACGCCGGGTGGCGGCGTTGTAACGGGACTGATCCCGTGCGGGCCGATCCTGTGTGCCAGCAAAATGCGGCAATCGCGCCGTGGCTTGTTACACTTAATAATTATGGCCGAGAACAGTTTTGACATCGTCAGCAAAGTGGATTTGCAGGAAGTGTCCAATGCCATTCAACAGGCGTTGAAGGAAATCCACACGCGATATGACCTGAAGGACTCGAAGTCTGACGTCCAGATGGACGGCAAGGAAGCGCTGGTCCTCACATCTGCCGACGAGTACAAGCTGAAGGCGGTCAACGACATTCTGCAGGGAAAGCTCTTCAAGCGCGGCGTGTCGTTGAAGTCTCTGACCTATGGAACTGTCGAGCCGGCGGCGAACTCAACGGTGCGGCAAAAAGTAACGTTGCAGCAAGGTATCGCAATCGAAAAGGCCCGCGAAATCGTGAAGTTGGTCAAGAACTCGAAGCTCAAGGCGCAAGCCTCCATTCAAGGCGACTTTGTTCGAGTGAGTGGCAAAGATCGTGACACGCTGCAACAAATCATTGCCATGATCAAGCAGTCTGATTTCGGCATCGATATGCAATTTACGAATTACCGATCTAACTGACGGGAAAACATTGAGTACGTCCGTAACCCACAACGCGAAAGAGGTCTTCGACCTGTTGCACGATGACCTCGCTGCCATCGAGCGCGAGTTCGGACGCGACACCGTCTCTGGCGTGCGGGCAATCACGGAAATCGGAGAGTATCTTCGCGCGGGCGGCGGAAAACGTCTGCGTCCTGCGCTGCTGCTGCTTTCCTGCAAGCTGATGAACTATACCGGTCAGGGCGCGATCCGGTTGGGTGCGGTGGTTGAGATAATCCACACCGCGACGCTGGTTCATGACGACATTATCGACGAGGCCAAGACGCGGCGAGGGCGTCCGGCGGCGAACACCCAATGGGGAAACTCAAAATGCGTTTTGGCGGGCGACTGGCTTTATATGCAGGCTTTCAAAGTCGCGATCGAGGAGCGGAATTTCCAGGTGCTCGACACACTGATCGAGCTGACGCAAGCCATGGTCGAGGGCGAACTCCTGCAGATCGAGCGATTGGGTAAGATCATCACCGCCGAGGAACACTTCGAGCTGATTTTCCGCAAGACCGCATGCCTGTTCTCCGTCTGCATGAAGCTGGGAGGCATCCTGGCACAAGCAAACGAAACCGATCAGCAGAAACTCGCCGACTACGGTCGTAACCTCGGGATGGCTTTCCAGATCGTCGACGACGTACTTGACCTGACTGCCTCCGAAGAAGTTCTGGGCAAGCCCGTGGCCAGCGATCTGCGCGAGGGGAAAGCGACATGGGCGGTACTTCATGCTCTGGATCACTGCACCACGGCCGAGCGCGCCACCATCGAGTCGGTACTGGGCAATGGTGGGTTCAACGGCATCACCCCGGCCGATATCGTCGCAATCCTGAATCGATATGGTTCCATCGACGCCGCGTATGCCCGTGCAGTTGAGTTTTCTAACGCCGCAAGAGAGTCGATCTGCACCTTTCCTGACTCTGAGATCAAGCGCGTTTTGCTCTGGGTTCCAGAATTCGTGGTGGAGCGCCAAAGCTAAGGATTCCATGAACGTATGTTTGCGGGATTCTATTTCTGAAGTTAGCCAATCCCCACCGCGGGTCGTTTCTCCGATACACTCCGCTCATGGCTGCTCCGCAAGAAATAGAGATCAAGTTTCTAGTCGTTGACCCCAAGGGTCTCGAACATCGCCTCTCCCAACTAGGCTTTTGCTGCGTCACCCCGCCGACTCACGAGGTGAATACTCTGTTTGACCTGCCCGGACAAAAGCTGCGCCGCAAAGGCGAGCTGTTGAGGCTGCGTCGCTATGGCGACTCCTGGAGGTTGACCCACAAGGCTCGCGCCAAGGCGGGCAGGCACAAGTCGCGCACGGAGTTGGAAACCGGCGTCTCCGACGGCACACAGATGGAGCAGATACTCCGTGCACTGGGATATCAGCCGGTCTTTACTTATGAAAAGTTTCGCTCCGAGTGGAGCGACGGGAAAGGCCACGTTGTGCTTGACCACACTCCAATTGGCGACGTCGCCGAGATCGAAGGCAAAGCTCGATGGATCGACCAAACTGCGCGAGGCCTTCGCATTGCTCCAAGCGATTACATCACGAAATCCTACGCTGAACTTTTCTTCGATTGGAAACGTAAATATAAACGGAAGGCGATGAACATGACCTTTCGCGAGATTGGTGGCCGCGCAAAGCCGGCTCGATCCCGCAAGAGTTCCGCGGAAGCCGAAGCCGGCTCCGGAGTTTAGACCTCGCCGGGCCTGAACCGGAGCCGGTGGCTGGACCGCGACACTCTGTTCAGTACTCCTCGACCGGCCGCACCTATCACTCAGGATGAAGTACCCTCGAACTCTTCCTCGATTACGAGGATACGCGCCCGAAAACTTTTTGATGAATCCGTGCAGACCGTGGAACCAGCCACTCTTTGGGAAGAACATATAGGGACACTCTCCCGGAATGACCTTGATCCCGTGTTCTTCGCAGAATTCAACCGCCTGCGGGCTCACCGCTCCTTTGCCACCTGCCCGATACATCCAAACCCGACCAATTCCCAATCGCGCACATTGCCGCACGATGTCGTCGGTGACTGCCGGCGGAGTCATGAGGAGCACCCCATCAACTCGGGGTGAAATATCTTCGAGCCGCGAGAAGCATCGAGTCTCGTCAACCGACAGCAACTCCGGATTCACCGCGATGGCATCGTAGCCTCGTTCTCGCAGAGTACGTAACATTCCGCGCGAAAAATCCTTAGGATCGCGGGAGACTCCGATCACAGCAATTCGCTTTTGGGCCAGAAAGTCCTGAATGACGGCCATGGAACTCATACGCTGACCTCCACAATCATTGTCGAGTAAGCGATGGATCCAAGGAAAGCGTTTGTCCATTGCACGTGCTCAAGATTCCCAACTCGGGAATTCAGTGAAGCCGACGACTACACTTTGATCCGCTCCAGCACAGCGCCCGCAATCAACGGCAGGCCCACCGTCGCGTCGAGCAAGACTTCCGCGAACTTGCCACCCTCTTCGGGTGGAACGAACTTCCCCCAAGAGACGGCTTCACTATAGGTGCAGCCGGAGAGGCCTCCCCAATTAACGGGCTCTGGACAAATGCGCACTCCGTAGTGAAAGCGCTTGAGCGACAGGTCTTCCCCTCCCCGACGGTGGCGCAAGTCGATGTACGGTCCAAACTGTTGCGCCCAGTTGCGTGGGACACCGCCTCCAATGGTGAAGATGCCCAGGCGATTCTGCTTCAGCAGCGTTTCAGCATAGAACTCGAGATCTTCGAAAGGATCGTAACGTAAAGGCGGAACGTTATTTTTTCGACGTGCGCGGTTATGGAGCGCGAAGTCCAGCCCAATCTCCGAGTCGCTGAATGCGGGCACGAACACGGGGACGCCCTTTTCGTAGGCCGACTTTAGAATCCCGCGTTCCTTTACGTTTTCGCTCAAGTATTGGCCGATGTCGCGGTTCAGTTTGTACGAACATAGCGTTTCGTTGTGGTCCCACCCCTTGAGAATGCGGGCCACAATAGTTTCGACGAAATCCAGGTTGGTCTCGGGTTCCAGTGTGTCGTACACACGGTTGTATCCGGCGTCGTAGAGTTCGTTGTCGTCCATGCGAGGGTCGTAACGGAAATGCGATCGTCCGGCGGCCTCCACCAGGCCGTGCGCCATCAGCGCGCCGGTGGAGACAATGGCGTGTACGACGCCCGAGTCGATCAGGTCCGTGATGATCAGTCCTTGCTTGGCAACTGTCATCGCGCCGGCCAAGGTCATCACCACGAAACAATCTTTGTCGCGCGCCATCGCATCCAGCACATCGGCACCTTCGCCGACCTGACGGCCCGTGAACGACGTATTTCCCATGGCGCGCACCATGTCATCGATCGACTTGATCTTTGACAGATCCAACGGCTCCAGCGGTATTAGCTTGTCGGATACCGGATCGTGCAGCTTGCGTTCGTGGCCTTCCTCTTGCGGCTTCTGTTGGTCGTTCACAATCACCTCTTGGGAGTGCTGGTCCAACACTCGCGCAGTTCACGCATCATATTTCGCTTGTGGGTGCCGAACTATCGAAGCTACAAGCTAGCTGCGGGTTGAGTCAACGTGAAGGCCGGTCGTATGCGCATCACCGGGAGGTGATTTCATCGGCCATTCACAATCGAAACCTTGATGTCACTGCTTCCGAGCGTAATGCTATTCTTTGTCTGCATTCGAATAGGCGGGAGTGGAGCATTGGTCGAACGGAATTTCACCATAGGAATCGTGCAGATGTCGTGCACTTCCGATCCGGAAGAGAACATGGAGCGCGCTATCGTGCATGTGCGTGAAGCTGCCAAGCAAGGCGCGGAGCTTGTGTGCCTTCCGGAGCTTTTTCAGACCCAATATTTCTGCCAGCGGGAGGATGCTGAACTCTTCGCGTTAGCGGAACCGATCCCCGGACCCGCGACGCAACGACTGAGTGGGGTGACTCGCGAGCTGAAGATCACTTTGATTGCTTCGCTCTTCGAGCGGCGCGCGCCAGGTTTGTATCACAACACGGCGGCGATCCTCGACCGGGATGGCGCTCTTCTGGGAATTTACCGCAAGATGCACATACCCGACGATCCGCTCTACTACGAAAAGTTCTACTTCACTCCGGGCGATCTCGGGTTCAAGGCGTTTGACGCCTACTTCGGACGCTTTGGGACTCTGGTTTGCTGGGACCAGTGGTATCCCGAGGGGGCTCGTCTCACAGCTGCGCAGGGCGCCAACGTGCTGTTCTACCCAACCGCGATTGGCTGGCACCCTGACGAAAAAGCGCAACACGGCGAGGCCCAATACGACGCGTGGCGCACGATTCAGCGTTCGCACGCAATCGCCAATGGCGTGTACGTGGCGGCGGTGAATCGCGTGGGCTTTGAAACGGGAAACATTCGCGGCAATCAGGCGCCCGGTAAAGGTCTGGAATTCTGGGGTGGATCGTTCATCTCGGATCCCTTCGGACGTGTCGTAGCTGAAGCCCCGCATGACAAGGAGGCGATCTTGCTGGCGGAAGTAGATATGCATCTTATCGAAGATGTCCGCCGTAATTGGCCATTCTGGCGCGACCGCCGCATCGACGCTTACGGTCCCATCACCCAACGGTTCCTGGTGTAAGAATTGGCCAAAGCGCAAAAGCGACCTTTGGAAACGCCTGCCTCACTCGGCTACCGTATGCCCGCCGAATGGGAACCGCACTCGGCAACATGGATCGCATGGCCCCACAATCGTTCCGACTGGCCGGGAAAGTTCGAATCCATCCCATGGGTTTACGCCGAAATCATTCGCAATCTTGCCCGGACAGAGGGTGTCAACATTTTGGTTAATGACGATTCCGCCGAGGCGCGGGCGCGCCAGGTATTGATAGACACGGAAGTCTTACCCAAGGGCGCAGATACGCCGGGAAGTCGCAGCGGGAAAATGAAAATAAGGTTTTGGCGTATTCCGACAAATCGGGCGTGGACCAGGGACACAGGACCGATATTCTTGCGCCGGACCGCCCGATCGCCCTCCGCTCGGCAGCTAGTCGCGACGGCGTGGCGATTCAATGGGTGGGCGAAATATAGCGATTGGCAGCGCGACGCTGCGGTTTCAACTGAGATTGGACACCGGCTGCGGATCCGCACATGGCAACCCGAAGTCGAGGTTGATGGCCAGCAACGCCGCGTAGTGCTCGAAGGTGGCAGCATTGATGTCAACGGCCGCGGCACCATGCTGACCACCGAAGAGTGCCTCCTGAGCGCCGTGCAGCAGCGAAATCCGGAGGTTACCCGCGAGCGCTTGGAGCAACTCTTTGCGGATTATCTCAGCGTGAGGAAGGTTATCTGGCTGGGTCGAGGGATCGCCGGAGACGATACTCACGGGCATGTAGACGATATCGCGCGTTTCGTCGCTCCCAACATTGTCGTCACGGCTTACGAGCCCGACACCAGCGATGTGAACCACGGACCGCTGCGGGAGAATTTCCTGCAGTTGAGTAAGAGTTCCGATCATTCGGGCAAGCCGCTGCGAGTCGTGAAACTTCCGATGCCGGCGCCTATATTCTTCCAGGGACAACGCCTCCCCGCCAGTTATGCGAACTTTTACATTGCGAACCGATTGGTGCTGGTTCCAGTGTTTGACGACGCCAACGATCGAGTTGCTTTAAGTATTCTGGCCGAATTATTTCCCGGACGCACGGTTGTCGGCATCTACTGTGGTGACTTTGTCCTGGGTCTGGGTGCGCTGCACTGTATGACGCAACAGCAGCCTGCTGTTTGATCCACTGCGTTAGCGCGCCTTACTACCCTGCCATAGGGTCGACCACACCCAATAAGCGAAGGCGGTCAGCCCGGCATACAACGAGCCGTTACCTAGAACGATGCAACCGCCTGTCATCACGACGGCCAGCGTGGAGTCAGTCAATTCGGTAACGACTCCGACCAACAGGAACGGGGGGCAAATCGCCATCGCCAGGTGGTAAGCTGCGCCTTGGGTCATGGTCGACGGATAGCTTCGCCACAGGAAAATCAGGAGCAGCGCCACCACCATGCCGGCGACAACTCCAACCGAAATGGCGATAACCAACCCTTGGTCGCGACCTTTTGCGGTGCGCAGTGAGTCCTTCATTGGAAGAGAGTGCTTCCCCAGCTTACTCTAGTGAGATCGAGAGCAGCGACGCGGCCAAGGTTTTGTGCGTCGAGGGAATTACATGCAAAACAGCGCCGAGTCAACTTTTTCGCGCGCATGCCGATAGTTGACTATACGGCAGGGCGCGAGCTTTCGATGTCCCCCGCCCTCCCCTCACTGTTCAACGAAGGACTGCCATGTTGCGATTACTGGTTCTGATCGGCGCTTTCTTCTTATTCCGCGCAATGTTACCTCGCGGGGCGCGGCGGTCGTCCAGCGCGACTTCCCCCTATATGAATGCGCTGGACGGCATGATCCCCGCGCAGCAGTTGAGTTCAATACTCGATGAAGTATCGCCCTACGAGTCTTGGCACGCCAGCCTCCGAAGCGACGCAAGTACCGATGCCGAGACCGAACATCTCGCCACCAGCACGCCGAAGTAATAACTCCAAGCCGTTCGCACTGGGTTTGGGACCTGGCACCCGCGTCGCTAGCGGGTTGTGTCTGCGTGCTATGCTTCGAGCACGATTCACAAGGAGACTTTCATGAGCAGCAACTACGTCGATCCCGCGGCGGTTCGCGGTCCCGCAATTCCTCATCAGATGGTTACTACTGCCTTCACCCTCGACGCCTACATGATCGTCAAGAACCTTGGGCTGGTGCGCGGAATCATTGTGCGATCGCGGTCCATTGTTGGCACAATCGGCGCAACGCTTCAGACCATTGTCGGCGGAAACATCACCTTGCTCACTAATCTGTGCGAGCAGACTCGCGAGCACGCTTTCGATCTTATGCTACAACACGCTTCCGAGCTTGGAGCCAATGCGGTGATCGGGATGCGTTACGACGCGACCGAGATCATGCAGGGCGTAACTGAGGTCCTGGCCTATGGCACGGCGGTTTATGTGGAGAAGAAATCTTAGGCTGTGGAGGAAAACGGACATCGGGAGGGCCGGAAATGGTGAGCCCGGCAGGAATCGAACCTGCGACCCACGCATTAAAAGTGCGTTGCTCTACCAACTGAGCTACGGGCCCCACACCTTCTTAATCTAACACAGGAAAAACGGGTCCAATGGACAACAGCTAGTAGCACCGGCTGCTCTCCCCCTGCCAATCTTCTCTTCTTTGCTCTCCGGGATTCAGACTTGACAGCTCACCTCTTCGAATCAGCACCGAAGCGTTAACCTTCAGCGTGGCCGGCAGAGGGCGTGTGCCGAGACATTAGCGAGACCGGCGTCGGCTTCGAGACCAACGCCGATTTGTTCGTTGGAGAAATTGTGGAACTGCAATTCCAACTGAAAGACGCTGATCGCTCCTGTTACCGGGTGAGACTGCTCTATAAGATCGGGCAGCGTTATGGCGGTTGTTTCGCATCGGGTGGCCGCCGCCCCCACGTCAATAAGAGCTAACGGTCCCTCGTCGCGAACCCAGTGCGCCAGATCTCTCGGGATCGCTAGAACCACCACGCAAAGTCGCGGCCTAAGAACGTCTCGCAGCAGTTCGCGGACATTCTCATCACGCCCCTGCATTTCGCGCGGCGAATCAAGGGAGAAGGAGTTGGTAAAGTGACGATGGGATATTGCAGTGTCAATTAAACGTGTTGTCACACGCAATAGGCACTGTTTGTGTCAAACGCTCAGGAAATGCTCATCAACGGGACATCAGGCCGTGCGTTTCAAGGACAAGGTAGCCAAGAGCTTCGTGGCAGTGCTGGCCATACGGAACATGATCGGGAACTTAAACTCCAACTCACATTCTGCGCTGCAAAAGTCTAGCGTGTCATGAGCAGTTGAGGTTTGTTGCACATAGTCACGTTTACATTTCATGCACATCATGTCGTCACTCCGTCATTGCATCTGCACTCCAGCGAAGACTCCTTCAATAATTGTTATCGGCACATTGAGTGGAATCGGTCACCCGAATCGCCGGCAAGATAAGCCAAACCCGCCTTGGAAGCCGAAGCGGACCGGTAGCTCTTCGGTGCACTCGCGACCCGAAATGCGCGAAAATGACGGGTTTCGGCGCGGCCTAACCCAGAGGGTTTCGGATCATGCTGGGACACCACACCTGTTGGCGTCAATCGCCCGACAGATGATGAGTACACCACGGTTGATGTGAACGGAAAGCCCGTGACCGTCAACCGCACGAGCAAACATCGACTCAGGATGCTGGCGTTCACGATGGAAGGGCGGGAGTATCAGGCCATCGACCAAAAATGCGGAGAAGGCCAGCCGATGGGGGCAACTGGCACGAGCGGGGCATCAAGTTGTCCAGTTCAACGACAACGGAACCAACCGATTCGTGGCGGTGTCGGTGGATGGGCAAGTGACCGTTTATGGTGGCCGGCACGGGAAGTGGAAGCAATGGCCCTATGACGCGGCGGTTCTGACCTTAAGGCAGATCGTGGCACCAAACACTGTTGCTCTAACGTGCCGAGCTATGTTCACTCCGAGTAGCCGTCGCCTTCGTCTTCGCTGTTATCTTCCTGTTCCTTTTTATCCTCCTCTTCTTCGTCCTCGTCTTCTCCTGTGCTTCGCGCAATGAGGCGATCAATAGCCGTCCGGCGATCAGTGGATGCGGGAAACGATGTGGGAAAGATATTGCTCATAGCCAATGGTACGCCCAAACACGGAGACAACATCTCGCTGGGGTTGTCGCTGTCGTTGGTTCATCAGATTGAAAGGAGTGTTCTAAGTAATCGAGACGAAGGCAGTTTGCCGTTGATCTGTTCGAGCAGCTCCATGATTGCCACCAACACGCGATGCAGAAATATCCCAAAATAGCCAGCAGAATCGCTTTCCATTACACCTCTATGTGCCCGTACAACCGACGGACAGAGCTTTCTCCGACTGCGCTACTGGTTGACTCTCAAAGCCTCTAGCGCCATCTCCAGCAGATGCTCCACCCCGTCCTTATCCGTGCCCTCCAACGTCCGAATCGAATGCAGGAGCTTGATGGCTTTTTCGAGGGATCGTATGGCGGTCTTCTGTGCTTCGGTGATCTTTGCCGTATCCATTCTCGTGTTTCCTGCACCTGTTGCGGGTGTACAGACGATTAACTCGGCTCCGCCGCGTGAATCCGCCTATTGGGGAGTCCTGCAAACAGGTCAGTCTTTCACTCTTTCTGATGTCGCGATGTGACGCTGGTCACGGCTTTTGCTGACGCGCATCAAACTGTCGCTCTGCTGGCCACATGGCCCGCATGCACGTCTCCGAGGGGTCGGACAGCGGCATAGTACCGAGGAATCATTCGAACAAAGACGGAAAGCGTTGGCGGAGAGTGAGGTGGAAAGGCTGCTGATCGAGGAGAACACTCATCTACCTCACACGCACCCGACATAGCGCGGCATAGCCGCAACCAAAACAGTCGGTAAGTATTCACGGGCATGGCAATGCTCATAGCTGAGCAAAGGGAAGGCTATTCCTGGCCAACAGCCTGAGCGCGGACCGTTAGCATCGTTGCCCCGACGGCGATCGGGTGGTCAGAATGCGCGACAACCTATGTAGGTGGGGGCTGGGGGCTTTGCGTGGCGCGGATGGTCCGGTACGGCAATGGAGTCTCACTGGCGGCTGAGCCAAGCGCCAAAGGGTCTGTATTGAAACTTGACCCCACCCCACCAGACTCTGCCTGAGGCAACAGGCAGAGCCATCAGCAGACGGACCTTAGTTCTTGACTGTCAGGGCGGCAGAATCGACTGCCGTCTTGCCGGTGAGGACCTCCAGCAGTTCTTCACTGGTACACTGGCCGGCCACTACGGTCGCAGATCTGAGGGTGTGGCGAGCAACGGTTGGTGGGCTGAAGAAGTGTAGGTCGGTGAGCCCGCCGAACGCTGCTGTTCTTTCAAGAATCCCTCTACGCTCTGTGTCAATTGCGAGTCCACTTCATCGGCAATCAGCATGATATCGGGCAGTACCAGGCTGAAATCCACTGTACCCAGGTTTCGCTCCAACGTTTCAAAGATGCATACCTGCAAGATGCGTGATTCCTGCACCATCATGGGCGCAGTGTAGCCCTGGCGATAGCGAAGTTCTCCGTGTGCCATCGCGGCGGGAGACTTGCCAGCACCGGCTTCGAGGGCTCCGTTTGTCTCCAACCGCGAGACGACCTCCCTGGTGAGTTCTGACAGATGGCCCATGCGGTCCTGGTCGGCAAGCCGAACCCGCATCAATTCTTCATTCTTCCCCACGCGGGCCAACCACCGCTGGATCGTTGTGGCGGTGTCGCGCTCCAGAATCGTCGCCACGCTTTCCTTGGCGGCACGAGGGGCGCGATGGATTTCTTGCAGTTTGTTGCGTACCCGATCCGCAAGCTGTTTCACGTCGAAAGGCTTCACCAGTACGTCATCCGCCTGCAGCAGAATCGCCGCCATCGCCTCCTTGACATCAGGAAACCCGCTCACCACCAGGGTCAACGCCTGGGGTTGGGCGTGACGCATGGCGGTCACCACCGCGAAACCATCCCCGGCATCGGGCATGTGCAGGTCGGTTATGAGAACATCGAAGCTTTGGGTAACGATATGGTTCAGAGCGTCGGTGACGCTCTTTGCTGAAACGACTTCAAAGTCATTGTGCTCCAGCGTCATTTTCAACATGCGAAGAACATCATCATTGTCATCGACCAGGAGAACTCTAAGTGGCGTCATAGGATTACGTTCTTTGCGCTGCTTGCTGGCTAAATCCAACGTGCGAATGCTGCCCGAATGGTTACTATGGATGTCTTCACCCCGACACTTGGATTATCTGCCTAGGATGAAATCCGGGCTGTTCAATGTTGCTCACAATACTTCACCGCCAGTCTCCCCGGGCGGCCTTGAACGTCATCCACACCGGAAATGGTCAAACTTCATCAGCGGCGAGCACCAACTGTGAAAACAACAGCGGGGAACCCTGGTAATTGCCGCTTCCCTTATCGCCGCGATACGACCGTGAGGCGAACCGATCCAATGCAGCCCCAAGCTGAAGGCCACAATTTATGATTCAGTTCAGCTCGCAGTGTTGGTGTTGCGCGAATTGCAGTCGCGCGGGCCGTTGCCGAAGAATTAGAGAATCCAGTGGGAGGCATCGATGTCTGACGAGGCCATTTTCAGCCCTGACCTATTCGCGTTCTTGCGCCAACTGAAACGTCACAACAATCGTGAATGGTTCGCCAAGAACAAAACGCCATATCAGGAAGTGGTGGTTGAACCCGCACTCCGGTTCATCAATGACTTCGCGCCTCACCTGATTGGCGCGAGCGCGACATCGGGTCGTTCAGTTTAAGGACTCCGGAACCAACAAGTTCGTGGCAGTGGCGGTCGATGGGAAAGTCACGGTTTATGCATCAATTCTGCTAGTCCGTCGCGATCGCTAGATGCCTTTGCAAATGCTGCAATGGCTTGCTTGGCTTTGGAGACGGATGCGTCTTGATTCCGGAACACGTCAGGCCAGAGCCACAGCTCAATTGTTTCCTTGAAGGGTTGAAGCGCGTCAGAGCCCAAGGCAAAGCGGGCATGAAGAAACCTCTGATCGTCCTTGTGCGAGGCATAAACAACCCGGAGCGCTGCGATCGCGTCGGGGTAAAGGTGCCCAAGGAACCACTGGGGCGCACCTGCCTAAACCCCAAGTTCTATTCGCCGATGCTGAAGTCTAGGTTTGCGCTAGAGCTGTTTCGTGCACCTGCCCAAGCCAGCCGTAATGCTGATTGGAAAATAACCAGGAGGGATGATCGCCTCTGGTCGCTTGAGCTTTCACGGTACCGAGCCGGGCGCGCAGAGCTCAGCTAACCCGGAGTAGTCTCATTGGCGAACTGCTGTGCGTTAGTGAACGGTTCTGCGGAAGCCGGTATCTTGAAGGGGACGAATCGCCGCGATTGAGTTCAACCTCGGAACCGGATGAACGGCGGCCTCTGCACTGAGGATCGCGCCGTGATGGAGAACAAATAGAGCCAATTCAAGGCGGTCGGAGACGCCTGTCTTGTCGAATATTCGTCGCAGCGAATTCTTGATTCCATGCTCCGTGCTGCCCAGGTGTGAGGCAATCTCGCGGTTCTTGAATCCCTGCACGACGAGCGCGATAATTCTTAACTCCAGTTGTGAGAGACGCCGGCGGACGCGAAGGCCCACCATGTCATGGCGAGGATCGACTGAGTGATCGCGGACAAAGCGCAGGACCTTTCCGCCACGCGCCAAGTGCCGAATGCACCGCACGATGGTCGACTCGTCTGCAGAGCGTTGCATCACCGCGTTGACCTCCGGTAAGAACTGCGGCAGATACCCGTTCGGCTGGTCCTCTAGCAGCAAGATCGCCGTTTGGCGGCGGTCGGCGATCGCCTTGATCTCGGCGAGTTTGTCCATAAACGCAGACGACAGGATGAGCACGTGCGCCCGGAACTTCTCCAGTCCGCCGCGAAGCTGGTCGATCGAATGTGGTTGGCCGATAATCCGAATATCGTCCTCGGCGGCGAGAGCGCTGGCCATACCTATCCGATAAATTCTCTGGTGGTCTGCCAAAATTACGTTGATCATGCGCCTTCTGTTGCAATTGAGATGCCGATGCTCGCCAGTTATGGCATTGGCGCTAAACTCGGGCAATGCTATGGATGTGCCCGAAAAATAATGCACTTCATCTCTTGCTCGGAAGGCATTTTTTACGCGCTCTCCGCCATTTCTACGTGCCCTTAAGCTTGAGGGGTCACTCGGGATTCGATCCGCCGCACTGTGCGTCAGCACCGATGAATGGATTGGATGCGAAAAACTCCAGGCACCGCCTGCACTCATGTTCCCCCCACCGCGACCACCACTAAAATGACTCCTCGGCCTGCCAGCCGCATCAATTTAAGTGAGCCCATGAATCATCCCATTCATCCTCCGAGAGTCTTAATCATTGGCGGCGGTTTCGGCGGCCTGAAGGCGGCTGAAGCTATGGCCCGGTTGCCCCTCCAAATCACGCTGGTTGACCGGAAGAATCACCACACCTTCCAACCATTGCTTTATCAGGTTGCAACAGCAGGTCTTTCCCCGGCCGAGATTGCTGCGCCCATTCGCGAGATCCTGGCGAAGCATGACAACATTGAAGTCTTGCTGGGCGAAGTTTCTGACTTCGACCTCGCACGCCGCACTGCAAAATTGAACGGCTTTGAGCTTGGTTACGATTACCTTGTCGTGGCCGCCGGCGCCACCCACGCCTACTTTGGACGTGACGAATGGGAGCAGTTCGCCCCCGGGCTGAAGACCATCGAAGATGCCCTGGAAATCCGCCGCCGTATGCTGCTGGCATTTGAGTTGGCCGAACGGCAGGCAGCGGTCACCGGCGAGCACCAACAGCTTAGCTTCGTGGTAGTCGGGGGCGGCCCGACTGGCGTCGAGTTAGCCGGGACTCTGGCCGAGATTGCCCGCCAGTCGTTGGCAGACGACTTTCGCCACATTGATCCTAAGAAGACGCGAATCGTACTGCTGGAGGCGGGTACTTCCCTGCTATCGGCTTACCCGGAAGATTTACGACTTAGTGCCAAGCGTCAACTGGAACATCTCGGGGTGGACGTGCGGTTGAATTCCGCCGTCACCGGCGTCGGTCCAAGTGAAATTCACGTCGGAAACGACGTTTTGCATGCCACAGTCGTCTTGTGGGCGGCAGGAGTGGCTGCTTCGCCGCTAGGCCGGGCGCTCGGGGGTCCGGTGGACCGAGCCGGCCGGGTATTGGTGGAATCCGACCTCAGCCTGCCAGGTCATCCCGAAGTCTTTGTGATCGGCGATCTGGCTTCGTTGAAACAGGCTGAAGGAACGCAGTTACCGGGAGTTGCCCCAGTCGCCATGCAAGAGGGCCGGTGGGTCGCCCGCCAGATTGCAGCAGATCTCGCCGGAAATCCGCGAACGCCATTCCACTACGTCGACAAAGGAAGCCTGGCCACGATCGGCCGTGCTGCTGCGGTGGCGCAATTCGGCAAGGTCCATATCTCAGGCTTTCTGGCATGGCTGTCCTGGCTTTTCATTCACATCTTCTTCCTGATCGGATTCCGCAACCGAATCATCGTCATGATCGAATGGGCGTGGAGCTACTTTACCTACGACCGCTCGGCGCGCCTGATCACCGGCGAGTCACGACGAATCGCGGTCTCCTCGATGGAACTCGCAGAACAAGCGGCTAACGATAACGGAAAAACCGTGAAGACCTCCGTCGGAGCCGGCCATCACTAAGGCCGCAACTTCGCCCCCGCCAGTTTCCTGCCCGACTGCGGCTGCTCGGGAGAAATAAAAATGCCATCCGGCAAAGGATGGCATTTCAAACCAGCGCTTACTCGCGATCAAGTTCGTTTTACGATGGGATTATAACCTTCCCCCGTTAATTTCAGCCTCATTGCTTCGGCATCCTGCAGGGTTGCGAATGGTCCGACTTGCACGTGGTAGAGCTTGTCATGGATCGCCGGGTTGTTCACCACGAAGACGCTGTAGCTCTTCTTGCGGAGCGCGCCCGCTAGCGCTGCGGCGTCTTCCTCGCGGGAAACGGCCGCTATCTGAACTACGAATGCCCCGCCCGCGACAGGGGCAACCGCCGCCTTCGCATCGGCTTTGACCTCGGGAACTGGCTTTGCGGCATTAGCTTCCAGGGGCGCGGCCGTCTTCACAGAAGCTGTCTCAACGGTCTGTGCCTTCTGAGGCGTTTTGCCGGCCGACGAAGCAACTGCCGGATCTGCAGGCTGGGAGCCGTGCTCGTCCTTTTTTACGGCACTGTAGAACGTCATGTCGGGGCCTGACTTCGCAGCGGACGAATCTTCCGACGACACAGGCTGGGCATCAGCCCTCCCAGCAACCACAGCCGACGGCTTTGCCGCGCTCGACTCCGGGACCGCCGGTGCTGCGAGCGACGCGCTGAGGGACGTTCTATCGTTGATCGCCTGCTCGCGAGCGGAAGTTTTGCCCAGCGAATAGCCGATGGCGAAAAACACCCCGCAGACCGCAACCAGCATGAAAAACAGTCCCAGCAGTCTGCCGGGGCCTAATGTGATGTCGCTATCGTCAGAATCCATTCCTCACTTCTCCGTCGTTACTGTCCCGGCAGGGTCGCGGGCGCCGCAGCCTTCGCAGTGTCCACCTTTACCAGTTGCTGCAGGCCAGTCAAAAGATCAACTGGCACCGGGAAGATAATGGTCGTGTTCTTTTCCACGCCGATTTCCGTCAACGTCTGCAAGTAGCGCAGTTGGATACTCGTCGGCTCGGTGGCCAGCAGATGGGCGGCATCCGTCAACCTTTGTGCTGCAGCGAACTCGCCTTCAGCATGAATAATCTTTGACCGCTTCTCACGCTCTGCCTCAGCCTGTTTGGCCATGGCACGCGTCATCGTCTCAGGAAGATCAACCTGCTTCACTTCGACGTTGGTCACCTTCACTCCCCACGGATCAGTGTGCTGGTCGAGAATCGACTGCAAACGGTTGTTGACCTTCTCTCGATGCGCCAGTAACTCGTCGAGATCGACTTCACCCAGCACCGACCGCAAGGTCGTTTGAGCGAACTGCGAAGTCTGGTACAGATAATTTGTGACCGCGACCACCGCACGATTGGGGTCGATGACCCGCAGAAAAATCACGGCGTTGACCTTCAGCGTGACGTTATCGCGGGTAATGATGTCTTGAGGCGGAACCTCCAGCGCTTCCTGCCTCAACGACACTCGAACAATCCGGTCGATCGGCGCGAAAACCAAAATTAAGCCGGGACCTTTTGCCGTCCCCAACAGACGGCCTAGCCGGAAAATGACGCCGCGTTCATACTCGGCCAGTATTTTGATCGAGTTGAGCAGGTACAACACAATGATGACAACGGGGACGATCACGAACAAGTTCACGAGGTGCCTCCGAAGCCACAGACGAGTTTAGAACGTGTGGCCATATCGATTGTAGGCTTATGTGAGGCCGTTACCCACTTTGGCAACAGGGACTCGCCGCGCGAGAGGATGTCTAATTAGCTTAACTCCATCGCGAACTATCGGGCTAATTCGACTTCGAGTTCCAGTCCCTCGACCTTGCGCACGATAACCGGATCGCCCATCTTCACGCGAGATCGCGCATGTGCGTTCCACAGTTCGCCCTGCACCAACACCTTTCCTTCGGGATCGATGTCTGTACGAGCTTCGCCAAGGGATCCGATCATTCCCTGCACGCCGGTCACAATCTTGTTGTGTCGAGCGCGCAGCGCTATGCTCATCAGAAAAACGGTGATCGCCCCCAGTGGAATGCTGACGGCAAGTGCGGTCCACAGCTTCACCCGCATCTCGGGAATCGGGCCATCGACCAGCAAGAGTCCGCCGATGGTCATCAGTGCGATGCCAGCGATGCCGAGCACACCATGCGTAGCGAACTTCGCCTCCAGCGCAAACATCACGAACGCTGCCATGATCAGCGTGAACGCCGCATAACGGGTCGGCAGCAGGTTCAAGGCAAACAATGCGAGCAGGATGAACACCACCCCAACCACCCCAGGCAGGATCGCGCCCGGATGGTTGAATTCCGCGTAAAGCGCCAACGCTCCTACGGCCAGTACGAGAAATGCGATATTGGGATCAAGCAGGAAGTCGAGAATGCGCTGCTTCAGCGTCATCTGCAATTCGACCACTGGTGCGCCCACTAGGTGCAGCGTAACCGTCTTGCCATCGAACCGTTTGATGGCCTTGCCATCGATCTGTTTGAAAAGATCGTCCTGATCACGGGCCACGTAGTCGATCAGGTGGAGGTCGAGGGCTTCCTTGTCAGTCCACGACTTCGACTCTCGCACGGCGGATTCAGCCAGCGCCACGTTCCGTCCTCGCGGTCCTACGAACGATCGCATGAATGCAGCAGCATCGTTTTCGAGCTTCTGCTTCATCACGTCGTCCATTTTTTCGCCGCCCAGGGTAACCGGGTGCGCCGCGCCAGTGTTGGTTCCTGGAGCCATGGCGGCAACGTCAGCAGCTTCGAGGATGAAGAAGCCCGCCGATGCGGCCCGCGCTCCCGAAGGAGCGACGTACACAATCACCGGAACCGGCGACGCCAGTATCTTCTCAATGATCGAGCGGGTGGAGTCGACCAGTCCGCCCGGAGTGCGCAGCTCAATCAGCACGGCGTCGGCATTGGTTTGCCGTGCCTGCTCGATGGCGCGGCCGATATATTCGTCGCTGATGGGTTGGATGGTGTCGTCCAGCTTGATCTTGACGACGCCACTGGCCGCAGCTATACCCGCGTATAGAAGCACAACGATAGACAAAGCGAGAAACGAACGAATGCGATGCATACGACCCCCTTCCGGAGGACCACTCATATCTTAACTCCGGAACGTGACTAAATGCGGACATCGAGCGCTGGGGCGCTGCCGGACGACTTCTCGGATGCCAGTCGCGATACCTTATTGGACGGCCTCAGCGAGGGCTGCCGCTTCCAACCTTCGTCATGTGCTGCTGGTTCAGATTGTTGATTTCCATCTCAAGCCGACGGTATAGCGCTTCATCATAGTCGCGCTTGATGCGTTCAATCGGAATGCGCGGTTGACCTGTCGGCGGAGGTAACAGGCCGTTCGCAGAGCTCGCACTAGAAGGCGCACTCGCACCGCGGTTGATCATTTCGAGCAGCGACTTGCCCTCCGCGTCGGTTGGTCGGAGTTGTAGCTCTTCCCTCAACTGGCGCGCCGCCCCCGCGCTGTCACCATTCTTGAACAACGCAAGGGCCAGGTTGAACCGGTAATCTGCATCATTTGCGTCGGCTGCCACAGCCTTGGAGAAGTATTCGATCGCCGCAGTTCGCCGTCCCCGACGGGCATCAACCACGCCAAGATTGTTGTAAACCTCAGTCAGGGGCAATCGGGTTGAAAGGTAACTGAATGCCGTATAGGCGTGATCCAGGTTTCCCCGGTAATACTCCGACATGCCGAGCAGGAAAGTTGCCTCGCCGCTGACGTGATCATCCTTCGGTATCTTGCTGAGCCATGATGCCGCCTGCTCGTATTCATGGTTGTTGTAATACATCTTGCCCAACTGTAATTCCGCCAGGCTGTAGTTCGGATTCAGGCGGATGGCCTCTTTGAAATATCGCACCTTCAACTGCTGGCTCGTGGACGTCACGCCGCGAATGTAACTCTCGAATGCATTGAGAGGAATCGGCGGCGACGACTTCACGAACTGCTGCAGCGAAACTTGAGGCGGGTTCGGCATCTGCTGTAATAACTGCCACGCCAGCGCCGTTTGCAGATCGATGAAATCCGCGAGTGGCCCGCTGCTTTGTACCGGGGGCGAAAGCCGCAACTTCTTGACGTCCAAAAGCTGAGCGCTTGCCTGAAACGCGCTGCCATCGACCGCATAACCGCCGAGCACGACATAGTCTGCTCCCATCTGCTCGGCCACATTGAAGATCGTGGCGCGCGAGGGATGCACCGCTCCCGGCACACCTGCCCGGTCGAAGACAAACATGCGGTCGTCACGCGTCACTACACTGATTTTCGGCGCGGATATGCGCTGAGAAAGTACCTCTGGACACGCCTCGCTGATCCAGTCGAGGCCCAAGGCCTTGGAGTGGTTATCGAAAGGCATAACCATGACCGTGGTTGTGCCGGGCAGCGCTTGAGCTGCGGCAAACACGCTCAGTGCCGTCAGGGAGAACAGGCAAACCAGGCGGCGAAGAATCGCTTCGGAAAAATATGGCAAGGCAAACCGATTATAGTCACAGCGCGAACTCGCCCGGGTCGGGCGGGTGCCATTGCATGTCAGAGTATCTAGTGAGAGACGGAGGCAAATAAGTCCGACTGCAGCAACGATTGAAAGCGCTGATCGTCGGTCTTGAAATGCATTTGAAGTAAGTCGTGCTGATTGTCCACCACCATGCTTTCCAGCGCCATTTTTTCTACCGGCGTGGCGTTAATCTTGCGGTACATGACCCCAGCCTTCAACAACGATGCCAGACTCGCGGCGGTCATGTTGTCCGAGGTCTTTACGTTCAGGTCGAAGGTCACACCGTTATCGAAGTTCATCACGTAGTCCGACGCGATGAGTCTCTTCTTCACGACGTCATAGTCGGCAAGCGATGATGCCTGACCCAGCGCCGACTTCATCATATTTTGTGTTCCAAGCTGGTCCAGCACGCTCCAGATCGGCGCGCTGTCGATGTCGGTGATGAGATCGTTCATCGAATTATTCAACGCCAGCGATTCTGCGCCTTTGTCGCGCACGTCAATTGCGCCCTTCAATGATCCACTCTCGCCGAAGACGATCGTTGAGGGGTCAAGAAACACGAGTTGCATGCCCGATCCCATGGGATAGAGGTAGGAGAGCAAATACTTTTCCGGCTTGACCTTCTTCAACTGCATTTTCTGCAGGAATTCCTTCTGCTTGAAGGGACCTTGCGCAATTCCCACGGCGTACAGGCCCTTGTTGGCTTGCCGGTAAGTTACGAACGTGAGCTGCTCGACGTCTTTGCTGGGATCGATGCCAAAGGCGCGCAACGCCGTCTCAAATTGCTTCAAGTTGTCTGGTAGCACACGGTTCTTGAGCGCCAACGCTGTCTGCGAGCCGCGTAACGCACGGTAGTCAACCGAGATCACTTGTTGAATGGCAGAAGGAATAACGGTCCGAGCATTGCTGCTGAGCGGTGCACCGAGAGCAGGAAGGCTTACCAACGCTGCGAGGAAAATTCCGGAAAGAAAACGCTTCATTGCCATTATTTTACCTGAGTCTTAGACGCTTTAACCCGTCGCACGTTAGGGAGTTGCTGGCGTCCACCGTAGCGCCAACTGTCCGCAAGGGTTGAACGAATAATGAAGACGTGGGCTGGGAGGATACGAAATCTAACCAACCGAAAATCCGTGAATAGCTATGACTTCACTGCTTCCACTCGCTTGCGCACGTCGGCCACGAATGCTCCATCGCGAAGATCTGCGAGGTTGATTTCGACGTTGGCGACAGCACCTTCGATCGCCGCTCGCGCCAGTGCAATTCCGACGGTTAGGTCCGACGCCATCTTGGGATTCGTAATCGGGCGTAATCCTTCCAGAATTCTGCCCAGTTCACTCGATCGCTCCGCAACTAGCAGCGGAACGCTGGTCGCTTTTATAAGCGCGGCTTCAACCTCGCTCTGCGCTTCTGGATGCTCCCTTGTCTTCTTAAACCCAGCCATCACGTCGTTAAACGACGCAGCGTCGGCATCGATCAACGCTTTCAATTCCTCGCGGATCTCGGCAAGGCGGGCGATGGCGTCACTGAGCTGGCTCTCGTGTTGCAGGTAAGCCTTTTTGCCGCGCGACATTCCGGCGACCATTGCGCCGAGACCTGCGGCCATGGCTCCGGTTGCGGCGGAGGCGCAACCTCCGCCGGGAGCGGGGGTGGGCGCCGCAAGTTGTTCAATAAACGGCTCTACGCCTGCGCGGAGGCCGCCGACAGCCATCTTTCCGTTCATGACGCCCGCCAGGCGATTCTCCAAAATCAGCGAGGAGTCGAAGTTCTCGATCTGAAGAAACCACTCGGCCGAGTCCTCAAGCGCTTTTTTCGGGATAAGTCCAACTATTTCACTGGATAGCGGCATAACGCCGTAGCGCGCCGCCTCACGCCTCACATACTCGAACACGCGAGCGATAGGGGTCTGGTCCGTATCTGTAAGATTCATTGACACTTGTGCCAACCCGCGTACGCCGACGCCCATGCCTTTTACATAGCGCAATCCGCCGTTTGAAAAGCGCACAGCCTTACCCACTTTCTTGGCAATCTCAACATCGGGGGTGTTCAGATATATGTTGTAGGCAACGAGGAACTTGCGGGCTCCGACGACCGTTGCCCCCGCCGTAGCGTGTAGCTCGGCATTGCCAAAGTCCGGACGCCGGTCAGGGTTCGTCTTCACTTCCTCGCGAAGTCCTTCGAACTGGCCACGCCTAATATTTTCAAGGTTTTGGCGCTCCGGACGCAGCGCTGCCGCCTCATATAAATACACCGGAATCTTGTAGCGTTTCCAGATTTCTTCACCGACCCGACGCGAAATGGCAACGCAATCTTCCAGCGTCACGCCTTCGATCGGAATGAACGGCACTACATCGGTCGCTCCCATTCTGGGATGCGCACCCGTATGTTTCGTCAAATCAATGAGTTCGGCGGCTTTGCCCACGCCGCGAATGGCGGCCTCGGCGAGGTTCACGGGATCGCCTACCAAGGTGATAACACAGCGGTTATGGTCGGCGTCCATCTCGCGGTCGAGCAGATAGACACCCTCCGTCTTCATGGCTTCAAGGATGGCGTCAACCTTCGCCTTGTCACGGCCTTCTGAGAAGTTAGGAACACATTCGACGAGTGTAGGCATAAGGATTCAGGATAGAGAAGCCGCTAGCGACTAGCAACTAGCGGCTAGAAGTCTTGAAGTTCAAAAGTTGTTGTAAATGAGTCAAGTTTTTGACAAAGCGTAGAAATTCCCTTTGGCGTGCGCGAGTGCAAGTGCGCACGTCCACCGAAAGCCGGGTGGCGACTACGATGCTGCGTTGCCAATGGCGGCGGTTGCCTTGTGGGGCCCGCTCCCGGGTTTACGAGAGGCGGAATGCCGCGGAGTACGCGGGGTTCATGGTGCCGCAGATAGCTGGCGCTTGCGTGCATCGGAGACGCCGGGCTGGCGACTTGTTCGGTGGAAGAATAGCATGGCTCGTCGGTGTGAGGCGAAGCCTCGTTAGCAATAAGCAGCTGGAGGATTGGCTGCCGGATGTGCCGGACCACTAAAACTCACAGCGGGAATGAAGCCCATGATGGCAACTTGGCACGGACTCAGCCACAGGCAAGTTACGAGAGTACATGTACCGCTGGGACTGGGCCGCGTAGGCGTAAGCGGGTTAGATTTTCAATGCCAGGTGTAGCCGACCATGAACTGCACTGCTCCGTTGATGCCAGGATTCTTGGTGCCAATCGAGGCGTTCGAGAGGTGGTAGATTTTCACCGCGAAGTCGATTGAGTTTTTCGGACGGTGAAACCACTGCTCGCCCAGTTCCGCTCCACTGGTGAAGTTCACTTGCGAGGTGTTGCCGGGAGGCAGGTTGCTGGGACTGAACACGACTCCCCCAACCGCGGCTAGATACGGCGAGACCGTCTTGCCGCCAGTGAAGTTCCACTTGGCAATGAAGGGATTGATAGCGCCCGCATACTGAGCGTGGCCGGCGATCCAAAACTCGTTGATTGGGATGATGTCGATAGCCATCTCGAAGCTGCCGCGGAGCGCGTTCGAGCCGAGCTGGTGAGTCAAGACGCGTCCCAATCGCCCCGCAACCAGGAAAGTTTGCGCACTGGGGGTGTTGGCGAAAGACTGGCTGCCGCCCACGTAAAAGCCCGCGTTCCAGCCGGGTGTGCGCAGGACCTCGACAGGCTCGGTTGACGGTGCAGGCGCGGGCGTTTGCGCGCAAGCAGCGGCACAGCTCAACGACAGGAGGATGGTGAGTCTTCTCAAGGTATTCATCTTGGTTTCTTAGGAACTACCCTTCGGACTTTTCCGCCCGCTTGCGCCGTTGCGCCGGATGTACGAACCATGCGATGGCGATACTGACAAGATACAGAATAATCATAGGCGCGGCGAAGATGCACATATTCATGATGTCGGTGGTCGGCGTGATCACTGCAGCGATGATGAAGATCACTAGAATCGAATAGCGCAGGTTGCGCCACATCCATCCTGCCGTCAAGATTCCCATCAGCGACAGGAAAAACACCAGGATCGGCATCTCGAACACGATGCCCAGGCCGAGAATAATGGTGAGAAACAGATCGGTGTACTCGCCGATGGTGATCATCGGCTTGAATTGCGCGCTCCATCCGATCAGGAAGTCGAGCGCCGCCGGATAAACCATCTTGTAGGCAAAAAGTCCGCCGGCCAGAAACAGCCCCACGGTGCTGAACATGAACGGCATCACATATCGGCGCTCATGGCGATACAGGCCGGGCGAGATGAACAGCCAGATCTGGTAGAGCACAAACGGCGACGCGACGAAGACCCCCGCGATGAACGCGATCTTCAAATACATATTGAAGGGGTCGGTCGGGTTCAGGTAAACCAGCTTCTGTTCCAGGCCGTGGTTGCGCAGCGCCTCCATGATGGGCTTCTGCATCAGCCCGAAGATCTGCTCGTGGAACCACCAGCACACGCAAAATCCGCCCACGATGTAGAGGAAGCTGTAAATGATGCGGCGGCGCAGCTCCTCGAGATGCTCGAGGAAACTCATGCCGGTCATCTCTTCTGAACCGCGCTTTTGGGCGTGCTCCAGTACTGGACTAGACATTGTGGCTCGGGACTTCCGGCGTCACCGGCTGGGTCTCCGACGGTTTGTCGGTTGGGTTCTCAGCAGCCAGGAGATCGACCGGCGCCGGCCCGGCAGCGGAAGGTAGAGGTCCACGGGGGATGGATTCCATAGGTGGAACGCTGACCGTATCGAAAAGCTTTTCCGCCGGCAGAATCTGCGGGCTCGGCTCCGGTGGTTTCTTGGCGCGTTCCTCGAGTTCGATGTTCAGCATCTCGGTTTCAAGCTGGTTCTTGAACTCGTTGCTGGCTTTCTTGAACTCGCCCAGCGCCTTGCCTAACTGACGTCCCAATTCGGGAAGCTTCTTGGGCCCGAAGATGACGAGGGCCAGCAAGAAAATGAAGATCATCTCCGGCATGCCGAGATTCATAGGTTCATCATAATGCCCTAAAGCGTTGGCAGCAAACGGGGGAGCAGTTGTCAGTAGTCACTTGTCAGTGAGCACCATGGGGGCGCAGAGAATTGAGAAGTCAAGGCCAACGACGGATTTGCGCGGAGGACGCATATCAGAAAAACGGGGGTGAAATTAAAAGCGTGACGTCCGCACGGCGTGGGTGGGGCCCTTAATCGCCATTGGCTGTGGCGATGTCATGGAATCGGGGCGGGGCAAACAAGCTCAGTTCATCCTGCAAACATGCAGACTGAAAACGTGAACCAAGTCATCGCGCGGATCGTCAGGGAGGATGTGAAAAGAACTAATCTCGACCCGGCTCGAAATGTACCGCTCGGTTTGAACCGGCGTTTTCCCGTTTCTGAGCATCTCAATGGCTGTTCGGATCTCGCCAGCTTCTTGTTTCGAGCATTCTTTGTTCTCGATCTTCCGGCTCGCGCTCTGGGTAAACACGACTCAGATTCCGCACGTGAAGTTCATCGTCAGTCCCAGTGGCAGATTCTATCCACTTCTCAAGCAATTTGGGCCACGACAAGGGGTTCACCTCACACTAGGAACGGTAATGCCGGGGTGTACGTACATGCTGCTCAAAATTGCACATCCACGGCGACAAGCAGCTTGCCAGTTTCTCAGGTGCGGCTGTCAAATCGGTGTGGGAAGCCCCGAGACCGCTCGCAATTCAGATCGTCGGCTGCGTCGCTAAGGGTAAGCGCGGTGGATCGCGTTAGTCCGGCCTTTTGCCCAAAAGACCCAATTAGGATGGCGCCGGGCTGTGGCGAAGCATTCGTCTAGGCGATTGCCGCTTACCAACTGGCTTCTAACGCGTCACTTACAGGAGCGCGTGAGGACCATTTCGCACCTTCCCGGTTACGGCCGGCATCTTTACAAACAATGGCCGGTTAGCAGAGGGACGAGCCGCTCCACATGCTACAATTTTGAGGCGACCCTCGCATCATGAAGTGTCCCCCGCCAGTCGAAGGAAAACATAATGTTCAGTAGTACCCGTCGCTCAGTCATTGTCGTTGTTGCCGTAATCCTTGCATGTGGTTGCGTAGGTATGGTCTTTGGCCAGCGCCTGACGTCCAACACCGCCTCCGGGGGTGATGGGGACATGCGCGATAGCGTCCGCAGCTTCACCGAGGTTTACGAGGTGGTGCAGCGGAATTATGCGGAGCCGGTCAATCCCGACAAGGCAATTTATAACGGCGCAATTCCGGGGATGCTGCGGGTGCTCGATCCGCACTCGAACTTCTTCGATCCGAAGTCTTATGCGGCGCTTCGCGAGGAGCAGCGCGGCAAGTACTACGGCGTGGGCATGCAGGTCGGCCCGCGTAATAACAAAGTCATCGTGATTGCCCCGTTTACGGGAGCTCCCGCTTATCGTGTGGGCATTCGGCCGGGTGACGTGATTATTGCGGTTGACGGTAAGCCCACAGACAACATGAGCACCAGCGATGTCGCGGAATTGCTCAAGGGCCCCAAAGGCACCACAGTCAAGATCACGGTACTGCGCGAGGGTACGGATAAACCCATCGACTTCAACGTGGTGCGCGACGAGATTCCCCGCTACAGCGTTGACGTGCACTTCATGATCAAGCCGGGCATCGGCTACATTCACGTCTCCGGCTTCCAGGAAACGACCGAGCACGAAGTCGCCCAGGCCCTCGAGCAGCTACAAGAGCAAGGCGAGCTGAAGGGCTTGATCCTCGACCTGCGGCAGAATCCGGGTGGATTGCTTAGCGAAGGTGTCGGCGTGGCTGATAAGTTCCTGAAGAAGGGACAGGTCATCGTTTCGCACCACGGACGCTCCTCACCCGAGAAGATCTATCGCGCGGCGCACGGTAACGGTGGCAAGGATTATCCGCTGGTGGTACTGGTGAATCGCGGTACGGCATCGGCGGCAGAGATTGTTGCCGGAGCCATCCAGGATCACGACCGTGGGTTAATCGTAGGCGAGACAACGTTTGGCAAGGGATTAGTGCAGACGGTTTATCCGTTGTCGGAGAATACCGGTCTGGCGCTGACGACCGCCAAGTACTACACCCCAAGCGGCCGCTTGATTCAGCGAGAATACAACGGCGTTTCGCTCTACGATTACTACTACAACAGCCGCGATAGCGGAGACGGCACGCCGCCGGTTCCCAGCCGTGAAGTCAAAATGACCGACAGCGGCCGCACCGTGTACGGCGGCGGTGGGATCAATCCAGATATCGTGATTGCTCCGATCAAGAGCAACAAGTTTGAAGACACGCTATTGCAGAAGTACGCCTTCTTCAACTTTGCCAAGCACTATGTGATCAATCACAAAGTCACGGAGAGTTTCCAGGTGGATGATGCGGTTATGCAGGAATTTCGCAAGTTCCTCGACTCGCAACAGATCACGTTCACGGAAGCCGAACTCGCCGAGAACAATGATTGGGTCCGTTCCAATATCAAGGCCGAGTTGTTTGTGAACGAGTTTGGCCAGCAGGAAGGTCTTAAGGTCCACACCGAGACAGATCCTGCGGTGCAAAAGGCGCTCGAACTGCTGCCCAAAGCGAAGGAATTGGCCGACAACGCCAAGAAGACCATCGCCCAGCACAGCAACGCGCGTCTGACCGCGCAGCAGGACGCGGCTCCGGCGCCAGCGGCCGACAACCGCTAGCACAAGACCTAGAGCTTGAATTAAGCCCGCCTCGCGCGGGCTTTTTTCTTTCGCCGTCGCAACTCCCAAAACAGGAAACTAACTGCGCACACGCCGGATTTCTCTTGCCCCCAACAGTACGCAGCGTTATAGTACGTTTCGTACTGTCATGAAGACGCAACCTGTTTCCACTCTCGGTTATGCCCTGCTGGGGCTCATCCAGCAGAAGCCAAGTTCGGGCTACGACCTTTGCAAGGTCTTTACCGAGACAGCTATGGGCAGTTTCAGCAATAGTCCTGGAGCCATCTACCCTGCCCTCGCGAGTCTGGAAAAACGTGGCTCGATTGCGAGTGAAGTCAAAGACAGCGCGGGATTGCGCCGGCGACGGGTCTATCGGATCACCGGCTCTGGTGAACGAGAATTGATGAAGTGGTTGTCGCAGCCCATAACACGCGACGAGATCATTCGTGGCATGGGTGAGCTGATGTTGCGGTTCGCCTTCATGGAGCAAGCTCTGGGAGTTGAAGCTTCGATCGGCTTTCTACGAAAGCTGGGAGTCGAAGTGAGCGCATACGTCCCGGGACTGAAACAGTATCTCCAGCAGAAAGGGCCGCAGATGCCGCTCTCCGGAATGCTGGCTCTCGACAGCGGAATCCGCAGTTACGAGGCGTTGCATCAGTGGGTGGAATATGCCATCCACACCTACGAGGCATCCGTAGCAGACAAATCGAAATCATTCAAAAAGTCCAACAACAAAAAGTAATGGAGGCAAATCATGACCGCAGGCAAACTAGTCGTTCGCATGGTTCTGGCTTGGTTCGCGCTTGTGGCAGCGCAGGCAATAGCCGGAATGCTGATTCACTTGAATTACACGCCCATGCCGCACATGCTTCGATGGCTTCTGCTGGCGAACGCCCTTGTGGTTCTGGCGCTCGGTAGCGCAGCCACGCGCTCCGAGTGGAAGGGATGGAGACTGGGGCTGGCCTTGTTTGCGATTCCGGCTGTGATCGCCGCGGTCAACCTGCTTGAGGGCGTGCTATTTCTGACGAACGTCAAGCTCGACTGGCGCGGGACTTTCGAGATCACGCTGGTTAGCTACGCAGTGGCGGCCACTTTGTGGACATTGATCTTCAACAGTAAAAGCCGCGCAGCAGATGCGGAGGAGTGGAACTTCCCTGAGCGTAATTTCTCGCAGAAAGTGTGGAGATTCGCCTTCTGCTGTGCTGCCTATGTCTTTCTGTATTTTCTGGCGGGTATGATCATCTTCCCGTACGTGCGGGATTTCTATGCAAACCAGCATATCCCGAGTTTCGGCCAGATCGTACTGCTGCAGTTCCTGGTGCGCGGCCCGGTCTTTGTGCTGGTCTGCCTGCTGCTCCTGCGCATGTTCCGTTTGTCTGGGGTGAGCGGCGCACTTGCCGTGGGATTGGCGTTTACGCTTCTCAGCAGCGTGACTTTGATCGTTCCCAATCCCGTGTTCCCTGATTCCGTGCGGTGGGTACACTTCTGCGAAGTCATCAGCTCAAACTTTGTTTTTGGCTGTGTCGTGGGATGGGCTTGGGGTACCAGTCAGCGAGTTGCGCATCTGAAGCACGCTACGGCCTAGCAATTGAAATACAGAGGTTCACCCCCGTGGCACAGGGACAGGGAGAAGAAAACGAAAGAGATCGACCGTATGCTCTCGCTGCCTCCGTGGTGCTTTGTTACATCCCCTCTCGGAAGTAAAGAAACACTGGAAGATCGGTGGTCCCGCCGGGACGTTGCAACATCGGGGTGGGCTGCGGCCGATGTTTGGATTTGCACCGTCTCAACGGGACCAAGCTTGAATCCGGGCGTTCTCAACTCACAGCACAAGCGCCGGCTCACGATCGAACGAGGCTGGACGCAGGGTTGAGAACTGCAGCACGATGGGCTTCACCAGCCTTTCGAAGTCCGCGCACGACATGCGTATCAACTCCAGGTGTGTGCCTGCGTTAAACGAGATCTCGGTGTCTCGCGTCAGCGTCTCATCCACGTACACCGGAATGCCGTAGAGGTTGCCGAAGGGCGACATCGCTCCCGTCTCACAGTCTGGAAAATGCTGTTTGAATTCCCGTTCGCTGGCCAGCGCTGCGTCTCGTACCCCCACAACTTTCTTGAGGGCGAGTAAATCAATCTGATACGAAGCCGGCAGGACGGCCATTGCCAAAGCTCCGTCGAGTTTCACGATTACAGTCTTGGCCAACTCCTGGCCGCGGATATGCGCGATGGCGGCGATTCCCTGGGCGGTATAAGCCTTCGAATGCGATATGACCACGTACTTGATGTGATGTTGATCGAGGAAGACCCTGACTTTGCTGAGCGGCATAATGACCTCCTGCCGACAATTGGCGTGATGGAGAGCCCGGATTGTCGCGTTTCGATGTGCGTAAGATCTTTGGATAGCGGCGAGGCGCTGGCGCCGCCCGGCGATGGGTAGCGTGTTTTGTGATGGGATTTGCGGGAGAGTGGCCCGTCCTCCGACGCAGGGCTTCGCAATGGTACCGCGGGCCGCGAAACGCAGAGCCGAATCATTCGGGTCACCTCCTTGCGGAACGATCACCCTTACTTGACCCACAGTCTAGTCCTCGCTCGACCGAGCGCAAGTCTGTACATCACACCGCTGGTGTGACAACGACCGGCGGTTATTCCCGCCGTTGGACGCAGAAACTACCCGTGTTTGCAAGGAGTTGCGCATGGTCAGTCCAACGGCTACCGCCGCCTCGACCGCGGCATCTAATTTTCTTGTGTGTTGGAGGTAGTAAATGTACAAAGTCATCACAGTAGGATTGATGTTCGTCTTTGCCTCGGCGGCAATGGCCCAGATCTCGAGCAACGGGCCGGTAGTGAAGGACTATGGCATCCAGGCCTCGGCGGAGAATCCCGCGGAAGCGAAGATTGCCAAGGAGGTACGGCATGAAATTCTGATGCTGCCCTGGTACTCGCTGTTCGACGACATTGAGTTCACGGTCCAGGGTCAAACCGTCACGTTGAGCGGATTTGTTACCAGCGAACACGCCGGGACCAAGTCGGATGTCGAGAAGGTAGTCAAACACATTGAGGGCGTGGACAACGTCGTCAACAACATCAGGATTCTCCCACCCTCTCCGCTGGATACAAGAGTGCGTGAGCAGGTGTATGCGACTCTCGCACGAACCGGTGGACTTTCCCGGTACTTCTGGGAGGCTGCGCCCAGCATACACATCATCGTGGAGAACCAGCGCGTGACACTTGCGGGCTTTGTGAATAGCGAAGGCGACAAGAACTTGGCGACCATCGCGGCCAACGGTATCCCGGGCGTCTTCCAGGTGACGAACAACCTGCGAGTTGTGAAGTAATCGAACCCAGGGTGTGCTGGGTACGACCTTGGCTTTAGCACTGATGAGCGGCGGTGTTCCCGCCGCTTTTGTTTGCCGCGGATCAATTTGGAACTCGGCTCATCCCGGACTGCCAGTGTGACAATGCAGTAGATTCGTGAGCGCCTCCAGAAAATGCGCGGTGAGGACTGAGATGAGTACACAGGGGTCATTCTTGAAGTCGGCCGTCAACCCCACCATCACGAGGCGCGCGACGCCTCGATTTGATTCTCGCGACATACCATAGAGCGACGGCGAGTCTGAAAATTGTCCCGCGCGCTCCGATGAGCAAGATGAACGAGGACGCACTGAAATAGAGCGCCCCAACGCTGTAGGCCAACCATTTGCGCTGTTCGATCACGAAGATCAGAACGAAACAAGAAGGCTAATCAGAGGAATCACACGAACGAGAAACGGGACGCTTCCGGCAAGGCCCGCGTGGTTAACGTAGATCGACAAGTAACCCGACGTGCTGCTGTACCCATTGAAAATACTTGTAGTTGTTGTAAAGCTGGACAGGGAGGGACGCGGGAAACAAAAGATACAAATATGGGAGGTACTTGCGCTCGCCGGTTGTGTCAGGCGGAGGAAACGCCTTGTAATTCCAGCGGCAGGGTACGTACAGGCAGATGGCAGAAAGCGCGAGACAGAGCAGAACGATGCCTTCGTTGGCGCGGCCAATGCTGAGGCGTCCGCCCTGGAAGAGCGTAAGAGTACCGAGGACCAGGAAGACGGGATGGTGGCCCTCGCCGAGATTGATCCAGGAAAGGATGATGAGCGATGAAAGCAGAATGACGGTGATGACGACTGCAGCGTTGACCGTGAGCCATCCGGTGACGAAGGCGAGAATGGCGGAGGCGACGAGGGTGAGGTAGGCGAGGACCTCGAAAACGGCGTGGGGTGTGCGCAAGCCGGCGTAATCAAGCGCCGGGAGGGTTGGCGCGACTGAGGTCACGGGCCTCCGGGAGACTCGAGGATGGCGCGCAAGTATTTGCCATATCCGCTATTGTCGAGGGCGGCGGCCAAGTCCTCGAGTTTCGCGGCGTCAATGTATCCGGCGCGATAGGCGATTTCTTCGGGACATGCGATCTTCAGTCCCTGGCGTTTCTCGATGGTCTGGATGAAGGTGGCGGCTTCGAGCAGCGAGTCGTGGGTGCCGGTATCGAGCCATGCCATGCCGCGGCTCATGATCTCTGCATGCAGCTCGCCGCGCTCAAGGTAGAGCCGGTTGAGGTCAGTAATCTCCAGCTCGCTGCGCTTCGAGGGCTTCAGGGTGCGGGTCAGCTCGACAACCTGGTCGTCGTAGAAATAGAGGCCAGTGACGGCGTAACGGGACTTGGGCTGCTTGGGCTTTTCTTCCAAGCTGAGGGCGCGGCCATCAGCGTCCATCTCAACAACCCCGTAGCGCTCGGGATCGGTGACCGCGTAGGCAAAGACGGTGGCGCCCTGCTCGCGGTTGGCGGCGGTGCGCAAGGTGCCAGAGAGGTTGTGTCCGTAGAAAATGTTGTCGCCGAGGACGAGGGCACAACGCTGGCCGGCGATGAAGTCGGCGCCGAGGAGAAAGGCTTGCGCGATGCCTTCGGGCGCCGCCTGCACGATGTAGCTGAAGTGCACTCCCCAGCGCTCGCCATCGCCCAGCAGTTGCGCGAAACGCGGAGTGTCGAGCGGCGTGGAGATTATGAGGATGTCGCGGATACCCGCCAGCATGAGGACGCTGAGCGGGTAGTAAACCATGGGCTTGTCGTAGACCGGCAGGAGTTGTTTCGAGACGCACTGTGTTGCGGGATAGAGGCGCGTGCCGGATCCTCCGGCAAGAATGATGCCCTTGAGGGTGCTTTGAGCGCTCATGACTGGACCCCGCTTTCGCTGCCGGAAGTGCGCTTGACGTATTGGGTGTCGATCCAGTCGCGATAGTTTCCGCTGGTGACATCTTGCACCCAAGGCTGGTTATCGAGATACCATGCCACCGTCTTGCGGATGCCCGACTCGAACGTCTCTTGCGGCTTCCATCGTAGCTCGTGCTCAATTTTTTGCGGCTCGATGGCATAGCGGCGATCATGGCCGAGGCGATCTTTCACGAAGGTGATCAAGTTCTCGTGAGGCTTGAATGGCGAGTCGGGAAGCAGCTCGTCGAGGATCGCGCAGATGGTTCGCACGACTTCGATATTGCGCTGTTCGCTGCGTCCACCGATGTTGTAGGTCTCACCGGGGCATCCGTCATGCAGCACCCGGCGTAAGGCGGCACAATGATCGCCGACAAAGAGCCAGTCACGCACGTTCTTGCCATCGCCGTAGATGGGCAGCGATTCTCCCTTGAGCGCGTTCAGTATGACGAGCGGAATCAGCTTCTCGGGAAACTGGAACGGACCGTAATTGTTGGAGCAGTTGGTGGTTAATGTGGGGAGGCCGTAGGTGTGAAAGTAGGCACGCACGAGGTGATCGGAGGCGGCTTTCGAGGCTGCGTACGGACTGTTGGGCGCGTAGCCGGTGGTCTCGCAAAACGGCGCGTCGTTTTCTCCCAGCGATCCGTACACTTCGTCGGTGGAGACGTGCACAAAGCGGAAGCGAGCTTTGTCGGCCGCATCCAGGCCTTCCCAATACTGTTTCGCTTCGGTGAGCAGCGAGAACGTTCCGTTGATGTTGGTGCGAATGAATTCATCTGGCCCCAGGATGGAACGATCGACATGGCTCTCGGCGGCGAAATGGACCACGGCGGCGGGTTGGTGCCGGCGGAGCAATCCCTTCACAAGCGAACGATCATTAATGTCGCCGTGCACAAACTCGTAACGGCGATTGCCGCTTAGCGATGCCAGGTTGGCAGCATTGCCGGCGTAAGTGAGGCAGTCGAGATTTACAACGGGCGCGGATTCCTGGGCTATCCATTGCAGAATAAAGTTGGAGCCGATGAATCCTGCGCCACCGGTAACAATGATCGAGTCGGTCATAGGCTAACTAGAACTCCGTGAATATTGTTGCAACCGCGCGCGTTCGGCAGGGTCTTGCTGCTTCCGGCGGGACCACTTCCCAGATCAATACGCCAAGGCAAGACAGGAGGAAGGACGCGACGGCGGTCACGGCTACGATTAACGGGCGTTTCGGGCTCGACTTGTGTTCCGGCTCGACTGCCTTGTCGACCACTCGGACCGTCACCGCATTTTTCGACTCATCGATGCGCGCCGCTTCCAATTGCTTGCCGAGAGAATCATAAAGGCTCTCGTGATACTTCAGCTCATCCGCCACCCGCAGGTGTTCGAGAATGCCTTCCGGAACGCGGTGTTTCGGAACTTGCAGATTTCCTTTTCCAGGCTCGGCGCCACTACGCTCCATCTGCGACATCTTCGCTGACTGTGCCTGCAGTTCGGCCAATTCCCTTTCGACCCGTCTTACATCCGGATTGTCCTCGGTAGCACAGGTGCGCAAGGACTCGAACCAATCAACTGTACCCCATCGCGGTTGGTTGCGTTGTCTGTGCTTGGGCGCGGCCAGGTTCGCGCAAAACGCCTGTCGGCCGGAAGACGAGATTTTTGCTGGATACTCCATCCTGGTTCCTAATGGTTGGGGCGATCCTGATTACAAGATCAATCCGATTCCTAACACTTTCGACGTTTCCAGTACTTACTACTTTCGGAGCGCTCCGAATCTTGGCTCCCTGATCGATGGCAGCGGCCATTTTCTCGGTGGCACCACACCACCGAACCTTCTGAATGGCTCCGACAACAGTACTGCAGCCGGCCTACGCGCTGGGAGGGTTATAGTACAAGTGGCATAACGACAAGCTGTCGCCCTTCCTTCGCGGATTTGTAGGCGCCGCAAACCTGTCGTCTGACTGCTGCCACGGAACGGAATGGAGCATTGCCGCCGGCGGCGGTGGCGGTGTGGATTTCACGTTCACGCCGCGCTTCTCCATTCGCCTGGCACAGGTCAATTAAATTGATTCTGGCTATAGTCACGTGTTCCCAAGCATGCACCCGACCGAATGGAACAGTGTCCGCGAGGCCGCCGGGGTCGTGTTTGCCCTCGGCAGCTATTGCAATGTACCGCTGTCGTGTTCGGTTACAGCGACGCCGACACCGGCAGTGGTGTTCGCGGGCGAGCCCGTGAGACTCTCCACAGCCGGCACAAACTTCAACTCCAAACACTCTTTTATGTACGGATGGACTACTAACGGAGGCAAGGTGTCGAGTCGCACAACACAGGCAACATGAATTGACACGACGGTACTGGCGCCTGGAAGTTATTCGGTCAGTTCAACGGTCACCGATCTGAAGATTAAGAATGCGAATTCCGCGACCAGTGCGGCTGCGAGCTAAAACAACTGCGATGGCGTGCAGGAAGTCCCCATTTACAGCCAAGCTATGCCACAAACCGTGCCACAAATACCGCTTCGGGCGGTTGCGACGGCCCGTATGTTGTTGAAAAGATGGTGGACCTGAGCGGGATCGAACCGCTGGCCTCCTCGTTGCGAACGAGGCGCTCTCCCAGCTGAGCTACAGGCCCATCGATGACGGGATGCAAGGCATCGCACCATGACTCGGTGCGAGCAAAGCCTCACGTTCATCATTATACAAATAATCGTGGCCGCATGAACATCGGGAGCTTAGGCTACGCGCCGGAACTCATCCAAAGCGAGGCCGAGGCGTTCCAGTCCTGCGCGCGTCATGTCAGGGTCACCGCCGATGCCGACGCGGAAGTGCTGCGGCATGTCGAAGTATTTCCCGGGCACCACGCTGGTTTCGTACTTTTCCCGCAGCAGCTGTATGAACGCCTCGACATCGCCTGATCGCAGTTTGGGAAAGACGATAGTTCCCTGCTCGGGACGATAGAAATCAAGATCGTCTCTTGCATCAAGGAAGGCACTCAACGACCTGCGATTCTCCTCGAGCAGAAGCTTTGCGCGGGCCGTCACCTTGTCTAAGTGATCGAGCGCAATCCCGCTAAGCAACTCGGCCGGGTGTGCCGGCGTTGCGGCGTACAGATCGTTGATGCGCCACATCCGGTGGACGAGCTCCTGGTTGGCGAGCACCCATCCACATCGCAGTCCGCTCAAGCCGAATGCTTTGGTGAGGCTGCTGGTCACCAGAAACTGATCGCCAAAATGGAATGCCGGGCGCGGGCGCTTTTCGTAAAAGGCTTCCAAGTAAACTTCGTCCACCAGTACTCGCGCGCCCCGAGACTTCGCGATTTCTCCCACTGCGCGTACGGTGGCTTCGTCGGCGTAGGCGCCGGTGGGATTGTGCAGGTTGGTCAGGATGATCAGCTTGGTGGCTGGCGTGACCTGGCGCGCGACCTCGGCTGGGTCGATGCGAAAATCGTCTTCCAATCGACGCTCAAACCGCCGGAGCTTCGCACCTAAATAACATGCAGTCGACTCCAGCAATTCGTAAGTTGGATGCTCGATCAACACTTCATCACCAGGATTAAAGGTCGCTGCCATTGCCATGTGGTTTGCGAACGACGTTCCTGCTGCCGCAAATACGCACTCCGGCGGAACGCCGTTATATCGCGCGAGGCGTTCCTGCAAAGGAGCGTAGCCATACACTGTAGGGCCGTTGATCTCGAGGTCTTCGAGTCGAACTGGCAGTTCGGCCAGCGGGTAGCTCATGATTCCGCTGGTGGCCAAGTTGTACTTCGCACCGGAGCGAAGCTTGGCAAATTCCATGTAGGGCGAACCCATCTGCGTACGTGGCAACATTTGTTTCCCTTACCCCAATTCCTGTTTGCGGTGCGCCCAAAACGCGTAAACCGGAACTCCGAGCGCAAGAATTCCTATCCCTAACAGGGTGTTCGCCGGGTACTTGTAAATCGTGTTGGCTACCACCAGCCAGCAAATGGCGACGAAGAGTCCCGTGGTATAAGGATGTCCCGGAACTCGATAGCTGCCGACCGCTAGGTTCGACGACGGCATCGACCTGGCTTCTCTGCGCCGAAAGACAAACAGGCTCGCGCCGGTCAGACCGAAGAAGATGAAGTCCATGGATACGACATAATTCAGAATCTTCTCATAGCTGCCGGACAGGGCGATCACCAGCGTCAGCACGCTCTGCATCACGATAGCCAGGACGGGTACGTGTGATTTCTTGTTTACCCGCGCGACAGCTTTAAAGAACAGTCCGTCGCTCGCCATAGCGAAGTAAACGCGCGGCGCCGTGAGGACTGACTGGCTGAGGAAGCCGAGGGTTGAAACCGCGATTCCCAGAGCGATCAGGCGCGCCCCGGCGTTTCCCATCGCCATGTGCATGACAGCAGATGCCGGAACCGTGCTTGCCGCCAGCCCTTCTGCGCCGAGCGCCCGCACGCAAACAAAGTTCACTCCCAGGTACAGGACAATCACGCCGGTGACGCCCATCACGAGAGCACGGGAGAGGTTGCGCTGAGGGTCCTTAATCTCGGTGGCGATGAAGTTCGCGGTCTGCCAGCCTCCGAACGCGAACAACACCGGCACCATGGCCGCGCCAATGGCCGTAACCAGATCGATGGACGGCGCGCGATCGAGGACGGGATGCAGCAAAGGATAAGGCGAGCGGATCAGGAACAAGCCAGCTACGACCAGAGTTGCGATCGCTCCGATCTTCAGCAGCATCAGAATGCTTTGGACGCGGCTGCCGGCTCGCACTCCAAGGCAGTTAACGGTCGTCAATAGCACGATCGTCAGGACCGCGACCACGCTCTCCGACACTGGCCAGTTCGTCAGCTCAAGGAGATAACGCGCGAAGGTCACTGTCACAGCCGCCATCCCGCCCGTCTGGATAACCAACAAGAGCACCCAGCCATAGAGGAATCCGGCAACCGGATGAAACGCCTCTCGCAAATATGCGTACTGGCCGCCGACGTCGGGCATTCGCGAGGCCAATTCGGCATAGATGAACGCGCCCAGCATGGCGACCACGCCGCCCGCGACCCATACAGCGAGGATCAGGACGGGCGTGTGCAGCTGGCGCGCGACCACGTACGGGTTGATGAAGATGCCAGCGCCGACGATGCCACCCATTACGATCATGGTGGCGTCGAACAGGCCGATCTGGCACAGCAGTTGAGCCGGAGCTTCTTTTGCAACTGCTGTGGTTTGGGTAGCTTCGGGCATCTTCTGTTTTGCTGGGCTGTGCGAATGTAACACGGGCAACCGATGAGTCGGATCAGGTCATTCTTCGGAGGTCGAAGCACGCGCTAGACGGTCGAGTATTGCCTCCCACTCAGCGCGTGGAGGTGGCGTCTCTACGGCGATCCAGTCGTAATCTTTCGCATCCAGCCCGTGCAGCACGCCGTACAGTCGAGCAGCATATTCGGTCGCGTGGTCGGGCATCTCCACAATCTCGCGGACTCTAGTTTGCGGCGGACACTTAACCTGCAGATAGGCGCCCGCACCTTGCGTCGGCACCCGCCCGTTGTGCGTCAGGTACAAAGGGGTGCGTGGACTGTAGTGTCGGGGATGTAAACCAGGCGACGCGTGCGCCGGTTCTGGCTGTTGCTCGCCTGAGATGATCAGCCCAATCAAATGCTCTATCTGTTGTCGCGAGATGCCTCCCGGCCGAAGCAGGACGGGAACCTCATCAACCAGCGACAGAACCGAAGACTCAATTCCCACCTGGCAGGGACCACCGTCGAGTATGTAATCCACGACATCTCCGAGCCCCTGCCGCACATGTTCTGCAGTGGTCGGTGAGATCTGGGAAAAACGGTTTGCGCTGGGGGCGGCGATCGGAACTTGCGCCGCCTCGATCAGCGCCAAAGCTACCGGATGAGCCGGCATGCGAACGCCTACCGTTGGCAATCCGGCGGTGACGATATCGGGAACGGCAGGCGTCTTGGGAACAACCAGGGTGAGCGGGCCGGGCCAGAATCGCTCGGCGAGGATACGGGCCTTTTCTGGCCACGACGAGGCCACTCGGCCGATCATCGCCTGATTGCTGACATGCACGATGACTGGACTTGAGTTGGGCCGGCCCTTGACCTGAAACACGCGCGCAACGGCCTCGGCGTCGAGGGCATTCGCGCCGAGCCCGTAAACGGTTTCCGTCGGAAACGTCACCAGCTTTCCACGGTGAATCAGGTCGGCGGCCATTCGAATGTCGTGCTCGGATACGCCGAATTGTTCAATGGAATGGGAATTCAATCGAGTCAGACATCCTTCATTTTAGCTACGGTGTGCGGCCGTGCGAGGGATCGGCCGCGTCGGCTGAATCCACATCGATATGCAATCCGGAACTGGGTGCGACGCCTGGTGGATAGCAATTGTTGTCCGGCGCATAGGTTTGACGGCAAGCAGCAGTCATCTCGGGGCGTCTTGGAGATTGCGCGAACTGCCAAGCTTCGGCGAACGCAATACCGCTCTTCGCGGGAGTAGGTGGAGCGCTCGGGAACAAGCAGCCGGGCGCTGGCCCGCAATGATCATTGCTGACGAAGAAATAAATGTTTCGGCCACCAGCGTTATCGCGTATGTCGTTCGCGGTGATCACCGACACATTGCTCGACTCGAGAAAGGCGATGCCGGAACAGTACACACCTGCGCCGTAACCGGACTTGGTGACGCCATCGATCCATGCGTGAATATAGGCGCGCTGCTCTGGGAGCATGCGGCCGCCCTGTTCCTGGTCGAGAAATATTATTGTCTTCTTCGGAAAGCCCTCCGAAGTCGCGGACCGAACTGCCGATACCGCATCCCGCGAGCCGACACTCGCAGCGTCGCCAGAGGACTTAAGTTCCTTGTACTCGCGTCCGTTGAAGAGCAGCAGAAAGCCGAAACCCATCGCCTGCAAGAAGGTTCGCTTGCCTGTCCAGGTGTTGCGGCTCGCTCCGGGAGGAGTGTTGAGCCAGTAACCAGTGAAGACGAATGTCTTGCGCATCAACTGCATGTCGGCATCGCCGGGGTAGTCGTTGCGGTCCATACCAAGGAAGGACGCGTGCTGCTGCGCTGGTACCCGTTGGGGAAATCCAAAGAGCAATCCAGGAGTAGCGGCGCACAGCAGAATCACCCGTAATTTAGATGACAACAACATGGATTCAATATCGCATGTCGACTAGTCGAGTCGATAGGCACCCCGACGATTTCTCAGTACGGGCCAATGATGCCACCAATATTTCTGGGTGCCGGCAATTTGACTGGCGGTGTGAACACCTCGACGCCCCAATAGTTCGCGAAGGTGTCGAGATACTTGTAGCCGGAACCGGTATTGAACAGGACGACCTTGTCGCTCTCCTTCAGGAAGCCACTTTTGATCAGGTCTTGATACGCCGCCAGCGCGGCGCCCCCTTCGGGGCAGGCGAAAATCCCCTCGGTCGCAGCCAACTCCTTCACGCCTCTCATGATTGCGTCATCGTCGATGGCGACCGCGGTGCCGCTACTCTGGCGGATAATGTCGAGGATGATGAAGTCGCCGTACGCCTTCGGGACGCGCAAGCCCGCCGCCAGAGTGTGCGCGTCAGGCCACATCTCCGAGACTTTCTTATCCTCATGCAATGCTTTAATAATAGGGGCGCAACCGCTCGCCTGAATGGAGATCATCTTTGGTCGCTTACTGCGCTCGATCCAGCCCAGCTCTTCCATTTCTTCGAAGGCTTTCCACATCCCGATCAGGCCGACTCCACCACCTGTGGGATAGAGAATCGCGTCGGGCAACGCCCACCCTAGCTGCTCTGCGACCTCGTAGCCCATGGTCTTCTTGCCCTCGATCCGGAAGGGCTCCTTCAGAGTCGAAACATCGAACCAGCCTTCTTCGTCCTTACGCTCGGCCACGATGCGCCCACAATCGCTGATGAGCCCGTCGACCAGAGTGAGATGAGCGCCGCTGGCCTCAACCTCCAGACGATTCGCCAGAGGCACATCTTTCGGCATGAAGACGTAAGCCTCGACGCCGGCAGCGGCCGCATAGGCTGCAAGGGCGCCGCCGGCGTTCCCCGCAGAGGGAGCAGCTAGTTTCTTCAACCCGTAATGTTTGGCCATGGTGAGGGCGGCACTCATGCCGCGCGCTTTAAACGATCCCGTCGGATTCAGCCCCTCGTCCTTGATCAGCAGGTTCCGATATCTGTGGCTGGGAAGCATGGGAGTCATGCCCTCGCCTAACGTCACCGGCTCGGCATCAGGAAGGACGGCGGAATATCGCCACATGCTCGTGGGGCCATCTTGGACTGATTGTCGTGATGCACGCTGGCGAATCGCCGCGAGATCGTAGCGGACGTAAAGCGGGCCACCGTCTTTGGGACAGACATTGCGAGCGACATCGGCGGCCAGCTTTTCGCCGCACTTAGTGCATTCGAAGTGAAGAATTTTGGCCAATGGAATATTGCCCCGGAAACCTCGCAGTTTAGCACTTGGGTCGGCCATCGCGAACCTGCACGCCTTGCTGGTATAAACTTTTTCTTCGATGGACGAGCCTTCCACTCCGCTGATGCGGCAATATGCCGCGATCAAGAAAGACCACCCCAGTGCGCTGCTGTTCTTTCGTCTCGGGGATTTCTACGAATTGTTCTTCGAAGACGCACAGGTGGCGGCGCGCGAACTGCAGATCACGCTGACATCGCGCAACAAGGAGAAAGGCGCGGCGATCCCTATGTGTGGAGTTCCCTACCACTCCGCTGAAGGCTACATCGCCAAGCTGATCCGCAAGGGCTTCAAAGTCGCCATCTGCGAACAGATGGAGGATCCTCGCATCGCCAAGAAGCTGGTGAAACGAGAAGTGACGCGCGTGGTCACTCCCGGGACCGCGGCTGACTCGCAACTTGGGGCCGAAGAGAACAATTTTCTCGCCTGCGTTGCCAGATCGAAAGACGTGATCGGGTTTGCGGCGCTCGATCTGTCCACCGGCGAATTTCGTGCTACTGAGTTTCGGAGCGCTGACGCCGACCGGCGGATTCGCGAAGAGCTGCTTGTGCTGCGCCCACGCGAGGTTTTGTTTGCTTCGTCGATGCCACTGTTCGACCTGCCGCGGCAACAATCTGCCGTTCCGGTGGCGGCAGCCGCACCGAGGCTGGCCAACCTGGAAAACGCAACTTGGGCGGAGACACCGCTCGAAGACTGGGTGTTCGCACCTGACTATGCGATCCCTCTGGTCGAGAATCACTTCGGCGTGCTTTCGCTAGAGGGCTTTGGATTGGCGGACCGATCGGCGGCGGCCACAGCCGCGGGAGCCATACTCCACTACATTCGCTCTACTCAGCGCGGGTCGCTCGACCACGTGGATCGTGTCGGCTATTACGAACGGCAGGATTGCCTGGTGCTCGATGCGGTCACGGTCCGCAATCTGGAACTTCTCGAGCCTCTGTTTTCGGGGGGCGGTGACGCGGTAACGCTTTTCCGCTCGCTCGATCGCACCGTGACTCCGATGGGCAAGCGTTTGCTGCGGGCTTGGATGCTTCGTCCTTCGATCGACCGCACCCAGATCGAACGGAGGCTGGATGCGGTCGAAACCATGGTGAGAGACCTGGTCGCCCGCGAGGAATTGCGGCGATCGATGGAGGGCATTCTCGATCTGGAGCGCCTGCTGAGCCGCGTGACCTTGGAAACCGCTAATCCGCGCGACATGCTGACCCTCGCCTCGTCCTTCGCGAAGCTCCGGACGGTTCGTGCGACCCTGTCCGGATTCGCGTCTGCGAGACTGCAGGAGTTGCATGCTCAGTGCGACGAGCTTGCTGACCTGCGAGACCGGATCGCCACGACTCTGGAAGACGAGCCCCCAATTACGCTGAACGACGGTGGAGTGGTGCGCGCCGGCGTGGATCCTGCGCTTGACGAACTTCGCAATCTAAGCCGCAACAGCAAGCAGTACATTGCGCAGATCGAACAGCGTGAGCGCCAGCGTACCGGAATTGGTTCCCTGAAGGTGAAGTTCAACAGCGTCTTTGGCTACTACCTGGAGATTTCCAAGGCCAATCTTCAGCACGCGCCCGCGGATTATGAGCGTAAGCAGACCCTGGTTAACGCCGAGCGCTTCACTACGCCTGAGCTGAAGGAATACGAGACGAAGGTGCTCGATGCGCAAGAGAAGATGGTCGAGATCGAGCGCCGCCTCTTTGCGGAGTTACGGGCTGCGATCGCGGGAGAGGCGCGGCGCATCCGGCAGACAGCGCTGGCGCTTGCCGAAATCGACGTGCTTGCCAGTTTCGCTGCCCAGGCGGCCAACTGTAATTACTGCCGTCCGCGATTCGACGACTCGAATGACATCGAAATCGTGGACGGCCGGCACCCCGTCATCGAGCAACAGGATCTGTCGGGCGTGGCGGATCGTTTCGTCCCCAATGATCTTTTTCTAAACGGGACCACGTATTCCGTGCTGGTCATCACGGGACCGAATATGGGTGGCAAGTCCACCTACCTGCGTCAGGTTGCGTTGATCGTGTTGATGGCGCAGATGGGATCCTACGTTCCGGCAGGTTCGGCGCGGCTTGGGCTGGTGGATCGCATTTTCACTCGCATTGGTGCGTCGGATAACCTGGCGCGCGGCCGCTCTACGTTTATGGTCGAGATGACTGAGACGGCGGCCATCCTCAATACTGCGACGCCGCGGTCCTTGATCCTGCTTGACGAAGTTGGGCGCGGCACCTCGACGTACGACGGTTTGGCGATTGCCTGGGCCGCCATTGAGTACATCCACGCCAACACTCGCGCCAAGACACTTTTCGCGACGCATTATCACGAGCTGACGGAGCTCGCCGACCGGCTCAGCGGCGTGAAGAATTTTCATGTCACGGTGAAAGAGAGCGGGGGTGGGATCGTTTTCATGCGCAAAGTTAGCGAAGGCGCAGCGGACAGGAGCTACGGCATTGAAGTAGCGAAACTGGCCGGACTCCCAGTTGACGTGATTCACCGCGCGCGCGAAGTACTGGCCGAACATGAAGCCGCTGAGCAAAATGCGGTTACGCATCTTGCGAAAGATGAGACGAAAGGTTCCGGCCCCATGCAGCTGACTATCTTTACGCCACTCTCGCAAAAGGTGGTGGACCGCATTAGAGAAACCGATCTTAATTCCATCAGCCCGATCGAGGCGCTTAACCTGCTGCACGAACTCAAACAGCAGATGGACTAAGGTGTACCCGAATCCACACTGAGCTTCCTTCGGTTGTCGCGATACACTTCAAGTGACTCCATGCCTTCGAAAGCCAGCCTCGATCTTCGTCAGCAGGTCGGCCAGTTGCTGATCATGGGTTTCGACGGCACCAGCGTCTCCGCGCACCTGCGCTCGATGTTGGGGACACTTCATCCGAGCGGCGTGATCCTCTTCAAACGCAATATTGCGGAGGCTGCGCAGACACATGCCCTGTTGCGGGAGGCACAGATAATCGTTGGAACCCCGATGTTTCGCTGTGTGGATATGGAGGGCGGCAGCGTCGATCGTTTTCGCGACGTCATAGCACCGATACCTTCCGCCGCGGATGTCGCAGCAACAAGATCGCTGAAGCTATTCGGGAAACATGGGAGGTTGATCGGCCAGCAACTTCGGGCACTGGGCCTTAACACCGATTTCGCGCCCTGTGTTGACCTGCGCTTCGAGGAATCGAAGATCGTGTTGGGCTCGCGCACGGCTTCGGTTAATCCGCGGGAGGCAGTGCGTTATGCGCGCGCATTCCTGCGTGGACTTCACGAGTCAAGAATCCTGGGCTGCGGCAAACACTTTCCGGGACTCGGCGGCGCCAGCCTCGACAGCCATCACGCTCTGCCCTCGGTCGACAAGTCTTGGAAGCAGCTGTGGAACGAAGACCTCGTACCTTATCGTGAGATGCGCAAGGAATTTCCGTTCATCATGGTGGCGCACATCTCGTACCCGCAAGTCGCAGGCGACAGCACTCCAGCATCGCTGTCGAAGAAATGGATCAGCGACATACTGCGCAAGAGAATTGGCTATCTGGGGTTGGTCGTCTCCGACGATCTCGACATGGGCGGTGTTCTGAATTCCGCGTCCATCGAAGACGCGGCGGTGGAAACACTCCGCGCCGGATCAGACTTGTTCCTCGTTTGCCAAAAAGAGGAGCATGTCTGGCGAGCATACGAGGCAGTGTTCAAGCGAGCCGAGCGCGACAAACGATTCGCCAACCTCGTCGCATTCAAAGCAAACCGAATAGCTCACGTCAAGGCCAAGTCCACCGAGCTTCGCGCCAGGATAAGTCCGCCGCCGTCTCAAAAGAAGGTCGAGGGCTTACGGCGCCGGGTGTGGGAATTTACGGAAGAGTTGCGTGCGAATTCTATGGTCGCTCCGGAGGATCGAGCCCTGTGATCCTGCAAGATGGCGGTCGGGAGTCTGCGCGATGATCGTCGCCGGAGTCATGAGCGGCACTTCTGCCGACGGAATCAATGTCGCGCTGGTGCGTATTCAAGGGCGTGGGTTTCGTTCGCGGCTTGAGTTGCTGTCGCATTACGAATTTCCCTACGCCGCCGAAGTCCGTCGCGCCGTTCTGCAGGCGATGAACTCTACGGCGGCGCGGGTTGCGGATCTCGCACGCCTCAACTTCACCCTGGGTGGTCTTTACGCTAATGCCGTGCGCGCAGCCCAGCGACGAGCCAAGCTGGAGTGTGAACTCGTCGGTTGCCATGGCCAAACGCTTTACCATCAGGGAACTCCCAGCCCGCATCTCGGCCGCTCTGTGACGTGTACCTGGCAAACGGGAGAGAGCGCGATTATCGCCGCCACGTTGGGGGTTCCTGTCGTTTCGGACTTCCGGCCCGCGGATATGGCGGCCGGCGGCAAAGGCGCTCCGTTGGTTCCCTATCTCGACTACGTACTCTTCCGCCATCGTCGCTACGGCCGGATTGTGCAGAACCTCGGCGGCATTGGAAACCTGACTGCCATTCCACCTCGCGCTACGCCGGATGAAGTGGTCGCGTTCGATACTGGTCCAGGCAACATGGTGATCGATGCCATCGCGGAGCGCCTGTTTGATCGCCCGTATGATCGCAACGGACGATTAGCGGCCAACGGTGATCCTATGGAAGCGGTTGTCAGGCAATTGCTGCGGCGCTCCTTTTTTCGCCTGGAGGCGCCGAAGACCGCCGGTCGCGAGCAGTTCGGCCAACAATTTGCGGCGGAGTTGGTGCGGCTCTGCCGCCGCCGCGCAGACCCCCACGATGTCATTGCAACCGCAACCGCACTGACGGCCCGCTCGATTGGCAATGCCGTCCGCGATATCGTCTTACCCATGGATGCGGGCAATACGGTGCCTAGCTCACGGTGGCCATCACGCTATCGCCAGTTTGTTGTCTCAGGGGGTGGTACTAGAAACGCAACTCTGATGCGGATGATTCGCGAGGAACTCGCGCCGTTAAAAATTAAGGTTCGCACCACCGACGACTTCGGCATGCCTTCCGCAGCAAAGGAAGCGGTCGCCTTTGCGCTGCTGGCGTATCAGACCTGGCGTCATGTCCCGTCCAACATTCCATCCGCGACGGGGGCCACCCGTTCCGTTATCCTCGGCAAAATATCCTATGCCTAACGCCCGGCTGTTAGCAGCAGCCTTCTGTCTTCTGCTGGCCACTTCATGCGCCAAGAAACCCGATCCGAACACGCTGGTCATGATCATCGAGAGCAGTCCCACCAACCTCGACCCGCGCGTCGGAATTGATGCTCAGTCACAACGAATTGGAGAACTGATCTTCGATTCGTTGGTGCGGAAGGACGAACACTTCGAACTGAAGCCGTGGCTGGCCGAATCGTGGGACATTCCGGATCCGCAAACGTACGTATTTCACTTGCATAAGGGCGTACGGTTTCACAACGGACAGCCCCTGACCTCGCGAGACGTAAAGTGGACGCTGGACTCGCTTCTCAATGGCAAGATCCGCAGCTCGAAGGTAGCGGCTTACAGCAAAATCGACCACGTTGACGCGCCCGACGATTACACCGTCGTCTTTCACTTGAAGGAGCCTATGGCTTCCCTGCTGTGGAACCTTTCGGATGGCGCGATAGGGATCGTGCCCTACGGTAGCGGCGAGGACTTCAACAGGAACCCCATAGGATCAGGGCCTTTCCGCTTCGTCGGTGCACAGCAAGATAAGGAAGTCGTCATCGAGCGCAACTCCAATTACTGGGAGACGCCAGCCAAGTTGCAGCGAATTGAATTCAAGGTAATTCCTGACGCCACCACCCGTGCACTCGAGTTGCGTAAGCACAGCGCAGATATCGCAATTAACTCCCTCACCGCCGACACCGTTCTTGTACTGCGCAATGACCCTGGCTTGACCGTTATGCAGGCTCCCGGAACCATCTACGCTTACATCGCATTGAACCTGCGGGACCCTATCTTGAAGGACGTTCGCGTTCGCCGTGCCATGGCGCATGCCGTGGACGTGCAGCACATTATTGATTACCTATTGCGCAAGCAGGCGCAACCGGCCTACAGCATCCTCCCACCCGAACATTGGGCTTATGACGGCGACGTAGCCCGCTATCCCTATGATCCGAGCAAGGCCCGGCAGATTCTAGACGACGCAGGGTACCCGGCGAAAGATGGGGTTCGTTTTCATGTCGTAATGAAGTCCTCGACTGACGAATCGACTCGGCTCATGGCAGCGGTCCTGCAACAGCAACTCCGCGAAGTCGGAATTGCGCTCGACATTCGCACCTTCGAGTTTGCGACCTTCTTCAGCGACATCACCAAGGGCGCGTACCAGATGTATTCCATGCGATGGATCGGCGGCAATCAGGACCCTGACATCTTCGAATATGTATTCGACTCCGCCAGCTTTCCGCCTAAACGCGCCAATCGGACCTTCTACGCCAACCCGCGCGTCGATGCACTGATCCGTGAGGGCCGCAGCACTCTCGACCAGCAGAAGCGCAAGATCATTTACGACGAAATCCAGCGAATTGTCGCCGAGGACTTGCCCTACATTAATCTCTGGTACCTTGACAACGTTCTGGTGCACACCAACCGGGTGCGCGGCATCGAGTTAAGTCCTGCGGGCAATTACGAATTTCTGCGCACCGCCGAGCTACTCCACTGATCCGCGTTTCCGTCCGCGAGCGCTTCTTCCAGTGCGTGTTACCATCGAAATTCGACACGATCTTCCGCATATTCAGGAGCTACTCCAGCTTTGCGCATCCTCTTTGTCGGTGACATTTTCGGGCGACCCGGCCGCAGCATAGTCCACGAGCGCCTCCCCGAATTGCAAAAAAAATACGACGTGGAACTCACCGTGGCGAACGGCGAGAACGCCGCAGGCGGCTTCGGCATCACGCCGCAGATCGCTGAAGAACTGTTTGAGCTGGGCACCGACGTCATCACCACCGGCAATCACGTATGGGACAAGCGCGAGATCATCGACTACATGAACTCAGCCAATGGCAATGAGTCTTCATTGGCACGGCGTGTTTTGCGCCCGGCGAATTATCCTGCCGGCACTCCGGGCTTCGGCTGGTATCAGGGACGCACCCGCAGCGGCGTGGACTACGCGGTAATCAATGTACAGGGCCGAGTGTTCATGGCTAACAACGACGATCCTTTCCGCACCGTCGACGGACTGCTGAAGCAAATTACCGCCAAGGTGATCCTGATCGACCTGCATGCGGAAGCGACTTCCGAAAAAGTGGCCTTGGGGTGGTATCTCGACGGGCGCGTTACAGCGGTGTTGGGCACTCACACCCATGTTCCGACGGCCGACGAGAACGTTTTGCCGGGAGGCACCGCCGTGCAGACTGACGTCGGAATGACAGGTCCATACAACGGTGTGATAGGCGTGCAGAAGGAACTTATCGTGCAGAAGTTTCTCACCAACATGCCATCGCGGTTTGAGCCGGCTGTTGATGATGTCAGGCTCTGCGCGGCGCTCATCGAATGCGATTCCGTCACTGGCCGGGCCAGCAGCATCGAGCGGATCATGTTGAAGCAAGAATAGCGGGCAGTAATTCGCAACTAGTTTCTAGCTTAGCAGACTCCTCCCAAGGATTAGCAGATTCGATGGTTGCTAAGAGTTAATGTCGCTAAGAGTTAATTGCTAATCGCCAATTGCTGCGTTACCCTTCACCTTCATGTCCCAGCCTGACGAACTCTTCATGGAGGAGGCGCTGCGCGAAGCGCAACGCGCTTACGCTCTCGGCGAAGTTCCGGTGGGCGCGATCGTTGTGCGTGACGGCCATGTCGTGGGACGCGGCTGCAATCGCCCGGTCACCAGTCACGATCCGACGGCGCACGCCGAGATTCAGGCTTTACGCGAGGCGGGCCACGTTGTCGGAAACTACCGCCTGTTGGACTGCGATCTCTACGTAACGGTGGAGCCCTGCGCCATGTGCGCGGGCGCGATAACCCATGCAAGAATCCGCCGTTTAGTTTACGGCGCAGAAGACTCCAAGGCGGGCGCGGTCCATTCCATGCTGCAAGTGCTCAACCATCCCAAGCTCAATCACTACGTCGAGGTCACCTGCGGTGTGCTGGCGGCGCGCTGCATGGACCTGGTGCAAGCGTTCTTTCGCGAGAAGCGCAGCGCGCAAGCCCGATAATCGCGCCGCGCCCAGCCTTCGCACTGATGACGCATGCCAGCACGTTTGTTAAACTGAGAGAGCTGGGAATTTCTGCCAGTGTATCCGCGCGGAGAGGTGCGTGAGCGGTTGAAACGATCCGCCTCGAAAGCGGACATACCTTAACGGGTATCGGGGGTTCAAATCCCTCCCTCTCCGCCATACTTTTCAAGTCCGGTGCGTTTCTAGCAATCAGCTGCCGCTCGATCCAAATCCCTTCGCACCCCTGACGGCCTCGCTCAACTCGTCTTCCACTACCTCGCCTGCAAGGAATGGATGCTCGAGCAGTTGCGCGATCTTGTCGCCTCGACGAATCGTGTAGGGCTCGTCGCCGAGGTTCTCCATGAGCACAATGACCTCGCCACGGTACCCGGCATCGATCACGCCGGCATTACACATCAACCGCTTCTTGGCCATGCCGGAGCGAGTCTTCACGATGCCACCTGCGATTGGCAGGAACTCGATTGCGATACCAGTGTGCACGCCGGCAGCACCGTGCGCCTGCAGCGTAACGTCCTCGCACGAATAGAGGTCGTAGCCGATGTCCTCCCCGGGATGTGCTACTGTGGGCAACACCGCATTTGGTGAGAGCTTCCTTACTTTGAGCATTGCTATTCATTCTGCCAGATGAGCCACGACTCGGGTAAGGCGACTCAACTCGGTCCTCAATTTCCCTATTTCAGCGAAGCCGCCGTCCGCAATGTTCTGCGCTACGATGACCTGATACCAGCGATGGAACGTGCCCTGATTGACTTCTCATCGGGCAAAGTTCGCCAGCCGGTCCGCGGCATATTGCCAGTCGAGCAATATCACGGTCTTTTCGGAATCATGCCGGCGGTGTATGGCGAGATCATGGGAGCCAAACTCGTCACGCTGTTTCCTAACAACGGGAACATTGGACTACCGACCCATCAGGGCATTATCGTGCTGCTGCGGGCCACGACAGGCGAACCGCTTGCCGTGCTCGACGGTCGCCTGATCACCGAGATGCGTACCGCCTCGGTCACAGCGGTCGCAACCAAGCTCCTGGCTGACCCGAACGCCAAAATTTTGGCAATACTCGGCAGCGGCGTTCAGGCCCGCGCACATTGGAAGGCCTTGCGTTTGGTTCGGGAATTTTCGGAGGTTCGCGTCTGGAGTCGCACTCCCGCCCACGCCCAGGCATTGGCAGCGGAAATTGGCGGAACCTCAATGTCGGCCGAGGCGGCAGTGCGAGGGGCGGATGTAGTGGTCGCCGTCGCCAACGTGTCTGAACCGATAGTGTTCGGTCGTTGGCTCAAACCTGGAGCGATCGTGAACGCTGTCGGCGCGGTGGGAGCCACTAGACGTGAACTCGATGACGTCGTTATGCAAGGTGCTGTCGTCGTGGATTCGCGTGCGGCCGCGTTCGTGGAGTCTGGCGATGTTCTTCTTTCCGGCGCGACGATCCATGCGGAGTTGGGAGAGATACTCGGAGGAAAGAAGCCCCGGCCCTCGGGAGCAACAACTGTGTTTAAGTCGCTGGGACTGGCCGTCGAAGACCTTGCCGCCGCCCGGCTAGTGATCGACTCCATTCGGCCGTGATAATTCGTAAGCCCTGCGTGGCGAGCATGGCTCGCGCCCTTCAATGCCCCGCAGTCGCGAAACTCGTTAGGACTAACCATCCAACCCCAAGAATGATTCCCACCATCACGAAAAAGGCCGCTACCCAGATGATCGCGACCGCCTTTTCCTGTTCCGGAGTCGGAAGCGTAATGCCAATCGCTAGCATAATCCCCTTCGTAAACGAAACCAGAAACTTCATTATCATGGCGTGTGGCCATCATAGGCCGAATCAGGTTTCCTTACGAGATACAGGTCATGGCACTCTATATTGCTGGACATCTCGGGTAATTCTGGTCGTAATGGCTTCGTCTGACGCCTAGCGGGAGTTTACTGCGGGTCGAATAGAAAGTTTTGTAAGTAGCTATTTTTGCGTAGCTTAGAGCGTCGATTTTGTCTTACCCACGTTGGGTAATCTGCAGCTCGTTGAGCTTCAGGGCTTTGGCCAAAGCTTGTTGCACCAAGGTCTGCTGGGAGAGTACGTAGGCGGCGCGATCCGGCCCCTTCTCTCCTTGCCGCGGATAGAGCAGAACGAACTGTTGAATCTGCTGCAACTCTTCGATGAGTTGTTCCACGGAAAGATCGCTCCAAGCGGCTTTGGCCTGGCGGTGCACATACTGCAACAGCGAGATGCCCAGCATGCAGTAAAAGGCGTGGATGCGGATTTTGCGATCGGTCCAGTGATGCATCGGCCCCCAACCCAGCCAGTTCCCATCTTTCAAGCCACGGAAGACTCGTTCCACCTGCTGCTGGCCGGCATAACCGGCAACCACTTGTTCCGCCGTCCAGTCCAGGCGCTGGGTGAGCAGCACGGTTCGGCCCAAACGATGATCCAGCAGGTGGGCGAAGGCCGCATGATCAAGATCAAACTGTAGCCGCCATTGCCCGTCGCGGAACTCCAGCTGATAGCGAATCAGCCCGTCCAGGAACTGCCCCGACAACCACTTCTGGATCTTGCGCTTGATCCTGTCCTCGGTCCAGTTAGCCCGCGGTTTATTCAACTCCTTGGCCAAGTGGCGCAGCGACTGCAGCACCCGGCTCAGGCTGGTGGTCAGGCTGTGCAGTTGCTCGGCGGCGAAGGGCGCCGAGTACTTCACCACGCAGAGATACTCCTGGCCATGTACCAGCATCTTCTCCGCCACCGCCCGCACCCCGGGCTGATCGGCACTGCACGGCAGCAGTTGTTGGCTGGGGCGCTGCCGTAGTTCCACCGGCGCTTGGTTCCACGGCAGGGCGGAAATCCAGCCCACCCCGGCTTCTTCCAGTGCGACCGTGTTGTCCAGCGCTGCCGACCCCTTGTCCAGTACCAGGGTGACGCTGTCGCGGGCGATCTGGTTTTGATCCAACAGGCGGGTGATACGCCCCAAGGCTACCGAGAACTCTTCTGCATCGCTGACGTTGCCTGGGTAGACGTGGTGGCACAGACTCAGCCCATGCTCTCCGTCCAGAACATAGCTGAGACCCACCTGGCGCAGGTTGTGCCGGCCCTGCTTGTTGTGCCCGCGCTGCGCCAGTTCATTGCGCGTGTTGGTGCTGGCGATGTAGGTGTAGAAGTTGGTGGTGTCGTAGGCCAGCAGATGACGGCCGACCAACTGTTTCTCGTTCCACAGACCGAGCAAACGCAACTGGGCTTGATCCAGAGGATCTTCCTGCGGCGAGAGGGTCTGGCTCAACTCCGGCAGAATCTGCTCGAAGGCGTCCCAGAAAGCTTGCGAGCTGAAACGCTCGGCGGGAAACCCCCACTGGGAAGCCAGGAGGGTGCGCTGGTACCAGTCGGCGACTTCCGTTTTGGGACCGGGATTGCAGATGCGGTGAATGGCGGCCAGCAGCAGGTAGTGCGCCGGGCCCGGTCCGGAACGCGGCGTCGGCCACAGGGACTCAAGCAGAGGCCACACGCCGGTGTGTTGGGCGGCGAGCCACAGGGCACCGGGGAGTCCGAAGTCGCGCACGCTGGCGGAGAGAGGGACGGGAGCGGTGTTCTGCTGCACGATCTCGGCGAGTTTCTCGGCGGTGCCGAGGTAAGCCTGATGGACGATCCGGGGCTTGCCGTCGACGCGGGCGCTTTCGACGAGGTAGTAGTAGAGGCGGTTGCCCTTTTTCTTTTTGACGAGGCTCGCCATACAGGGGTAATACATAAATGAATGACTATCATTTGTCAAGCATAAAATGCTTGTAGCATCAACTATAAATACATAAATTATGGGTAATACAAATTAGTGAACAGGGAGATCGAATTAACTACTTGTGATGCAGTGAGTTGGTAGGAATGCGAAAAGGGTTAGTCGAGCACTCGCAGTAAACTCGCGCTAGAGGCGTAAACAAGCCACAACTCAGGGTGGCCGCTGGTTGTCGGCCACCCTGCAAGCGGCCCTTCGGACCGTTGTACGGCTTGTAGCAGAAACCAGTCGTGCCTTCGACCACGCTCTTGTTCTGGCCCACGCAGCTCGCCAAGGCTCCAGGTTCATACCCAGCAGTTGTCGCGTAGAAAGGCTGCGCTGTTCCCGGCAACGTTTACGTCATGCTGCAGCGCGTTGAATTCCTCGGTACTCAGAGCACCTTCTTTCTTCTCGCCTCCCAGGGCCGACTACGCTGTTGCTTGCGCCTGACTGGCGGCCGACTGCGCCTGTCCAACCTGCTGTTGCAGCTGTTGGATGGCGGAATCGCGCGATTGAATCTGCTGTTGGAGCTGTTGGTTTTGCTGCTGTTGCGCAGCAATTGCGTCTTTGAGTTGGCTCTAGCTCTGTCTCTCTTGTTGATGACGGCAAGCGCATTTGCGCAGAGCTCTACAGAACTAAAGTAGGTTTCATTTTTGTCTCCTGAAAATCAGTGGCACGACGCCCTGCGAACGGATGTAGAAACGCCGCTAACATAGCGACTTGCAGACCCCGACCCATGCGACATTCCTCCGATTCGTATGCGGCCCGTGTTAAGGAAGTGTTAAAAACATCGTGAAAGTTGCGCGAAGAGCCCAATCGTGTCCCCCAGACAAATCTTCTATTTACAGTCTTTTCACTGGCAGCGGGACTTTCCGGGGAGGTATTCTAAGGCTGGCTGTTGGAATCCTAGTCCGAGACTGAAAAGGAAAGAAACTATGGATCAGATTGCGCGCAGGAGACGTCTACCGGTCGTAATGTTCACCGGAGCTTTGCTTTTGGCTGTGCTGGTTTTGTCTGCTTACCGGGCGGTTGCGCAGACCACCTCCCCGCAAACCCAGGCCTTTCATCAAAACGTAAAGGAAGTGTATTTCCCTTTCAACATCTACAGCAGGATCGTCGACAAGGCCACGCTGGACTCGAACGCCCAGTGGCTTAAGCAGAATCCAGATGCGAAGATGTGGATCCAGGGCTACGCCGATCCACGGGGCGACATCGTTTACAATCTCGTGCTTTCGTATCGGCGCGCGCAATGGATCAAAACGCAGTTGGTGCAGCGCGGAATTGACGAATCGCGCATTGGTTATGCCACGGGCTGGGGCAAACTTTATCAGAACTGCGAAGCGAAAGATGACCAATGTTTCCAGCAGAATCGCCGGGTCGACACCGTTCCCCCGGAAGACCTGCTCTTTCACCTGAGCGGTCTATAGTAGGTTGCTACCAAGCTTCGAACGAGGCAGATCACCGCTCTCTAGAATATGGGCGTGATCTGTCTCGCGTCTTTTGGGGTCGCTGGTATTCGGGTTGTTCCCGGCTGGCGCCCACGGATTGTGGCCTAACCGGCCACGGCTGGCGCGACTCTCACCACGTTGTTATAATTTGAGTACCGCAGCACCCTTCACCGCGCATCCGCGTATGTGGCCAGGTAGCTCAGCTGGTAGAGCGCAGCCCTGAAAAGGCTGGCGTCGGCGGTTCAACTCCGTCCCTGGCCACCATTTAAATTCAATAGTTTAAGAGTTGAAGCCGAGCTAGCACCTCCACAGAGGGCGTTCGCTGACAAAGGCGTAACTTATTTGAAATCAATGAGAAGCAGCCACGTCAAGACGCGGGCCGAAAAAAGGCTGGCGCCGCTTGTTCGATCCTGTCATCGGCCACATTCGAAAAGACATAGCAGCACGCAGTGGATGCGGCTTCAATCGCGCGAACAAGACACGAACATGCAGATCAGAGCGAACGATATTCTGGTCGGTCTACATCACGAATACTGGCTGGAACAGCGCGTCGCTTGAGCTGTAGGAGGTTTTTGCGGACCACAGCCCGATCTGAGTGCTTGGAAGACCGCCGCGCGCTGGTGCTCCTGGCTGAACCTGGCACCCAAGCGCGACATCAGTGGGGGCAAAGTCATTCGTCATAGGCGGGAATACCGCACCAATCGAGTCGGCAATGCTTTTCGCATGGCCGCGCAGTCGCTGGTACGCAGTCAGAGCTATTTGGGGGCCAGGTATCGATACCTTCGCGCCAAGTTGGGGGGACTCAGAGCGGTCAAGGCCATGGCCCGCGTCTTGGCCTGCTTGTACTATTGCTTGTGACCCGCCCTCACTAAGCGCCAAGGTGCCGAGGCTGGTCAGATCGACAAACCTGAGCTTTGTCCGTGGTTTTGCCATGCGGGTTATAATCCGCCTCACCAATGACATTGACCCCGGGTACCAACCTGGATGGCTATGAAATTCTCGGCCCGTTAGGTGCTGGCGGGATGGGCGAGGTGTACCGCGCCCGTGACGCGGTCCTAAAGCGCGATGTAGCGATCAAGGTCCTCCCGCCGTACGTTTCCCAGGATTCCGACCGGCTGCGCCGATTTGAGCAGGAGGCGCAAGCAGCCGCGGCCCTGGACCATCCCAACATTCTTGCCGTTCATCGCTTCGGAACCTTTGAAGGCGCGCCCTATCTCGTCTCTGAATTACTGGACGGCAGCACGCTCGGCCAGCTGCTGACGCGCGGGCTGCTGCCGGTTCGCAAAGCAATCGACTACGGCACGCAAATCGCCCATGGACTCGCGGCTGCGCACGAAAAAGGAATCGTTCATCGCGACCTCAAGCCGGAGAACATCTTCGTCACCAAAGATGGCCGGGGTGAAGATTCTCGACTTCGGCCTGGCCAAACTGATCGAGCCCAAGGCCGCACCTCCAGACGGCCCCACGGCTACGGCTCGAGAGCGCACAGAGCCCGGCGTGGTACTGGGCACTGTCGGCTATATGTCACCCGAGCAAGTGCGCGGAAAAACGGCCGACCATCGGGCCGACCTATTCGCCTTCGGCGCGATCTTGTACGAGGTGCTGACCGGCAAGCGCGCCTTCCGCAAGCCGACGGCCACCGAGACGATGACCGCCATCCTGAACGAAGACCCGCCCGCCATTTCGCAGATTGCTCCCAGCACCCCTCCGGCGCTGCTCCGGATCGTGCATCGCTGCCTGGAGAAGAATCCTGAGCAGCGCTTCCACTCGGCATCGGACCTGGCATTTGCGCTCGAAGCCCTGTCGGACTCGGGCAGTTCCTCGGTAGCGGCATTCAAGCAGGAGTCGCAGTCCCGCTGGAAATGGATAGGGGCAACAGCGGCTGTCGTTGGGCTTGCCGCTGCGCTTATAGCGTGGTGGAGAACGCCGCCTGCCGTTCCCGTGATCGAGTCGGTCACCCAACTCACCGACGATGGAGAAACGAAAAACGGGGCCATAACCAGTGATGGATCGCGAATCTACTTCAATGAAGGACAAACCCGGAGCTGGAAGATCGCACAGGTCTCCGTCGCCGGCGGCACGACAGCATCGTTGAATACTGTCCTCGTCGATCCCCAGATTTCGGCCTTAGCGCCGAATGGTTCCGAATTGCTCGCACTTCCCGGCGGTATGGATTTACCAACGGGTCCCCTCTGGTCGATTCCACTCCCTGCGGGAGAACCCCGCCGCCTCGGCAACATCGAGGCCCAGTTGGCGGATATCTTTGCGGATGGCCGAATCGTTTTTTCGACGGCCAAGGAGTTGTACATCGCCGAGAAAGACGGTTCCAACCCACTCAAGCTGTTCTCCAGTTCTGGAGGCGCTGCGGGTGCCTGGAACCCCGCTGTCTCACCCGACGGCGGGCGAATTGCCTTTGCCACGAGGACCGAGGGCGTACTCGCTTTGGCTGAGATTAAGCCCGATGGAACGGATTTTCGTATCCTCTTGAAAGGCGCAAGTGGCGCCAGATGGACTCCGGACGGGAAGTATCTCGTGTATCGAATCCGCAACGGTGGCGAATCCGATCTTTGGGCGCTACCTATGCGCACCGGGATCTTCCGCCGGTCAAGAGAAGCTGTGCGACTCACCGACGGGCCGCTGGCTTATAGCAGTGCCATGCCGAGCCGCGACGGCAAGCAGATATTCGCCTTCGGAACTAAGCGGCGTGGTGAGCTCGTTCGCTATGACATGAAGTCGCAGCAATTCATTCCTTTCCTCTCCGGAATCTCGGCGATCGATCCCACCTTCTCCCGGGATGGACAATGGGTTGCCTACACCTCGTACCCCGACCACACCCTGTGGCGCAGCCGCAGCGACGGAACCGAACGCAAGCAGTTGACTTATCCTCCCATGGAGGTGGCTTGGCCCTGTGTTTCGCCGGATGGAACCAAAGTTTCATTTACGACCTCACACTGGGAGACCTATGTAGTCAGCATGGATGGCGGGTCGCCGGAAAGGCTTGTGGAGAAGGATTCAGCGGGCAGTAGTTGGTCTCCCGATGGGAACCTCCTGCTGGTTGGCTTCACTGTTCATTCGCCCAGCGGAACAGAAACGTGGTCCCCGCGGGTTTTCGACATGCGTACCAGAAAAATGTCAGAGGTTCCCTCCTCAACAGGCCTCGGCGGAGGCCAGTGGATCACCCAGGACATGATCGTAGCCGCAACCCAAGATCAAAAGAAGTTCCGTGTCTTCGATTTCAACACTCAGAAATGGAGCGACCTTGTCGCGGGCTACTTCGTGAACTGGAATATTTCACCAGATCGCAAGTATTTCTACTTCGTTACCGGCGGCGCGGAACCCAAGGCGCAACGCCTGCGCGTCGCCGACCGCCAGGTTGAGACCATCACCGACTTGAAAGATTTCCGTCGAGTGGTGGATTCGGTGGAAAGTACAACTCAAATCAGTGTCGCGCCGGACGGCTCCCCAGTGTTCGCCCGCGACATCGGCACACAGGAAATCTACGCGCTCAGCGTCCGCTGGCCTTAATGATCGTGCACCTTACACGGCAATGCCTCGTATAAGTGTCGAGAAGTCGCCAAGTAGTACGTAATCCTGACTACGGCTCGCAGTCGTTCTATGGTGCGCGACCTGCCGCCGCTAGAGTGGCTCTTTATGTGCCAGGACGGACTCCCATTGACGCGGGCCAGAAGTCGGGTTCTGGTCCATCACGGTATTCGGGAGCCCTTGCCGCAGCACATGTCCTCGAAGCCGGTTTCTGGACAGCGACAGAAGGTGGTAAGGGGCAATTGGATTATTTCAAGTTCTACCTGTAACTCTCGCATACATCGTGAAATGTCTCTTGACAACTAAGTTATCGCGCTCTGCCATGAACTCGTCCGCGCCGAATTCAACAGTCATGCGCTTGACAATACTATGGTGCCCAATATATATTTGAGTCACATATTAAAGGACTCGCATATATGACGATTGCTGATCATGAATGGAAGAAAGGGAGCGCCGAACTACTTATCCTGTCGCTCCTCGAAGCAAGACCGCGTCATGGCTACGATCTGGCCAAGCTGATCGAATCGCGCTCGGCCGGCGCATTGAGCTTTCATGTCACCACGATTTATCCGCTGTTGGCGCGACTGGAGGAGCGGGGACTGGTGACTGGAAAGTGGGAGGAAAGACCGGAGCAGCGCCGCCGGCGCTACTACAGCCTGACGACGAAAGGACGCAAGACGCTTGCTATTCAGCGAACTGGTTGGAAGGAGTTCGTGCGCGCCATAGCCCAGATATTGGAGCCTGAAAATGCGTGATTGGAAAAGTGAAGTTCGCCAACGTTTAGAGAATTCCGGGCTCGATGGGTCCTCTGAGGCCGAAACGGTGGAAGAACTTTCCCAGCACGCCGAAGATCGCTACAACGAACTGCTGCGGGCCGGAGAAGACGAGGAGACCGCCTCGCGCATAGTGCGGTCGGAGCTAGGCCGCATGCAAGAGGTGTCGCGTTCGCGGGTCCGTCGGCAGGCGTCGGCGCCTCCGGAACCGGCATCGAGCGGAAACTGGCTGGTCGACCTGTGGCGAGATCTTCGCTATGGCGCTCGAAGCATGCGACATGCACCCCTCTTTACCTTCTTCGCTGTGCTCACGCTTGCCCTCGGCATCGGCGCAAACACCACCGTATTCACAGTCATCAACTCCCTGATTCTCCATCCCCTCCCAGTGGCCGACGTGTCGCAATTGGCCGTCGTTTACAAGACGCAAGCGAAGACAAACGGACAGGCAAATACCCATCTGCCTGTTTCCTACGCCGATTTCACCGAGTACGAAAACAGGCAGCGCTCGTTTTCCAGCATTGCGGCGTACCTCGAACCGCAAGTGCTGTCGCTGAGAACTCAGGAGGGATACGCGCGCGCGTTCGGGGTGTTCGTGTCAGGCCGTTATTTCGAGACGCTTGGTATCGCCCCAGTGTTGGGGAGATTCATCCGTCAGGAGGATGTTCTTGCCAACGGTTCTGCCCCGGTGGCGGTGATCAGCTATAACGCCTGGCAGTTGCGATTCCAGGGAGGTGATCCACTCGGTCGCACCGTGGTCTTGAACGGCACTCCGCTTACGATTATCGGCGTAGCCCCTAAGAATTTCCTTGGTCTTGATGTCTTCTTCGGTCCGGACTTCTGGATTCCCGCGACCATGGGAGAAACGATCTTACCCACCCAGTTCAAACAAGCGCTGACCGACCACAGCAAGGATATGTTCCAGGTGTTTGGCAGGTTGCGTCCCGGAACGTCGGCCACCACCGCGAGCTCGGAAATGGATGCGCTCTCGGTTGCCGTCAACCAGCAATACGGCGATCGCAACGATGCCGCTCGCGTAGCCGTTCGCCCCTTATTGCACGAATTGAGAGGGGGTGACGGCGGCGGGTTAGTCATGGGAAGCGTCGTCTTACTCGCCATCGTCGGACTGCTGCTCGCAGTTGCCTGCGCCAACGTCGCTAATCTCCAACTTGCCCGGGGGGCCTCCAGGACCGGTGAGATCGCGGTGCGGATCGCCATGGGGGCACGACCGGCTCGCCTGGTCCGGCAATTTCTAGCGGAGAGTCTCCTGTTGAGCCTTGCCGGTTGCGCCCTCGGAAGCTTGATCGGATACGGCGGCTGCCGCCTGCTCTGGTCGTTCCTACCGTCGGAAGTCTCTGCGAATCTTGTTTCTTTCAAGCTCGACCCAGTGGTCTGGCTCTTCACCGTCGGAGTATCGCTCGCTACTGTATTCCTATTCGGCCTTGTTCCCGCCTTGCGCGCAGCCCAAATCGACGTGCTTTCCGGCCTCAAGCAAGCAGAACGTTCCGGTGGGCGGACACGCCGCGCGCGCGTCTTCACGCAAACGCTTCTGGCCGGGCAGGTGGCTTTTTCCCTCGTGTGCCTGGCGACAGCAGTGCTCGTCTTTCGCAGCGTGCAGCGTGCCTACCACATCGACCCCGGGTTCAATGCGCATTCGCTTTCCATCTACATGATGAACCCGGAGCAAATCGGCTACGATGTCCCGCGCGTGAAGGAGTTCTACCGTGAGATCCGCGAACGGGTCTCCTCCGAACCGGGCGTCGCCTCTGTGTCCTGGGCCAGCGGGCTTCCGTTCTGGAATCGCGCATCGCAGTCGGTTCGTATCAGTGGCGCGGGCGGGCGGGAGAAGAGCAGCTTGTTGCCCGCCATCAACTTCACTGTGGATGTTGGCTACTTCAGCACCATGCAAATTCCCATTCAGCGCGGCCGGGTATTCCAGCTCGAAGATAACGAGAACGCGCAGCCCGTCGCCATCATCAACGAGCAGTTGGCCCGGGAAAGATGGCCGGGCGGAGATGCGCTCGGCAAAGAACTGGAACTCGCTGGCGAAAACAAGCCCCGTCAGGTCGTGGGCATTGTGGGCGCCGCCAACTACACAACGTTAGGAGAGGCACCGCAAAACTGCGTCTACGTCCCGCTTCTCCAGAAGTTTTCCGGCGGCATGACCCTCTATGTTCGAGCCAAGGGCGCCGGCGGTTCGGTCATTGAATCCGTGCAAAGAAACATTCGCGACTTTGATCCAGCCATGCCTGTGACCGACACACGCACGGGCGACAAACTGGTCGACGACACCTTGTTCTCGCCCAGGATGGCCGCTGGACTGTTAGGCGTTTTCGGATCGCTGGCGCTGCTGCTCGCCAGTGCCGGGCTGTACGGTGCGATGGCATACTCAGTGAAGCAGCGCGAGAAAGAGATGGGTGTGCGAATGGCGCTCGGCGCTACTGCGCGGTCCATCATTGCAACCGTGCTACGGCAAGGGTTTAAGCCTGTGCTCTGGGGACTCGGCGCAGGCTTGCTTGGATTTGTGGTGCTCAGCCGTGTGCTCTCGCGGTTGCTGTTCGGCATCAGCCCTCTGGATGCACTCAGCTTAGGGGCCGGCGTGCTCTCCCTGCTCACCGTCGCCTTTGTGGCCTGCTACCTTCCGGCGTTAAACGCCACGCGAGTAGATCCCACAACTGCCTTGCGCTAGACACTCAGAGTTCGACTGCAAGGCTTTAACAGTTTGGTGGCTGCCTTAGTGCGAAAGCCCTTCGCTCCTTTTCGCTCCGGTGGTTTGGGAAGAATTTCCTTTCGGACGACGGCCCCTATCGAGACGCGACGTTGTCCAGAAGTCATCTTCTGGTCCATTACGTTGTTGGCGAAATCTTTCTGTGGCACATGTCCCCGAAGCCGGTTTCTGGACAATCAAGACAAGCAGGGATGATCATGTTGTCCGGGACAGATAGAGTGTCGAAGCCGTCTCATTTCGATCTGATTCTTCAGCTCCGCGAATAACGCTTCCACCTTCTTGCGGGCTGGCTGCGACATCTCTGATTCGCTCACTGGTAGGGGAACGCGCCAGCAATTCATTGATGGCCGCTTTGCGTTGATCGTAGGGGCAGCGCTTGGACGCGAGGAGGGACTGGAGTGGCCATCCGCCCGTAGATTCTCTTGAAATGCCGTGTTGCGAGGTAGGCCATCGCGGGGTCGTTTGCGCTCTTCAACACATCGGTGCTACGACTGAAGCCATTTTAGTTTCATTGACAAGCCATATTAATGCAGTCATGATCATTCACCTTCAGCATCGCGAAGTTATGTCTGGATATCCCGCATGAGTGGAGTAGAAAATGCGCTTCTGCAAAATGTTCGCAAAGATGTTCGGATTGTCTGCGATTCTCACTATCAGCTTGTATGCCGACGTTCTGACTTATACGTACTCCGGCTCGGGCTCGGGGACCATCGGCACCACGCCTTTCACCGATGCGGCCTTCACTATAACGGGTGTCGACAACACTGCGAACGTGACTAAGTATCCGCACGGTTGGTTAGTTGACGACGATTCGACTACGATCTCGATTAGTGGAGTCGGCGTTTTCGGCTTTACCACGCCGCTCGAGTTAGTCGACAGCACGTTTCTCGGCTTTCTGGGACTCGGCTTCCCGGCTTCGCATGACTTTTTGACCCAGGGCCCATTCGACCCCCAATTTTTCACCTGGAACATGCTTAGCTCGATCGGACCGATCACTGGGCCTGTTGAGTTCATCGACTGGACGAGCGATACTGTCGAGACGGTCGGCGGGCGCTTGGTCTTCACGGCTTTCACTTCTTCGGTCACCTTCAATGCGACTGTAGCGCCAGTGCCCGAGCCTAGCAGCATCGTGCTCCTCGGCTCCGGCATTGTGGGACTCTGCGGAGTGCTTCGCCGCAAGATCAGTCTGTAATCGGTGTGTTTTGTCTGAGAAGCCGGAAGGGCTCGCCGGCCTTTCTTCCGCCAGACTGCTACGCAACATCCTTGGCTTACCAGCCTCTCGCCCACGGAGTGCGAACAACCACTTCGCCTTTCCGGATATGTAAACACTGAAATTGAAGATGCTTCTAGTCAAGGAGATCGATTGGCTGCGGTAACCGGGCTCACTACGATCTCGCTGGGCGAGCCGTGCCAGTATTCGTCCTCTTCTCAGAGAAAGACGACGATTGAGAGTTGCTCGGTTGCTCGCGATTATCACTCACATGACGCATCGTAGCGCAACCTGCCGTGTCAGCCTGGCGATCACCCTCACGTTATATGTATGCATGCCCGGGCGGACGCAGGATCGCATCGGTGCCTTTTGGGCCGACGGGACGCGTAACTCCCCCGAAGTCGCATTCTAGGAAGTGTGACGCTGCCGAATGTCGCGCCGCGCCGAGTGGGTTCGCAGCGCGAGCTCCCAAGTCTCGGCCGTAAGATCCTTCCCGAAGCTGTGATGCTGTTCTTCGCGCACGACCTGGAACCCGGCCTGTTTGTAGAGGTGTCGTGCCGCATGAAGAATGCTCTGCGTCCAGAGCGTGATCTTGCTATACCCCGCCTGCCGCGCGAACCGGACGCATTCCTCTACAAGGCGCTTGCCGATTCCCAACCCACGCGCCTCGGGTTCAACATGCAGCAGACGCAACTTTGCGATTTCGTCCGATGCCTTCGCGACGAAGACAGCACCAACCCTTGCTCCATCCTTTTCCGCAATCCAGCAGTGTTCCCGCTTCGGATCGTAATTCTTGATGAATTGCGCCACAATTTCCGCCGCCAGCGCCTCGTATGTTCCATCCCATCCATACTCCTCGGCATAGAGGACTGCTTGGCGATGGACGATCCAGCCCAGGTCGCCCGGCTGGTGCTGTCGCAGCAAATAGGGAGTCCTTGGCTCCGCTTTGTCGCCAAGCAGTCTGCGGACCGTTTGCACTGCGTCAACCAGTTGCTTCCGCTCCGTGGGCGAGAGTCCTTCGAGCATTGCGGCCACATCGCGATTCGAACGCTCATCAAGCGGGGCAAAAGCTCTCCGTCCCGTGGCAGTCAGTGAAAGAAACTTTTGCCGTTCGTCGGTTTCTGACTGCTGTCGCCTCACGAGCCTGCGCCGTTCGAAATCGTGCAGGATGCGGCTCATGTATCCGGCGTCGAGCCCAAGCTCCTTGCGGATGTTCGTGGCCGTGGGCTGCTCGCAGTGCGCGAGCTCATACAGCACGCGCGCCTCGGCAAGAGAGAAAGGGCTGCTGGCGACCTCGTCTACAACGCCGATCTTGCGGGTATAAAAGCGATTGAAGGCGCGAATCGCGGCCACCTGTGGGTCAACGTCAGGTTTTAGCATGGGTTTACCCAGACAGTTGACAATGTCACATATCTAGTTGCCTTTGTCAAGTATGTGAGTCTAGGCCTTATTCAAGCTGGTGCTGCTGCTTCTTTATAATTTTTTTCTTCTTTCTCACTCTCTCTTTCTTTGTTGCTGCTTGTGGGTTTACGCATAACGTGAGAATGGCGGGGCTGTAAAAACAGCGACTTAGATTGACTTTGCCCCCATAAGATGAGAATCGGGGCCCCCATGAGATGAAAATATCGTCACAAATTGACGCATAAGATGAAAATGCCACCAAAGCGGAACGCCGGAGGGAGCTTCAGGCGGCCCGTCACTTCTCACCATAGCCGACTACACGTCCATGTGAAATGCGCGCCGTCAACGAGTGACTTGGCGATATTACGTCAATTGACTAGGCCCGCAGTTCACCATGCTGCTGGCGCCGCGCCGATTTGCTGCAGCAGCCCCAGCATATCCGGCTGGCCATGTTCCTCTACGAACTGCCCGTCCGACAAACGGTAGATATTCATGGCCTGCACCGCGATCGTTTTTCCTGTCGGCGGAACACGGAAAAATGTGCCCCGATGAGTGCCCCGCATTGTGAACCTTGCGGCCACCTTGTCGCCCTCTGCAACCATCTCGTCCAAAGTCCATTGAATATCGGGGAAGCCGCCGCGCATCATCCCGATGATAGCGAGGTAGCCAGCCGGACCGCGCATCGGCTCGGGGCTCCCCAGAACATGAAATATCGCGTCGGGCGAAATGAGTTCCTGCGCTAGGCTCTCGCTCGCTGTGTTGATGAATTCCAAGAAGCGGCTCATAACGATCTTATTGGTTTCTACGGTCATAGTGGTGTCTCCTCCAATTCCTCTTTCCCCTGAGTGGCGACGTCGGGGCCAATCGCGATTCCTGATCGACATCTCCTCAATCCGGTTTACGACTCAACCACCTGCATCTGTTGTTCGTTCATACGACCGCCATGAACCTTGAACTGGGACAGAGCACGGTCAATCTCGTTCAGGTCCTCTGCGGTGAGTACGAGATTCTCACCTTATGGGGTCCCATTCTCATCTCATGCGTTCACCCACAACATTTTTACTAGTTTGTGTGGGTTTACGCATAACGTGAGAATGGCGGGGCTGTAAAAACAGCGACTTAGATTGACCGTGTCCCCATAAGATGAGAATCGTGGACCCCATGAGATGAAAATACCGCCGGAAATTGACGCATAAGATGAAAATGCAGGCGCATCAGCGAGCTTCTCCATACCAGGGGGCGGCCAGCTGCTGCGAGCATTTCGGGATAGGCGACCACCGGGCAGCTTGCTCAGTTACTGGTCACAAGGGCGTCTGGCGAAACTTCCCATAATACGACTTCTCGGGAGTTTGGGATGCCACTTCTACGGAACGGGCGTTTATCGTCCAAGTAGCGGTGCCAATGCGGTTGCCGGATGCTGGCCGACTTCCCGGGAGTATTCTTCCACAGGTTTCGGAATAACTTCTGGTCGGCCGACAACGCACCCACGATCAGTGGTCTCCCTTGGAAGCCCACTATTCTTGACAGACTCTGAGGCAATCGCGATCCTGAAGAACTCTTCGTCAAGAATTGCCGCAAAGTTGCCCCTGACTTTGGGCATAGATCGATTAGTTATTCACGGACTGCCCGCTGCCAGATAACCGACTGCCGTTGGCACATAGGCCGGATTGCCGATATCGACCACTGCTCGGCATCAACGCGGTATCGTTGAAGATCTGACTTTAGGCACCCACATTCAACCTGAGCGATGCACCATTGAATCCAGATGCTTCGGCCTTCACCTCGACCGGTCCTTGCTTGCCGGTTGGCCTCACAACGAGAACACACTCGCCGTGAAAAGTGTTTCGCCGGGGCCGGTGGAAACTGGCTACATCCTTCGGATTCGCATTGCCCAAGGCAGCCAACTCGCCCGCACCCGTGACGGTAAAGCTCACCGGAACCACAGCATCCGGAACCAGCCGGCCAGCCTCGTCCACGACCTGCACGACAACATAGCTCAGATCGTCGCGCGTCTGTTTCAAGTTGGTACGATCAGGTCTCAGCACCAGTTTGTTCGCCTTGCCCGCCGTGCGAAACGCAATGCTCCCTATCTTGTCTCCCTCCTGGCATGCCACAGCCTGAAGCTCGCCTGGCGCGTAGGCCACGACAAACTCCACTTTCAAGGAGTCCTTCTCTGTCAGAGTCTTCGATTCCAGTTCTTTTCCGTTGAGTAGCATCGTGACCTTGTCGCCTCGGGTGTAGACGCGGACTGTGAGCGGCTTCCCCTCCATACCCGGCCACGTCCAGCTGCGCAGTTCGTCGCTCCAGCCCCACGGGCTGACGTGTTCCTTCCAGCGCTCCGGCACCGGCCGCTGCACCGCCATCTCCACCTTGCTGCGGTGCCAGACAACGTCGCGAAAATACGACTGTGGTTTCTTGTTGCCGATCAAGTCGATGTCCCCGCAATAGGAGTTAAACCACGGATAAGGTCGCGAGTATTCCTCGCTCGCTTCGCCCGAGACGAGCCTTGCATGCCCAATTCCAGATTCGCCCAGGTAATCGATCGCGGTCCACACAAAGTCGCCCAGAACGTAGCTGTTCTTTTCGACTGCCTGCCAGTTCTGGAAGGCCTGGTTCGGGAACGACTCCGTCCCCATCATCACCCGTTCTGGATACTTCGTGTGGTCGTTCTCGTACTCCGAAAACTGGTAGTTGTAACCGCCCACGTCCAGATAGGTGAACGCCGGCTGTATATCCTGCCACTTCTGGCCCGGGTGATCCCACGCGGAGCAAATCGCCGCCGTGACCGGCCGAGTCGGATCAAGTTTGCGCACAGCCGCTTGTAGAGCCATTCCAATTTCGACTCCATGCGGCTCCGCCCGCTCATGGATCTCGTTTCCGATACTCCAGAAAACTACGCTCGGATGATTGCGATCGCGCAGGATCATCGACTCCAGATCGCGCTGCCACCAATCTTTGAAGCAAAGGTGGTAGTCTTGCGGATTCTTGCCAGCTTCCCAGCAGTCAAAAGCCTCGTCGATCACCACCATGCCAACACGGTCGCACGCATCCAGAAAGTCGCGCGAGGGCGGATTGTGGCTGGTGCGAATTGCGTTATATCCGTTCGCCTTCAGGGTCTGAACGCGGCGTTCTTCCGCGCGCGGGATGCAAACCGAGCCCAGCATGCCGTTGTCGTGGTGCACACAACCGCCCTGCAGCTTAAAAGGCGCGCCATTGATGCGCAGCCCGCCCGTCGAATCAATTTCTATCTTGCGTATGCCGAGGTTCAACGCCGTCGCATTGGCGCCCTCCCCTGCACTCTCAACGACAATCTCTGCACGATAAATGTTCGGCTCTGCAGGCGACCACAATTTCGGATTCGAGACCTTTACCGAGCAAGAAGCAATCGCCTTCTCATGGGCGCCCACAGTGACCGAAACAGAGGCTTCACCTGCCGAAGCACCCGCCTGATCCAGGAGCCGCACTCGGACTGTCGCCCTGCGGGCGGCAGCCGAGCCGTTCTCCACTGTCACATCCACGTTCACTGTCGCCGCCTCCCTGGCAACCTGCGGCGTTGTCACGCTGACACCGAACTCAGGAATCCGCAAATCTCCCGCGACGCTCAACCAGACCTTGCGAAAGATGCCCGACCCTGAGTACCAGCGGCTGTTGCGTCCCGTGTTGTCCACCTTCACGGCGACTACGTTTCTACCGTCCTTCAGGTGCGGTGTCACATCGAATGCAAACGGCGTGTAGCCATAGCAATGGTTTCCCAACTTCACGCCGTTGATCCACACATCGCAGTTCATGTACACACCTTCGAAGCGGAGTTCAACCTTGCCGCCATCCGGGAGCTTCGGCTTGTCGAAGGCCCTGCGATACCAGCCCACGCCGCCCACTGTCCAGCCGGTCGCGATCTGGCCTTCACTCACATTCGCATCGAAGGGTCCTGTCTTCAGAGGGCTGGTTCCCTCGGTCCAAATCGAACCCGCGCCCTCCGGCTCGGTACCCGGAAGATCCTCAATGCTCCAGTCATGCGGCACATCCAGCACACGCCACGACGCGTCATCGAAAGCTGACGCTTCCGCGCCATCCAAGTCGCCACGGTGGAAGCGCCAGTCGTCGGTGAAAGCTAAGGGGCCAAATTTCGTCACTGCATCCTCAGGCCAAGCGGCCACACTCTTCGTCGCCCTCTCGCCCATTACGCCCACGGGCAAAATCATAGCCGCCGCCACGCCGGTCAGCCCCTGCAGCGCCTCCCGCCGCGTCCATGTCCGTTCATTTCCGTCATTCTTCGTCGCACCCTTATCATTCACGTTCACCTTCCCCACAGACAGTGTCTTGCAAGACAGAACGATCCCAAACTGGTAATTACAGCCATTTCATGGCTGGGCGCTGATGACCAAAAAGTTCTACCAGACCCTCCGGAGGCGACCAGGAACATGCTCAACACACTCCCCCGAAAGAACATTGCCAATCGTCTCATCGCGTTCATTGATAACCGTCCTTGATAGGTCTTACAGCAGGTGCTGGAGCCGCTGTTGCAGGAAGTAGTTTCCTTGACCGAGAAGATCAAGGCAAGTGATCGAAAAGTGGAGCAGATCGCCCGGGAAGATTATCCGGAAACCCGACTTCTGCAGCAGGGATCCGTGTTCATGCGTGCCAATCCGTGGCCGCTTTGTCTTCTCCTCCATTACCATTTCGTCAAGGGTTCGGGGGCCTGGCTCATCGAGCGTAGTGTCCATTTGGTGTCCATTGGCTTGTGGTGAGAACGAGAGCCAGAAGCAAAATTCTGTGATTTCCGTAGTGGCCATTTAGCGGCTGGTCCGGGGCCCCCGGACCGCCGGGTAGACCCGGGGATTTGCACCCGAGTCCCCCACAGATCCGGACGTGAATCTCTCGATTCATCCGGCTCGTGTCACCCCGAGGAAGCCTGCCGGCTTCCGCCAAGACAAGGAGTTCCTCCGGTTGCCCGTTGACTCCATCCTGACGAGGATGACCTGCCCCCTTTGCTCCACGGGCATTACCCCGCTTCCTCGCTCCTACGAGGCAGTCGACCGTGATCGTGCATCGGTACTTTCAGCCTCGTGGGGTCTCCACTTGTGCCTTTTCCCTTATCATCACCGACCCGGTTCTCGAGTTCGATACGAGAGCCTGGATGAGAGCCACGCCTCCTGAACACCGGACACCGCATAAATGGTAAGTAGGTTTCCTCTATGCTCCTCCTGGGATACGATGCCCGCCCCAGTTTCGGTGTCGTCTTTCTTTTCGATGGGTAGGCAGAGGTTCACTTCGTTCGTCTCTCCAATCCCTACATGACGTGATCAAAGTCCCGCCTTTTAACCATAACGTTCACCACCCCGGCCTTTGGACCGATGCAGCTTATGGCAGTTTGAAGCCTCCTCCTACAAGGCGGCTTCGAAGGACCTACCTTCATCTCTCGTACAGCATGACGATTACTCGTCTTTTTGACACAACCCACCCGGGCCCCCCACCCTGAAGAGAACCTACCCTCCTCACCCCTGTTTACTGTCCATTTACTGTCTATGAACCCAGGGAACGAGAGAGACGTATGAGGACCAAAAAGACAGGAAAGAAAACGGCCAGGATCTCGCTGACACCGCTTAAATACTGGTGATTTTAGCTAAGTTGAAGAGTTTGGTAGCGCTACCGGGAATCGAACCCGGGTTTGAAGATTGAGAA
>CAVRMO010000013.1:0-340959 GCA_963722405.1 uncultured Acidobacteriaceae bacterium
TAGCAATCATTGCGTGATGATCATCTGTGGCTGTTGCAGCGTGCAGGTGCTGGTGCAGGTTGGATCCTGCGGTGGTGAGTTGATGGTCGTGGTCAGGGTATCGGTGGATGTGGAAATGATGCTCACGCCAGTGTCGGTAGCTACGTAAATCTTCGAGGATGTCGGCTCCGACTGGATGAACAGCGGAAGCTGTCCTAGGGGCACGGTGGACAGTTCCGCAAAGGTCGACGCACTGAAAACCGTGACATCATTCGAGCCCGCGTTGGCGACGTAGAACTTGGTGCCATCCGGAAGGGCGGCCACCGACGCCGGATATGATCCGGCATTCATCGTCAACGTCGCTAGGGTCGACAGGGCCGGTAGGTTCTGGTTCACCACATTCACATTGGAAGCGTCGAGCACGCTGACCGTGTAGGTGTTTAAGCTTTGGCCGGCGACGTAAAGACGATTCAGGTGCGGATCCAAGACTGAGAAGTAAGGGTGGCCGCCCCCCGCCACCCCGGCCAACATGTCGTTCGAGGTGGTTATGATCCAGACACCACCGGGGACGACACTCCCATGATCCGACACGAAGACGTACGAACCGTCAAGGCTCGGTGCTATCGCGAATGGAGACCACGGATGGGCAATGGAAGGGCCAATGGTAGAGAGAACGGTTGAGCCACTGGTGTCTAGTATCGAGATGCTGGCGTTGCCAGTGAGGACGTAGAGCTTGCCGCCATCGGGGAGCTGAGCAATCGCAGTGGGATTTGCAAAGGGAGCCGGACTCGCGCATGTGGTGCTTACGACGGCCAGCGCCGCGGTATCAATTGCGCTGACCGAGCCTGTGTCGTTGGGACAGCCAGGAGTTCCTCCTAAATTGGCGGTGAACACCCTGCTACTTGTGGTCGAGGTGAGACCGACGGGACCAGGCAAGCTGATCTTGACCGGGTTCGGCGTCCCCACCAGCGAATACTCGGTGACAGAGTCATCGCCGCGGTTCGCGATAAATAGCTGTCCACCGTTAGCGCCCGAGAATACCTCGGACACAGAGTCTACCCCTGCGTTTTCTGTTTGCACGACGCTGTCGTCAGAGACGCTGATCTTGCTCGAAGCGGAGCTGCCAATCGGGTTGTTGTAGAGCACGTAAGCGAAATGCTCAGCCGGCGGTTGTCTGCCACTGCCACCACTGCCACTCCCGCTGCCGCAACCAAGCTCAAAGGTTAAGACTATGAATAAGGCGACTAAGATCCCGGGCCGCAGCAACGACTTCATCACCGCTCCAGACGCAGTGCCACTCCGTTCAAACAGAAGCACTTCTAGCAATCTCAAGTCTGAGCTGAGGTCTAAAGGCTGTCAGTGACCGGCGACATGCTACGACGTGATAAGGCTGCGGCGGCCTGCGTGACGGCCTCTTCCCGGGGGCGAACGATGCTGCGGTCGAGATAACACCTGCGGTGGGCTTGGCGCAGCGTTGAGCAAAGAGGGCACACTGCGGGTGCCTCGGCTGCGTTCGTTCGCGGTCTCGAACTCTCTTCGCTAGGGGACGCATTGATGTGATAGATCGCCAACTCGTACGTAATCCGGCGTCGCCGGTCGGGATAACGTATGGAATGGCCTCCCTTGAAAAGGCCCGCAAGTTGTTGGAATAGAAAGGGCCAGCCTCGGGCCCTCTTTTCATCTTTGATTGTGACGGGCACCGTCATGCTGACACTGTTCGCAACATTTATCTTCGGACAGCCAACTTCCGGCTTTCTCGTAATTCGGTCCCGAATCTGGGCCCTCTGCACGCCTGTACATGAGCCGCGCCTTAGTAGAGCGTTTACGGCTCTTCCCAGTTGAGAGAATAGACATCTTGGGTTCCGACGTTGCGAAGCAGCAATGGCGAATCGTCGGGCGCTATAGCCAGCCAGGATCCGTAGTTACCCGTCTGGGTAAAATTCTTCAGGTCCAGGACTCGTTCTGCTTTGCCGTCACTCAGGTGAATCCTGAACACAGTCCCCGTTCCGGTGCCATCGAGAATTTGGAGGTACTGTCCGTCCTTCGTCCAGCTGATCCATCCCATGTTGCCGGTAGCAAGCTCTGTCCATTTCTGGGTTTGGAAATCAAAGAGTAGAAGTTTTTTGGAGTCAGCTGAGACCGCGGGGATATATCGACCGTCTGGAGACCAGCGGGGAGAAAACATCCCTTGCGATCCGGGCAAGATGGAAATTTGATGAGTTGCCAAATCCACGATCCGGATCGACGATGCAGGGTCAGCGGAATTTCCGCCAAAAACGATCCTGCTCCCATCCGGCGACCAGTTCGGGTCTGCTTGAGGGTCAGGGTTATCGGGCATCAATTGCCGCGGACTTCCCCCCTCCACTGAAACCTCGTAGATTCTGGAAGGTTTGTTGGCAAATGTTTCATAGAAGACGATCCTTCTGCCATCTGGGGACCAGCGCGGATTCACGACATAAGCCGGAGGGTAAGTCAGTTGCAGGCGCTCACTTCCGTCCTCTTTGCTCCGCCAAAGTGTGCCCTCGGGAAACGCAACATAGGCCACCCACTGCCCATCCTTCGAGAAGGCAACGTATTCCGCTGAAATACCGCCCAGAAAAGGCACGAACTGCCCGGACTTCGAGTCGTAGCGCACCAACTCGCCGCGGAAGGTGCGCCCGACAACGAAAAGTTTCTGGCCGTCGGTGCTGGGCTGCGGAGTGGACAGCGACAGCGGGCTGAAAGTCAATTGAATAGGCTTGGGTGCTTCAGAGTTAAGGAAGCCATTCTTTTCCCGCAGGGCCCAAACTTGCCGGCGTGACACGAAGACATAATACTTCCCGTCGGCTGTCCACTTTCCGCAACACTCCGAGTTGGGTGCACTGTTTAAACCAGGAAGTACGCGATGCAAGGCCGTTCCATCGACCGAAACTTCCCACAAGAAGGTCAGGCCATTAAGGCCCTCCTGACCGTCGAATCGCAAATGGGTCGAGTCGGGCGACCACACCGGAGCGAATATGAAAAATGGATCCTTCAGAGCGATCAGCTTGCGGGATTCGGTGCCGTCAGGTTTCGCCACGAAGACCTCGCTGCCATTGCAGTATGCGAGGAATTTACCGTTGGGCGACCAAGCCCCATCGTACCCTTCAATGTCCCCAAGGCGGCGCGGGGACCCACCCACGACGGGCACACTCCACAAAGGCCCCGTGGGTGGCATACCATGCCCATCTACGACCAGAAGGCTCTCTCCGTCCGGTGACATCGAAAGTGGAATCATGTTCGCTGAAGGCAGAATAGCCAGCTTCCTCGGTTCGCCGCCGGAGGTGGACATCTCGGCGCCACCTTGGAAGGGGAAGGTTCCTAGGCCGAGGTAGAGCCTCGAACCGTTTGTCCCAATCAGGCCCTTTGGTTGGCCGTCATGCGTAAGCTGGACGTAATTGCTCGCCTTTGGTCCCGACGCCGGGCGCGCCAGCCAGTAACCCAAGGTGAAGACGGCCGCGAGCACCGCCACGGCCGCAGCGACCAGGGCTGTGAGTTTGCGCGCTCTCTGCGCCTTGGCGTGTACCCGCCTTGGCGTGGACGTCAGGGCCGTATCCGATAGCGCCTCCAACGCGAAGGCCAGGTCCGACGCTGATTGAAATCGCTGGTCCGCATTTTTTTCCAGGCAACGGTCAATCACCCGTTGCAATCCAAGGGGCATCCGCGGCACGGTTAGTGAAATAGCCGGAGGCTCATCGTGGAGGATCGCACTGATCGTGTCGGCCGACGTTGGCCGGCCGAAGGTATGCTTGCCGGTCACCATCTCGTGCAGAATGGCCCCGAGCGCGAAAATATCCGACCGCTGATCGACGACTTGCCCGCGCACCTGCTCGGGAGACATATAGCCCCACGTCCCCAGCACGACTCCCGGTTTAGTACCGAGCGTGGGGAGGTGCGCCGAATCCACTCCCGGCGCATCTTCGTCATCCGATTGCAGAATCTTCGCCACTCCGAAATCGAGGATCTTGACCCTTCCGTCCTTGACTAGGAAGAGGTTCTCGGGTTTGAGGTCGCGATGAACGATCCCCTTCTTGTGCGCGGCGGCCAGGCCGTCCGCAATCTGGATTCCGTAATCCACTGTTTTCCGCAACGGCAAAGGACCGTGTCGCAGCCGGTCGCGCAATGTTTCACCTTCCAACAATTCGGTCACGAGGTACGGGCTGTCCTTGTAAGCTCCAAATTGATAGACGGCTACGATATTGGGGTGATTGAGCGCTGCCGCGGCCTTAGCTTCTTGTTCGAAACGCGCCAAGCGGTCAGGATTGGTAAATACGAAATCGGGCAGGACCTTGATCGCGACCTCGCGGTCCAGCAGTGTGTCGTGGGCGCGATACACTTCGCCCATCGCACCCGCCCCAAGTGGGGAGCGGATTTCATACTGCCCAAGGATCGTTCCGGCAGCGAGGGCCATGACGCTTCGGCTGGATTATACCCTCAGTCGCCGTATTTCCCGTTGGAATACAGCCGAACGGACGCGGCGACCAGTTTGCCGCTGAAAGCCCATTAACCCAGCACTGGTTCCATTCGTGAAGTGATCCCAGACCCGCGGTGCGAGACTGCCTCGATCACAAGGACCGTGGCAGCTCAATCCACTACCTCTGCATCAAGCAAAAACACTGCAGTCGTCGTTAGATGCCTTGCCAAATTGACTCCATCGCTGTTTGGCGCCATAAACTGCCAGTCCGAAATTGGTTCGCCCGGCCCTCCGCTGGATTGGTGTTGATAAATCCCCATCTGTTAGGTAACCCCGGCTGGATCGTCCCCGTAGGATAGGGTTCGAGATGTCCCGATATGCCAACTAACCGGCGATCGGTAAAATGGTGGCAGCTTATGCGTCAGTTCTTGGGAGCAAGCACGTACGAATAGGCGATCAGCGCCCCTCCAACAAGCAGGGGGATGATCCCGACCAGATATGCCGGTTCGTTGTGATCCACGGCTCTCAAGAAGATCATCAACCCGATTCCGACAGCGAAAGTGATGAGTCCACCTAGCTTTTGACCTTCAAGCCGACGCCGGGCAGCAATTCTCTCTTCTTCCTTCAGAAGCTCTACCGCCGAACCGGCGCCTGTTCCCTGCGCTTCAACTATCTTCTTGAGTGTCTCGCCTCGGTAGTAGGCTTCCCTCTCCTTGCGACGGTTGTCAGACCACGCTGCCACTCCTACGAACGAGAAAACTGCGACCGCTGCAACGCTTAAGAACATAGCAAATGGAAGTGAGAACATGTCAATCTCCTGTGCGCGGTAGTTCCGCTGCATGAGGTGGGACAGGCCCTGTACGCTCTCGGTTGCGTTTTCTTCGAAATCCCCCAACAAAAGAAATGCAACCGGCGACGAGCTGCTAAGGTCACACTCGCGAAAGGGATTTCTGCGTGAGCCCGAGCGAAGACCAGGCCGATGTCGAAAGAGTCTTGGCGGGAGAAGTTTCCGCCTTCGAGGGCATCGTTCGTCGCTGGCAAGGACCTCTCGTAAATCTTGCGTATCGGTTTTGCAACGACCGTGGCCGCGCCGAAGACATGGCACAAGAGGCCTTTCTGCGCGCGTATCGTGCCCTTGCCGGCTGGCGAAAGGACGCCGCTTTCTCCACCTGGCTCTTCGCGCTGGCGACCAATCTCTATCGCTCCGAACTTCGCCGGATCCCCGCAGGCAACGTTCCCCTGGACGATGTTGCCGAGTTACGAGATTTGCGGCCGATCGATGGCGGGTTGGAGAACGAGGATCGTGACCGTGTGGTGCGGCGGGCCGTCTTAAAGCTCCCTGCGAAATACCGTGAAGTGGTGCTTCTCTTTTACTTTCATGATATGGATGTGTCCGCGGCCGCTCGCAGCCTGGGAATGCCTGAAGGCACGGTGAAGGCGAGACTATTCCGGGGACGCGAAATTCTACGCGGCAAGCTTCCACAGTTGATGCCCGGGCATTGCCTCGAGGAGGCGCGATGAAACTTGACGATGATCTTGATCGGATACTCTCCAGCGACGGAGAGATTGTTCCTTCGGCTGGCTTTGCGAACTCGGTTATGGACGCGGTGAGACGGGAAGCTTCGGCGCCGCCAGCGATCCCCTTTCCTTGGAAGCGAGTGCTCCCCGCCCTGATCTTCGCTGTGGTCGCTTTCGTTTCAGCGGTTATCCTGGGTTTTAATCAACTTGTTGCGGCCCTTACGGTTCCCCCGCTTCCCGCTGTTTTTCAGGTTCGGTTCGAAGCTGCCATGAGATCATCCTTGATCGCCGAGTCGGGTTGGATCATGCTGGCTGTGCTCTTGGCCTTGCTGCCGGTGAACCTCGCGATGCGCTTCGTTTCGCGAAAGTCCGGATATTGACCCATGCTGCGTCTCGGATAGTTGTCGCAAAATCGCCATTGCACACGTAATCCATCGCCATGGTCCTATCTAGGATTGGAAGGATCGGCAGTGGTTCTAAACCCACAGGTTTTGGACCAGCGCAGGCAGCCATTTTCGGCTGCCTGTTTTCAGTGAGTTGCAAGAGGCGTTGCGCGAACCCTTTTGGACACCCCGTTTTAGGAAGCAGAACCGGGGCTCGACAGGCGAGCCCGTAGATCGCTGACCGTGCTGTGCTGGGTGTCGACCGCACGTTGCAGCCGTTCCAACTGCGACTGCAAACGTTCCTGGCCGCGCACAAGGGAGTCCAGTTTTAGATGGGCGTCGAAAAGTCGGCTGTGAGTTTCCCGGTTCAAGCCATAGCTCCAACGATCGAGCTTGGCTTTGGCCACTTGCCAGATTATGGCGAACACTAGGATGACGATTAGGGCGGCTAGGAAACCAACCCCTGCATAGATCATGCGATTCCTCCACGATCGGATTGTTGTATTACCCGCACTACCGAAGCCCGCGAGATACGGTGGTTCTTGGCCATCTCAGTCAGGCTGTGGCCGCGAGCGCGGTCGTGCAACACCGCTTCCCGGTCGATTTCCAGTGGCGGCCGGCCGATACGCCGCCCTTCGAGCTTGGCGCGCCGCATGCCGGCGCGCACGCGCTCAATAATAAGGTTACGTTCCAGCTCAGCGATGGCGCCGATGATGACGATCATGGCCCGCCCCAGAGTCCAGGCCGCTTCGCCTTGGATCCGCTGATGGTGTCGCTGAACTCTTCAACGATCTCCACGCCCCGCTGCGCGGCCAGGCCGCGCAGGTCATAGAGCTGGGCTTCGGGATGTTGGTCGAAAGTCGAGACCCGCAGATATAGGACGGCACGTTTCACTGGAGCCGTCTCCGGAGCCAGGGGGCGCGACGCTCCAGCGCATTCATTGCGCGGTGCAGGAAGAGCAGGCGCTCGAAATCGTAGTTCGGGCCGAACAACTCGAATAAGTTCTCCATTTGCAGGGCACGGTAGTCGTTCACAATGGCAGCTTTGGACTGCTCAGGAGTAAGTACGGGCATTTCGAACGAGGATGGCAAGATGGCTCCTTGCGGACGCCTGCCCGGCGCCGGGGAAAGGTTTCTGTGGCGGGAGGGGGTTCCGCGGCCAGAGAAACATGACATAGCTAAGCTACATTGTTTTTTTTACCATACCATACTCCCCGGCCCGGGCCAAAGCCCTGAATCTCTGTGGCGACGATAGGATCCCGGCGGCCAGAGGAATAGACATACTAAGCTATGTAGTCACCTTGGCCACTCCCAGCTATAGCGACCAGGTCCTGCCCTTCAACGTCACCCTGACGGGTGCCAATGAATACGGCGCCATGACCTGCGGCAAGATCTTGGGCATCGAGATCCTGAACGAAGGTTCCGGCATCTCGGTGGATGACGCGGTCTCGGAAGCCCAGGCGACGTTTGTCGCGCGCGCCGTCGAACCCATGCAGAGTGTCCAGTCCAACTTCATCTCGACGGTGGGCGGCACCACTCTCCAGAGATAACCAGGTCTCTTCATCCTGCCGGACCACAAGACCCTCGCGCGTGGCGCGAGAAACGCAAGCCGTCCCCGGCATACCCCGTCTGCACCCGGCTGAACTGCGGAAACTCAGTAGCTAACCGGGCTCGGCGGCGACAGTTCATTCCCTGACGGCATTATCTGGGGAATCGATCTATGATCCCGATTGCTTTCTGCCGGTGAAGGACTACGGATCTTTCTCCGCGCCGAGGGCTATCCTCTTTTTCTCCCTGGCTTCCGCGCACTCTACCTGAACGGTCTCTTCATCCTGCCGGACCACAAGACCCTCGCGCGTGGCGCGAGAAGCCGTCCCCGGCATACCCTTGTCTGTATCCCCTGTGCGCGGGGTCGGCGGGCTGCTGGGTTTCACCCTGGAAAGAGAGCGTTTTTGCGCCGCGAAAAGGGGGTCCTAGCTGTACCCAACTTGGCACGCGCGAGCCCCGAAACGGCGTTTTGAGGCCCTAAAACGATGGAAAGATTACTAAGTAGTTATCTTTTGTAAAGCTGGAGCTACCCCAAAACCTGAATATCAGGCCGCCACTTCTAACGAGGCTTCGCCTCACACCGACGAGCCATGCTATTCTTCCACCGAACAAGTCGCCAGCCCGGCGTCTCCGATGCACGCAAGCGCCAGCTATCTGCGGCACCATGAACCCCGCGTACTCCGCGGCATTCCGCCTCTCGTAAACCCGGGAGCGGGCCCCACAAGGCAACCGCCGCCATTGGCAACGCAGCATCGTAGTCGCCACCCGGCTTTCGGTGGACGTGCGCGCTTGCACTCGCGCACGCCAAAGGGAATTTCTACGCTTTGTCAAAAACTTGACTCATTTACAACAACTTTTGAACTTCAAGACTTCTAGTGCGCCCTCATCCTGCCGGACCACAGAACCTCGTGCACGCGCGCGAGGCGGGACCGCAGCCTGTCCCCGCCATACCTTGCCGGGTGCAGCGTGAGAACAGCATGCTTTGAAGCGGCGAAACTGGTTTATTCGAGCTGCGCTGCGGAAACTCCGGAAACCAAACCGGGCGGGCTGCCCGGTTTCTATATTCACCGGCGGCGTGGCCTGCTTCTTCGCCGGGGAGTCGGTTCATATCTTTAGCTTTTGCTGGTGAGTACATACGGGTATTTCTGTTTACTCCGCGGCGGGAATCGACTCCGTCTTCTCCCTGCTCCGCCGCGATCTTCTTGGCCGAGTTCGCCTGCTCTGCCCCGCCGCATCCGCCTTGCGCAGGGGCGCAACGACGGCTGCCTGTCCCCGGCATACCCTGTCTGCACACTGATTGAACACATCGATGCATGCGCCCCGTACCCAGTCACCGAGCTTCGTTGATAGCCCGACTTTACCAGTAGTTTGGGGCCCGCCTGCTGCGGGTCCATAGTGGGGGAAACTTGCAGCGACGGCACGAACTATTGCAGACTCAGCGGAGCCAAGCTCGACAGCTATGGTCGTTAATATCTTGGTGCCTTCGTGCCCGTCCAGTAGTCTGACTTCGGTTGTTGCGGTCCATTGTTTGGTGGCGAGTTGGCCTTGCAGAAGGTCAAGCTCGACCCCGCCGGGGAGCCTGTATCGTAATCGCCAACCGAGCCGAGCCTGGCCAATTCAAACAATAAGGAGAGTATGCCATGGCCAAGCGTAAGCAATCCACCTTCGAGCGACTACGCAATGGAAAGTTGCAATGGAATCGTAAGGAGCGCAGAGAAGTGGAGCGTCGTTTGAACTCCGCCGATCCGGGACTGGAGATTATCCATCCCCATGCCGCCGGTATTGACGTGGGCAACGAAAGCCACTACGTGGCGGTACCGGCGGGACGGGATGCGCGACCGGTACGCGAGTTTGGATCCTGGACAGCAGCCCTGGAAGAGATGGCGCAGTGGTTGAAAAGCTGTGGCATCGAAACCGTCGTGATGCAATCCACTGGGGTGTATTGGATTGCCGTGCATGATGTGCTCGAGCGCCACGGCTTGGAAGTCAACCTGGTGGATGCCCGTGGCACCAAGAGTGTGCCTGGGCGCAAGAGTGACGTGCAGGAATGCCAGTGGCTGCTGAAACTGCACACCTATGGTCTGCTGCGGAGTTGCTTTCTGCCGGCGCCCGAGATCCACGGGGTGCGCACGGTATGGCGACTGCGGGATCAGCACATCAAGGATGCCGGGCGCTGCATCCAGCATATGCAGAAGGCACTGATTGAGATGAACGTGCAATTGCACATTGCCATCAGCGATCTCAGCGGGGTGACCGGGCAGGCCATTATTCGCGCCCTGCTGAGCGGCCAACGCGACCCGCGAAAATTAGCCGCCTTGCGCGACCGGCGCATTCAAGCCACGGAAGAAGAGATCCTCCACAGCCTGCAGGGGAACTGGAAACACGACGTCCTGTTCGAATTGCAGCAAGCCGTCGACGCCTACGATTTCTACCAGAAGCAAATGGCGGAATGCGACACTCAGCTGCAGTCGTATCTGGCCGCACTGCCTACCCGGGAAGCGCTTCCCACGACACCTGCGAGCAGCCAGCCGGCAGCCGACGCTGAGACGGGCAAAAAACGCCATTCGCGCAAGCCCAAAGGCAACCAGCCGGACTTCGATCTGGCAGCGGAACTGGAGCGCATTCTGGGAGTCGACGCCACCCGCATCGAGGGCATCGACGTGATGACGATACAAACCGTGCTGGCCGAAGTGGGGCCCGATCTGAGTGCTTGGAAGACCGCCGCGCGCTGGTGCTCCTGGCTGAACCTGGCACCCAAGCGCGACATCAGTGGGGGCAAAGTCATTCGTCACCGGCGGGAATACCGCACCAATCGAGTCGGCAATGCTTTTCGCATGGCCGCGCAGTCGCTGGTACGCAGTCAGAGCTATTTGGGGGCCAGGTACCGATACCTTCGCGCCAAGTTGGGGGGACTCAGAGCGGTCAAGGCCATGGCCCGCGTCTTGGCCTGCTTATACTATCGGCTGGTTACCAACGGACAGGTTTGGATCGACCGTGGCACCGTGGAATTTGAGCAGCGCCGCCAGCGACGCGACCTCGCCAGCCTGCAGCGCAAAGCCCGCAGCCTCGGCATGCAACTGGTGCCGGCAGCGTAAACCCAGAACGATCAACCCCGAAGCGTCGCGGCCAACCCAACCCTCCAGAAACGGAGAGGGCGGACTGTTGACCAAAATAACCGCCCCCAACTCCCAATCACACGCAATCCCGGCTCATCACGTCACGGGCGAGTATGGAGTTTCCGGGGAGCTGACGTTTTTCGGCTTTTTTGCGATAGTTTCGGTTGTTAACTCGCCTGTTGTCATCGTCGACCTCTAAGAAAACGGTAGAGTGAAGACCTACTGTCTTCCCTTTGACCCCAGAGTTCTGGCACTCTGCAGTCGGCATGTTTCTGCGCAGCATCCACCGCAAGAAAGACGGCAAGGATCATCGCTACTTCAGTATCGTCGAGAACCATCGCATCGCTTCTGACAAGACGGTGCAGCGAACTGTTCTCTATCTGGGCGAGATCAACGATCAACAAGAGGCGGCCTGGCGCAAGACGCTGTCGGTGTTTGATGAAGAGCAGCAAGAGTATGCGAATCTGAGCTTGTTCCCCGACGACCGCGAGATTCCCGCCGAAGCGGTCGACAGCCTACAAGTGAAAATGAGCGGTCTGGAGCTCCGCCGTCCTCGGTTGTTCGGCAGTTGCTGGTTGGCCTGCGAGTTGTGGCAGCAACTGGGCTTACAGGAGTTCTGGGATTCTCGGCTTGCCGGATCGCGGGAAGAGGTTCCTTGGGAAAAGGTGCTGCGCCTGCTGGTGGTGAACCGGCTGCTGGATCCGGGCAGCGAGTTTCGGGTGCATCGCCAGTGGTACCTGAGCACCGCCATGGATGCCCTGCTGGGAACGGACTTCGCGGTGGCCGAGAAGAATCGCTTGTATCGCTGTCTGGATCGGGTGCTGGAACATAAACAGGAACTCTTTCTATGGCTACGCCAGAAGTGGGCCGACCTGTTTCAAGCGGAATTCGAAGTGCTGCTCTACGACTTGACGAGCACCTACTTTGAAGGCGCGATGGAAGACAACCCCAAGGCCAAGTATGGTCACAGTCGCGACAAACGGACGGACTGTTTGCAGGTGGTGATTGCGCTGGTGATCACGACCGATGGTTTCCCGTTGGCCTACGAAGTGCTGGACGGCAATACCAGTGATCGCACCACTCTGCGTTCTTTTCTCGACCGCATCGAGAAGACCTATGGCAAAGCCAAACGCATGTGGGTGATGGATCGCGGCATTCCGACCGAAGAGATATTGCGCGAGATGCGGGATCCGGCGCGGGAGATTTTCTATTTGGTCGGAACCCCGAAAAGCAAGATCCAACAGTATGAAAAGAAGTGGCTCGATCTGCCCTGGCAGGAGGTCCGAGAGTCGGTAGAAGTGAAACTGTTCGAGCAGGACAGCGAGCTGTATGTGTTGGCCAAGAGCGACGGCAGACGAGCCAAAGAGACCGCCATGCGCCGCCAGCGCCTGGCCCGCTTGCTGAGAAAGCTCCGCGCCATGCGGCGCAGCCTGCCCTCTCTCGTCCAGTTGTTAATGCGCTTGGGTGCCGCCAAAGCCGCCGCCGGCCGCGCTTTTCATTTTGTGCAGATGCAACTACCTGGGGAAGGGCAGGAGGTGACGCGGGAGACCTTCCAGTTTCGGGTGGACAAGAAGAAGCTGCAAGCGGCGGAAGAGCGGCGACGGGCACTACTTGCTGCGCTCCAACCTCACGGCCGGAGATCCCAGCGTGCTGTGGACCCGCTATGTGCAACTGACGCAGATCGAAGCGGTATTTCGGTCGCTCAAAAGCGAGCTGGGCATTCGCCCCATTCACCATCAACTAGAGCATCGCGCCGATGCCCACATTCTGATCGCCTTTCTCGCCTACTGCTTGCAGGTAACCCTGAAACAGCGCCTGTGGCTGCACGCCCCGGGGTTGACGCCCAAGGCGGTGTTGAAAAAGCTAGCCGAAATCCAAATGATCGACGTCTGGATTCCTACGGTCGATCACCGTTGGTTGATTCTGCCGCGCTACACGCAGCCTTCCGCAGACACCAAGTTGCTCATCGAGAAGCTGAAACTGAAGTTGCCGAGCCAACCGCCACCGCGAATTACTGAGCATAAGGAGGCTCACGAAACCGACTTACAGACCGTTGGGTAGCGGCTGTTTGTGGTGAAGACCTTTCACTAGCCCCGACTGATTCCACAGCACTTAACTGGCTCAGAACTGCCCAACTGGGAAAGTTCGGATAGGCCGGGCGTTCTTCATTTTTGGGGCTCAATTCGAAGGCACTGACTCAGTTTCGCGGCAAAGATGCCACGCGACGCTGCCGCGGTCGGCTCCTTGTCGGGGAGGCGAGGCGGATCGGGTTCTCTCCGCATTCGTCGAGTGATGGCAGCGTGTACCCGTGCAGTATTCCTAGCATCAACCAGCGCACTATGCGATACACCGTCAAACCCCAGGTCAAGCATCTCAACGGCCTTGGAAACACTCGCTTGCTGCTTGAGGAGAAACGCAATCTTAAACAAATGTCCAACGTCCAGCAGACTGCGAAACGGACTGTCCACGCCCTCCGAGCGGCATGTGCGGGCGATCAGAGCCGCATCGTCCCCCCAAGTGCCACGGATCTTACCGGAAGGCCGAAACTGCTCTTTGATCGCAGTGAGCACCTCCCGGAACGGGCGGGCAGTTCGAATCTCCTCTTTGGAGATGCCGGTCAACTTCGTACATTCCTCACTTATGTCCCACTGGCGCGGACGGACGAAATAGGCAGCCCCGCCGGTAATGTCCAGGGTCTCCAAGTCCATTTCTACAATGCCAATCTCGATAATCTCCTGCTTCATGCCGGGGGCCGACGGCCCCTTCCAGAACGTCAACTCCAAATCGAGATACAGGGCGCGGGTATGACGGATTTCATTAATGGTCATGGTCCGCCCCTAAACTGGTCCGGAAGCAACGTCCACTTTTTTCATTATCCGTTGGGCCCACTGCACCGCTGCGGCGACCATCGCATCAGTTCTGGATGCGTCCCTGGAATCAAACAAGTCGTCGGTGGTTTTGAGATGACGGGCCACCAGGATTCCGGCGATGATCCCGACAACTCGCTTCCGCCCTTCGTCCATAGGGCTTGAACTCGACCTTACGGACGGCGTTAACAAGGCTCAGTTTGTCGGACACAGGCTGATATCCGATTGGAGATGTTGAGCGTAATCGCGATTTTGCGAAAGCAATCGCGCCTCGAGACCGGAGCCGACTACTTTACAACCGATACGACGACGGCTGCCTGACAGTAGCGACCCCATCAGATAGCACGATGTGCAAGTTCAAGTCTTGCCTATTACATGTAATCCAATGAATCCAGCAGCCGTCGCCTGTCTGTTGCACGACAATCAGCAACTGCTGGGGGCTCCGAGGAAAGACCGCGCTACTCTTTCAACTTCAGCTTGCCCTTATTCTTATCGAGGAACTCCCGTAATTCCTGCGCCTTCTCCAACAGCCGATCCCACTGCTCGTAGTACAGCGTGACTGGAAAGCGCCCCAGCCCATAGATGCTCACGCCGCCCTTGTCGCTGACCTTAAACGCAACGCCGCCGCCCCGCTGCTGCTTGGCTTCCAGTGCCGCGACCCTTGCTTTCGGTTCTTCGTAAGTAGGTTCGGGCATGTGGTCCACATCGGAGGCATGTGCAATACCCTTTGACTCGAACAACTCTCGCAGTCGGGCGACCGTGTAGCGCCACCTCTGTTGGTAGCCTTCATCATGCAGAACGTTGTCTGGGACTGCTTGCGTGCAGAGCGGACAGAGAGCATATTTCTCCGCGCCAAACATGATTGCGTTGATTCGGTCTTCCCACGCTTTGTTTGGATAATAAGGCTGGCCGCAGAAGTTGCAGATTAGCTGCATCTCCTGTGTATTGGCTGGACGTACCTCCCGTGTCAACGGCGGCCTCATAAGCCTAACGCCCCCGCATAGCCTGATTGTAGGACAAAGGGACGAGTCACGCAGTGCGCGGCGTCACCTTAGGGCGTGACTGTTGGCGGAAGATGTGGCGGTCATTTAAGCGGTTGCTATGGTGATTGCGGCTTCTTGAAATCGTGAAACCGATTCACTATTGAATCGTAGCAACCGTACCGCCCTGCCCCGCAAATGAATCGAACACATGCTGGTACACCACGTCGCACTTCTTCTGATAAAGCTCCGGAGTGTACGGAAGTTCGTCGAGCATCTTTTCAATCGTGATCCGTACCGCCGCCCGTGTCGCCTGACGTTTCTTCCAGTCCAGCACAAACTTCTCACGCTTGAGCGTCCCCAGCGGGTCTTTGGCGACCTTCTTTACGTTGCGCTCCTCGGCTTTCGTCAGCACGACATCTGGCTTGGTGAGCAGGTCAAAGATGGTCAGTTCCTCCTCGGTTAGCTGCTCGGCGATTCCGCGCTTCTCCTCGTCCGACAACTTATGCGTGAAAGCCATCAGCCTCGCCGAAAGGACCGAGCCCAGAACTCATCCGTGCGGTCGTCGAAATGAAACAGCGTAATCCCAACTGGGGCTGTCCGCGAATCGCACAACAGATCGCCTTGGCGTTCAACATCCCCATCGACAAAAACGTGGTTCGAAGGATTCTCGCCCATCACCACACGAGCCTATGCATACGGACTCGCGGCCGCTGGTGAATCGGGAGTAACGAGAGCACTGGAAATCCTGCGAGAGGACGTTGAGCGCACATTGAGGCTGCTTGGCTGTGAATCCATCGCTCGGCTGAATTCGTCTTATACCGACAGGCGGTGCCCATGAATAAAAGGTCCTTTATCAAGTTCATGACAGCGGCGATTGCAAATTACGTTGTCTCACCTCTGTTTGGCCGGTCACCGGATAAGAAGCTGACAAACTGGGCGGGCAACATCGAGTACAGCACCGAAACTCTATATCCTGCGTCGTCCCTCGAGCAGGTACGAACGTTTATCAAGAAACAGACCAAGTTGAAGGTACTCGGCACGCGCCACTGCTTCAACACCATAGCGGACAGCAACAACGACTTTCTTTCTTTAAAGCCGATGGACGGGGTGGTTGCATTGGATTCGGTGGCGCGCAATGTTACTGTCGATGCTGGTATCACTTACGGCCTGCTCGCCCCTTACCTCGACGGCAAGGGGTATGCACTACACAATCTCGCTTCTTTGCCCCACATTTCTGTGGCTGGCTCGTGCGCCACGGCGACCCACGGATCTGGAGAAAAGAACGGCAACCTGGCGACTGCGGTATCCGGGCTCCAGATTGTCACCGCGGGAGGCGACGTGGTCGAACTATCCCGGGAGAAGGACGGAGAGACCTTTCGGGGAGCCGTTGTCGGGCTCGGCGCCCTGGGCGTAACTACGAGGATCACGCTCGATGTTCAGCCAGCCTTCACAATGCGGCAGTACGTATATGAAAATCTTCGCCTTAGCGACATGAAGGAGAATTTTGACGCTATTGAATCAAGCGCCTACAGCGTCAGCCTGTTTACCGACTGGCAAGATGAGCGAATCAACGAAGTGTGGATTAAGAGTCGAGTTGACGAGGGGGAAGCGTTTGCTGGCCCTCCGGAGTTCTTCGGGGCGAAGCTTGCCACCAAAAATCTGCATCCCATTGCTGAACTTTCGGCGACGAACTGTACGGAACAGATGGGCGTGCCCGGCCCTTGGTATGAGCGCTTGCCGCACTTTCGAATGGGGTTTACGCCTAGCGCCGGAAAAGAGCTGCAATCCGAATACTTTGTGCCTCGTCAGCATGCAGTCGAAGCCATTCTGGCCATTCAAGGACTCAACAAACAAGTTAGCACGCACCTTCTGATTTCCGAGATCCGTACGGTGGCGGCCGACGAATTGTGGTTGAGTCCCTGTTACAAGCAGTCTTGCGTGACCGTTCACTTCACCTGGAAGCAGGACTGGCCTGCCGTAAGGGAAGTCCTGCCCGTTATTGAGAGAGAACTGGCTCCGTTCAACGCCCGGCCGCACTGGGGGAAGTTGTTCACAATGTCCCCGGTCAAGCTGCGGTCTATGTACGAGAGGTTACCCGAGTTTGTCCAGCTGGCTAAGAAATATGATCCGCAAGGAAAATTTCGCAATGACTTCCTCGACAGAAACATCTTCGGAAGTTAGGCTAAGCGCCAAGAACATCTAAAGTGCCAAATGGTCGCTGTACCGACGTGTCAGTTGTTGCGCGATCCTTCCCTTGCGCTCCGACCTGTGGCTCGCCATAATTCCGTACATTCGCAGAATCAATAACTTGAGAGACTGCCTGCACAGCGCGCATTCCGTTAATTAAGATTCTCGGATGTTTGTGTGTCTTCGATATCTGCTCGGCTGGATTCTTTCCGTCGTTCGCTCTCGGGATGACCTCGTGCTCGAGAACCTCGTCCTGCGCCAACAACTGCTGGCTTCAACCGGGTCAACGGAACCGCGAGTGCGGGAACAGATCAGGCAGAATCCGCGCATCTGGAGACCGGGTCAAAACTGGGTCGCGCGCTTTGTGTAGAGCTGCTACAAGTGCAACGTTTTCAACACCTGCAATGGAGCCGTCCGTGTGGGCGCGGTCGCGGTTAAGTTATTGGTTTAAATGTAGTTACCACAAGTTGCAACAGGTTAGTGCCTGTAATTCGTAATCGACAGGTCATCGGTTCAAGTCCGATCGTCGGCTCCAGATTCCAAAGCACTTAGGCGCTCGCTGGAGCGCCTTGGTTGTCGTAATCGACAGGTCATCGGATCAAGTCCGATCGTCCGCTCCACATTCCATAGCACTTCGGCCGCGGCAGTTTGGTTTGCGTACCCCCCCGGATCGCAAGGGCGAACATCCGCAGCGGCACTTGAAGGAGTTTCGGGGTTGGCTGCAGGCAGACGCCTATGCTGGATTCAATCAGCTCTATAAAGAGGATAGCGGCATTCAGGAAGTCGCCTGTTGGGCGCACGTTCGGCGCAAGTTCTACGACTTGGAGCAAGCGCACGCCTTGCCCATCGCCAGCGAGGCTTTGGAACGAACCGCAGCTCTGTATGCCATTGAGAAAGAGATCCGCGGCCGACCAGCGGACGAGCGGCAACAGGTTCGCGCAACACGGGCGCGGCCTTTGCTCCAGTCCTTACGTGAATGGTTCGAAGTCTCGCTGACCAAACTGTCCCGCAAGTCGGGTACATGGGACCAAAAAAAGGACTCGGCGTACCTAACTCATATTGTTCGGCGGGTTGCAACAACTCGATTGCTCTTCCAGGATTTCCGGCTTCCAACTCTATCGCCGACCGGATAAGCCGGCAACCAGTAGTACAAAACTGGGGTGTTAGACGGATACTGGCGCTCCAGCGCGTCAGCGAGGCTTCGCGCGCGGCTGCCGTCTCCGGCACGCGCCAGCGCCATGGCCTGCAAGATCTGCAACAATGGCTCCCTCCAACCTCGTGTGTTCCATTCTTATCCCCCGTATGCTTCGCCGCCAGTCATCCGAGATAAGAGTCGTATGCGCTAGTGGGCGCTTCGCGCTGTCGATGATGTTCTTGCTCGGCAAGCACGCGATGTTCGGGCACGATCCGCCGATGAATTTTCGCTCGACGACGGCGACACTCTTTCCGTCGCTTGCAAACGTCCACGCAGCGAGCGTCGATCCCGTCCCGTCCCCGAGGATAACCAGATCGTATTCTTCCGGCTGCGTCTTCTTAAGTACCTGAGCGGATGAGGCGCTTTCGGTGGGCTTCATGCGGATTTTCCTTTCCGAGCGACAGCTTCACTCTTCGCTTGCATTGATTTCACGAGAGCAGCAGACGATGCTCCTTCCAGCGACAGTCCATAGCCGACTTCTCGAACGATGCGCTCCTTCAACGGTTGAATGAAGTGAATGCGTGTGTTGCGGCGTGTCACTTCCGGAGCCTTCAGGTACAGCTCAGCCAATTCCCGCGCCCGGGTGAGCGCCTTACCGTTCGGCACAACTTCGGCTACCACTCCCCATTCGTGTGCAGTATGCGCCGGCAGCGGTTGTGGGTTCAGCAGGAACGCCTCCGCTCGCCCCGCTCCCGCGCGATAACTCCAGGTGGTAAAGATTCCGTCGCCAGGTGCAACGCCTGCGGAGAAGTGGGCCACATCCTGGAAGGTTGCACCATCCGCCGCCACAATTACACTGGCAAGTAGCGCGTAGTCTGAGTGCACATGGGCACGTCCCTCGATAGCCGCGATGACCGGCACGCGTATGTTGGCTATGTTTTCCAAAGCCTGAACGCCTTCGTCGTGAACCTGGCTCCAGACCCCGGGATCGGCGACATCGCCGAAAGAGGACCAATCGACATCAGTAATGAACTCCCCACCTGCACCTGTGAGGATTACGATCTTGTTCGCTCGATCTTGCGCAATCCGGTAGAAGGCATCGACAAGTTCCGTGTGAGATGGCGCGGACATAATGAACGGCCCGCCGTTGATGTGGAACTCAGCGACCAGCACACCTTTGTCGTCTCGGGTCAGCTTTAGGTTGTGATAAGCAGTGAAGTAGTCACTTTGAAGTTGCATCGCACTCTCCTCTCTGATTTGGTTGCTCCGCTGCGGGCCAATCCCAGTGATTAGAATCCGCAACCTGCCTGAGAGTTGCAGGACGGATGGTCCGTTCACCACTGTTCTTGACCCGATTCCCCCTCGCCCCGGTAGAAATTTCGAATTCATGCTCCTTGCGCCATGTGCGTTTTGAAACAGCGTGGCAAGACTCAATTTTGATCCTGAGCGAATCGTCAGCAAACCTTACCTTGGGATTATTTTCTGCTTGCCCGTCATCTGGGAGTTACGTGTCGCCACTGACGAAAGCGGGGCCGTTTGAGCCTCCGACGGCGCGGAGCACTTCCATCAGATCACTGACCTGAATATCCTCGAGCGAACGCTCGGCATTCTTGATCTTCTCGCACGATTTCTCAGTGGCATGACCAGCAGTGGCCAGCGGGGGTAAGTCTTCGCCGTTGCGGAGCAAAACGTGAATCGAGCCACTAGGCGGCTGCACGTTTCACAGCCTCCGCTGAGCCGCCAGATCCGCGACTTGGAAAACGAGCCTGGAATGGGGTGAGCATACCACTTTCTGGGTTCATCCAACGGTGCTACGCTCACGGATGATGAATCGCGTCATCAACATCTGGGCTGACGTTATTTGACCGTTTTGCTATCTCGGCTCAGTTTGGGCCGAACAAGCGGCGCAAGAACTGCAAGCTGATTTGCGTTGGCTTCCCTTCGAGATTCATCCGGACACGCCGCCCGAAGGTGCACCGAAGCCGTTTTCGCCGGAGGAGTGGCCACAGGTTCGCGACAGGATCAAGCGTTTAGCTCAAGAAGTCGGACTTCCAATCGACCCGCCGCAACATAACGTGAACTCACGTTTTGCGCTTGAGACTGCGGAGCTCGTGCGCGCCCAGAAGGGCGACGACGAAGCCGGCGCTTTTTACCACGACGTTTCGCGCGCGTTTTTCACCGAACACGCCGATATCTCGAAACGCGAAGTCATCGTCCCAATCGCTGAACGCTTCGGCATCTCTGCTTCAGACGTGGAAACCGCCTGGCACGAGCGCCGGTTTTCTCCGACGGTCGACGCCTTCATCGAAGACGGGCACAAGGCCGGCGTCAGGGGCGTCCCAGCCATGGGGTGGCCGAACCGGCGGGCAATCGTCGGATTGATGCCGCCAACCGAGCTCGTGCTTCGACTTCGCAACGAGGCGCCGGAACGGTTACGCGAGTGATCGCTGCGATAATGCCCCCCCTACCATGACGTCGCAAAGAAGCCGGAATTAGCGTCGCGAGGGCGTCCCCAATACCCAGCCTAGTATCAGGTCAGACCAATGGAACGCTTGCCACCCCCAGATTCGCGCGGGACGCGACCCACCAGCCCCGAGATTCCGAGTAGCCTGTTCGATGGCAAAGCACATCCGATCATCACACCTCCTCCGACTAGCACACCCTGTAAACGGGTGATCGAGTCCTCAGCGTTTCGTCGGTTGTGCTATTTGTCTGCTCGCAAATGCTCCAATGCCATCTCAAGCAGATGCTCCACCCCGTCTTTGTCGGTGCCTTCCAGCGCCTGAACCGAGTGGAGGAGCTTAAGTGCTTTTTCGAGGGATCGAATGGCGGTCTTCTGGGATTCGGTCATCGTGACCGTATCAATTTTCATGTTTCCTGCGCCCAAAGGATGTACGGGCAATCCCCGTAGGTCTGCGCGTGAGTTCGCCAACTGGAGAGACCGCAAACAGGTCAGTTTTTCACTCTTTCTAATGTGGCGATGTGACGCAGACGTGACTTTCCTTTCTTATCTGGATTCCTTGTACTCCGACACCGTCCTGCGGTCAATGTTTGGTGCGCGTCAGCAATATGATGACCGTGACCACATTGATTGGCCTATTTGTGCGATTCGCGGACAGCCCCAGTTGGGATTACGCTGCTTCATTTCGACGACCGCATGAATAAGTTCTGCACTCGGCCCCTTCGGGCCGGACCTAGCCGGCACGACTGGTTTAGTTCGTCAGATTCTTCGTTGCCACCAATCAGTGCTCCTTTTTCTGGATCAGCCCGTACAATGCCGTCACAGCATGACTTTTTTCCGTGCCACCAAAGCAAGACCTCACGAACGATCAAAATGAACCACGGATGGGGCAGTATATGAAAATGCGCAAAAGTAGGCCGACATGGGAGTGACCACAAGAGAGCGAAGGCCCACGGTATGACTGCCCTCTTGTGGCTGGGAGCGAGTTGTGCAAGCCACAGAGAAGATAGTCCTGCTCGCTTGACGTCAAATAACGGGGTGGTTGGCGACATCCTATGCCGACGGCGCGACGATCAATGTCGGCTGAAAGCTCCCGTTCGGGTAGTGGTGCAGTTTGAAGTCCACAGGGCTTGAACGCCAGAGCTACCAGCGTAAACTGACGGCATGGGAAACAAGAACGCATCAAAGCCCGAAAAGAAGAAGCCCGCCAAGTCCCAGCCGAAGACAACGCCGGGACGGAAGCGGGAAGATTTCAACCAAGTCGCTGCGCGGATCGTCAGGGAGGCGACCGAGAAATAGCCTCAATTTTCAGTTCCCCGGCTCCTGCTCTGCCGGGAACGCCAGCGATGCAAGTTTGATCTTCCCCTTCGGCGTCGCCAGGCTCGCTTCCCGCTCCAATGCCGAGGAGATCCCGAATGCGCTGCTTCGGATCAACACTGGTAACGTCCTCATTCTTGTGTGGCACGGGAATGTCCCGTCGCGTCGAATTGTCGGCACGAAACTAAATCTGATTGGATTCCCTGGCGAGGGAGCGGGTGAGTCTGCCCCTGTCATAATCGCCGTCAGTTGGATACCGCACGAAGAACCAGAAGCGTGGCTCTATTTGGTGATGCCTTGGAAGCGGCAGCGCAGCGGCGCTTTTCCCAGGTAATCTTCCCTGCTCAGGTTGCAGTCGAAATCCAATTAATGCCAATTGTCAGTAGTGGACGGGTGCCGTGCTGTAATGAGCTGCGTAGATTACATTAGCTTTCCCGCCGCCGAACTGTTTTGCCTGTTCCAGACACGCCCGCGATAGCCGGGCTGCCAGTCCTCCCCAGCCGCCCGGTTAGAAACGCTCCGCTTGCTTTGTGCGCCTGCGTAGCTGCGGTGAATCCGCCGACATTGGTGACGAACCCGTGCGGCATCCCCATCCATATGTCCAGTTTGGCGTCGATGCCGGCCGTGACGGCGCGCTCTACATAGCGGCGCGAATCGTCGAGCAGCACTTCGTCGTCTCCAACGTGAACGCGGACTGGAGGCATGCTGCTCAAGTCACCGTAGAGAGGCGAGGCCAGCGGATTCCTCGGATCGGTCTCGCCCAAATAGGAGTGGACAAGCCTAGCTGCTTGGGACTTGGTGAAGTACGGGTCTGCTGCCGCTCGCGTGTCAAAGCTTTCGCCCGTAAGTGCAAGGTCAGTCACCGGAGAGAATACGACAGCACCTACGGGTGCGATGCCACCGTTGAAGACTTGCGCTGAGGTAATTGACAAAAGCACCAGTGCCAAATTTCCTCCGGCCGAGTCGCCAGTAAGGGCGATTTTGGTGACTCCGTTGTCAACTATTCCGCGATAGCATGCTTCGAGGTCCTTAACGGCAGCAGGAAAAGGATGCTCGGGAGCGAGCCGATAATCAGGTATGAAAGCATTGACACCAGTGCTCAGGGCGATGTGGCCGACGAAATTCCGGAACGCGTGGGCGGTTCCCCAGTTGAACCAGCCGCCATGCGCGTGGATGATTGCTGTCCCCTTTCGGGACTGCGACGGCTTGGCCCACCAACCGGATATCCCTCCGACCATAGCGGCCTTGAAAGTCACACCCTCCGGGAACGCGACTCGCTCCATGATGTCGTTGAACGGACCGCGGCCAGCGGTTCCTTCGAGCTTGCCTTTCATGGGAGCGACAACCGATCGCAAAGCGGCCACTGCGGCCGAATCTTCCTTGCTGAGCGGATGTATAACCGTCCAGGGGGCTTTCGCTGGGTCCTTGAGGATGTTGGGTTGCATTTTAACTCTCCTTCCAAATCACATTTCGCGAAGGAGGGAATCGGCGCGGAAAAACGCTGTAACGCAGTGCTCCCGAGAATGGCGCGCCTTTCCGAATCACTCAACTCAGGGCTCTGCAAGATCCGTTGCTTGGAGTGTACGGCCAGGTCTCGGCGCAAATACGGAAAATCCGTTCCGTACAGAACTCGATTGATTCCCGCTACGTCGCCCATGCGAAGCACGGGATCGCTTGCGGCAAGAGCGGTGTCCCAATAAATCCGGCGGAACATGTCAGCAGCGGCGCCTCGCTGCTCGCCGCCCGCGATAAACCCCATCTCATCGATGATCGCGAAACGTGCGGCAAGGTAGGGAATCGAGCCGCCGGCGTGAGAGAAGATGTACTTCACATTTGGCGTGCGTGCGAATCCATTCGTGTAGTGCATTTTAGCGACAGCACGATTGGTGTCTGTCGGGAAGTCAATCAGATTGTCGGGCAGCTCTAACGAATGGGCAACCGCGTCCGGTGAAGGATTCGGATGCACATAGACGACGGTTTTGCGGCGCTCAAATTCTTCGAAGACACGCTCCAAGACGGGGTCTCCGAGGTAAACGCCGTTGGAGTTCGTGAAGAGAACAAAGCCATCGAGCCCGAGGACGTCGAGTGTGTAGGAGAGTTCCTCTAAGGAGGCATCGACGTCCGGCAAGGGGAGATCACGCGAGAACTCTATCTTCTCCCCTGATCGGTCAAAATCTTCACCGCCTCCGCTACGGTTATCATGACCGTGAGCGGATCGACGGGCGAAGCAACAAATCCGTAGCTCTCATAGAAGCGCTTCGCAGATTCTGAAATCGCGTGAACTAGGATTGCCCGAATGCCTCCGATTTCCGCCGCCTGCGCAGTTCGCAAAACGGCATCGCGCAGAAGTCCCGCCCCGAAATGCCGTCCTTGAAAAGCCCTGTCAACGGCAAGTCGGCCGAGCACCATTACCGGCACAGGGTCTGGCATGTTCCGCCTAACCCGCCCCGGCGCTTCCGTGTGGGCGACCGCGCCCGCCGCTAAGGTGTAGTAAGCCACGACCCTCTTGCCAGCGCATACGACATACGTCCGCGACGCCCCGCTCACTTCATTCTGGAGAGCGCGGCGGCGCAGCCACTCATCCAAGACCGGCTCGCCGCAATCGAAGGCAGACAGGTCATGCTCTGGCGACAGCTTCTCTGGGTGACTTATTTCGCCCAGGCTGCGGCTCATCTTTCCCACGGTGCCTTTGTCTGAAGCAACCGCCGCAGTTTCGGATTGCTCGTCGGAGATTTGTCGAGCATGGCCCTAAAGCGCTTGAACGCGTCTTCTGAGAGCGCGAAGTACCGTCGATCCAGTAGCACCGTTTCAGCTTCCCGGCATGCCGTTTCCAGCATGAAATCGGACCGGCTCCGGCCAAGCGCTTCCGCCGCCCGGTCAATTAACGCCTTTTGTCTCTGACTGGCGCGCAGGTTGATCGTCTCGCCCCGTGCCGTTGGCTCTTTCGCTTCTGTGCCAGGCATCGCCGCCTCCCTTGTGTATACAATGACCATACATGACTGTGCGTACATTGTAAACACGTAGGTAAGCGTGCAGACGCGCTAATCGACGGAGCAAGGCTAAAGAAAAACACCCAGACGACGCATACCTCTGGGATTCTTGGGAAACCGACCGTTTCCGCCCTTCGGTAACGGTGGGTATGACTAGAATGAGACTTTGTGACCCGCAAATCACCCCAAATGGCCGCCATTTCGGCTTTCTCGCCAACCGGCGACGGGCCACTCTCCTGCCACTTTGTCGGCAAGCCCTCGCAGTGCTTCAGCCGCAAACGCAACCGAAGCATCCGCCCCCAAAGAAACCAGACCGCTTTGGCCCTGTCCCAACTGTGGCGGGCCCATGGTGGTCATCGAGAGACTTACCGCCGCCCAACTCCAACTCCGCTCGCCACCCTCTCTCTCCGGAGCCGCAGCATGAAACAACCTTTCCCAGCTCTCTCACTCAGTGCCCCTCACCACCCGCAGGCAGGGTGCGCCCTGCTAGCCTCCGAACAAGCAATCTGTTCCCAGCCTCGGCTCAAAATACCCTTCCTACCACGAGCAACTTCAACCAAAGCAGTTCTGCGTTTTGCTGTTTCCAACTCCAGTAGCGGTTCCCGGAGCCTCTCTCACAGCCCCCGTTGGGCGGCGCGTGGGGGAAGCCAAACTCTCCGCCGACGAATGTGCCTACTGATCCAAAGATTGACATGAAGATGGGGCCACCACCGGACGTGGTTGCTGGAATGGATGCGGCGGTGTTTTTCAACCGCCTGGCGATGCTAATGAAAACCAATCCTCCTGCGGTGGATGGGCCGCTGGCGGCCAGACTGGCGAACATGAAGGTGTTGGGGCTGCAACGAGCCATCGCCGAAGAAGCAGGCGAACGCACCGGTATCTTCACCTCCGGAGTGGTGTCGACGGCCGAAGGGCGCAAGATTGCTCTGTTCTTCACGGGACGACAACATGCCGGAGAGAACTTGGCCGAGGTGCTGAAGTGACGCGCAGCGGAGCTGCCCATGCCGATTCAGATGTCGGACGCGTTGTCCCGAAATGCACCGAAGCCCATCCAGTTGTTAGTGGGCAACTGCTTAGCGCATGGAAGACGGCAGTTTGTTCAGATCACCCCTAACTTTCCTGAACCCTGTCGGCACGTGTTGGAGGGATTAGGCGAGGTCTACCATCAGGACCGACTGGCGCGCGAGCATGGGTTATCGGGCGTAGAACGATTGCACTTTCACCAGCAACACAGCCAGCCAGCGATGACGACCTACACCAATGGCTGGAGGCGCAGCTGAAGGAAAACAAAGTGGAGCCAAACTCCGGCTTAGGCAAAGCCATCAGTTACATGTTGCGGCAGTGGCCAGCACTGACTTTGTTTCTGCGCGAGCCAGGCGCACCTTTGGACAACAACCTTTGTGAAAGAGCCTTGAAGAAAGCGATTCTTCATCGGAAGAACTCGCTGTTTTACAAAACGCTGAATGGGGCCGAAGTCGGCGACCTTTATATGAGCCTGATTCACACCTGCGAACTGAAGAGCGAGGCGCAAATTTCGCTGGGTATTCCTTGGAGCTCAGGTTCCGATCACAACGCCGCCATCCACGGAAATCACGGCACCGTGAATGAAGCTCGCCTGGTCTGAAGCGAGCCAAACGTAAGTGTTGGCTACGTCTTCCGGTGTTCCTGCTCGTCCAATCGGCGTTCGTGCCACCATGGCTTCGAGGACTTTCGAGGGCATTGCCTTCACCATGTCCGTGGCGATAAATCCCGGCGCTACGGCATTCACGCGAATCTTGTACTTGCCCAACTCCCGTGCCCAGGTCCGTGTCATTCCGATGACACCAGCCTTGGAAGCCACGTAATTCGTCTGCCCGAAGTTTCCCAGAAGTCCCACGACGGACGCCGCGGACAGAATCACTCCGCCCCCACCTTTGATCATGTGAGGCACCACTGCGCGGGTCACAAGAAAGACGCCCTTCAAGTTAACTCCGATCACTGAATCCCACATGTCCTCGGTCATGATCGACTCGGGGCTCCCGCCGTTCCACTTCACCAGCTGTGCGTCACGAACGATGCCGGCATTGTTGATGAGAACGTCGATGCGGCCCCAACGTTCGACAACCGCCGCGGCGGCAGATTCGACCGCGCTCGCGTTGGCGACGTCAACCGCTTGAAACTGGGACTCGCCCCCCGCCCAGTTGATCGCGGATTCGAGTTGGGGCGCGGACCTGGCCGAAATATCCCAGGCGGCAATCCGTGCGCCTTCCGCAGCGAACCGCATCGCGGTAGCGCGGCCGATTCCAGCGCCTGCGCCGGTAATAAGGACTACTTTCCCACGCGACTCTCTCTCTTTAGCTTCCCGCCGTTGTTCGTGAATGCCGGGCGTGTCGATGGGTCTCAATTCAATTGGCGGAGCAGCGTTGGGGACTGCTCTGTTTTCAACCGACTCCTGAACGCATTCACTGGCAGAGGCTTGCTCAGAGCGAGGCATTGATTCTCCTAGTCATCACATCCGGTAGGGGTGAGCGGTCTTGATATGAGGGCAGCGTCAAATTCGGGTCCTGATTGCGCGTGTGAGCGCTGCAGAAATTTGAGAGTAGTTGCTCTGCCGCAGTGCGTCAAGCCTTGCGGCGAGATTTCGCCCTCGGCTTGCTCCGTTTTGGCACAAGCTCGGTCAGCAAAGATTCCAACTCTTCGATTCGCCGCTTGAGTTCGTCCACCTCACTGGCTTTCGCGAGGGTTGCGGAGGCCGCCGGGGGCTGCTCGTGCCGCGGCTGCGGGCCTCCGGTTGGTTCATTCGCCGCCGGAGGCTGGGCCCAGCGCCCCTGCAGTAACTCGAAGGGATTCATCGGTGCGGGCAAGGCGCGGTAGGCATTCTGGTACATGTCCATCATCGCCTTCATATACTGCAATGCATTCTCCTGCGTTGCCCTGCCGGAAGCGAGGATCATCTGGCGTAATACGTCGAGAGGAAAAACGGAATCGGGTGTCTTGGCGTCTTCCAGCACGATCTGCGCCATGATCAGCCGAGTGAGGTCCTCCCCCGTTGTCGCATCGACGACCCGCACGACACAGCCATCGCGCACCAGTTGGGCAACCTGTTCCTGGTTGATGTATTGGCTGGTTAAAGTATTGTAAAGACGCCGGTTCTCGTATTTTTTGATAATTAGTGGCTGAGAATCCCTTGGTTTCATTTTTGCCCTTGACACGCCGCCAAAGAGGAGTAGGCTTGAGCTATGTTGCACTGCAGCATAATCTGCAACATAATCATATCACCGTTCTCAATAAGGAGCACACCATGTCGAGTATCTCTAAGTCAAACAAGAAGACCGCAGCAGCCGTAAGTCCTGAATTCGTGGACGCCTTTACTCCGCTCGTTCTCAACAGCGTTGAGCGCGTCGCCGACTTGCAAAAGAAGACCCTGGACGTCGCCGCCGAGCAGACTGCCGAATTAATCGGGGCCTGGAAGAACGCATTCAGCTACTTCCCGGTAACGCCGCCCGCGTTCTTCTTCGATTTTGCCAGCCAGGCAGTCCAAACCGCCATCGAAGCCCAGAAGAGCGCCATCGACCTGGTGGTCGAGCAAACCGAGTCCGCCACCGAAATTGCCAAAGTGCGCGTCGAAGCGTACTCCAAGATCGTTGACGGCGTAAGCACGACCGTCCGCAAGTCGGTTGAACGCTCGGTGGAATCCCAGAAGAAGGTGCTTGAGTTTGCCAGCGCGCAGAACAAAGCCGGCTTTGAATCCGTCAAGAAGCAGCTCGGAGCGGCAGCTGGACCCGCGACTGCTGTCCTCGATACGTTCCAGCTCGGAGCGGACACGGTGATCGAAGCGCAAAAGTCGTTTCTGAACTTCGCTTCGCAGCCGTTTGTTACCACCGCCAGAAACTAACGGTTATCGAGTTCCGGGGCGAAGCAGTTACCCAAGGATGCCGGCCGGGTGTTAAAAATCACCCGGCGGAGTATCCTGATGTTGAGAGGAGCCCTAAAATGGCTGACGACCCAACCCGCGATGCTAAGCGGTTTGATCCGATGGAACCCTGGCGGGGGATGCGCGACGTATATATGGATGCCTGGGGGAAAACCATGGTCGATATGGTGAACAGTGAAGCGTATGCGCAGGCATCGGGCGCGATGCTCGACAGCTACCTGACGGTTTCCGCTCCATTCCGAGAAGCCATCGAAAAGGCGATGCTCAAGACCCTCGAGCAGCTGGCCATGCCGTCCCGGGCTGAGGTTGTGTCGATTGCTGAACGCATGACCAACATCGAGATGCGCCTGGACGACATAGATGCCAAACTGGATAATATCCAGCGGTTGATTGTACAAACGGGCGCCGCACCTCGCGTGCAGCCGGGGAAACCACCGCAACCGAGCAGCAAGAAGACCACCAAAATGAAACCAGCGAAGAGAGGGAAGAAATAGGATGGCAGATGCTCAGGTTATTGCCGACCCGATTACCGCCGCTGCAGACCGGCTGAAAACGCTCACCAAGGTGATGACCACTAAAGCTGCCATTGCCCAGACCCCGAAAGAGTTGGTCTGGACGCTGAACAAGGCGAAGCTCTACCGCTACATCCCAGTAGTTCCCAAAGAGAAGCGCCATCCGATTCCCCTGTTGCTGGTTTTCGCTCTCATGAACCGGCCCTACATTCTCGACCTGCGTCCCGGCCACAGCTTTGTTGAGTATATGGTCAACCAAGGCTACGATCTTTACCTGCTTGACTGGGGAGCACCTGGGCCGGAAGACAAGAACCTGAAATTCGACGACTATACTCTGGACTACATGCCGCGGGCAATTCGCAAGATGAAAGCAGCCTCCGGGAGCGAAGAATTCAGCCTGTTGGGCTGGTGCATTGGAGCGATTCTCACCACCATCTACGCGGCCCTGCGTAGCGACGAAGGCTTGCGCAACTTAATTCTGTTAACCGCTCCCCTGGACTTTTCCAACAAGCAAGACCTGACATTCGCGCGCTGGACCGACGAACGCTATTTTGATGTGGACAAAGTTCTCGCAGCGTTTGGCAATATGCCCGGAGAGATGATCGACTATGGGGCTAAGGCGCTCAAGCCGGTGGAAAACTACGTCGGAAACTATATGAAGTTGTGGGACAACATCGACGATCCTCGCATTGTGGAGTCGTGGCATGCGATGAACTCGTGGGTGACCGACAATGTGTCTCTCGCCGGAGGCGCCTTCCGCCAGCTGATCGTGGACCTTTATCGGAACGACAAGCTGATGCGCGGCGAGTTCATGATCCGTGGCGAACGCGTGGACCTCAGTCGCATTCATGCCAATCTGTTAACCGTGATCGCCGACGGCGACCACATTACGCCATCATGCCAGTCTGAGCCCATCATGGCGAAGGTCAGCAGCGCGGACAAGGAACTCTTTCGGGTAAAGGGCGGTCACATCGGAATCATGGCGGGCAGCGGAGCCAGCAAGTACACTTGGCCACACCTCAATGGCTGGTTGGGTCCCCGCTCTCAGTAAGTAAGTTCAACTGTCGTCACATGTGGTATCCGCCGTTGACGTTCAATTCCTGCCCGGTGATGTAGTCCCCATCGGCGGCAAGGAAGGCGGCGGCCTTGGCAATTTCCTCGGGCGACGCGAAACGTCCCAAAGGAATCTTGGCCCTGATCTGCGCGGCAATCTCTTCCGGAATGGCATCCACCATTTCCGTTGAGGTGAAGCCAGGCGCTATGGCGTTGGCGGTGATGTTGAATCGGGCCATTTCCAGTGCGAGGGCCTTGGTGAAGGCGATGATACCCCCCTTACTGGCGGCGTAGTTGGCCTGACCGAATGCGCCCATTTGCCCGACTACCGAACTAATATTGATGATGCGCCCAAACCTCTGGTTGATCATGGCCGGCACAGCCGCGCTGGTGCAGTAAAATGTGCCGTTCAAGTTGACGTTGATCACCGCAGCCCAGTCCTCGTCGGTCATTTTGCGCATGCTTCGATCGCGCGTAATACCTGCGTTGTTCACCAGGATGTCGAGACGCTGCCATTTGCCGAGCACTTCTTTGACGATGCGCGCTGCCTCACCTTTCTTGGCCACATCGCCCTGGACAAGTAGACACTCGACACCCAACTCGCGGATCTCATCTGAGGCGCTTTCAGCGTGCTTAGCATCCGCCCGGAAGTTCAGCGCAACGTTCGCCCCACGGCGCGCGAGTTCAAGCGCGATCGCGCGTCCAATGCCGCGCCCGGCACCGGTCACCAGTGCAACCTTACCGATGAGCGACGTCGCCTGGTAGTTTCCACTTCCTTCTGCAGCGTTTGCCATTTCGAGACTCCTGTCTTCAGAATTGCAACTCACAATCGCGGGATCGATCCGCATAACCACGTAGCCACCAACCGCGCCGGCGCCGAAGCCCGGCGCGAAGATACGCATCGGACGGTCAATCCTGCCTTCGCGCACGGCGTCATGGACGGCCATGAGAATGCTCGCAGACGACGTGTTGCCAACCCGTTCGATGTTGAAGAAGATATGGTCACCCGGTATCCCGGCCGCCTCGGCCAAGGTAAGCACCATGTTCTTATTGGCCTGGTGCGGAACCACCAGGTCGATCGCGTCGATGAGCGACCCGTCGCCGCCGTTGGGGTTCGGAAGACTGGCCAGCTCGCTCATCATTTGTTTCAGATAGCGAGTGACCAAGGCCTTCACCTCCGGCCCGTAAACGGTAATGTTGTTGTCGAACTCCGGGTTGGGCCAGATGATGGAATTCACTTCCGACCATGGACCGCTGGCATAGGTTTGGAAGTACTCGATGTCGGAAGGAGTTCCTTTCGGCGCGGGAGCTACCACCACGGCCGCTGCGCCATCACCGAAAATCATGCGAGAGGTCCGGATCGTCCCGATCTTGTCGGAGAACTTCTCCGCGCACACGAGCAGCACGGGCCGCTCGATCTCCTGCAGCAGGCGCACCGCTTCGGCAAGACCATAGGGCATGCCCGCACAGGCGGCGACAATGTCGCACGAAGTATGCGTCTGCATGAGGCCGAGCTCGCCCGAAAGCCAGGTGGCAATTGATGGAATAAGCTTGGTGCTGGTGCAAGTGCAAATCAGTACCGCGCCAATCTCGGCAGGCAGTCGGCCGGACTTCGCCAGCGCTCTCTTGGCCGCAATCAGGGCGATATCCTCGAGTGGCAATTGCGTGTAACGCCGCTGCTCGATGCCGGTCTTCTCGCTGATTTCCGCAGCGGTCATGCGCGACCAGCAGTAGGCGTGGTTGCGGATAAGGTCTGCATTGCTGCAGGTCACCTCACCTTCATAGACGGCAATGGCCTCAATCCGGGGGAGAACTGCAAATCGCTTGCTCACCTCGACTGCAGGAAACGGCTTGATGGGCTCACTAAGGGCCAGAGTATCGGGTCGGATCATCCGATTCGGGTGAACCCGCGGTCCCCAGTCTTCGTCTCGCTTTACCCGCTGGATGAAACGGAGTACGGCTTCGTTGAGCGGATGGAATGCCACCACATAATCGTCGTCGTTAAGCTTGCCGATATCAATTTGCGTGCTGGTGGCCGGGTCCCACGGATACTGGTTGTGAAGGATCATGCACTGCCGCATCAGTGCCTCCAGTTCGGGCACGGGATGCAGGCAGTCGATCACATCGTCGAACCCATAGCGCAGATAATCGGGGTCGTAAGCCAGCAAGCGACGGGTGCGGTTCGCAGGGTCGGCCAGCGCCTCCGACACCGTCGGACGGATAGGGCGGAGCTCGCCACCCGCGCTGAGTTTGTTGCGAAAGACATTCAGCAGAATGCTGAAACTCCGGTCTTCCAGGTCTTCGTCCCAGGATGGGGGCAACGCTTGGTACCCAGCCTCGATCGCGGTGATGATCGCCGAGTCATCGCGCGGTTTGTACACCGGAAGAAAGACATCGTCGCGCTCACGCGGCAGATCTTTCCATCGGGTAGGGCGTTTCTCGTACATGGTCAGGGTGTAGCGATTCATCCAAAACCGGTTCAGCACCAGGTCGCGGCACAGTTCATACCGGTTCTTGTATTCGCCAGCATGCAAGCGCGCAACAATCTCCAGGTCCGTGGGAGCTTTCTCCCCGAAGTCCCGTCGTATAACTGCCGCAAATTGCTTAAGGGTCTTGAATACGGAAAAGTCCAACTCTGGGAAAAAATTGCCAGGGAAAACTATGCGGCCGTGAGAGTTGATTCTGAAAGGTTTGAGACGCATCGGCTATCCTTCCCTTTTTGGGGCTTTCAACCAAGTCGCCCGCGCAGACGCCGTGGACCGCTGCGCGGGCTCGAAGTCAGTCGAATTCTACGAGAACCTGGTTTGCCTTCACCGATTCTCCAGGCGTCACGTTGACCGATTTCAGCTTTCCGTCCACCGGCGCAGTAACGGCGGTTTCCATCTTCATCGCTTCCAGTACAATCATGACTTCGTTCACCCGCAACTGTTGCCCTGGAGCCACCGGCACATGCACGACGATTCCTGCCAGAGGACTGCGGCATAGTTTGTCTTCATGATTATCGGTCTCCGAGGAAGGCCCCGGTTTGGACGGAGTGCGCAAAACGGTCGATTGAATGGTGGCCGACGCCGGCGTGGCGTGGTTGTCCTGCATCTGCGGAGTGTCATCGTCTTCGGCAATCTCAACCTCGACTTCATACGTCTGCCCATCGATCGAAATCTGGAGCTTCATTGCCCGCCCCTCTCCGAGTTCCCTTGCTTTCGTGATTTCAGCGTTCGCCGTCAGCGTCAGCGCCCTCTCTGAGTGAGGTTATGCGAAGTTTGGACCATCTCGCGCCCCAGCCGTGCCCAGCGATCAACCGCGTTCGTACTCGTCACCAATCTTGCCGAACGGACTCGGACTTTCCTGCCCAGAAACTCTGTGACGGCTGCGGCGATCACAGACAACGTCTCGGACGTTAACTCGTGAGATGACTTTGCTTTGAAGTCCATTTCGTTTGCTCCCAAGTACTCACAGAGGAATCAGCCCGTGCTTCTTGGCCGGGCGAAGTTCCCGCTTGGCGTGCAGTGCCTCCAGGGCCATGGCCAGGTATCGCCTGGTCCCAGAGGGCTCGATCACGTCATCCACGAGCCGGCGGCCGGCGGACATGTAGGGAGTGGCGAACGTCTTGCGATAGAGTTCGATCAGTTCATCCCGGCGCTGCACCTTGTCTTCGGCGGCGTCGATCTCATGGCGAAACACAATTTCCGCGGCGCCTTCGGCCCCCATGACGGCGATTTCCGCGGTCGGCCAAGCCACCACGCGGTCCGCACCCAGGTCTTTACAGCACATGCCGATGTAAGCTCCGCCATAGGCTTTGCGTATCACGACCGTTATCTTTGGAACGGTCGCCGCCGAGTAAGCAAATAGTATTTTGGCTCCATGCCGGATAATGCCCCCGTACTCCTGATCAACTCCCGGAAGAAATCCGGGTACATCGACGAAAGTGAGCAAGGGAATATTAAAAGCATTGCAGAATCGAATGAAGCGGGCCATCTTATCGGAGGCATCGATGTCGAGCGCGCCTGCGAGCACGCACGGTTGATTGGCGATGATCCCCACTGTGCGCCCCTGGATGCGCCCGAAACCGATCACCACATTCTGGGCAAACCCGGGCTGGATTTCGAAGAAGTCCTGTTGGTCGAGCAAACGCTTGAGCACGGAACGGATGTCGTAGGCGACTTTAGGTTCTGCCGGCAACAAGTCATTGAGCGTGGGGTCGTCTTCCAAGTCCGGGTTGTACGCCAGCCGCGGTGGGTCCTCGAGGTTGTTGGACGGCAGGAATCCCAGCAAACGGCGGGCCAGAGCAAGCGCTCCATCGTCGTCCTCGGCGATGAGGTGAACGACACCAGAGCGGTTCATCTGGGCTGCCGGCCCTCCCAATTGGTCTGCCGTCACCGTCTCTCCCGTCACCTGCTTGATGACCTGAGGACCCGTGATGAACATCTGCGCTTGCCTGGTTTGAATGATGAAGTCGGTCAACGCCGGACTGTAAGCCGCGCCGCCGGCACAGGGTCCGCAAATAATCGAAATTTGCGGTACCGTCCCCGAAAGCATCACGTTGTTATAGAACACGCTGGCGTAGCCCGCCAGGCTGTCGATGCCTTCCTGCACACGCGCGCCACCGGAATCGTTGACAAAGATGAAGGGGCTTCCCGTCTTCATGGAAAGCTTCATCATGTCGGTGATCTTGGCGCAGTGCACTTCCCCAGCTGCACCGCCGGCCACCGTGAAATCCTGGCAGGCCAGGTGGACCAAGCGGCCATCAATCGTCGCGCATCCGGTGACCACCCCATCGGCGGGGAGATCTTTGTCTGCCATGCCAAAGTAAGTGGCACGGTGCTTCGCGAACAGACCAATTTCCTGGAAGCTTTCGGCATCGACTAATTTGTCGATGCGTTCACGGGCGGCGAGCTTACCTGACTTGTGCTGTTTCTCGATGCGTTGTTTGCCGCCACCCTCCTTGATCTTCGCCCGTTTTTCGCGAAGTTCGGCGACTCGCTCTTTCATTGTCGCACTCACCGGTTTTAGTGTTGGTGTCGCCATGTTAGACCTCCCTGGCACAGGTCAGAAATCCGAAGACCCTCGTTCTGACCTTGTTTTACTGCACCGGTGTCACCGTTACTCTGTGCTCTTCATTGCCCACTCTGATGACGTAGCTCCGCGATGTTCCCGGCATGTCGTTACTGCTCACGCTCACCGAGGGCGCCAATTCCGGGCCGGCCTTGGGTTCACTCGATTCCCGACCAATATCTTTCGGCCCTGCCGTCCGAGTCTTGAAGAACTGCGCTGCCGCCTTGGGAAACATGGCGTAAGTCAAAACATCTTCATCGCTACCATTGCAGCCGACCGTCATAGCCTCAGTCCGCCAGCGCTCCCATGATGGCTCTAACAAGTCGGCGGGACGGCACGTGATGGCTGCCTTGTTTGCGTGGCCGGCTGCTTGGGCAACCACTTCCTCGTTCTTTTCTCCCAGCGTTGTGCCGTAATAGCCAAGCATCAAGTCCGCGAACTCACTGGTGATCACTCGATACCTGCCATGCAGGACGTTAAACATCGCCTGGGTGCCGAGGATATCACTTGCTGGAATAGCTAGGGCAGGGTACCCGGCGTCACGGCGGACAGTCTGGATTTCCTTCAATACTTCGTCCAGCAAATGCGGCGCGCCCTGGCCCTTCAGTTGATATTCCATGTTCAAGATGACCGTTGCCGGTATCTGGTGCTGAAATATTTCCGTCTCAACGCCGACTGGGTGATGCAAGAATTCGCCGTACCGAGGTCGGACGTTGGCAATGTGCTGTTTGATGCGATACAGCCTCCGCATGTCCAGACGTGATTCGTAACCGGTCCCCTCCAGCATTGCGGCTACGCTTTCGGTAGGGTTGTGCCCACGGCCCATCGCCAAAGTGCTGATGGCTGTGTCCACAATGTCGCATCCCGCCTCAATCGCTTTCATCAGCGAAACCATGGTCACGCCCGTTGTCGAATGGGTGTGGACGCTGACCAGCGTGTCACTTCCGCATTTCTCCTTGATCCCCTTGACCAGATCGAAGGCCGCCTGTGGTTTCAGCAAGCCGTCAACGTCGTGCACGCAGATGGATTCGCAACCCAATCCCTTGATCTGCTGTGCTATGTCCACGAACACCGCGATCGTGTGCACTGGACTCGGCCCGTAGCAGATTGCGCCCTGAGCGTGCTTGCCGGCTCTCTTCACGGCTTCAACGCTGGCCTTCAGGTTTCGAACGTCATTTAGACCGTCGAAGATGCGGAAGACATCGATGCCATTCAGCGCCGCCTTCTCGACAAACCGGCTGACGACGGCGTCATCAAAGTTCCGATGACCAACCAGGTTCTGTCCGCGCAGCAGCATTTGCAATCTTGTTTTGGGAAGCAACCTGCGGTAAACCCGCAACCTCTCCCAAGGGTCTTCATTGAGAAAGCGTATACAGGTATTGAATGACGTCCCGCCCCAACACTCCACGGACCAATAGCCCGCGTTATCCAGGTCCTCGAACACAGGGACCACGTCTTTAAGGGCCATGCTGGTTTCCAGCAGGCTCTGTTGCGCTTCTCTCAGCAGCAACTCGGTGAATTCCACAGTGCGTGCCATGACGTTCCTCTGCTGACAATTCGGTTGCGTAAAACCAGTGGTGTTTGTTTCTCGGTAAATGGCGAGACCGAAAATACCTGGCTATGAAAATCCCCACTTCGAACGAAATCGGATCCAAGAAACCTTTGGATCGAGACTGCAGTCAATGTTTATATCGCGCCGACGGAATCCGCACTGTTCCATATTGCTCACTGATGGGTATCCGCTTAACTTAAATGACCACAACATATCGCGCCTCTCGGCTCTCAGCGGGCCCCACATGTTGGGGCTTGGTGAATGAAGCGGATACCCATCTGCTCACTATTGGGGAACCAGCGTGAAAACCGGACTCTGCATGCTCAACTTCGCCGCTGCAGCGCCCTCCCGGAAACCGCTCGGGCGATAGTTGTTTCGAAACTGAGCAATACAGTACAGCATTCGTATCTTGGCGGAGAGATGATCGTCGGAAGCTGCGATTCCCACTGATCATTGAGCATTCGACAACTGCGACGAGATGATCCGGATCGATCCCGCACGGTGAATTTCGAAAGAGGATGAAGCCATGGCCTACCAAAGCGTTAATCCATACGACGGCAAGATCCTGAAGACCTTCGAGGAACTCAGTGACGAACAGCTCGAGACGGCGCTTGAAACCGCTGCGGCTTGCTTCGAGATCTGGCGGCACACGACTTTTGCGGAGCGAGCGGCCGTAGTTGCGAAAGCGTCTGCTATCATGCGCGCGCGCATCGACGAGTTCGCTCGCCCGGTGACCCTCGAGATGGGTAAGCTCATCGACCAGTCACGCGGCGAAGTGATGCTCAGCGCGGACATTATCGACTACTACGCGAAGAACGCAGAACGCTTCCTCGCAACCGAACACCTCAAGCCGAGCTCGGGCGAAGCCGAGGTCGAAAGCAGCCCGATCGGGGTGCTCCTCGGCGTCCAGCCCTGGAACTTTCCCTACTACCAGCTTGCGCGCTTTGCCGCGCCCAACCTGATGGCGGGCAATGTCGTTATGGTGAAACACGCGGGGTGCGTTCCGCAGTGCGCCATTGCTTTTGAAAAGCTGTGGCTGGAGGCGGGTGCCCCAGTGGGCGCGTATACCAATCTGCTGATCTCGCATGACCAGGTGAATCGCGTGATCGACGACCCCCGGATCAAGGGTGTGGCGTTGACCGGAAGCGTGGAAGCCGGCAAGAGCGTTGCCGGAAGATCTGGACGAAACCTTAAGAAGTCGACCATGGAGCTAGGCGGCAGCGATGCCTTCATCGTGCTTGAGGATGCCGACCTCGATGCAACGGTCAAGTGGGCGGTCTGGGGCAAAATGAACAACACGGGCCAGTGCTGCGTCGCGGCGAAGCGCTTCATCGTCGTCGAAGAGTTGGCAGACCGCTTTCTCGAGAAGTTCCAAACGGCGCTGGCGGCGCTCAATCCAGGAGACCCGATGGACGAGGCTACGACTCTCGGACCTCTGTCCACGGAAGCGGCCCTGGTACAACTGCTGGGCCAGGTCGAGGGAGCCGTGGCCAAGGGTGCCACCGTCGTGATGGGCGGAAAGCGCATCGATCGGCCAGGCGCGTTTATGCAGGTAACGATTCTTACCAATATTAAGACGGACAATCCCGCATTTCGGACGGAATTCTTTGGGCCGGTCGCGCTCTTCTTCCGGGTTAAGAACGAGGACGAGGCGGTCGCGCTCGCCAACGACTCGGATTTTGGATTGGGAGGCTCGGTCTTCACCAGGGATGTTGCTCGCGGCAAGCGCGTGGCCAGCCGCGTAGACACGGGCATGATGTTCGTCAATCACCCGACCTGGACGAAACCAGATTTGCCGTTCGGTGGAATCAAGGACTCCGGTTATGGGCGCGAGCTCAGCAGCATGGGCATCCAGGAGTTTGTCAATAAGAAGCTGGTTTGCGTCGAAGCGATTGACGCGCCGGCATAGGCACCGACTATGAGCCAGCGAGCAGCTATCGATCTATCACGTTTTTGAAAAGAGGAGTTATCTATGGCACGCAAGATGAACGCCGCAGTAGTCGAGCAGTTTGGAAAGCCCTTGCTGCTTCAGGAATGGGACATCCCGTCTCCCGGGCCGGGACAGATCCTAATCAAGACCGAGGCCTGCGGCGTTTGCCACACGGATCTCCATGCCGCACATGGCGACTGGCCGATCAAGCCCACACTCCCATTCATTCCTGGCCATGAGGCCATCGGGCTAGTGGTCGCCGTTGGCTCAGGCGTGACGCTCGTAAAGGATGGCGACCGGGTTGGTGTGCCGTGGCTCTACTCCGCGTGTGGTCATTGCGAGTATTGCCTGACGGGGTGGGAGACCGTTTGCGCTCAGGCCCAATTCGGTGGCTATACCAGGAACGGCGGCTTTGCCGAGTACCTCCTCGCAGACCCGGATTATGTCGCCCACATACCTGCCGGCCTCGCTTCTGTGGAGGCCGCCCCGCTGATCTGTGCTGGCATCACCACCTACAAGGGGATCAAGCAGACCGCAGCGAAGCCCGGCGAATGGGTCGCCATCTCCGGCGCTGGTGGGCTCGGGCATCTGGCGATCCAGTATGCCAAGGCCATGGGGCTTCTCGTCTGCGCGATCGACATCGATGACGGCAAGCTGGCCCACGCCAAGCGAGTTGGCGCCGATCTCGTGATCAATGCAAAGACCGGTGACCCGGCAGCCACCTTGAAGCATGAGACCGGCGGAGGGGCCCAAGGCGTTCTGATTACTGCGCCTTCCCTCGGCGCATTTAAGCAGGGTGTGGCAATGACCCGGAAGCGTGGGACTTGCGTGCTGGTCGGGTTGCCGCCAGGCGAATTTCCGGTTCCTCTTTTCGATGTGGTAGCGAACTGCATCACCATCCGCGGTTCTTTCGTTGGAACCCGCCAGGACATGGCCGAAGCGCTCGCCTTCGCCATCGACGGCAAAGTCAAGGCCGATATCGAGCTGCAGCCGTTGTCTTCGATCAACCAGATCTTCGACCGGCTCCAGCACGGCAACGTTGCGTCACGCGTCGTCCTCGACTTCGCGAAAGACTTCGATCGGCTCGAGCATGGCGATGAGGCGTCGCACGTCGTTCTCGAACCCGCGGGAGCTTGAAGCGAAATGCAAGAACTGGAGATCGGTCAGGGATATCCAGACCATTCTTATTTACTGAGGCGAATATTCCCGCGACAAAACAACGCGCCGCCAGCGGTGGGGGTCGAGCAGGAAACCCGCTCGAACATCAGCGTTCATCCGCTGTATACCCGGGACGACCTCGAAGGTTGCAATGGGTGAGGTCGGCAAAGTCGGCGTGCGATTAGCTCCGTGATCAAGGTAGATCCAGCGCGCATTTCAGCCTAATTCATTGGCAGGAGTAGTTATGCCGGAACAGCAGTTATCGAAACAGACAAAGATGGCGATGGTCTCCCAGTTCCTGGGGTTCATGTTGGATGCGTATGACATGGCGATGGTGCTGGTCATGGCCCCGATCCTGGTGAAGGTGTTCGTGTCGCCCAGGGGCAGCGCGGCCTGGCAGTACATTGTTATCGTATTCAGTTATTCCATTACCATGGCCTCCAGGCCGATCGGTTCGGCAATATTTGGACGCTATGCCGATAAAATCGGCAGGCGTCTTCTGCTGGTATTAACCATCGCCGGCGTCGGCGTGTTGTCCCTTCTGGGGGGACTTCTTCCTACCTACGCCCAAATCGGCATCTGGTCGTATGTCATTTTTTGCTCGCTGCGGTTGGTCATGGGCATCTTCTTCGGTGGCGAATACGCGGTCGGCCACACCTTTGCCATTGAATGCGCTCCCCAAAACAGACGCGGCGCCATTGGCGGTTTCATCCAATCAGGCTTCCCGCTGGGCTACGTATTTGCTTCACTCGTGTTCGCACTTATTTCGTTTCTGACTACCCAGGAAGCCATGGCGGCATATGGCTGGCGCATCGCGTTCATGACCGGCGTCATCCCGGTATTCCTGGCACTGTATATCCGAAAGAATCTCCACGAGTCGCCGGAATTTGAAAAGGCTAAGGCGGAGGGGAAGATCGAGAAGTCCCCATTCCTGAGCCTGTTCAAACGTCCCCAAGTGTGGGACTTCCTGCAGGTCTTCTTTTTCATGACGGGCTTGTTCCTCGCCGATTATTCGGTTTACGGATTTCTTCCTAACATCCTGACCCTGAAGGGACGTGGATTCAACACCACGACCTACAGCCTGATCTACGGCTTCGCCCTTTTCATGGCCTTCCTTGGTTACAACTTCTACGGCTGGCTGTCGGACAGAACCGGGCGAAAGATCCTTACACAGTGGTACTGCGTCTTTCTCGTCGTGTTTGGAATTCCCGTGTTTTATATCCTCTACCACGCGGCTGTCCAGCGGAACCTGTGGATGGCAGTGCTAGGGACCGTGATGGCGGCAATGCTCAAGCTGGCATGGGGAGTCGTTCCCGCGTACTTATGCGAACGCTTCCCGACAAGTCGACGCGCGGCAGGGGTCGGCTTCGGCTATTCCTCCGGAGCGCTATTGGGAGCATGGTTTAGCGTTTACGTATGGTGGGCCCACAAGATCCCCTTCATTGCTGCGATTGAGAAGCAGGACATGTGGCTATCGCCAGCGGTTATCCTGACGATCGGCGCAGTCATGACCTTCGTCAGCTTGTTGTACTCGCCGGAGACGAAACATCTTCAGTTGGACGAAGTCGGCGAAAAGGAACGGGCGAGCGAGTTGGCAGGCGAACTTACCGGTTTTCCGGAAGTTGTGCCTGCAGTGGTCCCAATCTGACGCTCATAACCCGTCTTCGTACTTGACCCCGCGGTCGAGCGCTGAACTGACTCCTGGATGGTGTTGAGGCCACAGGCGGTCTTGGAATACGGCTCGGCGCGCACACTGGCATTGGAGTCGCAGCACGGACACTGTGTCCCAAAGAACCACCGACTGCGGGAGGGTTGTTCCCAGTCAATTGAACGCGGGTACCAAGGTCCTTATTCTTTCAAACGAATTTCCCGGAGCGCCATTGGGGAAAGCTGCCAACGGCGCTCCGAGCTAGGTGCTGGGTCGTGGTGACGATTGAATTAACAAGAGGATGAGCGCCTCATGCCGTGCGTTTTGAGGTGGTCACTGCCTTTGCTTCCTGTGCGACAAGATCCAGCGCTCTCTTTTGTACTTCAACCGTACGCTCGATCGACTGCTGGATGGTCTTTGCGAAGTCCGACGCAACCTTCTGCGCCGACTCGCCGCTATCCTTCGCGCTCTCGACCAATGCAGCGGTCTGCTTCACAATTTGGTCGATCACGCTCTTCTGTGTTGTGACGTATCCTTCGAAAGCTTGTCCGGCGAGGTCAAACACGTCAGGCAATGCTGGCACGGCCTGAGGCGACTTCTTGTACACCGCTATCGCCTCTGCATTTTGCTTCGCCGCGTCGTCGAGCGACTTCTTCTGCAACTCGGCCGCACGTTCCACTCCTTTAATGAAGAGGCTCACGAAGTCGGTAGGATGATTGGTCTTGGTCTCCGTCATTTTGGTCCTTTCGGCTGCCGCCATTCCCGGCGCAGCGCTCTTGGGTGATTTCTTGGGCCCTGCGAAACCAGTTGTTCAAATTCCTGCTGGTGTTATGAACCACGCTAAACATCACATTGGAAGACAGCCACCGTCTGCTCACAATTGAACACTTTCCCGCATTAGCAGAGTCGCTGTGCAGGTAGACCCAGTTCCTGGTGGGAGCCGCGGAGCGGGAATCAATGGGTCGTGATCAGGGCTTTCTGCTTCAAGGGATGGAGTTGAAGGCGGCAGTGCATTGGTCAGAGCAGGCGTCCACCACCAAAAGCCGAAATCCGACAGAGTCGCAAGAACAGTACATCCGGTCTAGTGAGGAATGGGAAGCGGGAAAAATCTAACGCCAAATAGAGTTGCGACTGATGGCCGAAAAACCGCATTGCGAGGCGGTGGCGCGAGAGCGAGTGGCGTTTGCTACGCTCAACGCCCACGACGAACCGGAGCGCCGCATCATGCTTACAAGCCGACCGTGCGGACCCCGATCTGTCTGAACTCAATCGGTCTACTCATCGACGGCGCGCTTCGAAGTAATCGTTTGGACAGTTTTCTTCACCAACAATTGAGGCACACGATTACCGGCAAAATACAATCTGCCCCGGGCACAACAATTCAGAAACATCGTCTCAGGCGAGCACCGGGACCACGCCTGAGCCACCCGCTCTGGCGTTGCTGGGCTCCGGCCTCTTGCTTGCGGCGACGTGGGTACGGAGCCGATTGCGATAGGAAGGTCCCCGCGCCGGCACAACATCCGGCTTCGCGCCGCTCGCCCTCAAATTAGTACTGAGCCCCTTTCGGATCATGTGAATCGCTTCGTAGCCCTGAATCGTTCGCCGAGCCGGCTGGAATTCTCGGAAGCCCTGCTTGGCATTCACTCGACGTTTGATGGCTCGATGATCCTGTGGCTGGCGAATTGATATTTTCCCAAGATTCCTCAAGATTCCCAGGTTCGATGGGTGGCAGGAGATGATCTTCTTCGACAGATTCAATTCATCGACAGCCTTTTTGACTTGGCAGCCTAAGAACGCACGACAGACGCTCGGCAACAGACTTGTCTGCTTTTGAAACTTGCAACACATCCATAAGTTAGCGGAACCTTCGCAGATCAAATTCAAAATGCTTGGGCGGGAACATATTTACCTATCAGCATTACAGGAACGCGGGAGCAACCGCAGATCAAGGTGAATTGGAGAAGGATCTTCAATTTGCATTGAACGCGCAAGAATCGATGAACGTGTAGTTGCGGGTCTGGAAAGATTGCTCGATGGATTCGCGTCAAACTCAGAAGGAGGCAAATATCAACGCCATAACTTGTAAGGGTTCGGACGCGATTTTACCGCCTTCGCAGACGAGTCGCCTATTGTCGGACACCGAGTAGCATTGCGGGTTGGGGTTCTCAACTGCTGGGTGGGCGACCAAACGTCCAGAACGTCCTGTACCGCCAGTCCGGCCAGTGAGGCTTCACCTGGCCGTTACTGCCGAATGTTGCTCGGAACTGAATGCTGGCATAACCCGTCGAAGGTTTCTGCGGCGGACAGGACTGTGGAGTGACTATAATCCTGATGGTGAAACCCTTAACTCTTAGGGTGACGATATCTCCGGATTTGACTGCGTATTGCTCGCCCTGCTTGCTTCGGATTGCGCGCAGGGCGTTGGGACAGCCCCCAACGGCGCGATCCGCACTCTAATAGGAACGGTGGGGCCAAGTTCATGGGAAAAATCTCCGTTCAGAGGAGTTCGAGATGACCGAAACCATGGAGAGTGTCGCGGAGGCCACGGCCAGTTACAACCCCGCGACGGGCGAGCGGATAGGCAGTACCCCCCTGAACACGCCTCAGGATGTAAAAGAGGCCGTAGCGCGAGCGCGGGAAGCCCAGAGTGAATGGGTCACCAGACCCATCTCGAAGAGGGCGGACCTCATCTTGAAAGCCCGGGCTTACATTGTTGAGAGAGCCGAGGAGCTCGCGGCAACAATCTCGGCGGATAATGGCAAGACGCGCGTGGACGCGCTGTCCACGGAGGTCATCCCCGCGGCCCTGGCCGTCACCTACTACACCCGCAGGGCCAAGGAGTTCCTGGAAGACAAGCGCCTGGGGATTGGGAGCCTGCTCTTCGCCAACAAGCGCAGCCGCATCGTGCGGGTCCCGTGGGGCGTCGTGGGAATCATCTCGCCGTGGAACTACCCCTTCAGCATTCCGTTCTCAGAGGTGATCATGGCGCTCCTGGCTGGGAACGCCGTCCTCCTCAAGGTGGCCAGCGAAACACAGCTCGTCGGAAAGGCCCTGGAAGCGTGCATTGGGGCTGCGGGTCTTCCCAGCGGTCTTTTCGCCTACGTTAACTTGCCCGGGAAACAGGCTGGCAGTGCCCTGCTGGAGGCGGGAGTGAACAAGCTCTTTTTTACAGGCTCGGTTGCTGTGGGCCAAGTGCTCATGGCCGAGGCGTCGCGGACGCTGACGCCCCTCTCCCTGGAGCTGGGTGGGAACGACGCCATGCTCGTATGCGGGGACGCTGACTTAGACAGGGCCGCCGCCGGGGCGGTTTGGGCGGGCATGCAGAATGCCGGGCAGTCCTGCGGCGGAGTGGAACGTATCTACGTCCACGAAGCCGTGTACGAGGAATTTCTCCGTCTCCTCAAGGAGAGGGTCGAGGCGCTCAGGGTCGGCCAGGATTCGGACTTCGAGGTCGACGTAGGCGCCATGACGACCCGACGCCAACTCGAGACGGTCAGCCGGCACGTTCAGGATGCCCTCGCCAAGGGAGCCTTGCTCTACGCATCTTCCAAGTCACCCCAGGATTCCAAGGGGCTCTTCCTTCCCGCCATGGTGGTCACGAACGTGGAGCACGGCATGCTCCTCATGCGTGAGGAGACCTTCGGGCCGGTGGTGGGTGTCATGAAGGTCAAGGACATGGACGAGGCCGTCGCACTGGCCAACGACTCGAACCTCGGCCTCACGGGCTCCGTTTGGTCCCGGGATTCATCCAGGGCCGATGCCTTGGCTCGCCGAATCCAGGCGGGGGCGGTCACGATCAACGACCACCTGATGAGCCACGGGCTTGCAGAAACTCCCTGGGGAGGCTTCAAGCAGTCGAGTCTGGGCCGGACCCACGGAGCCATCGGATTCGACGAGATGACCCAACCCCAAGTGATCGTTCACGACTTCCTGCCCAGGGTGAAGAGGGACATCTGGTGGCACCCTCACGGCCGCCGGGTCTACGAGGGGCTTTTGGGAATTCTGGATGTGCTGTACGCCACGAGTCTCGGCCGCCGCTTGAAGGGCTTCTGGAGGCTCCTCGGGCTCTTGCCGCGGATCTTCAAGGTCTCATAGGTGAGGGCGGCAAATGCCACTGCTGGATTCGCAGCTCGCCCATTGAATGAAGTCGCAACATGACTGCAGGGCCAGTGGTTCAGGGTCTGGAAGCGTCTGTCCACGCTACTACTGCGGCTGTACCACCAGATCGTCCGCTAGCTTGAAGCGCACAATCGACTCCGACGGTATCTCGATATCCCGGTTGCCGGTCAATCCCGCGGCGGCAGTTCCGGCGCCACCACCGACTAGGCCGCCCACCACCAGCCCTACGCCGCCTGTGGCCAAGCCCCCCACCAACATACCTAGCCCCGAACCTCCGGCAATCAAGGCCGTCGAACGTCTGCCCTTGCCCTTCTTGCTGCGCGCCACGTCCCGCGTCATCAGGGGATACTGCGTCCCATTCATCGTCAGGGAGGTCAAGCGCAGCTCCAGCAGCGACCTACCTTTGAAGTGTCCCCGCCGATGCGACACATCCACCACGCCAGCTACCAGCGCACCCTTCGGCACGAGCACACTGTTGTCGCTGGCCAGCACTGGATCCACTATCTCGCCTGTAAACGAGTCACCCGCGCGGCTAGTTTTTACGCTGATGTGCTGATCGATCCGGATCGTCAGGGTCGTGCCCCCCGGGATGTTCACGCTGACCGGTTGCGGCACTGCGGATATCGTCGGTCCCGATGGTGCCGGAACAGGCACACCAGCCGCGGGCGGTGCCACCGTTGTCGTTATCGCCTCGTTCGTTTGTCCGGCCTCCGGCGGCTGCACCACCGTTGTCGTCGTAGTCCCATTCTTGTCCACAGAAACTACTTGCTGCGCCTGCCCGGTTGTAGCCGCCTGCTTCTTGGCCTGATCCAGCGCCTGTTCCTCCTTGGATTTGCATCCCGAAAGGATGGTCGCTACCAACACCAGCACTAGCACCAGCACAGGCATTCCTACCGTGCGAACCAATGAGCATGAATTGAACATGGTCAATCCTCTTTGCGTGTGCTTTAAGTTTTCCTATAAACCAAGTATAAGCACGAGAGCAATACTTGACGGCATTACGCCGCGGAAGCGGGGTGATGCGGCCGAGTAGAATTCAGAGCGGGAAGAACCGTTAACACCCCCAAATTCTGCCTTCGAAATGGGAAAAAAGGTCAGCAGTTCGGATGTTCAACTTTGGGACACCCAGGGGCGCAGGCCATGTCTGTATGGCGGCTCATGACGGGCGAGAAACCAGCAGTCACCTGCCTGGGCGGCAAACCGCAGGCGCTCGTTTTGCGGCATCGAAATTAGCGTGCTTCAGCGCTGACTTCCGTTTCCGAGATTGCAGCTGCTCTTTAGGGAGCTTCTGACCGCAAACTCCGCAGCACCACTGTACAGGCGGGATCTGAAACGAGTTGGAAGAGCCTCGCGGCTACCAAATTTTGGACAGTTCACCGTTGCGTGGGGGGCAGGTCATCACAGAGTGGCAGTGCGACTCACAGGAACAATGATGGCTTTAGATGCCAGGACGGTTTCGTCGCTTATTCCCAGAACTCTCCTCGCGTGCTTCTTCGCTTTCTCTTCAGTGCGGAACCGCTTGGTCTGGAGAGGTTGGTTGCTTCCCGTGAGGAACTCCACTTGGTAATAAGTCATATGACCATTGTCTCACCTGGCGAGGCCGGGTGCCGGATGTCGTAGGGGCGGGAAGAGCCGTTGAATACCTCTGCGTGGCGAATTGATAAGCGCGCTGCGAAAGCGGGCTGAGTCTCACTTTCGGGACGCACCCGTTAGCAGTTAAACGATCGGAGCCGCGAAGCACGCTGCGATCGAGAAACTCCGAATGATTTCTTGAAAGTCTTGCCGAGATTGACCGAATATCGCAGCGAGCGAGTCTTTTACAAATCACGCAGCCAGCGAGTCTTTTACAAATCACGCAGCCAGCGGCCTCTGATAGAGGGCTCGACAGTGTGGTTGCCATCGAAACGAGCGGAGATTGGTTGCTAGTCGCGACGCGGGCGGATCGGGCGTTCGCCCTTCCCGTGAGGTATGCGTGCGATGGTGGTTGAAGTAGGTCCTGAAATCGAGCAGTTTGTTTTCCAGATCTGCCGTCGTCCAAAACAACATGTGATCTAAATACTCGCGTCGAAGGGTGCCGATTAGTCTTTCCACGAACTGATGGGACAGTGGAACGTAAGGGATGGACTTGATTTCTGTCACTTCCAGAATCCGCAGATTGGCTTGCCACTGGTGGAACCGATAGAGCGGATCATTGTCGGAGCTGAAGTACTTCGGCAACCAGCTATGCCCTCGAAAGGCGCGGTTGAACATCCGACAGAGTGCGATGCCATCGACCGTGCCCGCGTGGACGCCGAACCCAATGATCCGGCGCGTGTATTGATCCATGACGACCAGGACCCAGTGGGTCCGCAGCGTGGCCGACTCGCACCGGAACAGATCTGTGCTCCAGAGGCTGTCTTTCACGTGGCCCAGGAACGTCAGCCAAGAGGCCCCCCGGAGCCCTGTCCCGGCCGGTGGTGATGGGCGAGAATCCTTCGAACCACGTCCTTGTCGATGGGGACGTCGAACGCCAAGGCGATCTGTTGTGCGATTCGCGGACAGCCCCAGTTGGGATTACGCTGCTTCATTTCGACGACCGCATGAATGAGTTCTGCACTCGGTCCCTTCGGGCCGGGCTTCCGACGGCGATCAGAGGAGAACAGAATGCGACACTTTTGCTTGCTCATGGCTTTGTGAAGGCCTAGCAGTGTCGAGGGCTTCAGTACCATTGCGGAGCGGAGCAGACGAGTTGGACGCCCCAGATCGTCATCAAACCGGAGAGGATGCGGTCCGACGCGCGTAGATTGGGCGATCGTTGCCGGGAGCGATTCACGATCAGGAGTTGGTGCTTGAAGAGAAGCGATTCCGCGACTACGGAACGGACGCCGCCAGGACCGAGCAACCGAGCCAGGACGGCGAGTAAATGGATGAAAAGAACGGCCAGGTTGCGCATCGGAGAATGGTAGCAGGACGGGGAATCTTGAGGAATCCTGGGAAAAATATCAATTCGCCAGCCACAGGCGAATTGCCATGCTTTGATATCCCGTATCGGCGGTTGACCGAAGGATCCCATTTGGCAAGGGCAAGACTTCTCCGGTAGCAGTAGAAGACGTTGCACGCCTAGCCCGCCGCGCTGCACGTGTCTCCTGGCTGGTGCTAGTCTCGATGTGGGAACCAATGAAGAACCCCGACGTCGTGGCAACTTGGAAGTATCACGATGGCACGAAGCACTCCCCTGGGAGTATTTGTAACAATCTGCACGTTCTGGACTGGGCTAATCGGCCGCTACCTTTCAAAATCTACCCGACGATAGAGCCTCTACAGTTGCCGCGGGACGTGCCGCAAACAGGTGTGGCCGCGCTCTCTGCGATCTCAGAGTCCGTGCCCTCGTCGAGCACTAATTCGGTCCCTGGCCTCCAGGACCTAGCGCGCATTCTGTACTTCTCCGCGGGAATTACCAAACAGAGAGAACATCCGGGGGGAGTAATTTACTTTCGCGCCGCAGCCTGCACCGGAGCTCTCTACGAGATCGAACTGTACGTCGTGACTGGCGACCTCCCTGGCCTGGATGCGGGCGTTTATCACTTCAATCCGGCGGACGCGGCCCTACGGCTCCTGCGAATGGGTGATTATCGCGGAAATTTGGCTCAGGCCACGGCGATGGAACCGACAGTGGCACGAGCACCCGCCACGATCATCTGTACGGGAACCTATTGGCGAAACGCCTGGAAATACCAGGCCCGCACCTATCGTCATTTCGGTTGGGACAGCGGCACCTTACTGGCAAATACGCTGGCCGTTTCCGCAGCTTCGGGACTGGCCGCTGAGATCGTACTCGGGTTCGTGGACGCCGAGGTAAACCACCTCCTTGATCTCGATGAGCGGCGCGAAGTCTCCTTATGTCTGGTGCCCATCGGGCGTTCAGCGGAAAGCTCGCTGCCATCCCCGAAAGAGACTCCAGTGCTCGGTCTGGAGACGATCCCGCTTTCGCAGCGCGAGGTCGAGTATCCCGCCATGTTCGAGATGCATAACGCGTCTTCGCTTGAGTCCGAGGATGAAGTCGCTCAGTGGCGCGGAAAGCAACCGTTCTTCCCATCTTTCGCGCAGGTTGGTGAGGCAGTTCGGCTGCAGCCGCTGCCGCGTTCAGAACGACCGACGGACACGATCGAGCAGGTAATCCTGCGGCGCGGCTCGACCCGAGCCTTCGACAAGGCGGCATCCATCACACTGGCACAACTCTCCACCATTCTCGACTGCGCCACCCAAGGTCTTTCGGCTGACTTTCTTGAGCCTCCCGGCGGGCAGCTCAACAATCTTTACCTGATCGTACATTCGGTGCAGACGCTCAGGGCAGGTTCCTACTTCTTCCACCGCGAGCAGAAGACCCTGGAGCTTTTGAAGGAAGGGGAAGTTCCGGGCCGAAGCCTACCACCTTGGACTGGATCAGGAGCTTGCGGCGGACGCCTGCGTGGACATCTTCTTTCTCGCCGATTTGAAACTCATCCTGGAGCGATACGGGAACCGCGGCTACCGCGCCGTCCAGTTTGAAGCGGGCGCCATCGGCGGCAGGATGTACCTGTCAGCGTATGCCCAGGACTTGGGTGCGACCGGGCTGACCTTTTTTGATGGCGACGTGATCAACTTCTTTTCGCCGCACGCGACCGGCAAGGCTGCCATCTTCCTGGTCGCAATAGGCAAACCGATGAAACGCAAATCGCAGTAGGGCCCGGTTCATTTCTCGGTAAGCCGAATACTACAGAAGCGGACACATTCGTAAACACTCGCCGACTTCCTGAGAGTAGTCCGATGATAGCCACTTCCACGACTTGGCGACTATTCGTCCAAGTGGACAGTCACCCACTGGAAATCAGTAAACACTCGGGCGTTCTCGTTACCTATCGGGTGAAACTTCGCACAAGCCGACTTCGGGATCGCGCCGATAAGCTGTCGTGAACACGCCAACTCGCGATTTGACCCGAACGGCCACTCAGCAGGGATTACTTACGATATGGCGATTTTCACGGAGGTAATCCGCCAACGGTCCGGTAAGGCATGGGGATAATATCGAAACCCACTTTCTTAGCCGTAGGTTTCTATATTGCCATTGTTGGAAGGGGCATGGTGGGTGCGCTAAGATTCCTGCGAGATTATGATGTCGTGGGCTTTTCGAAAACGTGTACAAAGATTCCTCCGGTCCTCGCTATGGGTGGTTCCGGCCGTTTCCACACTGGCGGCTGTTCTCTCTGTCCCGCTATTAAGAATTCTCGACAGAAGTTTGGACATTAATGTCTTTCATTACAGTCCCGAGGGTGCCCGTGCCGTCGCCAGTATTGTTGCGGCGGCCATGCTTTCGTTTGTTGTCTTGTTTTTTTCCGTCCTGCTGCTGACAGTACAGATTGCCAGCAGCACGCTTTCGCCACGGGTCATTGCCCGACCTTTTCGTTCTCGCGCACTCAAAGCGTCGCTGGGCCTGTTCGTGTTTACCCTCATCTACAGCATGGCAGTGGTCACCCGTGGCACTGAAGGGAATCTCGGACACCTGGCGACAGCCATGGTGATCGTGCTGACTGTCATCAGTATTTGTGTTTTCCTGTATGTGGTCGAGCACGTGAGCAAACAGCTTCGTCCTGTGACGGTGATGGCTGAGGTAGCCTTGGATGGGCTTCAAGTGATCAAGGCGGTGTATCCAAGAATGTTCGAGCAACATGGTACACATGAAGAAGAATCCAATGAAGCTTTCCTGGGTGTGCCCTCGCGAGTAATACCCCACGAGGGGAAGCCTGGCGTCGTTCTGGCGTTTGATATTGGAACTTTGGTCGATGTCGCGATCCGCGGCGCATGCACGATTGAAATTGTCCCCCAGGTTGGCGATTTTGTTGCCACCGATGATCCGGTGTTTCGACTGTACGGCGGGGGCACCGCCATCGCTTCCAAGGAACTCGGAAAATACATCGCGCTGGAGCGCGAGCGCACCTTGGAGCAGGACCCTGCTTTCGCCTTTCGAATCATCGTTGACATTGCCGCGAAGGCACTTTCCCCGGCGATCAATGATCCCACTACCGCCGTGCTTGCGCTTGATCAGATCGAAAACTTGCTGCGGCAAGTCGGGCTGAGGCGGCTGGATACGGGGCTGGTTCGCGACTCAACAGGCCAGCTTCGCCTGTTTTATCGCACTCCGGACTGGGGGGACTTCGTTGGGCTTGCGGTGACAGAAATACGTCAGTTTGGTGCAAACAGCACTCAGGTGTTACGTCGCATTCGTGCCATGTTAGAAAATTTGATTCTATTACTTCCTCCCCATCGGTCTTCAGTCCTGCGACAAGAACTCGACCTGCTTAAGTCCACAATCGACCAGGGCTTCGCTGTAGCCCAGGATAGAGAGCGTGCTGACTTCCCGGACTCTCAAGGCTTGGGTGGGCGTCGAAAACCGTCTGAGCATGTCGGCCACTGAAGCCGATTGAGACTAATCGCGTAGCTGGCGTAATCAGCCCATCTCACACCCTATCCGTTCCGCACAAAATGATCAGCGAATCCCCCGGCTTGTCTTAATTGTCCAAGCGGGGCTCGGGGAAGCTTCGCCGGGCCGCTCGTGAAGTCCACTTACGTCAATTTGACGTAAAACGCCCAACCCGGACTGTTGAAGAACTCCACCAGGTCTCGGCCACAAGGACGGAACGCCGACAACACGTCAAACTGGATTACGTGGGCGACTAACCGCCCAAAATCGCTGCATCCGCTGCAACGCGCTGCACAGTCTATAATTGCGGCGCACAAATGGCTCTCACTCCCAGGACAAAACTTAGGCTTTACGAAATTCAATTGTCGCTGGGAGCGGGGCGAGAACGCCGGAATAGATCGGGGATGATAGGTCGGACCGCGGCATGAACTACAAGGTGACGGTTGTCGGCGCCGGACGTATGGGATCCGCGCTTGCGACGGTGCTGTTCCATAAGGGATTTGCCACGACGGTGTGGAACCGGACCGACGCGAAAACGAAGGACTTGTCAAGGCTCGGTCTTAGCGTAGCTGAGAGCTTGGAGGAATCGGTCCGAGCAGCGGATATCGTTGTTTTTAGCGTCAGCGATTACCGTTCGACGCGACAGTTGTTGCGACAACCTGACATTGAAACCGCCCTCCGCGGCAAGATCGTCGTGCAGTTGAGCAGCGGCACACCCAAAAGAGAAGCGAGGGAAATGGACTCCTGGGCCCGCCGATGCGGAATATCGTATCTTGACGGCGCCATCCTGGGCAGTCCGGAATGGATCGGAACACCAGCCATCTCCCCTAAGCATTTCACTCCAGAGAAAAAATCAGCGGAACATTCGCAAATCAAATTCAAAATGCTTAGGCTCTTGAAACTTCAGCTTTCCAAAGTCTGGATGATCCGGATTCAGAAGCACATTCCATTCCCCGCGTATGGCAGCCGAGGGCACACACAAAACAGTGCTGTTTCCGTTGCGAATCCACCTGTCGCCAAACACCCGTAGCGATTCGTCTCTCAGATGGTACCAGTCAGCAGGAAGAGATTTCACATCCAGGCGTTCGGTTCGCAAACTGTCGGGAAATTCGGTTTCAATCGAGACCAAATCGTCGGGTCGAAGTTTCGGCTCCAGGTTGACGAATGTCTCCACGGCAGCCAAAGCCAAAGAGGTGGAGGTGTACACCATCCTGACTTCCTTGCTGTTCCAGCGTCCGCCGTATAGCCGCGCACCTTCGCCGGCGTAAGCCGCATCAGCGTACCGTTCGCGGCAGATCCTCCAGATTCGCATCAGCTGTAAACGCCGTAGGCGATTCGCCCGAGGATGTCTTCCACCTCTCTGGCGCCGAGATCGGTGTCCAATCGATCCAGCGGCAGCTCGCCGCCCAAAGCCCGGTTCGGCGTACGCAACCACTCGACCGCTTTCTCGGCATTACCGATCATCTCGACGGCGGTGGCATACACCCGGGCCAGGCGCACGGTACGATCCGACTCGGCAGCCGTGAGTCGCGAATGCTGGCTCAGGCGGCGGGTCAGTGTTCGCTGCGGAATGCCAAGCCTCTCGGAGATCACTGCGTTTTTCAGATCGAGTTTCTCAGCCAGGGCCACGACAGCGCTGGCTGGCAATCCTTTGCGGATTAGTTCAGTCAGGTCCACAGAATTCTTGATGGCTCGCCCTAAGATCTTTTTCCCTCCCAGGACTTCCGCAATAGCCTCTGATGTCATGGTAGCCTCTTGGCCACCATTATAGAGCCATTTGGCTATCACCGTGAAATTAAAGTCTCGGCATCAACCGATCCAGGGTGCCGTCCCTACCCGAAAATGATGTACGGATTGCACTTAATACGCAAGATCGATAGCCGGCATGGCGATGATGCCGTCCTGACTGGATGCTAAAGAGGTCGCCCATCCTTAATTATTACTGTGACTTCGAAGTGAGAAAGGCGAAGGAGTCCAAGACTTCACCGCAAACTTCGCCAAAATTAGAAACGCCCCATTTTCGGCCGCCGATCTGATCGTTGTGATTGAGAGAGTGCGATCTGTCAATTCAAGTCTGGAACTCTGGAACAGAGAGGGCGTGGGGCGTCGGCAGCGATATTGATTTGGCTTGAAGTGGAAGATTTTGATTCGGCGGTTGAACGTGCTCCGGTGCTCGCGAGACCGGGTCAAAACCGGGTCGCACGCTTTGTGTAGAGCTGCTACAAGTGCAACGTTTTCAACACCTGCAATAGAGCCGTCCGTGTGGGCGCGGTAGCTGTTAAGTTATTGGTTCCAAAACATTTACCACAAGTTGCAACAGGTTAGTGCCTGTAATTCGTAATCGACAGGTCATCGGTTCAAGTCCGGTCGTCGGGTCCAGATTCCAAAGCACTTAGGCGCTCGCTGGAGCGTGTTTATCGCGAATTATTGCTTGATCGTCACCGATTGATCTGCTGTAGAAAGACGCCGCTCTCGCAGTGAAAGGTCACACTTGCCGGGACGCCTGTTATTGATCCCTGGTCGCGTTAGTGCGATGTCTGCTCCCGCCGTTGTTGCGCCTCGCGCAGCCACTGCGCCATCTTCTCGTCCTTCGCAGCGTACCGCTGCCCAACCCTCCGCGGTAGCGTCCCAGCGATAATCGTCGATCGTCATGTCGATGCCGCGGTCGATGAGGAATTGCATGGCTTCGTAATTCTTGTGCCACACCAGTTCATGCAGGATGCTGGCGGGCTCATGGGAGCTCCAGTTCGTGTTGATATCGGCTCCATGCGCCGAGAAGAAAGTCGGCGATCTCGAAATGGTTGTTCATGACCGCCCAGGCAAGCGCGGTGTCGAGAACCTGCTGCACATTGGGCTCGCCCCATTCCAGGTTCCCGCGGATCCAGTCATCGTTGGCGGGAAAATGATTCGCGAGGTCGCCCAGGGCAGGCTTGCCCGCCGCGTCGAACCAGCGTCTCACCCGTGCGAAGTCCCCGTTCCCGGCTGCGTGTGGCAGATCGTCGGGCATAGGCCAGATCCGCAGCAGCATCGGAAGCAGATGGGTCTGCGCATACGTGAACGCGTGTATAAAGGCCCTGCAGGTCGTCGTAGGTGATGCCGAGAATGGCGGCGGCACGGGACAGTGCAGCACGGCGGGATCGAGATCGAGAAGCGCTTTAAGGAAAGCTGCGCGATCGTTCAGCGTCGCCGCCGTCCCCTCGATCAAAGCAACCTGGAATTTCACGCATGCGTCTGACAGCAGCCATGCTTCGCGCCGCAATCAAGTCGACAAAGGATGGCAGGTCGCCATCGTCCATCGCGCGCATGACATGTTGCTTGACAAAAGCCTGCCAGGGCCTGAATGGATCGGGGTCGTGAGACGTCCGGCTTGTTCTCGATAAAGTATCTGGATAAATGCGGAACGTCCCGGCCCACCATCGATCCGCCTGCCCAGCTCGGCGTCGAGCGTGATGGACCGATCCAACAGCAGCGCCGCTGCGGTCGCGTGCTGGAAATGGCACGCATACATGAACGCTTCGTTCACCGCGGCAAGATCGTCGGCATTCGTATCGAGACGCGCGCGAACGCCATCGACGTCGCCGAGCGCGGCAAAGAACTTCAGCGTGTCGGGGAAGAAGGCCTCTGCGGTGGAAGAGATCGATCAACACCCTTTGCGCGGGAACGGATGAGGCCATCGCATACCGACGGCGCGACGACTGCGCCGGCATCGATCAGGAGCTCGGCGCATGCCGCGCGCGTGAAGTGCTCCTCGCGGAACGGGTCGAAGCTGTCGCCGAAGGAACCGGTAGCCATCCCGAGCAGCCCGCCGTCGTTTTCATCCGCCCTCCACGACAACAGCGCCGGGTATTCCGCCAAAAGTTGCCGCAGACCTTCGATGTCATTGTCATGGATGATGCGGCGGGCTTCGGATACGGCCCACTCGAGTCCTCTGCCGAGGCGTTGCTTTACTTCTTTAACCAGGTCCTTCCAGCCTGGAAACCCATATTCGCGCGCCAGCACCAACTGGGCATCACGCTGTGACAACGGCAGCTCCGCTTTTGGCAGTTGCGCACGCGCCCGGGCGATGGCGCCGGCATTACCGGCAACAATGTCGCGCGCCAGTTTCTTTGCTTGCTTGCGAAGGGATTCAAGGGAAGGACGAACAGGAAGCTTCGATGTGGTCACGGCAATCTCCTTTCATGAGCGCCTGTGACCCGCTGATACAGGCTGAAAGAAGATTCAAAGCACGCTGTCTGAATCGAAGCAGGTGGGATTGTTCCCTTGCCGCGGGTCGGTGGTGCCCTGTCGCACGCTGTACGCTAGTATCGGCTACTTGCAACGGCACGGTCAAACCGTGGTTTGCAAGACCAGCCGCATCCGGGGACGACATCAGTACTCAAAAGTCGCGCAGCGCTTGACGATCTCGGGCGAATTACGGGCCAACCGGGAGTTGGCCTGTTCGGAGTCAATTTGACGTATAACGCCCGTTCCGTAGAAGTGGGCAGCCCAAACTCCCCGGAAGTCGGCTTGGGGGAAGTGAGCCCGATGACTGTCAGGGTAAGGACTCAAGAATCTTTCACCCAAACAGAATCCTGCTACAATGCCATCCACTTTGCAGCCCGCAGGCTTGGAGGCTTCAGTGGCACGCCTTCTTTGGACCCAGGTACAGGATTTCGGACCCGCTCCCCGTTACGGACACGCTCTTGCCTTTGATACCCAGAATTCCTGCGTCGTCCTCTTCGGTGGCAACGCGCTGGTGACAGGTACCAACGCAAGCACGGCCCTCGCGGGCGACACCTGGGGGTGGGATGGCGACAACTGGACTCAGCTCAACGATATCGGTCCCAGCCCACGGCAAATGTTTGCCATGGCCTTCGACCGCAATCGCAATCGCTTGGTGCTATTCGGAGGCTTGACCGGGTCAGCGAGCTCGGGTGAAACCTGGGAGTGGGACGGGCAAAACTGGACGCAGGTCTCTGAAACGGGTCCGAAGGCGCGCATCCTTCACGCCATGGCGTTCGATAGCAGCAAAAACCTCGTCACCCTTTACGGTGGCCAGCTTCAACAGGGGGACCCGGCTCAGGAGACCAGTTTCCTCAACGACACGTGGGACTGGAACGGCCAGAACTGGACTCAGCAGGAGGACACGGGTCCCAATCGTTGCGCACAGGCAATGGCGTACGACGATAATCGCCAGCGACTCGTCCTGTTTGGCGGCAACGACGCCAAGGCTACCCAGGTACGGCGACACCTGGGAGTGGGACGGCACCACTTGGACGCAACGCTCCGACTTCGGCCCGCCCGCCTGTTCCGGTGCACAACTGGTCTTCACCGGCGCCGAATGCATTCTGTTTGGTGGCACCCACAGCAGCCTGCTGCAGAACCAAACCTGGTCGTGGGACGGCACTTACTGGACCGCACGCCAGGACATGGGTCCTGCTGGTCGGTCCGGACACAGTCTCGCTTTCGACTCCGTTCGTCAGAGGGTTGCGCTCTTCGGTGGACAGATTCAGCCCGGCACTGGCCCGCAAGTTCCTGCCGGAGACACGTGGGAACAGAATGCCGACCCCGCCTCGCAGACCTCTGGCTCGGGAAGCGGGCAGACCGGCTCAAGCTCAGACTCAGGCCAATCCAGCTCCCTCACGATTACCGCCTTCGTCGTCGAGGGATCTGAAATCAAGGTGGCTGGCACGGGTTACTACGGCACGGCTTCGATTACGCTTTCCGCCGCTGCACCCTCCGGAGGAGCCGTGGTTACGATTGCATGCTCCGACGGAATTGTCACGACAGGTGGAAAGGTGACTGTGCCGGCTGGGCAGACTTACTCCTCGCTGTTTAATTTCACTGTGTTGCGTGGTCCAAACTTTCCAACCTCAGTTAGCTTCACTGCCGCCTTGCCGAACGGCAACACCGCTCAAAGCGGTCCTGTTAAAGTCGTAGAGTGAACGGGTTGCCTGGCGGGTGGCCCTCGATAAGGGCGAAGGCGTTGTCAAGCGAGAGTTCTCCCCGGCGGTGGGTCGGCACCACTCGTTGACCAGTTTGGTTGAGGACCTGCACCACTGGGGAACTCTCGTTGAATCACTTCCCGGTGGAACTCATCTCGTTCAACCAACCATCGATTCGGCCTCTCCTGCGACCATGATTCTTCTCTGCGAACCTCCTGCCTGTGTGGGTGTTGAAAGTCTCTTAGCAGTCCCGAGTGATGGTAAAAAGGTATCCCGATTTCGAGAACGACATTTACAGAGCATCCTGGCACGTCGTTTTTCACCCAAAGGCCGCAATTGAGTTTTTCAACAGCCACGCCTGATTGCGTCAACAATCGCGGATACTCTGGCACTTAGCACTATCCTTACTTACGATAAATCTTCATTACAGAAGCAATGCCCTCAACCGGCGAGTGACAGCCACTCGGAAGTTGAGCAGGCCCGTTCAAGTTGACGAGAAACGCCCGACGTGTAGAAGTGACGTCAGTGCCCCAGAAGGGTTATGGGAAACTGAACAGGGCGGCTCACTTCCACTGGATGACCTTGGCCTCGACGCACGCGTCGAGGTAGTCGGTCACAAGGCTGATAGGCAACGGGCCGTATTCGGCCGATACTGCATCGCGTATCTCCCCCACGGTATGATTCCCATTCACAAAATTGACGATCTCGTAGGCATACAGTTCGGACTGGTCCTGCACGCTCAGTAGCGGCGTGGTTTCAATGTTGAGCAGTTTGATTTTCGAGTAGCGGTCTTTTCCCAGACGCGCCAGCAGGATATTGTCGTTTTGGTAGGTGAGCGGGCCGAACTCCCCGATGCGGACTGGTACACGCCGGGAGTCAGCGTCGGCGGCCCAAGGTGGCTTGGGCGCTGTTCCTGTCGCTACTCGAGCCTTGGCCTCTGCGTCGAGCCAACTGGCAAAAGCGGCGGTCTGAGCCGTAAGGGCGTGCACTCCCTCAGTTTCCGCCCCAGCCGGACCGCCCGTGAATTCAACCAGAGAGTGCAAGGCGGCGGTTTCGCGGTGAAGGGCGTGGTCCAAAAGGTTGCGGGCTTCGTACCACGCTGTGCCAGGCTGGAGTTGAGGGTCATCGACCATTTCTTGAGCACGACCGAAGACTTCCGCGAGTCTTGCCTGACATTGAGCTGTCAGGTAGGGCAGCAGGGTTGTGAGTTGGGTCTTATCCAAACTCGCGTACACGTAGCCGGAGGCCGCGCCGAGCAGCGCAACGCGTCGCAGCTTTGTCGCATCGATCTGCGACAAACTGTCGTGGTCGGTGTGGATGTAGATGTCCGGCCAGTCACGCAAGTAAAGCGAGGGGACGGCGATGGTGGAAGAGTCGTAGTCGTCGTGATCGCTGCCAGACGAATACGGGGTTACGTCGGCTATCAGCTCATTGCGCGTACCCTGCCCGCCAGCTCGAGTTTCAACAATGCCCGTGTCTGGCGACCCGCTGCCTCCCGCATAGTCGCTGGCGGCGGTCTGGATCGCTGCGAGAAATGCAGCTCCCACATCCGTTACGAAGCTCGGCAATGACCAGGGAGTGCCGGTGACATGGAATACGGACTTGTTCTTGAAAGGGTCGCCGCCCACCATATCCATGTGGATGTCGGCCCGCAATCTCTGCCGGATCTCTGGATGGGTCGCAAGAAATGCCATGGTGCCCTCAACCTCCGGTCCCCAGACGAAGAGCAGGGTGCGCTTAGGGCGCGGTAGCGCGCCGGAACCGATAAGCCGCGCGAGCACGCGCGCTGACTCCAGAATCGTTACACATCCACTGCCATTGTCGTTCGCTCCGGGCCGCTCGTGATCGAGGTGGCAGCTGTAAACGATTTCACCGGCTGCCGGGTCGGAGCCAGGAATTGTGCCGGTCACAACCGTCCAGTGTCCCGGCCCGACGCTCGCTCTTACATAAGCGTTGAGAACGACTTGTTCACCCGGACGCAACCGGGCCCGCAGCGACTCAGCGGTTTCGCGCGAGACCATGAAGGCGAAGCCGGAGGGCTGGCGTGCGTCCAGATGACCCCACCGCACCAATGTTTTGTCCAAGCCCGACCAGGCAGTGGTCTGGTTGGGCATGTCACTGAGAATGCCCGCAGCGCCATGCCTGGTAATCGCCAGCTCCTGCACGGTTGCCAGAACTCCGTCCGCCAGGACAATCCTGCCACGCACATCCTTGCCGGCATAGTCGCCCTCGCTCGCTCCACTGCCCACGTCGATTAACTCGGCTTCCACTTCGGCGCTGTGGCTGTAATCGGCGAGACGGATGGGATCGGTGCTCCAATCTCCCAGAAGCAGATGTTGGGGACGAACCTCCCACAAGCGTGCAGCCTCGACCGTCCGGCCCAAGTACGAGCGCATCAGACCGTATTGCTTGGTTCCGTCGATGGCGAACTGCTCGCTGTGAACGTCGGCGAGGCCGTACTCGCGCGCACGTTGCAACACGAATTGCGCTGCCTGGTCGAAGTCCGCAGTTGCAGGGACACGATGCAAGCTGGTCAGGAAGCGGAGATTTTCATAGGGCGCAGCCCCGCTGGATTCATCTCGAAGCACCGTCCACTGACGAGTGGAAAGAAACGGCTGCTGGGTGAAAGCACAAATTGAACTCACTGCGAGAAGGAACCAGGTGAGACAGAGCCTGCGCATAGGCCAACGAGGATAACAAACTGCTGTGTCTCGCCAAAACGTCGTGCACCCTCAGAATGTATGACTTGGCGCACAACTCGATTCGGATTTGTTCCGGTAAGATTCTTGCCAAGATCGTATCGCTCCGGCATCTCCTCGGGTGGATGGTCAGCACTTTCCGTTCCCGCGAGGACCTCGTGCTAGAAAACCTGGCTCTGCGTCAGCAATTGCGGGCTCTGCACGCGCAACGACCTCGCCGTCGATTGACTGCCCTGCACTAATCCGCGAAAATCACGAGCCAGTTCGCCGGTTTGGGCATTACTGGGCCAAGTGAATTACTTTCGGTTGGGCACATTTATAGGAGATCGCTCGCCCAGTTCAACAGGCATTTATGAAGTCAGTGAAGACTTTTCGAATAACGTGACCTCAACGCTACTGGAAGTTCTCGGCCAGGACGAGGGAGCTCTTAACTTCGCCTTGCACGAAAAACACGCTCCGCCCGTCGCGGGAAGCGGCGAGATTCGCTGTAAACGGGTCGAGATCGTGCTTGAGTATGAGTATTGGTGTGAGCCGGCGAGTCTGAAAGTCGTAGTACTTGATAGTCGGGCCGGACTTCGCGTCAGAATCGACCAGATAGAGGCCAGTCTCAGCCACGGCAAAGTGGCCCCAGTAGCCAAGGTGGAGCGCGTCGGTATTGTGTTGTTCCTCGCCCCCGGCCACAGGAACGCTCCAGATGCCTCCGCCCTCTAAGCGTCTGTAACATAATAATAGTTACATATAAGGTACATCGAAGATAATAGGTCAGATAGAGATTTAAAGTTATGGCATTCTGGGGTTCGTGCGAGACTATTTCCGTATGGGTACAGATCCTTCTATATCGGAAGCAGAGAAGCACTGGCTTCGGGTATTGAGTACTCTGAACGAGCTGCAGGCGCGGCTGTTCGTGGCGCAGCAGGCTCTGGAACTGGGAAGGGGCGGGGTCAGCCAAGTTTCGCGGCTGACCGGTATGTCACGTCCGACGATCTACCGCGGCATCGCGGAATTGCGTAGTCATCGGGAAGGTAATCCCCCCGATGGGCGGGATCGAATCCGCCGGACGGGCGGAGGACGAAAACCGCTGGAGGTGGCAGACCCGGAAGTTTCGCGACGCTTGCGGCGGATTCTGGACGAAACCACGGCGGGAAATCCCATGAGTTAGCTGAAATGGACGGGCAAGTCCACGCGCACCATGGCGGCTGAACTGAGCCGACAAGGACATCCCGTGAGTGCGATGACGGTGTGTCGCTGTTTGTGGGCCATGGAGTACTCGTTGCAAGGTAACGTCAAAAGCCTGGAGGGCAAGCAACATCCGGATCGCAATGAGCAATTTCAGTACATCAACCGGCAAGGGAAATCCTTCCAGCAGAGTGGGGATCCGGTGATCTCGGTCGACACCAAGAAAAAAGAGCAGATTGGAGCCTTTCGCAATCCGGGCCGGACTTGGCGGCGAGCAGAGGAAGCAGAGCAGGTGTTGACGCACGACTTTCCCAGCCTAGCCCAAGGCAAGGCCGTTCCCTACGGAACCTATGATGTAGCCGAGGATCAGGCACTGGTCAACGTGGGGATCACGCACGATACCGCAGAGTTTGCCGTGTCCAGCATCCAACGGTGGTGGCGGATGATGGGCAAGAAAACCTATCCTAAGGCGAAACGCCTACTGATTTGTGCCGATGCGGGAGGCAGCAATAGCAACCGTTCGCGCGGGTGGAAGCTTCATCTGCAGGAATTTGTCGATACGATCGGAATTCCGATCACGATATGTCATTATCCCCCTGGGACCAGCAAGTGGAACAAGATCGAGCATCGTTTGTTCTCTTTCATCAGCATGAATTGGAGGGGGCAACCGTTGGTGAGCTACGAGGCGGTGGTGAACCTCATTGGCGGCACGCGAACTCGAAGCGGATTAAAGGTGAAGGCAACGCTGGACACGCGCAGCTATGAAAAGGGTCAGAAGATATCCTCTCAACAAATCCAAGAACTTAATCTCCGCAGGCACGCTTTTCATCCAGACTGGAACTACACCATATCTCCAAGGAAGATAGCGCGTTAGGCCAAGTATCTATAAATGTAATCTTTATTTGTTACAGACGCTAACTTGGAATAGTAAAGCGTCTTTGCATGTACGACTCAAATGCTGCAAAGCCTTTGCGTCCCGGGCCAGCATGAAGTTTCCGGAGAGCCCGTTTCCGGCTAACTTCCGGTTTTGCAAACATTCGCGAACCAATTCGGCGAAATCTGACTACGGACGTTAAATGGTTTCCTTCTCTCGCAAGGGCCTGATCCGGCGCGCAGTTGAGTAAGACCGAAGAAAGTAAACTAGAATTGCTTCCCATACTCCTACAAAACATCAAGTGGAGCCGCGCTATGAGGAATTCTGTTTATCGGCCTCAGTGGATGATCATTCTAACGGGCATAGTAGTTGCCGCAATCTCTGTTGCGAGCGGCGAAACCCTCCCTGCGTTCTTCGCGGAACACCACCCTGCACTTACAGCCCAGACATTGTCTGCCTCGGCTGTTGCCGGGTTCCATGGGATTGTGGATTCAGGTCGTAATGCCGATCTTCGCTGGCCCGACTTTACTCCCTACAAAACAGAGGTCGCCAAGCTTTACGAGGCGAACGGCTATTCTTTGCTTTGGGTCCAGAATGGCAGCGTCCGCCCTCAGGGACTCGCCGTGATCCAGCTCTTACAGAACGCCGACGCTAAAGGACTCGACCCTGAAGATTACGACGGCTCGCGATGGCAGGGCCGCCTCCTCAAGCTAGGGCAAAACCCGTCTGAACAAGACCTGGTCTCGTTCGATACCGCGCTTACGGTGTCGGCAATGCGCTACATCCGTGCCGTCCACTGTGGCCGCGCAAATCCCAAGGAATTCAACTTTCAGCTCGATACGGGGAGCGACCAATTCTCGTTGGCCGACTTCATTCAGACCCAGGTTGTGAATGCAGGCGATCCAGTTGCCGAAATCCAGAAGCTGGAACCACCTTTCCTGGGCTACCGTAAGCTGCTCGCGCTCTTGCCGGTTTATGAAGGATACGCAAAGCAAGATGACGGACAGAAGCTACCAATGGTCGCGAAGACGGTGCGGCCCGGCCAATCCTACGCTGGCGTAGTCCGCTTGGGATGGTTTCTTCAAACCATCGGCGACATTCCTGCAAGCCAACATTTGGATCCGAATGCAACCATCTATGAGGGTGCGCTCGTCGAGGGAGTGAAGCACTACCAGGACAGACATGGGGAAACCCCCACCGGCAACCTGGACGTGCGCACGATCAATGAACTCAATACGCCTCCGGCGGCCCGCATTCGCCAGATCAAGTTGACCCTCGAACGTTGGCGCTGGCTTCCGCATTCCTTCTCACAACCGCCGGTAGTTGTAAATCTTCCTGAGTATCGTGTTCGCGCGATGAACGCGGATGGCACCGTCGCCTTCCACAGGAACGTCATCATTGGAAAAGCCTACGGGCACAAGTCTCCGGTGTTTGAGAAAGAGATCCAATACGTGGTCTTCCGGCCCTATTGGGATGTGACTCCCACCATTCAGCGGAGCGAAATCGTGCCACACATCCAGAAGGATCCGAACTATATCGCTAAGCATAACTTTGAAGTGGTCACGCCCCAGGGCGAGGTCGTAACCGACAATCAAGTGAGCCCTGAGGTTTTAGAGGGCATAAAATCGCTTCACCTGATGGTGCGGCAGAAGCCTGGCAAAACGAATTCTCTGGGCCTGGTAAAGATCATCTTCCCCAATTCGGACAACGTGTATCTGCATGGCACAGATGTTCCGGGACTGTTCTCGCAGGATGTCCGCGATTTCAGCCACGGATGCATTCGGGTAGAGAAACCCGCGGAGCTGGCTGCCTGGGTGTTGCGAAACAATCCTGGCTGGGACTTGGAGCGGGTGCGGGCCACGATGCACGGCGACAAAGACAATCTTCAGGTGAACCTCACCACCCGAATTCCGGTTCTGATTGTCTACGGCACGGCCGCGGTGAACGAGGAGAATCAGATTCGTTTTTTTGACGACATCTATGGTTATGACGCAGAGCTCGAGAAAGCGCTGGCTGCAGGTTATCCCTATGCCTGGTAGGTCTTAGGCAAGGCGCCCAGCATCTAACGTAAAATGGATGTAATGCGGCAATACATTTTGAATGGGAATGAAGCAACATCGGTGTCATCGCTAAGAAAAAAGAACAAATTCGGCCTTGGTCGTTTGTCACTGATTTTCTTGTTTCTGGTGGCGCCACTGCTCGGGCACGGCAGCACAGAATCTGCGCCCCCGGTCCAACCCGAGTACCGGCTCCGCTTTTATCACACTCACACGGGGGAGCGACTGGATGTCGTCTATCGTCGCGGTGATCAATACATCCCCGAAGCACTCGACGAGCTAGACCATTATCTGCGCGACCACCGCACCGGAGATGTGCGTCGTTTCGATCCTCGCCTCTTTGACCTTCTCTACGATTTGACCGCGTCGCTCGGCGATTCCGGTGGTGAGATCGATGTGATTTGCGGCTACCGTACGCCCTGGAGCAACGAATTCCTGCGCACTCGCAGTCCGCACACCGGCGTGGCGGAGCACAGCCTGCATATGCAGGCTGAAGCGATCGACATTCGCCTACCTGGGATTCCGACGTCGGAGCTACGCGACGCAGCCCTGCGCCTTCAACGCGGAGGAGTGGGATACTATCGCAGCTCGGACTTCGTGCACGTCGACGTTGGGCGTGTGCGCCACTGGTAACGGCTGCTTAACGCTCCAGCAAAAGACAGCAGTTAATATCGTGAACCGTCGGCGTCGAGTGATCGATGCGAGGGTAATTATGCAAAGTGTATTACTGTGCAGCATTTTGTGCATGGGCCAGCCTGTGCCTGGCGAATTGATAAGCGCTTGCGAAAGGGGGTGGTCTCACGCTGCGATGGAGAAACTCCGAATGATTTCTTGAAAGTCTTGCCGAGATTGACCGAATATCGCAGCGAGCGGAGTCTTTTACAAATCACGCAGCCAGCGGCGTCTGATAGAGGGCCCGACAGTGTGGTTGCCATCGAAACGAGCGGGGGTTAGCTGCTGGTGGCGACGCGGGCGGATCGGGCGTTCGCCCTTCCCGTGAGGTATGCGTGCGATGGTGGTTGAAGTAGGTCCTGAAATCGAGCAGTTTGTTTTCCAGATCTGCCGTCGTCCAGAACAACATGTGATCTAAATACTCGCGTCGAAGGGTGCCGAGTAGTCTTTCCACGAAGGGATGGGACAGTGGAACGTAAGGGATGGACTTGATTTCTGTCACCTCCAGAATCCGCAGATTGGCTTGCATGGTGAAACCGATAGAGCGGATCGTTGTCGGAGCTCAGGTACTTCGGCAACCCGCGATGCCCTCGAAGGGCGCGGTTGAACATCCGACAGAGTGCGATGCCATCGACCGTGCCCGCGTGGACGCCGAACCCAATGATCCGGCGCGTGTATTGATCCATGACGACCAGGACCCAGTGGGTCCGCAGCGTGGCCGACTCGCACCGGAACAGATCTATGCTCCAGAGGCTGTCTTTCATGTGGCCCAGGAACGTCAGCCAGGAGGGACCGCCAGAGGGCTGAGCTGGCCGGTGGTGATGTGCGAGAATCCTTCGAACCACGTCTTTGTCGATGGGGATGTCGAACGCCAAGGCAATCTGTTGTGCGATTCGCGGACAGCCCCAGTTGGGATTACGCTGCTTCATTTCGACGACCGGATGAATGAGTTCTGCACAGGACGATCGTGCTCGGCATCATCGGGTCGGTCATGGGCGGCTGCGTTACCCACATGTTTTCGCGCCCGAGGAACGAACGATATCATCCAGCCGGCCTCATTTTTTCCACACTGGGCGCGATCCTAGTTCTATTTATTTGCTAGAAGCTGAAGATTCATTTTCCCCAGGCTAACCCTTTCTAGCCGTATCGAAAAATCTGCACCGAAGCGGTTTCAAGAAGGCGACCTCAGCCTGGCGTTGATCCCGTTATCCTCGACCTTGGCCGCACCGTTCCACTTCCCAGTCGTTCCCGCAGCTCTGCGGCAGGAGCTCACTACAGTTATTTTGCCCTTCTGGAGTGAGGTTTGCCCGCAGTGATGTCGTCAACATCTTTCTTTTCAAACCAGTCTGGATATCGCAACATCTCGTACCATCTGCCGACCTAACTAACGACTGCGGTTTCCACTTTGAAACCCTCACAACGCAACTCGCTTGTAATTCGCTCCACCAACCATGGGCGCTGGTTGCTCTCGTTGTCCAATTGGCAGCCTAGCCTGGAGCCATATGCGGGGGAGCAAGCGCACTCGGCTGCAACACATGCAAGTGCAATAAAACCAATCGTGACACCTAGAGCGGAAGTGATCAAAGTTCATTGTGCCTCGCAAACGGTTGATATCAGAGAGGATGGCTAAACTAAGCCACCTCGAGCATTGCAACTTTCTTTCTGATTCCGCGTTTGAATCAATAGGTGCCTGCAGATTGATAATGGTGGTGAATCTGGGGCAGAGGGAAGAAGATATGCGTTGTCTAAAGTATGTGGCCTTGCTGGCAGTTTTGATGATTCCGTTGGCCTACTCTCAAGCCCAGGTCAGCGTTGGGATCGGATTCGGACCGGGATATGTCGCCGGACCGCCAGTATGCGCCTACGGCTACTACGGATATTCCCCTTACGCCTGTGCGCCTTACGGCTACTACGGGCCTAACTGGTTTGTCGGTGGAATGTTCCTGGGCGCCGGGCCGTGGTATGGAGGATATTACGGCCGCGGAGGCTACGGTCCTGGATACTACCGTCGAGGCCACTACCGCGCAACCTACGCGGGACGCGGTTACGGCGGCCGCGCAGGTGGCGGCTTTAATGCCAGCAGCGGTGGTGGATTTCACAGTGCAGCGCGCGGTTTCAGGGGTGGCGGCGGGCATGGCGGCGGACGCCGCTAACTAAGCGGCAACCTAACTAGGACTAGGCGTACGGCCACGGCTCCGGTAGTGGCCTTTGAGCCAAACGGGTTCCATCGGTGCTAAGTTCGCGCGGCCCCACATTGGTAAAGCGAAAATCAGGCAGGCCCCGGAGATGGCGATGAAGAACGGACTAAAGCATCTTTCTGTTGTGCTTCTCGTGTTTGGGACCGCTGGTTCGCTGGCTGGACAAGCCAGGGGTTACCCTGGCAGTCCCCCGGGAAGAACCGCAGGCTGGCAGTATGTTTCCGGACAGGTCTCGCAAGCTCCGTGCGACAGTAGCGACTGGGTTGCAGCCGAGGTTAATCAGCCTCTGAAGGCCCCAGTTTGTGTTTGGGCAGATAAAGACTCGCGAGCTGAACTGAACGTAGCAGACGGATACATTCGAATGAGTTCAGAGACGAGCATTACCCTCACTACGGTAAATCGAGGCAACGTCCGATTCGGACTTAATCAAGGCGTCGCAAGCCTTACGGTTAGATTCCTCCTGCCAGGGGAAATTTTCGAGATCGACACTCCCAATGCCACGCTGACGGTAATGAAGCCGGGAGTTTACCGGGTCGATGTTGTCCCCACTCAGGACCAAACACTGGTAACGGTACGGCGAGGCGCCATTGCCGCAACCGGTGCAGGCAATTCCGTAACGGTAAATGCCGGTCAGCAGGTGCGATTTCAAAACAAGACTTCAATGCAGCACACCGCGGAGAAGGCGCCAGCGCCCGACGGATTTGATGACTGGGCCAATGTTCGCGACCAACGGCTAGGTGTTCGGACTTCGCCGTTCGGTATAGTCCTGGGCTATCCCCCACCACCGTATGGACCACCCGGGTTCTGGGTGCAGTACTCGCATTGAGGGCTTCGCATCTTCGAAGAGTAGTGCTGTTCCACACCTTCGCGTCAGCGACGGAGCGGCGCAAGCAGGTCGCTGAATTGCGCCTGCTGCTGTCACGAACAAATTGGCAAAGCATGAGACGACATCATCACTGCAGGCCGCGTTCCGTTCTCGCGACTGTGCCTGAGTTTGGTCATTAGGCTCAATTCTGCTTAGGAAATGCACTTTAAGTCAGGGCGACCCTGACGTTGAGTGCCAGCGGAATCAGCCACGCACGTATTCGTTGAACCAGTCGATCGTACGTTGCCAAGCTAGATCGGCCGCGGCTTTGTTATACCGTTCCGGCGTCGCGTCGCAATTGAAGCCATGTACGGCGCCCGCGTAAATATAGCCTTCGTGCGGAACGTGCGCCGCGCTCAGGGCCTGGTCGTAAGCCGGCCACGTCGCTGCCAGTCGCGCGTCGAGCTCCCCGTGATGTACCAGGACCGCCGCCTTAATTTTCGGGATGTCCTCTGGTGCGGGAGGACCGCCATAGAACGGTGCCGCTGCCGCGAGGTCGGTTCCGAGGCGCACCGCTAGCATATTGGCAGTCGAGCCGCCGTAGCAGAAGCCGGTAGCGCCGATCTTGCCCGTACAGTCAGGGCGCGCCTTCAACCACATGGCCGCGGCCACCATGTCCTCAGACATCTTGTTCTTGTCGATCTTGTTGAACATCTGGCCGCCCTTATAGTCGTCGCCAGGATAGCCGCCCAGAGAGGTGAGTCCGTCCGGCGCAAATGCCATGAAGTTGGCCAAGGCAAACCGGCGCGCGATGTCCTCGATATGCGGGTTCAGACCCCGATTCTCATGGACCACGATTATGCCGGGCAACGTCGCTACTGTCTCGGAGCGCGTGTCGGCGCTGATCGGCCGCACCAGATATCCCTTCATGCTCCCGTTGCCCTTCGGGGAGGGCACGGTCTCATAAGTCGCCTTGATCCGGTCATCGGTGCGGGAAACCTGCTGGCCCAGGGCATAGTTCGGCATCAACGCACTGATGACCGTGGCTGCCGCCAGGCCGCCCGCTAGTTGCTGAACGCCACACATAAAGGCGCGGCGGCTGATCTCACCGTGAATGAAATTGTTATAGAGCTCTATGGCTTCGCTCGGCAGTTTGGGTTTTGTCGGTTCCATTGGTCGACTCCCGCCGAGATAATACCATCTGTTTCTGGCCGCGAGCTTGGCGTGGTCACTGCGCGTCAAAGCACACCAGTCCAATAGGGGTCCACGAACTGTTTCTGAGGGTAATTAAAACCTTGGATGTGTTGCGATTTTCGGAGTTGCTGGCTGGTGACGTGAAACAATCGCGAAATGATAAGCTGACGGGCGATCTTCAAATGGCGGCAGACCGAAGCCGGCATCATCCTTTGTGCGGTCCGATGGTATCTTCGGATGTGTTGCAATTTTCGGGGTTGCTGGCTGGTGACGTGAAACAATCGCGAAATGATAGCCCGACCGGCGATCTTCAAATGGCGGCAGACCGAACCCGGCATCATCCTTTGTGTCGTCCGGTGGTATCTTCGCTATTCTCTCTCGCTGCGCGATGTTGAGGAGTTGCTGGAGGAGCGTGGTCTCAACGTCGACCACACCACGGTTTGGCGTTGGGTGCAATATTACGGCCCTGAGTTGGAGCCGCGACTGCGAAGCATCTCAAGCCGACAAACAAGTCGTGGCGGGTGGACGAAACCTATGTTCGCGTGAAGGGTCGCTGGTGCTACTTGTATCGGGCCATCGATTCAGCGGGTGCCACGATCGATTCTTGCTGTCAGCGTTCCGTGACGCCGATGTTGCCAAGCGCCTGTTTCGCAAGGCGCTCGGCGATCGGTCCCATCCGCAACCTCGAGTGATCAACACTGACCTGGCGCCGATTTACAGGTCCGCGATCCCCGACAGCAAGAAGGAAGGGACACTACGCACTCGCTGTCGACACCGACCGGTGCAGTACTTAAACAACATTCTCGAACAGGATCATCGAGCCATCAAACGTCGCGTGAATGCCAAGCAGGGCTTCCGAGAATTCCAGGCGGCTCGGCGAACAATTCAGGGCTACGAAGCAATCCACATGATCCGGAAGGGGCAAGTTCGATGGGTGGCAGGAGATAATCTTCTTCGACAGATTCAGTTCATCGACAGCCTTTTCGATTTGGCGGCTTAAGAACGCACGACAGACGCTCGACGCAAACTTGTCTGCATTTGAGACTTGCAAACACTACCCCTGGTGAAAGGCAAAACCGTTGAAAGGCAAAACCAAGGAAGAGAAGCAAAAGGGAGACTGGCTGGTTCTCCCGGGAAAGAGGCCACCCCCGAACTGGCCTGGAAAGTTCTCCAGCGCAGCTCGAGGGTGGGTTGTTGCGACACCTCCGCGATCCCGCCAAGCAGCTTGGTTGAGCCGCCCACCCATCTGGATTTACTGAGGTTTCGCAACGAAGCCGGTGTTCGTAGGCGCCGTGCCCCAGAATCCGACCAAGTCACCGTTGTCGTTGACGCCATTTACCACCGTCGTTCCGACGCCATTCGGATCATCGATCGACTGCCATTTGTTCGTGGTGGCGAGGGTGTTGAAGGTGAATCCGTGGGTGTTCCCATTTTGCATATACACACCGACGATGATGCCCTTGTTGTTGATACCGAGGGCCTGGGTGAACGAGCTGCCCGGGAAGTTCAGGCTCTGGAAATTGCCCTGATTGAGCCAGAAGCCGTGGTTGACGCCCTTGGAGTCGATCCAGAAGCCGCAGACCTGCTGCGAGTTGTTGATACCGGTAGCCTGCGCTCCGCCGACCGCTCCGGGAATCGTTAACACCTCAAAGACGCCGCCATTCTCATCGTAGATGTAGGGGAAGTCAGGCGTGGTGTTGGCGATGCTCATGCTGTAGTAACCGGCCGCCTGGCGATTGTCATTCTGCGACAAAAGCTGGTTGAAGATGGAACCCGGATAGTCGACGGTGGCGTACACCCCGTTTTGGGCGGTGAAGCCGTGGGTCTTTCCCGCCGTCTTGTCGACATAAAAGCCCGCCGTCTTGCCATTGTTATTGAGACCGACGACCTGGGTCATTGCCGAGTTCGGGTAATTCTCGGTGGTGAAGTGGTTGGGCAGCGCGAGCGTGAAGCCCATGTTGGTGTTGAAGTTGTGGTAGCCGGCGATCTGGAGGCCGTTGTTGATGCCCAGCAGCTGGGTGAAGGTGTCACCGGGATACTGCACTTCGGTAAAGCTGTAAGTCACGGTTGGGGTCCAGAAGTCTTCTTGAGCCCAGACCGACAAAGACATACAGACCAGAAAGCCAAAAAGCAAAGCCAGGGTTGCGCGTTTCATCTCAATTCTCCTCGTAGAAATGTTTTTCCGATTCTCAGGTTGCGGCTTTTTTTGCCGCTCAACTAAGAAAGCGACAAACGGGGCCAAGTTCCCTCACAACGTGGGAAGTTTTTTTTGGGAACATCCTCCGAGAGACAAAAGAAGCAACAACAAAGTAGCTAAAGCATCACCGTTCGCAGCGCCGTAACAGACGGCCTGAATCGCAGAACGCGAACAGCGAAGTTTACCCAGAGCTTGCCCAACATGGGCATTCTGACTTGGGAATCCTGCTCGGAGACTTTGAGTAAGCCATTGATAATGAGACTGTTGAGTGATGTTCGTGATCATCCTGAATGAGCGGCATCTGAAACGGCTGATGTCTCTGTATCTGCTCTACTATCACGAGGACCAAACTCATCTCGGGCTCGGTAAGGACACACCCGTTGGGCGAGTTGCGGCGCCGGTTTCTCCCAGCGGAAACAAGATCATCGCGTGGCCGCGACTGGGCGGGCTGCATCACCGCTACGAGGTAGCGGCCTGAATCACCTCGGCTGCGAACTGCAACTGTCTGAGTCAGACTCGCCGAGGTTGGAGGGTATTCACGCCTGCATTACGAGTTGAGCCCGCGGCATCGTTTCCACGACTTCGCAGGCCCTCGACGACTTGATATTCAACGGCGCTTGCCCCGTCCTATGATTGGCGTCATGGGGCAAGAAACGCCCGTTCTTAGTTATGGCGAGGCACAGCCCCATTTTCGGCCGCCGATCGTTGTGATTGAGAGAGTGCGATCTGTCAATTCAAGTCTGGAACTCTGGAACAGAGAGGGCGTGGGGCGTCGGCAGCGATATTGATTTGGCTTGAAGTGGAAGATTTTGATTCGGCGGTTGAACGTGCTCCGGCTCTGGGCCGAGGTAATCGAAGAGCCGCATGGCGCGACCCGGCTACCGCCTGGCGGCGAGGAAGTGGCTTTTTGCCGCAGGCTCAACCGGGTAAGAGAAACCACGACGGACGGAAAGGAGCAGGCCAGAGTCTCTTGGTCGCGAGACCGGGTCAAAACCGGGTCGCACGCCTTGTGTAGAGCTGCTACAAGTGCAACGTTTTCAACACCTGCAATAGAGCCGTCCGTGTGGGCGCGGTAGCGGTTAAGTTATCCTATAAGAGGGGATGTCAAGAAAAAAATTCTCCCCCTCCCCTCCAAGGGCAGGTGCATGTTGTTGCTTGCATCCAGCCCCATCTCCGTGCGGGAGGGGTTTTGGTCTTGGCCGCCTTTGGCTCGCCGCGTATTCCAGCGAGAGCAACCCAGTTGAAGCTTCCCACTCGACGGTTTCATGACGCGATGGTATTCGACGCCTTCGGCTCCGGAAGCTACGCAAGCAAAAGTGTTGGCTAAATTGCCAACCATGATCCTATGTGAGACTCGAGGCCTATAGCTTTTTTGGGTCGTGCGAGGGGGCATAGGATTGATTCGGAGACTCGGTGCTGAACGACAGCACACGGAGCGCCTAATAACTTACTAGATACTCTCCCTCGAACCCGAGCGTCGCGAAAACCGATCGGCTACCACCGGGCAGGAAACCCTAGGGGATTGCCTGGATTCTCTTGACGCTCAAGCTGCTTGCGATTTCAGATGTTCTGCGTCGAATCGTGCTCCTTTCTTCCAAAGTGTCAACGTAATGGCCGCGATCTTGCGTGCTAGCGTGAGACGAGCCATTTCGGGCTTCATACCCTTGACCAGCAAAGCCGCATAGAAATCGCGGAACGGCCCCGTACTACAGCTGGCCCTGGTAGCCGTACTCTTGAAGATCTCTTTCATCTCATGATTGTGATTTTGATTCAGACCACGAACTTGCTGTGGCTTTTTGGAACGTTGCAGTCGTCCGTCCACATAACGATGTTGCGCGCTGTCGTGCGTCTCAATGCCTAGGCCACTATAGGTCCACAGTTGTCGCTTGCTGCGGAACCGATGCGGCGTCTGTATCAGGGCCACCAACCGGGTGGCCCGAATCGGGCCGATGCAGGGAATCTGGCGCAATATTTTCACGGCCTTATGTTTCCGGCCCTCGGCCAAAAGTTCTCCTCGTACCTTGCGTCGCAAAACCTGTAGTCCATCCAAGTGTTGATAGAACAGCTCCGCGCGGCGGCGCACGCCGGCTTGCGCAATCTTGTCCAGCCATTGCTCCCGATAGCGCGGGGCATAGACCTTCGTACCCGCACAGGCAATGCCCCAGCTTCGATACAGCGCCTTGAGCCGATTCATCACCCGATTCAAATCTTTGCTGATGGTCTGATAACTACGCGCTAACTCGCGCAGCGTCCGCAGTCCATTTTCTCGGTGGTAGACCGGTCGCAGCATTCCGCTGCGCAGCAACTCAGCCAGCTTCCGCGCATCCACCTTGTCGCTCTTGCTGCCCTCTTTCAATAAGGCATTGCGGCGCGGATTGCAGACGACGATTTCGTGCACGTGGGGCTGGAGCACATCGTACAGCCAGGCCGCCCAGGTCCCTTCCTCCAAGGTCACATGCAACTCTCCCCGGAGACCCTGCAGGAACTGCAGAAGGGTGACCGCCTTAGTTTCGATGATGGACTCCATCGCCAGCTTCCCAGCGCCATTCAGAACGGCAATCGAAATTGCTTCTTTGTGAACGTCTAGCCCGATATATTTGACGTTGCTACTCATGTCGAGTTGCCTCCTTGGGGGAAAGGTGATTCGTATCAGCGTGGATCTTTCCCCCAAAGTAAAGTGCCATACTCCAGCACCCATCGGGAAGGACGCGCCCCCCGCCCGCCGCAGTTATAATCAGCCGGAGCTGAGCGGAGGATAGGGCCATGCTGGGAAGCAACCCGAGCGCCGACTCAGTGGCCTTGACCGATCGAAGGGGGATGCTACGGCATCCCTTTTTAACTAAGTGTTGGTCGAGTTCCCTCATCGGGACAGGCACCAAAGCGCTAAATCCTGGGGGTGCGGGGGCAAAGCCCCCGCCGCCGGGCACAGCCCAGTACTCTCTTCCCATCACACAACCGGAACGCTCAGTTTTTCGATTGCTATGCAGCGAGACGGACCGGCGCGCGCGCCACCAGCCGCTTCCGCCTTCTGAAGCGGGGCGCCCTCTTATAATGCATTGGTTCCAAAATATTTACCACAAGTTGCAAGAGGTTAGTGCCTGTAATTCGTAATCGACAGGTCATCGGTTCGAGCCCGATCGTCGGCTCCAGATTCCAAAGCACTTAGACGCTCGTTAGCTAGAGCGCCTTCTTGGTTCTCATCATTGAGAATATCTTCCTGCAGCATACGGACCGCAAACCTTGTACCCGTCAGTCAAGGTCTTTAGAAAGGCGACGAGATCATCCTCTTCTTGTGCCGTCAGCTTGAGGTTACCCAGTTGTTTCTTGTAGAGATTGGTGGAGTCTTCGGGAGTGGGCCAGCAAGTCACTTTCTCGCCTGGATCGTTGACTTTGCATGTGGGCAGTACGTCCCCCGTACAGGGCCGCCAACCGCTGGTTCACCGTATTCGGTGCCAGCTTCCATTTCTTGAACAACGAAAGAGGGAATTGGTCCTGACCGATTGCCCTTCATTCTTTCGACAGGGTTGCTGACTGAAAAATCTTTCCCCGAGATTCGCGCAACGCCGAGAGAGGTACGGCCGTGTCCGCGGGCGTTTTATTGCGCGGCTCAGCACTTCTAGCCTGGATTATTCACGTTTTTGGAGACAGGAAAGGCCTCTTCATGGTACAAAGCCGTTGTCTACGCGGTTTTGACACCAATCGGAGGCCTTTTCGTGAGCGAGCATACCACAACACAGCGTGTTCTCTTCCCGGAAATTTTTGACCGTCCCGTAGTCGCCCAGTTCGATCAGCCGCAAAGTAGTTCCGATGGAGGAGCGATCTTACTCAAGGCGGCCGATCGACGGTTAGGCCTAACGGAAGCTTTGGCGGCTTGTCTGGAAGACGAGCGCCAGACTGGCAAAGTGCAGCACGAAGTAGACGAGTTGCTGAGGCAGCGGGTCATGGCGATCGCCTGCGGCTATGAAGATGCCAACGATGCCGCCCGTCTTGCCTCCGACCCGGTGCACAAGCTGTTGGTCGGCCGGGATCCGGAGCAGGGAGCGGATCTGGCTTCGCAACCTACCCTTTCGCGCTTTGAAAACAGTGTGGATCGCAAGGAGCTATTTCGCATGGGGGAGGTGCTGGCCGAGCGGGTGATCGAACGGCATCGCAAGCGTCTGCGGGGACGTGCCCGTCGGATCACCATCGATCTGGATCCCACCGACGATCCCACGCACGGTGCGCAGCAGTTGACGTTTTTCAACGGGCACTATGACACATATTGCTACCTGCCCGTGGCGGGGTTCCTGAGCTTTGATCAGGAAGTCGAGCAGTATCTGGTGACGGCGGTGTTGCGTCCTGGGAACGCGACCGCCTCGCTGGGAGCCGTAGGCATTTTACGGCGTTTGATCGAGCGCTTGAAGCGAGCCTTTCCGAGCGCCCAGATTCGGGTGCGCTTGGACGGCGGCTTCGCGGCACCGGAAGTTCTGGATCTTCTGGATGGGGAACCGAAAGTGGAATACCTGGTCAACCTGGCAGCCAATGCGGTGTTGAAGCGCACCGTGGGGTCGACCATGAAACGCGTCCGTCGTGCTGCGGAGGCCTCCGGTCAGACCGAACATCTCTACGGCGAATGCCAGTATCGCACGCGCAAGACTTGGCCCCGGAAACGTCGCGTCATTTATAAAGCCGAGGTCGTACGTGCCGAGGGCAAGGAACCCAAGGACAATCCGCGCTTCGTGGTCACCAACCTGAAGCAGAGTCCGCAGTGGATTTACGAGGAAGTCTACTGTCAACGAGGGGACGTGGAGAACCGCATCAAGGAACTGCACTATGGGATGGAGATTGGGCGCACCAGTTGCCCGAACTTCTGGGCCAATCAGTTCCGTGTATTGATGACCGCCGCGGCTTATGTGCTGATGCAAGAACTGCGCTTAGGCCTGGCGGGCACGGGTTCGGCCCGGGCGCAAGTCCCAATTTTGCGGCAGCGCTTCCTGAAACTGGGAGCCCAAGTGGTCGTCTCCGTACGTCGCATCGTGCTGCACTTACCGCAGTCCTTTCCGTACTTCGACAGCTTTCATCGTCTCGCCCTAAGTTTGGGCGCACAAAGTGGGTAACTCTCCCACTTCTCCAACCCGCAACTAAGCCTCGTCTCTACCTTCACTCAAATTGTCTCTCGACGCACAGAATCCGACTGCGACACCTGGCTAAGATCTTTAGAATCAGCTTTCCGGTCTAACCAAAATCTGCCTTCGTCGCACGCTTTGCCTCACTCTCACAAAAATTCTTGGCTGTTCCACTTTTCGTGAATAATGCAGGCTAGAGCGGCACGCTAACTCCGATCGCTTCCCCTGAATGAGCCCCATCGCAAATGCGTTGAGAAGATATTTCCCGCAAGAGGATCTCGCTGACGACCTACTCGAATGCGTCCGTGCACGTCGCTCTATCGCGAACGATAACTGTCCTCTATCATTTAGTACTTGAGTTGGCAACCTGCAACGGGTTCCCTGCAACGGGGTCACTTGTCCGAGATGCCGACTTCTCGCTCATGTGCTTTCTGTGGACGGCGTATCTGGGTGGTCGGCGCAATAGCCCCGCTGCCGACAATCCCACATCAAGTTGTGGCGCGACTTGTTGTTCCAGGCCGTATCGTTCTAAGATACGAGACCATCCTCAGGGGTAATTCTTGCGCCGTGCTGCGACCGAACCGGACGGGGACTCCCATGGCGGCTTTGCGGCATGTCAAACATCAGGAGGGCACTATGGGTCCCTGCTCTTTGAGTCGCTGTGGCAAGAGTGTGCGTTTTACCGTGAAGTTGGTCGTGGGAATGCTGCTTGGTCTATGGACAGCCGCCCTCTGCTCCGCGCAAGATATTCCGATAGGTGCGACCTATGTCTGTGGTGGCGAGCACATCTACGTGGAAGCGTGCAACATGCGCGATACCTCCGACACGTCGACGTGCATGGTGGCGCATCCCGACCACCTCACACCCTCGGGCATGAATACCTATACCAACCTGACCCGCGGCGCGCTGAAGAAATTACTTCCTACATGCCAGCAGCCAAGCGCAAGGCAACTTGCGGCTGCCCAGGCCTTCCAGAAGAAGCAGCAGGACCTGTACAACGCCAACGTCCAGAAGGCTAACGATCAGCTCAAAGCCCAGCCAGTGCAATACGGACAGCCGCAAAAGCCCAAGTCCACGGACGAGCGAGCGATGAACCGCTGCATTACTTCAGGTCGGCTTCCCGCAAGCTGCACGGGCAATGCGCTGCTCGGCGCCTTCAGCCAGATGCTGACGCAAGTCTTATCCAGTGGGAGCCAGGAGGTGTCTGCTGGACCAGTCATGGCGGGCGTGTTCGAGGGCGCTGGACACTGGCGCCTGGACTTCATTGATGGCGGCGTCCTGGTGAACTGCTCGTTCCTCTCTCCCAATCAAGAAAGCTACAAGATCGAGTTCAAGCTGAACCAGACGCTGCTTGTGGTCAACACCAGGCCGAAGCCGCTCGTCCTGACACTGAAGGCCGACGGAACGATCGCGGGGCCGGGGCCAGTCACGATCGACGGAGTGGTTGCTAGCGGATACTCAGGCGGCACAAGCACTCCCGGGCACTCGGAGACGCAGACGGTCACCACCCATCAGGAAATGAGCGCGTTGGAGGCTCAGACGCACGCTGGAGAGTCGGGCCTCTCCAACCAGGGCGGAGGTGTTTACGACTTGGCCCGCACCTCGACCCAAACTACTAATGTCCCCGGAACTTCGACTCCTGGGTATACGAACTTCTCGCCGAAACGGGCTACGTGTCCTGCGCTGAACCTCTCCTCTAAGGGAGCCGGAGTTGGTATACAGACGATGCAGACCGACTTGCTGAAGACGATGTTTGGCGGAGACAAAGGGCCGCCGACGCCGCCCGGCATTCGCATGCACGGCATCTACGCAGCTTCTACGGGCTTCAGCGTGGAGTTCTTTCCGGAGTCGGCGATTCTTGGCTGCGGCCCTGACGCCGCTCGCGCCTACCCCTACCACGTCGAAGCAGAGGGCGGCAAGGCGGTAGTACGAATTAACGCGCCAGACCATCCATTGACGCTTGGCTTCAGGCCTGATGGTTCACTAGACCCCGGCGGCTCTGGTCCATATCAGGTCCACGGGCGCGTAATCACCGGGCAGGACAACAACGACAATTTTACGTTCGCTCCACAGGAGCAGACGTGTAATCTTGCGGTTCTAACACCGAGCAAGGCGATCCCATCCTCGGGCGGCACTGCTGCGACGATGGTTGCTTCTTCGGGAGCGCCGGCAACTGGATCGGCTAACGGCAGCGGGACTCTCTCCACTTCAGCCGCACCATTGGGCAATGCGACTTTGCTCATTATTTCTGGATTTACGGCGCAAGCCGGAACGCCGAACCCCTTGGCTGGACGGCCCTACGTTTTGTTACGCCATAGCTATGCCGAAGCGCTGGCAAAAGGCGGCGTCACCGTTCCGCCCGGAATGTCGCCGTACAAGTACGTGGGTATCGCGTGTGGCAACCGGACCCCAGATTGTCAGAAGAGCGTCGATGCCATTAAGGCGGATGCGGCATCTTCGGTGCGGGCGGACGGCAACGGCGGCGGGACATTTTCGGCGGTGGCTCCGGGGAGTTACCACCTGATGATCTCCACCCGCTACAACAATCAGCCGCTGGTGTGGGACCAGGCGGTTCAGCTCAAGGCGGGCCAAAACTCGGTTACGCTCGATCAGCGCAATGCCACAACGATCCAGTGAGGGAACGCCGGCGCTGGCGAAGCGTTAAGAGGATCAGAAGAAAACTTCAGCCCCGGGTCGCGCAAACCTGTCCAGGATTTGCGAGATAAGTAATTTTGAACCTGTCAGCGCTCGGGAAGGCGGACCGGAAACGGCACGTTGGGAGATTGCCCCCGTGAAGTCCGCGTCCCGTCGACTTGACGGTAATGTACGCCCATCTCGTGCTTTTGAAGAACGCCGCCGACTCACAGCCACAACGGCGGAACGCCGACAACCCGTCAAACTGGATTAGACTCGCTTCGTTAGGATTTGGAATGGCGGGATCGCGCAGGTTTCAACGGCCATCCCCTGATTCGATTCCCGCCGTGACCCTACTGATGCAGTGAGAATCCGGACGGCAAAGCTGCCTCAAGATTGATTTGTTCTCCAGAAATGGGGTGGTGGAATTTCAGAAATTGGCCGTGCAGAAAATATCCTCCATCGCCGGGGAGGCCGGGAAGATTTTCAAGTGGCTGGCCGGCCAACCCGTACAGAGGATCGCCTACCAGGGGATGGCCGATGGATGCCAGATGGATTCTGATTTGATGAGGGCGGCCCGAATTTAGGCTTACTTCAAATGTTGTGGTGCTAGTGGTGCGTGAGATCACCTTTGCCAATGACTTTGACGGTTTGCCACTTGGGTTTGCGGCCCACACGGAACCGATGAGCGGGTGCGGTACGAGGCCGATGGGTGTGAGGATTTCGTAGGCATCGTGCTGTGCAATGTTTTGAGCCAGCGCCCGGTAGATTTTTTGAATTTTGGGTGTGTTCCAGCTTGCGAATAGATTAGAGGCCGCCTGCGGTGTTTTGGCGAAGAGGACGATGCCGGTGGTGGCTCGGCCCAACCGGTGGATAGGGTTTGCGTTGGGGGTTTGCTTTTGCACCAAGCGCAGGAGGGTGTTTTCCATGAAGCCGCCGCCGGGGAGGGTGGGCAGCCCGCTGGGTTTGTTGACGGCCAACAGATGGGGGTCTTCAAACAGGACTTCGAAGTGCTGAGGGGAGTCTGGTTCGATCCAGGGTGGACGGTTCCAGACAAGGGTTTGGCCTGAAGTGACCGATTCGCTTCCGGTGGCGGTGACGCCGTTGAGAGGACTTCGCCGTTGTTCAGCTTTTGTTGCCAGGCCTGTGGGGTTGAGTGGGGGTAAAGGCTTGCCAAGTGGGAGAGCAGGGTTTGTCCATGGTATTTGCTGCTGATGATTGTGGTGTGGGCATAGCCTCGGTTGAGCACGTAGTTTGAGTGTAAGCTATGGCATCTGCGGCAGGAGCTGCTGGGGTTCGAGCGACACTGGATTTAGGCAAGTAAGAGTTTTAAATGCGTCCAGTGTGGGGAGCCAGATTCCGCGCGGATCACGCGCGGCTCGGAAGTCCTATAAAAAGGGATGTGAAGAGAATTCTTCTCCGTCCGCCGGACACTGCCGATGTTCTCGGCGCCATCCAGCCCCTTTTCCCATTTAATCGAGCGCTTTGTCTTGACCCGCTTCGGGTCTGCCCCGGTGAGAAGCGGCCGGAGCTGTTCTCATCGTTCCCTGTCGGTTTCATTGCTGCCCACTGTCGACGGCGCCGCCACTCGAGTTTCCTCGAAACTAACAAGCCTGAACGGGTTGCAAAGTTGGCAACTATGGTCCTATCTGAGACTCGAAGCCTATAGCTTTCTTGGATTGTCCGAGGGGGCATAGGGTAATCCTGGAGACTCAGCGCCGAAGCGCACAAATCGCCTAACTTCCGAGTAGATACTCTCCCTCGAATCCAAACGTCTCGAGGACCCGACTGGCCAACCGCGCCAGGGCATCCCAACCTAGGGGATGGAACCGAGCTCCTCCCGAGACGCTCAAGCTGCTTGCGGTTTCAATTGTTTGACGTCGAAACGTGCTCCCTTCTTCCACAGGATTAGAGTGATCGCCGCAATCTTCCGCGCCAAGGTGAGGCGAGCCATCTCTGGCTTCATGCCTTTCGTGAGCAAGCCTTGGTAGAAATCGTGGAACGCTCCCTCGCGGCTGCTGGCCATACTCGCCGCACTCTTGAAGATGGTTTTCATATCATGGTTATGATTTTGATTGAGCCCACGCAGTTGCTGTGGTTTCTTGCAACGTTGCACTTGCCCGCCCACGTAACGGTATTGAGCACTGTCGCGCGTCTCGATCGCCAGACCGCTGTAGGTCCACAGTTGCCGCTTGGTGCGGAAACGATGAGGGGTTTGCATCAGCGCGATGAGCAGCGCGGCTCGGAGCGGGCCGATCGAAGGAACCTGGCGCAGTAATTTGGTTGCGCTCTGTTTTTGGCTTTCCGCCAACAGATCCTTCCGCACCGCCTGGCGCAACCCTCGCAGAGCATCGAGCTGTTGGTAGAAGAACTCAGCCCGCCGGCGGACGCCCGCTTCTCCAATCTTGTTCAACCACTCTGCGCGATGACGCGGGGCGTAGACTTGCTGACCATCACAGCCAATGCCCCAGCTTCGATACAGAGCCTTGACCCGATTCATCACCCGGGTGAGATCTTTGCTGATCGTAAGATAACTGCGGGCCAGCTCCTTCAAAGTTCGTAGGCCGTTCTCGCCATGGTAGACCGAGCGCAGATATCCCCCGCGCAGCAGATCGGCGAGCTTGCGCGCGTCAATCTCGTCGCTCTTGTTGCCTTCCTTCAGCAGCGCGTTTTTCCGCGGATCGCACACCACGAGCTCCGTGACGTGTGGCTTCAGTAGGTCATACAGCCAAGCCGACCAGGTCCCTTCTTCCAAGGTCACATGCAAGTCACCGCGCAGTCCCTGGATAAACTGCAAGATAGTGCTCGCCTTGGTTTCGACGATCGATTCCATTGTCAGTTTTCCCTCGCCGTTCATCACTGCGATGGCAATCGCTTCTTTGTGTACGTCCATGCCGATATACTTAATGTCCATACGGGTGCTCCTTTCGGTAGAGCTTTGCGTCACACTCAAAACCTACCTCAAAGGGGCGCCTTTTTATAATGCGTAATCCACCTGGACGAGAAACGCCCGACGTGTAGAAGTGACGTCAGTGCCCCAGAAGGGTTATGGGAAACTGAACAGGGCGGCTCACTTCCGCTGGATGACCTTGGCCTCTACGCACGCGTCGAGGTAGTCGGTCACAAGGCTGATAGGCAACGGGCCGTATTCGGCCGATACTGCATCGCGTATCTCCGCCACGGTATGATTCCCATTCACAAAATTGACGATCTTGTAGGCATACAGTTCGGACTGGTCCTTCGCGCTCAGTAGCGGCGTGGTTTCAATGTTGAGCAGTTTGATTTTCGAGTAGCGGTCTCGTCCCAGACGCGCCAGCAGGATATTGTCGTTTTGGTAGGTGAGCGGGCCGAACTCCCCGATGCGGACTGGTACACGCCGTAGAGTTCGCAGAATATCTTCGAAGGAAACGGAAACTTTCTTGGTGTACCAGACACGCGGCAGCGCGGCTTGGTCAGCCAACCCATGCCCCGATTGGGCGCACCACAGCACCACCAAATCGTAGATATAGAAGATGAGGGGAGCGGTGTGCTGGGTAGCTTTCGAGACGCGGTCTTGGGGATCTTCAAAACCGAGGAAACTGTTTGACGTCGTGAAAGCATTCCTCCAGGGTCAGCGCAGAGCGCCGGGATCAGGAGCTGGTGTTCGAGGAGTAGCGACTCCGCGACGAGGGAACGGACGCCGCCAGGACCGAGCAACCGAGCCAGGGTGGCGAGCAAGTGGAGAAAAAGAACGGCCAGATTGCGCATTGAAGAATGCTAGCAGGAGGGGAAATCCTAAGGAATCATGGGCGAAATATCAATTCGCCAGTGACACGCAGTTTTATTGAAGCCCACGGCATATATCGATGGTACGTTCGACTTCGATACGAAAATCTTTATGGACCAAGGCCTAAAACCAGGTCGGTATCGCCTTGAGGTTGGACTCTCTGGCTGGAAGGACGACGCATTCGATGAAGCGCAGACCTTGAGTTTAGAAACGATGAAGCATCCATTCCTTCGCGGTGGACTCGCGCCTTCGCATTCCATTGAACTGACGCGCTAGAACCTCTCCGATCAGTAAGGCTGAGTGTCACTGGCTTGAAATCCGTAGTGCCGTATCGACAGTGCTCCGCAGGCAGAACGCGGGGATGGCGATAACGATGGGCGGAGCATGCGAGAAAAGAGAATCAAGCACAACCGGCTGCGTGCGTTTTGGTCAACTCTGAGATCACGCCTAGAAATATTTCTGTCCCACCGCCCTTGTTGAGAAACCAATCGACGTTGTCGAGCGCGTGAACGGGAAGATCTGTGCACCCGGATACCATTAGGATCGGGACGGACGGATGTTCCCTTTTCCAATGTTCAGCAACAATGTCTCCGTTGATATCGGGCAGATTGTAGTCGAGGATCAGCAAATCGAACTGCCGGGGAAGTTGGGCAACGGCAGCCTCTCCACTGGACACTGCTGCGACCTCGTAGCCCTTCCATTCCAGCAGATCTTTGGTGACTGATAAGACTTGCTGGTCATCGTCAACGCACAGAACCCTTCCACGTGGGTTCATGGGAACACCTCACCATCATGAATTGCTCGAAGACTAAAGTCATGGGGCACGTTTTATACCACCGCTTTTGTGAACAGTTTCAACCGTTTGTAGATCTCAATGCGAGTAGATTTTGCCTGCTCGTGCAACTACTACTCGGTCAGCCGTCGGCCAACAGTTGTGCTCCGCAAAAACCTCTGCTGGTCGCAACCTGTACACCCCTGCTGCAGATTCCAGCCTTTGCCAGCGGTTGACCAAAGAACTGTCTTCCGCGTTCTCGCTTTGTGCGAAGCTGATCTCTCATGTCGCCTCTTCGATGCATTTGGCAGTGTTACTTCAGCCCCAGCCTTACGGCGCTCTGGGAGCTGCTGCTCGATGGATTGCAGTTCCTGAGTGTCGCCGCCCGTTCGCGAACGGCCGTTGCAGCGGAGGTCTTGTTCTTACGTAAGCAACTGGCTTACTACCGAGATCACCAGATCCGGCCTCGCCGCCTGAGCGATGCGGCACGCTTGTCGTTGGTCCTCTGGTCCCAGCTTTTCGACTGGAAAGAAGCGCTCACGGTGGTTACACCGGGGACCTTTGTGCGCTGGCATCGCGGGGGTTTCAAGCGGTATCGGCGCTGGAAGTCACGCGGCGGGCGGCCGGCGCTTCCCGAGGACCTACGCCAGCTCATCGCTCGTATGGTGAGGGAGAACATCACTTGGGTTGTGTCAAGAAGACGAGAAATCGTCATGCTGTACGAGAGATGGAGGTGGACCCTCCGGAGCCGCCTTGTAGGAGGAGGCTTCAAACTGCCATAAGCTGCTGTGGTCCAATGACCATGGTGGTGAACGTTATGGTTAAAAGGCGTGACCGTCTGATCACGTCAAGTAAGGATGGGAGAGATGAGTGCAAACGATCCGCTGACGAAGCATCGAAAGGTTCTCAGACGACACCAAAACCGGGGTCTCCCAAGTGCCCTGGGAGAAGCATGGAAGATACCTACTTACTATTCATGCGGTGTCCGGTGTACAGGCGGCATGACTCTCATTCGGGCTTTCGTACGGAACTTGAGAACCTGGACGGTGATGGTAAGGGAAAAGGCACAAGTGGAGAACCCACGAGGCCGAAAGTACCGAAGCACCGACAGGGGCGCACTGCTTCGTAGTAGCGAGGAAGCGGGGTAATGCCCGTGGAGCAAAGGGGGCAGGTCACCCTCGTCAGGATGGAGTCAACGGGCAACCGGAGGAACTCCTAAGTCTTGGCGGAAGCCGGCAGGCTTCCTCGGGGTGGCACGAGCCGGATGAATCGAGAGGTTCACGTCCGGATCTGTGGGCGGCTCGGGGCGAAATTCCCCGGGCCGACCCGGCGACAGGAGCGCGTGGCTGACGAACTCTCCCTCAAGCTCGGCATTCTGGTTTCACCACGGACGGTTCGCAAATACTGGCCCTTGCAACCGGATGGGACCCGGCAGAGACAGACCTCCTCGCAGCGCTGGAGAACGTTCGTCAAGAATCATGCCCAAGGGATCTTGGCCTGCGATTTTCTGGTTGCCGTGACGGTCCGGTTCGACGTGCTGTTCGTCTTTCTCGTGATGGAAGTCGGCAACCGCCGTATTCTGCACTACAACGTGACCGCGCATCCCACCGCAGACTCGACACGGCAGCAGTTCCGGGAAGCCATTCCCAGTGACCATGGTTATCAGTTCGTGATCCGCGACCGCGATTCGATCTTCTCGCGGGAGTTGGACCAGCAACTGAAGAGTGACTTTGGTCTGAAGGTTTTGCGCACACCTGTGCGGGCATCGACAGCGAACGCTTATTGTGAACGACTGGTCGGCACGGTGCGCCGCGAGTGCCTGGGTTTCATGATTCCCTTGAACGAGCGCCATCTCCGGATGACGTTGTGTCCTTGGGTCGCCCACTATAACAAAGGAGGGCCGCACTCCAGCTTGGGACCGGGCATTCCGGAGAAATGCTCGAACAGCCCTTTGACAGGGCCGAAAAACCACCGCCACAGATTGCCACGAGATTGTGAGATCGGCGAACGATATTCTGGGCGGTCTACATCACGAATACTGGCTGGAGCAGCGCGTCGCTTGAGCTGGAGGAGGTTTTTGCGGACCACGGCTGGTTCCCGACCCCGATGGCCATTTCTTGCTGTTGATGGACACTGGCATCTTCGACGAAGACCGCTATTTCGACGTGGTTGTGGAGTACGCGAAGGCCTCCCCGGAAGACCTGCTTGTCCGCATCAGCGCCACCAATCGCGGCCCCGAGCCTGCGCGGTTACACCTTCTGCCTACCATCTGGTTCCGCAATACCTGGTCGTGGGCAAAAGAGGCCATCAAGCCCAAGCTGGCAAAAGGATCGAGCGGGCGTCCTGGAACCGTGATTAACATTGACCATCCGGTGTATAGCCGGCGCTACCTTTATTTGGAGAATAAGCCGTCAGTGTTGTTCACCGAAAACGAAACCAACACGCGCCGCCTCTACGACGCGCCCGGGCCGGTGTTCTGTAAGGACGGCATCAATGACTTCGTGGTGAACAGCCGGTTCGATGCCGTGAACCCCGATAGAAAGGGTACCAAGGCCGCGCCGGACTATCGGTTACGGTCGCTCCCGGCGAGACAGTGACCGTGAAGCTGCGACTGACCGACCAGGAATGGCTGAAGTCGAAAGATCCATTGAACGGCGATTTTGACCGCCTATTCATGACGCGCAAGTTCGAAGCCGACGACTTCTACGCGCGCGTCATCCCCAGCGACCTCCCGGGGGACGCCAAGAACGTGATGCGGCAAAGTCTTGCCGGACTGCTGTGGTCCAAGCAGTTCTATCACTACGTGCAGTGCGAGTGGCTGGAGGGTGATCCCGCCGGTCCGCCTCCTCCTGGGGAGCGCAAGAACGGCCGCAATAAGGACTGGATCCACCTCTACAACGCCGACGTGATCTCCAGGCCCGACAAGTGGGAGTATCCCTGGTATGCAGCGTGGGACTTGGCGTTCCACTGCGTACCGCTGGCGCTGGTCGATGCCGAGTTCGCCAAGGAGCAGCTCGTGCTGCTGACGCGCGAATGGTACATGCATCCCAACGGACAGCTGCCGGCCTACGAGTGGGCGCTGGGCGATGTGAACCCTCCGGTACATGCCTGGGCCGCGTGGCGCGTGTACAAGATCGACAAGAAGCAGCGTGGCCGGGGTGATCGCGCCTTCCTGGTGCGGGTCTTCCACAAGTTGATGCTGAACTTCACCTGGTAGGTGAACCGCAAAGACGCCGAAGGCATGAACATCTTCCAGGGCGGCTTCCTTGGACTGGACAACATTGGGGTCTTTGACCGCAGCGCGCCGCTGCGGACAGGCGGACACCTGGAGCAGTCCGACGGCACGAGTTGGATGGCCATGTACACCCTGAACCTCCTGGCTATTGCGTTCGAATTGGCCACGGAAGACCCAGCTTACGAGGACGTGGCCAGCAAGTTCTGGGAGCACTTCCTCTACATCGCCAATGCCATGTGCCACCGCGGAAGCGACAGCCAGAGCCTGTGGGATGAAGAGGACGGCTTCTTTTACGACGTGTTGCACGCCGGCAACGACGAGCGTTTCCCCATGAAGGTAAGGTCGATAGTGGGACTGATCCCACTCTTCGCAGTGGAGACGCTGGACTCGGAACTGCTCGATCGCATGCCGTCATTCAAGCGGCGCATGGAATGGTTCCTGGAAAACCGCGCGGATCTGACCGAAAACCTCGCCTGCATGCGCACGCTCGGCCGGGGCGAACGGCGACTGCTGTCCATCGTCGACGCGGAAAAGCTGCGCAGCATTCTCAAATACATGCTCGACGAGAACGAGTTCCTTTCGCCCTACGGCATCCGGGCGCTCTCCAAGCATCACGGGCCCAACCCCTACGTTATGCACTTGGGCGGCGTCGAGCATCGTGTGGATTATGAGCCCGGCGAGTCCCGCACCGGCATGTTCGGCGGCAACTCCAACTGGCGCGGCCCCATCTGGTTCCCCATGAACTTCCTGCTGGTGGAGTCGTTGCAGCGCTTTCACCACTACTTGGGTGACGACTTCAAGGTGGAATGCCCCACGGGATCGGGCCTGTATCTGACACTGTGGGAGGTGGCGGCGGAGCTGTCGCGGCGGATGAGCAACATCTTCACCCGCGACGGCGAAGGCCGGCGGCCGGTGTATGGCGACATCAGCAAATTCCAGTACGACGAGAACTGGAACGACCTCATCCTGTTCCACGAGTACTTCCATGGCGACACCGGGGCCGGCATCGGCGCCAGTCACCAGACCGGATGGACCGCGCTGGTCGGAAAACTCATGCAACAAAGCGGCGGATGGAAATCACAATTGGCGAACGCCGTTGCGGCCGTAGTTGCCGACTAACGAAGGAGACGAATACCAAAATGAAAGCGATAGCAGTTTTCCCTGGGCAGGGCGACACCGTCCACGTGGCCGACTTAAAGAAGCCCAGCGTAACGGCGTGCCCAACGGGCGCGGCGTGCTGTCGGATTTGTGGCCGCTGACAGGAGCGTGTAGGACCCGCGCCTAGCCCTGTGCTCCAGAACTGGAGCAAGTTCTTGTGTCCTAGTTTGCGTCAAAACCTGACCTCGTCCCGCAGGATAAAGTATCCCGCATCAAGCCGCTGAAGCAGACCCGGCGCAGACCGTGAGGGCCTCTAGGTTATTCGTAAGGCAACTCATTGCGGAGGCTGGCTGGGAAGTTAAACGGAGCGTTCAGTGGCTGAACACGACGAAGCCGTTGGCCGGAATTGTGATCTCTGCCGACGTAGGCATGTCATCCCATGGCTGTCCATTCGCAACGATGCTCCCGCCGTTTCCAGAAGTGTTTTGGTTCGGCATCTGATCGTAAAAATCGCTGTTAAAGACTTCGCGCCATTGACTGGAACTTGGGAAACCGATTCGGTAGCCGAAACGGTTGAATTCCTGCAAATTAAACACAAATAGCGCGTCTTCGCCCACTCCATCGATCCAACGGTGGATTGCCATCACACGACTGATGCTGTCGGCGGTCGAGACGCGCAGCTGTTCGCCCCGCAGCGCAGCGTGAGCGCGCCGCAGACCAATCAAGTCTTGGGTGAATTGCAGGTAGTCCTGCATCGCCTGAGTCGTGGCTAAACCGCTCCAATCAATGAGCAAATTAGGGAAGAGCTGCACTGCGTCATCCCACTGCTTGTCTTGCAAGAACTCCTGACCCATGAACAGCATGGGAATGCCGCGCGCCGCCATAAGGATTCCCATGGCGATGCGTGACCGGCTGCGCGCATACCAGGACCGCGTGTTTGACGGATCCGCCAGAGCGGGAATGCGTGGCGAACCACCCTGCTTTACAATGTCGTGATTTTCCAGGCATGTTACGACGCGCCATGCCGCCGTGAATCCTTGCGGCGTGTCGAGTGAAGCGCCCACATCCGCGAGGTCGACTGAAGCAGACTGCCCGCCGGTCAACTGCCCGATTGCGCTGCGGACGTGATCGCGAAGCTGGTCGCCCCATTCAGCATCGAAGCCAAGCCCGCCTGGGACGGGAGTCACACCTCGAGCACGATCACTGTTCCAGTACTCGGCGATCTGAATAGCCTGTGGTCTCACGAAACGAACTGTACTTGTCATGTCCTGGCTACAGCGACCTCCGCCGAAGCCCTCCATGTCGCTGACCTGGTCATAGCGGATGCCATCCACGTGGTATTCGTTCACGCAGAACACGGCGTTATCGATTAGGAACTGCCGGATGTCCTGGTTCCAGTAGGCGAAAACGTTACCTCCAACGTAGGTCTGGTCTGTGAAATACAGGCTGAGATTCTCGTCGGTCGTGGACTGGAAATCGAAGAAGTTGATGCATTGAGGATCAAAGCCGAAAGGCGAACCGGCATGGTTGTAAACCAGATCGAAAAACACGGCGATGCCGTTGAGGTGCAAAATATCGATGAGGCACTTGAGCTGGTTGGGGCCGGGCGCCAACTGGCCAATGTTAAGCGGATTCTGGTCGTGCGCTGCAAGCAGCGCGTTAGCCTTCGTAAGGTAACGGGTAAGATCCTGCGCATCCTGAACTTCATATGCCATCTCGGGCGAATAGAAGTCGAGATTGTTGTAGCCGAGGCTGGTTTCCGTCGGGAATTCCTGGATGGGAAGAAGTTGAACGGCATTGACGCCAAGGTCGCGGAGATAGTCGACGCGGTCCAGGATGTCAAGAAAGCGACCGACCTTAGAGCGCTGGTCCTGCCCCGCGGCATCCACTCGATAAAACGCGCCGACGTGCAACTGGTACAGGATGTAGTCGTTGAAGGCGGGCGGTTGAAAGCCCCCATCGTGCCATGGAAAGGCGCCCGGTGAGCGAATCAGGCAATCGCAATTTGGATAGGGAGGATTGACGCCGAGTTCGCGCGCGCGTGGGTCGCGCTTGAGGCCGAATGCTGCCTCACCGACAACCCAGAATCGGTAGGAATCACCCTCGGCGAGACCGGGGACAAACCCGCCCCAGGTGTTGTCTCCCAGGTTAAAAAGCTGATCGGAGATGGATGGAACGAATCCTGGAGCTTGGGCAGCGGCAAGCGATGCGCCGGTCAAAACGTACATTTGCAGAGCGGCTGGAGCGAATACGCGAAAAGTTACACCGCCGGAAACAAGACTGGCTCCCAGAGGTGTGCTGAGATCGACGTGAGTCAGTTCGGTTGCCATGAATAAGTCTACGTTGGTTTCAACCAGGAGACCATGACACTTCGATGAAACTCTTGCGAGAGGAAGCACTCACTACGTCGTTCCCTCCACCGTAGGCTTGGATGCCGCCGCAGAAGCGCACCCGGTACAGAGGGAGAGGTCCGAGGTTGTTCCAGATAAGTAAATCAGCCTAATCCACTACCCGAGTGGACTACATGGCGATATTCAACAACTATCCGAGGAACAATTAGAGACTGACCAGTTTCCGCATAGCCGGCGATCAGGGAGTTGGTCGCTCGAACGGGATACCGAGCGGACCCACTCCCGCGGGCAAGCCCACTACACTGATTCCCGAGATCGGGCATTCAGTTTCAAGCGATGTTGGGATATGATAGCGTCCGATTCTCGCGGGGTCCCACCAACTTAGCACCTTTGTTTCTCGCAGGTCTCTATGCTCTGTAAGGTGGCCAGCCCATTCCAAAGCACACCCACAATGGAGTACGACCGCAGATTACTTATAAAGGGGTATCTTGACTGATGCGATTCAAATGCATTGCCTCGCTGCTCGCTGTTCTCCTGATGGTTGCGCATCCGCTTTCCACCCTCGCCGTTGATAAAGGCAAGAAAGCCACCAATCCCGCGCCCGCTGGCACACCTTCATACGAACTGGCGCAACCGGCGAAGGAACAGTTGGATTACACGATGTATCAGCGAATTCGCGATGAGGGTTTGGGGCACTCCCACGTCATGGACTACGCCTCTGCCCTGACGGACGGCATCGGCCCACGGCTGACCGGCTCGCCCAATCTGAAGCACGCCAACGAGTGGACGCGCGACCAACTTACCGCCATGGGCTGCACTAACGCTCATCTCGAGGACTGGGGCGAGTTTGGAATGGGGTGGCAGCAGTTGAACACCTGGGTGCGCATGGCAATGCCCGACACAGCGGTATTCATCGCGCAGGCAGCTCCGTGGTCACCTGCCACCAACGGGCCGCTTAGTGCGCGCGCAGCAGTCGTAGCCATCAAAGAGGACAAGGACTTTGATCAGTACAAAGGCAAACTCGCCGGGAAGATTGTCTTGCTGGGCGAAATGCGCGAGGTCAAGCCGGTTGAGAAGCCGTTATGGCGGACGCTCGACGAGACCGATCTGAAGAAGTTGACTGAATACCCTCTCAAGCCTGAAGACAAAGCGTGGCAGAAGGACTTTGTAAAACAATTGGAACTGAGGGAAAAGATTGCCAAGTTCTTGATAGACGAGCACGCGGCAGCCGTGATCACGCCCAGCCGCGACAGCCGCGACGGCGGTGGCTCGGGAGGAACGATCTTCGATGACAGCTCAGGTGGATTGGGCTGGTTCGCCTATCAGCGAGAGCATGCCAACCCATTGCCAGTCGTGGTAATGGCGATCGAGAACTACGGCCGTGTTTACCGCCTGGTCAAAGCCAACGTGTCGGTCACCGTTGAGATGAATGTGGAGGTGAAGTTCTTCGGGGACCATGAGCACGGGTTTGACACGATCGGGGAAATCCCCGGCACAGATCCAATGCTAAAGGACGAACTCGTTATGGTGGGCGGACACCTGGACTCGTGGGCATCCGCCACAGGTGCCACGGACAACGGAGCCGGAACGGTTGTGGCCATGGAGGTTATGCGTATCCTCAATGCCTTGCGGGTTGAACCGCGGCGCACGATCCGCATCGGCCTGTGGACGGGAGAAGAGGAAGGTGAATTTGGCTCGTTTGGATACGTTAAGCAGCATTTTGGATACGTGCCGCTCTCGACTGCGCCAGATCAGTTGAAACTCCCCGAATGGCTACGCAAGCCTGCGGGCCCGGTTCAGCTCAAGTCTGACCAGAGCAAGATTTCCGCCTACTTCAACGTAGACAACGGAAGCGGGAAGATTCGTGGCATTTATCTTCAGGAGAACGAGGCGGTAGCTCCGATATTCCAGCAATGGATCGAACCCCTGAAAGATCTTGGTGTATCTACGTTGACGATGCGTAAGACGGGAGGCACGGACCACGAAGCCTTTGACGCGGTTGGCATTCCCGGATTCCAGTTCATTCAGGACCCGCTGGATTACGGATCGCGAACCCACCACTCGAACATGGACACATACGAACGCTTGGATCCGGAAGCGCTGGCGCAGGCAGCCGTGGTCGAAGCGATCTTCGTGTACAACGCCGCAATGCGAGACCAGATGCTGCCGCGCAAGCCGTTTCCCCACCCTGAGAACGAGGAACAGCGCTTCTCCCCTCTGAAAAACGTGATGCCCGGAGCCGAGGCGGAAGAGAAGGACGTGACGGAAAAAGAACAGAAGAAGAATGAGACCCAGCAGAAGAAAGATCAGTAGACCTGCAGAAAGCGAGGCTCGTCAAAGAGTTCGCGTCGCAAGACCCTGCCTCGCCTATCTCCCTTCCGGTCGTAGAAGAAGTGTTTCCCTTGACATTCCCCTTTATAGAACAGGCCATTTCGCACTCTATCTCTCCCGGACAACATGATCAGCGAATCCCTGCTTGTCTTAATTGTCCATAAACCGGATTCGAGGACATCTGCCGCAGCAGAATCTCGCCAGCAACATGATGGACAGAACGCGACTTCTGGCCTGGAGTAACTTCCGGTTTGCCCGTTATCCACCCAGGCAAGTCTTGGGCGGGGATTCTTGTTCGGAACAGAATCGGGATTCTGCCGACAGGGACAAGTCAACGAGCCCACCCTCTCTCAAAAAGAGGTGAATGATGGTGGCATCCGGCTCTCGCAGAAATCATTTATGCGAACTGGCCTGGTTCTGGCCGGCCGACGTCGCTTGCTTCTGGGCGATCCAGTCATTGATCTGCTGATCCAGCACGTCGAGCGGCAGGGCGCCGGAATCGATCACCTGGTCATGGAACTCGCGAATGTCGAACTTACTGCCCAGTTCCTTCTGCGCACGGGCGCGCAGTTCGAGGATCTTCAGCTGTCCCATCTTGTACGACAACGCTTGCCCCGGCCAGGAGATGTAACGGTTGGTTTCCGACTGCACGTTGGGTTCGTCAATCGCCGAATGGTCGTGGAAGTACTGCACCACCTGGTCGCGCGTCCAGTGCTTGTAGTGAATTCCGGTATCGACCACCAGGCGAATAGCGCGCAGTTGCTGGTCTTCGAGGCGGCCGTAATCGTTGTAAGGGTCCTTGTAGAAGCCGACCTCCTTGCCCAATTGCTCGGAATACAGTGCCCAGCCTTCGATAAACGCACCATAGAAACCGTGCTGGCGGAAGGGTGGCAGGTCCGGCATTTCCTGCGCGATCGAGAGCTGCATGTGATGGCCCGGGATACCCTCGTGGTAAGCGGTCGACTCCATATCGACTGTGGTTCGCTTTTCGGGATCGCTGGTGTTCACCATAATGTGTCCCGGCCGCGAGCCGTCGGGTGTGCCGGGGACGTAGCTGGCTCCTGAAGCATCTTTTTCGCGGAAACTCTCGACCGGCATCACGACGCACTTGGCCTTGGGCAGACGATTGAACAGCTTGGGAAGTTCGGGTTCCATCTGCGCGATGTAGCCACGATAAAGGTCGAGAATCTGTTCGCGAGAAGCGGCGAAGAGCTTGGGGTTGGCCTTTACCGCAGCTTCGAAAGTCTTCAGATCTTTGAAGCCAAGGCTCTTGGCGATCTGCAACTCCTGGTCTTCAATCATGGCGACTTGCTGCAAACCGATCTGGTGGATTTGCTCCGGCGTTTTGTCGGTCGTGGTCGATCGCTTCACCATGAAGGCATAAATGGCATCGCCATTTGGCAACGACCAGATTCCGATATCGGTGCGTCCGTTGGGCGCGTAATCGTCTTTCACGAACTTTGCGAACTTCGCGTAGGCGGGCAGCACCTGATCGCGAATGGCCGCAATTCCCGCAGCTTTCAAACGAGTTTTGTCAGCATCGGAAAAGTTTGCCGGGAACTTGTCGAACGGTTGAGCGAACGGCGTCTGCTCGGGCGACTGCGACGCGATGCCCTCGGTTTGCACAACCACTTTTTCGAGGAGAAACTTGGGGGGCATCAAGTGGTTCGCCATGCCCTTGCGCATGTTGTCGGTGTTCTCCTCAAAGACGCGCGACATCTGCCCCAGGCGTGCAATGTAGTCTTCGTAGTCCTTGACCGTCTCGAACGACAGGATCGACACCAGTTGCGGCGCCTGGATGTGAATTCCGCTCACTTGGCTGACCGGCATCTCCCAAAGCTTCAGGTCGATTTCTTCAATGTCATTCCTGAGATCGCGGACTTCCAACTCGCGGTTGAGTTTGTCCTGCGTCGCGAATCCGATGGTGTCGATCGCCTCGAAGCGCTGGAGGAACGCCTTCTTCTGCGCCTGGTCCTCCAGGATGGCCTTCTCCGAGTCGCTGCCCAGTTGATCGTTGTAGCGCTTGTCGCCAATGATCGACGCAAATACCGGACTCTGCTTCAGGCTATATTCCCAATATTCGGTGATCAGATCATTCAGTTGTTTACGTCGGGCATCGACATCACCCGGATTGGGTACGGCTCCGACTCGAAGAGCGAATAAGAAACACAAAGCGAGTGCCAGCAAGCGCATGAGAACCCCTCTATGGAAGCGATGACTTAAATCTTGACTGAAAGATTTCCGGAGACAATTGACACGGAAGGCCTGGCAGACGATCTTCTGCGTGCCATCCCCACTCCTGATACTACGAAACCCCCAGCTCTGATGTTCCCTTAGACGGATTTGCGCGGCTTTCGTTGTAAGCGACCTTGGCAGCCCCGGCTTTACATACTCCTGGGAGCCGAGGTGGTTGCGGCTGTGAGGGAGATGGGAAGCCAGCCAACTCGCACTGCCTTTCGCAGTCCATGGCAGAACGGAGTTGCGGAACGCTGGGTTGGAAGTTGCCGGCGCGACTTGCTGGACCACGTGATCATCCTGAATGAGCGGCATCTGAAACGGCTGGTGTCTCTGTATCTGCTCTACTATCACGAAGACCGGACTTATCTCGGGCTGGGGAAGGACACACCTGTAGGGCGAGTTGCGGCGTTGGTATCGCCAAGTGGAAGCAAGATCATCTCGTGGCCGCGACTCGGCGGGCGGGTACACAGCAACCCCGGTGTTGACGGCCCGATGATTGATCCACTGATCTCGCTCGCTTTCGCAGTGTCAAGTGGTCCGGGAGTAGACGCTCTTGTCCTCGGATCGGGGATTTCGCGAGCCTTCGCCATTCCCACCGGTTGGGAAGTTGTAGTGGACTTCACAAGAAAGTTGGCTGCAGCGATGAGCGAAACTGCAGATCCAGACCCGGCAGGCTGGTTTCGTTCAAAGTTCGATGCCGAGCCAAGTTATTCGGGGCCGCTAAACAGGCTAGCAAAAGCTCCCACTCAGCGAGCGGCACTCCTGCGTCAGTACTTCGAACCAACGGAGGAAGAACGCTCTCGCGGCTTGCCGCCGGCTACCTGCGGGTGCTGGTGACGACCAATTTCGACCAATTACTCGAAACGGGCATAACAGAGGCCGGCGTCGTGCCCACGGTCATCAGCACGGCCGATGCTGCAGTAGGTGCCCTTCCGCTGATTCACAATCGGTGTACGGTTGTTAAACTCCAAGGTGATTACTTGGATTCACGCATTAAGAACACAGCCGATGAATTGAGAATCGATGAATCGGGGTGCGCTTCCACGGAGGGAGCGCACCCAGTACCTAGCGGGTAATTTAGCTACTCGTTCTTATTGCCGGCGGCGTCGAACTCACCTACGGGTTCCACCGGAGGCGATGAAGTTCCAACGCGCAAAGCGTACCAACATCCATTCAAACCGGCGAATGTCGTACTGATGCCGACCATGGCGTTGTCGATCGCCGTACCTCCATAGACTGCTTGCCCCCCCTGGTCAAACCGCCAAACGATCTGGCCATCATGTTGTGACCAGTGCCCGGTGTATGGCGGCGAAGAGAATGTGCCGCCGGCGTTGAAGGTAATCGGAGTGGATCCGTAACTGCCAGAGCAACTCCAGTCGTAGTGAAGCGTCCAACTTCCAAGTAGGTGGACAGGGGACACGCTTTCCTGTGCACTGGGGTTTTCCACGCCGCTCGACTGATACTGTGCGATTGCCGGGAGCGCCACAAGGGCGGCCAACAAGATGGTTAAACAAACTCTTGTCTTCATGATGTTCTCCTCACTTAGCTCGTTAAAGGTTGAAAATCAGGTCTGCTGGTACAGTTGTGCGACAACCGTGCTCAGCACGGTGTTAATGCGCTTTACACAGCCGACCCAGGAAGCAAACAGTCCTGGCCGCTTCGGACCGCGAGCCACTTCCGATTGCTGCTACGCCTGTTCATAGTGCATGCTGCATGCCAAAGCTGAACGGAACCTCCGGAGGACGCAACGCTGGCAGTACGAGATCGTGTTTGCAATGAGTTTGTGCTGGGGGCGCGGCGAACTGATCTCATCGACCAGCGCCTTCTCTATCCGAACGGATAGCCTGCAGAACCATTTGGTTCCCCAGCACTATTTAGGGTAGTGTTGCAAGTTTAAAATGTAGACAAGTTTGTGGCCGAGCGTCTTTCGCGCATTCTTAGGCCGCCATCAAACCGAAGGGGCTGTCGATGAACCGAATCTGTCGAAGAAGATCATCTCCTGCCACCCATCGAACTTGCCCCTTCCGGATCATGTGGACTGCTTCGTAGCCTTGAATCGTTCGCCGAGCCGCCTGGAATTCTCGGAAGCCCTGCTTGGCGTTCACTCGGCGTTTGATGGCTCGATGATCCTGTTCGAGAATATTGTTCAAGTACTGCACCGGTCGGTGTCGACAGCAGGTGCGTAGCGTCCCTTCCTTCTTACTGTCGGGGATCGCGGAGCTGTAAATCGGCTCCAGGTCAGTGTTGATCACTCGAGGTTGCGCATGGGATCGATCGCCGAGTGCCTTGCGAAACAGGCGCTTGGCAGCATCGGCGTCACGGAACGCTGACAGCAAGAAATCGATGGTGGCACCCGCGGAATCGATGGCCCGATACAAGTAGCACCAGCGCCCTTCACGCGAACGTAGGTTTCGTCCACGCCAAGACTTGTTGGTCGGCTTGAGATGCTTGAGATGCGGTCGCAGTCGCTGCTCCTACTCAGGGCTGTAACACCGCACCCAACGCCAGACCGTTGTGTGATCCACGTTGAGACCGCGCTCCTCTATCAGTTCCTCAACATCGCGCAGCGAAAGCGAATAGCGAAGATACCACCGGACGGCACAAAGGATGAGACCGGGTTCAGTCTGTCGCCATTTGAAGATCGCGGGTTGGGTTCCCATTTCACGATTCTTTCACGTCACCAGCCACCAACCCTGAAAGTTGCAACACATCCCTTTTCAATGCGTTTGAGATTCTTGACCACACGGGAGCACATGGCAGAACAGAATATCGATCTTCCGCAACGCACTCTCGATCACTTGATCTTCCGAACTCTAGTGCCTACTGTACGGAGCGACTTTGTCAGGGACATTGTCCTGATCAATAACGTGAGATAAGAAAGGCTTGGAACCACCGACGTGCCTCGGCGACTCCGCGAGTCCGGGACGGTGGATGTCCCCGCACTTGACGGAAAATGTAACCGTGATGCGACTGCCTATTCGTTCGCCTGCTCGCGCAGTTCCGATTTCATTTCAAGGTTACGGATGAGGCGATGCAGGTAGTTGGGATGCACGCCCAGGATTTTTGCTGCGTCCGTGTAGCTGTCGTTAGCTTCGGCCAGAGCGTCGCGAATCAAACGCTTCTTCAGCTCGCTAATGGCAGCCTGGTACCTGGTTCCTTCCCGCTTGGTCGTCGGCTGTTCCTGCAGCGATTCCGGGAGGTCCTCGGGGCGAATTTCGTCCGAAGGACCCAGCACAATGGCATGCACAATGGCGTTCTCAAGTTCACGCACGTTGCCCGGCCAGTCGTAGTTCATCAGCAGCGCTCTCGCTTCGGCCGCGATGCCCTTGAAGGGCCGATTGCACTTTTGCGCGGACTTGGTGGCGAAATAGATTGCCATCAGCGGAATATCTTCGCGGCGCTTGCGCAGTGGTGGAATGGCCACGGAAACGACATTTAAGCGGTAGAACAAGTCCTGGCGAAACTCGCCACTTCTGATGGCCTGCTCAAGGTCCTTGTTGGTTGCAGCCAGGATGCGAGCATGCAGCTTGAGAGGGCGAGTCCCGCCAACCCGCTCAAACTCGCGCTGCTGCAGCACGCGCAGCAACTTGGCCTGCATGGCCGGCGCCAGCTCGCCGATCTCGTCCAGCAGTACCGTCCCGTCCCCCGCAACCTCCAGCTTTCCCTTCTTGGTGGCAATTGCGCCGGTGAAGGAGCCTTTTTCGTGCCCAAAGAGTTCGCTTTCCAACAGCGTATCGGGTATGGCAGCGCAGTTGATGGCGACAAACGGCTTTTCACACCGGACGCTGCCCGCGTGGATGGCACGCGCGACTAGTTCCTTACCGGTCCCACTCTCGCCACGAATCAGCACCACGCTGTCGCCTTGCGCCACTTTGGTGATCAGGCTTGAGAGCTGGCGCATGGTCTTGCCGTCGCCGACCATGCCGTCGCCCGGCTGCGCTTCGGCACGCAGGCGACGGTTCTCCGCCTTTAGTGATTCCAGTGCCAACACGTTCTCGAGAGTGACGGCAGCAATGCCCGCGACGGAGTTGAGGAAGTGCATGTGGTGTTCCTGGATTCTTCCCTCCGGCCCCGTCGAAGTGAGATAGATCACCCCAACGTTTCTTTGCACCCCCAACAGCGGCACACACACCGCGTTTTCTGATGTCAGTGAATCGGTTGGGGCTTCGGCGATTACGGCCGACTGGTTCCATAGCGCACGCTGAACGAGCTCACGGCGGACCGCGACCTGCTGCGAGTCCCGCCCTTCGCGGTCGTAAGCGCAGATGGATGCCGGCTCGTCTTCTGATTGGTCGATGATGAGAATCACCCCGAACTCCGCGGGGACTACCTCGAAGATGCGCTCCAGCAGCTGCCGTTGAAGTTCCTGGGGCTCGCGGATGGAATTGATGGCGCGCGAGATCTTGACCAGCGCATCCAGATCGCGCGCCATGCGCCCGACCTCGGTCGGCGTGACGGTCCAGGCGTGAGGGTCGTGCAGCTTGACGGTCGTGCGGATGTCGGTTAGCGTTCCATCGCTATAGAACACGCGCGGCACGGAGGGAGTGTCATCGTCCTTTAGAAACACCAATTCGCACGTCCCAATCCGCAACATGTCGCCATGGACCAGCGGACGCTTGCTGACCGGAATGCCGTTGACGAAGGTCCCATTACGACTTTCCAGATCGGTGACCGCCGCCTGGTCATCCTGGATTTCGACAATGCAATGTCGTCGGGAGACGCTCGTGTCGCGGAGCGACATGCGATTCGACGCTTCACGACCCACTGAGATAGGGCCATCGGCCAGCCGAAACACCTGACCTTCTAGCGGGCCTGAAATGGCAACGATGCGGGGGTCCATACCGGCTCCAGGGAAGTAGCGTGATTCAGCATACGACAAATTGACACCCCCCTGGGGAGCCGAGGAAAGCTTCGTGGATATCGGCGCAGCTCATCGGGATTCCAATCTCGAGAAAACCTTGGATGAACTTGAGGTCATGGATCGAAACACAAGAAAACTCGGGACGGTATGGGTGCCGTTGAGCATTCCAGAAGCTCGGTAACCCAATGGCGTTTCATCGGATGAACTTCGTACGAAGCGTTCCATGGTTTGTTTTGATCGTAGCCTTCACCGTATCGTGCCGGGCCGATGTGTCATCCACATGCGGATTGACCGGACGATTCTAGAAAAGCGGGCGCAGGTCGCGCCGTCTACGCCGCAAGAACGGCTGCGAATGTTGCGTGCCCAGTAATGGAGCAGCGCATCACTGCCAATAGAGGCACCCAGAGGCGGGACCTTTTTCGCTCTACGCCACGCTGCCAGCGCCATGTAGGCCACGAGCGCCAGCACACACGCCGCCAGGAGCCAATGCCACCTCCACGGCTTGGGCTGAATTTCTTCGGATGCTGCAGGATTCGTACGTTCGTCGGACAGCGAAACCCGAATGCCAGGTGGTGAATCTTTGTCCGCCGCTCGAGGTACAGTCGCAATGTCGGCCACCTGCGCCACAAACCGATACCCCCGCTGGGCCACGGTATCGATGTAGTGCGGACTTTCCCGTCGTCGTTCAGCGCTTGCCGTAACTTGCGAACAATGCTGTTCAGTCCGACCTCGAAGTCTACAAAGATGTCGGCAGACACAATTTCTGCTGCAGCTCTTCGCGCGTCACAATCCTTCCAGCGTTCGCCACCAACTCGGCGAGCAGCCGGAAAGGCTGTTCCTGCAACTTGTTGCATCCGCTGCAACGCGCTGCACAGTGCAGCACCAGGTCATGAACCAACTGGTGGAGCAGCCTCACTTCTTGAGCGCTTGACCTTCTCACAGCATCTTCTTTCAGAAGCGAACCTGCACTCGCGGTTCACTTGCCGAAGGTGTCGCGCATTCGCGCAGCGAGATCGTCGAACATGTCAGAGGGACGAAGGTGGGTGGCGTCCCGCGCCACCTCGACAGCAGCAGGAAGCGCCTGGCGCAGATCGTACAGCACGGAGGAGGGGAGCAGATCCCGCGCCACGAGAGCGAGTGTGCAGAGCAGGATCAGTTTGACGAGTAGCCTCTTCATTAGCGGCCAGTTTCCTTCTCGAACTGCAACTTGCCGATGGACTGGCGCTTGCAGTGCTTCCTTATGGCGAAACCGATGTAGTTTGGCTGGCGAGGAGCCTTCGTGCCAGTCCAGCTAAACCACAAATGCCACAACCCCTCACCAATGGCGTGCGAGGTTCTAGGATGTGGGAGCGCGACACCCGACAGTTGCCCCCGCTAAGGACGCAGGAGTGCGCCACCTTTTGGATGAGGGGTGGGGAGGAAAGCCCCACCCCGTGGGTGGGGAAAGGTATAAGCCCACCCTCTCTCGGCTTTGTTTCTACGGCTGCGCTTGCCTGTCCACGCATCTCGCGTGCCACCATACGCCGAAGAACTTAGGGGCTGCTGATATATGTCAGCAGCCCGTTTACGGGCAAGCAGCGTCCCTCCCCCGAAGTCGCCGCAATCCCCGTTTTAGCTGAACAGGCGCTTCCGTGCCAGTCCAGCCAATCCGATCAAGCCAGAGCCAAGAGTCAACAGAGTGTTTGGTTCAGGCACTGGCGATGGCGTACCGAACTCCGCAGTGACGGGAGTGTTGCCAGCAAAATAGGTGAGGTTGGTGTAGCCAGTATTGCTGTCGTTATTACAGCCAGTGGTGGCGCAAAGATTCACGTACCCCAATCCCGCGACATCGAACACCAGACCGTACTGATCAAGGTGATTGCCATAGCCGTCAGCAGGGAAGAAGACCTTGTTATCCCAAGCGAACCCGAAGTTGCCTGACAAGCTAGTAGGAACCACGGTCATTGGGATAATATCCGACGGAAGTATGTAGTAGCCGCTCCCCTTGTAGAAAGAAGTGGCAGTGAAAACACCTGTAGTCGTGTCATACTGGCCAAGCAGATTACCCGCTGCCGTCACTAAGCTGCTGGGGTTACTGAAGTACGTGAAACCAACAGTTGCCTCCTCGATAGTAGCGAAAGCTGCCGTGGAGAGAGTTAAGATAATGAGAGCGATTCCGAGTTTGAGAGATAAGCGCACTGTATTTCCTTTCAGATGAAGGGCTGTTGGTTCGCAACAGCCCGTAGGTTCGGTTACGTTCCGAAGTTAAGGAGCGTTACGTTAGTTGTTGAAAAGACGCTTGCGAGCGAATCCAGCCAATCCGATGAGGCCAGAGCCGAGAGTTAGCAGGGTACTTGGTTCAGGGGTTGACCCAAGGAAAATCTGAGGAGTCTCTCCTGCCCAACTCTGTGTTCCATCGATAGGAACATAGACCACAATGTTCGGATACGTGTCCTTGAGGTTAAATTTAAAACCAGTCAATGCAGCAGCATCAGGCTCAGGACTCGGGACGCCTTCCATGACCCACCACGCCTCAGCATTGACTCCCGAGTTCGCTCCCCCATCCTTTTCCGCTTCAAGATAAAGGAATGCTACCTCTTGGGCTTTGTAGAGTGACTGGAAGCTTTTGAGACCAAATTGAGGAATGGTCTCCGCATAGGCTCGCCACGTTTCGCCGCCCGTGATGTGCTCGTTGTAGCTGATGCACATGAAGTCTTGAGGAACTCCGTTGGCGGTGCCATTGTAGGGGTAGCTTTGCACACCGTTGTAGTTGTTGCTACCTGCACCCGTGAATTGAATGCTGACGATGGGATAGTTGCCAGCGAAGGCAGCAGTGGCGAGAGTAAGAATTGCGAGGACGAACAAAAGCTTACGCATTGTGAAAGTTCCTTTCTTAAGTGCCTTGGGTTAGGGTGACTTCTGTTTATGACGACGGCGATGCACATGAATCACAGTTATTTAACAGTGGATATCGGCACCTCCGTGTGGAACACCGCTGAGGCTCCGAACCCACTTGCCTGTCTCGGTTCCCGCTGGATGTGGCGAACGCAGCCCGTACCGCTGAGGCAAAGAGAAGTGCCTGACTTCCATGTGGTGGGAAGAGTTACAACTAAGCGAAGAGGGGAAGCCATCGGCGGCCTTGAATCACTCTGAATGAACAGCCCTTCCTTCCCACAATCGCGGGTAGTTCCGATAGCGTTGTACCAATTCCCATCTTTCGCCAACCACTGGAACCAGTCTGTACCAGTGATCAGATACCGCACATGGCTCCGTCTACCCTCTCGGATAGCTTTCGTGGCGGAGTATCTAACTGGCTTGTCCATGTTGCTCTCATACTTCCTTATGCATTTCAAAGGTAGGCTGGGATAAGAATGCTCACAAGAGAGCGAACAGCCCAACGCATATCTTCTCTTTTGTGGGTGGGCGACACGGTACATCACGTTAGGGGTGAAGGTGTGTCGGGTGCATGAGACGACTGGCCATGAGAAGGTGGGGAGTGGCTGTGATCGTTTTCGGAAGTGACGAGGGAACTCGCGCTCGTCCGCTGCAACACTGAACCTCGTCTACGGGCGATATCTATCCACGTGGGCGCGGGAATGCCATCCTAAAGAGCGGAATGCCGACAGGTCGAGCCGCTGGGAGCAACTGATGAAGAGCAGTCGTCAGGCGGCGGTTGGGGTGGATTGCGAAGTGACTGTTTCTAGGGGTGGCGCGTCGGGAACCCGTAGCTATTCATCAAGTCTTACGGTTCTCTGTCCTTTGTATCCCCGGGGCGCGTCGGCACGTCCACGTGGAAGATCGCCGAAGCCCCGAAGCCGCTTGGCTGGGTGTGCCCCTGTCGTACATGGCAGACGGTACCAGAGCCACTGAGCTGAAGCGTCACGTTGGGCGTCGATTCGGAAGGCAACGTCACGGTCAGTTTGATTGGTGAGCCGACTGACGGGATTGAGCCGCTCTCGATGAAGAACCCGCCTTTTCCAATATCGCGTGTGATTCCGATGTCGTCATGCCACTGGTCATCCACTGCTTGCCACTCGAACCGAACAATGCCAGTGATCGAATAGCGAATAATACGGCGTCTATCTTCTGGTTTGGTACTTGATGTCGAGTGTTCGTCTGACTCATCCATGCCGTTCTTGATCTCCTTAGAACTCTCGAACATAGGCCGATGCGGAATAGCCCACAAGAGGTCGAACTTCCCATGTACGCCATCTCTGTCATTGCTGCGTCTTGCAGTGCAGGATGCTTCGTCAGAAGGTACGAGGGGGCAAAGATGACACGGCAAAAGAACACACAACGACCACGGATTGCACGCCTCGGATTCCTTTCCTAAAACGGAACAGGCTGTAACGTGCGTTGATTAGTTAACTTCCGAGGAGTGATCGGACAGTCTCAGAACAGGTGGCCTCTGACGTTCACGGGTTCGTCTGTCAGGGAGGCCGCTGTCACCCCATGTGAATCCGCACTCGCATTTTTTGATTTCCTTCAAGTGCTCCGTTATCAGGACGCGATGACAATGAGGGCAGGTGCGATACCACACTGGTTGGCCTACTTTCAGATTGTGCCTATCGTAAATGTCGAACTGCATGAGAGCATGGAGTTTGAGTATCCTCCGTCAGTCTCTCCGTCTAGTCCTCAGTGCACTTGACCTGTTGGCGGTCGCCGCGTCGGCGGCTTTCAAATCCCGCGCTGCACTCCAGGTCGAAAACCTCGCGCTAAGACACCAACTCGGCGTCCTGCATCGCTCGGTGAAGCGGCCGAAACTCACCTCAGCCGATCGACTTCTCTGGGCGTGGCTGTGCGATGTTTGGAACGATTGGCGATCTGGCTTGGTCATCGTTAAGCCAGAAACCGTCATCGCCTGGCACCGCAAGGGCTTTCGGCTGTTTTGGACATGGAAAGTGCGCTCTGGCCAACCCGGCCGCCCAACGGTCCCGAAAGACGTGCGAGAATTGATCCGCAAAATGAGCCGCGAGAATCCGCTTTGGGGAGCACCCCGTATCCACGGCGAATTGCTCAAACTCGGCATCGACATCGGTGAGACCAGCGTCGCCAAGTACATGGTCCGACAACGAAAGCCGCCGTCGCAAACCTGGCGGACCTTCCTTGAGAATCACGTCAAGACCCTGGTGTCAGTCGACTTCTTCACGGTGCCGACCATCCGGTTTCAGGTCTTGTATGTGTTCCTGGTTCTGGCCCACGACCGCAGGCGGGTCGTGCATTTCGGCGTTACCGCCCACCCCAGCGCGGAGTGGACTGCCCGGCAACTCCGCGACGCCTTTCCGTGGGACAGCGCACCACGTTATCTGCTACGGGATCGCGATCGGATCTTCGGCGACGAATTCACGCAGCAACTCAAGGACATGGGCATCCAAGAAGTTCTTTCGGCGCCCTGATCTCCTTGGCAACGGGCGTACATCGAACGGCTGATCGGCACCCTCCGCCGCGAGTGTCTGGACCACGTGATCGTGCCACGAAGCCTCGCTATATCGGCATGTGAAGTCGTTTCTGGCGTGTTATCACGAATCCAGGACGCACCTCTCGCTGGCTAAAGACACGCCGGAGCCGCGGCCCGTACACCCGCCGGAACTCGGAGCCGTGATCGCGATACCGCGAGTTGGCGGCCTTCACCACCGGTACGAGCGGCACGCGGCCTGAACCTATCAGTCCTCCCCAGTCCCCCAGCTAGGGAGAGCTGTGCCAACTCTTGCCGTCCGACACGACCCGACGCTTTTCGATGGCCAATCGCAGTAATGGATTTCTCATGCTTCTCGATTGCTCTGTGCAGGTGTACAACCAGCCACGGTTTTCAGCAAGCCAGTTGTCGCCGGCCTCAGCGCATCTGGGATTTGCGGTAGGCACAGACGGATTGGAATGACTGGTGTGCTGAGCCACTGTCAATGCCCCCCTATCTAAATCGGTTCGAAGCTGTCCAAAAAGATTCCGAGCGGGATGTTAAGAAGTATCCACCACCACGAAAATGGAAGTCCGAAGGTCTGCTTGGCGATCACGAAAAGGACGGCGAGAGTGAGAACCCAACTGACATCGTAGCGGCTTTCTTCGCAGCGGTTTCTCAGTCTCGCCATAAGTCACCTCTCAATGCAGAGGCCGCGCTTGGCAGTTTGGCGTGTATCTTCCAGCGAACACGAATGCACTAGTTCTTATCGGCACATTGGGTTCAATCGCTTACGGGAATCGACAGCACAAGAGGCCAAGCCAGCCATCGACACTGAAGGCGAAAGTGTGCGATTTCGACTGGACAGGCCGAAGCTGAAGGATTACGCGACCTCGATTGCGTTCACCGAGGAACAGGTCTGCGGTCAGAAGTTTCTTCGAGATTTTGCTACTGCCTGTCGGAAGATGTCGCCTGGTCGAGTTCACCACGGGGGCGTTGGGGCAGAAATATTAGCGGATATATATCTGTGCGTTACGTCAACCAAACCCACAACAGCTAAGGATCAGCGGGCTGAGGGGTGTTGTTGCTTCGTTGCTTCGTTGCTTCGTTGCTTCGACTGTTTGTGCGCTTTCTTCTGATCTTTCTGTGCCTTCTTCTCCGCTTTCTTTTGCGCCTTCCGTTGTGACTTCTGCGCCTTCTTTTGCGACTTCTGTGCTTTCGCTCGTGCCTCTTCCTGCGCCTCCGCTTGCGATGTCTGAACCTTATCTTGCGCCGTGGGTTGCGAGGAAGTCGATTTGGTTTGGGCAGCACTCGGAACGGAAAGCGCCAGACCGAGAAGGATTACGAGAATAAGAATATAAGTTGCGGCTTTCATAAGTCTCCTTGGGACAGGCTCTTGCCCTCGGTTTTCCATCGAATGCGCTATTCATTTGCTCGCGAAGCGGAGAAGGTGGAAATCTTCTCGAAGCTCATGCTCCCACATGGTACACAGAGGCGGATCACGACAAAGCGGCGGACGCATTGCATTGTCGTGGGCAAATGATGTGAGGCGGGAGCACGCAAGCCCGCTTCGTTCAGGGTGAACATATGAGGAAACTAATTGACTCTGTGCTGTGGCCAATACCTGCACTTATTTTTGCTCCCATGATTGTGCTCTTTTTGCTATGGGAGTTAGGGCGAAAAAGAGAAAAAGAAGCAGTAGGTAGGTTCTCAATGGTAGCCCAGTGCGCGAACCCGACATGCAATCGCGAGTTTCGAGAGCTTAGTAAGGGACGACTGTTCTTGCTTCCGCCGACTCAGCATGACAGCCCAGCGACATGGAGAGAAATGAAGCTGTCAGACTATTGCTATTGGCTCTGCCCAGAGTGCGATGCAACCCATACGGTCAGGCGAGACGAATCTGAAGTCGTCGTCAGCAGACGAAACACGACTTCGCTGAGACCATCCGCACCAGCCGTACTGCGTCGTCCTGTCTGAGGGAGGCAGATTCGACTCAGGAGTTACTCGGAAACAGCGTGACCCGAGCCTCGTAGTTTCTCAATCCGTCACTGGAGCCGCAGGAACGTCAAGTCGCGGCGATTGAGGGCTGGATATTAGGGGTCGTCTGAGAGAGTCCTGCTTGCTCAGAAATCAACCCACTTTAGATGAGGACTCGATCTTTTCGCCCCCGAAGAAAGGCGAACGGTGCTGCACAAGTGCTGCCCAAAGCTGCCCCCAGAGTGCTCCGAAGTGCCCCCAAACGCCGTATTAAAGTTTTAAATCCCTGAGCCCTCTATACTTCCCCAACAAAAGTCGATCCAAAAGTTGGCCCAACCCCGTTTGCGGAGTCCTCCGTTTCACCCTTCGCGACACGGTAAAAACGATTTTTCATCGGGAGCAGACTGCGGCCTGTTATGATCTAACTAACTGGTTAATTAAATCTTCATGACTGCTTCCCTCAAGCCCGAAAAGCCACGCATGGGCACCCGCCGGCAGCCCGAGGTTAGCCGCAAGGCGATCCTGCAGGCCGCCCTGGAAGAGTTTGCGCAAGAGGGTCTCTCCGGCGCTCGCATGGATGCCATCGCCGACGCCGCGAGAGTGAACAAGGCACTGCTCTATTACTACTTTCGGGACAAAGACACCCTGTATGGCGCAGTGCTCGACGAGTTCTTCAGCGGCTTTCTGGAGCGGCTCACCGTGGTGCTCGACCGGCCGGCATCGGCGGGCGAGCGGTTTCTCCTGTATGTGCGCGCGCACTTCGACGTGGTTGCCAAGTCGCCGCATTATGCCCGCATTTTTGTGGGCGAGATCATGAGCGCAGGCCGTGGCGGCTCGCCTCATATCGAGCGCATGTTCGTGCAATATTTGCAGCCGATTGCGTCGCGCGTACTCGCCGTGCTGCACGAAGGGATCACTGCGGGCGAATTCCGCGCAGTCGAGCCGATGCAATTCATGCCTTCCGCCGTGGGCAGCATTGTTCATTACTTTGCAATTGCCCCACTGCTTCGCAAATTTCGGCCTGGCGATCTTTTTTCTCCGGAGGCCCTTCAGCAGCGGCGTGCCGCTGTCATGGACTTCGCCGCCGCCGCCTTGTTCGTCAATCGTGATGCCGGGGTGAAGCTGGCCGCTGAGGTAGCCGCCCGCGAAGCCGAAAATAACGCCAATCCACATTCTCTTGCACGACCTAAGCGCGGCAATACAGCGCGGAGAAAACGCCCATGAAACCGCCAAAATTTCTCATATTCCTGTTTGTCTTGCTCGCGATTGCCGCTGGCTGGTACTTCTTCTCCACTGACCGCACCAGCGATACCGTTCTAATCGGCATCGTGGATGCGAACCAGGTCATCGTCAGCTCGAAGATCATGGGCCGTGTCGAAAAGCTCTACGTGGACGAAGGCTCGAAGGTAAAAGCTGGCGACGTAATTGCCGAGATCGACTCCGCCGAACTCGAAGCGCAGAAGAACGCCGCGAAGTCAACGATCGACGCTTACGAATCGCAGGTATCGTCGATGAAGGCCACGGAAGCGCAGACGCTGGGCGAGACTAATAGCGGCGTGGTGAACGCGCAGGCGCGACTCTCGGCGGCACAGGCTGCGCTGACCCAGGCACAGGCCGACCTGATACGCGTACGCAGCGACTCGGAACGTGCCATGTCGCTGGCAAAGGCAGGTGTGGCCTCCGAGCAGGACAGCGTTCGTGCAGAAGAACAGCTTAAGGCTCAGCAGGCGGTAGTTCAAAGCGCACAAAAGAATGTCGATGCGGCGCAGGCCGACGTCGAGACGGCCGATGCACGGCTGCATCAGCAGCGCGCCGCCGCCAGCAACGTTGCCATGAACCAGGCACAGGTCGCGAACGCGCAAGCGCAGCTCGCGCAAGCCGACACCCGGCTCGGCTACACGAAGATCTACGCTCCGGTGACCGGAACGGTTTCTGTGCGCGCCACCCGCCAGGGCGAAGTGGTGAATGCCGGTGAACCCATAGTTACCATCATCGACTTCGGCGACACCTGGGTGCGCGCCGAAGCTCCCGAGACGGAGGGGCGCTTCGTCGCCGTGGGCAACAAGCTCAAGGTCCGCCTGCCCGCCGGGCAGCCCATCGTAGGCCAGGTGATCTTCAAGGCCGTCGAAGGTGACTACGCAACGCAGCGTGATGTCAGCCGCACCAAGCGCGATATCAAGACCATCGGACTGAAGCTGAAGGTCGATAACCCTGACGGCGCCCTGGTGCCAGGCATGACCGCCGAGGTTCTGCTACCGAAAGATCTGGCGAAAGGAGCCAAATGAGCTGGTTCCATTCCAAATCCGCGAGTAGTGCAGGATGCGATGCGCCTGCCAGTGGAGACGCCATCGTCGTCGACCACATCGCTAAGAAATACGGAGACTTCACCGCTGTCGATGATGTCTCGTTCGCGGTGAAGCACGGCGAGATCTTCGGATTGCTTGGTCCGAATGGCGCGGGCAAGTCCACGCTGATTCGCATGATGACGACGCTGCTGCCGATCACCAGCGGACGTGCGTTGATCAACGGATACGATGTTGCGAAAGAGGCGGATTCGGCGCGACAGTGCATCGGCGTGATCCCCCAGGCGCTGACCAGCGACATTGATCTGACTGTCGAAGAGAACCTGAATATCTACGCCAAGCTGTATAGCGTTCCCGCCGAACAGCGGAAGCGCAACGTCGACGACCTGCTGGAGACGGTTGATCTGACCAAGTGGCGCCACGCCCAGACCAAGACGCTTTCCGGTGGAATGCGGCGGCGGCTGGAGATCGCGCGTGGCTTGGTACACAGTCCCAAGATCTTCTTTCTCGATGAGCCGACGACGGGCCTCGATCCGGTTTCGCGCGTTGCCGTCTGGGAGATGCTGACCAAGATCAAGAACAGCCGTGACCTCACGGTGCTGATTACCACCCACTACATGGACGAAGCCGATCGCCTGTGCGATCGCATAGCCATCGTCGATCACGGAAAGCTGGTCGCGCTCGATGCACCCATGGCGTTGAAAGCCAGCGTGCCCGGGTCGAACGTGATTGAGGCGCAGTTCACCAACGCGCCGCCGGATTGGGAGGAGCAGTTACAGAAGCTGGATGACGTTAAGTCGGTGCAGTCGCAGGCGGCAAACGCGTATCGCATCCTCACCAGCAATGGATCCAAGACCACCACGGAACTTGTCGAGATGGCGGTGCGACAGAACGTACAGGTCAAATCGCTCTCCGTACAAAACACCACGCTGGACGACGTCTTCGTTCACTTCACAGGACGGCAGTTGCGCGATGAGCAAGTGAAAGCCTACCAGTTCGTCATGCCTGACCGGCCGGGGTTACGGCCATGAATCGCATGTGGGCCATTGTCGAGCGTGAGCTGCGCAAATTCTTTCGTTCCCCGACTCTGATGCTGGTGTCGATGGTCTTTCCGCTGGTTCAGTTGATCGTGCTAGGCAACGCGTTTGGCGGGAAGATCAAAGACGCGCGCCTCGGGGTAGTCGACCAGGACCACGGCACCCAGTCGGTGAAGATCCGCGAGGCACTCGCTGCCGTGGAGGTCAACTCGCGAACCTTCAGGCCGGTTTACTACACCAGCGATCAAGAGGCCGTGGCGGATGTGCGCACTGGTCGTATTGACGCGGCCATCATCATCCCGCCCGAGTATTCGCGGAGAGTGTATGAGCAGAACCATCCCCGCATCGCTCTGGTCGTCGACAACACCGACAACTTCACCAGTTCTTCGCTGGAGCAGGTTTTCAGCGACCTAGTGAAGGCGCTGAACACGCCCGACGTCGAGCCGTCGCGCATTGTGCAGCAGATCTCGCTAGACACCGTCGAGCTCTACCCTTACATCGAATATATGAAGTATCTCCTGCCAGGCTCGATCGCCCTAGCCATGTTCGTCTCTGTCATGATCGGCGGCGGCATGCTGTACATCGACGACAAGGCGCGTGGAGTGCATGAAGGCTACCTGGTAACGCCAATCACGAAGTTCGAGCTGGTATTTGGCCTGAACATCGCGGGAGCGGTCAAGGCAATTCTCGCCGGAATCGTAATCACTATATTGGGAGCGCTGCTGTCAGGGCTTGGTACGGTGTTCAAACTGGAGAACGCATCAAATCTCTTGCTGATGATCCTTGCCACGTCGATGGCGTTCAACACCATGATGTTCCTGATGATGGTGCGGGTGGAGGATCCGCTGGTACCGCGCGCCACCTTCGGCATCCTGAACACGTTGCTGTTCTTTCCCAGCGGCGCCATCTATCCCATTTACGCATTCCCTAAGTGGCTGCGCTGGATCGCCTATGTCGATCCGTTCAGCTACTCGGTCCACGGCTTCAAGGCGATTCTGCTGAAAGAGGCAGGCTTCACCGCGATTGCTGGGGACCTGGCTTTCCTGACAATAGCGGCATTGGTGATGATGACAATCGCGACGATGCTGTTTAAGCGGACGCTGTGAGGCCCACCACCGCAGAACCTTTCCCTGGATGCCGTAGTGCGAGATCGTCGTATCAAAACATGACGAAGTTGCATTGAAATGGATGTCTGATGATAAGTGATCCCGATTGAGACAAGCGAATCGGCGACTAGCAATGGGCGTAAGCCTACCACCGCGAGACTTCCAGCACCGCCAGCCCGTTCACCGGCACCCCGAGATCGATGGCGCCGTTTTTCATTGGCGCCACTTCCGGAGCTGCCAGCGCGCTCTCGCGGTTGAGCTGTTCAATCTGCGCTTGCGTTGGATACCGCGGACTGCCCATCGCACGATAGGCGGCGAGACTATTGCTGTGATTCTCGTCGACCCGATGAACCAGGACCGGTTCCGCAGCATTTACATTGCGGAACTCGAGACGAAAATGTTGCGGCGTACCTTTCTGGTCCGGTTCAACCTGGTTCCAAACTGCGATCACCAGGGTGCCGTCCGAGCGTCGCGTTACCAATACGCTATTTCCGGTATTGGCGAGGCGTTCGGATCCGAGGAGGTGCAGTAGAGCGTAGTCGTAAAATGCCGGCTTCTTGATGCCGCCGACGGCGATGAGGCCGAAACCGTTGTGAAAAGGATCTTCCGCGACGCCACCTTCTTCAAACACATCGTCGAACGTCCAGTACGACATCATTTTCACCTGACCGTCGCACTGGACGATGTCGTAGGTCAGCGCCGGTCCGACATACACGCTGTCGCGGGCGCCGAGATCGCCGTAGGACGGGACATTCCACTCCGTCCAGAACAGCGGCAGATGTGGACGTCCAGAACTGCTGATCTGATCGTGCACCTTCTTGATGGCGCGGCACACGCGCTGGTTCATCGGGATCTGCTCGTTGGTGTGGAAGAGATTTTCGACCGTGTCATCGCCGTACCCGTGGCTGGAGACGAAATCGATCGGGACATTCTGTTGCGATACGTGGGCAAGAAATGGCTCGATCCAGTCGGCCGCGGCGGTCGCGGGTCCTCCGACGCGTAACAGCGGCGAAACGGCTTTGAGGTCCCGAGCAGTGTGGTCGTAGAGCTCGAAGTAGGTTGACTGCTTGGGATTGCCGGCCCAGAAGTCGATGTTTGGTTCGTTCCAGACTTCGAAGTACCACTGCGAAACTTCCGCGATACCGTAACGGTCGACCAGGTGCTGGGCAAAGTGGCGGATCAGGTCGTCCCACTTGACGTAGTCCTTGGGAGGCGAAACGTTCTGCTTGTACCAGAAAGGATGTATCGCGTTCGGGTCAGAGGCCAGTTGCTTGGGCATGAAGCCGATCTCAACCATCGGGCGCACACCATTGGCGAGTATGCCATCGTAGATCTGGTCGACGTAGGTGAAGTTGTACTTCGGATTGCCTTGCTTGTCTTCGCTGTAGACGCCGACTTCGTCGTGCAGGATGGCGTGACCGCGCACGTAACGGAAATCGGTCGCCTGTTTCACTTCGCGCATGTCGCTTCGGTATGCGGAGCGAAGGGCCAGGACCGCACGACCTGAGCCAAACATCTGCTCCCAGAAGTGGGGGAATGGACTGCCAACAGCGTTCCCGTCGATCACAATGGACTGTGGAGCCGTTTGCGCCCAAGCCGGCACACGCTGACTGGGGATGCAGACCACGGCAATACACAACGCCAGAATTATTCGCTTCATGGAGTCTTCCTAAATAAAAAGTGTTGGGATCGGCCGTTTCAAAAATAGGACAGCGTGGTGTTTCCTGCCCCCTCCCCCTTAGTTCCTTATTTATATCTGCAAAGTATCCCAAAATAATGAGTTACTAGCAAAGTCCTATGAACAAAGGAGTTAGGAGGTAGGAGTATGGTCGAAATGCCATAGTTCTCGAGAGGATCATTTTACTGGTCAGTTAACTTCGCTAGGTTTTGTTATCAAAGAGCCAACGCCGAATTGGCGCCGCGAAGAGCGTATGGGCGAGCGCATTTAACACGCCCAAGCCTGCATCATATGTTGCCTCAGCTGAGCAACCAAGACAAAAAGTGACGAATCACATTGCTTTGGTAATTGGTTTTCGCCCAATTCGGGATGGATCCCGCGATGGGTATCAGAGGCGGTCTCAGCATTTCCGAGATTGCGCTAGCTGGCGATGTCAAAAACAAAGCAGGCGCATCGCGAGCGCAGCCAATAAGAGTCACCACCTAGCGTTGCCCACCTCGGTGCGGGGCAGCTTGCAGGAAAAAGGTGACGCTCACAAGGACAGCCGTGCTATGATGCCCGAGCATTACCTGTTCATTGCTTGTTCGCAATGGATGACAGATGTTTACCCGAGTTGTTAGCGTAACCGGATACCGAGTCTGCTCTACCGATGGCGGGTCGCCTGCCACGCCGAAACTCCTAGTCAATACAACCCTTCTCGAACGTTCTATTTCAGGCCGAAACTCGACCTCAACCGAATGCTTCGAGATTCAGGCCATTCGTCGATTTGTCGCGAATGTGACCTGCCCATTTACTCCAGCTGCGCCTATTCGTCTTGAAACGCCGCACGCCGGAGGAAAATGCCATGAAGAATTTAAGATTTCAGCTACTCGTTTTTTTGATTTTGATTTGCTGCGTAGTTTTCACACCCGCTGCGCGGGCGCAGTACCGCGCGTCTCTGCGCGGAACCGTGAGTGATCCCCAGGGTGAGGTGATTCAGGGCGCGACCGTCACTCTGGTGAACAAAGACACGAACAGTACGATGGTCGCCACCTCCGACGACAATGGCATTTACACCTTCAACGCGCTGCCGCCGGCGCCCTACCGGCTCACCGCGGAGCACCCGGGATTCAAGAAGCAGATGCTGGAGGATGTGCAGATCATCCCCGAGCAGCTCAATTCGCTGAATCTGCAGTTGCAGGTGGGAGAGGTTGACCAGACTGTGACGGTGTCGAGTACAACTGAGGCGTTGGACACGGAAACAGCCACCATCAGCAGCACGATCTCCAGCAACCAGATCCAGCACATGCCGTCGTTCAACCGCGACGTCTTTCAGTTGGCGCAACTGACGCCGGGAGTATTCGGCGATGGCTCGCAGCAAGGCGGGGGCGGCGCCTTCGAGTTGCCTGGGAACCAAGGACCGGGCGGGACCAGTGGAGGTAACGGCGGAATTTTCTCCACGGAGAACGGCCCGCAGATCAACACGGGCGGCGGCCAGTATGAGAACAACGGCATCAGTATTGACGGGATCAGCACGGTCAGCGCGGTGTGGGGCGGCACGTCGGTGATCACCCCCAGCGAAGACTCGGTGGACAATTTGAAGGTGGTCTCCAACAGCTACGATGCGGAGTTCGGCAGGTTCAGCGGCGCGCAAATTCAGGTCAGCACCAAGAGTGGCAGCAATGAACTGCACGGCAGTGCCTTTTTCAAGGCATCACGGCCAGGACTGAATGCCTACCAGCGTTGGAACGGCGTCGGTTCCACTAACCCGGGCACGCCAGCAGAGCGTGGCCTGAACCGTGATGAGAACCGATTCAACCAATACGGCGGCAGCCTGGGCGGACCGCTTTGGAAAAACAAATTATTTGCCTTCTTCAACTGGGAGACCAGCCCGCTCGCGGCCTCCAGTACGTCTCAAGGCTGGTATACGACCACCCAGTTTAATAGCTCGGCTGCGACGCCGGGTAGCATTGCGGTAAAGTACCTGTCATTTCCGGGAAGCGGTGTGGCATCGAACGGGATCATTCAGCGGACATGTGCATCCGTCGGGTTGCAGGAGGGGGTGAACTGCAACACCGTATCGGGTGGCTTGGATGTGGGCTCGCCTTTGAAGACTGGCTTGGGCTTGCAAGACCTGGGCTACGGTGGCAATTCCAATGTCCCGGGCGTAGGGGGGGGGCTGGATGGAATACCCGACTTGGCGTACTACAACCTGGTGAACCCGACGAATACATCCCAGATGCAGTTCAACGGCCGTGTCGACGCCAATATCACCCATAATGACCTGGTCAGCTTCACAATCTACTGGGTGCCGGTGTCAACCACGAATTACAATGGCACGACCCGTCCGATGAACCTCTGGCATCACTCACAGACCAACGATGCCTTTGCGCTGATCTGGACCCATACATTCTCGCCCAGCTTGCTGAATCAGGCGCGCGCCAATGCCGCGGGCTGGCGTTGGAACGAGGTTACCAGCAATCCGCAAGCGCCGTTTGGATTGCCGCAGGACAATATTGATAACATCGGCACGGCAAATCCTGCCTTCTTCGGTGCCCCCGGACCCAGCAACCTGAACCAGTGGACCTACACCTACAGTGACGTCCTCACCAAGATCATCGGACGTCATAGCATCAAGGTGGGCGGCGAGCTAACCCGGCTGTATTACTTGAATAACCCTGTCTATGCGGCGAGGCCCAGCTTTAATTTCCACAACCTGTGGGATTTTGCCAACGACGCTCCATATTTTGAAAATGGCCAGTTCGATTCCCAGACGGGTGTCCCCTTCGCGAATCGCCAGGACGGTCGCCAAAATATATGGGGCTTTTTTGGGCAGGACGATATTAAAGTTCTTCCTACCCTGACCATCAACCTTGGCCTGCGCTGGTCGGACTTCGGAGCGTTTGACACGAAGCAGAACAACCTGGACGTCGTGGAGTTTGGACCGGGGCCGAATCCACTGACAGATCTTCACATTCGCGTCGGTGGAAGTCTCTACACCCCGCAGAAAACAAACTTCGGACCGGTGGTTGGATTCGCGTGGTCGCCCAGTAAGTATGGTGGCAATGCGGTGTTCCGCGGGGGCTTTGGCATCGGCTACAACCAAAACGAAATTGCCATCACAACCAACGGCAGCGGCAATCCGCCCAATGCGGTGCAGGCAAGTTTCACCTGTCCCTACCCCTTCACTAGCAATCCCTCCTGTGCTGGGACCGGAATCCTCTACGAAACCGGCACCAGTCCTACCACTCTCTTTGGATACGCACCCAACCCCAGTACGATCACAACCTTTGGCCCCGACAACCTGCCGACCAATGGGCAGTCAATCTTTGTGACGGGTTTTCCCTCGAACCCCAAGACCATCGCCGTGTACCACTATTCACTGGACTTCCAGTATCAGTTGCCGGCCAACTGGGTGATGACGATGAGTTACATGGGAAACCAGACACGGCACCTTTTGATCCATAGCAACTGGAACGCAATCGGCGCGGCGGCCGGGTTTGCGCTCAATCCGAAGGTCAATAACCTGAACTTCTGGGATAACAGTGGCGATGGGAACTTCAATGCAGGGATCTTCAGCATTGCGCACAATTTCTCGCATAGTTTTCAGGTATCAGCGGCATATACCTGGTCGAAGGCCATGGACGAGAATTCAGGCCCGTATTACGAGGATCCGTACCCTTACAGTACAAGTGCGGCGTATGGACGTTCTAACTATAACGTGACCAATGCGTTCAAACTGTACGGCCTGTGGCAGCCTACGTTCTTTCACGACAACAGCTGGCGTTCGAAGGTAGTGGACGGGTGGACTCTGAGCGGCATATGGAACCTGCATTCGGGCTTTCCTTGGAACCCCTTCTACAACATCAATGGGAATGTCTATTACTCGAGCAGCGGCTACGGCCAACTGCGGCCCGCAGCGATGCTCCCTGGGGCGGGTACGAGCACCAGTAACAGCACATTCATGCAGCCCGTCAACCCGAACTACGGCGGCAACGGTACCAACTTTTTCGCGCCTCCGAGTTACGTGCAAGGGCCGAACTTTCCGGCCATCGGGCCTGCGCCGCTGCCTGGAATCCAACGCAACCTTTTGAACTCGCCGGGCTATAACGACGTCGATCTCAGCTTGAGCAAGGCTTTCGGCATGCCGAGGATCAAAGGGCTGGGAGAGAGAGCGCAGTTCTTGGTTCGTGTGGACGTTTACAACTTCTTCAATAAGACGAACATTAACTCGCAGACTATCGACGCGAACCTGGGTTCGGTGGCGCCGAACGGCACGGTAACTCCGAACTCAGACTTCGGCGTGGCCGGCGGCGCGTTAGGCAGCAGGACGGTGCAACTGCAAGCGAGGTTCAGCTTCTAACTTTTCGTCTGGCGGGCTGTGGTGGTCCAGGCCACTTACTTCTTGACCGGAGATTGCGGAGTTGAGGGGAGTTTCGTGGCGGGCGTTCGTTCAGCTGGAACCGCCTCGTAAGTTAAATCCACGTCGGCGTGCACGTCGATGGTGCCAGGCGAGATCGGGGCGAGGTTGGTTGACTGGAGCTTCTCGAAGCTGATTTCTCGGGGAGGGGAAACGATAACGGGTTGGCCCTCCTCGACGGTCAACAACCTCACGATTCTTAGCTGCAGCGAAGTGGCGAGCGCTTCAGCGCCGGCTTGCGCTTGCCGGGCTGCTGCGCCTAAAGCCTGGGCCCGGGCCGAATCTTCGTTGCGAACCGTGAACGTGAGCCGGTTGATACTGGTCGCCCCTGACTTTACGGCTATGTCAACGACGGTCTGGAGCCTGGAAATGTCATCTAATAAAAGCAGGCGGACAGTGTTGCTGGCGGTATAGCCGGCAATCGTCGGCGCTCCTTCTTTAGGGTACTGATAATTCGGGTTCACGGAAAAGTTGACACCATTTATGGTTGCCGAAGGAAAGGCGGCATTGAGTTCGTGAATCAAAGCATCAGACTGGCGCTTGTTTTGATCGGTAGCCGCTTTAGCAGTTGTTGCCGGGGTCACAACTCCGATGTCAAATTGCACCTGGTTCGGCTCGACCGAGATGGTCGCTTGACCGTGTACCCGAACTGACGCAGACCCGCTGGTTTGCGGCTTGTCCTGCGCTTGCATCAGTGTCGCGGTGGCCATGAGAATGGCCGCGAATCGCAGCAACGGCCTCGGTCGGTTCTGGAATAGCCCAACAGGGAATGTCGAATCTCCCACACGGCCTTGGGCGTGTAGCAGTGCACGCGACCTCGCGCGTTGTTGGTCCATCAGTTCATCGAAATTCGGCCTTGGATTAGAGTCAGCGTCCAACATATGGGTAATATAAGCCAGAATGGGGCCGTAAGCCGAGTGAACCGACCCAGATGAAATGCGATGACAACCCTCTCGCGCCGCCGTTTCCTGTCGCTAGCAGCAGCACTCCCGGCGTTATGCGCTTTTCGAGACGACATTTCCGCTTCGGATGACGCTTTCCTGGAGGATTTGTCCCATCGCGCATTTCTTTTTTTCTGGGAGCATGGCGATCCTCACAGCGGGCTGGTGCTGGATCGTGTGCGGACAAATGGAACGGCGATTCCCGGGCGAAATCTGGAAGTCGCTAGCATCGCGCTCACGGGTTTTGCCCTCACCGCGATTTGTATCGCCTCAGACCGTCACTGGATAGATCCCAACCGGCTGCGGGAGAGGGTTCGCGCCACTCTTCGCTATTTTGCATACGAGCAGAATCATGTCCGTGGGTGGTACTACCATTTCGTGAACCGCAAGAGCGGTGAGCGGGCTTGGAACTCGGAGCTATCCACCATTGACACGGCATTGTTGCTTTCCGGTGTGCTGACAGCCCAACAGTACTACAACGACGATGCGGAGATCGTGGCGCTTGCGTCCAGCGTTTATGAGCGGGTCGATTTTAGCTGGATGCTGGACCAGCGATCCGGACTGCTCCACATGGGCTGGACTCCAGAAAAAGGTCTCTTGCGGTCTGAGTGGTCAGCGTATGACGAGCAAGTCATCCTCTACCTGCTGGGAATTGGGTCGCCTACGTATCCGATTCCCGCAGAATGCTGGTATAAATTTGACCGTCCAGTCATTGAGTCTTACGGCTACAAGGTAGTGGGTCACGGGCCACTCTTTACGCATCAATACTCGCAAGCGTGGCTCTACCTGGCTGGTCTTCGTGACGGACCACCATTCGAGATTGATTACTTCCGAAATTCTGTGGCCGCTACTTACGCTCACCGCGCCTACTGTCTAAGTCTTCGTGGAATCTATCCAGGCTATTCGGAGAATCTGTGGGGTGTTACCGCGTCGGACAGCGACATCGGCTACGTGATTTGGGGCGATCCTCTGTCGAGGAGCGACCTGGACGGTACGGTCGTTCCCTGCGCAGCCGGTGGCTCGTTGATGTTCGCTCCCGAAATCTGTCTGCCCGCACTTCGCTACATGCACGAGAACTTTGCCCAGCATATCTACGGCCGCTATGGATTTGCCGACGCTTTCAATCCGCAAACTCTTTGGGTCGACCCTGACGTGGTGGGTATCGACGTCGGCATCACCTTGTTGAGTGCGGAAAACCTGCGCTCGGGCCGCGTCTGGCAATGGTTCCAGCGCTCATCCGCAATCCAGCGCGCCACGAGACAGGTGTTCCAGCCTTACTAGACGGATAGGCCATTTGTATCCACGTGCGGACCGAGGCTGAAGTAAGTTATTTGTTTACAGTAGCTTAGTGGGATTCCGGCCTCATTTCGAAATCGACAAGTCATCGGTTCAAGTCCAATCGTCGGCTCCAGATTCCAAAGCACTTAGACGCTCGCTCGAGTCGGTTTTTGAAGTTGGCCTAAAAGCTGGCCCCACCCCCGTTGCGTACCTTCCCCCGATTGATGGCTTTGCGCGGCGCCTCTGCGTTCGCGAGTGAAGGGTTTGCCCTCTTTCTCAGTCCAGATCCCAGACGCGGATCACGGACGAGACCGAAGCTATCGGCGGATGCGCTCCCAACTATTGGCAGGCGGGACACGCTTCGAGTAACCTTGCGAACTATGCCACGCACCTATCGGCCTTTCCCCTTCGCTCTCGCCTTGGTCCTAAGCAGCACGCTGACTGCATCGGCGCAGTCTCCTTTCACCCTCGAACAAGTCTTGAGTTCGCCGTTTCCTACCGGGCTGGTGGCGGCCGAGCACGGCAGTCGCGTGGCCTGGATCTTCGACGCCAAAGGTGTGCGCAATGTGTGGGTGGCTGACGGTCCGGACTTCGCGAAGACCGCGCGCCCGGTCACCCACTACAACCAGGATGACGGCCAGCCCATCGCCAGCCTGCGGCTCACGCCCGACGGACGCGCGGCACTCTATGCGCTCGGCAGCGAGTTGAACGGAGCGCAGGAGAGCGCTAATCCTGCGAGTTGGACCAAGGGCGCCAAGCAGCAAGTCTTCGCGATCGATGTGGAAGCCAAAGACGCGGAGCCGCGGCTGCTTGGTGACATGGGCTGTCCTGCGGAGGGCTGCGAAGACATCGCGATTTCGCCCGACGGTAAATGGGCGATGTGGTCCGCAAAGAAAAAGCTGTGGCTGGCGAGCGTCGATGGCAAACAGCAAGCCAAAGAACTAGCTACGGTGCGCGGAGCCGCGGACCAGCCCAAATGGTCGCCCGACAGCAAACATATTGCCTTCGTCAGCGAGCGAGACACCCACAGTTTCGTGGCCATTTACGACTTCGACAGCAATTCCGTTCGCTACCTGGCTCCGAGCGTGGACAAAGACTTCATGCCTCGGTGGTCACGGGATGGTAAGTGGATCGTCTTTGTGCGCACCGCTGGAACGGAAGCGAAGCAGCCGTTGATTCCCGTTCGCCCCAAGCCTTGGTCGTTGTGGGTTGCCGACGCCTCCACCGGAAACGGTCACTTGCTGTGGCGGAGCGGAACCAAGCCCGAGGACTCTCTGCCCGAACTCACCGAAGATGGTTCGCTCAACGTTGCGGCCGATGGACGCGTGGTGTTTGCCTCAGAGCAGGACGGACGCAATCACTTGTACTCGATTGTTGCGAGTGGCGGCTCGGTGACGCTGCTCACGCCCGGGGACTTCGATGTCGAAGACGTCGGCCTCAGCGCGGACAAGGGATCGGTGATCTACTCCTCGAACCAGGATGATGTTGACCGCCGGCATTTATGGCAGGTTGCCGCCGCCGGCGGCGCGCCCTCCAAGGCACTGACTCACGGCGACACTATGGAGTGGTCTCCCGTTCAAACCGGCGACGGCAAGAGCATTCTGTGCTTTGGTTCGACGGCAACCGTCCCCGCCATGCCATACGTCGTCACCGCCGACGGCCGCGACATGATCGCCACTCAGGCTTTGCCCAGCGACTTTCCCTCGGCTTCACTGGTGATCCCGAAGCAGGTGATCTTCAAGAGCACCGACGGAGTCACTCTTCACGGCCAATTGTTCGTGCCCCGCAAAACGACCGGCAAGGTTCCCGGGTTGATCTTCACGCACGGCGGACCCATCCGCCAGATGATGCTGGGTTTCCATTACATGGACTACTACCACAATGCCTACGCCATGAATCAGTACCTGGCCAGCCGAGGATACGTCGTGCTATCGGTGAACTACCGTCTAGGCGTAATGTACGGACGCGCTTTTCGCGAGCCGCCCAACACCATCTGGCGAGGAGCGGCGGAGTACCAGGACGTTGTGGCGGGCGGACGGTATCTGCAAGCGCTGCCAGAGGTAGATAGCGCGAAGATTGGCCTGTGGGGTGGATCGTACGGAGGCTTCTTGACAGCCATGGGTCTGGCGCGCGATTCGGCGCTGTTCAAGGCTGGAGTGGACTTTCACGGTGTGCATGACTGGAGTGTCTTCCTTACCGAACGCCCATATTTCGGAAATCTTGCGACGCGACCGCCGGATGCAGACGCCGCAGTCAAGTTGGCGTGGGAATCCTCTCCCGATGCTTACGTGAGCACCTGGAAGTCGCCGGTGCTACTCATCCATGGCGATGATGATCGAAACGTGCCATTCAGCCAGACGGTGGATTTGGCGCAGCGCTTGCGGGCGCAGAACGTGTCCTTCGAGCAATTGGTTCTGCCGGACGAGATCCACGGCTTCCTGATGTGGAAAGACTGGGTGCGGGCTTACTCCGCCACTGCAGACTTCTTTGACCGGACGCTGAAGCGAGGCGAGCAGATTGGCACTGGCAATTGAGCCGCCGGTCGGGCTCCCGATGCTCGCGCCGCCTTAGGTCGGAGTCCCGGCCAATGGGAGCCATACCTGAAATCGCGTGTCGCCGGGGGTGGAATTGACCTGAATATTTCCCCGGTGTTTCTTCACAATTCGCTGGACAGTGTCCAAGCCGAGGCCCGTGCCTTCCCCAACTCCTTTGGTGGTGAAAAAGGGCTCAAAAATGTGGGGCTGGACCTCGCCGGGGATTCCCGGACCGTTATCGCTGATCTCAACTACGGCGCAGCCATCGTCGTGGTAAGTTCGCACTCGAAGCTCGCCCTTCCCGTGCATGGCGTCAATCGCGTTATCGATGATGTTGGTCCAGACCTGGTTGAGCTCACTGCCAAACGAGTTTACCAGCAAGGGGTCGCGTTGGTAGTCGCGCTTCACTACTACTCCTTGTTTCAACTTGTGATTCAAGATCGTGAGCGTAGTCTCCAGGCTCTTAGCAACGTCCACGTTTTGCACCGGCGCCTGGTCCATGTGGGTGTATTCCTTGATGGCGCCGACCAAGTCCGATATCCGCGAGGTGCTGCTCTCGATTTCGTGTAAGAGACTCGCGATCTCTTCGGAAGCGGCGATCCTGACCAGAGCGGCGCGGGCGGTCTTCCCGTCGAGGTTCGCGAACAAGGATTCGACTACTTCCGGTTTGATGTTTCGTCGCGCCAATCCGGCCGCCAGAAGCCACAAGTCATTCTGTCCATGACTGCGCAGGAGGGAATCAATCTGGTCTTCCAGGTCGCTGATGGTCAGCGCGTCCGGCGGCACGACATCCTGCTGGATGAATGAAGCTTCCAGTTTCTCGATCTCTGACTTCTGAGCAGGAGTGAGATCACGTCTTCCCAGTTCGAGGCTCGCATTCTTGATTTTCTTCAGGATGTCGCGCAGTTGGCTGGCGGCGCGTTTTGCAGCCGAAGCCGGATTGTTGAGTTCATGCGCAAGTCCCGCTGAAAGCTTTCCCAGGGACGCCAGGCGGTCACGCTGTTGTTCGAGCCGCGTGGTTTCGCGAATCCGGTCAGACATCAGACCCACCAGGCGCTTGGTGAGCTCCGGCATTTTCTGCACGAGCTCCTGAAATTTCGAGCTGGGGAATCGGAGTGCACGACTGTCTGTCAGGGCACGGCCGCTCACGGTAAACTGCTTCATCCTCGAAAACGGCAGTAATCCCGTTACGTCGCCGCCCTCAAGCTCAAAGATAAAGGTTTCACCTCCGAGCTCGCCCCGTCCTTGAAGTTGTCCCTCGAGAATTACAAACATCGCGTCAGCGGGGTCGCCTTGGCGTGAATAGACATCACCGGCTTTTAGATTCATCTCTTGCGATTGGCTGAGGAACCACTCGATCTGATCGTCTGGCAAATCAGCAAACACGGGAACGCGAAGTAGTTGAGATTTGTCGACCATTTACACCTTGCTCAGATACTGATGGATAAACTGCACCGCTACCGATCCTTCGCCGACTCCGGAAGCCACCCGCTTTATCGAACCATGGCGCACATCGCCTACGGCAAAGATGCCGGGAACATTGGTCTCCAGCAGGAACGGATCCCGGTCGAGTGTCCAGCCCTTCGGGTGTTGCCCGTCGCGCACCAGGTCAGGACCGGTCAAGAGGAAGCCGCGCTCGTCCCGCTCAACGAGAGCAGCCAGCCAATCCGTCCGCGGCAACGCTCCAATGAAGATGAACATCGCATTCGCCGTAACGCGCTCAGTCTTGCCGGTGTCGGAACAGAGCACCGAAATCTCTTCCAGGTGGGTATCGCCATGCGCCTCAACCACCCCGGCGTGGGTCCAGAGTTGAATGTTAGGCGTCTCTTGAATCTGGTCGATCAAGTATTTCGACATGGTGCTGGAGAGCGATTCGCCGCGCACGAGGATAGTGACGCGCTCTGCAAATTTCGCGAAGTTCATCGCGGCTTGGCCCGCTGAGTTTGCGCCGCCCACGACGTAAACGATCTCGCCTTTACATGACAGTGCTTCGGTTGCGCCGCCGCCATAGTAAATCCCCGCACCTTGCAGCCTGTCGATGCCCGGGACCTCAAGTCGTCGCCATTGCACTCCGGTCGCGATCATCAGCGCGTGGCACGAGATCTCATTTCCATCCGCCAACTTGATGATTCGGTAAGGCCCTTCCGCTCGAGCGCCGACCGCTTCCTGCGACAGGATTTCCACCCCGAAGCGCTGGGCCTGCACCACGGCTCGCCGCGCCAGATCGGCGCCGCTGAGTCCGGTCGGAAATCCTAGATAGTTCTCGATGCGCGAGCTCATGCCGGCTTGTCCGCCGGGCGCCTCCCGCTCAATCATCACTGTATGCAAGCCTTCCGAAGCTCCATAAACGGCAGCGGCCAAACCGGCCGGCCCTCCACCCACGATCGCCAAATCGTAGAAGCTGGTTTGCGCGCGGGTGCGCAGTCCGACCTTCTGCGCGACATCGGCTGGCACACCTTCAAGAAGCTTCGTACCGTCAGGGAAGAGCACCACAGGAAGATCGGCTGCCTCCGGTCCCAGCGCCTCCAAAAGCCGTCTGGTTTCGGCATCGTTAGCGGACAACTCGACGTCGATCCACTGATAGGGGACGTGGTTGCGCGCCAGGAAGTCCCGCAGCTCGTACGATCGCGGCGACCAGCGAGTGCCCAGCACACGGATCCCCTCAAACGTCGGACGAAACGAGGCTTGCCAGTCGTCTAGCAAGTCATCCAGTTGCGGATACAAGTGCTCTGCCGGAGGGTCCCACGGCTTTAAGAAAAAATAGTTGATGCTGGCCTGATTGATGGCGCTGATCGCGGCATTCGTGTCGGCATAGGCGGTAAGCAACGCCCGCTTCGCGCTTGGGAAGATGTCCATTGCTTGTTGCAGGAATTCGACACCGTCCATGCGCGGCATGCGTTGATCGGCAAGCAGCAAGGCCACGCTGTCATTACGCACCTTCAGCTGCTTCAGAAGGCCGAGCGCGCCCTCGGGTGAATCGCTACCGATGACCCTGTATTCCGCTCCGTACTGCGAACGGAGATCGCGTTCGATCGCCCGCAAAACATCGGAGTCGTCATCCACGCTCAGCAATATTGGTTTCGCCATGCCTTAGTCTCGGGTTTGCGGAAGATAATTACACACTCTTGTATTGTCGGGTCGAGTTGGTTAGATACAGGAAAATTGCTTTCGGTCGCGCCCGCGATCAGCCTTTCTGTGCAAACATCTCGGTGCGTGGTCGGGTCAGCTCCAGTAAACCTCTAAATCTCTGCCACTTAGGCGTCGTAACCTGGTTCTGCAATAAGTTGTCCATTCTCCGCCGGGAATAAAACGTTTCCCCGCTGGTTTACTCTTATGAGCGTGCCGGAGGAGCGTACACCGTCGGGGTCGTTCGAGGAGCTGGCAATGCCTCTCTTTGACCGGTTTTACAACTTCGCGCGATGGCTCACGCATGACCAGCAGGAAGCTGAAGACCTGGTGCAGGAAACATATACCAAAGCGCTCAAGGGGTTCGCTTCCTACCAGCAGGGCACCAATTTCCGCGCTTGGATGTACCGTATCCTTCGGAACACGTTTCTCACTTCCCGGACCGGCCTGCGGTCCGCCGGAACCGTGCCGTTGGACACGGACGGCGAAGACGAGACGTTTGTGCCCGCAGTGAAAGAGACTCCGGAGAGTATTCTGCTCCAGCGCTCGGATCAGCAACTTGTCCAGAAGGCTCTCGACCGGTTGCCTGTGCCATATCGAGAGGTTTTACTGCTCTGCGAATTTGAAGAGATGTCGTATCAGGACATTTCGACGACTCTCGCCATTCCAGTGGGCACCGTTATGTCGCGGCTGTCCCGAGCACGTCGGGCTTTACGAGACATCGTGCGAGAGTTACAAGGAAACTGAACTATGGCGTGCGACTCCTGGCCCGACAAACTCGATGCCTACTACGACGGCGAACTCGCCGCCGCCGACGCTCGGGCGTTGCAGGAACATTTGCGCGGATGCTCCTCTTGCGCCGCAGAAGGCTTGGCCAGACTTCAGCAGAAACTGGCCGTCCGAGCGGCTGGCCAGCGGTTCACGCCGGACCCGGCCTTCCGCGCGCGCATCGAGAAAAGTATTGCGGCTCGCAAGCTCTCTCCGTGGAAACGTTACTGGCTTCCCGCACTGGTAACCGCTGCCGTGCTGCTCATGGCCAGTGCGTTCCTTCTGACCCTCAACCGTGAACGGCGAAGCGACCAGCAACTGGTCAGCGAACTGGCTGACCTGCATGTAGCTACGCTCGCCAGCGCCAATCCAGTGGACGTCGTTTCCACTGACCGACACACGGTGAAGCCGTGGTTTGCGGGTAGGATTCCCTTCACGTTCAACCTGCCCGAGTTGCAGGATTCGCCCTTCACTCTCGCAGGTGGAAAGGTCAGCTACCTTCATCAATCGCCCGGCGCGGAGCTCGTCTATCGCGTGCGGCAGCACCAGATCTCGGTCTTCATTTTTCAGGAGAAGGACTTAAGGAATGTGTCGGGCGCCGAATCTGCGTTGAACTCGCTTTCATTCCAGGTTCGTAGTTGGGCTCATAACGGTCTGCGCTATTTTGTGATCGGCGACGCCAACGCCCAGGACATCGACAAGTTAAGCGAGTTGCTGAAGGCCGCCGGCTAAGATGAAGTCGAGATTGACGCCATGTCGCCGCGTCTACATCTCTCGATAATTCAGCAGTCCCGCCCCAATCAGCACAAAGCAGAGCGGCCAGATCCAGGACGGAATCGCCCGGTTCTCTTCAGGAAGCCGTAGTTCCAGCCAACGCGCCCATCCCGCAAAAACCGCGATGACGCCCATCGGAACGTGGCTCAATTCCACCAACAGATTCTCTTTGACGTTACTGATGGCGTGTTGGTGCGTCAGAAGTACCGCACCGCCGAGCGCACACATCAGCGGGAACACCAGAGCCATGCCGCCGCCATCGCGTTTCCTCTGGCGCACGCGCAACTCGAAGACCGCGAATCCGACGCACACCAGCGCAGCCATCCTATGCTGGAAAACCTCGGGATCAGCCCAGCATGCGCCGAAACTCTTCCATCCCACCGGCCAACATTCCGTGTCGGCCTGCAGAAAAATGAACACCGCGATACCAATCAGCAACAGCGGCCAATACTCCGCCCACGGAGCCTTGCCGGTTCGCGCCAAAAGCGCCAGCAGTCCCATCGCCAGCACCACCAGTCCCATCCAGTGGTGGTTCGACTCCGACTCGATCGAGTTGTTGATGAGGCGAGTGGTCAGCGGACCGCCGTCCACGTTATAGACCGGAGGCTTCTGGGGGGCTGCCGCGCCGCCCGTTGCCTCCGCTGCCGCGCTCGGGGCCGCGGCCTCGGCAACGTACTCATAAGTAAGGCGCGGCACCACAGGCTTGATGCGCTGAAAGATTTGCTGCGACGTGACGACCTGGTCAACCTGATCGACCGCCGGAGGCTGTGAGGTCAGCGAGGCCGCCGTCAGAATCACCGTGATGCCAATTCCCACCTCCGCTTCGATCAGGCGTCGCAGTCGCGGCAACGCATGTTCCTTCGGCGTGTTCCGCAGCAGCAGGAAATTTACCCCGCCCAGCAACAGAAGTGCGCCCAGCATCGTCGCCTTGGCCAGAACCATCACGCCGTACGCCGTGCCGAGCACAGCGTTCCACGACCCAATGTAGAGCACGCTCATAATGGTGCCGCTGAGCACCAGGAACCCCACGCACACCAGGGCCATGCGCGAGAAACGTTCAGTCACATACCACTGTGTCGTGAGGTCTTTGGCGCGGAACAGTGCCAGCACCAGGAACGGGAGTCCCCCAATCCAGAATCCTGTCGCCAATTCATGGACGCTCGACAGCGTGATCAGCAGCGGCCGTCCGGTGAGACGCGAGGCGGCGTGGTTGGTCATCACCGACGCGCCCATCACCACGACGGCCAGCACCGGCAAAGCCCACTTCGCGATGTTCTTGCTGCCACTGGCGACGATTGCGGTCATCAGCGCAGCCGTCAGCACGATGCATCCCGAGACAAAGAAGTTAGCTCCAACGACGCCGCCGAATCCGATCTCCGCGGTCGCCATCAATACCGCCGAGTTCACATAGAGGTAGAGCAACTGGAAGATAGCCAGGCCGATCGCACTGAGACGGAGTATTTTCCATGACGACGCCTGGATCCTCGCAATGCTGTCGGGCACGGCCTCGGGCGAACTTCGGGCCACCCATAGCACGAACAGCACGCCTCCCAGCAGCAGGGACTGGAACACCAGCGTGCCGGCTCGAAGGATTACGGAGAGAAACGCGAACAGATCGACCAGTTTGAGCAGCATCGTGTCCTAGGTCACCGTAAAAGGAATCTCGCCCCGGCTCATGTGGCCATCGGAGGCCAGCACTTGCCATTGCAGCTTATAAGCGCCCGGCTTCAACCCGACGGCGTGGGTCTGCAAGGTGTCAGGACTCGCCTGGCTGGCCAGGGACAACGTCGACACGGTCCCGTCGCGCGCGACGAGGCGCACACGCGACCGTCCGCCGTCGATCCGCACGTTGTACCGTAAGTTGATGTCGAAGTCGGGCCCTTTGACCGTCGAATTCAGCGCGGGCGTCGACCCCATCAGGATGGCATGCGCCCACAGCGAAGATGCCGCTCCGGTCATTAGGAACAATGCCAGCAAACCCGCCTTCCAAGTACCACGGATCGTACGATCCAATTCAAAGCCTCCTATATAGAGAATTCGTGACATCCTGATTTTCGCTGCGTAATCTCAAGGATACTCGCGCGCCAACCCATGCTCAACCGTGCGCCTATCGTCACGATCTTGAAGCTGGAAACTGCCCGCTTGATACCATCGTGCTTTACTGAATTCCCAGATCGTCGAGGCACGGAACATCATGCAATACCGCAAATTCGGACGCACCGGTTGGACTGTCAGCGACGTCGGCTATGGCTTGTGGGGAATGGGTGGATGGTCAGGCTCCGACGACCAGCAGTCCACCGCGTCCCTGCAGTTCGCCGTCGACGAAGGTTGCACTTTTTTCGATTCAGCCTGGGGCTATGGCGAAGGCAAGAGCGATCAATTTCTCGGCCAGCTATTGGCTCGCAATCCCGCCACAAGCCTTTACGCTGCTTCGAAAATTCCGCCGAAGAATTTCAAGTGGCCGGCGCTGCCTTCGCATTCCTACGACGAAGTCTTTCCTCCCGAACACGTCTTCAAATATGCGGACTTGATTCGTACCAACCTGGGTGCCGATTCGATCGACCTACTGCAATTTCATGTATGGCAAGACGGCTGGGCTGATGAGCCAGATTTTCGCATGACAGTCGAGAAGTTGAAGCACGATGGCGTCATCCGCGCTTTCGGTCTCAGCCTGAACCGCTGGGAGCCCGCGAACAGCATCCGTGCAATCCGAACCGGCTTGGTCGACGCCGTGCAGGTGATCTACAACATCTTCGATCAGGCGCCGGAAGACGAACTCTTCCCGCTCTGTCGCGAGATGAACATCGGCGTCATCGCTCGCGTTCCGCTCGACGAAGGCAGCCTGGGCGGCAAGATGACTCTCGAAACCCGCTTTCCGGAAGGCGACTGGCGGGCGCGCTATTTCACAATGGAAAACCTCAAGCCGACCATCGAGCGGGTCGAGCAGCTCAAGAAAATCTTGCCGAAGGGGATGAGCCTTCCCGAACTCGCGCTCCGTTTCGTACTATCCCATCCAGTCGTCAGCACGACCATTGTCGGCATGCGTAGCCCCGAGCACGTTCGCGCCAATATCGGCTATAGCGACAAAGGACCCCTTCCCGCTCACCTGATCGCCGAGCTGCGTAAGCATCGCTGGGACCGAAAGCCTGCACCGTGGTCTGATTGAGCCGAGCCGAGAGCGGTGGATCGTCAAACTGCCGTGCACAGCGTCCTATACTACTTTCATGCGTTTGCTGGCTGACTGGAAGATCAGGCATCACGACGAAGAACGCACCATCGAACTGTACTGGGGAGACCTGTCAATGCTTCCTCCCCAACACGCAGTCGACGTTCTGGTTGTCTCGGCGTTTCCCAACGACTACATGCCCACTCCCACGTCCCTGATTGGCGCCCTTTATCGGAATGGCATCTCGGTCGCCCGGCTTGCCCTTACCAAACAGAAAGACATGCGTGAAGAGTTTTCCTGCTGGATGTCGGAACCAGTACCCGGCGCGAGTGGCTTTAAGCGCATTCTGTGCATCGAGTCGGGTTGGCACGGATCTCCGCCCGAGATTACCGACGACATCTTTCGCGCGCTCGCGCCTTGCTCGATTTCCGAGTTTCCAAACGGCTCGGTAGCCATGCCGCTGATTGGTGCCGGAGACCAAGGGTATCCGCCAGACCTGATCATGAAGTCCATTCTCCACGCAGCAGTCTTCTGGTTCAGACGTGGATTGAATCTTCGTGTGCTCAAGATCGTCGCCTACTCTGACACGGTCGCCGCCGTGGCACAGAAAGCGTTCCTCGAAGCCAAGCAGGCCGACTCCATCCAACAACTGACGCAGCCCGGCGAATTTCGTGGCTTAACTGCCCCGGCCGGCGGCTCCGACGAATCTTTTGATGTGTTTCTTAGCTATGCTCATGAGGATTTTGCCGCCGCCCAAGCGGTTGTCGAACTCATTAAGGCTCATTCGCCCGGAGCGCGCATCTTCTTTGACAGGCAAGACCTTGCCCCAGGAGCAAGTTGGCTCCTGAATATTGCGGAATCGCTGGATGCATCCCGCTGGGTGGCGCCGCTCTATACGCCGAACTACTGGAAGAGCAAGTACTGCAAAGACGAATTTGCCGCGGCGTTGATTCGCCAGAACGATACCGGACGTCCGATACTCTACCCGCTGTACTATCGCCGGGCTGAAATTCCTAGTCTCTTCCTGACCGTCCAATTCGCAGATTGCCAGGAAGGCGACGACTCTAAACTCGCCGTCGCATGCAAAATGCTATGTAGTCGCTTGAGCTGAGACTCTGGCGAGCCCACATCCATTGTTCCTGGGGAATGTTCAGGCCTGCCAGTTCCATCGGATCGAAATGGCCCACTACGCCTGTCCCGATCTGACAGGTTTCCGCGTCGCTCGGGCAGCATTCCACCACCGGATTGCTCACCTGCGACTTCGTCCGCCGTCCAACCGCTCGCATGCCACCGTCGGGGTTGGTGGTCGCATCTGCATGGTTATTCGCCAGCAGAATCTCTGCACCCAAAGGAGTTGCGCATGTACCGACGTCGCTCTCTGCTACTAGTTCCAGCGCTGGCCTTTGTCGCCAGCTTCTGCTCGGCGCAATCAGCATTGCTCGATCTTCCTCGCAAAAGCCAGAACGCCGAAGTAACCCAAACCATCGGCATCACCAGCATCACTCTGAAATACAGCCGGCCTGTGGCCAACGGACGAAAAGTCTGGGGCGGACTCGTTCCCTACGGAGAAGTTTGGCGCGCCGGAGCCAACGAGAACACCGTCATCACCTTCGCCGATCCGGTCAGCATCGAAGGCAAGCCGCTCGACAAGGGAACCTACGGCATGTTCATGATCCCCACTGCGGACCAGTGGACCATCATCTTCTCCAAGGTCAACACCGCGTGGGGAGCGTTCACCTACAAGCAGGACGAAGACGTGCTGCGCGTGACGGTGAAGCCGACGGCGTCCGACTTCAACGACGCTCTGCGCTATGACTTCGACGACCTCAAGCCCGACTCCGCCGTGGTCACCCTTCGTTGGGACAAGCTCGCCGTGCCGTTCAAGGTGTCGGTCAATGTGCCGCAGGTCGTTGAGGCGAGCCTGCAGAAGCAATTCCGCGGCCTCGTGCAATACACCTGGGTTAGCTACGATGACGCCGCCAACTACTTCCTTGACGCCAAGACCGATCTGCCAGAGGGCCTCAAGTACGTAGACCTCTCTATCCAGAACGAGGAACGTTACGACAATCTGATGACCAAGTCGCGCATTCTCGCCGCCATGGGCAAGACCGACGAGGCTAAGACGTTCGCCACTCAGGCCCTCGCCAAAGCCGACGCTCCGCAGTCGTACCAATATGCCCGCCAGTTGCAACGTGATGGTAAGCAGGACGAGGCCTTCGCCATCTATCGCAACCTTGCAAAGAAGTACCCGACGAACCTCTTTGCGTATGCCGGACTGTCCCGGGTCGCTGTTGGGGCGGGAAACTACGATGAAGCGGTGAAGGAGATGAAGCTCGCCAAAGACGCAGCTCCGGAAAACGCGAAGAACCAAATCCAGGGGCTGATCAACCGGTTGGAAGCCAAAGAGAACATTAACAAGTAGCGGTTGGGATGGGCGAAGGCCGGCTTCGGGATGTTTCGGTCTTCGCCTTCGTTATCGTGAAAGCATCGAGCCCCACCCTACACCGCCTCCCGGTCCAACACGTCCGCCGCATCGGTCTCACCTGCGGTACTACCATTGGCGCCAGCCTCTTCCGCCACATCGCCTTCTCCCGGAGCGAGGAATAAATTCTGCTCGATGCCGTGCTGCTTGGTGTACAGATCGAAGTAGCGCCCGCCCAATGCGTAAAGCGATTGGTGTGTCCCTCGTTCCACAATCTGTCCCGCTTCTACCACAAGGATCTGGTCAGCCCGCCGAATCGTGGACAGCCGGTGGGCAATCACGAACGTCGTGCGCCCCTGCATCAAGTATGACAGGCCAGCTTGAATCAACTGTTCTGACTCGGAATCGAGGCTCGAGGTCGCCTCGTCGAGGATCAGAATGCGAGGGTTGGCCAGAATCGCTCGAGCAATCGAGACCCGCTGCCGCTGACCGCCGGACAGCTTCACTCCCCGTTCCCCAATGATTGTGTCGTATTTCTGCTCGAACTTCTCCGCGAACTCATCGACCCGCGCAATGCCGCACGCCCGCATGATTTCTTCTTCCGTCGCGTCAGGCTTGGAGAACGACACATTCTCGCGAATCGTCCCGTCGAACAGGAACGAATCCTGCAATACCATCCCCAGTTGCGTGCGGTAGGAATCGAGCCGCACCGTCGCCAGATCGACCCCATCCACCAGCACCATACCCGAGTTTGGCTTATGAAAAGCCGCAATCAGCCCGATGATGGTCGACTTGCCCGATCCCGACGAACCCACCAGCGCCGTCACAGTCCCAGGTTCGGAATGGAATGAAATATCGTGCAGCACGGTCTTCTTCGCCTCATAGGCAAAGGTCACATCCTGGAACGCAACCTCTCCATGGATGACCGGCAGGGTAACAGTGCGGTTTGGGTCTTCGTCCTCCGGTGTCTCAGTCAGCACCTCGCGCGTCCGCTCCAGTCCGGCGACCGCCTCAGTGATCTGCGTGCCTATGCCAACCACCTGAAAGAGCGGAGCCGCGAGATATCCGAGAAACATCGTGTAGGTGAAGAACCCACCCAGCGTCAGCTTCCCCGCCAGGATTTGCCGGGTGCCCATGAACATCACGATCGCGCCGATAATTCCCATCAAGGTGGAAGACGTCAGGCTCATCACCGACGTCGCAGTCAACGTCTTAAACACGTTCTGCAGCAATCGCTCCACGCCCGCGCTGAACACCGCATGTTCGCGGTCCTCCGCGTGATAGCCCTTCACCACCCGCACGCCACCCAGCGACTCCGTCAGTCGTCCGGTAACCTCGGCGTTGATCTTCGAACGTTCGCGGAAGATCGGCCGGATAGTCTTGAACGCTTTGCGCAATCCAATGCCAAAGACCAGAAGGAACCCAAAAGCGATCATGGTCATGATCGGACTGATGCGCATCAGCACTGCAAACGCGATGACGGCGGTCAGCAATCCGCCGACGAAATCCACCAGTCCTGTGCCGACCAGGTTGCGGACGCCTTCAACGTCGCTCATGATGCGAGCGACCATGGTGCCGGTCTTGTTGCTGTCATAGTAGGAGACCGACAAGCGCCCGATGTGCTCCTGCACCCGCCTGCGCAACTCGGTGATCAGCCGCTGCGCCGCCTTGGAAAGTGTCTGGGTCAGCGCGAACGAGGTAAGACCCTGCACAATCGTCGCCGACAATACCAACGCCACCAGCGGATAGAGCCACTGGTAGTGCCGTTTGCCGATGATGTCGTCTACCAGGTACTTCGTGGAAGCCGGAAGCACCAGCCCCGATACGCGATTGATTACCATCAACCCGAATCCGAGGGCCAGCAGTCCACGGCGTGGGTGAATCAGTTGCCAGATTTCAGGGAGCGCCTTAAAGACAGGAGTCTTGGTCGCGGCCTTCGCCGGCTCGCGATTCATTCGCGTGAAGTATTTATCTTCGGATGAGTGTGCCAAGTAAAGTTAGATTCGGTCCAGCAGCAGTTGGGTTCGGAATACGCAATTGCGGATGACAGCCAACTCGTCGCGGGAAGTGGTCCACCCAAACTCGCGTGAGCGCGAAGTTTGCACCGCTTCGGGGGCAAATCTTCAATGCCATCACCTTCGCGTTGCCTTCAAACGCCGCTCTTCGATTTCATGCGCACGCGAAAAGGCCACCCGGCAACAGGGCGGCCTTCTCTTCAAGGGAGAATAGTTCCAACGGAGGCTAGACCGTCAAAACTTTCTGCACAAATAGTAGGATCACGGTATCAGCGTGTCAAGCAATTTCTAGGACTTAAATCACTGTATTTTCAATAACTTACAGAACTTTCACCCGGCCTGCGGAAATCGACCGAAAACGCCCGGTTTCGTCCTCAACAGCACACAAATCCCAGCGATTCAATCACTTATCCGACGTGGGCCCTTCCCGAAGGTGAAGCTGCAGGATCTCCACATTCTCCGGCAGGTCAAGTACCGTCCCTGGAAAATAACGCGTCAGCAACACGCGAATGCCACCAAAAAACAATCCGAAGAGCAGCGCGAACACCAGCAGTATTCCAATCAGCCCAAATACAGCAATCATAAGATTGCCGACGTTGTCGCGTTTGGCGATCGAAGTCGCTTCATTCCACGTGACCTCGGCCTCGTAGTTCACCGAGTTCAGCAATGCTTTGGCGTCGCTACTGCCGATCGCGCCACTCTCGACGACGATGATCGGTCCCGTCCTGCGCGCGACAAAGCCCGTCCCGGATTCTGGCGCCGCCTGAATCGCTCGCAGCCGCTCAATCGCAATCTGCGGTGTCGGATACTGCACCAGCATCAAGTTCACCGGTCCGTCGCTGGTCGTGTAGGTCTGGGTGAGGATTTCCGGATCGACCCCAAAGTTCACCAGCTCGCTGGAGATCGGACTCTTGGCAACCGCCATCGCCTGCGGCCCAAGAACATACTTCGCTGAACCCTCGACTGCGCCCTGCTTCGGAAGATATTCCGGCAGGTTGGGCAGGTTAGCTGCGTTAGCGGGAGGCTCCGGCAACATGCTCGCGAGATCGCGCAGTTCGGCGGCCGACATGCCCGTCACGCGATCGAACTTCGCGTCAACCAGCACATTGCTGCGGAAAAACAGGATGCGTTCATTGGCCGATGCCGACTTCGTGCCAATCCGCTCTTCCTTCATCGCCGGATCGCGATAAAACGTGAAGGCCCCGTAGGCGCCCGTCGCGTCCTTGAACTGCGCGGCTTTGACGGTCATCTTCCGGCCGTCGGGACGCGTGTAGGTTGCCGTCTCCGCGCCGGTGAATCCGTATTCATTCAGCACAGCCGGATACGCCGCGTCGGCCTGCGCTGGTTGGGTTGTGGTCGTGACCTCGCCAGTCTGCGTCCATCCCGCAAATGATTTGGGAAGAAGGGTTGGGCCACTGGCCGCAAACGCCAGACCAGCCAACAACACGATCAGAACAATCGATTTAAGGCATTGCTTCATGGAAGCTTATGACACCAAAAGGCAGGGCTCTGCTCTCAGCTACACCATTAGACTACGATTCGACCGTCAAAGTTTCCAACCCTCTCGATAGGGCATCCTTCGACGGTCCTGTGGAACCATTTTCTCCCGCAGCAGAAACGCTATCCAGTCCGTCCACGAGGGCATTGGCCTTGGCCATCGTGCTTCGATCCAACTTACCAACCGACCCAAGCAGTTCCATCACCTGCCGCTCCATCTTCGCCGGAAGCGTTGAGCAACTCTCCGTCGCATATCGGATCAGCCTCTTCTCTCCCGGATGCGGCAGCTCATTCAGCGCAAATAACACATCAAAATAGCTCGCCAGCAATGCAGCTACCCGATGATTCACGCTGACCATGTCCTTGCGCCTCACCGCCAGCTCAATCTGATGCAGGTAAGACGACTGGTTGCGCCGCAACAGCGGATAGTTCTTCGCGATGATCGCCCGCCTCAACTCGCTCGGGATAACCCTGCCGAGCCCGTCGCTGCAACGCCTCGAACCAGCCCGCCCGATCGAACAACAGGCGCGAATGCAGCACGTTGTACCAGAAGCAGGTCGAGTAACCCACCGACGCCTCGTGACGCACCAGCACTCGATCAAGCTGCTCTTCGATCCAGCGCACTTGTCGGTACATCACGTCCACCGATCTGCCGGTCTCCGCATCAATCCACTCGTCTCCCGGCTCCCACGTGGCGTTTCCGATTTCCGCCCGCAGTGATCCGGCCGCGATTTGCGCTCGCTCGTGGAGCGGAATGTCCTCCGTTACATATACGTAGAGATCGACATCCGACGCCGCGTCAGCGAACTCCGAACTCCACGATCCAGCCAGCACTACCGCCTCAACTTGGGGCAGAGAAGCGAATTGCCCCGCCACTCGTTGGGCAACGCCGAGTGCTGTGTCTTGCCCTGTCTTTTCAATTGGCATGAGAAACGAAATCCGCGATGGCAGGATAAATGATCGGTCAGCGCCAGCGCACTTTCGCCGCAGGCTTGGTGGAGGAGTCGTTACTGGCAACTGGCGTCTAACTATCCACTATCCACTGTCCACCAAACACTATCCACTTCTTCCTACTGCCCGGCGTCTTTATTGAACTTGCTAGCGACCTTCACCCCACTCAGCCCACCGGCGTACTTGGCGATGCCTTTATAAAGCGACTCAGCAATCTTCTGCCGGTATTCCGGAGTCTCCAGCTTCTTCTCGTCCACCGGGTTGGACACGAACGAGATCTCCGCGAGGATGCTGGGCATGTTGGCCCCGATCAGCACCACGAAAGGCGCCTTCTTCACCCCACGATTGCGCAGCGTGGGGTTCTTGGCCGACAGTCCGGTGTAAAGAGACAGTTGGACATCGCTCGCCAGCTCACGCGACTCTTCGATCTTTTCCTTCAGCGTGATCTTCTTTACCAGGTCCTGCAGCTCGTGGATGGACTTCTCCGACACCGCATTCTCGCGCGCCGCAACCTCCAACGCCTCGGGATTCGACGTAAAGTTCAGGTAATACGTTTCCACCCCTCGCGCCGAAGGGTCCTGACTCGAATTGGCGTGGACCGAGACGAACAGGTCCGCCTGATGCTCATTGGCGATGGCCGTGCGCGTTTCCAGCGGGATGAACGTGTCGTCGTCGCGCGTGTAAATCACGTCAGCCCCGAGACGCGATTCCAGCAGCCGCCCCAGCCGTAACGCGACGTCGAGTACAAGGTCTTTCTCGAGCAAGCCATTCGGCCCGATAGTGCCGGTGTCGTGCCCGCCGTGTCCGGCATCGATCACGATTCGGCCAATCTTCAATCCGAGCGCGCGAATCAGGCCGCGGTCGCCATCGGCCGTCGGCGAGGCTTCGTGGACAACCGGTACTTCACTCGCCGAGGCGGTAGTTACTTTCTTGTTGCCGCGAGACTTCTTGTCCGGCGACACGGTGACCGCCGTCGGGGCCCCTGTAGGCTTCGCGTTAGTCTTACCTCCTGCTCCACCGGGACTCGGCAAATCCTCGTCGTCAGACGTTGGTATTCGAACGCGCAACCGTCACGGCGGTATTTGGCGGAGTCTTGGAAGCAGCGCTCTGGGTGCTCTTGTTGTCTTTTCCCGCCGAGGCCTCAGACGATGGGATGGCCGAGGACGTTATTGGCGTCTTGCTCGCTGTAGTAGCCGACGACTTCGCCGCCGCTGGCCTCGAAGAATTCGCAGTCGGAGCGGTTGGAGCGTCGGAAGATGATGCCACGGTTCGATCGCCCGTCGCGGTGCTCGCGCGCGGCTGCACTCTAGCGGCAGCGTTTGGCGTCAACGCCTCTGGCCCCGACGTAGCAGATGGACTCGCCGGCAATCGAGGTAGCTGCTCTGGATGCTTACCGCCTTTCGTCACGCTGCTTGAACTTGCGGCATTCGAAGTCACAGCTGGTGGCGTAGTCTTCGCCACATATTCGTCAGACGCAACTCCCGGAGGCGGGTTGGCCGCAACCTGCGACTGCGCGTGTGGTTCTCGGCCATGGATGTCGATAATCAGCCGGTAAGGATTGGGCAGCAAGAATGCCGAGTACTCCGCCACGTCATCGACTTCGAGCACCACGCGCGTTGACCCCAACTGGTACTGCGCCACGCGGATCTTCTTCAGGAAGCCGTCCAGCACATCGAAGCTCTTGCCCACCAGCGTCGACGCCAGCCGGGTGTCCGGCAGATCGAAAAATATGCGGTCCGGATCGGGCACGCGTCCGGCCTGGTACTTCACCTCAGCGTCGAGATCGATGGCGACCCGCGTGTAGTCGGCCGTCGACCAATGGCGAATCCCTGTCACTCTGGGCAACGCAGTTTTCTTCATTGTTACGGGCTGCGCGTCGCCCGCCGCGGGTTCCGCGTCGGTGCGCGCCGCCATCTGCGGCTTCTTTTTGGTCTTCGGTTGGTTGAGCTCCGCCAGCGCTTCCTGCGCCTTGGGGACCAACTGGTTGTGCGGATAGTGCTTCAGGAACTCCTCGAAGGTCGCGCGTGCCTCGGCCTCGTCGCCCAGGTCCTCCTTATAGATCTGGCCAATGGTAAACAGCGCCTCAACTCGATACTTGCTGCCGGGATACTCACGCCGCAGAAACTCATACTCTCCGATGGCCGCGTGCAGGTCCTTATCGTCGGGAGAGAACTGGCGTCCCATCTCTGCGAGAATTTCAGCCACCGCTACCACGCTGGCGTCGGCCTTCGACGATGCCGGCGAAACGTAATACACCTTGCGATACGCCTCCGCCACTTTCTGATAATCGCGTCGCGTACGCTCGCTTTCGGGTCGCCCGTTGAGCGCCTCCCGCATCCGCTCGGCAGTCTCAAACTGCGTGCGCGCCTGCTGCTTCCGAACCGCTGGAGACCCGCTCTGCACCGCTAATGCTCCTCCGCAAACCGCCATGCAGACTAGCAGGGTACCGACGACGCGAATGGTGGTGCAGCCGCGCTGGGCCGCGTTTTGAAGGGGCACAGCTTTAGCCGTGCCGGAAAGCGTCCTATTCTCGATCCGGCGCGTGCACTCTAGTCCGCGCGCGCTATCCACGACGTCACTAATCAGGCTGTCCCTGAGGGACGGCAGATCATAGCCTAGAGTCCCTGAGGGACGGCAGATGTTCGTTTCTAATTGTGAGGAAAGGAGGTCCGCAGACTGCGATCGACTTCTGTGTTCGTCTGATTTGCGTAACCGGCTGGTCATCGCGATACGAGCTTCCGGATACACCACGCCCCAAGCGCCGTGGGGGCTGGCTGCAGTCCGGCGGATCGATCGTCAGAGCATCTTAATTATAGGCCGCTGCGCGTGGGGAATAATCAGCGAAAGCTGCCGGAATCAGGGGAGTGACCCCAACCACAGATTCTCCTCAATTGATCGACTGCAGTGCTATGAAATCGCGTGGGTTAGCCGTTCCGAAACGCCACCTTAATCTGTGGCTGCATCAGGTACCAGATAATCAGTACGCTGATCCCCAGGCGCAGCACCCGATAGCCGCCCAGAAACAGGTTCATCGACATCGCCATCAGAAACAGTCCGGGCAGGGAGAAGAAAAGCGAAATTACCGCCATCACGATCGAGAGAATGCGTCCCCACTCCCGCATCGTCCAGATCCCCCAGGCCGCCACCACGTACACCAGCGCGAAAACCAGAAAGAAGATCCCTCCCACGACTCCAACCAACAGGCCAAGGCTCGCGAACACTCCACTATTGGGGCCGCCGATCAGCGCGCTAAAGATCGTTCCTCCGGCAAACAGTGAAACCCCGACCAACGCCAACATCAGCGCAGCCAGAAAATGATAGACCGCGATCAGCACGACTCCAGTTGGACGCAAGTTGGTCTCCGCTCTTAGGCCGTAGAGTTTAGCATTTTCAGTACTGTGCTTCCTGCCTCCCCACGGGTAAAAACGGGTAAAATGCCCCGCATAGTGGGCGTCGGCTACCCCAGTGGAGGGACCATGCGCTTTGTTTTCGTTCTTTACCTCCTGCTTCTGCTCTTCGTTTCGGCCATCTTCCTGCACGCTTGGGAACCGCAGAAGCTCTCGTCCGCTCAACAGGAAATAGTTGACGTCCACAACACCCGGGTACGTGTCTTCGAAAAACGAAATTATGCAGCTTGGTCCCCTTGCGTCGCCGAGGATTGCATCTTCAGTGGCGACAATGGCGCCCTTCATACCAAGGCCGAGATGATGGAAAACGTGAAGAACTTTCCCGTCGAATATGACCACGGTCTCAATCAGCGCGATTTCGTCGTCCGCCTGTACGGCGATACTGCCGTGCTGAATTACCGGGTCAGCACACACGAGCAGTTCACAGATACCGACATCGTCACCGAACAACGTGCTACCGAGACGTTCGTCAAGCACGACGGCGCCTGGCTTCTCGTTGCAAGATCGTGGCTAAATTTGCCAATTAACTTGCGGAAACCTGTGGCCGTCGATACCAGCGCTTACAAAGATTACGTTGGCCAGTATGAGTGGCGTCCCCTGGATGACGTGGAAACCATCTCTGTAAAGGATGGAAAACTCTGGACTCAATCCGGGACCGATGTCGAAGAGTACCTCCGCTTGGGCGCCGATTCGTTCTTTATGAAGCCTGAGCTCGGAATGGCCACATTCAACTGCGACGCGCAGGGCCACGTACTGGGTTACACCTACCATATGGCCGACGGACGGGAAGTCCATGTCAGGAAATTGAAGTGACGTTGAATGCCGCCCGCCATGCCGGGTACCCTTGTCGCCCTCCTTTGGCGACAGGAAGGGAACTCGAGACCCGCTATACTTTCCCTACCCATGCCGACCAAGCTGGAAGAAATCATTGCCGCGACCCGCGAACGGGTGTCTGCCGCGAAGCTCACCGCAGATTATGACCAGCTTGCGGCCGCAGCGGCGTGTCATATTCCGAGGGGTTTCGGCATCGGCCTCCAGCGGGCTTCCTCCTCAGGCGCCGCAACTATTGCCGAACTAAAAAAGGCCTCGCCATCCAAAGGACTGATCCGCGCCGACTTCAATGTAGCCGACCTCGCCCCCGAACTGGAGCAAGCGGGCGCGGCAGCGCTCTCGGTCCTGACTGACGAACGCTATTTCCAGGGCTCGCTCAAGAATCTGGAACTGGCCTCCGAAGCCACAACGGTCCCATGTCTGCGCAAGGACTTCATTGTGGACGACTTCCAATTGCTGGAAGCTCGTGCCCACCGCGCCGACGCCGTACTGTTGATCGTTGCCGCGCTAACCCAGAAGGAATTGCTTGCCCTTTACGGTCGCGCGCTCGCACTGCAACTCGACGTCCTGTGTGAAGTCCACGATGCTGCCGAACTCGACCGCGCATTGGAAATCGGTTTCGAGATCATCGGCGTCAACAACCGCAATCTGCATACTTTTCAGGTGGACCTCAGTACCTCGCTGCAGCTCGCAAAACGCATTCCCGCCGGTGTCCTTAAGGTCGCCGAGAGCGGCATCGAATCCGCCACCGACATCGCCCGCCTCCGCGACACTGGCTTCGACGCCTTCCTCATCGGCGAATCCCTCATGCGCGCCCCTAACCCCGGCGAAGCCCTTCGCGCCTTGCTCGGCAAGCCTGCGAGCGTATCCAAATGAAGTCGCAGTCGCCGCGCGCCCTGGGCCGTTTTAACTTGAAACTCGAAACTAGAAACTCGAAACTGTCTTTGTGATCTGGATCAAAATCTGCGCCACCACCAACCTCGATGACGCTCTCGCCAGCCTCGATGCCGGCGCCAACGCACTCGGCTTCATCTTTACCACCAGTTCACGCCAGATCACTCTCGACGAGGCGGCGAAAATCATCGCGTCCCTGCCGCCGTCCGTAGAAAAGATTGGCGTGGTGGTGAACGAATCGCCGGAAGCGCTGGCGAAGCTTGCGACCGACGTTGGACTCAGTGGGTTGCAACTCCATGGCGATGAACCGGCCGAGCAGCTTCCCGAGTACCGACGCGCGCTGGGACTCCGCAGAATCATCAAGACGCTCCAAGCCCGCGAAATTCTCGCCGCGCCAGGCACGCTCGACGACTACCTGCGCAACTCCAAATCAATCGACGGCATACTGATCGACTCCGGCTCCGCCGCGGCCCGCGGAGGTACTGGCGTCCCCTTCGATTGGAACACCGCCATCCCTATCATTGAACGTATCAAGCAACATCTGCCCGTCATCATCGCCGGAGGCCTTACCCCGGCCAACGTCGCCGACGCCATCCGCCTCTTCGATCCCTGCGGAGTCGATGTCGTCTCCGGCGTCGAACTCTCCCCTGGCAAGAAAGATCCCGCCAAACTCCGATTCTTCATCGCTGCAGCTCGCGCGGTCTAAAATTTTGTCGCAGGCGAAACCCAGGCGGAAGCCCTGGCCTTTAGGCCAGTGGAACGATCCGTCATAATAAGGAATGGGGCTTCAGCCCCGGCAACCCTATGGCAACCACGACACCGCCCCTCACGCCCAAGAAGAAGAAGACCCCAGGCCGCTTCGGCCCCTACGGTGGACGCTACGTCCCGGAAACCCTCATGGCCGCCTTGCAGGAGCTCGAAGCCGCCTACGCCGCCGCGCGCAAAGACAAATCCTTTCGTGCCGAGTTCCTCCACCTCCTGCACACTTACGCCGGACGCCCGACTCCTCTCTCTTTCGCCCAGCGACTGACCGAGCATCTCAAAGGCGCCAAGATCTACCTCAAGCGCGAAGACCTCCTCCACACTGGAGCCCACAAGATCAACAACTGCATCGGCCAAGCCCTTCTCGCCCGCCGCATGGGCAAGCACCGCATCATCGCCGAAACCGGAGCCGGCCAGCACGGCGTCGCCAGCGCCACCGTCTGCGCTCTCTTCGGACTCGAATGCGTCGTCTACATGGGCGCCGAAGACATGCGCCGCCAGGAGCTCAACGTCTTCCGCATGCGTCTGCTCGGAGCCGAAGTCCGCAGCGTCGACTCCGGCTCGCGCACCCTCAAAGACGCCATCAACGAGGCCATGCGCGACTGGGTCACCAACGTCCGCACCACCCACTACCTGCTCGGCAGCGTCCTCGGCGCGCATCCTTATCCCACCATGGTGCGCGACTTCCACCGCGTCATCGGAGAAGAGGCGCGCAAGCAGATTCTGAAAGCCGAAGCCAAGCTCCCCACCTCCATCATCGCCTGCGTCGGCGGAGGCTCCAACGCCATCGGCATCTTCCACGCCTTCCTCAACGATCCCGGCGTCCAGCTCATCGGCGTCGAAGCCGGAGGCCGCGGCCACTCCCTCGGCGAGCACGCCGCCCGCTTCGAGGCCGACGGCGGAGGCAGCCCCGGCGTGTTGCAGGGAACCTATTCCTATCTGTTACAAAACTCCGCCGGACAGGTTGCCCTCACCCATTCCGTCTCCGCCGGACTCGACTACCCGGCCATCGGCCCCGAGCACGCCTGGCTGCACGATCAAGGCCGCGCCGAATACGTCTCCGCCGACGACCCCGAAGCGCTCGACGCCCTCCGACAGCTCGCCCATCTCGAAGGAATCATCTGCGCGCTCGAGTCCGCCCACGCCGTAGCCGAGTGCATCAAGCGCGCCCCAAAGATGAGTTCATCTGACGTAGTGATCGTGAACATCTCCGGCCGCGGCGACAAAGACATCGGCATCCTCCGCGAAAACCTGGCGCTGTGACGGGGTGCCCCGCGCCTTAGAATCAGGCCTTTAGCGCGATTTTCCGTGCAAAGCCCTGCGCCCGCGAGGGTTAGAGGTGAAGTCCTGCAATCAAAGAATTCATGGGCCAGACGTGACGAGCTAGCCGAACCCTGACTCCGCGCTCCACGCACGTTATGCCAGGCTTATGGTTAACGCTCGTGGTGGGCTCAAGTCACGCACATTCGAGGCTCGTCAAAATGAAAGTAACCGGTGATTCCCGAATTGGGATAACGGTCAGTGCCGCTGCGACTACCCGCCGCGTAACGCAAGCGACAGAGTCGGTGAGGGGTCCAAGATGCCGTCCTTCGTCGCCGCACAATTACCGACGACGGGAGTTGTGGGTCACCCGCCTGTTACCCTATTTCTTCATGTCTATCAAATTCGCCCACAAGCCCGGACTCGTCGTCTACATCACGTGCGGTGATCCCAGCCTCGAAGTCTCGCGCGACGTCGCGCTCGCAGCCATCGCCGCGGGCGCCGACGCCATTGAACTGGGCGTTCCATTCAGCGACCCCGTGGCCGATGGACCAGTCATCCAGCGCGCCAGCGAGCGAGCCCTGCAGCACGGAACCGATCTGGCGGGAGTTTTCGACATCGCCCGCCAAGTTCGCGAGCATTCGGAGGCCGGGATCATCATCTTCTCGTACCTCAACCCGATCCTGCGGTTCGGACTGGACAACTTCTGTGCCGTCGCCGCTTCCGCCGGAGTTGACGGTGCGCTGGTGACCGACCTTCCGGTAGAAGAAGCCCACGACTACCTGCGCGCTATGAGGGCACGCAAGCTCTCGCCGGTATTTCTTGCCGCGCCGACAAGTACGGATGAGAGGCTCAAATCCGTCGCGAAGCACTCGCGCGGATTCGTGTACGCCATCTCGCGCACCGGCATCACCGGCACGCGCCAGGAAGTGGCGGGTGATGCGCAGTCCCTCGTACAGCGGTTGCGCTCGCTCACGAAGTTGCCGATTGCAGTGGGGTTCGGAGTGTCAACTCCGGAGCAGTTTGCCGAAGTCGGCCAGTTCGCCGACGCGGCCGTGATTGGCAGTGCCATCGTGCAGCGTGTCGAACAAAATGCAGGACGCGAAGCTGCCGCTGTGTCAGAATTTTTACAGTCGCTGACCGCAAATGGAAAGAGAGCGGTCACATAGGAGCGTCCGCTACTTGGGTCACGAAAGAGCGTGGTTTCAGAGGTTGCGGAAAAGCTCGAAAAGCGGATCCCTCGCGGGCTGAAGCCCGCTCGGGATGACAAGTCTAAGGAGCTCCACGGCACAGCAGAAGCCGTGCCCTGATACGAAACGGCGCGAAAAGGAATCTTTCGACAGCCCCTGAAACCGTGCTCTTTCAAGATTAACTATGGACATCGCGGACTGGCGGCGCAAAATCGACGAACTCGACAAGCAATTGGTTGCGCTGATCAACCAGCGCGCCCACTGCGCCGAGGAAATCGGAAAGCTCAAGCGCAACTCGAGCCTGCCGATCTATGAGCCCGACCGCGAACGCATTATTTTTCAGAATATTCAGCGCGAAAACCAAGGTCCGCTGACCGACGTGCAGCTGCGCCAAGTCTATGAGCGCCTGGTAGATGTGATGCGCCAGATTCAGCGCGACGAAATGGCTGCTGAACAGGTACGGGAACGCCAAGGCGATCCGACTGAGCTGGAGCCAAACGATTGAAGACGGCAATAAGCAATTAGCAATTAGCCAAAGGCTAAGAACTTATTGCTTACTGCTTATTGCTACCCAGGAGAACCTCGACGAATGATTGTTGCGATGTTGGAAACCGCCACTGAGGACCAGATCCAGGACGTCACGGACCATCTGATGCGAATGGGCTTCGCGGTGCATCGCACCACCGGCGCGCGCCAATCCGTGCTGGCCGCCGTAGGCAGGCGTATTGACTTCGATACACGCGACTTAGAGGTCCTCTCCGGCGTTGAAAAAGTTCATCGCATCAGCGCGCCATATAAATTAGTTGGCCGGCAGTTCCGTCCGCACGACACAATTATCAAGTTTCGCAATGGCGTCGAGATCGGCGGCAAGCAAGTCATTGTAATGGCGGGGCCTTGCTCGGTCGAATCGCGCGAGCAGCTCTTCAAATCGGCGGAACAAGTGGCTAAAGCTGGCGCAAAGGTGTTACGCGGTGGGGCCTTCAAGCCGCGCAGTTCGCCGTATACCTTTCAGGGGCTCGGACTTGAAGCCCTCAAACTCCTGCGCGAGGCTGCGGATGCTCACGGGTTGCTGGTCATCAGCGAGGTCATGGAGATCTCACAGATCGAGCTGATGTTGCCCTACGTGGATATCCTCCAAGTCGGCGCTCGCAACATGCAGAATTTCAACCTGCTGCGCGAACTGGGGAAGGTTCGCAAGCCAGTATTGATGAAGCGCGGCATCGCCGCCACCATCGAAGAGATGCTGCTTTCCGCCGAGTACATCATGTCGGGGGGCAACTACGACGTCATCTTCTGCGAGCGTGGGATTCGTACGTTTGAGACTTACACGCGCAACACACTCGATATCTCGGCCATTCCCATCGTGCACAAGCTGTCGCATTTGCCAATTACGTCTGACCCTTCACACGGCACAGGATTGCGTGATAAGGTCGCGGCGATGGCGTGTGCCTCGCTGGCCGCGGGGGCGGATGCGCTGCTCATCGAGGTGCACCCCGACCCTGATCACGCGTTGTCAGATGGCGCGCAGTCGCTGTTTCCGGAGCAGTTTGCCGAGCTAATGAGCAGACTGCGCATGATCGCGCCGGCGGTAGATCGCACGATTTAGGTTCGCATTGCGGGCCGGACTGAAGTCCGCCTGCGGGAATCAAGAATAGCGAGCGTAACGGCACGGCTGAAGCCGTGCCCTTTCAAAACGCGAAAAGTTCTTATGCCGATTCAGCAAATCACGATCGTCGGGACGGGGTTGATCGGCGGTTCGCTGGGGCTGGCCCTACGCCAGCACGGTTTTTCTGGAACGATCGTCGGTTGCGACAAGTCCTTGGTGCTGGAGACGGCGATGCAGCGAAAAGCCATCGACCTCGCGGAAGCCGATTTGGAGCGAGCTGCTGCTGGCAGTGACGTGATCGTCTTCGCTACTCCGGTTGGAACCATCCTGTCGCAATTCGAGGCCATCGCGCCTACGCTGCCGGCGACAACCCTCATTACAGACACTGGCAGCACCAAGCAGAAGCTGGTCGAGCGCGCTCGCATGATCTTCGGCTCTGAGGCAGGGAAGCGAGTGCTCCCTGGGCACCCGATGGCCGGGACGGAATTTGCCGGCGTCGAGCATGCCGATGCCACCTTGTTTCAGGGAGCGGTGTGGCTTATTACTCCTATTCAAGCTGACCGGCAATACACGCCTCGACAAGAGGAATTTACCTCCTTGTTGGCGTCGATCGGGGTGCGCATTGTCGTGCTCGATCCCGAGCGCCACGACATCGTGTGTGCTTGGATCAGTCACCTGCCGCAGATGATCTCCACGGCGCTGACCTCGGTTTTGCACGAAGAATTGGGAGACGATGAAATCGTGATGCAGATTGGCGGCCGCGCTTTGCGCGAGATGACGCGCATCGCTCACAGCCCGTATTCCATGTGGCGGGACATCGCGCTCACTAACAGCGAGAACATAGAAGACGCCATGCTGCGCTTCGAGCAGCAGATGACGCACTTGCGCGAAAACCTGCGCGGGCCGGGCTTGCGGGAGATGTTTGAGCGGGCGCATCGCTTTGGGCTCACGAAGGATTGAGGGGGCATTCGGAACCCACATTTGCCAAGGGAAGGCAAAATGTGGACCACCATCCTCATCAAAGCAGTAGCGTTGATTGAGGCCACCCATTTCTGAAAGAGGATGTAGCCATGCCAAAGAAGCGAGTCGTGGAACTGCCGGGGTTCAAGGCGATCGGGCCCTATTCCCAGGCCGTTGAGTCAGCAGGCATGCTGTTTGTGTCAGGTCAGCCGGGTATTGACCCTTCCACTGGCGAGGCGGCTGGGGCCACGTTTGAGGCGCAGGCCCGACAGGCGTTTAAGAACCTGGAAGCCGTCCTGCACGCCGGAGGCAGTCGCCTCGATTTGGTAGTCAACACCACGGTGCTCCTGGCAGACGTTTCGAACTTTGCTGTGCTGAACCAGCTTTTCGGCGAGTTCTTCCCAAACGATCCTTCTGCTCGCATGACCATGACGGTTCCGCTGCCCAAAGGACTCCTGATTTCGATCGGCTGTGTCGCGGCGACGGAGGACTAGAGCTGCAGAGACGAACGTCTGCGCGGTCCGGGATTGCTGGAGATGTTCGAGACTGCGATCGGTTTGGGCGGAGTAAGTGGTGTGACGGCGATTCACCAGCAGTAAGATAGAGGCTGGAGGGGGCGATGGCGACCACGAAGACGAGCCTCGAAGAATATCTGGGCACGAGTTATCGTCCGGATGTTGAGTACGTCGACGGCGAACTAAGGCAGAGGAACGTGGGAGAACTGGAGCACGCCAGGATGGTAAAAGCCATTCTGCAGTGGTTCGCGCAATACGAGTCCTCGTGGCATCTGGAAGCATTGCCGGACGTGCGAGTACAGGTGAGCGCCGAGAACTATCGCGTGCCGGACATTTGTTTGCGCCCGCTGGCTAATCCTGATGTCCGCTTCGTCACCTCCATTCCTGCCGCGGTGATCGAAGTCCTGTCTCCGGAAGACAGCATAAGCGATTACCGCTCGCGGATTGCCGATTACCGGCAGAAGGGTATTGCTGGCATCTGGGTGGTGGACCCGAAAACCCGCAAAGGCTGGGACTGCTCCAGTGGGAGTTGGCTTGAAACCGAGCTTTTTCGGCTTACGGATTCACCTATATATCTGGACTTGAGCGCGATTCGATGACGCTGGACGGATGATCTCCATCGCGCTTACCAACCGCGAGAACATAGAAAGACGTCATGCTGCGCTTCGAACAGCACATGGCGCACTTGCGCGAAAACCTGCGTAGGGCCGGCCTGCGGGAGATGTTCGAAATTGCCAAACGATTTGGTCGAACGGAAGGCTAACGAAGGCAGTAGCTCGCACACTTGCCTGAAAAAGGCAGGGGCAGCTATTCAACCGATAAGACTTCATCCTAAGAAGCCAGCGCCCTCGCTAATGCGAGATAGACCTGCGGCGCACTGACCGTCTCCACGTCGTTGTGATAATTGCCGGTGAACAAATCGCGAATCAGCCCACGGCGTGTTTCCGGGCGAGAGACTAAGATCGCTAAGAGTTCCCTCGATGGGAGTGCGGACTGAAGTCACATAGGCGGTCACAACGGCGCCGCTCGGGACATACTTCTGTTCCGAGAGCAGACCGTGGAGTCCGGCCAACAGCATCATGCCGATGAAACCCATCTTCATCGGCGAGGACAGAAGAAGTCCTGGCTTCAACCCGGTGCGCTTTTTGAGAGTTTCGGGCAAACTTCTGGGAGTACCTGTGCTCCGTCAGACATGGTTGCCTCAGGGTTGATATTGCATGGGGGGCACAATTGTTGAGTAAGGCCAAAATATCTCGCAGGGCGGCGTCCCACTTTGCTACGCAGCCCCTCGGGTCAGTACAATCGCCCGTTCGGTAACTTCCCATGTCAATGAACAAAGTGTTCGCGAATGCAGACGAAGCTGTCGCCGACATTAGCGATGGCGCGACCATTATGGTGGGAGGCTTCGGGCTGTGTGGCATCCCTGAGAACCTCATCCGCGCACTGGTAAAAAAGGGCGTGAAGAACCTCAATACGATCAGCAATAACGTTGGGGTTGACGAGTTCGGACTTGGCCTCATGCTCTATGCCGGGCAGATCCGCTCTCACAAGGGAAGCTACGTGGGCGAGAACAAGTTACTGGAAGACATGGTGCTTACCGGCCGGATCGACCTGGAATTGATCCCGCAAGGCACGTTCGCCGAGCGGATTCGCGCAGGCGGCGCAGGGATTCCTGGGTTCTTCACACCGACGGGTTTCGGCACGGTTGTTGCCGAAGGAAAAGAGACCCGCGAGTTTGATGGGCGGCCGTACGTGCTCGAACACGCGCTGAAAGCCGACTTCGCGCTGATCAAGGCGTGGAAGGGCGATCGCTGGGGTAATCTCGTCTATCGCAAGACAGCGCGGAATTTCAATCCCATGATGGCGACAGCGGCTCGGGTGACGATTGCCGAGGTGGAGCATCTGGTCGAGCCCGGCGAAATTGAACCTGACCAGGTGCATACGCCCAGCGTGTATGTGAAGCGGATTCTGCAGGGTGTGGATTACGAGAAGCGGATTGAGCGCAGGACGTTGAGGAAAGTGTGACGTCGCGGGCGGCGCAAGGAAATCGAATTCACCACGTAGGCACGGAGAAGTCCAGGTGAAAAACTTCGTATTCTCGGTGTATCTGTGGCGAACGAGCTTCCAGCGGGCGTATTTGGACGTAGTGAATTCAGGGACAAACCATGGCTAATACAAAATCCGACAAAACCAAAGACACAGAAAAACGCGACCGCATTGTGCGACGCGTGGCGCAAGAGTTGCGCGACGGATTTTATGTGAACCTCGGCATTGGCATGCCGACGCTGGTAGCCAACTGCGTCCCTACCGGAATGCAAGTCGTCCTGCAAAGCGAGAACGGAATGCTGGGCGTCGGACCTTACCCGCTCTCCGGGGAGGAAGATCCCGACCTTATCAATGCGGGGAAGGAAACGGTGAGCGAGTTGCCGGGCACGGCGTATTTTTCCAGCGCCGAGTCGTTCGCCATGATCCGCGGCGGACATATCGATCTCAGCGTGCTCGGGGCGATGGAAGTGGATGAGGAAGGCAACCTCGCCAACTGGATGATCCCAGGCAAGATGGTGAAGGGAATGGGAGGCGCGATGGACCTGGTTGCCAGCGCGCGGCGCGTGATTGTCGCAATGGAGCACACCACGCGCGACGGCGCTCCGAAGATCCTGAAGCGCTGCACTCTGCCTATTACCGGGCTGCGGGTCGTGCACAACATCGCGACCGAGATGGCTTATCTGCGCGTCACGCATTCGGGATTGGTGTTGGACGAGATCGCGCCCGGGTTGAGTGTGGAGGACGTGCTGCGCGCCACGGATGCGCCGCTAATCGTCAGTCCCGCTTTGAAGACGATGGCAATTTGACGGGCGCGACTCGCGGACTGAAGTCCGCTCGCGATGGCAGAATTGAAATGGGTCTATATGGCGCGGCTGATGCCGAGCCCCTCCAAGACGGGAATTGTGACTTTGGCACCCATCGAATGTGACGCCCGTCGCTGACCCGTCTCAGGTTGCAGTTGATATTGGAATGTGTTGATCATTTAACGATTTGGAAAGAAGGCAATTATGTTCTCCCGTATCGTGTGCGTAGCGGCGATCTTGGTGCTGGCGTGCTCCCTCGGCGTGAGCGCGCAGACGGCGCCGGCCACCGCGCAGCCCAGCACTCCGACCATTAAGCACGTTGCCGCACCCTATACCACGCCTTCATCGGGCAAAGAGATGTACAAAGCGTATTGCGCGTCGTGCCACGGGCAGGACGGCAATGGTGACGGTCCCGCGGCCCCCGCATTGAAGATGCCGACCACCAACCTGACTACGCTGGCTGCTAAAAACGGCGGCACATTTCCAGCCGCTCACGTCGCGGCGGTGATTCAGGGCGACGCCCTAAATCCGGCACACGGTAGCAAGGACATGCCAGTCTGGGGACCGATCTTCCTGTCGATCAGTGGTCATAGCAACGCAGATGTTCAGCTCCGCATCCGCAACCTGACCAATTATCTGGAGTCGTTGCAGGCTAAGTAATAGCCGCGATCGCGCGAAGTACGGGCAAAAAAAACCACGCCCTGAGCCTAAAACAAAGTATGCCTCGCGAACTGAAGTCCGCGAGGCCATACAAGTGATGAGGCGTCTTATGGAGCGGCTGAAGCCGCGCCCTTTCAAAACACTTTCTGGTTACACTGCGACCGGCTGCTTTACTGGAACTGGCGTTAGCCATCCATGCCGATCTTCCGATACGCCGTTCACAATGGAGTAGAACTCGGAGCGAATGGCACGGGTAATCGGGCCAACGTCGCCTTTGCCTACCTTGATGCGGTCCACGGAACGGATGGGCGTGATCTCTGCCGCTGTCCCGCTGAAGAAGACTTCGTCGCCGAGATACAGCATCTCGCGCGGAATCACCTGTTCGACAGTTGGGATACCGAGATCTTGCGCGAGGTGCAACACTGAATTCCGAGTGATGCCGGGCAGAACGCTGTTGCCGAGTGGCGGCGTATAGATGCGGTCCTTGTGCACCACGAAAACGTTTTCGCCGGAACCCTCGCTGACATAACCATTCACGTCCAGTGCGATGCCCTCGCTGTAACCATTGGCAACGGCCTCCATCTTGATCAGTTGCGAGTTCATGTAATTGGCGCCGGCCTTGGCCATTGTCGGCATGGTGTTGGGAGCCAGCCGATTCCAGGACGAGACGCACACGTCCACGCCTTCGTCACCCTCGCCACCCAAGTACTTGCCCCAATCATAGTTCACGATGTACACGTCCGTCGGCGAACCGGCCGGGTCAACACCCACTGTCCCGTATCCGCGCAAAATGATCGGACGGATGTAGCAGGGCGAAACTTTGTTCCTGGCAACGAGGTCGACGGTCGCCTGTACCAGTTCGTCGAGGGTGTAGTCCACGTCGATGCGATAGACCTTGGCTGAGTCCAGCAGTCGCAGGGTGTGATCGTGGAGGCGGAAGACCGCCGGTCCCTTGGGTGTCTGGTAGCAGCGGACGCCTTCAAATACTGATGAGCCGTAGTTGATGACGTGGGCCATCACATGCAGTTTCGCGTCATTCCACGGGATCAGGTTGCCGTTGCACCAGATAAATTCACTTGCCTTGATGGCCATTGCGGTGCTCCTTGAGTTGGTATGGGAGTGAATTCCGTGTCAGAAGCTGCCTGGCCATCTTCGCGATGCCTCCGCCGTCAGCCGCCAGCGGTTTCGCACTGCGAAGGAAATCGAAGGACATAATGGACTCAGCTTGACTCAGAATTATAACTGAGGCGTAAGGCGTGGCGTTCGCAGTACTTTCGATGCGTCTTGGAAGGGCATCGCGCTAAGAAAAATGCAGCAGTTAATCCCGCGATACTCGCAATTCACACCCCGGTTCTTGCAGTTGGGCGCTATTAACCCCATATATAGCAAATAGTTGCGGAGAACTTTCGAGCAAATTGGGCGTTATTGTGTGTGGTTGCTAAATCGGGTTTGCTTAACCCGAGTTGCATTCCTTCTCTCACTGAATCCTACGCCCACGGTGCCGCTGGAGTTCGCTTATTGACTGGCCCGATATGCAAAGGCAGGAGAGCAAATTCAAGTTCCGGTTAAACAGGAGATAAAAAACAATGAAGAAATGGATTGTTGTTCTCGCGTTCTCGCTATTGTTCACTATGGCTGCCTTTGGGCAGGATTACCCGAAGTTCGAAGTTCCGATCGGCTTCTCGTTCGTCAACGTTCACCCCGGCATAACCCAACTCACCAGCTTCAACATTTTCGGCGGCGGCGGTGGCTTCGTTTACAACCTGACCCCGTGGATCGGTATTAAGGCCGACTTTGACGGTTTCACTCAGGGCAGCGGTCTGAAGGATCAGTTGAAAACCCTCGGCTACGCCGGGCAGGCGAACGGCAACGTTTTCACCTATATGTTCGGCCCCCAGATCAAGAAGCACTCCGGGAAACTGCAGCCCTTCGGTGAGGCCCTGTTTGGCGCGGCGCACAGCAACCTGTACGCCCAGATCTACAACGCGCAGACCGGACTGACCTCGGCCAGCAGCAACAACAATGCATTTGCCATGGAGTTCGGTGGCGGCTTGGATTATGCCCTCACGCCGCACATTCAGTTGCGGCCCGTCGAAGTGGACTACCTCTACACCCGCTTCGGCGTTAACGGCACCAACTACACCGGTAGCCAGAATAACTTCAAGTATTTCGCCGGCCTTAACTTCACCTTTGGCGGCAAGTAAGCGTTAAGCAGTCGAGCATGGCGTCACCTTCGGGTGACGCCATTTTTTCGTTGAGCTCGGAGTAGTTCGAGATTCACCCGTCACCCCTGCAACCACCGCCACAGCCAGACCAACTCCCCAGTAATAAATAATGCCCCGAAGATCAGCTTGTTGTTCTCTGCGAGCCAACGCGGGAGGAAGATGTCGAAGTTCGCCGCTCGTTCCGCGGTGAACCGGCCCGCAAGGTCAGTCAGTGGACAACGACCTCCGTTCAGTGCCAGGACGATGCACTCGCCTGCGATCAACGCGCTAAGCCAAGCCGCCAAACGAAACCGGCGGCGCATCGCAGCAATGGGGATTGCAATGATCGCTGTGGCCATGAGGGCCCAAATCGCCGTGTGGGCAAGTTTGATCAGCGGCAATGTTTGAACAGCGGCCATCGATGTCGATTGTAGTTTTCAGCTTACTCCGTCGTATGTGACGTAGTTGCTGTTTACAATGGACATACAGAGCCTTTGCGCTGGGAGACATCCGCATTCGCACCTATAACCTCGGTATCGTGGGACTGGGTAATGTTGGCTCGGCTCTCGTAGCGCTGCTGCAGCGCAAACAGGCGGAGCTTGCCGAGCGGTACGGCATCGCCTGGCGCGTGACTGCTGTGGCCTCGCGCCGGCTCGGCTGGTTGATTGCAACTGAGGGCTTCACGCCCAGCAAACTACTGGCCGGCGATTTCTCGGAGGGAAGGCCGGTTGGCAACGCGTGCAGTTGGATGCATGCCGCAAAGCCTGATGTCGTATTTGAAGCGAGCTCGCTGAACGCCGAAACCGGCCAACCTGCGATTACTCACATTCGCTTTGCGCTGGAAACCGGGGCCCACGCCATCAGCGCCAACAAGGGGCCGGTGCTACATGCGTATCGTGAGCTGACCCAACTCGCCGAATCCAAGGGTCGCCGGTTCTACTTTGAGTCTGCAATGATGGACGGTGCTCCTGTCTTCTCACTGTTCCGCACGGTATTGCCGGCGATCGAAATTCGCGGATTTCGTGGCGTGATTAACTCCACAACGACGGTAATCCTGGAGGCCATGGAGGCAGGGAAGAGCTTCGCCGAGGCGATCGCGGAGGCGCAGAGCCTCGGAGTCGCCGAAACCGATCCCTCCGCGGATGTTGACGGCATCGACGCCGCTGTCAAAGTGGTAGAAGTTGCCAACGTTCTCATGGGCGGTAGTCTTGCACTTGTCGACGTTACTCGCACTGGCATTCGCGGCATCACTCCTTCCCAGTTGCGCGATGCTCACGAAAACGGCGAAGCTTGGAGATTGGTGAGCCGCGCCCGGCGTAAACCTGATGGCAGCATTACTGCCTCGGTCGCACCCCAGCGGCTCAAGTTAGACGATCCGCTGGCACAGGTGCACGGCACATCACTGCTGATCGCCTTCGAAACCGATATCTTTAAGGAACTGGTAATCAGCGAGCGCGATCCCGGGCCGGAAGCCACGGCCTATGGAATGCTCTCGGACTTTATCAACGCGGTCAGGAGTTCGTAACCATGTCAGCAAGTGCAAGGGTCGCTCCCCAAGTGCGTAAGCTCGATGTCGAGTGGGCACGCCAGCAGTTTCCTTCGCTGCGCCAGACGGTCAACGGCCAGCCGGCAGTTTTCTTCGACGCACCCGGCGGTACCCAGGCGCCGCAGCAGGTGATCGATGCCATTTCAGAATACTTGTCGAAGTGGAATGCCAATCTCGGCGGAGCCTTTCTCACCAGTCAGCGGACCGACCTGATCGTTGAGCAGGCGCACCAGGCCATGGCCGACTTTTTCAACTGCGCGCCCGACGAAGTTGTCTTCGGCGCCAACATGACCACGCTCACTTTCGCACTGAGCCGCGCCATCGGCCGCGAGCTAAAGAGCGGCGACGAACTGCTGGTCACCTGCCTCGATCACGATGCCAACGTGTCGCCGTGGGTATGCCTCGAGGAGCGCGGCGCGAAAGTGCGCACCGCCGACATTAGACCCTCCGACTGCACTCTTGACATGTTTGACTTGCAGGCAAAGATTCGCCGCAACACGCGCCTGGTCGCTGTGGGCTGGGCAGCAAACGCCGTTGGCACCATCAACGACGTTCAGGAAGCCATCCGCCTGGCACACGATGTAGGGGCGATTTCCTTCATCGATGCGGTTCACTATGCACCGCACGGCCTCATCGACGTGAAGGCGATCGATACCGACTTTCTCGCCTGCTCCAGCTACAAGTTTTTCGGGCCGCACCAGGGAATCCTCTATGGCAAGAGGGAGCAGTTGCTTCGCCTGCGTCCCTACAAGCTGCGCGTCTGCAGCGAAAAGCTGCCCGACCGGTGGGAGACTGGTACGCAGAACCACGAGTGCATGGCTGGCGTCACTGCTGCCATCGACTACATTGCCGAAGTCGGGCGTCACCATAGTTCCGAAGTCCACACGCGGCGCGAAGCCATTGTCGCGGCCTATGAGGTCTTTCAGCAGCACGAGCGCGAGCTAGCCGCGCAACTCATTACCGGACTGCTCGCTCTTCCGGGGCTTACGTTTTTCGGGATCACGGACCCAGCGAGGTTCGATCAGCGCACACCAACGGTCGCCATCCGCATGGAGGGGTACACTCCACGCGAACTGGCCGAGCGCCTTGGCGAACGCGGCATTTTCACCTGGGACGGCAACTACTATGCGATAAACCTTGCCGAGCGCCTCGGAGTACAGCAAAGCGGAGGCATGCTGCGAATCGGACTGGCGCATTACAACACGGCGGAAGAAGTGAATCGTCTAATCGCCGAGTTGTGTACGCTGGCGGAAAAGAAGAAAGCGACTTAGCCGAGGATTGCACGAAATGTCAAAGAGGTTTCCAGTTTTTCTTTGACCGGTGGGCATCCGCATATCGGTAGCTGATAGTTTTGAGGTCGTGTCGCTCTGCATCTGTGTGGCTCTGTAGTGAATGCACTTTACCTGCGTTATAATCCGCTCGTTTCGCGGAGGGTGACGATTCATGCGCGGCGTGCCTCGCTGGTTGGCAGTGCTGGCGGTAGTCGCGATCGTCACACTGGTATGTGCCTTCAGCCTGCACAAGGCCCTCACTCCTGCTTCTATGCTGGTGCGAGGGTTTGAAGCAACTCTTCCCGCTGACGGATTTGCTTCGAGCGAACTCACGATCCATTCGTCCACCGGCCGTGGTCTGCGCGGACTTCGGGTCGAAATCGACAATCTCCACCGCGCCGCCGTGGACTCAGTCGCCGTTAAGGGAGACTCCGCCGTCATATCAGTGCGCGCAGGCGTACTTCCCGGCGACGCCAAGATCCAACTCGTCGCACCGGGATTCGCGCCACAGCAGATGACGCTACACACGACGCTCGACGTGTCTGACTCTGTGGGAGACGGAACGCCAGACTTTCTTCGTCTGCACGATCCCTCGGACCGGGCGACATTTAGGCGGTGGTTCACGCTCCTGGCGGAGGCACAGTACTACCACAACGCTCAGTCTGCAGGTGAGATCGACGACTGCGCCGCATTACTCCGCTACGCCTATCGCGAGGCGCTGCGCCAGCATGATGCCGCGTGGGCCAAGGCCACTGCGCTTCCGGTTGTGCCCGCAGCCGACGAAATTCGCCAATATCAATATCCCTATACTCCGCTCGGCGTGGAGCTGTTTCGGGTGCGCGGGGGCAGCTTTGCTCCAGACGACTTCAATGACGGCGCCTTTGCCGAGTTCGCCGACGCGAAGACGCTTTGGCGGCGCAACGCCTACTTTGTCGGACGCGACATCAGCCGCGCCCGTCCGGGCGATTTGTTATTTTTCCGTCAGGAGGGCCAGAATCTTTCCTTTCACGCCATGATCTTCCTCGGTCGCAGTCAAATTGAGGCCGGGCCCGGCCGGGAGCCGCTAGTGATCTATCACACGGGGCCGATCGGCAAGGCGCCCGGCGAAGTTCGGCGCCCTACGCTCGCGCAACTCATGAACTTTCCCGATCCCCGCTGGCGGCCGGTTCCATCCAACCCTGGATTCCTCGGTGTCTATAGATGGAACATTCTCCGAGGCGCCGACTGATGCGGGCGGATCGTGCCATCCTGAGTATTGTCTTGATTCTTGCGCTTTTGTCGCCGCTGCTTGCGCAAGAACCGGATAGCCAGGCGTACTTCTCGCTCACCAGTGACCGCACCTACCTGCCCGGCGAGAAGGTAGAGGTCGCGGTGTACTCGCACAATGTCAGCGCATTGCAATTCCGCGTCTATCGAGTCAACGATCCCATCAAGTTCTTCAGCCAGTTGCAGGAGATGCACAGCTTTGGCGGGCAAGCGCCACGCATGCCGAAGCAGGCGCACACCTGGCTCGAACGCTTTCACGCCTGGAAGCACCGGGTTTGGGTATGGTTCCGCGATTTCATCCGCGCCCAGTTCTCGCCCGATTCGCGCCATCAGATTCGCCTGTGGCGGATGGAAGAAGGCGCACCTCCGAAGAAAGGTCCGCAGGTTGACGAATACGCGCAGGTGCCCGTTCTCAACCAGCAGCAACTGGTCTCGACGTGGAAGGGGACGGTCCCGCCCGGCGAGCGCTGGCAGAGCCAGAAGGTCACCGTGCCGGTTGGAGAGAAGGGCGTTTATCTGGTGGAAGCCACCGAGGGCATGCTGCGCGCCTATACCATCGTTGTGGTCACGGAAATCGCCGTCATTACGAAGGCCGCGCCCGGACGCCTACTAAGTTACGTAGTCGATCGCCACACCGGCGATCCCATCGCAGGGGCGCTAACGCGACTCTGGATCGACCAGAAAGAAATCGCCTCCAGCCCAACCGACCAGCAAGGCCTGATGGACACGACGGTGACGCAGGCGAAGCCTGAGAATGTCGCGGTCCTCACCACCTACAACGACCAGTTCGCGGTGAATACGCCTGGAGCGTGGAACCTGGGTTCCGGTTCCGACCGTAACTTGCGAGGCTATACCTATACCGACCGCCCGGTTTACCGGCCGGGTGACACGGTGCACTTTAAGACAATCGTGCGTTCTGAGAATCCCAGTGGCTACACGGTTCCGCAACAGCGTGATATTGGCATAGAGTTGCGCGATCCGCGCACTTATCAGCCCATCTGGCAGCAGACGGTGACGCTCTCCGACACCGGCACAGCGCACTGGGACTACGTCATTCCAGGCGACGCGAACCTTGGCTTCTACTACCTGTCTATGCAGTCGGGCGAGCGCTACATCGAGGGCACTCGCTTCTCGGTGCAGGACTACAAGAAGCCCGAGTACGCGGTAAAGATCAACTTCCAAACTCCGCGCGTGCTTCAAGGGCAAGCCATCAAGGCCACCATTGATGCTCGCTATTACTTTGGTGAACCGGTGGCCAACGCCAAGGTGAAATGGGTCGTGCACACTTCGACGTACTGGCCCATGGGTCGCTACGAGTCCGACTCCGACGTGGGCGACGAAGGCTACGGCGCGGGCGACGAAGACCAAGGCGTCGGCGACACCTACGGCGGCGATCAGGAGACGGAGAAGAGCGGCACGCTCGACGCCGATGGCAAGTTGCAGATCACGATTCCAACGCGAGTTAACAACCAGACCAAGCAGGATTTGACTTATCGCGTCGAGGCGCGCGTGACCGACGAAGGCAATCGCGAGATTTCGGGCCACGGCTTCGCGCTCGCGACCTACGGGAGCTTCTATCTGACTGCACAGCCGAACTCCCACGTGTATACGAAAGGCGCAGCCGCCATCGTCAACGTGTCGGCGCAGGACTATGACAAGAAGCCTGTCGCGACGGCCCTGCGCGCAGAGTTCGTTCGCTGGAACCCTCAGAAGCGCACTGGCGAGCCGGTGTCGACTGCGCTCGGTCAGACTGGTGCCGACGGAAAAGGCCAGGTCCAATTCACCATTCCCGATGCGGGCGAATTCCGTGTTCGCGTCAGCGCCGTCACGCCTGAGAAGCGTGAGGTCGAAGATACCGCATACCTCTGGGCTCCGGGCGAAACCCCATGGTGGGCCGGCGCCACCCAGGAGCGGATTCAGATCGTCGCCGACAAGAAGTCGTATGTGCCGGGCGACACAGCGCACGTGCTGATCGTCACCGGAAAAGAACCGGCTTCCGTGCTAGTGACTGCGGAAGGCAACGGGCTCTACTCCGCGCAAGTGATCAAGAGTAATGGCGGTAGTATCACTGTGGAGGTCCCAGTTAAGCCGGAGTTTGCGCCAAACTTCTATGTGTCGGCGGTCTTCATTCGCGGCAACAAACTGTATCAGGGCAACAAGAGCCTGTCGGTGCCGCCCACGCAACATGAACTCAAGGTCGACCTTCAACCGTCGAGGCCGCAGTATCAACCCGGACAGCCCGGGGCCTTCACCATCAAAGCCACCGACTCGAGTGGTAAGCCCGTGTCGGCCGAGTTCAGCCTGGGCGTGGTTGACGAAGCAATTTACGCCATCGAGCCTGAATCGGTCGGCAGCATCGTCAATGCCTTCTACGGCACGATTTATTCGAAGGTCTCGACCGACAGTTCGTTGACCTATTACTTCAGTGGACAGGCCGGCAAGCGCGCGATGCAGTTAGCGAATGCACCGGGCAACGCATCCCGCGGCTCGTCTGCGCTCGCCCAACTCAAGCCCGAGCGCTTGGTGCAGCCAAAGATCCGCAAAGCTTTCCCTGATACCGCCTACTGGGTGGCCGATGTTCGCACAGATAGCAGCGGACAAGCGACCGTCAAGTTCGACTATCCGGACGCGATCACTTCATGGCGTGCGACCACTCGTGGCGTGACGCAAGACACCAAGGTTGGCAGCGCTGTCGAAAACACCATCGTGCGCAAGAACCTGATGGTGCGGCTGGTCGTGCCGCGCTTCTTCCGTCGCGGCGATCAGATCACGCTCTCCACGATTGTGCAGAACTACCTGCCAACGGAAAAGACAGCGCACGTATCTATGGAGTTCACCGGCCTGCAAGTGATCGAGGGCGGCACGAAAGATGTTTCGGTCCCCAGCCGTGGCGTCGTCAAGGTTGACTACCGTGTGCGCGCACTCGACGTAGACTCTGCGAAAGTCCTCGGCAAGGCGCTTACCGATGTCGAGAGCGATGCCATGGAACTCACGCTGCCTGTCATTCCATTTGGCGTGAAACTCGCGCTGGCGAAATCCGGCTCGATTGCCGGGGCAGGGAACAGCGATGTCACGCAGCAGTTGATCTTTCCTTCGGGCGCCGAGATAGGGACTCGGAAACTAACCGTCGAGGTGACGCCCTCGGTTGCAGGCACGGTCTTCGCCGCTCTCGACTTCCTCACTTCGTATCCCTACGGATGCACGGAGCAGACCATGTCGAGTTTCTTGCCTGACGTGCTGGTCGCCGATGCCATGAAGAAGCTTGGAGTGGGATCGAACATTAATCCGCAGACCCTGAACAAGCAGGTGCAGGCCGGACTGGATCGCCTCTACCAATATCAGCATCCAGACGGCGGTTGGGGATGGTGGCAGACCGACGACAGCCAGCCCTTCATGACCGCATACGTGCTCTCGGGACTGGTGCAGGCCAAGGGCGCCGGCTATGACGTAGAGCAGAACCGCATTGATCGCGCTCGCAAGTGGTTGGTGCCTCAGTTCACCAGCTCATCAGCCGTGAAGACGGATTTGCGCGCGTATATAGCGTACGCGCTGCTCCTTAGTGGCGCCGAGTCCAATGCAACGATTGTCGATTCCCTCTGGAACCAGCGCTCCACGCTTACTTCCTACGGTAAGGCCCTTCTCGGACTCGCCATGGCGCAGATCAACGACGCTCGCAGCAACGATCTGGCAAATCAGTTGGCCGCCGATGCGAAGCAGGACGACGCGCAGGCGTGGTGGCCAGCCGACACCAACACCCTGATGGACTACTACGGGGACACCACTCCCCAAGTCACCGCGTTTGCTTTGAAGTTGCTCGATCGGGTCGATCCGCAGAACTCTCTGCTGCCGAAGGCTACACTCTATTTGGTCAATCACCGCAGTGAAGGCTATTACTGGGATTCCACACAGCAGACCGCGATGGTGATTTACGGCCTGACGGATTACTTGCAACGTACGCAGGAGCTGAAGCCCAACTTCAGCGTGGACGTGCAGGTAAATGGCAAGACGATTGCCTCGAAGAAGTTCTCTGCCGCTGACTCTACCACTCCAGCAACGTCGTTTACGCTCGACGAAGCGCAGGTCGCACAAGGAGCCAATCAGGTTCGGCTGCTGAAGTCGGGACAAGGTCGCCTCTACTGGTCAGTGCGCGGCGAATACTATTCCAGCCTGCCCAACGTGGTGAACACCGGCAGCATCCAGCTCAGTGTGGTTCGCGAGTACTACAAGCTGACGCCACAACAGAATGGCGACAAGCTGATCTACCACCTCGACAAACTGTCTGGCCCGGTGCAAGTGGGCGATACACTTGCGGTACGTATCACGGTGGGCGGAAGCGACTGGAAGTACCTGATGATCGAAGACCCGATTCCTTCGGGGACCGAGTCTATCGCTCGCGACGATCTCTACCAGCTCGATCAGCGACCGACGTGGTGGAGCAATCATTGGAGTAGCTATCGCGAACTGCGCGATGACCGTACCACATTCTTCAACTACTATTTCCGGCGCGGCCAATCGGAATACACCTACCTGTTGAAGGTTGTGAACCCGGGTATTTTCCGTGTCAGCCCCACACGTACAGAGCCCATGTATCAGCCGCAATACCTGTCCACCAGCGAGGCGACCACGGTGACGGTCAAATGACTGTGACGACGATAAACCGCACCGGCCTGGTGAAGCTATGGTTGCTGAACTTCGTGGCCAATGCGGTTGTGATAGCCGCCGCGTATTTCTGGCTGCTTATTCCGGATGCGCGCGGCTGGCAGGTCGCTAGTTCGGCTTTGCTTGCGGTCGTCGTATTGGCTCTGGTGCTCTGGCTCCGCGCTGGCACGCTGGCTTATTTTCGGATCGAAGAGTTTCGCAGAGATGGGACTGTCCTGCGCGCCTATCGTCACGCTCTGGGACACGTGGCGGCCCTGGCCATCTGGGTGCTGGTATTCCTCGTGTTTGCCTGGCTGCTCTGGAACCTCGATCCCTATGTGCCTCAATTGGCAGTGTGGATCCGGCAGAAGCTTGGTGCGGGTCCATCGCCGCGTCATCTCATGACGGGTATCAACGGACTGCTATTCGTGGTGATGCTCGGCTTACTGCCGGGGTTGTGGCTGCCCATTGCCACCACAGTATCAGCCATCGGATTCAAGCCCGAGCACGTCGTGCACTCGCGTCGCGTCTGGAAACGGCCCATGTACTGGCTGTGGTTCAGCCTGCTGCTCGGCCTCGGAATCTATCTGCCGTACAAGCTTGTGTGGTGGATTCCCGATCTGCAAACCATCCGCCAGCAAGCATGGAGTATGAGTCTGCGCTTTCTTCTCGCCTACGTGGTTGGCGTGACCGCGTTCCTTGCGGTGGTTTGGATGACCGCCTGGCACACTGACCGCGAAGACTCATTGTAGCGGCATAAAGTGGCAGGACAGCTTCACGGTTCACTTATTGTGACCTTGCGGTTCTTCTTTGAGCCGAGCGGCAACTCGGTCTTGCAATAGCCGGAAGAACTTTTGGACATCGGCAAACGTTGTTGTGGGGTCATTGTTATAGTCCATCAGGCGATGGTTGTAGTTTTTCGCGTTAGGCGCGATCTCATCGATCACGAATCGCGCCTCTTGTATCGCCGCGCCCCGGTGTTCGAATTTACCCGTCACTTCTGCAGTGGCCTTCTCCAAAGCGCAATATAGGCTGAAACTCTTAGCATCCGCTGGGCAGACGCGCGTATCGGCCCGGTTCCACTTCGACTGCGAGTCGAGGATGTCCTGCGCGCGCAGCACAATCTGCACATCGTCCTCCGTCACGGGTGGCCTGGCATTGGGATTGTCGGCGCCGTCGCTGCCCGTCGACTGACCCGTAAGCCACCGTGTCGGTAGCATGACAACGAAGATCACGAGCGTCGCGAAAATCAAGGCAGAAGGCTGCTGCTTCATGGCATTGCTCTCCTTTTCACCGTTTCACCGCAACCTGTGCGGGCATGCCATTCTGCAACCAATCCACTAGTGGCTCTTTCCCATGTTCCCGCGCCATCTTCGCCAGCCGCGACCGCGCGTCCGCATACGCCTCTCGCAATTGGTGCTGGCTTGCAGGAGCCCGTAACGCTTTCTCCAGCGCCGCCACGCTATCAAAAGTCGCGCTGCCTCGCGGCTCAGCATTCGGCTGTGCCAGATAGAGCACCAATCCCTCCCGATACCAAAGCGGAGTCCCGGCCTTCGCGTACGACTCTACCAGGATGTGCAGCAACTCGTGCCGCAATGTGCTTTCTAGTGCACCCGCATCGCGGAGCACTTCTGTCGGCTGCAAACGAATTGTCCGACCGCGCGTTGATGCTGCCACCCACCCCGGCTCGCCTGTTGCATCCCGGAATGCCGCGACCGTTGGATACACTTTCAGTTTGGCCGCGCCGTTGTATAGCAGCCCAGTGCTTTCCTCGGCTTCGTGCATCATCCGTGCTGCAAGCGGCAACAGCGCACGGTCCCGCTCCAAACGCGTTGTAAGTAATTCAATATCTTCGCTCTGCAGTTGCTGCCATCGCGTGCCTTGCGCACTTACGCCCAGCTTCGCGCCCGGATAATAGAAGCTGAGGATTTCGCCGTACGACTTTCCTTCTTCGCCCATGCCCTCGGCGCCCACCTGGCACAGCCCGACACCGTGCCCCGAGCCGCGTCCGTGAAACGCAATGCGTTCGCCCTCGACGCGCACCTCATACCAGTTGCTCTTTAGGCGGTCCCATCCGATATTGCGACCAACCGCTTGGCGAAACGTCAGTCCCGGCACCGTAATGCTGTGGCTGCCGGTCACTGCCAAGAACTCGACTCGCCCACTCGCCGTGCGATGCAGCACTGCGACCGAGCGCAGTTGACCCGGAACTACTACGCCCTCTGCTGCCAGCGCGCGTTGTAACTCGGGCTTGCTGACTTCGCTGCGCCACTGGTTCGTTCCGCTTCGCAGGCAGTAAGTATCGGAGTGCTGTTTAAGGTAAGGTGCGCGCTGCTCGTCGTTGCCAAGAATGTAGCTACCGTCTTCGGTCGTACCACCGCAATTGGCGTGATAGTAGGTGGCAGCCGGTTCGCCGTCGTACCACAGCACTTCGCCCGCCGTTGCGTCGGCTAACTGACGCAATCGAGGCGTGACGTCGGCGACCCGCAGGTTCTGACAATGTGTGGAATCACAGAAGTCGAAGCCATCCACGGCATGCCGGCTGCCGAAATGCAGCGCGTAGGTCCGGGCCGCAACCGCCATCGCCTTCAGTGCCTCGTCGGACTTGAAGTTGCCCGTCTCGCCCGCCAGCACGCCCGCGATGTACTCCTCCATGGGCATCGATGCGGTGACGAGGAGGTGCCCTTCGCTGGCTCGCACCTCGAGCGGAAAGTCCGCCCTGATCATCGCCGCGCTTGTGGTTGTGGCTTGATACGCGCCGCTGATGCGCACTTCAGTCACTAGATCCTTAATACCTCCAACCTGGATCCGCGACCCCACAGCCCGCAGTGCCAATGTCGTGAGCGAACCGTCGGCGCAGGTTGCGCATTTGCGAAACTTCGCCTGTCCGGCATTCGCTTGCAGCTTCAGTTCCTGGGAAGGATGCAGATACCACAGTCGCACCCTTACGACCGCCGGGAACCCGCTCTGCGTGCTGGCGTTCTTCGCGGCGCCATTTCGTTGCGACTGCGCATTACTACCGATCCAGATGAGCAGCAACACCGCTAGTGAAGCCGCCAACTGTCTCATTGCCTCGCCCCATGCCCGCGTTCGGCCGCGTACGCCCCGAAGATCTCCCGGGCCACACCCGACGCATCGATGGGTCCGTTTCCCTTTTCCAGGAAAACCACTAGCGCAATCTCTGGCTTGTCCGCTGGAGCGTAACCGGCAAACCAGCCGTGCCGCCACGATCCTTCTTCCACCAGCGACGTGCCCGTCTTGCCCGCGACCTTCATCGCGATATCCGGCTGAGCCAAGTGTCCCATTCCGTACGACACCGATCCCTCCAACCCAGCGAACACAGGATCCAGGATCGCGTCGTGCTTCGGCGCTAACAGTGCCAACTTCTGGTACCCGCGCAGCAGTTCCAGCGGAGTCACCTGCAAGCCCCACTCCCCGATCGCCTGCATTTGCAGTTCCGATTGCGTGCCGGCCGTCGCCACCCTACCTGTTGCCTCATTCAGGGTTAGCCCGCTAGGCGCACCGAAGCCGTACTTGAGAAAACCACTACGCAACTCTGCTGGAGTCAGCCGGGTCGCTACTGTGGCAAAGTACGTATTGCACGAGTAGGCCAGGGCCGTCGCAGGATCGAACGGCAGCTTCATGTCCGGATGAGTGCATTCCAGGTTATGGCCGCCTGCCGCTAGCTGGCGCTTGCACATCAGGGTTGTTTGTTGATTGATCTTGCCTGCATCCAGCAGTGTTATCAGCGTGAAGGTCTTGATGCTCGACCCCGGCAGCGCCAGCCTTCGTGCCGCCACTTCTGGGTGGTAAGCGGCTAAGACCTTTCCGGTCGCAATATCAATCACCACCGCTGCGCCTCTTCGACCCGCCATTGCGCGCGTCACGACCTGCTGCAAGGGCGCATTGCCCGTCGTACTCGACTGCGCCACTGCCGAGTCCCACAACGTCAGACAAGCGACAAGGCACACTGTTGCTCTGGCTAGCAGTCCGCGTGAACGTGCACCGCGCCTCATGCCTCGATTGTATGATTGGAAACTACCGACCGCGCCGCGACTTGTGCTCCGGAACCCACATGCTAACAACCGCTTTAACCGGAGACTTGAAACTCGGAACTGTTTTCCCTATACCACCAGCAGCACAATCTTCCCCAGGGTGCCCGAGTGCTTCATGATCTCCTCATGTGCACGCGCCGCCTCTGCCAACGGAATCTTCTGTCCAATCACCGGATGGAGTGTGCCGTTCTCCAGCCCCGCTCCGAGTGCGGCGCGCATTTCGCGCGCTTCCTCATCCGTCGTTGCGAACAGCGTCATGCCGCGAATGTCCGCCTCGCGCGACATAGCATCTCGCGGATTGATCTCGATTGTTCCGCGATTGCCGACCACCACCACTCGGCCCTTCTTCTCCAGCAGCCCGAGGTCGTTCGCCAGGTTCTTGTTTGCCAGCATCTCCAGAATCAGGTCGTACCCGCGTCCGCCGGTCAGCTTCATCAACTCGTCGAGATAGCCCGTCGCCGTGTGATTCACCGCGTGAGTCGCGCCCTGTTCTTTCACCAGCTTGAGTCCGGCGTCGGTACCTGCGGTTCCAATCACCGTCATTCCCGCCGCTCGCGCCAATTGCACAGCCGCAGTACCTACGCCGCCGCTCGCGCCGTGCACGAGTACGGTCTCGCCCGGCTTACCGCCTCCACGCTGGAACATTCCCCGATATGCCGTGCCGTACGCCACGCCCATCGCCGCACCTTGCTCGAAGCTCACGTTCGCGGGCAGCGGATGCACCTGCGCCTCGGTGCAAAGTGTTTGCTCGGCATAGGTCCCACTTAGCGACCCCGACGTGTACACACGGTCACCCACCTTGACGTTGGTCACGCCTTTGCCCACAGTCTCCACCACGCCTGCGGCATCGGCCCCCGGGGTGTAGGGAAGCGAGGGCTTCATCGCATAGGTGCCCGTGCGCACATAGGCTTCCACCGGATTCACTCCTACAGCATGTACTCGGACAACAAGCTGCCCGGGCCCTGGCTGCTGATCAGCGACGTCTTCCAGCTTCAATACCTCCGGCCCACCAAACTCATGAACACGAATCGCCTTCATGATTGCCTCCTGCGAGAACCATCTCGCCACCGCACCATATTAAGCCACTGTCCGCGAGGGACTCACCTGCAGATCACCGTCAGCAGTTCGAGCTGCAATAAGTAAACTGTTGAGCCAACGATTATTCTGCCCGCAATGTGATCGCGGGATCGACATGAGCCGCTCGTGACGCCGGTACCAAGCAGGCAAGTCCAGCGACTGCAAGCAACAGCGCAATTACGCCGAGATAGGTGATGGGGTCGAGGCGTGACACCCCGAATAGCAATGTCACCAGGGCTTGGCTTGCTATCACTGCTCCCGCCAGCCCGAGCACGACTCCCAAGCCGGTGAGCCTCATTCCTTGTTTGACTACCAGCCCCAGAATGTCGCGTCGTGAAGCGCCCAACGCTGCACGTATCCCGATCTCTCGTGTTCGTTCGCTCACGGTGCCGGAAAGCACTCCATAGATGCCGGTGGCGGCCAGCATTAGTCCAACCAGGGCAAACGCTTCGAGCACGATCAGCGTGAAGTGCCGTTGTGCTTCCGAAACGGCCAGCAGCGACTCCATAGTTGCCACTCGCACGATGGGCTGATCTTTGTCCACCGACCAGACTGCGTTGCGGACTGAAGGCGCCAGCACAGCAGCATCGCCGCGGGTCCGCACAACCAGCGACAAAACATCATCGGCCCATGGCCACTGCGTCGTCGGCACATAAAACGCGTCCTCAGCCGCAAGCGCCAGGGATTCTTGCTTTACGTCACCTACTACGCCTACGATCGTTGCCCACGGCTTGTGAGCATGACCAACATCTGGTCCAAGCCGGACTCGCGTTCCAATTGGGTCTTTGCTGCCGAACTTGCGGTTCGCGAACGACTCGTTGATAAGCACCGCCGTCGGCGCGCCGGCGGTATCTCGCTCATTTAGCAGTCGGCCCCTGCGCAGCGGAATACGCATGGTCTGCATGTACCCAGGAGTCACGGCATAACGGAAGCCACCTTCTTCGCCGACCGTGTCGCTCTCAAACTGCACGCCATAGACTTCATAGTCGCCGCTCAGCGGCAATTGAGCGGTGAAGTCAGCCGACACAACTCCCGGAACCGCGCGTACCGCCTCCAGCGCATTCTTGAAGAAAAGCAGCCGGTTGGCGTCGCTGTCATAGTAGTGGCCGGATTCCTGCACTTGCATGGTGAGCAGATGTGAACCATCGAATCCCGGATCGACCGCGAACAATCGCTGCAGACTGCGCAGCAATAGACCAGCACTCACCAGCAGCACCAGCGCAAGAGCGACCTCAGCAATCACTAGCGTCCGTCGCATCACTTGGTGGCCCCCGGCGGTAACTCGCCCGCTCTTGTGCAACGCGAGGTGCAACTCTCGGCCGTTCGTCTGCAGCGCCGGAACCAGTCCCACGGCCAGCCCAATCAGAGTCGTGATTCCGAGTGCGAAGCCGAATACCGCCCCATCGACCGTGATTGCATTTACCCGCGGCAGCCCGGGTGGACTCAGCGCCACCAGCGCCCGAACACCCAACTCCGCTATAGCTATTCCAAATGCGCCTCCTATGAGCGCCAGCAGTAGGCTTTCCGTTATCAATTGCCGGGTCAATCGTCCTCGCGACGCTCCCAGTGCAGCGCGCATGGCAAACTCGCTCTGCCGCTGTGCTCCCCGTGCCAGTACCAGATTGGCCACATTCACGCATGCAATCAGCAGCACCAACCCCACTGCGCCCAGAACGGCCAACAGTGCGGGTTTCACGTCATGGGTCACGTCGGTCTGTAGCGAATTAACCAGCATGCCGGAAGGCACGCCGCCCGATTCGTTGTAACCCTTGGCGTACATTTGCCCCAACGTGTGCAGGGTGACATTCAGCTTCGCCATTGGCCTGCTCTTTGGTGGTTCCCGGCCGCAGCCTGCCCACCATTCGCAAATGGTGTCCCCATTCCCGGCTGTCGGGCGGAAGCGACGGGTCATACTGCAACGGCGCCCACAGCTCAGCCGAAGGCGCCAGCACATTCTCGAACGATGCTGGCATCACACCGATGACGTTAAAGAGGTCCCCGTCCAGCGATACCTGCCGTCCCACAACGGAGCGGTCACTCCCGAATCGTCTCCGCCACAGTGCGTCGCTCAGCACAACAACGTTGGGACCCTTGCGGCGGTCATCCGCAGCCTCGAAGTCCCGGCCCAGCACCGGCGACACTCCGAGCGCGCGAAAATAGTTCGCGCTTACCCGCTGTCCCTCAAAGCGCTCCGGACGGTCGGCTCCAACCATCGTCGGCTGCCACGGCTTCATCGCTGCCAGCGAATCGAACGATCGTGCGCGTTCGTCGAGCCCATGAAAGGTGGCAAACGTGACAAACAGCGGCGACCCGTCGCTATGCCGCTCCCAGAGCATCGTGATGCGTCTGGCCTGGGGGTAGGGCAACGGCTTAAACAGGATCGGGTTCACAGCGCTGAAAATCGCCGTGATAGCGCCGATGCCAAGCGCCAGAATCACGACTGCGGTCGTGGCGAATCCCGGGTTCTTGCGCAACTGCCGAAACGCATACCGGACGTCCTGGACGACGCCTTCGATCGTGAACCCAATTATGTCGTGGACGTCCTCCTTGAGCCTCGCGTCGTTGCCAAGCCGGCGCAGTGCCGCATAGCGTGCATCCTCCGCAGCGGTTCCTTCTGCCCGCAACTCCTCTTCCAATTGTGCGCGGTGAAAAGCGAGTTCCTCATCCAATTCGCGGTTGTAGCGCCCGCGCCGTGCCATCATCGCCAGCTTCTTGAAAAATGAATTCACGGAATCCATCGCCATCTCCTACGCGTTCTGCAACACCCGCCCGATGGCCGCGATCACCTGCTCGTACTGTGAGAGCTCGACGCCGAGTTGTTTACGTCCAGCGGCTGTCAGAGTGTAGAAACGCGCGCGGCGGTTGGTCTCCGTTGTCTTCCATTCCGCTTTCACCCACCCCCGCAGCAGGAGCCGCTGCAGAGCGGGATACAGCGATCCCTCCTCCACCGTCAGCACGTCGTCGGACAGCCGCCGAATCGAGAGCGCAATGCCGTAGCCGTGCAAGGGCGCACGCGCCAGCGTCTTTAGGATGAGCAGATCCAGCGTCCCAGGCATCAAATCGGGTTTGGTCGCCATAGGACCATATACATAGAACATCTATGGATAGGTTGTCAAGGATGACAATTTCTCATTGCAGTCAGACCCCCGCCCAAGCCGAGGTGAAAGCCTGTTTTGCTTGGGCGGGGACTTTCGAAGCATCAAACTGGGCAGTTATCTTTCGATCAACGTGCCGCTTGCGCCTGCTCGCGGAACTTCGCCATGTCCTCGCGGTTTGGTCCGTACGCTCCCGGAGCGGCTCCTCCCGCCAGTCGGCAAAGTACCGAAAGCTGCCCGCGATGATGAATCTGGTGGTGCAGAAGCGCCGACCACAAGATCTCACGGATCGGCATTTCATCACCAGTGAAGAAGATCACTTTGCGATCCAGGTCCGCAGGAGTCAGCTTCGCGACCTTGCGCATAGCATCCGCATGCACCCGTTCGTAGCCCGGCGCCAGATCTTCCAGCGTCTTCGGCCGCTCGATTCCCGGAGGCCGGACGCCCATCTCGAACGCGCCTCGCTCGATGCCAAATCCAGAATACCCCTCAATCTCCGCCAAGTGCCACGCCAACTCACCCAGCGACCGGCCGCCCGCATCGGGCCTGAAGTCGTACTGCCCAGGCGGCAGCGCCCGCAGTGCCGCCGCGGTTTTCTTCGCTTCCGCATCCCACGTGTTGAGGAAAATTTGCACTTCGTCTGCCATAAGATGTCTCCCTTTGCTACCGGACGCCCGCCCGGCGGTTTCGCTGCGAAGTTGTTCATCGATTAAGTTCCAACTCTTGACGCTTTCGGTTCTGAAGGCCAACCGGCTGCACACTTTTGAACCAGCGCGCTCTCTTCAATCACGGATGCGCGGCACGTCCTCAGGATCTCGTCTGACAACTGGCTGCCATTTACCGCCCGCGCCAGTATCAGTCCACCCAGACACATCGCTACCGTCGTGATCGCTCGGCTCCGGTCCGGCGACGCTTCGTCGAACTGCTGCCCTACGGTGTCCAACATGCGCTGCAGGTTGCGCTCCATCACTGCACTCGACTTTCCGCCAATTCTCCCGATCTCTCCCGCTAGCGCCGCCACCGGACACCCCCTGTCAGGCCTATCGCGGTGCCTCTTGCTCAGATAAAACGACGCGAATGCGCGGATCCACTCCCGGCCCTGCAGTCGATTCAACCGCTTCGGCCGGTCGTTTCTCGCTTCGCGAAACACCGTATCGAGTGCCTCCGCAAGCAGGTCTTCTTTCGAGCGGAAGTGCGAATAAAATGCCCCCGCCGTCAGCCCCGCCGATGCCATCACCGTATCCACTCCCGTCGCGGTATAGCCTCGCCGTCGGAACAGCTTTCCCGCGGCCCTCAAAATCCTCTCGTTGGTCTCATGCTTGTGTCCGGCCGGATAACGCATGCGCGGATAGTATTACGAGCGTAATGCTATGTCAATAGATCTTTCATCCGCCAAGCGGTACGTCGTTTTTCTTAAGCCCTCGAACCTGGCCACTAATCACTCGGCGTTTTGCGCCCTGCCGCTACAATCCTCGAATGGATCACCACACCCTCGCGGCGATCAGCATCACAGGTAGCTGCCTGGATGTGCTGGGTAGTTTGTATCTTGCCTATGACCTGCTGGGTGGACAACATGGTCCGTTGCGGCTGCTGACGCGGGCGGTAACGTATTCAATTGTCTTCGGTGTTGGCTATGGCCTTGGCCTGGGGCTCTTCTTTGGAATTGCTTCCGGCATCGCAACGGGTGTCACGGTTGCGATCGAACTGAATCGCGTGGCCCGTGGCCTCGACCATTACCCCTTGCTCTGGGAAGCGTTGTTCTCAGCCATTCGTGCGGTCGGTTTCGGAGCCGGCCTCTATCGAATGTTGGGACTCAAGTTCGCAATTGCATTTGCCATTCTGATTACCGTCGGCCAGATAATCGCCTACTTGCGAGGCATGCGCCCTACTGCCGATTACGACGCGTCGCGCCGTACACGTCTTACCCGTCGCCAGTTTTGGGGAGCGGTGGAGCGCACTATCGGCTATATTGCCACCGCTCTGGTCTGCAGCGCATTCGTCCATCACGTTGACCATGCCTGGTTGTTTGCCATCCACGTGGGCTTCGTAACTGGCATTGTCACTGCCATTGGAGGCGCGATCGTTCCTCACATCGAATACTTCGCCGACAACCTTCCGGAGCGCCGGCTCGGAGCCTTCGGTATCGCACTCATCCTCTGCGGCTTCACTCTGCAGTCCCTGCAGTATTGTCTGTCGTTATTCGATGTACGCTTAACCTAGGTCGGTTTCTCTCAAGATGTTCAGCGGTGGTTGCTTTAGTTTTCTCGGCCTGCTGGTTTCTCAGGCGCTGCCAACCTCGACCGCGATACACATCCAACAGGGTAGGGATTAGTGGCTCTGCCCTTCGCCGCACCCACCGTGCCGGCGCGATCGGATTCCCGTGCCCTAGCGACACAGGCCCCATTTGGCCCACGGTTCTTTGACAATTCGCCGTCGTCGCTGGCTCGCCTCATTGGTTACCGGCACTTGGCGATAATCAAGGTCATGTCGTCGGACTGTTCATGAGGGCTGAATGCCCTCACATCACCGACGATCGAAGCAACCAGCGCCGGCGACGGCTCATCCCGATGTCGTCGCAGCGATTCGACAAGGCGCTGCTCTCCGAATTCCTCTCCCGCATCGTCGAAGGATTCCGTTATACCGTCGGTGTAGAGCGCGAACGTGTCTCCGCACAAGAGTGGGCACTCCCCGGTCGAGCAGTCCCATTCTTTGAAGAGCCCCAGCACCGTGGATGTGGAACCCATCCGCTCCAGAGAACCGTCTTGGCGCAATAGAAGCGCAGAGAGATGTCCACAATTTACGTAGCGCAGGTGCCGCGTCCGGTCGTCATACTCGGCAAAGAACAGAGTGGCGTAGGCGTTTTCGGGCGAATTCTCGTAAAACAAGCGATTGGCCAACTGCAGGAAGCGCTGCGGTTGATTGAATGCGATCGCACACTGGCTGCGCAAATTTGCCTGCAGGTTGGCCATCAAGAGCGCAGCCGCGATTCCTTTTCCCGCAATATCACCTACCACGAGGCCAAGCCGGTCCTGGCCCAGATCCAGGAAATCGTAATAATCACCCCCCACTTGCCGCGCCTGTATGCAGGTCCCGGAGTAGTCGAGCGTAGTAACAGGCGGGAACGTCTGGGGAAAGAGCCGGGTCTGTACCTGCTTGGCAATTTCCAGTTCCTGGGCGGACCGCCGTTCATGTTCTAACTTGGTCGCAACGATGCGGCGCTGAGCTTCGACGGCGCGGCTTTCTTCGTCAAAGCTCACCAGCGCGAAAGAATTTCCGTCGGGGTCCTTGAAGTGCGTAAATACCCCGCCCCAGATGGGTGTGTGTTCTTCGTGGGAGTGGTCGGTGGAAGCTGATTTTTGGGGCTGTCGCTCGTAAATAATCTGCTTCAACCTGGGTGTATACAGAAACTGCACTCCGCGTTTGCGCCATTCGCGAAACTTGGCCACTACGTCGTCCGTGATAAAGACTACCTGCGTGGACCTGCCGATGAGTCCGTAGGCCTTCGAGTCTGGCTTGGGCTCGACCAGCGAAAGCACGGCGCTGCCGTCCGGAGGAGCAACCGTCACCCAACGCTGCCCAGATCCGAACCGGACATCGCCAACCAGATTGAACCCCAGCTGGTTTAAGTAGAATCGCAGGCTCTGGTCCTGATCACGAACGAAGATGTTGATCGCGTGAATACGCAGATGGGGCGGTTGCCCTTCCGGCGAAAGCCCGGGCTGATCAGGGTAAAGATGTGTGGAAGAGCCGTCCATCGTCGCGATTATAGCGGCATTTCATTCGCAGACTGGTATTCTGCTGCGACTTCGTACCGGGATGAGAAGCTGGCTGCCTGCGTTGCCACGCGATCTGCTTGCGTTTGCCGTCAAATCCATTACCATCGGATGCCGTAGCCCTAAACACCTAATTCCTTATGTCCGAATTCACCCTGCACGTCAACGGAACCGACCGCAAAGTCAACGTCGCGCCCGATACGCCCTTGCTCTGGGTCTTGCGGGACACACTTCAGCTTACTGGCACCAAGTACGGCTGCGGCGCCGGACTCTGCGGCTCCTGCACAGTCCACCTGGACGGCGAAGCCGCGCGTTCCTGCGTTACTCCGGTCTCAGTGGCCGCAGGTAGGACCATTACCACCATCGAAGGCCTCGCGCAGACCAGCCCTCATCCTCTGCAGCAAGCGTGGATCGCAGAAGACGTTCCGCAGTGTGGCTACTGCCAGTCAGGACAGATCATGCAAGCGGCCGCGTTGCTGGCCAAGACTCCGCATCCCTCGGAGCAGGAAATCATCGACGCCATGACCGGCAACTTGTGTCGTTGCGGCACCTATCACCGCATACGCCGCGCCATCGCGCGTGCCGCGTCGTCAACTGGGGGTGCGCAGTGAGCCCCGTATCTCGCCGCCAATTTCTTGTGGGAGGTGCAGTCGCCGGCACGGGGCTCGTTCTCGCTCTCTACCTGCCCTACCACGGCCTGCATCCCTTCGCCGAGCATGAGTTCGCGCCCAACGCCTACCTGCACATTGCGCCCGATGGCCGAATCACGGTGGTCGTCGCCCGCTCCGAGATGGGCCAGGGTGTCCGCACCTCGTTACCCATGATCCTCGCCGAGGAACTCGATGCCGACTGGACGCAGATTTCCGTCCAGCAAGCCGGCGCGAGCACTCTCTTTGGCGACCAGACCACTGGAGGCAGTGCCAGCGTGCGCACTACTTGGGATCCGATGCGGCAAGCCGGTGCCGCCGCGCGCGAGATGCTCGTCGCGGCAGCGGCCCAGCAGTGGAACGTATCCACCGCCGAATGTACTACCGACAAGAGTTTCGTCCTCCACGCTGCATCGAGTCGCCGCGCCAGCTACGGCGACCTCGCCGAGCGCGCCGCCAAGCTTCCTGTTCCCAAGGAGCCGAAGCTCAAAGACCGGGCGCAGTACAAGCTCATCGGAACATCCACACCGCGCCTCGATACACCCTCCAAGACCAACGGTACCGCCGAGTTTGGCATCGACTTTCGCATTGCTGGAATGAAGTACGCCTTCCTCGCCCGCTGTCCAGTGATTGGAGGCAAGGTCGAGAGCTTTGACGATACCGACGCCCGCAAAGTCCACGGAGTGACTCATGTCGAAAAGGTCGGCGACTCAGCTGTAGCCGTCGCCGCTGATTCAGTCTTCGCGGCGATACAAGGCCGCAAGGCGCTGAAGGTCACGTGGGATGACGGCCCCAATAAAGACCTCAATACCGATGCAGTCTTCGACGTGTTGCGCAAGGCCGCGAACGACAAGGCCGTGTCGCTGCAAACCGCGGGCGACATCAGCGCGGCAAAGGGCCGTCGTATTGAGGCCGCCTATGAAACCCCCATGTTGGCCCACGCTCCCATGGAGCCGGAGAACTGCTTTGCCCACTACCTCGGCTCAAGTTGCGAAGTCTGGGCGCCTACGCAGGTGCCGCAAGACGTCCGTGACTCCGTGGCCACTGCCGTCGGTCTCAGGCCCGAAAACGTCCACGTCAATGTGACCCTGCTCGGCGGAGGCTTCGGTCGCCGCCTTGAGCACGACTACGCCGTCGAAGCCGCATTAGTTTCGAAAGCCATCAACGCGCCGGTGAAGGTCATGTGGACGCGCGAGGACGACATGCGCTTCTCCACCTACCGGCCGCCCAGCGTTCACCGCCTTAGCGCGGTGCTCGGAGCGCAGGGCTACCCCGAGGCTTTCACTCATCGCCTCAGCTCGCCGACCATCTCGGGCCAGAAAGGCCAGCCCGGCGACGGCGGCATCGATCCCGACCTGAAGGACGAGGCTTCGTTCCTCTATCTCGTTCCCAACCTCAGCATCGAGTATGTCGCGCCCAACTGTGCTGTCCCGCTGGGATGGCTGCGCTCCGTCTACGCCGCCCAAGTGGCGTTCGCCAGCGAGAGCTTTATCGACGAACTCGCCCTCGCTGCCGGCAAAGACCCGCTGCAGTACCGGCTTCACTTGCTCGACGAAGACAAGGAAATCACCTACTTCGATACCAAGTGGAATACCGCCCGTCTACGCGGTGTTTTGCAATTGGTGGGAGAAAAATCGGGCTGGGCGCAACCGCTGCCCGCAGGACGCCATCGCGGCATCGCCGCCTTCGGTTGTTTCGGGACCTACGCCGCCGAAGTTGTCGAAATCACTATGCAGAATGGCGATCCTCATGTCGAGCGCGTCGTCGTCGCCGTCGATTGTGGACAGGTCATCAATCCCAATATTCTCGAGCAGCAACTCCACAGCGCAGTGATCTTCGGATTGTCGGCCGCCTTGCGCGGTCAGATCACCGTGGAGAACGGCCAGATCCAGCAAGCCAACTTCGACACCTACCCTATCTTGCGCAACAATGAAGTGCCCGTCATCGAAACCCATTTCGTCACCAACCACGAAGCGCCGACCGGACTCGGCGAACCACCCGTGCCCCCGCTGGCCCCCGCATTGTGCAACGCAATTTACGCGGCCACTAAAAAGCGCCTTCGCAAACTCCCCATCCTGACTGCATGACCTACCGGCCCTCTTTCACCTCGGTCGCCTTCCCATCGGTGAACGTAACTTTCACCGGATACCCGTTGTTCGGGTAGTTCACCACCTTGGGGTTCGTCGCGCCCGAGCCTTCAGGTATCCCGAATCCGATAGCGAAGGACGCCTGCAACTCATTCATGCCTGTCTTCACCTGATGGTCGTCCACCGCTTTCCAAATCTCAGGCGGCCAGTGCTTGTAGAGTTCATGCGGGTCCTGAATGAACAGCATCTCGTCGGAGTAAATCTGCACCGTGCCCCTGTCCTCCACGCCGATGGGAAAGAAATAGCGCTTGCCGTCTTTCTCAAACACCGCCATCACTTGCCGGTTTGCGGGAGTCCGACCTCCCTGCATCACTACATCCCTGATCTCCAACTTCTCGATCGGACCGAGCGTTCCGGCCGGATGTCGAAGGTCGATGCTCGGATCGGCCGCATAGTACGCATAGCGATATCCTTCGCGCACCCACACGGGCTGCTGGGTCAACTCCTTCGCATCTTTCAAGTCCTGCGGATGCAGCTTTTTCGGAGTGACGTAATAATCCGCGTCCAGTCTGGCTTCGGTTTTCGCGGGAGTTACGAAGCTCAGCTTGCGCTCGCGAAAGATCAAGAAAAGGCGGATGCCGGCCAGCACCAGCACTACCAGCAATATGGCTTGCACGAGTTTTGCATTTCTTGACATGCGCCTCCCAGGTCTGTGCGCACAGACCTCAGCCTTCCGTGTCCTCCGCGCAGATCCGTTTTGCTTCTAGCTTTTTCCAAGTCTCGATCGCACACGAAAGACGGATCCGGTACCAACCCGCTACAATCTTATCCAGAGGATGGAATGCCCGTAACCCAGGAAGAAGTTTACGCAGCGCTCAAGGAATGTTACGACCCGGAGATTCCGGTAAACATCGTTGATCTCGGACTTATCTACGAAGTTCGCGTCAGGCCCACCGCAGTCGCCAACACTACTGGCGAAGATGTGGAAGTCGAAATGACCCTGACCGCCCAGGGCTGTCCATCGTCGGGCCAAATCACCGAAGACGTCAAACGTCGCCTGCTACAACTTCCGGGTGTCACAGACGCCAATGTTGAAATCGTCTGGTATCCCCAGTGGACGCCCGAGCGCCTCAGCGCCGACGCCCGCAAGCAACTAGGGATCGAATAGCACCTGCCCATTCCTTCTTTTTGTAATCCCTGAGGATCCTGCGCAGCCTTTGCGCCTCCGCGGGATTTTCGGCATCAGTATCCGTATCATCCGCGGAATTCGTGGTTGTTTTTGCGCCCACACGGAGAACCGGCTCCAAAAAACAGGGCTGCGTGGCAGCCCTCGTTCCGCAACCTCAGAAAACTTCAATCGCCCATTTGCGCCTGCATATCGCGCCACGCGTTCACACTTCGCCGTTCGGCATCATCAGCGAAATCTGCTCCTACCTTCTGCAGCGTCGCAAAAATCTCCATACCCTTGTGCAGATAATCGGGTGCATTCTCCCAGATGTCCTCAAACTTCTCCGGATACTCACTTGCCAGCACGGCAAGTCCACCCGCAGCCACGGCCATGCCCATCGACCGCCGTCCGCTTAGAACTAGCAGCGCTCCCGCTCCGATCGACCCGAATACCACTGCTTTTTTCCAGCTCTGCATGTATCACCTCAGGCTACTCAAAACGTCGTTCACCAAAACGCCTTACATTGTAGCGGAAGGGCGTATCCTCCCTACTCGCTGTACCCGTAACCGCTCACTTTGATGCGATGATCCCAGCACGGGTTTTTCCAGCAACCAACTGCTTCGTCGATCGGTCACCTCGGTAACTTGCTGGCGAGCCAGTAATCGACACTGAACTTTCCCGGACCCGAGCAGATCAGCCAGATAAAGAAGAGCACGTACAGGACTTCCGGAAGGTAGAGGAAATCGTCGAGCCAGTTAAGCGGCGAAAGTCCTTTACGCATGGCGGAAAGCTTGGTGGTCAGGATGGCGACAAGCATATCGACCAATAAAGACACGCAGGCCAGGCTCGAAAGAAACCCCAAGGCCAGCAAGGATCCACCAACGAACTCGACACCCGACACGAAATAAGTCATCAGTCGGGGAAACGGGACTTTGGCTTCGACGAGCGTTTCGTACATAGTCTGCCTCCTGCCGGCCACAAACAATTTGTTTGCCCCGGAGATGAGGAAGAACAGCCCGAGCGATACGCGTACCAGCAGCAGGGCATATTGTTCCAAATCACTGCTACCCAGCAGCGCAAACTGGACCAACCGTTTCCAATCCATCTCTTGTCCCTCCATCGGAGGATGTGCTGTAACGATCTCCCATATCACAGTTCGACTTCTCAGGACTTAGCGGGTCTCTGGCGTTAATCGCAGTTCTCGACAATTATGCTGCGAACCGCAAATGGCGGTGTCGTCAGCGAATTCTCGCACCTCGAGACTATGTGTCCGTCCGTTCGACCCATTGAGCGCGCCATGCGGGAGCCACGAATGGATCCGCAAAGTACTGTGTTTCCCGCGCAACCTTGTCGTCCCTGAACTCCATGATGCTCACGGTGTAGGACGGCTTGCCGTCATATGTTATGACCAATTCGGTGGTCCAAAGATCACCGCCGCCGATGATTCGTCGGACAGCAAACCGCTTTTTGCTCGGCTGACTAGCGCGTTGGTTCCGTATGTTGCGTCGACCGCGGGTTCGCTCGCCTGACTGCGGGTATTCCAGCACCGCGTCCTCGTGATAGATGCGGTGCTCCGTTTCAAAATCGTTGGCATCGGACGCCGCCCAATGCTGATCCAGTGCCGCACGGATCTCTTGATCTCGCGCTCCAGAATACTGCTCCTTCTTTTGTCGATCGTTCATCTTGAGCCTTCCATTTGACAAAGAATCGCGTCGGGCGCCAGCCTAGCGGTTTGGCCCAGATAGTATCCCAGCCGACTTTCGACATCCCCCGGCTTGTGGAAGCCGCGCGCGACCAGCGCCTTGCTCCCATCTTGGGCGGCAGGTCGACCGAGCGAAGTGATGCACGCATCCCACCCGGCGGCGAGCTCGACGTCCGGCGGCAGGCTGGTCTGACGAGGCGCTTGGGGTTGGCGATCGCCCATCTGTCGTGGCGATCCGGGTCGCGAGTGCCTCTACGAACGCATCTAGATCGGCGTCGGGAGCGCGCGATTGATATAGCCATACGCCCCGGCCCGGTCTGCCCTGATGGACTCTGAGCTTAAGAGCGCTTCGAGGGTACGGTTTGGGCCGATGAGTCTCGGCAGCCGGGCCATGGGACCGCCGCCGGCGAGCATCTTCGTCGATTGAGTTGATGTTCCACAGCCGAACCGAGCGGTCCCGTGGAGCCACAAAGATGAGCGTCAAGCGTCTGATCGTTTTAGCCCGCCAATGGCCCGAAACTATACACCCTCCACCTGTTCGTAGGAAATGGGATCCCCTTATCCGGGTTTCGCGAGCATCGCAACATTGCGCACCAAGCGCATACAAACTGCCAGTAGGCACAAAACTGGGTAAAGTCTTGTGTACTACGAAGCCAAAGGCCGGGAGGATTTCAGTCTAAGCCTAAAGAACGTATCTGGCCCAAAGGAGTCGCGGCCAGAACTGAACCAAATGACTGGCCGACACTCATCGGCGAAAGTTCGACGCCGTGCTCGTCTGGAAGATCGATCGCTTCGGCCGCTCGCTGAAGCACCTGGTCAACGCCCTCGCGGACCTTTGTGCGTATGGCGTCGCGTTCATTAGCTTTCGTGACAATCTCGATCTCAGCACACCGTCCGGGCGCTTGATGTTCCAGATCATCGGCGCAATGGCCAAATTCGAGCGCTCGCTGACCCAAGAGCGCGTCAGAGCGGGATTGCGGAATGCTCGCGCCAAGGGGAAGAAGTTCGACAGACCCTGCGCACAGGTTGACGCTGGCCGGGTGGTTGAGCTGCGACGGGAGGGACTTTGGTGGTCTCAGGTATGTCGAATCCTGAATGTGAGCAAGGGTAGTGCTCAGTTAGTTGCACGGTTTGAGACTTAGCCGGATCGTGTAAGACTCGCGACCTGTAGGACCGGGTTGTCTTGGCGCCTCCATTCATCTAGCAGTCAGAGGCCAAACTAGAGACGTGGGCGCTGGAGCTTGCCACTGACGTGGAAGAACTAGCCCTTGAACGCGGCTATCGCCCCAGGTTCGTCGTCCAAAACATGGAATACGGTGTATAGCTTGGTAATTTGCAGAAGGTCGTGAACCTTCTTGGTCAGGTGCAGAAGTTTCAACTCTCCACCCTGGTTGCGAACCGAAGTAAATGCACTGACCAGTTCGCCGATACCAGAGCTGTCAATGTAGTTGATATTGCCCAAATTTAAGAGGATCTTCCTCTGTCCCTTGCCGAGCAGGTCTTTGACAGTGTCGCGTATAACCGAGCTGCCTTCGCCCAGTTTGATCTGTCCACTCAAGTCAACGATGGTAACGTCTTCTATTTGTCGGGTAACCACTTTCATGCTCACGTGAAGCCTCCTGGGAACATCTTACGCTGACCTTCTAATTTGCCGAATATATCCAATTGTTACGCCAAGGACGAAGGTTCGTCAGTGACGTCTTCCGATCTGAAGAGTGCCCATAGGCGACCCGAAAGCTGAATGAAGAACCCCCATTTCGTGTTCCGGCTTGGCAACCGCACACCCACCATCAGCAGTTCTGCAGATACTCTTTCCCTTTACGACGGAGCGCAAGTTCACGGAAAGGCTGTTCTCGTCAACTGACACAGCCTTCGGCTTCACGATGATCCGGAGCAATCCCCCAGATGCGACGTTGTCGGCACACCCAGCCGAGGAGGGACACGCCATGCGAGTCATCACGTACCGGCGCTTACTTGGAATCCGAAGGACTCCAGCACTGGACAGTTTCTAGTCGTCTGACAGGCACGATCTTGAATCTACTTTTTGACTGTCTCCATTTCCAGTTTCTCCAACTCTCGAGCCAGTTGCTCGGCTTGATCGCGAAGCTGGTGGATGCGCTCTGCCAGGGAGGTAGAGCTTTTCTCGGTGCTGGATGCGGCCGGTATTTGAGCGCCAGTAACTACTGGCGGAGCCGCTTCTCGTGTAAGATCGGCCAAAGCTTGGTCGAAGGTGTCACGGTAGATCAACCGGTCGCCCATAGCCAGTACTACCTTCTTGAGCTGTGGCATGCGGGCTTCGGTGGCTTGAATGTAAATCGACTCGAGGTAAAGGAAGCCGCCAGTCACGGGGAGAGCAATGATGCTGCCCCGCAACACGTGCGACCCCTGCTGGTTCCACAGCGTGAGGTCTTTGGAAATATTTTGGTCCTGATCGATGCGTGATTCAATCTGCATGGGGCCATACATCAATTGTTGTTTAGGCAGTTGATAGAAAATCAGCTTGCCCAGTTGGTCTCCATCGCATCGGGCGGCCATCCACCCGATCAGGTTGTCCTTGCCCCTGGGGCTGAACGGCAGGATTAACAAGTACTCGGGTTGTTGTTCCCCAGGCAACGTAGCCACCACATAAGTTGGCGCCAGGGGTTCCGGTTGTCCAGATTGGCCAAACAGATCGCGCGCAATCTCCCAAATGTCCTCTTTGTTGTAGAACACCTGCGGGTCGCGCATGTGAAAGACCCGGTACGCTTCCGCCTGCGCGCGAAAAAGAGCTTCCGGATAACGGGCGTGGCGGCGCAAATCGGCGGGCATTTCTGACGCAGGATGGAATAGCTTGGGGAACAACTTCTGGTAAGCCTGAATAATTGGGTCGCTTGGATCGAACACGTACAGAGACATTTCCCCCGTGTAGGCATCCACGGTAGCTTTCACCGAATTGCGAATGTAGTTTGCGCCTTCCTCAATTCCGCCCACGGGAAGGGCAGCCGAGTACGGATGGGAGAGAGAAGTCGTATAAGCGTCCACCATCCAGACCAGCCTGCCGTCATCGGCAATCACCAAATAGGGATCTGGATCCCAGTGCAAGAAACCAGCCAGATGGGCCAATCGTGCTTGTACCCGGCGATAGATCATCATGCGGCTCTGCCCGGTTAGATATCCGGTAAAGACAATGTTCGGCTCGCCCTGGGAAATGGCGGCGGCAAGCTTCAGAGGGAAAGAGCCAACCGGGAAGCCTCCGGTGCCCTGATAGGTCGAATACTTGTTCTGGTCGCCGGATGGATAATCAAACTCTTCGCGAGCGGTGTGAACGAAAACCGGATCTTGGGTTTTCTCGCCAAAATAGATTTCCGGTCGGGCCAGCTTGAACCCGGGCGACTTGATTTCCGGAGGCGCGTTCTCGATGAGCAGGACGGGCAGGCCATCAGGCGTGATCTTGTTGACCTCGGCCACGACCGTGCCAAAACCATGGGTATAAATAAAGCGAGGGTTGATCCAACTCTCGCTCGCTTCGGCAGACAATTGCGTCACGTCAATCTCTCGAGGGGACAGCAACACCTGTTTGATTTTCCCGTCGATGAAGTAGCGATCAACATCGGTGTCGGGAAACGTGTAGTAAGGACGTAGCGCCTGAATCTGGGTAATGGTTGCGCCATAGGCGCGCAGGTCCCAAAGCCGCACATTGGCGAGCAGAGTTGCGTCCTGCACAGGATCGACGACGCCCTGACCGGAAGGTGTGAATGGACTTTCGGTAGCGTTTCGATTCAGGCCAAACGCAGCCGTGGTCGCCTCGATGTGGCGCTCGATATAAGGCCGTTCGATGGAAATCTCATTCGGCCGCACGTAGACAGCGCGAACGACGGCGGGCAGCAGCAGTTCCAAGACAAAGCATGAGACCACGACAACGGCGGCCTGCTTGAACTTTGAGAGCCAGACCAGCGGCAGCGCTACCAAGGCAGAAAGAATGAGGACCCAGCGCAACGGAATGGTGACCTTTTCGTCCACGAAATCGGCGCCGGTCATGAAAGCGTGAGCATTCAACAGGAGCTCGAAGTTGCCCAGATAAACCCAGGCCGCAAAGCCAAGCAACAAAATCACCACGAGCACGCGCACGAACGAGCTGCGCGTGGCACCCGGCAAGCGCAGGTATGCGCCAAGATTAATGGACTTTCCTGGACCGTCCATCAGCTGGCCATAGCGAATCCGTTCGGACAACTGCCAGCCACGGGCCGTACCCCAGAACAGCAGGGCAGAAAGAATCGCCAACCCAAACATAAAACCCAGCAAGTCGGAATAGAAGGGCAGGTCAAAAAGATAAAACGGCAGAGGGTGTGAAAAGACGTGGTCCTGCCAGGCGCTCGCTGGGGCGGTGATTCCTCTCGACCCGAAGAAGCGCATTACCGTCCAGTAGTCGATCGAAGCGGACGCGAACCAGATCGCGATGAGGGCTAAACCTACCGGAACCAACCGCGAGTAGACGGGGTAATCACGCCGACGTATGCCGGCGAAGTGCTGGCCACGCGCATGAGCCGCGTAGAACGCGATGAATGCCAGCAGGCTACCGATTGCCGCAGGAGCGATGCTGTACCACAGCAAGCTGACCCACGTGTCTACCTGCGCGACTTCTTTCCACCAGTTGTACTCGATGATGAGATTGGCGCCCGTCGGGACTGCCCAACCGATAAATGCCAAGGAGACGATTGCGAGAACGAAAATGCGGATATGGGAAGGACGCATAGGTGCGATCTTTGAGTGTCCAGCAGAAGCGCCGCTTCGAGGTCAAGGGGACACATCTCGAGCGACAGGCCATCGATGATCGATCGGATGACCGTAAGCGTATCACAGGACCGATGTTGGCCTCTCGCCTGCGGTTACCGGCGGTCAACTCCACCTCGATTCTTTCTATCCACAATCCGCTAACCACTGCCCACTTCAAAAATTGACGCCCAGCTCAAACACCACGGTCGGGTCGGCAATCCCTGGGTTGAAGACATACACGTCGTGAATTCCCATTCAGAAACGGATATCCGAAAGAGAGTTTTAGCGATAAGAGTCTGAATAGAACGCGAGCCGACGGCTTTGCAATCGAGGCTCCGGAGGCGAAGGCGATTTTGCGTCACGAGAGGCTGCCGAGCGCCGCCAACTTGAATCCAAAACAACGCTACAACCGCACACCTAAAAGGCATTGCGCATACCCGGTGATCAGGGAAGTGCGGCCATTCGTGTGCGAAGTAGCACTGCCGTCAGGCGACAAACGAGTTTGCCATTCTAACGACGAATTCACGGAACTGGTGAAACTCTACATGGAAGATTGAATCCGTCCACGAGGTCCATCTCGATCCAATAAGTAGAACTCAAAGATCCCGAAGCACACAACACCAAAGGGGTATGTGCCAATGGAGTTTTTCATAGCCGGCGTATCGCTTTGGACGTTCGCTCAAACGTTTTGGTCAACGCGCTCGCGGACCTTTGTGCTTACGGGGTCGCATTTATTGGCTTCCGCGACAACCTCGACTTGAGCACGCCATCCGGGCGCTTCATGCTGCAATCATCGGCGCAATGGCGGAGTTCGAGCGCTCGGTCATCCAGGCGTGAGTTCGGGCCGGCTTGCGCAATGCACGTGCGAAGGGAAGAAATTTGGTAGACCCCGCCCAGGTTGACGCTGACCAGGTGGCTGCGTTGCGCCGTGACGGGTTTTCTTGGTCTCAAGTATGTCAAGCCTGGGCGTGAGCAAGGGCATGGCCCAGCGATCGGCTACACGAGTAGGGACGTCACTGGATTAGCGAAGGGTGCGACCGTGCGACGCCCGCATCGCCAGAGCCGCCTATGACGTAAGTTTGCAAATCCGAGGTGCCAGCAGGTCACCCGACTAACTCTAGAGCCGCCAGTCGCACGCTGGTGCTCGGGCAACCAAACTTCCTGCTACATTTCGCAACAATCCGAATTGCAGGTCGCAGAGTCTAATGCACCATGCGAGCAAAACGTCTAATAGTATTCATTACAATCATCCAGTCCGTTCTGTTCTTGACCCATTTGCTTCTCTATAAGACGTGGACATTTTCGCCAGCGAATCATGAAACAGCGGGGACTCTCTGGACTAAACTGCCCCTCGGTTTCTTATCGGTGAGTTTTGTTGTCGCTTCGCTACTCGCCTTTCGCTACACAAATGCTACTCTACGAGTGTTTTACAAGGTTGCTGCCGTTTGGTTGGGCGTGCTGTCTTTTCTCTTCATCGCAGCCATTTTCTCCTGGATTATCTTCGGCCTTGCACGGCTGGCGGGGCTGGGCCTGAATTTTCATCGGACTGTGGAGTTATTGTTCGGGGCAGCGGTCGTGGCTGGATTCTACGGAGTTTTCAATGCAAGCTGGACCCGGATCACCCGGACGACGGTGCAGCTTGCGAACCTCCCTCATGAGTGGCGGGGGCGAACAGCCGCGCTGATCAGCGATTTGCATCTGGGACATGTGCGAAACGGTAGTTTCCTGCGACGCATGGTTGCGAAGATTCTGAAGGAAGAGCCGGATGCGATTTTTATTGCTGGTGATTTGTACGATGGGACGGCTATTGACGCGCAACGCGCAGCGGAGCCGTTAAGCGAACTCATCGCGCCACAAGGGGTGTATTTCGTTGCGGGAAATCATGAGCAATTTGGGGATGACAGCAAATACCTGCATGCCATCGCGGCTGCGGGAGTCCGGGTGCTCAGCAACGAAAAGGTCGAAGTGGACGGTTTGCAGATTATTGGCGTTCCGTACCGCAATGCGGCGCACGATAGCCACCTTGCGGCGGTGCTCCGCGGTATTGGACTAGATCGCAATCGCGCCAGCGTTCTGTTGACGCATGCGCCCGACCATCCGGAGGTCGCGGAGGCGGCCGGAGTCTCGCTGCAGCTATCCGGACATACACATCTGGGGCAGTTCATACCTTGGAGCTGGATGGCGCGGCGGATTTACCGGCAGTTTGTATATGGCCTTAGCCGCATCGGAAAGATGCAAGTCGTCACGTCGAGTGGAGCGGGGACATGGGGACCGCCGCTGCGCCTGGGATCGAACCCCGAGATTGTAATACTTGAGTTCCAGTAAAGGTCAGGCCGTTGTAGCCACCTGGAACAACTAAGTTGCAACGCTGAATTACGCGAAGATGATTCTTCCTGGGGGCTACGGGGTAAGGGTTCGGACGGCGCGTGCTGCCCGAAACTCTGCTTGATCTCAATGCGGAAAGTGTCACCGTCATCGGCTGAAGTGCCACCGCACAAGAGTTGTTGTTTGTGCACCTCGGCAGCGTCAATCGTCATCTTAATCTTACGTCGAAGATACGAACCCAATTTGTGCCTGCAAATGCATCTCCAGAGAAATCGGGAGAAACTTAGAGGAATCGGCGATTCGGGCATGACCGACAGTTCTAAATCTATCTGACGCTTTACGGTCTATGAGGTATTAGCGAGTGCGAAAGAGTATGAGGAGGTTGTATGTCCAATGTCCTGGCTCCGGGTACAGCAGCGCCCAATTTCATGCTGCCTGTAACGCCTGACCAGAAGCTCTCACTGCGGGAATTACGCGGGCGTCCGGTGATCTTGGCTTTTTATCCCGCGGATTGGAGTCCGGTGTGCGGCGATCAGATGGCGCTCTACAACGAAGTCTTGCCTGAGTTCCAGAAATTCGGCGCGGAGTTAATCGGAGTATCCGTGGATGGAGTCTGGTGCCACCGGGCCTTTGCCGAGGCCCGACACCTGCATTTTCCCCTGCTCTCGGATTTTGAACCCAAGGGAGCCACGGCTCGCAGCTATGGCGCTTATAGAAGTGATGACGGAATCTCGGAGCGCGCCCTCTTCGTCATTGACAAAGACGGAGTTATCGCATGGAGCTACCTCTCGCCGATTGCCGTGAATCCCGGTGCCGACGGCATTCTGGAAGCTCTCGAGGGACTGACCAAGGCGGAGAAGATCAATGGCTAGTCTCAGACCGCCTATTACGCCCGAGGATCACATCTATGGGTCGGAAGATGCACAAGTGACACTAGTCGAATATGGAGATTACGAGTGTCCACATTGTGAGCGTGCTCACTCCATAATCAAGCGCGTACAAAAGCATTTTGGGAAGAGCCTCCGGTTCGTGTTCCGGAACTTCCCGCTGAACGAGCTCCACCCGCACGCCGAGTCCGCCGCGGAGACCGCCGAGTTTGCTGGCGCTCGCGCTAAATTCTGGGAGATGCACGATCTTCTATTCGAAAACCAGGAGCGGCTGGGTGAGGCCCTTTATGCGAAGCTTGCCGAGCAGCTGAGTCTGCCCACTGGAGAGTTGAAGCAAGCGCTGGAAGAGGGTACATACAAGGCTCGTGTTCGCGCCGACTTCACCAGTGGCATCCATAGCGGCGTCAATGGCACTCCGACTTTTTTCATCAACGGGAGGCGTCATGATGGACCCTTTGATTACGAAACCCTCGTGCTGGCAATTCAGGAGCAAATTGGCAGGCAGGGTAATGCTGCGGTCGCATAAAGCGGGCGTTTATGATCGCACCGCGCGGAGAGGAGATTTCACCTATGGCTACTAAGAAGAAAGCTAAGAAGAAACAGATGAGGTCGGACCAAGCGAGTCGCGGCAAGCTTGCCGCGAGGAAGAAAACCGGAAGAAAGAAGGCGGGACAACTTTCCAAGAAAAAGTCGGTGAGCAAATCCGCGCACAAAAAAGCAACGGTGAAAGCGGCCAGCAAGAAGATGAATAGTACCCGTCGGGGACCCGTTCGAAGGCGAAGTCAGACTGCGAAGACGGACTCATTCTCAGCGCAGGAAGCAGCAGCGCGTTCGGCTGGGCAGGCAGGAGATTTGCAGGGCCTGTCCGACGTCGAAACCGCCGATTCGGAGAGTGTGGATGAGTTGCTCGAGGAAGGAAACGCATTTGAGGCAGGCATTGTAACCGGCGTAGAAGATGCGGAGCGTGCAACTGCGAGCGAAGTCCACACGCATGAGGTGCGGGAAGACGACGTGCCGGAGGAGTATTTGAATCCAGACTAGTCGAAAAAGGTCAAAGAATCAGCCGACAGAGAGGAATCGGAGCCGTCAGTTCGAGAAAAAAGGGAGACATTTGGTTGCTGTTCGAAGGCACGCCGGCGCGGAGATTCCATCGGACATTGAAACAACCTTAAATTATCGAGCGACCCTTACGCCGTTGATGAGGAGTTCATATGCCAGACACGGGAGAAGACCGAGAGATACAGCGACGAGTCAACGCTAAAGAAGCAGTACGCGCGTCGCAATCCAAGAAACTATTGCAGCAATCGAAAAACGACGAAGCAACTGGCCTACGCCGTGCCAGACATAAGAAGAAAAAGAACCCGGGGGATCGATAACGAATCGAGGCCATGGGCGCGGAGAAACTCGATGGTTGCCGCCAGGCTGACCATGTCTTCCTGTTTGTTGTTGTACAGCTTCTCGCCGTCCTTGGCACTTACCATACCGGCCAAGATGATAGGCGTGTTGCGGTTTAAACGGGAGTGGTCGCGAACCTCTTTGAGGACCTCCAGAACGTTGATGTACTGCAGAAAGACTTTCGCGATCTGCTTGCCCTCGGGATCGTGAGAGAGATCCTCGAAGCTGAGAATCTTTCCCTCGCCGGGCAGCGGGAACTCCGGATTGAAGGTGGCCCAATTAATCTCGTTGCCGAGTTCGATGCCCGCCAGTTCAATACCGTCCGCGTCCAGGCTGTCGAAGAGATGCTGAAATGCTGTCCTGGAGAGCACTTGGTCGGCATAAGAGAGCGGATGCCCGCCCCACATGGCGGGGAACACGTTCGGCTGATACGGTCGCGTGGGCGCGTTGGGCGAATACTGTGGGCCAACGATCAACTGCATGCGAATGCCCTGCGCCGCGGCGCGCTTGGCTAAATCGATGCCCTTGTCGTCGTTGGATATGCCGCAGCGGATAACGCGCACCTGCGCAGTCTTCAGCTGGCCGAGAAGAACATTCTGATCCGGCTGGCGCGCATCGGATTGACCACATTCACGCCTACGACCATGTCTTGCGCTGCGGTCTGCACGAGGAAGAAGATCGCCACTAGAAAAACTAGCCAAACATATTTGAAATTTTCGAATTAACGCGCTTGTGCGATCTTCTGGGTAGGGTACCCGAGGACCGTTCGGATCCGACCCGACTCACGATCGGTGTAGATGAAAGCAGCCCCGTCGATCTGATAGTGACCCTTCCATCCGATGGCGAAGCTGGTGTCGGTCTCCCCCAGATGGATCGGTTCCGGGTCACCGTCCCGAGCCAGGGGTGCAGCCAGCTGGTCGGTAACGTCGAGCAGCCAAGCATCTCCAGTATCGGTGGAAAACAGCACCAGTTGACCGAGGGTAACGACCCGCCCATCGTGCTCGGCAGCCTTGTTCTGGATGTAGCGAACTTCGTCGGCGAGGCGCAACCGCTTGCCCTCCACCCATTGCTTTCCTGATCCCCGCTTGATGGTTCTGCGACCCACCGTCTCTTCTCCCTGGCGAGTATAGTGCGGGAGCATGGAAGAATTCACCCAGTTATTTGGAAATCTGCTGGCTTTCGTCTACCACTGCTTCGACCGCATCGTCATCCACGGCTACCTGAGCGGTCTGTCCCGACCCGAGCAGGTGGTTTATTTCGTCCATGAGGTTCTGGGCCTGCCGGTGGTCAGCAAAGAAGTGCTCAGCCAACGCACCCGCGATTACCAGGACTGGGTGGAGGCCTACGCCCGCAACCATCACCTGCCCATGGAGTGGGCCGAAAAGGGAGTGCGCAAAGAAGATTACGTCTCACCCCGACTGCACCGTCTGGTCAAGAACAACGATTACGGGGTCTATTTCATCTTCAAGAGCATGGAACAGGGCCGGACTTTCCGCATCAGTGTCCCGAAATATCCCACCCAAGACCCGAACTACCGCATCCTGGCGCACCAACGCAGCCGTTTCACCCATTACTACTTCTACGTCGGGATGAGGTTCTGGGACCGATGGTGCTGCGGGTGGCCTCCTTCTTTCCCTTTCACGCCACCTACTGGCTCAACGGCCACTCCTTCATCGAGCAAGAACTGCAACGAACCCACATCGGCTTCCATAAGAACGACAACGCGTTGCTCGCCGTTGACGACGTGGCCGCCCTGCAAGCAGCGGCTGACCGGCTGAGCCCGCAGATCATCCGTAAACAGCTCGATTACTGGACCTTTCTCCTGGGACCGAAGTTCTCTAAAAAAGAACGTGGGCAGATGAACTTGTCACGCTTCTACGCCCTGTCGCAGATTGAGTACTGTCGCAACTTCATCTTTAAGCGCCACTTTCCCATTCACAAGATCTTCGAGCGCAGCTGCGAAATCGGCCTGTGGCGTTTGACGGCACATCGCATCAGCGAGATCTTCGGCGTCCGGCTGAACAAGCGGCTCGGCGGCAAGCTGGCCACCGTGATTGATCAGATCGAGCATGGCCATCACGTTTTCCGCGCCTACTGGAAGAACGCTTTTCTCAAGCAGTACGAAAAGTTCTCGCGCTACCTGCGCAATGAGCTCTGCTCCAACAATCTGCGCGACTTTGGTCTCAAGAAAGGCCTCGATCATTTGGACGCCGTGCGTACCCGATTCCAGACCGTTACCGACCGCTTTGCCAGCTTCCAAGCCCAGTGCCTCAACGTCCATGTCGACTTCCCACTGTTGCAGCGCTTGGCCCTGCCTATCACGCTGGGCTCCGTCCGTTATCCCGGAATCAAGATCCACGACACCCGCATCATCCGCTTATTGGAAGTTCTCCTCCATGGCGGCAATACCGTCGGTGGCTGGACCGCCAAACAAATCCACCAGGCTGTCCTTACCACCTTTCAGCTTTCGCCCAAGACCTACGGGCTGAACCAGCTCCGCTACGATCTGCGCAAACTGAAGGGGCACGGTCTGCTGCAACGCGATGGCACCCGCTATGCCTACCGCCTGACTGCCAAAGGCGTTCAGGTAGCGCTCCTGTTTCTGTTCTTCCACAAGCGCTTGTGCGGTCCCTTGGCCAACAGCCGCTTTCATCACACTCCCGATCCATCTCACGCACCCGACAGCAAACTCGAGGCCGCCTATTACAAAGCCGACAAAGCTATCCAGAACATCGTCGACTTGCTGGCTGCCGCATGATCTTATAGCTTCAAATGTTGAAGTATTTTTGTTTACGATCTTTCGTCCAAGAATCTAGAACAGCGCAGCGCCGCTTATGTCGTGCATCCTGCTCTCAGAACATCCAAACGCGTCAGAAGTCAGGACTCGCATAGTCCCTCACGATAACGCGCCTCGTGAGCTGTCAGTTCAAACACCCTGAATCTTCGAGATACATCTCGGTTCTAAAGCCCACTGCGGTTCGCCGAATAGTCGTCGCCGCTAGTACTCCAACAAGAATTCATCGCAATTTCACTTCACAGCCGGTCCGTGCGGCTATGATCACAGCGAGTCAACGCCCACTTCGTCGCAACTAATCCCAACCGTCAGCAGTGCGAATGAACGTCGATGCCAAGGAGGCAGACTATGAGTTCCTACAAATTTGCCAGAACGCTTACCTTAGCGGCTCTTGTGAGCGTGATCTGCGTGACCGCGGGTGCGGCGCAAACCTACACCGTCCAGACCTTCGCCATCGGAACCTCGCTGGGAGCCACGTCCCCGGACTCCGTCGAGGTCGGCCTCGGCTCGGTCTGGATCTCTTACCAGAACGGCGCCGATTCGACCGGGCTTTTCGGCTCCAGCACAGTTGTGCGCTACAGCCTTTCGGGCACTGTGCAGAACACCTGGAGCATCGCAGGCAATGTTGACGGGCTACGAATCGATCCCTCCAGCCAGGTTTGGGCCCTGCAGAACAACGACGGCAACTCCACCCTGACGGTGATCAACCCGACCACGCTGGGCACAACATTCTACACATACGGCAACACCTACACCAACGTTGCCAACCGCGGATTCGACGACGCCCAGTTCCTTAAAGGCACCACCTACTTGAGCGAAACCAACCCGGCCAGCAATAGCGATCCGATCGTCCTCAAACTGACCACCGGATTAAGTTCACCGCTGCAAGTCGCGGGCATCTTGAACTCCCAATTTACTGGAACCAACTTAGCGACCGGACTGGTCAGTTCTGACACAATTACGGACTCCGATTCGCTGATCCAGACTCCGAAGGGCGATCTGGCGCTTACCGGCGAAGGCGACAAGCAGATCGTGTTCATTCACAATCCCGGTCAGTCCAACCAGTCGGAAAGTTTCATCAATCTACTTGGCACGAATGGACTTACCATCAACGGGTTGCCCGATGACACGGCTTACGCGACGGCCAAGTCCGGATATTTCATCATGACTGACACCGGCGCAAACAAGGTCTACAGAATCTTCGCCACTGGCCTGACTCCAGGTTCCGTGTTCGTCGATGTCGGCGACGAATTCGGCTCGTTGGACCTCACGACCGGAATTGTCACGCCAATTTTCACGGGAACCAGTCCTCACGGACTTGAATTCGTTCCCACGCCGGAACCCGGCATGCTCGTTATGTTCGGATCAGGAGTGATTGGCCTTGGCGGCCTGCTGCGCCGCAAACTCAATCTTTAAGTACGAATCGGCTGAGGCCTTCTTCATGTGTGCCGTCCCGAGGTGCGATTACGGTGGGCCGTTTCTTGGGGAGGCGGCCCTTTGCTTTTCCGGTTTCTGAACACAAACGTGACGCCGTTTCTTCCCTCCGCCCGCCGCAAACTGACCGATCACTCGGGCCGCAACTCCGCAATGAAGCCAGGGTTCTAGTGAGGCGGCGCAGTTCTTTCCCCTGATCGGGAGTCGGGCCCAGGGCCTCCGTTTCACAACCATTAAGCAGTAGGGATAGTTCATCAGCGGTGCGGTGTCATCGCCACGGACGACCGGTCTGCCGCTCGGATGTGGGAGGATACTGTGAGCAAGACAGCACTCAGACATTTTGCTCTGATCGCAATAACCGCCATTCCGCTAATTGTCTTTGCGGCTGATGTCACCAACGCTTCAAGTTCCCTCGATAGCGGTAAGTACATTCACCCAACCCTAGCCGCCGATGGCGTTACCTCCGATGACGTAGCGCTTGCGAAAGCGGCGGCCGCGTGCGACGCAGCCGGAACAAGGCTCGTGCTTCCCGCCGGAAAGATTCTCTTGACCGGCGCCGCGACCATCGTGCTGAACCATTGCGCCATGATGGGCGTGGGAGCTCCAGCTGGGGACCATACCGGGGATTACGGCACTGCCATTCTGCTGACCAGCGAGACCGTGCCTCCTTTTCAACTCGAAACAGGCTGGCAGATTTCCGGCATCAACTTCTATTGGCCGAATCAGACAACTGGCAGGATGCCCTATCCACTGTTGTTCAGCGACGGTGGCAAGGCCAGGGGATTCAAACACGGCGTCATCAACAACGTCGTGATTGTCAACGCCTACGATGGCATGACAACGACGCCCGGCGGTGGCTCAAGGGACGTGAAGATCAGCAATTCCACGATGTGGGCCTACCATCATCTTTTTAACCTGACAAACACCGGAGATAGCTGGGCATTGACCAACAACCGTTTCACTCCGGGGCCTCTCTTGAATACCTGCAGTTTCTCCGCGGCCTGCGAGGCGGCTATCAACGAGGCGAATTACGTCAACGCCCTGTTCCACATCACGGAGGGAGGAACGGTCACACTGGTGGTGACCGGCACAGAAACATTTTCCTGGCGCTACGGTATTCTCATCGATCCCGATGCACTCCTGGGTGCGTCGATCTTTGATGTCGCGTGGGACGGCATGGGAACGCTCATTGACTCCAGTTCGGGCGGGAAGTATGCCTTCCAGAACAATTTCACGGGATCGATGTCGAGATGCGGGATCGTTACTTACGGCAGCGCTCCGACGGCCATTACACCTACTACCTGTTTCAATCTCGGGAAGGGTAGTGGCCTCTTTATCCACGATTTTCGTACAGATGGAAGCACAGGTAATTGGCTAGTCGGCGCAGGTGGCAACACTGTGGAAATCGATAATGTCCACATGGCAACAATCGGCAATGCCAAAGACGGCGGGGAGTATTTCGTGGCAGCCTTTGCGGCTCCGACGAATTCTCTGGTGGTGCGAAACAGCTACTTAGGGGGCTTGCGGTCTGATAGCCACGTTCACGGAATTAATCTCGGAACGAATACCATGGGAAGCACCATCATCCAGAACTGTGTTTTCGATTTCATGAACGACTCGATAGCCGGCTCCACCAATAACCGGGTCATTCTGAAAGGCAGTACGTCATTCAATACCAACAAATCTGGCACGAGCGTGGATCTTCGGGGCACGGGCTCAATGGTCTATGTCGGCAACTATCGGGACGTGCCCCCAACCGCGTTACTCCGAATCGTTTCAAACTAAAGCGTATGACGTTATTACAAAGTCGATGCTCAGGCAGGGGTAACCGGTTACCCACTCTTCTCGTTTGGCTCTTGGCGCTCTCGCCATTTCTGTCGCTAGTTCGCTCCGCGGCGGCACAGACGTTCACTGAGCTTTACCCATTTAACAGCAGCGGTAACCTTTCGGACGGCGCCTGGCCCGAGGCTGGTGTCACCAGAGATGCGGCCGGCAACCTCTATGGAACTACCTTCTTCGGCGGTACCGGTGCAGGATGTGACATCTACTTCGGTGGCTGCGGAACGGTCTTCAAGGTCGACACCAGCGGCACAGAAACCGTGCTGCACAGTTTTGGCGTTGCCGGTTCGCCAGATGGATCGAATCCAACGGCAAGATTGGTTCCGGATGGCTCGGGCAACCTGTATGGTACGACCGCGTATGGCGGGAAATATGGTTTTGGGGTGGTATTCAAGATAGATGCAGCGACTGGCAATGAAACCCTACTCCACCAATTTGCAGGCGGGACGGATGGCGCGAACCCAAATGCAGGACTGGTGCCGGATGCAGCCGGAAACCTGTACGGTACCACCCGGTATGGGGGCAAGGGCTGCTATGGCCGCGGCTGCGGCACCGTGTTTGTACTAAGTGCTACGGGGCAGGAGACGGTCCTCTATCGATTTGGGGACTTCCCGGACGGCGCGAGTCCTCTGAGCGGCGTGGCGCTGGATTCGTCGGGAAACATCTACGGCACGACATGGTTGGGCGGAGTCTACAGCCTGGGAACGGTATTCCGACTCGACAACAACGGCCAGGAGACAGTGCTGCACAGCTTTGCTGGCGCGAGCGACGGAGCCAATCCCATCGGTGGCCCGGTTCTCGACAAGGCTGGAAACCTATACGGAGCTACAGCGGCCGGCGGACTCCACTTCGGAATCCTGTACAAGATCGACACCTCCGGCAACGAGAGCGTCTTGTACAGCTTCACCGGCGGCACCGATGGCGCTTATCCTTATGCTCACTTGCTAGTGGACGCGGTTGGGAATCTATTCGGCACAGCCTCACAAGGCGGCTGCTGCGGGCAAGGCACAGTATTTGAGTTCTCCGCTGGTACGTTGAGTGCTCTGCACGGATTTAGCGCCGCTCCCAATGGAACAAATTCCGACGGACAGGTTCCCATGGGCGGCTTGATCACGGATTCGTCTGGCAATCTCTACGGTACGGCGGCGGAGGCTGGTACCTACGGCTGGGGCTCTGTGTTCGAACTTCAACTTGGTGGTCCGTCGCTTGATGGTCAGTCAAAAGATGTCCAGGCGCTTGAGAACCACGCCGGCATCGCAAATCCCAGATTCATTCCCGGTGTAAGGTCATTCGTTGTTCCAGTTCCGATGAGCCGTGAGGTCGGGCCCTCAGACGCGCCGGCGCTTGAGCCGCTTTGCAACCCCACGATGTCCGCGCCGGTCGAGGTAGCTACTTCCCGTCAGCGATACGTGGCCGGTACGAAAGCGCAGCCGCCGCTGACCGACAGCTTCGATTGGCCCGACGGACAGCTTTCGGTACTAAAAACCGACGACGGCTACATGTTTTTCAGCATCGATGCCGGCCTTCATAATCGCCAACTTTGGCACGGCCAGATTGTCGGTAACAACAATTCCGGATCCGTTGTGAGGACGACCGGCACGCTGGACAATCCGCTGGGCTCGACACCACCCATCGACGTGGTTATCGACCCCAATCCTGATCCTAAAGTAAATCCCCACAACTGCGATCCGACAAAATATCCACGCCACTACTGTTACACCTACATCGGCGGAGGCCCCGTCTATCAAGTTCCGCAGGGCCAAGTGGGTGCTGGGAACTGGCTGCTCGTCTACCACGCTGAATACAACAATCCCGCGTATTTCCTGCTGGGTCTTGCCATTTCCTCAGACAAGGGTCTGCACTGGACCGACATCGGCGAAATCATTCGCTTCAATATGCCCTTTAGCTATGACGGCCAGCCGGCGCCCGGAGCGATCGGCGATCCACCGCTTGTAGTTTCGCCCGATGGCAAGTACTTCTATGTTTATTTTCTAGACTGGCTGAAGAACGGCGCTAACACTATCGCATCCATCGCACGAGCGCCAATCGCCGAAGTGCTGCAGGACGCTTTCGGGGGCAGTGTACATTTCGCGGCGCCATTCAAGAAGTATTACGAAGGTGCGTGGAATCAACCGGGAATCGGCGGCGCATCGACTGACCTCATTCCGGAAGGGTACTACGGCGGCGGGAACAATGTAGCCTACAACTCCTACATTCACCGCTACATGATGCTGAACAGCGACTCACAGAACTACAGCTACGCGGAATCGCCCGACGGCCTCCACTGGACGGACACCATCTTCCTGGGCATGTTGGGCCATGTCCCGAACATCGCTGGATACTCCGGGCCCGTCGGTCAGGGCGAGGATCCAGCCATACTCGGAAAAGACTTCTACGTGTATTACACGCAATTCCGAGGACCATGGCCTGGGGCGCAATCCGTGAAGAGATTCACGCTTTCCTGCCGGTGAGGGACGGCGATCCGTCAAAGCAGCTTTCGAGACTTATTCCCATCTGATGCCAGCCTTACTACGATTAGACCGAACCACTCGCGTAGATTGTTGGCATGACAAAGCGGTCCCGACACTTGCTTTGGACGGACGCCGAATCCTGCAGGGGTTGGCAGTGCAGCCAGTGCGGTTGAGCACGCCCAGTTCCGCAGCTTCCCGAAAGCGATGAACCGTATATAGATAAGAAGCGGGCCTTTGATGCACACGACTGTGCCAAGCACCCGACCAAAACGGGAACCGGCCCGCGAAGGTTTCACGTAGGCCGCGGCGCGAACGGTCGGATACGCAACCGAGAAAAACTAACGACTCCGCTCCATACGGTGCGCCGGTGCTACCATCGTTCCGACTGAGGATTTCGCATGAAGCCGTCTCTGTTATCACGGATCGCCACGGTCGTGTCATTGATGCTGTTTGCGGCACTTACTCTTGCTTTCGCCATACCACCTAAAGGCGGTTACCGCCTGCTGAAGAAATATACTTTTGGTGCCGCCGAAGGCAGTACTACTGAGTACTTTGACTACATCACCGTCGATTCTTCTGCCCGCCGGGTTTACCTTTCGCACGGCACTGAAGTAAAAGTAATCGACGCGGATTCCGGTGCCCTCATAGCAAACATCACCGGACTGAAGCAGACCCATGGCGTCGCCCTGGCGCACGAATTTGGCCGCGGATTCATCAGTGATGGCGCCCAGGGCAAAGTAGTCATGTTCGACTTGAAAACACTCAAGCCGGCTGGCGAAGTGAAGGCTGACAACGACGCGGACTGCGTGGTGTACGATGCGGCGTCGAAGCGCCTCTTCGTGATGAATGGCGATCCCCACACTTCTACCGCCATCGATGCCAAAAGTGGGACGGCTGTTGGCACCATTGCTCTGGGCGGAGCTCCCGAGTTTGCTGTGGCGGACGGCAAGGGCACCGTCTACGCGAATCTCGAAGATAAGAACGAGCTGGTCGCTATCGATTCGCAGACGCTAGCTGTAAGATCCCGTTGGCCAGTGGCGCCCGCCGGAGAGCCCACCGCTCTGGCCATCGATCAGGAGCACCGTCGACTCTTCAGTGCGGGCCGCGATCCACAGATGCTGGTGGTGATGGATGCCGACAATGGACACATAGTCCAATCGTTCCCCATTTCGGCCGGAGTCGATGCCGCCGCCTACGAACCCGAAACGGGGCTGGTGTTCGCCTCGACCCGTGAAGGGATGATCCATATCTTCCACGAGGAATCGCCCGACAAGTTCAGCGAAGTCGAAACCGTCAAGACGGAGTTCGGAGCGAAAACCATGGGGATCGACAGCCAGACCCACCGTCTCTTCGTGGACACGGCGGATTTTGGTCCAGCTCCAAGCCCGACCGCAGAGCACCCCCACCCGCGGCGGACAGCCATTCTCGGGACATTTCGCGTGTTGGTTTATGGCAGATGAATTCTTGAACCTCGATCACTGTCGCAAAACTGGTATAAGTTCACCTTCAACGGTGAGGCAATTCGGGAATCCACCCGGCAGAAGTATCAACACACGGCCCGGCAGATGGAAGCGGCACATCGTGCCTCGCTTGCCAAAGGCGAGGTAGGAATCCGTGGAAAGAAGATAGCGCCTACGCTCTTCGCTTTCTGTAGGCTCCGGCTGGAGCCGTGGGCCAAGTCCAGTTTTGAGAAAAGCGCGCCGAACAATTGGCTGTGGTATCGGGCAGGAATCCGTTGGCTGCTCGGTTACAAGCCACTTGCTGCGAAACTCGAGAACTCGCTGCTGAGTTCGCCTCGCATCGGCTGACCGAAGGGCTTGAGGTCAGCACAGCAAATAGCGCCCTTCGCGTCCTCCGTCGCGCTCTAAGGCTTGCCGAGACCCGTCTGGGCGAATCTGGCTGCGACGCTTGGACGCTGGCGTGAATCGCCGGGCACAGCTCGAGTGCGATCTCCAGCCGTTACGTCCATCCCTCCCAAGATGCCATCCAAAATGCAATGTTGCGTTTGGGTGGGCACAAAATCGGGCACACTCAGAAATCCACAGAAATCAAAGTCGAAGCGAAAGAGCTGCAAGCTGCTGAGAAGAAGGAAGGAATCTGGCGCGCCCGGAGAGATTCGAACTCCCGGCCTATTGCTCCGGAGGCAATCGCTCTATCCAGCTGAGCTACGGGCGCGCTGGCAAAATTATACACGCCAATCACTGCGCTTTATCGCCATTGCGCGCAAATCCAAAGTGCCCCCACGCCGTCGGGTTTTCCGATTTCGCCCAAATCGTCCACTCTGGTTTAATAGACCTTACCCCGATTCCAACCGCGCTCTCCGAGGAAGGAAATCTCGACTTGCATCTACTGCGCAATGTTTCATTCGCTATCTTGGTCGTCGTAGCTTTTCTTCTGACACTATGGGCGACTGCGGCTCTTTACTTCGATTTTCAGATCGCCAGCCTGCGGGTGCCACTCGCGGTCCTCTACCTCTTCCTGGTGCTGGGGGCCTTCTTCCTCCTTCATCACCATCCTGGCCGCATCGTCGTCTTCTTCGTCGGCTTTGCCATCGTCGCCCTCTGGTGGTTCTCTCTGAAGCCGTCCGGCGACCGCAACTGGCAACCCGACAATGCCCAAACCGCATGGGCCGACATCGCCGGCGAGCACATCACGATTCACAATTTTCGCAACTGTAGCTACGTTACCGAGAAGGACTATACCTGCCAGTGGGAGACCCGCTCCTTCGATCTGGAAAACCTGACCGGCGCTGACCTCTTCATTACTTGGTGGGGGCCGACCTTGATTGCCCATCCCATTGTCAGCTTCGACTTTGGTGCCCAAGGCCATGTGCCGATATCTATCGAGACTCGCGATGTCATCGGTCAAGGCTACTCCGCGATTCGAGGGTTCTTCCGCCAGTACGAACTGGCATATATCGTTAGCGACGAGCGCGACGTCGTCCGCCTGCGCACTAACTTTCGCAAGGACGAAGAGGTTTATCTGTTCCGCACGACCGTGAAACCCGAGCTGACTCAGGAAATATTCCTCGACTACATCCAACGCGTCAACGAACTGCACCGACAGCCCGAGTGGTACAACGCGGTGACCAACAATTGCACCACCAACATCGACGTGTCGGCGTCTCAAGCTCAACATAGAAGCACTGTATGGGACTGGCGCGTTCTCTTGAACGGCAAAATGGACGAAATGTTATACGAGCACGACCGCCTTGTTACCGGCGGACTGCCGCTTCCCGCGCTGAAAGCCCAGGCCCACATCAACGACGCGGCGAAGGCAGCCGACGATAGTCCTCAATGGTCGCAACTCATTCGCGTAGGTCGGGTCGGCTTCACCCCGCAAACTGGAGCCGCGCCCGCCCCCTAGATTGAATCCTTGGTGAAACGCGAATTCTGACGTTGGTCTGATCCGTGCTATCGGAGTGAATCCGCGGCTGGTGGTGTTTTCTCAGGCAACCTACTTCACCACAAAAATCAGAAAATAGTCCATCCGATCGGCTTTCACCCAGTCGTCATGCTCCTCGACCAGTCGATAGCCGGCCAGTTCCGTTTCCTGCAAGACGACTTTCTTCTGCACGCCGTGGTTCTCGCCATTACCTTCGCGGTCGATGATGCCCACCCGGGCTCCCATCCTCAGCGCTGGCCGCAAGTTCCGCAGCAGCTCAACCGGCTTGGCGATCTCGTGGTACGTCTTCAGCATCAGGACCGCATCAATACTGTTTGGCGGCAATTCCGGCGAATCGGCTTTCCCCATCGCTGTCTGCACGTTCGTCAGATTCTCTTTCTGAGCGCGTTCCTTGATGTATCGGATTGCCTCCGGATTGATATCGACCGCATACACTGTCCCCGTTGCCGTGACGCGGCGGGCGGCACGCACCGTGAACCAACCAGATCCCGCTCCAATATCAGCAACGTTCTTGCCCGGCTTGATGCCCAGTGTGTCCATCACCTGGTCGATGTGCAGCTTCTGCTCTCGATCGGGATAGTCGAAGATGGAAAGATCGCCGCTGTATGGTGTGCTCGTCTTTCGTTGCGCGTCTTGCGCGTCTTGCGCGCCGGTTGGGTTCTGTCCGCGGATCGTCGCAGTTGACAGGCCGAACGTGACAGCGGCGCAAATCAACGCCGCCGCGTATTGGCGTACCGCTTTCACACCAGTCCTCATTGAGCGTTTATACACAAGATCGCATCTCGCGCGTAAGAAGGCCTGCGCGCCCGTCTCGCATCCCCTTCTGCATGCACTCGGTATGCGTTCCGGGTGGTGAACGTTTACCATGGTGCTGCGCCGCCGGAATTCGACTTGCTCCTCCTGCGTGCGCCGGAGTACCTTTAGTTTCTTTGTCGTATCCGCAAGCTGCGCCGGAGCAGTTGTACTCCGCGCAGCCCGTTTTCAAGGGCCATGAGGACATTCATGTCAGCGTTGAAGCGCTCTCTTTTACTTTCCCTTTGTGTTTTCGTGTGCGGCATCGCGCTCTCCTGCGCCACGGGGCGGCCTCCCATTCCGGTAGGTCCGCTGGTCATCATTCCCACCCCGCCGCCGCCGGCCGCCGTTATCGGCGTCTCTTACTCCGCGACCTTGACAGCTAAGGGCGGTTTACAGCCCTTCACCTGGGCCCTTGCTTCCGGAACTCTGCCGCCGGGCCTAAGCATCAGCGCCGGCGGTGTGATCAGCGGAACGCCCACTGCCGTAGGCACTACAAACTTTAAGGTTCAGGTCACCGATTCGCAAACTCCCACCGCCGCGGTTGATATCGCTAGCGAGTCCATCACTGTCAATAATCTTTTGTCCATCACAACTACTTCGCTGACCTCCGGCTCGCTGAATGTCCCCTATAGCGCTTCGCTGGTTGCCTCGGGAGGCGTACCTCCATACACCTGGTCGGTAGTTTCTGGCAATTTGCCCGCTGGTCTCACTCTCTCGACGTCGGGATTCATCTCCGGCACGCCGACTACTATCGGTACCTCGAACTTTACCGTGCAGGTGGCCGATTCGCAGACGACGCCCGCGACTGCCACTGTGGCTTTGAGTCTCACCATCGCCGGGCCCACTTCCCGCCTGAACGGCAGCTACGTTTTCTCCCTCTCGGGATACCAACAAGGCGCTCTAGAACTCCAGGCCGGCAGCTTCACCGCCGACGGTCAAGGCAACATCACCGGTGGCCTCATGGACTCCAACAGTCCCTCCGGTGTGCACACCAAGTTGCCCTTTACCGGCACCTATTCGCTCGACACCACCAATACCGGCCCCATGACGCTGGTCATTCCGGCCCTCGGAACTTTCACTTATCAGTTGGCCGTGCCGGCCTCTGGAACCATTCGCTTCATTCAGAACGGCAATGCCGGCAATCAGGGGACTGGGGTTATTCGCAAGGTGGCGAGCGCGACCAAGGTCACCATCGCCTCGCTCGCCGCAACCTGGGCATTTGGTTCGTCTGGAGGCGATTTCGCCGCCAATCGCTACGCTGCTGCTGGTACCTTCGTGGCCGGCAGTACCGGAGCATGGACTAGCGGCGTCGAGGACACCAACGACAACGGCATCGTCGCCAGCAGTGTCGCCTTCACCGGTACCTTCGTTGCCATCGACCCCATCTCTGGACGTGGTACCGCAACCCTTTCCGTCACCAATGGTGCCACCACCCACTACAGTTTCTATCCCGTTTCCACCACTGAAATAATCATGCTGGGCATCGATCCTGTGTCCTCGACAGCCCCTCTGGCGCTGTTGACGGTTGACACCGCCGCTCCACCACCCGGCGGCTACACCGACGCCTCTCTCAACACCACGACAGTTGCCGAGTTTCAGAGTGTGCCGATCTCCAACGGCAACCCTGTCCCCGACGCTCTTCTCGCTTTTGTGACCTTCGACGGCAAAGGTGGTTTGACCGCTTCCACCGACGAGAACCAGGGTGGGACACTCATTGCCAACAAGTACACTGGTACCTACACCATCGGATCTAACGGCCGCACCGCGTTGACCGGCTTTGGAACCAATCCCATCGTTTTTTACTTGTCCTCGTCTGTCGCGTTCACCGTGGGAGGCGATCCGGCTGTCACCGCAGGGACCTTGGTCCCACAGCGTGGAACGCCCACCACGCCTCCTACCTACCCGCTCAGCGGCTCCTACCAGGGAGCTTCCATCGTCGCAGTCACGCCCGCCGTCACCGTCGAGGCCGATTCCGCCACTCCCGACGGCAACGGTAACTATCCGCTCTTTTATGACATCAGCGGTCCCGGTGGCCCCCAGCAAGGCTTGTCTCTGACTGCGACCTACAGCATCGACGCCACCGGCCGTTCACCGTTAACCGTGAATGGCAATACCGTTGGAATTGCTTATGTAGTGAATCCGTCGAAGGTGCTAGTGCTCTCCAGCGACGCGAACCCAAAGGTGAACTCACTCGAGCAGTAGATTCACACCGGGCCGATTTCCACAACAGGGGTGCCCATCCAAGCGCAGGTTGGGTGGGATTTTTCTGTGGACTCGTGCCGTGCCTCACTGATTCCAAATCCCGCGGCGACCTCAGCTACCACGTATACTTCTGCGCCGGCTCTTGCTGTGCAACTTCACCCAATATCTTCTTCTTCCATTCGTCGGGATTGCTACCCTTCAACTCTCCCACCCCCGCAGCCCCCAAAATCAACGCGCGGTACGACTTCATCCATGGCAACTTCAGAAACGAGGCGTCTGGAGTCTCCGCTTGCTGCACCAATGCCAATTGCGTTGCCTTCCAATCCGCAGAGGGCTCCTTGCCTGATTGCAGATAGCTCAACGCTTCCAGACCGGCGGCTCCCAGCTTCTCCAACTGCATCACACGGCTGTTGCCATCCTGCAGAACAGGCGCCGTTGCCACTATCGCGGCAAAGCCCGGCCCCATATCGCGCCACTGCTCAAATGTCTGCGCTAACTCTTCCGACGACGCCTTGAACTTGGGAGCGTCGCTGAGCAACTGATCAACCAGCGCAGCGAACCGCCTCCGGTACGGAGGATCAGGCGCCACCGCATCCGTCAGATGCACCAAAGGAGTGAGCTGCGTATTCGGAGTACCCTTGCGCGTGATCTCCTCCCGCACTCCGACGCCTTCCGGTGAAGTAATCTTCCCCAGCACTCCCAGTGGGCCCAACTCCGCCTTGCCCGACGCCTGACGCAGCATCTTGTCCGTGCTCGACAGTTGCAGGGTCCCATGCTGTTCCAGCCACACCGTCACCGCGTCCAGCCGCCGATACATGTCGGCTAAGTCGGTCACCTCGCGCGGAGACCAGAACCGCTCGGCAATCGCCGCCGTTCGTGGCCATATCCGGCTGTCAATATTTTCCGGCGATAGAAATTCTCCCCACGCGCAGACCTCGCCTCCTACAACGTGGGATGCCTGTTCCGGCGTTAGATTCGAGTCCGCGGGCAAGGGATCGGAAAGGTAGTGATATTCCGCCGGCCCCATATGGTCCAGATAATAGGTTGTGGACCAGATCGCGTTATATCCCTCGCGGGCTGCTTGGTCGAGCGACTGGTAGCCACGCCACGATTGCACGACCGTGCCCTTCGGCAGATCAGGCGTCAGAATCTCGTCCCAGCCCACCATCTTCTTTCCGTGTTTCTGCACAATGGCCAGCACGCGCTGGTTGAAGTACGTCTGCACCTCTGCGGTGGTGTGGTAGCCGTGCGACCTCATGAATTCCTGGATCTGCGGGTTGGCCTGCCACTGCTTTCCGTTGTTCTCGTCGCCTCCGATATGGAAGTACTCATCCGGAAACAACGCCGCCATCTCCCCGATGAATCCATCCAGGAACTCGTAGGTTTCCTCGCGTGTCGGGTCCATTACCGGATCGAAAATGCCCCATTGCGTCTGAATCTCATACGGCCCCGGTGCGCTCGCCAGCTCTGGATATCCCACCATCCAGGCCCCAGCGTGCCCCGGCATGTCGAACTCCGGAATCACACGCACTCCGCGGTCAGCGGCATACGCAACCACTTCGCGCACCTGCTCCTGCCTGTAATACAGTCCGCCTGACCCCATTTCTTGTAGCTTGGGATAGACCGTGCTCTCGATGCGAAATCCCTGGTCGTCGCTCAGGTGCCAATGGAAAACGTTCATTTTCACTGCCGCCAGGCCATCGATGTTCCGCTTGATGACTTCGACTGGCTCGAAATGGCGCCCCACATCGATCATCAGTCCGCGCCACGGAAAGCGAGGCTTGTCCTGAATGCTGACCAGAGGGAAGTAGTAACCGTCAGAATCGCCAGCCACTAGCTGCAACAGTGTCTCCATCCCGTGCATCGCGCCCCATACCGTGTTTGCGCTCAGGGTCGCGCGGTCACCCGCGATGTCGAGTCCATACGATTCGTCTTCCCCCAACTTGGGGTATGCCGCTCCACCTTGCTTCACCGTGATGGTCACGATCGCGCCTGTCCCAATGGGAGCAACGCCCGGCGGCAGCGCAATTCCCGTCCGTCCTTCTAGTCGCTGCTGCAAGCGAAGGACCGCTGCCTGCAGCCGCGCGTCCGTATACCCGCTCGTCGTGATCGCGAACGCGCCGTCCAGCCTTAGCTTTCCGGGATGCATCTGCACCGAGCTAGGCGACGGCATCACATTAATCGTGGAAGCTCCACCCGTGCCGGCTTGGTTGGCCGCAAACGCGAGAACAGGCAGCAATAACATCGGGATGAGTATTCGCATGATAGTCTAAGTTAAGGTCTCCAGTCAAAATCGCACAATGCCTCGACGGTTCCGAAGAATTGTTATCACGAATGACATGCTGTGTTGCGCAATGTCTGATTGTGCACGTCCGGACCGGATCCCTTCGATAACGATTTCCATCGAGTGTAACAAAATGATCGTTTTCGATCATTAGTATGATCGTTTATGTTCTTTTGTGCTACATTCATCAAGTGAGGCCGCGCCGTGGTGGGCGGCGTTGTGCCCCGGCTTTCCAAAGGAGCTCTTGTCGTGTCGCCATCCGATCCGTCACGCACGTTCCCCAATCAGATGCTGAAGGAAGTCTACGAGCAGCCCGAGGCCATCCGGCAAACCATCTTGCAGCACATCGACCCAGCGACCCGCACCGTCCGGCCAGACCGTTTTCCTTGGACTCCGGCGGAAGTTGCAGCCTTGCGGCGAGTCACAATCGTTGCCAGCGGCGCCAGTCGCCACGCCGGTCTCTGTGGCAAGCTGATGATCGAAGATCTCGCCGGCATTCCCGTCGACGTCGAGCACGCTAGCGAATACGGCTATCGCAAGCCCACCAACGGCAAGGGCTCGCTCGTCATCGCCATCACCCAGTCTGGCGAGACCGCCGACACCACCGCTGCGCAGCGCATCGCCAAGGAGAATGGAATGAAGACCCTCTCCATCTCCAACGTGGTTGACTCTACTATCGCTCGCGAGGCCGACGCCAACTTCTTTACTCGCGCTGGCCGCGAAGTCGCAATTCCCGCCACCAAGAGCTTCACCACCCAACTCACCGCGCTCTACATGTTGGCCCTGTTCCTCGCTGCGCAGAAGCAGACGCTGACTGCCGCCGAAGTCACCGCCCGGGTCGAGGCCCTGTCCACGCTCCCCGACCTCATCGAGCAGTCGCTCGACCGCTTCAACGCTGAAGCCGAAGTCATCGCCCGCGACTTCTACCATGACAAGATGTTCGTCTTCCTCGGACGCGGCGTGCACTACCCGATCGCTCTCGAAGGCGCCTTGAAGCTGAAGGAAATCTCTTACGTTCACGCCGAAGGCTATCCCACCGGCGAGTTTCGCCACGGCCCCACGGCCCTCATCACCGAGAGCCTCCCCGTCGTCGCCATCGTGACCGTTGACCGCTGCGACCCTGATTCCATCGTGCGTTACGAAAAATCGATTTCTCTGATCGAAGACATTCGCCAGATATCCCAACGCCAGATCCTGCTCGCGTCCGAGGGCGACGAGATTGTACGCAGCATGGGTGTGGCCTCGTTCTACCTCCCGCACATCGAAGAACTGCTGCTGCCCATCATGGAAGTCGTGCCGTTACAGTTCCTCGCCTACCACATTGCGCTTCTCAACGGCCTCGACGTGGATCATCCCCGCAACCTCGTCAAATCTGTAATGGTCGACTAAGGTTCCCGGTTTGTCCTTTGAAACTGGAAACTAGAAACTCGAAACTGTTTTCTTGTTCCTTCGCTATTGTTCGAATAAGATCGTATGTGAACGCAGGTTGGGACCATGCCCGTTAAACGCACTTCCGTCATGAACGAGGAACGCCGCCGGGCGATCGTGGATTTCGTGAACCAGAACGGCCGCGCCCTGGTTCGCGAACTGGCCAGGAAATATTCAAGCTCCGAAATCACCATCCGCCGCGACCTGGAGCTGCTGCACGCCCGTGGCCTCATCTACCGTACCCACGGAGGCGCGTTGCCCATACGCGCCGGCTCCGATTCAGACCGCAATCTCACTGAGCGCGAAATGCAGCACCCGCGCGAGAAGCAGCGCATCGCGGCAGCCGCCGCAAAAATGGTCAAGGAAGGCCAGTCAGTCATTCTCGACTCCGGCAGCACCACCACGGCCGTTGCCCGCGCCTTGCGCGAGTTTCAGCGCCTCACAATCATCACCAATGCCATCAATATCGCCAGCGAACTGTCAGGCAGCACCCTCGATGTCATCCTGACCGGCGGAATGTTGCGCAGCAACTCCTACTCGCTGGTTGGCCCCATCGCCGAAGAGAGTCTGCGACGGCTGAAGGCCGACATCTTGTTCTTGGGCGTCGACGGATTCGACACTCAATCCGGCGTCTCGACCCCCAACTTACTGGAGGCGCAATTGAACCGCCTGATGGTGCAGAGCGCGGCGCGCGTGATCGCCGTATGCGACTCCAGTAAGTTCGGACGCACCAGCTTGTCGTCGATCGTGCCCCTCTCCAACATTCACGGCGTCATCACGGACAAGCAGATCCCGCGCCAGCATCTGCGCGCTCTAAAGAAAGCCGGCATCGAAACCATCCTGGTGTGATTCGCGGACAACGCAGGACGGTTCCGGTGCGGCGACTCAAGAAAACTAGTTTCGGGTGCAAGAACGGTTTGAGTTGCGAAAGGCCCCGCCCGAGGGCGGAATATCATAGCCCAGGACGCAAGTCCTGGGTAGGCATGGTGGACACGGAGAGTCCCGAAAGAGACGACACATGTGTCTTTCGAATCCACCCATCGATTCACACACTGATCAATGACGAGGTAATCATATGACTGAACCAACCTATGAAGAGCTAAAAGCCCAACTGGCCGCATTGCAGGAAAAGAACAAGGCGCGCGGCCCCCGTGCCATCGATTTCAAAGTGAGTGAGAAGGGTGGCGTCAGCGTTTACGGCCTCGGCCGCTTTCCCGTCACGCTCTATTACGAACAATGGGTTCGCCTGCTCGATCAGGCCGACCAGCTTCGCGCCTTTCTCGAAGAGAATAAGTCCAGCCTGAAGCTGAAGACCGCCGAAGCCTAACCGGCACGCGACTCCTCACTGCGGGTTCTACCGCTCGCTTGCGAGCGGTAGGGCGGGGAACTGCGCTCCGTGCAAATCGGCGGCCCTCCTGAGTTTCGTCCCGAGTCACTTACCCGCCTCGAATAGCTGCAAGTTCTGCGATTTCCACTGCATTGCCCGGTGAATCCTGTTATATCCGCTGGGATGGTCAAAGAACACCCACTCCTCGACCGGTCCGGGCTTCATCTTGCGGTACTCGCCCAAGTGAATCGCCGCCTGCGCGAAACCGTCCGGCTGTCTGCTGGCGTTGAGCCCGAACATATCGGCCTCGGCCTCCGAAGTGCGAACGTGAGTGTTCAGAAACGGTGTCAGCACAAAAAAGAAGATTGATCCCAGCAGGACCACCAGCGGCAACACGGCCGGATCGCCGACGCCCCGTATTCCCCACTTCGTGCCCCAGCGTTTCAGGCTCCAGTCCAGCGACCACTTCAGGAACCCGAATCCCGCCAGCGCCACCAGCGTGAAGAAGGTTATGTCCTTGGGAATGTGATTGAGCACATAGTGCCCCATCTCATGTCCCATCACCGCTTCGATCTCCTCCAGCGAGCCGCGCCGCAGCAGGTTGTCGTTCAACGTGATGCGCATCGTGCTACCGAACCCGCTCACGTTCGCGCTCATGCGCGTCGTCTGCTTCGACGCGTCCATCGTCCACACATCATGCGCCGGAATGCCGTTCGCCCGTGCCATCGCCAGGATCGGCGTCGTAACCTTCGGATCGTCCAGCCGCGTGACCTTATTAAAGGTTGGCACGATGAACACCGGCACAATCATGATCGTAAACACCATCAGGATGATCGTGGCCACGGCGCCCCAAAGCCACCATGTGCGCGGCACCTTCCGCACTACCCCGAACAGCACCACAACGAACACGCCCCCCAGCAGCACGTTGAGCCCCAGCCCTTTCGTCTGGTCCCACATCCACGGGCCGAACGTCTGCGTCGCCAGCCCGTACTTCCATTCGCGGAAGTAGCCCTCATACACTGCCATTGGGAAGCCAAGCACCGACGTCAGCAAGAGGTATTCCACCCAATAGATAAAGGTCTGCAGCCACTTCCAGCGCGTGATACGCTCCGCCAGGTTGCGCATCCATGCTGACCAGCCCAGGTTCAGCAGCAGCAGCGCGATCACGGCGCCGATCAGAAAGTCCCACAGAATCAGCCAATAGCCGCCTTCGAAATAGGCATCCGAGCGCGCCTGTGCGCTCGCCGGCATCAGCGCCAGATACGCATCGGTCGCGGCGTCCACGTCAAAGTGTTCCGATGGCTCGGCCGCCACTGGAACCTTCGTGATGTCAGGCTGAGTTTCGGGAACATTCTGCGCCGCAGCGGCAAACGCAAAGAGCAGGACAAGGCCGAGCAAGCCGCCGGCAACTGCGCGCAAGCGCAAGATCTTCCTCATGGTCAGGGCTATACCTTTCTAGAATGCGGTACTGACGTGAGACTGTTTGTAAGCACAGTCTATTACGGCACCGCAGCCGGAAAGGTTCCCTGATCACACAGGCAAAAGTTCCGCGATCGAAAGAATTTGCGCGGGCTCCCCACACAAGCTGGTTTGCTTGTGTGGGATTTTCGTGCCCCGCAAACATCAGGACCGGGGTTTACTGCGGAGGGGGCTCGGTTGTAGTCGTGGTCGTTGTAGTTTTCTTCTGCTGCTCCGGCTGGTCCGTCGTGGTTGTGCTCTTGGTGTCAGACTGCTTCACCTTGTGGTGCTTGCCGTACTTCGTCGTGGTGTCCGTCGTCTGAGTGCTCTGCGCCGGAGGCTGTGCCTCGTCCCGCGAAGTCGTAGTGGTTGTGCTGCTCTGCGTCTGCGCCGGAGGCGGATTCTGTGTCGTTGTTGTCGTGGTCGATTGCGTGGTGTCCTGCGCCATCGCGGGCAGCGACAAGGCGAACACGATCGCCAACCCCAACACCATAGCTAGTAGATTTCTCGATTTCACTCGTTACTCCTTCCGCTTTCTATTATCCAGACCCGACGTGATGGCGGTCGCTGCCACGGTCTGGCCTCACTGGCTTTCGCGGCAGATACGATCGCGACTTTAGCCCGATTCCCCCGCCCCAACAATAAGGCTATCTCCGCAGAAACCGCGCAAACTCGCCGTAATCTCCCCCATCCCTCTGACCCGTAAGGCTTTTCACTTGCGAACGAATTCCAGGGTTCGTCGAGGAAAGACCTGTCCCCGCCGGCCGCCAACCACACCCCGTTAACAAGTGCGGCGTGCCAGGCCGCCGCGCGGTAGACCGCCGAAGCCCTGCGCAAACGAGCCAAAGCTCCGGCAATGGGCACCAGCGATCTCCGTCCCTGGAACCTCGGAGTATTTTGCGGGCAGCGTGTGCGCGATATTCTGCCGTTCCTAAACTTGTTGAATCACCACCTGGATTTGGCGGCTCCGAGCGGAGAGTCCTTCTTCCAGTTTTATGGTCGCTACTCGCACCGCTTGAACGAACTATTGAGACTCGTCGAAGAGTCTCGTAATTGCATCGTAGTGGTGACGCACGTACCTTCTCGCGACTTCCAGCATTATTGCCGGCACAGACATGGCCAAAGTGCCGGTAAAAGGTAGACCGCACACCGGTGCCGTCGTAACCGTCGAAAAAGTACGTGACCAGTGGAGGATCGATTCCACGCATGAATTAGTGCCGGCTCAGAATGCAATGGTTGAACTCGAGGTGCGGACCGTCTCCTGACCGCATTCGCGACGGAAACGTTTCGGAACCACAGCATTACCGTAACGCGACGCGCCCGTTCGTGCTGTTGTTCTTTGTGATTTTGCGATTCCCATGAGCCACGGAATAAAGACCGTGCTCGGCTATGTTCTGGGTACCGATCAAGCAGGCTGCGATTTCCGCGTCTATCCGACGACACCTTCATCTTGTCGTATACCCGTTCCGGAAACTTGTGGACCCGATTTCTCGTCGCGCATCTGGTCCAGCCCAACACCGAGATCGGGCTATCGAACATCGAGCAACTCGTTCCCGACACCACGACCTACTCCAATCGTGCGCTCAAGCGGACGCCTCGCCCGCGCTACATCAAGAGCCACAACTACTTCGACCACCGTTACAGAAAAGTTCTCTACATCGTCCGCGACCCGCGCGATCTGGTGCTGTCTTACTACCACTTTCAGCACAAGTGCCTTCAGATCGACGACAACTATCCGCTCGAACGCTTCGTCGACAACTTTGTCCGCGACGACGTGGGTTCGAACCGGTATGGCTCCTGGTTTGAGAACGTAAGCAGTTGGTCATGACGCGCGATAAGGATCCGAACTTCCTCCTGCTGCGCTATGAAGACATGATCGACGACACCTTGCGTGAGTTAGTGCGAATGGCGAACTTCCTCGGCGTTGAGTGCAGTCCGTCGCGGTTAGACGAGGTGATTGCGCTAAGCTCCGCCGACCGCTTGCGCCGGCTGGAGAAGGAAGACGCCGACGTGTGGATCGGCAGCAAGGATCGCCGACAAGACATTCCTATGGTGAGAGTGGCGACCTCGGGAGGATGGCGAACAAATCTTCCCACGGAATGTGTCGCCAGGATCGAGTCCGAGCGGGGAGATCTGATGTCGACTCTTGGGTACGAGCTAACCACAATCAGCGAAGCTCCGCGCCGCGCCCTCGTGATTGTCGGCTAAGTCAGCCCCCCGCCGTTATCTTTCCGCAGCGTTCGCCAACCTCGGCGGAGGGGTGCCAGTGTTTGGCTTTCGCATGCGGATTGAACCCCGTTCACCGTCCGAAGTGCGAAGGGCGGATGTTCCCGCCACTTCGCACCACCAATGGGGGGATACACGTAGCAGGGTCGCTGCAGATTATTCGGTGTCCGGTTTGGTTGAACCGTCTTTTTGAAGGGCCTGTTTCTCTCTCAGAAGCTGTGCGATTTCAGGACTCACCTCGGCCGAGCCGTGTTTTGCGTAATTGTCTTTGGCTTCCAGTAATCGATTAATTTCGGCCACCAGCTCCATCAGCTTCTTAGGATCCTGTTCCCGGGATGCTAACTCGGCCAGTTCTTCCCACGACTCAGAGCCGCCATTTTTCGCCATACCCACTCCTCTACCGATTACGTCGGTAAGGCTGGCCGAAGCAACTGAGCTATTTTTTCCAGAAGCGAAGCCGGGCCTTCGCCCTTGGTGAAAAAACTGTCTACGTACGAAAGTGTTTCCAGCTCGATGTCCAGCCCCGAAACCAGAATGATTGGAAGCTCAGGCCTGTCCGCCTTGATCTTCCGCGCCACCTGTTCACCATTGATGCCCGGCATCGAATAGTCGAGCACCACGAGATCAACCGGCGCCGACGCAAAAAAGTCCAAGGCCTGCTCGCCGTCGGCAGCGCTCAGCACGTCATATCCTGCGGCTTGCAGCAGCTTCTGCCGGGAATACAACACTCCCGCCTCGTCATCGACGGACAGAATAGTCCTGCTGCTAATCGGCATAGCGTTCAAACGGGTTACGAGAATGGAATTCCTGCACGTACTTCTCTACCCACACCGTTCTGGCCAGCGTGGTTACGACTTTAGTGCGGGAAAACTTTTGCAGTCTGTCTGGTATCAGACAGATAACTAAAAAAAGAACTCCTGGTCACAGCAATGCCAGGCGCTTGAACTCGTCGCGCACGATGGCGTAGCATTCGCACGCTGCTGCCTCGAGCTTTTCGCGGTCCCGAATCGTGACCACGCCGCGGGCGTAGTCAATCATCCCGGCCCGATGCAGGAGGCCGGCCGCCAGCGTCACCGTGGTGCGCGGCGCACCCAGCATCTGGCCTAGAAAGTCCTGGGTAAGGCGGAGTTGGTCTGTATCCATACGATCCCGGCAGGCCAACATCCAACGGGCAAGCCGTTCTTCTATATTGTGCAGCCGGTTGCAGGCTGCCGTTTGTGCCGATTGCACCAGGAAGCCTTGCATGTACCTGTGTATGTGACGTCGCAACTCCCCGGAACGTTCGAATTCGTCTTTGAGAGTCGCCGCCTTGATGCGATAACCGGAACCGGCAATCTGAATGAACGTCCTCCCAGGAGCCGTGCCGGCGCCCAGCAGGATCGGAATCCCCACCACACCATCCATTCCTATGATGCCGACCTCAACCGTGCTCCCGCCTTCAGTCGTCACCACCACTGAGGCAATCCCGGTTTCCAGGAAATAGGCGTAAGGGGCGGTTCCGTCTAGGAGGGTTTGCTCTTGCTTCAGGTTCACTAACGAAAGATGAGGCTGAAGGCGGGCGAGCTCAGATTTTGGGAGGGCCGCCAATACACGATTCCGGTAGGCTTCCTTGGCTAGGTTCATAGTGCTCTCCTCGCAGGCGAAAAACGCCTAATCAGGATGCGCAAATGAACCAGTCCCTTGGCTGGGATACGTGCGTATGGAGATGTGCCTTAAGTCTACGCTTAATTAGTGGGCGCGGTTTGTCTGGTATCAGACTTACAGAACCAAATCGGGAATTGCAGCCGCTGCCCAGCATTCGAAGCACCACGGAAAGGGGTCTGCCTCGGGATTCCTAAGGTTGAGGGGTGGAATCCTGCGTGGCCGGACAGATGCCGCTTAATTTTGTTTGTCATCCCGGAGGGACCCGCTTCGGGCGGAGCCGAGGGCCGGCATTTCTCCGCTTAACCTGCCTCGTTTGCATCTGTTCTTCGACAGAGCCGAGTGCCTGGAGCCAGGTTTTGAAAGAAAGAAACAAACTTCTTTATAATCAATGGCTTAGGGGAAAATTGTTTGTAAGGGTTGATTCTAAAGGTAGTTATATGTATCTATTTCTTTCCCTAGGACTTAGCGACATGAAAAGGCCGTTTCTTTGATGAAAAGCGTCATACTTTACATACAATTCATACTTTACATACAAGCCATGCCTGAGGGAGGAGTGTCCAGTTCGCCGACCACTCGTCCGAAACGCGCGAACGCTAGTTGAAGGGCTACCAGACCGTCGACTCAGTTTCAGCCGGATCCGGCCTCCCGCGGCGAACGGCGCTTACTCGTACGGAGTCCGGTGGTGGATCCAGTGATGTACCGATCGCCACAGGTGGGATATTGGGCGCGAGGTTTAAGCCTCGCACCACCGTTGAATCCTTATCTTCCGTTGCCCTCAGGAGCCCACACGTAGAAATATGCCGCGTCGCTCGACGTGGCTACGTTTATGCCCTTCTGGTTCGTGGCACGATTCAGGGCAGAGCGGATGTTTTCCTTTGTGTCGGGCAGTTCTGATAGCGGAATCTTCAGCGCCTGGCCGCGTGGCAGACGCTCGAGGTCGCTGAGCAATTCCAGAACGATGGTTTTGTGTTTTCCGTTGCGGCCTTGCGGAAGCTCAGCCTGAGAGATCGACTCAAAGTTCATCGCCGCCGGTTTGGCTTTCTCACGTGTGTTCATAGCGCACCTCCTGTCTTATTCCAGTGTTGTCGTTAAACTAACGCAGTACTAACGTATCGCAAACCTACCCTGCTGTCAACGGCCCGCAGCGATAAAAATCAACTTTCCTGCCTCTCTCCTGTCGCTCCTCTACATCTATCGGTTAATAAAAGATTTATGACGTATGCGAAATCGGCTGCTAGGGTTTGTTTTGGAGGCAGCCCCCGATGCCCGCAGAATTCAAGTTCGAAGTTGTACCTCTCTCTCAAGTCCCTCTGGAGAGTGCGCTGATCTCAGGCGATCTCACCGTGAACGATCTCGACGCGCTCTCCGTTGACGACGCAAAGATTCCCGACCCTTCAGGCGTGTTGCAGCGAGCAGCTGCATTGGAAATCCCCGGACTCCCGCGCGGACACAAAGCATGGATCACTCAGCAGCCCGGAAAACATCGCGTCGTGCTGGAAGCCTGCGACGGCGACGCGGAATTGCTGGGAGAGTATTCCAGTCTGAAGGATGCCATGTACGCTTTGTCGACCAAGTTGCGGACAAAATAGATCCCAGCGGACCTGCCGGCGCACCGAATCGAATTGTCAGCCCGTCCGCATCTCGCCCACCGCTCGCCAAGCCTGATCGATGGCCGCATCGGTGTACGCCTTCGCTCCCGCATCGGAGTTGGCGATGGTGATGCGACCGAAAGGCTGGCGCCCGATCACGCATGGCCGCTCGTCAGGAGCAAAGTCCGGATCCCACAACGTGCTGTACTCATACGCATAGCCATGCGTCCAGCGGTTCACGGTGATGCCCGCAATGTCGCGCCCGGGATCGAATCCTTGTGAGAGCAGCATTCTTCCTAGTTGATCGCGAACCTTGTGCTCGATGGTGGCGTACGGCGTCTGGAAGAGTTCCATGTGGCCATAACGATACTGGTCGCGCGAAGACAGTCCCGGCTTGCAAGGCGTCCGCAGCATAAATAAGACAGCTGGCTCATCGGGCTGGCTGGGGAATTTGTACGCGCCCAGGCTCACCGGAAAATCCAGCGACGTATAGCAGTGATAGCTTCCCGGTGACACGATGTGCTGCACCTCGAGTTGGGCGAATGACTGCCAGTTGCGCAGGGCGACGTGGGTGTAGAGTAACGGCACTTTGACGCCGTAATGCAGCGCCTCCTTCTGCTTCTGTGGCAACTCCGGACAGAGGTACGGGACCATCATGTTGTAGCAGGCCATCACGACGTGGCCGGCGCGCACCGCTTGCAGCTTGCCTTGGTGCATGTAGAGCACGTTGACCTGTTTGGAACTCGCAGGCGGTCCGTCGTGCTTCACCTTGACTACCGTACTGTTGAGCCGTATGCGCACTGTCGAAGACGAACGGTCGAGTTGGCCGTAGTCGGCGCGGGCGGTGACCACGTCGTACATGTCGTGTCCGGGAATGGCGGCGGGAATCAGCGACCGCACCAGCAAACGCGCAATTGATGCGTTGCCGTCGGGGAAGTGGAAGATGTACGGTTCCTCTTTCTCGCGCTCGCCCAGGTCGAGGCCGTCGAAGCCGGGATAGAAGGTGGCCCCGTAGTCGTCGCCTGCTTCGTAACACGACAGCGCTGGCGCGGCGTCGATGCCCACTCCGAAGAGGTCGTGCGACCAGGTCTGAAAGAAGGGAAGCGCTTCGGGAGTGACTTTGCACGTCTTGGTGAGGAAGTCGGCATAGCTAATCTTCGCCAGCTTGGCGCGTTTCTCGTCGCGAGTGAGATTGGGAAGGTAGTCCACCTTCTCGGCGTAAACGCGCGCGATGTCGCGGCGCGCGGCGTCATTCAGCGGAGCCTGCGCCAGGAACTCGGGCCACGGCGTAGTGTTCATCCCCGCAACCATGCGGTCGCTGCCAAAGGTTTCCCTATCGAAGAAGACTGCGGTGCCGAGTTTGGAGTAGAGCTTCTGGTCGTATGCCTTATAGAAGACCGAGGGGTCAATGCCGAGGTCGGTGAGCACTCCCTTGGCGACCTTGCTGTAGTCGTCAGGACTCTCGATGGACTGAGTGCCGCCGTAGCTCAGCACCATCCGATTGTCCGCCATAAACTCGTTGCGCTTGGCGTGCCCACCGAAGTCGTCGTGATTGTCGAAAATAAGAATGCGTGCCTTCGCACCCGCTTTCTGGCGATAGAAATAGGCCGCGGCCAGCCCGCTGATGCCGCCTCCCACGACCACGAGATCGTAGCTCTCGGTAGTGGTAGAGGGTTTGGGAGCGGCGTCCCAGAAAGCGTCATCGCGCAACGCGTGCGCATACTGGTAGGTCGCGTCGTAGCTGCCGCGGAGCCCGGTGAGCGCGGGGGGATAGTAGTTGGCACCGGCAGGATCTTTTGACGCGAGGTCTTCGAGCGCAGAAAGCAGAGGCGCGTTGGACGAGAGCAAGGCGCCTCCGACGCCGAGGCTGACGCCGTTCAGGAAGTCGCGACGCGTGATGTCGCGGGTAATGCCCAGTTCGCGGTCACCTTTGTCACGGGTCATTCTTATCTCCCAAATTCATCTGTCCCGAATCACCCGCCGCACAATGCCGCCGCGGTTGGCTGGTGGACCTTGCGTGATGATAAAACTGCCGGCCAACAAGTGTCGCGCCCGCAGCATTCGGTCTTCTGAGTTGTGGACCACAGTACACAGCGATTCGCCCACCTGCACGGGATCACCGATTTTCTTGTGCATGATCATTCCGACAGCGTAGTCCACCAGGTCATTCTCGTGTTCACGACCGGCGCCGAGGAGGACGCTGGCGTGCCCGATCTGTTCGCATTCCATCGCGCCGACGAATCCAGTGCCCGCGCTGATAATGTCCGTGCGAAACTTCGCCTGCCGCATATGCCTGGGATCCTCCACCACTCGCGTGTCGCCTCCCTGCAGTTCGATCATGCGGCGAAACTTCGCGAGCGCCGCACCTGACGCGATCAGTTCGCGCGCTAGTTGCTCACCTTCTTCGACTGTCGCAGTTCGCTCTCCCAGGTGAAACATCCAGGCCGCGAGCGTCACCGTTAGATCGCGCAAGTCGGCAGGACCGCCGCCGCGCAGTACGTCCAGCACCTCCTCGACCTCGAGGGCATTGCCGATTTTTCGACCCAGCGGGTGGTCCATGTCGGTGATGAGTGCGACCGCGCGCACGCCCATGCGCTTGGCGGTATCCACCATCAACTCGCCGAGCAATACGGCCTCTTCTTCGCGCTTCATGAAGGCGCCCGAGCCCATCTTCACGTCGAGCACCAGTGCGCTGATGCCCTCAGCGAGCTTCTTGCTCATGATGGAGGCGCAGATCAGTGGAAGACTGTCGATGGTGCTGGTGAAATGGCGAAGCTGGTAGAGCTTGCGGTCGGCGGGCGCGATTTCCGCGGTCTGCCCAATAATGGCGCATCCACACTGCTCGAGCACGCTGGTGAATTCCGCGATCGAGAGGTCCACGCGAAAGCCGGGAATGGCTTCCAATTTGTCGAGCGTGCCACCTGTGTGACCAAGGCCGCGGCCGCTGATCATCGGAACTGCTAGCCCGCCCGCGGCCACCAGCGGCGCGAGGATGAGTGAGGTCTTGTCACCCACCCCGCCGGTCGAGTGCTTGTCCACCGCCTTCGAGCCAAGCGAGATCAGGTTGAGAATCTCACCCGAGCGCAACATCGCATCGGTGAGGTGAGCGGTCTCGGCGCGCGACAGTCCGCGCACGTGTGCGGCCATGAGCCATGCGGCGGCTTGGTGATCAGGAATCTCGCCGCGCGCGTGGCCATGCACAAGGTGCTCGATCTCCTCACGCGACAGGTCGACGCCATTGCGCTTCTTGCGCAGAATGTCGAGGATATGCGGCGGGTTTGCGGAGTTCTCGCGCTTGGGCTTGTTCATGTGACCCGATTATGTCGCATGCCAGATGCTTTACTCGAGCGCCGCAGGCGTGTGTGGATTTTGTATGGCTGCTTCGAGACTTGAAAGTGGCGGCTAGCCGTGCTTCTCATTCCGCATTCGGCATCACGATCCACAAGATGAGGTACAGCAATCCGCCGGTGCCGGCGAACAAGAAAAGCAGCAGCCACAAGATCCGGATCGTGGTTACGTTCCAATCGTAATATTGCGCCACGCCGGCGCACACGCCGGCAATCCGTCTCCCCGCTCGAGGGCGCACTAGCCGCCGTTCGCTGACGCCGGCACTCAGCGGCGCGCTGCAGTAAGCGCACACCTTGGCACCATCCGGATTGGCCTTGCCACAATGATTGCAAAACATTTCTTTCTCCTCCTCGCGCGCGCCGTGATTTCCTACCAGCGACAGTCGGCGAATTCTGTCGCACTATGATACCGATTTACGCCGCTACGGCTGAAGTTCAACCCGGAAAGCTCAAACGCGGCAAGTCTCTGTGTCACCTGAAACGTCGAGGGATCGACACTTGCGAACTGCATCTGGTGATCACGCCCCGGCATCTAAGAGACTAGCAACGCCACAAGAGCGTTCGCAACCCAACCAGAACTCTAGCTGCCCGGCCCCCCATGCCGGGCGTTTTTTGTGGGCTCACTCTTCGTTCCGAGCAAAGTCACCGCAGCCACCCGATTTTTCGTTCCGACGTCACGCCCTTGTGACATTCATTTTTCTTTCTCATGACAACACCCGACCCGGCCCATCCTAACCTTTATTCATGCGGTCGTAGTGGATATTCAACAGTAAGGTCCGGGCCGTATCTGGGAGGTAATCGTGAAATTGTTGTGGGTCGGAGTTTTAGCCCTCATCATGAATCTGGGTTGTGGAGGATACGGCTCGGGTATGGGGATGACCGCAGCGCCAACGCCTGCGATTTCGCCGGCATCGGGCACGTATCCCACTCCGTTGACCGTCTCGATTCAAGACGGCCTGCAGGGTGCCACCATCTATGTCACGGTCGATGGTTCGATGCCAACGCTGGCGTCACCAATCTATCGCGGGCCCTTCGGCATCGTGCAATCGGCGAAAGTGCAGGCGATCGCGGTGGTGAATGGATACTCCACCAGCCCAGTAGGTGTCGCCAACTTCACCCTGCAGTGAGGCTCTGACTTAGAGCAGGGTGACGTAACCGGACCGGCCGGAAACCGGACAAGTTGGCGCCAGGGCCGCTCGTTGGGTGGGAACGAGTGGCCCGTGCTGCGTCTGCCATCCAACGTGAACATTTCGACTTGGGGACGTGGGCTCTTCTGCTCCCAATGCCCGCAAGAATGGTTCGGGCTGACGGAGCTTCCCTCCTGGCTGCGGTTGCTTACAGTCTGGTTTCTGAGCGACCTGGAACCCCGAGCGGGATTCCCATTCTTGTTCAGCGACTCCGATATGCACGGATCAAGATTGTTACAGCTTTGCGCGGGTGCTATGCTACGGCGAACTTAGCGAACGACTACAGCTGGAGCACTGGATGGGCGAGGCGGCCAATCAAGATCTGGATCGCGCCGATTTCGAGCGCGTAGTGGCTGTTCTGGAGCGGGAACAGGAGGCCATGAAGCTTACTCGCGGGCAGCGGATTTCGTACCGGCTCTATACCATCTTTATTTTCTTCTTCATCCTCTGCCTGTTCGGCGCTATCATCTCGGCCATTTTTCTGAAAGACAACGAGCCCACTAGAGCCGACAAGCTGTTAATAGTTTGTATTGTGCTGGGCCTTCTTTGCCTGGTGGGCGGAGTGGTTTCGCTGTTGCTGAACTTGCCACTCATGTACAAGATCATTCGACAGCAGATAACGATTCGCCGCATGGGTTTTTCCGAAGCCTCCAGCGCTTTGTGGAAGGCCCAGCGACACGCGCAGCGTTGGCGGGTCGTTCTAAGGCGAGTTGGGTTAGGCGTGGGGGTTCTGGCCTTTGCAGCTGGAGTCGCAATCGCATTCGCCGGGATCGGGAAGAAAGGCGGCGGCTGGTCCGCGCTTGGTCTTGGCGTCCTTTTTCTCATAATGTACGCCCTGAGCCGAGGCAAAGCGTGGCTCGACATGATGTCGGCGCAGGGCACGAACGCCGAGAAATTGAAAGACGCCTTGCTCAGCCTGAGAAAGAACGAGGGAGGCGCGGACGCCGCGAGCATTGCGGTACCGAGCGACGCCATCCGTGAATTTTCGCGGATCGAGAGCGAGCAGATCGCCCGCAGCCGTGTAAACGCGATTGCCGATTCGGTGAATGCCTCGAAAGCGGAGTTCTCCATCCTTTCCAGCAATGACGTACGCAAGATGAAAGCGGAACTCACCCCCGACGACCGGTTGAAGGTCGAAGAGGCATTCGATGCCCTGATGCTTCAGCCCCGACCATCGGACGCGCGGGCAGACACCGCTGCCGGCGTTCTGCGGCGGAAGGTCGAAGGCACGGACCTTGAACTCGTGTATGCGGTGGACGACGTCGCTCGGCAACTGAAACTAGTGTCGCTGCTGCGGCCGTCCGAGGTAGGGAGCGCGGCCCATGCCTGACACGCCAGTCGAATCCACCGAGTACGCCTACGCCTACACTCCGGAGGCGCGTAAGCTGCGCGACGAGCTTCCCGCCGAATTGCTGCCTAAGCTACTCAACGTAATTGACGATCTGGCGAGCAACCCCGACGCCTACCCGTTGCGCGTGCAATCCATCGGAAAAGACGAGGGCGGAGAGTTGATTAAGTACATTCACGCCGACCTGCCGGTGGAAATCACCTACCAGATCGACCGCACCAACCACAAGATCAGGTTCATCCATTTCGCCAATCGCATCGTGGTGTTAAAACGCGTGTTCGTCAGCTACAGCCATGATGACGACAGGTGGCTCACCGAACTCAAGAAGTTCCTCAAGCCGTTAGTGGACCGCGGACTTCTCAATACCTGGGACGACAAGAAAATACTCGCGGGCTCCGATTGGCAAAGCGAGATCGAGAAGGCGTTGCAGTCGGCCAGTATGGCGATCTTCCTTGTCTCGCAATCGTTTCTTGCCTCCGATTTCATCGCCCACCAGGAACTCCCGCCTCTGCTCGAGAAGGCCAAAAACCAAGGCCTGACCATCCTATGGATCGCCGTCAGTGCCAGTACCGTACGTGACTCCGTGCTCTCGCAGTTTCAGGCAGCGAACGATCCCGAGAATCCCCTGGACGCCATCCCCAAGCCGGAACGCAACAAGGTCCTGGTGAAGATCTACGATCAAGTTATGAAAGCGGCCGCGATCTAATCAATCGCCAGGTGCCGCAATCCGCTGTTGATTGTGCGGAATTCTGCGTCCCACTTCAGCCTGTAATGTTCATTTGCTATCATCCTGCCACGAGGAATCCGCCAGTTGAGAATGATCTTTGGACTTTTCCTGCTTTTGGGTCTTTGCGCTGCCGTGGTTGGACAGCCTTCGAACCAGCCTGCCGCTAAGCCTACGGCTGTTCGTGGTTCCGGCTGCATCGAGAACGCAGTCGAAAGCAGTTGCCACATTCTCGTCGATTCCAAAAGCGGTGATACCTACAACCTCTTCTTCAGCGGGAAGGTCCCGAAGTCCGGCACGGCCGTCCAATTTAAAGGCACCGCGCACCAGGGCATGACCACCTGCATGCAGGGCAAGCCGGTGAACGTAACTTCGTGGAAGAAGGAAAAGGGAATCAAATGCCCACCTGCCGCCAAAGCGACGGTCACGCACTGACACGTGCCCTCAGGGACGGCGTGAAGTTGCAATGACCTCTAGGGCGCCATCCCTTCATTCATCCATTGCTTGAAGCGGTCGATTTGTTCTTTGGGCCATTCTCCATCGCAGGGCATGGAGCCGTCTTCGATGCGCGCCAGGATATTACCTGCCTGCGAGCGCACGTCATCATAAGACGAGAGGTCGAGACCGAAAGGCTTCATGGTCTCCACATCGAGCTCGTCGCGAAACAAGGGGCGTATATCTTTGCCGAAGCTGAGGGCCACACTTCACCTCCGAAAATCGTGCTTCATCCTATTCGCACCCAAGCCCAATCACAAATCCTGGGCGTTCAGCGCTACTTGCCGCCCAGCATTTCCATCAATTCGACTTGCGCCTGGGCCCAATCTTCGTCTGGGCTGATGCCATTTCTGTCGCGGGACTCGTAGATCTGGTAGGCGCGGAGCCGTATCTCGTCGTCAGAAAACACACTTGCTGAAACATTCTGGACAGTTTTTGCCAGTACGGGAGGGACAGCGACCGGATCGATTCGGACTTTAGATTTGGACATGCAACTCCTGCGATTTCACAACTAAGAGGAGGGAACTCCAGAACGGCTGACCTAGTTCAGGGGGTCTGAATGAGAGGCAAGGGGGACGCTCTCATCTTCGATTGTACGCCGTTCTAAGGCCAGCGTCGGAATTGTCAGCTCCCACAAAAAAATGCCACTCAAGCATTGAGCCTGAGTGGTGCGCCTGGGAAAGCGAGATTGGACTACTCTCCAAGGAACAAATAAGACCGATTCTCCGTGATTAGTTCTGCGGGGGCGGAGTTGTCGTCGTCGTTGTGGTGCTTTGGCTCTTCACTTCCGGCGCCGGTCTGGTCGTGGTGGTCGTGGTGTCAGTCTGCTTCATCGGCGCAGCAGTCGGTGTGGTTGTGGTGGTGGTCGAGTCGGTCTGTTTGACCTTGTTATGTCTGTTGTACTTCGTGTTGGTATCGGTCGTCTGCGTGGTCTGGGCCGGCATGGGTGCCGCGTCCTGCGAAGTCGTGGTGGTGGTGCTCTGGGTCGCGGGAGGAGCCTGGGTCGTCGTCGAGGTGCTTGATTGCGTGGTGCTCTGTGCCATCACCGGCAATGACAGGGCAAACACGATCAATGATCCCAGGGCGAAGGCAAATAGATTCTTGGATTTCATTCGTTTCTCCTTAAAGTTCTTTGGCCAGGCTCAATGGTAGGTTTTGCTCAGTGCTAAGTCTGAGCACAATAGCTCTACCTGAGGAGAATCGCAGAGTCACAACTAACGTCATAAGTCCTTTAGAGTGATGATCGCCGGAGTTTTTACAGGCAGACACTATCGCAACTAGGGTTATGGAAAAGTCTGCCCTGAGCGAAATCGAAAGCTTCGAGCGAGGCTTGTTCATTAGTTCTTATTGACAATACGGGTCTTATTCTGTAGGGTCGGAGTTGAGGTGGTGACCACCTTCCCCTCATTCAGGTTCCCTGAATATAAGTCAGCCCATCTGAAGTTGTCTCCATCTTATACGGCTTACTGACCAACCTTTAGGAGGTTGAATATGTATGCACGTCATATCTCTTTTCGCCTGAGACCCAACATGCAGTCTGAGTACACGCGCGCATTTGAGAACCAGATTCTTCCGATGCTGCGCAAGCAGAAGGGCTTTAAGGAAGAAGTCACGCTGTGCAGTCCTGGCACCGTGGATGGAGTATCGATCAGTCTGTGGGAGAACAAGAACAATGCTGACGATTACAACAACAGCACCTATCCGGAAGTGTTGAAGACCCTGGCGAAGATAATCGATGGAACGCCGCGGCTTCATGGGTATGAGACTGTCGTCTCGACCCTTCATAACGTACCCGTAGCCGTGTAGTTTCGGCGGTTATGTTACTCGGGAAGGCGGGCGAACCTGCCTTCCCAGGCTACAAACCATACCTAATAACAAGCCGCCCGCCAGCATACTAGCTAATCTGGCCTCTCGCGGCATAACGTGATTGACTTCAGTGGGCAGTCCGACTGCGCAAAGGACAATTATTATGCGTCTTGTTGCAAACGCGGAAACTATCGATCGTCTGGTTGACCAGGGCGCGCTCCTTTTGCAAGCCTTTCATGATGAGCATAAGAGCGGTCCCACCTGGCCCGAGGCCGAATTTCTGCGTGGCGAACTCGCTGGCTGGCGCAGCACTCTATACACCGAGTACCACGAGTGCGCGGAACAGATTGTTGACCGCGTTCGGTCGCAAACCCGGCTTGACCACTCCATCGTGCGAAACCAATCCGGCGTAGCTGGCGCCTCTTAACGCTTGCCACCCGGTGCCAGGTCGAATTGAGTGGTCTGCCTGTACCCGACTGCGAGGATTTTGAAATGCAAATATCCAATGTTGAGAAGCGAAAGATCGACATCTGGGAGCAACTGCGAACCATCGAAGGTAAACTTTTTCTCCTGTCCGCCAGATCGGGAGAGTTAGACTCCGAGAACAACAGCCGGATCGGGCGGCTGTGTGAGGAACGTACTCATCTGGCCTGGCAATTACTGCTCCGCGAACTTCGGTAGAGTTCTCTTGACTCCGCTCTTTCCCGTTCCCATTCAGGGTCACTCTCTGTGGCTTTGCGTGGGATTTTCGTTTGGTTAGCCGATAATTGGAAGTCGCTCAAAAACAAAACTCTCGACTGTTTAATTTAGAACCAATGATTTGGGCGGAAATTATTCGTATGTCATTGATAAGTATAGGACTTATAAGTATCCACGTCTGCCCGTGGGACTTAGAGGGTAGATTCGGGGATTTTAGCGGGCAATCTTGGCATACTTTACATACTCACCCTTGTCATACTTTACATGCAAATCATACTGGTATCGCGAAATCACGCTGACGCCGGTGTGGGTTGGCTTTCTTGTTATGGGAATTGTCAAAGAGCCGACTCTGCGCACGGCGGGGTGTGGGCAGGGACACCGATCCGTTCAGCACCCAGGTGGTCCTGGGGGGCGCTGTTCCCGGCAAGCTCCGCACTCATTTTTCCCCATGTGCCGGTTGGCAATCGCACGCACGAGGTGCAACGCATCATTCGCAATGACGGTTTCGTTGACGGATATTGAGCTTGGATACGATTACCAGAACCAGCGGCCCCAAGTTACCTTTCGTAGAGAACAATAATAGCGCCTCAATCTCCATGGCGTCTGCAAAACCGGCCGCGCTAATACTTAAAGAGGCCCGGTGGATGCCACCGCAGAATACGAGGATTGTCTGACTTGTGTCGCCTCAATTAAGGAGATAAGGGTCAATATAGTCATATTGTGAAATATGACGTTGTTGGAAACAGGGGGCAGTACTCAGTTCTTACCTTCAGCGACCTGCAGGTCGAGAGCGGAGCGTTCTCCGTTGACCACTACCGTTCCGGAGTCGATGAGTTGCTGGCCGGTGCAGTCGTAGCTGGCAAAGCAACGCATCGTGCGGAAGGGAAAGAAGAACTCAACCGACTCGCTCTTCGATTCGCCACTCTTCACGTGGATGACGGCGCTGAAATCGATACCGTCGAAATCGTTTTCACCCGGGAAGAAGTCGAGCAGGGGCCGAATCAGGTGCGAAATGTTCTCGTCGAAAGCCAGCGCAGCCTGCTTGTAGCGTGAAGTTTCAGGGGGAGCGTCCAATTGGGTACTCATGGAGAGCTGCAGGTACGCACCCTGGCGAAATCCGATGAAAGTCGGTGGCGCGTAAGTGACAAAGTGCGCCTCCTTGTCGAGACTCCTGGCCATGCGGTCGATGGCGTCCTGGTGGTTGCGCTGCAGCGTGGCCAGCGCTTCGGGAGTGAGAATGCGCATGGCGGTCGGCGTCGTCTTCAGGAGATTTGGCGAGACGCCGCTGCTCGGCGTGGCTGGCTGATTCGCCGCACCTGCGGCCGCGGTCTCGGTCGTCTTCTGCTTGGTGATAAGCGGCGCATAACGGTCCTGCCAGTCTTCGGGTGGCGGACCTTCATGGACCCACAACGCGAGGGGCTGGCCGTTAAGGTAGATATGTGCCTCCAACACGGCGCTCTGCTTCTGATCGTCGGACTTGGCATCCACCAACTTCTGCGCCGAGGGGACAGGGATAATAACCGTGACGTTCTCGGCGTACTCCTGGTGGACACCCATGATCTTTTCGCGGACGTGGTGGGAGACTTCGACGGCGAATGACGCGAACTCGGAGTCGTCGGGAAAATGGGGCACCTCGATCTTGAGGATGGGCACAATCACCTGGTCGAAGGTAGTCTTCAAGCGCGATTCCGCGTTCATGCTATCGGCATTGTACGACGCGTAGTAGTTGCCAGTGACCTCAAGCACGGTCTCGCCCTTGTAGAAATCGAAGCGAATCGAGCGCTGATCGATCTCCTTCATTTTGAGCAGATCGACGTCGAGTACGCGGCTGAGATAGAACGGATAGGGAAAATTGTAACGTTGGATTTCGCCACCGATGTCGACCAACTTCCGAAAGTTGCGTTGCTGCAGGCGTTGTAGCTTGGGGTCATTCAGTTCGAGGGGGGTGACGACCTGGGCGATCGCGGGACACAGCAGCCCTAATATAGTCGCGAGCAGCGTAGGCACTCGAAATCTCATTCTGCGAAGATTCTCCGTCGCACCGGAAAGATCCTCGTGCGGATTATTTCTGAGCGTACACCAACCCCCCGGCTTCGTAAGGCGGATCGGCTACGGCCCGAATGTACGACACCAGTGCGGATATGTCACTTTTGGAGAGAGTGTATCCCCACGGCGGCATCTCTGCCGATTTGTTCAACGCCGGTCCTCCGTGGCTGATGATGGCAATCAGGTCCGCGTCGCTCATCTTGTTGAGCGTATCGCCTTCGGTGAAAGCGTGCGGTTTCACCGACAGGTTGTCCATGTTTGACACCCGCAGCGATGAAGATTCCGGATCATGACAGCGAATGCAGTACTGCACGTTGAGCTGCGCGCCAACGGTCTGCTGGTAGCCCAATGCGATTTCTTCAATTGGGAGTTCGATGTTCGTTCCGGGTGCATCCCGCGTGCTGGCGACGAGTTTGTATCGCCCTGCCTGCTGACCAAGTGAGACAACTGCGGTGACTTGCCCGCTGGAGTCGGTGAGCGCTGCTGCGGGAGTGAAACTGACGCCCGACGGACCGCGGAAATAGACTGCCGCTCCGGTAACTGCGGCCCCAGAGGCATCATTGACTTGCACGACGACCGGTTGATCCAGCGGCATTCCGATATAGCCAATCTGCTTGCCGCCGCTGGACTCGACGATAGCGGTTCCAGTGGCGGTGGCCTGAAGAGGAGCAGCCAGCTTGCTCTTATGTGAGCATCCAGTGATCAGCAGAGACAAGGCACAAAGCGAAGTAGCACACAGAACGATCAGTGCGCGCTTCATTTCTTGGCCACCTCCTTCGCGCTAGATGACTTGAGCGACATCAGGAATGCAGTTAACGAACGGGCCTCGTCGTCAGTCATGTGCTGGTTGGGTTCGATTGTCCCGGGTCGCAACGATTGTGGATCCTTCAACCAGTGATAGGCCCATGACGCGTTGAAGCGTTTCCCAGTGCCGGCCAACGCCGGACCAATGTAGCCCTTGTCCTTCGCGTAGTCAGCGATGTGACAAGACTGGCAGGCAAACTTCGAGTAAAAGAGTTCGCGCCCCTGCTCGACCGTTGCCGGAGTGAGCTCCGAGGCCGGCAGCGAATCGCGATCAAACTCCGGCGTCTGATAGACGGTCATGATGTAGTCGGTCAGCGTGTTGATGTCCGAATCGCTGAGGTTGAACTTCGGCATGCGGCGGATCAGCGCTGGACGCAAGGTCTCGGGATTCTTGAGGAACTGCGCCAGCCACTCCCGCGTAACTGCCGTTCCCTCCCATGTGAGGTCGGGAGCCATATCGCCACCGTGCCCGTTGATCATGTGGCAACTGAAGCAGCGCAGATCATGCATCAGTTGACCCGCGTGTCCGGCGGGCTCGTATTTCGATTGTTGAACAGACGCGATGCGCATCGCCGGAGGCTGCGTTGCCGCACGGTCTGTCTGCGCCAACAGCGCGGTGGTGATAGCGTCCACTTGCTGCGACGTGAGCTTGAACTGCGGCATCTTCAAGGCGGGACCAAAAGCGCGCGGATTACTTACTTTCGCGGCTACATAAGAGTGCAGGTTGTGATCTACGCCTTCAACGAACAGCAATTGCGAAATCGGCTTGCTGCCGATGCGACTCAGTTCCGGCGCGAAGTTCTCCGGCTTCTTGATGCCGTTGATCTCGTGGCAACTGGCGCAGCCGTTCTCCAACACGAGACGCTTGCCGTGTTCGATTTGCTGCGCCGTCGCAGCATCGAGATGCACGTTGGCGACGAAGTCAGGCTCCGTCTTCGACTCCAGGAAGGCGGCGAGCGTGGCGACCTGAATGGGATCGAAGCGGTAATGCGGCATCGTGGTGGTGGGATCATAATGGTTCGGGTTGGCTACCCAGTCCGCGATCCATTCGGGTTTGGCCTTCGTGCCGATGCCTGTTAATTCAGGTCCGACGTTGCCTCCGACCATCATGCCCGCCGCGTTTTGCATCGCGTGGCAGGACGCGCAAAAGGATTGACCGTAGAGTGAGGTTCCTACAGCCGGATCAGGATTGGCCTTGGCTGTGACCGGCTGCAGCGGCGGCTCCAGCGCAGTGCTCTGCGACAGGATGAACGCTGAGACGTCGCGAGTGTCATCATCGCTGAAGTGGTAGTTCGGCATCGTGGCCGTGCTGGCATAAGCCTGCGGATCTTTGATCCAGGCGTAAACCCACTCGCGAGTCGTCTTGTCAGCAATATGCTTCAGAGACGGCGGATCATCTTCAGGCTGGATGTACGTTCCATCACCCCGCTTGATGGTGTGGCAGTGGGTACAACCGTAGCTCGAGATAAGCTGCCGGCCCTGGTTCAGGAACGGAGTGGCAGTCTGCTTTTCCATATGGCATTGTCCGCAACCGGCCTCGATGTACTTCGCCGGCAGCAGGGGCTGTTCCCATTGCTCGGTTGCGTTGTGCGCTTCTTGCACAGTAGTGGCGGCCCCCTGTCCGCGATGGCAGGTGGTGCAGCCAAATTCCGTCAGTGAGTGGGGAATGACCGGGTGCTTGCGGTATGCGACAGCACTCACATCGGCGAGGCTGTTTTCTTTCAGTCCAAGATGGCAGGTGGTGCAGCGGTCGGTCACCTGCTGGTCGGGGATCCAAATCTGCTGAATGCCATCTTGGTAATGCCGTTCTAAAGTCACGGCATCGGCGCGGCCACGAATGAGATGTAAGTATTGCTTCTGATAATTGCGCCACTGGCTGAAGTGATCTTTGGCCGGAGAGATAGCGAGCAGCGCAAGCAGAATCAGGCTCATCGAGCCAAATGCGCGAGCACTATCCCCGAAGAAAAAATGCCACAGTGACTTGAGTTTGTCAGTCATCGTCACTTAGGCCCTCCAAGGCAGGACCCAGGACCATCCCGGGCCGCGGAAGAATGTTCCGATGGCGGTCAGCACCACGAGCTCAAACAGGAACCAGGTCATCACCCAGAACGACAAAGGCTTTCGCACGAGCCAGCGCCGGAAACCCTGCGGAGTTTGCGGATTAGTCTGCGCAGCCAGCAGCATGAATCCGGTCACAATGAGCGTGGGAACCAGCGCGACCCAGACATCGAAGACCGCCAGGAAAATACAGAACACCACAACCACGATTCCGAAGATTCGCAATCGCCTGGCCTTGTCTCGCAGCCACAACCCTTCAGCCTCCACATTGATCTTGAAGTACGGAATAATGATCAGCGCCATCACGACCAGGCCCGGTACGAGTACACCTGCCACCACCGGCGGAAAATAGTGCAGCATCTCCTGCAGTCCGAGAAAGTACCAGGGGGCCTTCGCCGGATTCGGCGTGTGCATAGGATCCGCCAGGCCCTCGAGCGGCGCATCCCATATGAGCGCTACGATCACCAGCGCGGCGGCCATTACTTCGATGGCAACTGCGGCGCGGAAAAAGACTTCGGGATAGGTCATAACCCGGTCTTCGTCTTTTACATGCACCTGCGGAGAAGTCCGCTTGGTGATGAATGCGATGCGCCGGGGTGTCTTGCGTGCGTCGGAGTCGACTACGGCGACGAAGTCCTTAGGGTCGCTCATTTGCTACTCACCTCCGAAGCCGATTCAACAGCGGCCGATTCGCCAGGATAAATGCCGCCGTCTTTGCGGATCCGCCAGAAGTGCACCGCGATGAAGATGACTGCCGTCACCGGCAGGATGACGCAGTGCAGAACGTAAAACCGCAGTAGCGCATTAGCGTTCACGGCTGTTCCACCCAGCATCAGGAAGCGCATTTTGGCGCCCATCACAGGCACTGCCGACGCGATGTTACTGCCCACGGTCACTGCCCAGTAAGCCAATTGGTCCCACGGCAGCAGGTAACCGGTATAGCTCAGGAGCAGCGTCACCAACAGCAGCACCACACCGATGACCCAATTGAATTCGCGCGGTGTTCGGTAGGCTCCGCGATAGAAAACTTTAAACATGTGGGCAAACACCAGGAACACCATGGCATGCGCCGACCAGCGATGCAGGTTGCGCAGGAATACTCCGGACGAAACGACGTACTGCAGGTCTTTCATGTCTGCGTAGGCCTGCGGAACAGACGGGTGGTAGTAAAGCATCAGCAGGATGCCCGTGATTACCAGAATCAGGAAAGTTCCAAAGGTGAGTGCGCCGAGATACCACGTTGCGCTGAATTCCAGCACACGCTTGCGCGCCTTGATCGAGAACAAATGCAGAAACACGTTTTGCTGCACAAACAGCGCGCGACGCAGATTACTCTCGCCGCTGCCGCTGCGAAAGATAGACCGCCAGATTCGGTTCTCACGCACCTGATTGACGAGACTGTCGACGCTGTTCGCCATGCCTACACCCTCACCAGTTGCTTAATCGCGATAGCGTTGGAGCGATCTACCATGAGGTTGCCGTCATCGCTCAGCCACATGCGCAACCATGGAAGGGGCTTCGGCGCAGGACCTTCGATCTTCACTCCATCCTTGTTGAACTTGCTGCCGTGGCAGGGACAGGCAATGATGCCGAGGTCTGGCTTGTACGCCGTAAGACACCCGAGATGGGTGCAGATGGCCGATAGCGCAAAAAAACCCTCGCCGGTTCGAACCACGTAGATCGCCGTCTGCGGATCCATCGTGACCGAGTCAGGAGCATAGCGGTCGGGCTTACCCGCATCCACGATTGGAGACGCTTCATAAAGCACATTGGGCGAGAGGTACTGGTACGCGAAGCCGGCCGTGCCCAGGGCCGCCACTGCTGCTGAACCAACTCCGACCTTGACGAAGAACTGCCGCCGGCTCATTTCTTCCGCACTATCGGTAGGAGGCAGGTGTTTTGGATCCTCAGCCATAAATCCTCACTGAACGATTACTTGGCCGCTGCGACAGCGACTGGTTTGGGTCCATCAAAGCTTTGAATGGTGATGAGTCCCGTAGGTTCCGACGGCACAAGGTGATAGGCCTCCATGGTGATGGTGTTGGCGGGGCAGCGCAGCGCGCATAAGCCGCAGCGGATGCAGCGCGTCTCGTCCTTGATCATCGCGGTTCCGATGACGCTACCCAACTCGTCCGGTCGAATGCCTTCTAGTTCGAAACTGAACGAATCGGGATCGTTCGCAAGCGCATCAATTGCATTCGGCTCGAACTCGATGCGGTCTAGCGGCACCAGTTCCAGGCAGTTCTCCGGACACACATCCACGCACGCGCCGCACAGCACGCAGTCGGTACCATCCTGTTCGCTGCCCTCGAGAATGGTGTTGACGTAACACTTGAGGCAGCGTTGCGCCTCCGCCATGGCCTCTTCCTGGGTGTAAACCAGTTCCACCTCGGTCATGCCTGTACGGCGCTCCAGCGGAAGCATGGGAATGGCGTGGCGCTGGATGTTCATGTAATCCACGGCCATCTGCCAGCGGTCCATCACCTGAACTTCAATTCGCGGCTCTGGGTGCTTTGTTCCCCGAAGATATTCGTCGATACCCATCGCCGCGCGCTTGCCGTCGCCGACGCTGTCGATGATGAGTCGCGGGCCGAATGCGCAGTCGCCGCCGGCAAAAACTCCGGGAGCAGAGGTCATCAGGGTTTCGCGATTCACGCCGATGAGCCCGCGCGGGGAAATCTGCACGCCATCGTCAGGCCGCAGGAAATCCAGATTAGGCGCCTGGCCGATCGAGAGAATGATGGTGTCGCATTCAAACTCGGTGTCACTGTTTTCGAAGAACGTCGGATTGAAACGGCGGTTCTCATCGAAGACGTACTTTGTCTTGAGACATTCCAGGCCGACCACTCTGCCTTCTCGTCCCAATACACGTTTGGGGCCGAAGCCGGGATGCATGATGATGCCTTCTGTCTCCGCTTCTTCGATTTCTTCCAGCGCAGCCGGCATTTCATTGCGATTTTCCAGACAGACGAGACCGACTTCGTGGGCGCCCATGCGTAACGCAGACAGCGAAATGTCCATCATCTCGTGAGCAGCAACCGCTTGCACATTCTCTTCCGAGGGTGTGATCTCGCCCGGCTCGTCATGCTGTCGCAGCACCTCACGCGCAGCCGAACGGGCAACGTCCATGGCGACGTTGCCACCGCCGATGACCAAAACCCTTTTGCCGATGGTGAATTTGTAGCCGAGATTAACGTTCAATAGAAAATCGATGCCGCGATGAACACCGTCAAGGTCAACACCCGGAATTGACAAGTCACGGCTGCGGTGCGCGCCTACGCCGATCAGCACGGCGTCGAAGCCTTGAAGCCGCAACTCGCCAACGGAGAAGTCTCGCCCGGCGGCGGCGTTCAACTTGAGGGTTATGTCTCCAGTTTCGAGGATCTCCCGCACCTGGGCCTCAACCACGCTTCTCGGCAACCGATACTCTGGGATGCCGAGATACAACATTCCGCCGGCGACTGGCGAAGCCTCGAAGACGGTGACTGAATAACCCATTAGCGCCAGATCGTGAGCCGCGGAGAGCCCGACTGGCCCTCCACCGATGACTGCAACTTTGTAGGCGAGTTTCGCCGCGGGTCTGGTCGTCGGAGCTACCGGGTGTCGAGACTCCGGACCGTAATTCTCGGTCAGAAAACGTTTGAGAGCACGAATCGCGATGGGCCGGTCGATCTCGCCGCGTCTGCAAGCAGTCTCGCAGGGATGCGCGCAAACCCGGCCACATATGCTCGCCATCGGGTTCGGATCCCGCGCGTACTTGTACGCTTCCTCAAACTTCCCCTCCCCTATCAGCGTGACGTAGCGACCGGCATTGGTATGCGCAGGGCACGCCATCATGCAGGGGAAGTTGGTGTTTAGCCACTCCCGGTCGACTTTCTTCTTGGTGAAGCGGCTTAACATCAGCCCTCTCTCCGACGAGGTGTCCGTTCTGGTGGCACCAGGAGTGACGGCATGCCGGCCAGAGCACGCCTTTCCTGACAGTTATTTCGAGAGGGTGAAGTCGGCTTTGCCGGTGCCCGCCACATCGACGGACTTGCTCTGTGGCTTGGAACCTTCGTGCCAGGCGACCACGTTGTATTTACCATCCGGAACGTTCTCGATCTTGTAGTTCCCGCTGGGATCGGTCTCGGCGAAGTACGGAGTGGGGCTGACTATGATGTAACCCGCCATTTCCGGATGAACGTTGCACAGTAGCGGCACAACGCCAGGATCATCAAATTTGAACGCCTTCTTCTCACCCTTGGGCCAGGTACCGAGATTGTGGGTAAGCTTCTTGTTGCCGCTGATCGACGGCCAAAACACGTTGTGCTGCACGCTGTCACTGTTCTGAAATTCCACAGTCGTTCCTACCTGCACGACCAGCAGGTGCGGGCTAAACACGAGGCCCTTCTGGTCCATCAGCGGTTTCTGGCTGGGAGCCGGGAAGGTCTTGCCGGCGATTGCATCCACGTAAACGACCGAAGATTTGCCCGGGGATACCGTACCAGTGATTGTTCCGGCGGCTGCGGCGCCAACCAGAGCGAGAACCAGAATAATCGAGAGCGAATAACGACTTGTCATTGATGTCCCTTTCGTAAAAGCTGATTTCTTTGAGTGCCCTTTAGTACACATACTCAAGTCCCAAAACGAGCGTGTTGGTGTGGAATGAATTCACCGCCATCGGCAATCCCGTGATCGGATTCATGGCGACCTGCAGCGATTGCGATGGCCTGAACTGATATTCGGCCGTTGCCTTAATGTTGGCGTGAATCAGGAATTGCACAGCGGGCGTAATCCGATTGCGGGTCACGCTCGACGCCCCATTGAAAGGCGAGTTCGTGAATCCACCGGGCACCAGTGCGTTGTGGTAGTCCGAGTTGGAGTTGACTCCGTCGTAGCGGATCATCACGTACATCCACGGATAGGCCAGCCATTCGGCGTCCACAAAGCCTCCGCTGAAGGTCGCCGGTGACCCATGCACAAAACCCACCGGTGTAATTGCTCCTGTCACCGGCAACGGTATGAAAGCGCCGGTCGAGTCCACGGGCAGCAAATTGTAGTCATGGCCGTACATGTACAGCGCGTTGAACTGCAGGTTGTGATAGTTGAAGGTTGCGTTGCCGCCGACTCGATAGAACGGCTCGCGGGCGGTGAGCGTCGCCGAAGTACCATCCAGCAGGGCACCGGTCAGGCGCTGCACCGAACGTCCATAAAGCCAGTACGTGCCGACGTTCAGGTAAGTGTGATCACGCGGACCGCTTGGTCCAGCTGCCTGGATGGAGTTGCGGCTCTCTCTGTCTTTTTCCAGGTTGAAGCGGTAGTTGAAGCTGGTGTAGATGTCCTTGAAGTTGGCGTCCGAAGCAATTCCTACGCCGCCCTGGTTCGATCCCGTCGCAGTCGGCACGTAGCCGTTGGTGTTGCCTTGGGCGTATCCGGGTGTGGTGGTCTGGTCGATAAAGGCGATGGAATAGTTGTAGCCGCCAGTGTGCAAACCGCCGCTGAACTCAATGCCCTTCCCCGAACCGGCAAAGGCGAACGCATTGTTCACAAACTGCTGGTTTAATGCCGGATTGACAACGCCGATGTTCGCCTGCGAGTAGATGTCATACGGACTGATCCAGATGGACTTCGCCTGGGTGAATGGTATTTCCAACTCAACCTGGCCCACGCGCACGTTCAGCACATGAGCTGGCAGCTTGGGTATCAGCCGACCAAGGTTCACGAACTTGAGATAGGCCTCGCCCAGTCCGCCGTTGGCGTTCGCACCGCTCACGCTTATGTCGTCATCGACCCAGAACGCGATGTCGCTGCCGAAATTGCCCGCAGTGAAGATGCTAAAGAAACCGGTTTCAAAGTCCGTCGCCGGTATGTACGGCCCGGTGTTTCCAGGTATGTTGAGCTGGTTACGGCTGCCGCTCGTGTACTGGAAATATTGGTTGTAGCGCAATCCGATCGGCGGGATGCCCGGAATAGTGCCCGGCCAGATCGCTTTCGGCCAAAGTTCGGCGTTGGCCGGCGCTCCCAGCATCACCGGCGGAATCTTCAGCATGGACTCATCGTCTTTCGGGAACTTAAAGCCCGCGTCCTTGAAGGCCTTGCCGAAGTCGTTTAGCTTGGGAAAGTCGATGTGACAGGTGCTGCAACTCGTGCCATATTGACGGGAAAACGCCGGGATAGCGTAGCTCGGTTGCGCCATTAAGACCAATAGAACCAAAACGATAAGCAGCATGAAGCTTGAATTTGCGCGAAACAGAGGCCACGACATTGCGACTCTCCTAATTGACTTCCCTGGCAACGATCGGCAAATACATTCGCCGTTGGGGGGTCCTTGGGCTTATGGGAACGAAAGTATTTCCGTTTCATCACAAGCGAGCAGTGATGTTCATCACTACTGACTGTGATAGTTGACGCAATCCTGGGTCTCTGGGTCCCAAGCCTTGAAGTCGATTATCCGTACTTCACCCGACATAGTGACCGCCGCTGAAGCCCGATGAAACAGCACCCGTGAAGACAGTTATGAAAACTGGGGGAATGGCCTTCACGGGCTGTCTCTCTCAGTAATTCGGATGAGTCTAGATTCCGAGGGCTCGCGTATCAAAGGGATTATGTCTGGTGTCAGACATAAAATTGTTGCGGCATCAAATGGGTTTGGCTGATAATTCGCGGTTGAGCATCCCATTGAAAAAGCGCGAGTCCAGCAACGAACCTGTCAGCGAGAGAAATCCGACCGCGGACGGCGAGATCAGACAGGCAGTTGTCCGTATAGTGCGAGAGACCACTTTCGTGCATTGTTACCTTGCGTGTGGCCATATGCTCACGATGCACAGCGGTGAAGTAGCGTCTCCTTCGTCACTGGAATGCTGGGCGTGTGAAGCGGAGAGCAAGGGGCGCTAGTCAACTTCAGTCGATCCGCAAAACTACTACGCGGTGACTATCGCCTTCAGCGCCGCCTTGTTGCGGATCAGTACAGTCGAGCCCTTGGATTGCAGGATTTGTCGTTTCTTGAAATCGACGAACGGCCGGGTTACGGTTTCTCGCGATGTACCTATCATCTGTGCGATTTCCTCTTGGATAAGCGCCAACTTCTTCGTGGTCGAACCAGGTTTGCTTCAGGGCTCGCGTGTAGAAGAACTTCAAAGCCGCCATGCACCTGCAGGGTCTGCCAGGCCAGCTTCTTCTCGTTCAACACATAGAGCTGATATCGGCGTACCTGCTCGGGGCCCAACTTCAGCTGACTTATGAGCGTAGACAATTTTTTGAAAGTGCAGCAGGGGTCCGCAGCGCCTTCCGCTGGAGGAGGCCGAAGTAAAGTTCCGCCTTGCCTACAAACGGAATAGGCCGAAGAAATCCAAGGGCGAGAAGAATCCTGCCGCGGCGGCTTCTGCGCCGCAAGCAGCTCCTCGGCGAGGCCTTCTCGCCTTATAAGCGTGCAGCCAGACTAGAGCGCTATGCCCCACACCGCGTAACGCAGCCAATCTCAGCAAACCGATGCGACGACGCAGCCGACGAACAAAAGCAAAAGCAATATCTATCCGAACCGCCTAAGGTCGGGACTGGCGATCAACCCCACGGCCACCATCCTCTGGCGATAGCTTCCGAATTGCCGGTTTATCAAAGACTCAGCTGCTGTGAGCGTTTTACTTCGGCGCGTGTCCGGGTGGGTTTTCACTAGTCGGGGGCACAATCCCCTTGATTCGCAGATAGGTCACCATGTTCCCATAGTGCTCATCGGTGTGCGCCGTGTTGAGCGAAAACACCGTGAGCTTCGCTATGTCGAAGTTCATGAATTTCACCATCTGGCTGCCTTTTGCATCGGTCATGCTGTCGAACCCCTTGTTGCAGTACGCAACGGCGTCCTTAAGTGCGGCAACAAGGTCGGCCTTCGAGGTCTTTGTTTTTTCGATCCCCTTTGCTGGGTTGGATTCGCCGAGGCTTAGCGAGCAGAACATGTACGAAGCGTCGGCCACATGGCCAACGATCTGGCCAAAACTTCGAACCTCCGGTGTCGGTTTGAAGGAGTAGCCTTCTTCCGGCATTTTCTGGGCCGCACCGATGACGGCGTTGCTCACAAACGAGTAAAGACCTTTTTCGCTCGCAGTAATCGGGTTCACTGGTGGCGTGGCCTGCGCTTGTGACTTCTCCTGCCCGAGTAGAGCACCGGGAACCGCCATCAATGCAGCAAACGCAAAACAGAGTCTTTTGTTCACGAGATACCTCCTGGGAAATCATGCCATAACTAGAAGTGGGAAAGTAGGGAACCTCAGTCGGATAGAGCGTGGTCACAGGCACGCGATTTGCTTCGATTATCTTGATTTGTCGGGGCGACCGCTGTTCAGTCTTGCATGACGATTAGCCCATGTTGACGTCGACAACCTGAAAACAGGAGGGTCGGCTCTTTGCATTAGTCGTTTCGAGGCCCGCTCAGCGTTTACTCGGATTATGGCCTGCACGCTCGCCAAGTCGCCATCGTGACCCTCTGTACCGAAGGCTTCAACGACTTCGTTGCCTCTGCCCCGCTGCTTCGATTGCTACCGGGTGGAGCGAACCAGTTCCCGGGCGGGTCGGTCTCCCGCAGTGGACCAGCGCCTTTTCACGGCGCACTGTTCTCGTCAACTGAGAGCCAGGTCCGAGCTTGACGTTTACTTTCGCCATCGCCCAAGGGCCGCCATTAACAGCGTCGCTCCGAATGCTGGGATGACGGCCGCGAGGAAAATGTCCCGTGCCCGAAAACCGACTGCCAGCAGTGCGCCACCCAGGAGTGGACCGGTGACGGTGCCTACGCGTCCGGCGCCCAGCGCCCATCCAGCGCCGGTCGAGCGGATGGTTGGCGGATAAATCAGGCCGGATAGCGAGTTGATTCCGCCTTGGGAACCGCCGCCGATTCCGGCTCCGCACATAACGAGCGAAAGCACCCAGATTTGCGGATGGAACAACCCGATGGAAAGTACGCAAAGAGCACCGAATGCCAACCCGCAGGTCAAGACACGCTCCATGCCGAAGCGGTCGACGATGGGGGCCGTCAGCAAGGCACCCGCGATCACGCCTAAGCCGTACATGCTCGCGACAAGAATCGCCCGAGAAGGACTCACGCCGGTGCTATGCAAGATAGCGGGCGTCCACTGCAGGATCAAGTAAAGACCAAGTAGATTAAGCAGATTGATCGCCCAGAGCAGGATGGTGCTCGGCGCAAGCCCAGTCTGGAAAAGGGCGCCGACCGGATGGTGTCGATGGAGCGCGGTACCCAGCGCAATCGATTCTGGCAGCCACAGCGCAAGCAGCAGTGACATGGCGAGCGGCAACACCCCGCCCAATACGAATATCGCCGGCCAACCGAAATCACGCACAAGCAGGCTTGCCAGCAGTCCGCCGACAGTAAACCCGACCGGGGCGCCCGTGTTTATGAGGATCAGGAACCGTCCGGGGCTGGTCGACGGAGCAAAATCTGAGGCGACGGCGATCGCGAGTGGGATGCCGCCGCCGAGGCCTAACCCAGTCAGAAACCGTAGCACCGCCAATTGCGACGGCGAGGCAACAAGCACCGAAAGCAACGAGAAAGTGCCGAACACGATTACACAACCAATCAGTACGGGCTTGCGTCCCAGTCGATCGCCCAGCAATCCCGCGCAGAGCGAGCCGAGCAGCATCGCCACATTTCCCGAAGTCAGGGCTGCGGTGAATACTGACGGAGGCACCCGCCATGCATCTATGAGGGACGGGATCGCGTAACCAGCGGCTACGATGTCGTAGCCTTCGAGAAACATGACCGCGCCGCATAGGCAGCCCACGCGGAGCTGCAGCCGCTCAACCCGTTGTTCCGGGACCATCGTCAATGCCTCCACCTGCATGTTCCTTAATTCCGCTTGGCAAGAACGATGGCTTGCACGAGCGTGTGCATTGCCACTGGGTGCGTCGCGAGGCGACGCTTGAGTCCGGCTTCCAAGCGATCTCCAAATAGGCGAAGAGCCTCGGCGTCGCCCGAGTTCGCTTGGGCGAGCGCGGATCCGAGGGAAGGCGTGAAGACTGAGCGGAAGAACAGTGCGCGCTTAGTGGCCAGCGCTTCCTTGTTTCCATCCCGTTCGTATTCGGTCCATGCAGCGTCTTGGAGAGGGTGCGTCTCGCAGCTTTCCAGGGTCAGCCGCTGGAAGTTCCCGTTGCGTGCGAATGGCGAAAGGACATCGCGTTTGGGCCTGGGGTATGCCCCCACGACCATTGCCGCGCGTTCGCTGGCCGTGATAGAGCCTTCCTTCGCCATCTCCGCTAAGGTTTCATTCGCGTGGTCGAATAAAGTTTCAAGTCCAGTTACGCCCTCGTCGTCGACTCCCGGGAGGACGACAACGAGGCGCGCTCCTGGCCTCAGCTCCTTCTCGCGTAACTGGAGGAAGGACACCCAGTCATGGGCAGCCTGGCGGTCGAACTCGGCACGCACTGTGCCAGTGCTGCGAATGGACATGAAGTGGCCGGGAATCGAGGACGGGAAGCGGCTGAGCCACATGGCGGCATACGAGGACCATCCGAGATGAACTGAGCCGGGTGGTAGCACATTTTCATAGAATGACCGTCCGATCGCGCTGGGAAATACATTTGGATCGTCCAAGGCATATCTATCCGGGTCAGCATCCAGCACTTCGAAAAGCGTATTGAAGTCGTTCAGTGGTTGGTCAATGTGGAACACAGAGATCGGGCGATTTGGGCCCAGCCGATTCCTCAGGATTCTGATTGCGACCTGCATTGGGAGCAGAGAGTTTTTTCCTTGCGACGATCCGTAATCGGCAATGACGACCGGCTGATCGCTGCCTTCGAGTTCGATGCATTCAACTGTCTTTTCCCATAGGGGCAGCGCCAAGGCACCGCCGGCCGCGGGCAGCTTTGCATACTTGTTGTAGGAGCCGCCACCTTCCATAGTTCCGTAAATTGGCATCGGTTCAGCTAACATTCTGGATGCCTCCTTCCTCTCGTTTTGACTCACCTTGCTTGTAACCTCAGGCCTTTCGTCGGTACGCATCGTCCCCGACGCAACTCACTGCAACCCCGCTATCTCGGCCATGCATTCACCTGTCGTTTGTGGAGCGTGAAAAACCGCGCGTTCACGCACATCCGTCGGCAAGGTGCACGCTTTTCTGAGGCTTGCATCGATGTAAACGCCGACAATATTGGCGGTCGCGGCCAGTTCTCCGGTCCCGTCGTTTCTCATCTCATGGATCAGGCGGACCGACTTCTCTTTCATCTCCAACACCGCCGAACGAATCGTGACCAGATCTCCCGCATGCAGCTCGCGTTTGTAGTCAAGGTGCTGCTCAACCGCAACCACGCTGATCCCATCTTTGGAAAAGCGCGACCGAGTGAGTCCCAGCGTCGCGATCAGCTGCCACGATGCCTCGTCGAATTTCCCCACATACCACATGGCGTTCATATGACCCATGTGATCGCACTGCCAGGGATAAACTGTCCCGCGATACGTAATGGTTAACTCGCGCACGTACCCCCCTTTTTCGTCACGTTTCGTGAGTCGAAGCCCGACGTCGCAAACGGCGTTTCTGGAACATCCATCCCCGATGATGGCGGATCGAGATTTCGGATAATTCCTGCCGTTCCGGCTTGGTTAATCGCTGGCGAGAGCGGCGCGATCTTGATACTTCTGTGCCAGCCCTTCCTCGATGCGAGATGGAAAGCAAAGCGAGGAGCCACTACTACCAGGATCAACCTGACCACGCAGAGGATTGCGTTCTTAAATCTGTTCATACTTAGTCCCCTCGCGAACTCGACGAATATCTTTGCGCGCCGCTGGAAGTTCCAGGCATGACCGTTCGATCATCGGCGGGGCACGAACTCCACAATCCGTTTTGCGGGGATGAGTCTGCGGGCGACTCGCCACAGCATATCCGGACGCAAGATCGCAGAAGCCTCGCGCACCATTCCTTGCACTTCGAGAAAGTGCATTTGTTCCTCCAGGAGTTGCGTCCCAACTCGGTCTTGCGATAGACGCTGGAACTTGATTGTTAAGCGCGTGCAACAACGCACGCAGGCGGTGTGATCCGTGGTCGTCGGTGTTGTTCTACTGCACAGACTGGCTTAAAATCCGTAATAACTCACGAGTCACCACCGGGCTAAGTGTGCATCGTGCACCAAGGGGTTTCTGGCCGTACTTAAGCCCGGAGAAGAAAACCCCAAGGAAATTGCAAAAGAATTCGAAGGAGCGCCACTTGTCGCTAGTCCATTGCAAACAGGTCGTTTGTACAAGTTCGGAAATTTCCAACTCGACCCCACGGAGCACCTGCTGCTGCGTGACGGACAGGCTGTTCCGCTGACTCCAAAGACCTTCGACCTGCTGGTCTTTCTGGTTTCGCATCCTGGAAGGCTGATGACCAAGGATCAGATTCTGGCGGCAGTGTGGCCGGAGAGCTTCGTGGAAGAAGCGAATCTCACGGTTTCTGTGTCCGCCTTGCGTAAGGCGCTCGGCGAGCGTCCGGGAGAGAAGCAATATATCGATACGGTACCCAAGAAAGGCTACCGCTTCACCGCATCGGTGCGGGAGGTTCCCAGTGTCGAAACCGATTTGGGGCAGTCGGATAGTAAGGATGTGGTTGTTGCTGCGGAAGGCACGCCGGCGAATGGTCATTCTACTGCCGCGGTTTCGGCACCCGTTCTACCAGGGCTCGAAACTGGGAGTCTGAAGAGATCAAATGCGGCGACCTCGAAGGTTGTGCGGGGAAGGACCCGGCCGAGCCGAATTGTACTCGTGTCACTTTTGCTGGCCGCTTGCGCAATCGCAGGTCTTGGTTCTTACCTTTATGTGAGGAAACACAGCGCGACGCGCGCTCCGCTGGCACCGCGGAGCTTGGCGGTTCTCCCGTTTCAGAATCTCAGGCACGATCCCAACGAAGATTTCCTGGGATTTTCCCTGGCAGACGCCATCATCACGAAGCTCGGCTACGTGAGCTTATTGACCGTCCGGCCGTCGGCGGCGGTTCAGAAGTATCGGGACCAGGTCATTGATATTCCCAAGGTCGCATCCGAGTTAAACGTCGACACGCTGCTGACCGGCAACTTCATTCGTGACGGAGATGACCTGAGAATCACGTATCAACTGGTGGACACAAAGACCGACAAGATGATTGATCGGGGCACGGTTGACCTGAAATACGACAAGCTCCTTGCGGTCCAAGACAATGTGGCGCAGGAGATTATCAAGGGCTTGGAGCTGAATCTGTCGCCTGCGGAGGCCGAACGGCTCAAGCCTGATACAGCTATCAAACCAGCGGCCTACGAATTCTATTTGCGCGGGATCGACCTCTATTCCCGGCACGATTTCCCTCTGGCGATCCAAATGCTGGAAAGGTCGGTTGCGATTGATTCCAACTACGCGCTGACGTGGGCCTATCTGGGCGCCTCTTATACTTCCGACGCTGCCTTCGAGTTTGGCGGCCGCGAGCAATACCGCAAGGCACAAGCTGCTTATGAACGTGCGCTTAAACTTCAGCCGGCACAACTGGAAGCCAAGATCTTCTTTGCAAATTTCCTCATCGATACCGGCAAAGTGGAGCAGGCCGTGCCGCTTCTGCGGGACGCGCTGCAAACCAATCCCAATCATGCCGCTGTTCACTGGGAACTGGGTTACGCCTACCGCTTTGCCGGAATGTTGCGGGAGTCCGTCGCTGAGTGTGAACGCGCACGTCAGATCGATCCACTGGTCAGAGGCAACGGCGCAGTGCTAAATACCTACCTGTACCTTGGAGAGTATGACAAGTTCCTTCGCAGCCTGCCGGAAGAGAGCGACTCGCTCTTCGTGTTCTATCGAGGCTTCGGAGAGTTTTACCTGCAGAATTGGGAGCAATCCGCCAAAGATCTGGATCGCGCCTATCAACTCCATCCCACACTCTATACGCAGATCGGGAAGGCTTTGAGTGATTCAATTGCGCACAAGAACTCGGAAGGGTTGGAAATCCTGCGCCAAGCGGAGGAGAAGATCCAACGGCGGGGAGTTGGCGATCCCGAAGCGACCTACAAGATAGCGCAGGCCTATGGTGTCCTGGGGGATAAGAAATCGGCTCTTCGCATGCTCCGCTACAGCATTGACAACGGTTTCTTTTCGTATCCTTATTTCGAGACGGACCCTCTGTTGGAGAGTATTCGGCATGAGCCGCAATTTACGGAGCTTATGAACGAGGCGCGCACACGATATGAGGCCTTCAGGCGGGCGTTCTTTTGAATTGAACCATGTCTCTGCGCCCACGATCTCCGTCTCTGGTAGTTAGCCAACAATTCGGAAGTCGTCTCAGTTGGTGAAAAACTGCCTTCGCAGTAGCGGAAGAATAACGATCCCCTGCTGGATCTCACGGGAGCCGAACCCCCCGAAGTCACGGACCGTATTTAGCCCCGGCAAGTACATTTGCGGTTCAGCCACGCTGTCCGGAAGTCCTAAGGCGGTATCGAAAGCGCCCGCACACACCAATGTCATTCATGATTCCTCGCAGGGGCGCTTCCGATACCGCCCTAGGACTTCACGAGCGGCCCGGCGAAGCTTTCCCGAACCCCATTTATGGACAATTAAGACAAGCGGGGAATTCACTGATCTGCCGTTCAGGAGAGAGTCGTCGCAGCGGATGCCGGACGCCAGGTCGGGTGTATAGTGAAGGCCCATCGAGAGCTTCCGGTCGATGAGCCATTCGGTTGACCGATCCCACATGACGCCGTTCAATGATGTCCATCTTCGTCAAATTCCCTGTGCTCGGTGTTCGCGCGGGATTAACTCTGCTTTGGTGGAATCACCGTGGAGTGGCCAGCGAACGACTCTAATGCTTGCTCGTAGTTGGGCAAACGCAGTCAGTTTCGTCGCGTGGCGGCAAGCGTGCGTGATGTCGAGTAGCCTGGCCTGTTAAGGATCCAATTCGATGTATTCGCAGAAAGCGAGATCTGCACAGTTAGACTGAGGCTGACCCCGAAAGAAGCGATCAAGTCAAATGACGTGCGCGACGCCGGGAACCTTGCGTAGGGCAGCGACACTGGCCCAGCTCAGCGCCAGCGCGCCGAGAAACACAATGCTTCCCTTTGCTAACGCGGCGAGAGGGGCTCGCAGCAGGGAGTACTGCAGCCAGATCACGAAGACATAGTGGACTAAGTATATTCCGTAGGCATTTTCGCAAAGGCTATCCATAACCCTGACTCGCGTGCCACCAAACCGAAGGAACATTGCAAGCACCCAGAGCGTCGATGCGGTGCATGACAGCACCCATGCCATGGCGGCAACGAGTTCCGACCAGGACGCCGTGGACCGAATCGCCGGGTGGGTAACCACGACCAGTACTCCAAATGCGGCCGAAGCCCAACCCAGCCAGCTCAGCCAGTTTTGTGCCAACGCTCCATCCGGCGCAATCACACCGCGATTGATCCCGTACGCGCCGGTATAGAGGCCGGCAAAGAACCAGACTGCGTAGTGCGGCAACCGGCTCGTCTGGAACATGAATGGTCCGCACGCCGTCCAGCGCGCAGGACCGAAGGCCAGCACCATTGGGACATAGGCGACTCCGGAAACGGCCGTCAGCGTCCAGAAGAACCTCGCCGGGCTGCTGAACACGCGAGAATACCGGCGGCTGGGTCGGGCGCCGCACTCCGGCATCGTGAGGAAGAATCCTGCAGCGAGGCAATCGAACGCCAGCAGAATCCAGATGAACCACGCGGGTCCAGACGGCCATTCGCCGAGCGAAAACCACTGTCGGAGGAAGGTCTTGAGAAGCGGACAGCCAGCGGTGGCCAGATACGTCGGATAGTAAGCGGCCGGTGCCAGAAAGGTAACGGCAACCGCGAACGGTAAGCCCAATCGTGTCACCCGATCGCGTCCGAATCGGGCAATGCCTTTCCGCTGCAGACTATTCCATATGAACAGCCCGGACAAGAAAAACATGAGTGCCATTCCGAATGGGTCGGTAAACCCGACAATCGGGTCGAAGCCCGCCCAGCGCCGGCGGTCTACTATGGGATATGCCCTCCAAAGGGCCGACCTCGTTCCAAACAGGATTTGTAGGGGCGCGAAAGAGCAATACGCCAGGACCGAGTGGACTGCGACCACGACGACGATGATGGCCGCGCGAAGATACCCGATGGCAGAGCTGTAATTCTCGTTCCCGGCAGATTCAGACCGGGTTATTGGTGCCGGACCTTTCATGAATTGACATCATCGCATTCCGGGTTTTGGAGGAAGTTCGGCACACCAATGATATCGCGTGACTTGGTCGCCAAATCGATGTCAAACGCTACGAAACCAGAGGCCGCCTCGGAGCCCCGGCGGGAAAGCGATGACCGCGCGGACGGAAGATCCCATGAACGCGCAGATCAGCTTCGCCGGCACCGGCGCCGACGAAGTGATCTATTGCGGAGTCTGGCTGGACGTCAACGACACCGTCAACAAGCGCTTTCCGCTCGACCCGGGATCCGATCCCGGCGGAGTCAATGGTCCCTATCAAAATACGCGCTTCACCATTCAGCAGCTCATGACCGGGTTGCACTGCTGCCTGGTCGCCGAGATCTTTTTCTGGCCGCCCGGAGTCACCATCGACCCAATTCCGCCGAACGCGACTCCGGCTTCCAGCGACCGTCTGGCGCAGCGCAACCTATCGCTCGATACATCCGGACTCTTCAGGGCCTGATCGGCCGGCACCAAGCAAGCAACTCTCAGGAGTTTTCTTTCTTCTTCTCTTATATTTTGTGGGTTTACGCATAACGTGAGAATGGCGGGGCTGTAAAAACAGCGACTTAGATTGACCTTGCCCCCATAAGGTGAGAATCGAAGACCCCATGAGATGAGAATATCGCCACAAATTGACGCATAAGATGAAAATGCCGCCAAAACGGAACGCTGGAGGGAGCTTCATGCGGCCCGTCACTTCTCACCATAGCCGACAACTCGTCAGCTTGAATTCCAGGGGACGCGTTCAGGCCGGAACCCAGCGTCCGACTTCCCACAGCCACCTCGGAATTGTTACGTTACCTCTTGGAAGCCAGACTCAGCGACGATACCGTCCAATTGCCGATCTAGAGTCTCGACATATCTGTCAACCCTCAGAACGAAGGGGGCCGACCCAATTGATGGCCAACCTCTCAATCCAAATCCACAAGCCCCAAAAACAAGGAGTAGAAGGGTAAACGGGCGCTCTTGCAGTGCCAAACTCGGACCGGAGGGGTTTCCTGCTGGGAGTGTCTGCCGGCCCCTAATCTTTTCTTACGGAGCTGGGCAACCCGGAACTTACCCCGACCAGAAGCCCTAGGACTCCTAGAAAGTCGCTCTTCGCGGGTACTACGTTTGAGGCAATCTTAACGATTGCTAAGGCGATAGCAGCTTACCCCATCGAGGAATTCCATCACAATGAACGAGCGCCCTTCGTGGTTACCGATCTCATGAATGGTGCAGATGTTGGGATGATTGAGCGCCGAGGCGGCGCGAGCTTCGCGGCGGAACCGCTCCAGCGCAAATGGGTCTTGCGCGAAATCATCAGGCAGGAATTTCAGAGCGACGAAACGGCCAAGGTCGGTGTCCTCGGCCTTAAAGACCACACCCATACCACCTCCGCCCAGCTTCGCCAGGATGCGGTAGTGCGAGATCGTCGTCTCGATCATGGCTTGCTACACGAACAATGCCTGATGATAGGGCGCGCACCAGTGGCAGTCAATTTGCTCTAGCCAGGCTCTGCGCCGGCGGGCCGGTCAACCATCGTTGGCCATATACCGGCATGTGGAAGATTACGTCAGGCAGGTCGGCCAGTGTCCACGAATCACGCACACGCTAATGCAGAGTCACATAGACGAGAAACGCCGTTTGCGCGGATGTGGCGGAAAGCGCGGGTCCGTCACACTTCCACGCGTAGGCGACAACCCGTCAAACTGGATTACTTCTGAGTAGCCGATTATTAGCGGCCAATTTCGGGGGTTGAAGTCGCTCTCGAGCCGCGACGACGACATCATTTTTCCTTCAGCCGACGTTGTCATATTCTGCCGGTGATCGCTGCTAGAGCCAATTGTTGCCGCCATTTCGAGTACGCCTTGTAATCGGATCTACGAAATGCGATAAGAGAGTATCGGCGGCCGCCGTAGACCAGTTCCACCACCAGCGGGCACATGGGCAGAGATTGGCCGCTAATGCCGACGACCCGGGAGTTTATCGCGGGCGGCTCATCGACCGTCAGTTATCCCGTTTCTCCTCCTCGAATTCGGATAGTGTCGCGAGAGCGTCGGAGGCGGCGTTCAGGTTGTACCCTGCGAGCTCCTTCATGAGCCAACGAATCTTCGGGGAGCGGTCCATACGATTGGCGAGTTTCTTCGACAGCCATATCGCCAGCGGGATGATGGCCAGTCCGAATAACAGATTGGCGAGCAGATAAGCGGTCCCGAGTGTTTTGTAAGCGTCTATCCGCAAAAATCCCTCTAGCGCGACAATCAGGAGTGGTGTCCAAAGAAGAGGCGCGAGCAGAAGCGTCCACTGGATGTGACGGATATGTAGCAACCGAAGAGTTTCGAGCTGCTTCTGGATGACGGCAACCGGCTTGCTATAGTCGATGTAAAGTGCGAGCCGAATCTGCTGGATCAGCACAATCAAGGTTGTAATCTCGAACACGTCCAAGGCGGCAGCAGGTATCACAAACCGCGCCGTCGCAATGCGGTCGCCGATGAAGGATCCAAGTACGATGATGATGGCAAGCGCGACGGCCGACTCCAAGGCCAGGAAAACGGCTAGGCGCCGCAATGCAGACCGCGCGCGGTTCATTTTGGGCGCGCTTAGAAGCTGACGGGTCAGGCGGATGTTCACTTCGAGCTTACGATCATGTTCCGCCCACTTCTGCTTGAGTTCATCCAGTTCCATCATGTCTCGCTCCGTGATTTAGCTTGGGATTCAGCCTGGCTAGACTCCCCGAAATTCCTGCTTCATCTTGTTTTTCAATCTGCTGATCTTCGTTGCCACGTTGGTTTCGCTGATGCCCAGAACTTCCGCGATCTCCTGGTAATTGTTCCCGTCCAAATAGAGCAGGACGAGCGCCCTATTCAGCGGGTCAAGTCCCTCAATGAATTCGTAAAGGAGGCCTATTTCTTCCGGCTGATTTTTCGCCTCATCAATCGCTTCGAGAAGATGCTGCTCGTCGGAAATGACATATCGTGCCCTCGTGTTCTCGCGGCGATAGAACGAAATCGCGACATTGAGGGCGATCCGGTACATCCAGGTGGAAAACCGGTAACGCTCGTCGAACTTGCCGAAAGATCGCCATAGCTGGACGATGATCTCCTGTGCAAGATCGTCCCGGTCGTCGCGGTTCCTGCAGTACGAGTTGCAGACCTTGTAGAGGATTTTCTTGTGCTGATCAACCACGATCTGGAACTTTTCCTGGAGTTCTGGTGTGGTCATCCGCTCCCTTATGATGCGTCCGATGGTGTCACAACGTCTGCTGTCACCCTGTTATTCGCGCCGGCGCTGAAAAAATCACAGCCGATGCCGCATTTTCCCGCGACGTGTTGCAAAATGACCACGGAGCTTCGAGTCTGGCCGTCGTGGCTGTGGCTGGGTCGGAAAACATCATAACCTTGCCACGCCGGGCGCTAGGTGCGTTGATCGGGCCTCTCTTGCGGCATTCCCGAGAGATTTACGCTCAACAAGGGGGCAACAAGCTCAAACAGGCCCGTCGACCTTTGGCATTGACGCCGCAGTCTCAGTCGGCGGTTTGGCGACTACAAGCGGGGTGGCTGCCCCCGTGCGTCTTCCCACCACAAGAGCATTTCGAATTGTCAGACCGCTATTCTGCGGCGTTGCCGTGAAGGCTGTCTGCCATCGCCCTCGCCTGCCGTACGAGGTCCGGCAGCACTGCCACGAGAAGATCCGACGTCTCATACTGATGCACGCCGAGGACCCAAGGGTACGCCTCAAGGTCGCGGGCCATGGAGTATCCTGTGGCGCCCGTCTTTCGGAAAAGTAATACCGGCGTTGTTCTTAGAAACGGAACCGTTGTTGCTAGTTCGTGGGGCACACTGCTCGGGTCAGTCAAGTCTGCTATGACGAAGTGCGCCAGCCGCGCGAGAGTCTCAACTGTTCCCGTCGTGTCCTGACTCGATGGACCCTCAAAGTCGAAGATCATAGGCATGAACCCGATGTTTCTAAGCGCAGAGCGAACTGCCTCCAGGACTGCCTTCCGCTCGTCTTTGAAATTTCCCAACACCAACACGAGTCGGTGTCTGACAGTATCGATCAAGTCACGGGCATGTTCGTTACGGAGGAGGAAGTAAATTAGCTGAGCGAGCGACAAGCAGTCGGTTCGCAGGTCCCGTTCTTGAGGAGGGGTCACGAGCAAGTTGGCTTCATCGGCTGGAGTTCCCGTGGTACCCCAGACTGAGACGCCGTAGACTTTCGAATAGCCGAGGTCAGTGTCCTCCAGGTTAGTCCGAACGAAGACTGACGCAGACAGGTCGGCTGCCCGCAAATCGGCACGAGTCAAATCGGTACCAACGAATCTGGCCGACGAAAGATCGGCATGGCGGAGGATTGCAGCTTTGAGCGTCGCGTAAGAAAAGTCCGTCCCTTGGCATTCGGCCTTGATCAGATCAGCACCATCCAAGTTTGCGCCACGCAGGTCAGCGCCACGCAGGTTGAGTGGCATTACATCGTATCCGACGATTTCGTTGATTATGAAGGACCAAGAAGAACCCTCGGGAATCAGCCCTCGCGCGCCTGCCCTGCGAAGCGCTGGCTGCAGCCCGAACTCTAGGTTGCGCAGATCCACGCCAGAAAGGTCGATCAATTCTCCGGGGTGTTCAATACGCCAACTATTCCAGACCTCAAGACCTTCGCCAAGAATAGAGAATTGTTTTGTGTTCGCCAACGGTAGATTCCCTTTCGTTCATGCTGCGACCGAACCAGCAGTCACCCCGATCGCTACCACTCCAGCGCACAACTCCAACCGCCGCACAGCTTTCTGTTATACCTCAGCAGCTACACAGCGATCATGGATTCACGATGTCGACGCCCGGACGATCGTGCTCCATCAGCCGCCAGTGGTTCCACCCCATTCTCGACGCGACGGGTCTGTTCCTCAGGGCGCAACACACAAATGTTAGTCAGAGGCTGAAGCCACACCAATGGTGGACCTTCTGCGAACTGATGGGTGGGGCGCTTGTGAAGTGCACTCAACGCCGACTCGTCCGCGACGGCGGATCTGGCGCCCCACTTGGCCGTATAACGCCCTACTCGTAGAAGTGAATTCACCCCAGTTTTACTTCATAGCGTCTTCAGTTTCACCTCATGGGGTTCCCCAGTTTCACTTAAACGAACGCCATTTTCATTTCAAACGTTCGCCCACACCTTACCTTCCTTATATGAACACCTGTCCGGTTTGAATGTCTGAGGCTTTTGGAGTCGAGGCCGGAACTACTGCAGCTTCGCGTATTCCGACTTAGCTGAGATGAGGATGGGCACCGATCTGTGAAGCCTGTGTCACCCGAGCCAACGGAGTTCGCGCCGCGCGCGGCCTGAAGTTGATTGTGATGCGGCTGGGTGCTTACGGGCCGAAGGTCTCGCCTGATGGGTCACATCTGCCAAACCGCGAAACGCAACCAAAGAAACCGCGCCACGATTGAGCTTGTGGCCGCGTAGGAGCAAGGTGAGTTTGCGGCAAGGCTGCTTAACTCGACGTGAGCTGCCCTGCTAATGTCAGTCGGTCTGCCCGACGAGGGCAAGGAGGACCGATTGATGAAACCCGCTAGCGCATCGGCGATACCCCCCGACATGGAACAAGCACGGCAAGAACTGGAAGCGTGGCGGAGCACGCATCGGGCCCGTTGCCACATCCCCGATAGCTTGTGGAAGAGGGCGGCGGAATTGGCGAGTCAGCATGGTCTTTATCTGACATCACGTACCTTGCGCGTGGACTACATGCGTTTGAAGAAACTGGTGCAACCGACGAGCCCAGAGCGGAAGAGCGGGGAGTTGCCGAGGTTTATCGAACTGATGGCGCCGACGGTGGCCGGCATTCCGGAGTGCATTGTGGAGTTGGAGGGAGCCGGGAGAAGGATGCGAATCCAGATGAAGGGCATGGGGGTGGCGGAGTTGGTGGGATTGAGCCGGATGGTGTGGTCGGACAAGTCATGCTAGCCATCACACCCCAGATGCGAATCCTGGTGGCGGTCGAAGCCGTCGATGGAAGGAAGGGGATTGACGGTCTAACTCGATTGTGTCAGGAGAAACTGCAGACGAATCCGTTCTCGGGATGCTTGGTTTTCTTTCGCAGCCGGCGCGGCACGTCGATCCATATCTTAGTCTTCGATGGCCAGGGGTTTTGGCTGGCGCAGAAGCGGCTCTCGAATGGTCGTTTTGTATGGTGGCCGAGCGGGAATGAACCGACGCGGGTGCTGGAGGCGCATCAGGCACAGATGCTGTTGGTAGCCGGCAACCCGGATGCGAAGGCCGCGCCGCTGTGGCGGCGCGTGAGCGTGGAACCATCCCCGTAAGAAATAAAGAAGAGATCACCAGGATTTGCACTTGCGTTCCATTTTCGGCTCTGCCACACTGTGTGGTCATGCCCGCTGCTTGGCAGTACCGAGGCCGAGTTATCAGCGCCGAGGATATCGTTTTCATCCAGCAGTTGATTCGGGAACACCCGGGCGCCAGCCGCCGCGCGCTGTCCGGGAAACTGTGTGAAGCGTGGCAGTGGAAACAGAGCAATGGCGCCCCGCGCGACATGGTGTGTCGCGGTCTTTTATTAATGCTGCATCGGGCGGGCGCGATCGAGTTGCCGCCGGTACGCTATACCCCGCCGAACCCGCTGGCGAAACGCCAGCCGCCGGTGGCTATGCTGATCGACCCGACCCCGATCCAGGGGCGACTAAGTCAGCTGCAGCCGATCGAGTTTCAGCAGGTGCGGCGGACGGGCGACGAAGCGCTGTTCAATAGCCTGATGGAACAGCATCATTACTTGGGCTATGAGCAGCCGGTCGGCGAGCAGCTCAAGTATCTGGTCTGGGCGCAGGGGCGGCCGATTGCCTGCCTGGCGTGGAGTTCGGCACCGCGTCACTTGGGCAGCCGCGATCGGTATCTCGGCTGGAGCGCGGAAGCGCGGCGGCGGAACATCCGCTTCCTGGCCTACAACACCCGCTTTCTGATTCTGCCTTGGGTAACGGTTGAACATCTGGCGTCGCATATCCTGGCTCGCATGGCGAAACGGTTGTCCGAGGACTGGGAACGCCTCTACCAACACCCCATCTATTTTGTGGAAACCTTTGTGGATCCCACGCGCTTTCGCGGGACTTGTTATCGCGCCGCCAACTGGATTCGGTTGGGACAAACCACCGGCCGCGGTAAGGATGATCACACCAATCGTCCCAACCGATCGATCAAAGAGGTCTTGGGCTACCCACTGACGCAGCGCTTTCGTGAGTTGCTGCAGGAGGTCTAGATGCAACCGGCAACCTTGCCCTTCGAAGTTACGGCCGAAGAGTTGGAGGCCTTGCTGGAGAGTGTGCGGGAAGGGCTGGGGGAGGCCGGATATCAGAAACTGAAAGCCGCGATCCGAACCTTGGGCTACTTGACCGAGTTGTTACGCGAACGAAAGATCACCCTGGAGGGGCTGCGCGAACTCTTGCTGTCCGGGGCCGAGGCGAGCACGGAAAAGACCCGTCACGTGCTGAAGCAGGCGGGCATCGAAACGCCGAAGAAAAACCAAGAGAAGCAGAACTCGCAGGCCAATGGGAAGCCGGCGCGGCCCGGACATGGCCGCCATGGAGCCGATGCTTATGGCGGGGCGAAGAAGGTCCAAGTTCCGCATCCGAGCTTACACTCCGGCGATCGCTGCCCCGGTTGTGGCCAGGGCAAGGTCTATGTTCTGGAGGCGCCGGGAGTGTTGGTGCGACTGGTGGGACAGGCGCCCATCACGGGCACGGTCTATGAACTGGAGAAGCTACGCTGCAATCTGTGCCTGGAGGTGTTCACCGCGGAAGCACCCGCCGGCGTGGGGGAGGAAAAGTACGATGCCACCTCGGCCAGTATGATGGCGCTGCTGAAGTACGGCAGCGGAATGCCTTTTTACCGCTTGGAAGGGTTGCAAGAGAAACTGGAGATTCCGCTGCCGGCTTCGACGCAATGGGGCATCGTGAAAAAAACGGCGGAGCAGCTCGAGCCTGCGCTGGGAGAGCTGATCCGGCAGGCGGCGCAGGGTGAAGTGGTTTATAACGATGATACAGGCATGAAGGTCTTAGTCTTGGACGCGCCCGATCGGCCAGAGCGTACGGGAGTGTTTACTTCGGGGATTATCTCCACCCGCGAAGGACAACGGATGGCGCTGTTCTTCACCGGCCGACGGCACGCTGGGGAAAATCTGTCCGCGGTGTTGGCCCGTCGGGCTGCCGATCTGGCTCCTCCAATTCAAATGTGCGATGCCCTGTCGCGCAACCTGCCCAAGACCCTGGAGGTCATACTGGGAAACTGTCTGGCGCATGGTCGACGCCGGTTTGTGAAGGCGGCGCAGAATTTTCCGGAACAATGCCAGTTCGTGCTGGAAACCCTGGCTGAGATTTATCACAACGACGAGCTCACCCGGGAACAGGGAATGTCACCCGAGCAACGGCTCGGATTCCACCAGACGCGCAGCGGTCCGGTCATGGAGGAACTGCATGTCTGGCTTACGGCACAACTCCAAGAGAAAAAGGTAGAGCCCAACTCGGGTCTGGGCCAGGCGATTTCCTATTTATTAAATCATTGGCAGGAGCTGACGCTGTTTCTGCGCCAGTCGGCAGCACCCCTGGACAACAACATTTGCGAGCGGGCGCTCAAGAAAGTCATTCTGCATCGCAAGAACGCACTGTTCTACAAAAACCAGAACGGCGCTCAAGTCGGGGACCTGTTCATGAGCCTGATCCACACTTGCGAACTCTCCGACGCCAATCCGTTTGATTATCTGACCCAGTTACAGCGACACGCCTCGGAGCTGGCAGAAAGTCCCTGCGATTGGATGCCATGGAACTAGTGCGCCGCAGAAGTACACGGATAAGGAGGTCATATGACCTAGTTTAATCGTGGACGAGCTGTGCAATCGATGAAGGTAGGTCCTTCGAGATCGGCTTTCAGGAGCAGGTCTCAAACCGCCTCCAAGCTGCTGCGGTCAAAAGCCGTGGTAGTGTGCGTTGGAGGAAAAGCGCGAGGATAACTTGCGCAGGTGTGCATCCGAGAGACGAACGAAAGTAAACCCTTCGATGACGCGTCGTTATGCATTCTAATGTCGTCAAAACCAGGGGCGTAGTTCTCTTCTGGGACAAACCCGTTGGGTGCCTGATTATTGAGCGGGTGGCGGCCGGCGTAAAGGGGGCGTGAAGCGGATGCGGGCGGTTGCACGGAACTGCGGGAACCAGTCGCTCCGATGTTAAGGGAGAAGCTCAAGCGGCTAAATCCGCGAGGCGAGAGAACCGAAGCGGAGCACTGGGGCGGACCGACTCGTACGAGTGACGAAGGCCCTGTAATCGGGCTGGAGCAAAGGGGTCGGGTCAGGCGGTTGCATCAGCGAAACAACTGGCAACAGGATGAACTCGATGTATGCGACAAACAAACCGTTCAACGTTGATAAGCGCTTGGTGTACGAAGCGTATAAAGCGGTCAGATCCAATCGCGGAGCGGCCGGAGTGGATGAGCAGACGATCGAGCAGTTCGAGGCCAACTTGTCGGGGAATCTCTACAAGATCTGGAACCGAATGAGCTCGGGAACCTACTTTCCGCCGCCGGTGCGCGCCGTCGCCATTCCCAAAAAGAGTGGCGGAGAAAGGATTTTGGGTGTGCCCACCGTTGCGGATCGCGTGGCACAGACGGTTGTCAAAATGGTGATTGAGCCGATTCTCGACCCGATCTTTCTGGCAGACTCATACGGTTACAGGCCGAAGAAATCGGCCCTGGACGCCGTAGGAGCTACGCGAGAGCGGTGCTGGAAGTATGACTGGGTTCTAGAGTTCGACATCAAGGGCCTGTTCGACAACATCGACCACGAACTTTTGCTACGGGCTGTTCGGAAACACATAACGTGTAAGTGGGCGCTGTTGTACCTCGAAAGATGGCTCAAGGCACCCATGGTGCAGGAAGATGGAACCATGATCGAGCGAAGCCGCGGTACGCCTCAGGGCGGAGTGGTTAGCCCCATCATGGCCAATCTTTTCATGCACTACACGTTTGATCTCTGGATGGCGAGGACACATCCTAACCTCCCATGGTGTCGGTATGCTGATGATGGGCTGGTGCATTGTCGGACCAAGCAAGAAGCGGAAGCCCTCAAGGCTGAGCTTCAAGCCCGGTTGGCAGAGTGTCACCTAGAGATGCATCCGACGAAAACCAAGGTCGTCTACTGCAAAGACGGGAAGCGTAAAGGCAAATATCCGAATGTCAAATTTGACTTTCTCGGATACTGCTTTCGGCCCCGTCTGGCTTTGAATTCCCGAGACAAGACACTGTTTTGGAGTTTTAATCCAGCAGTCAGTCCCTCGGCGATGAAGGCCATGCGGGATGCGATTCGGGACTTGAACCTCTGGCATCAAACGCAGCTGACCTTGCAGGACATTGCTCGGAAACTCAATCCACTCCTTCGGGGATGGCTTGAATATTACGGACGCTATGCCCGCTCGGCGCTGTATCCCGTGTTCCGGTATGTCAACCTGAAACTACGGGCCTGGGTGATGCGCAAGTTCAAGCGCTTCAAATACCACACCATCCAAGCGAGTAAGTTCTTACAAAAGCTTGCTGCGATCCGTGTGGATCTCTTCGTTCACTGGCCGATCACTGGGAAAGGTATGTTTGCCTGATGGGAGCCGAGTGAGACGAGAGTCTCCCGCTCGGTTCTGCGAGAGGCTGGGGGTGAGATCCCCCCGGCCTACTCACCTTGCGCTACGCTGGCGCAGTTGGATACCGCCGCGTGATCGGGAACCCCCAACCAGGAGCAGCTCATGCCATCGGCTAAGAAGAAGTCCAGCAAACCAACCCTTTGCCCAGCATGTGGAGGCGTTGACCTGATCAGAAAGATCACCACTTATCCCGTCCTACTCTCTGGCCCGCTGGAAGGTAAGCAGGTCCACGTTGGCCGTGTTGCTCTCCACGAATGCTTGACCTGCGGACACCTCATGCCCACCCCTGCTGGCCAGGCGAAAGTCGATCGCAATGTCGAGATGGGCATCCGCTTGTTCCTCGGACAACTACATTGATCGGCTACCGCCACTTTTCCACGCTCCCACACGCTTGCCGCAAACTCACGGAGCAAGGATGCCGCGCAGACATTCCCGACAGGTCAACCGGGCGAAGGCCATCGGCGGGTAACGATCGCAGCCGACAGAGATCCAGAGTCAATTCTGCCGAGGCCAAAAGTGGCTACCCACCGGTGCAGGGTCAGGGAGTAGAAGTTGGTCAACAATCCCCACACGGTGTTCATGGCATTTGGCTTAAGCTGATTAATCCACCATCGTTCCGCAGCCCCTTAGACCGAAAAAATGACCCACTCCCATATGGGAGCTGCAACATCGCTGGGCAACATCGCCGGGCTTGCCCTCGGTCTCTGCGTGGAACTATCCTCTTCGGAGCCTGCCGCGCGTCAGCTTGAGCGCGTCCAGCGAAAGGAGCAAAACATGTCCCGCTTTTCCTTGCTTCAATTGACCAGGGCTGCGTCGCTTATGTGCGTGGCGTTGCTGTTGACCTGCGCCGGCGGCGCACAGAACTATGTTGCCCCCAGCACGCCGCAGATCGGTTCGGCCAACACCGTAACCGCCAACGCCACCGTACCGCGACCGAGCACGACTCCCTGCACCGTTCAGCTCTTTCAGAACTTGGACTTCTCAGACTTCAACTCCAAGTACTTCGGCTACACGCCTCCAGCGGGCTGCCCAGGTCCGTGGGCGGCGGTGGTGATTGGAGCCGACTGGTCAGTGGATGCAGGCCGCCAGTTCGATCGCACGGCAGAGATATGGATTGGTGGCGCGAACGTTTACTTCGGAACAACGGCTGAGCCGTCCCATAACGTCCAGCGCACTTGGCACACCGAGAGCAACCTGACTGACTACAGCCCGTTGTTTAGCATTCCACAGGCGGGCCGGGTCGATCTCGGCAATTTGGTCAACAGCACGTACACCAGCCATCTTCATGGCAGCGCGGCCATCCAGTTCTATCCTTTAGAGCACGGACAAAAACCGCCGGCTGCTTCCGACGTTGTGCTGCCGATGTCGGCCGGACCCACGGGTGGAACCGTAACCCTGAATACACCCAGCGACCAGCTCACGCAGACCTTCAGCCTGCCAGCCAATGTGGAAAGAGCCTATCTCGACGTCTTCGCCCAGAGCCAGAGCAACGATGAGTTCTGGTACACTTGCGCCCCCAACGATGTGGCTGCCGAGTTGTTTAACTGCGGCAACACAGGATTCCGCGAAGCCGAGGTCAGCATTGACGGCGAGGCCGCCGGCGTCGCTCCGGTCTATCCGTGGGTTTACACCGGAGGCATTGATCCTTACCTGTGGCGACCGATCCCGGGCGTGCATACGCTCAACTTTGAGCCGTATCGTGTAGACCTCACTCCGTTCGCAGGCATACTCAGCAATGGCCAACCGCACAACGTGGCAGTCAGTGTCTATAACGCCGACCAGTACTTCTCGGCGACCGCGACACTACTGCTATACCTCGATGCTGGCTCCAACCAGGTGACCGGAGCAGTCACCAAGAGCACCGTAGGACAACCCAATCCGGTTGTGAATGAGAACATCCAGAACAACGGGACTTATGCCTTTGGCACAGTTTCGGTCACTTCTTCGCGCGGAATCACTATTGAGGGCTATGTCCGGACCTCGCACGGCAAGGTGGACACCGAGGTCAGCCAGAGCATCGACTTCTCCAATTGGCAAAAGTACAGCGTCGCTCTGGATGGCTCCGTATACGATCAGTCCGTCAAACAGGTCACGTCAATCGCTTCCGCCACTACTACCAAGGCCAGAGGAAACACGACGAACAGCTACAAGCTTTATTACTGGCCGCTCAACTTGAGCTATGCCTTCACCGCCAATCCGGATGGTTCCTATCAGCAGATCACTACGTCGCAACAGTCCTCCCAGAAGGGAGAGCTGACCACCCTGAATGGCTTCCCGACCTACTTCAGTACGTTCTCTGACTCGGTAGCGCCCACCGATACCTTAAACGTCGATGCCTCGGGCAATGCCACCACGTCGGGGCAGGCGAATTCGGAGAATTATCAGTATTACGATTCCAATGGCGGCTGCTGGAACGAAACCATCAAGGCTTCAGCCGGCGTGTTGACATCGGTCAAAGGAGGCAGTTGCCAGAAAGAGTAAGAAGTTCAAGAAGTGGCGCGTAGAGCGGGACTCAGTCCTCTTGAACCGTCTGCAGCATCTCCAACGTGAGCCGCTGGCGTCTACTATCTCAGCGGCTCACATGGTATTAGCGCCGGTTATCCGGTAGTAATCCAGATTGCGACATGCGGATCGGTACCGAACAGGTTGGCAAGGCACACCCAACCCCGTTGCGAGCTATTGGTCCAAGAATGAGTGTCGTGAAGGGCTTCTATCGTTCTTGATCCACGACACGAGCGGCGGGGAAGCCAGTTGGGCGGTTCGGGCGTTTTCCGTCAACTTGACGTAATCGGACCTCACGAGCAGCCCGGCGAATCATCCCAAACGGGACACCATCCCGACCCTGCTGCCCGCCGACGCCGCTGTCGTTACCGGTGACCTCCGCTCTTCGTGACGGCCACGCAGTCGATCTCGATATCGAACGGACCGGTCCACTCCGGGACGCAGAAGAAGATTCGGGCAGGCGGGTTCTTGGGGAAGTAGCGTTTGTAGATCTCGTTGAAGGTCTTGAAGCGCTCGGCGGATATGCAGAGCACGTTGCACTTCAACACGTGATCGAGATCCGACCCCGCCGCCTCCAGCGCTGTCTTCATTTGTTCGAGGATGCGCTCGGCCTGGCGTTCGAACGGCGCATGCTGCAGGAGCTCGCCGGTGTCTGGGTCGAAGGGCGGCATGCCGGATATGAACACCATGTCCCCAGCTCGGGTGCAGACCGAGACGGGAGCGCCCATTTTTCAAAATTGGTGTCGAACGGTTCGACGCGGATGATCTCTCGTTCCATGGCCTTCCTCCTTTAAGTTTAAATTTCATCGTAGCGTGAATACCCACGCTTTATCCACTAGTCCGGCGGTTCGTCCTTCGTAACTATTCTCTACGGTCAGCCGCGAAGAATGGGGGCTCCGAAGGGAGCGCCCGTCAGTCCGCCATCCACCATCAGCTCGACCGCATTGATGTACGACGAATCGTTCTCATCTCATGCGTCCACCCACATCTTTATTTTTATACCCACTGCGGCGGCCGGCATTCTTGTGGGTGAACGCATGACGTGAGAATGGCGGTGCTGCAAAAACAGCGACTTAGATTGACCGTGTCCCCATAAGGTGAGAATCGAGGACCCCATGAGATGAAAATATCGCCACAAATTGACGCATAAGATGAAAATGCCACCAAAGCGGAACGCCGGAGGGAGCTTCAGGCGGCCCCGTCACTCTCACCATAGGCGACTATTCGTCCAAGTGACTTCCCCGAAGAGGACTTTTGGACAACCGAGGAGCAAACGATGGCTCGACGAGCGTTGCATCGGGATCTTCAGGCACATATCCTCCCGCGTACTCCCTCCCCTGCACCCTAAGACCGTAAGAACAGAGAGAAACAAAACCATCTCCTCCGGGTTACTACTTGAGCTTGCAGAAGGAGCCACAGGCTGCGCCCGTCGTGCCTGATGGGTGTCGGCTACGAGACACTATTTATATCCATATGAAGTTTCTCCCACTCCCCGCCCTCTTCGCACTCTCATTTCGTCTATCCATCTAAGAAGCGAATGATGGCGTCTTCTACTCTGCTCACCAACAGTTCCGGCCACTCCAGATTCAAGACCGTTCTCTGGATTTCCCTTGGTCTCACTGCGCTTTTTGTCTTCATCACTTCAGAAGTTCTTCTTGTCACCGACTACCACATGTACCATGCTTATCGGCTGCAGGTCATCGCCGATCGCCATCTCCTCATCCCCCATACGCTATCCGGCGTCATCGCTCTCCTGGCCGGTCCTATACAGTTCTCGACACGCCTTCGCCAGCGCCACTTGAAATTCCATCGGGTCCTCGGCCGCATTTATGTCGTCTGCGTCTTTGTCGGCGCCTTGACCGGGATCGCCCTCGCCTCGGGCCGCCCCGGCCTGCCCGGAACCTCCATGCAGGCCGTCGCCTGGATCGTCTGCACCACCGCCGCCTTCATCACCGCGCGTAACCGACAATTCGTCCAGCATCGCCAATGGATGATTCGCTCCTATGCAGTCACGTTTACTTTCGTCTCCAGCCGCGTGCTCAATCTCTGGCCCCGCTACTGGAGCCATCTTGGCGACACCCTCTCCGCCGTCGGCGTCATCGCGTTTACGCTCGTTTCCCTCCTTGCCGTCGACCTCGGCCTCAACTGGCGCGAGCTCACCACCCGTCGTTCCTGATGGTCGCCGGCTGTGAGAGCTATCCAATGAAACCGTTCGCGCCAATCGCCCTTGCGACACTCCTCCCTGTGCGAGACGCAGTTTTCATCCCCCGTGGTGAGCCGCATAGCTTTTCTGAGCGTCCAATAAGGGGCTCAGCAAGTTCGGAAACGGGACCCTGATTCAAATGAAATTGCAGAAAATTAATATCGGCATTATCGGTGGCGGAATTGGCGGCGTTGCCGCGGCGGTGGCGCTCCACCGTGCGGGCATTCAAGCGACAGTCTATGAGAGGGCTACCGAGTTCCGCGAAGTCGGCGCGGGTATGATGCTCTGGCCCAACGCCACGCGCGTTCTAAAGGAATTCGGCCTGCTTGAAAGGGTAGCGGCATCGAGCGGTTCAACCCAGCATTTTCTCGTTCGCTCCACTGCGGGTAAGATCCTGATGGATATTGGGCTGGGCCGGTTTGAGGTGCCCGCGCTATGCATACGCCGCTCGGACCTGCTGGATGCGTTGTTGTCGGCACTTCCGCCCGAACGGATCCGCCTCGGGCACGATTTCGAATCCTTCGAGCAGCGCAAAGCCAGCGTCAGAGTTAACTTCTCCTGAAGTGTGTCAGGAGGAGGTGTCTCTGCGGAACACGACTTCGTTATTGGTGCCGATGGTATCCGCTCGCGCGTCCGTTCTCAGCTATTGAAGCGCTGGGGACATGGACGAATCATGTTGCTCGGCGATGCTGCCCATCCGTGTACGCCAAATCTCGGATTGGGAGGTTGCATGGCTCTCGAAGACGCGCTTGTACTTGTGAAATCGTTTTGCAAAGAGGCGTCTCCCGAATCAGCTCTGCGCCGCTACGAATCGCTGCGCCGCAGGCGAACCCGCCATGTACAGCAACGCTCGCTTCTGATGGGCCGAATCGGGCAATGGGAGAATCGGCTCGTCGCGGGCGGACGCCAAATGGTGACCAGTATGCTTCCGCACGAGGTTTTTGAACGTAATTTAAGAAGGGTCTATTCTTATGCGACGTAGAGTTCCGACCCGCCTTCTTTATGGGGACCGCAGTCTGACTTCTATGCGGCGGTTCATTACTAATCGAAAACAGCCAAGTTTTCGTGCACGGTGCCTGCTGGTTCTCGTGTCTGCCTTGTTTGCCTTGATTTCGCCGCTGGCGGCCCAGCAAACCGAACTGAAGTTGGATCCAGCGAAAACGCGAATCGACTGGACCCTCGGCGCGACCTTGCATGACGTGGAAGGCACTTTCCGGCTGAAGTCGGGCAATATTGTGTTTGACCCAAAGACCGGAGAAGCCAGCGGACAACTGATCGTTGATGCTACGAGTGGTGACAGCGGGAACAAGAAGCGTGATGCTGATATGAACAAAAACGTTCTGGAGAGCGCGAAATATTCGGAGATCGTTTTTTCTCCTAAGCGCGTTACCGGATTCGTACCTGGTCAAGCATCGTCAACGGTCCAACTGGCCGGGACCTTCACGATCCACGGCGCATCCCACGAGCTCACCCTTACAGTGCCCTTCACCGCGAACAACACATCCGTCGAGGCCCACTCCAAATTTTCGATTCCTTTCGTAGAGTGGGGCATGAAAAATCCCAGCAACATGTTTCTAAAGGTCGATAAAGTAGTGCAACTCAGCATTACCGCAGCCGGCGAACTGCAACCCGCCACGCAACGATCCGCGGGCCACTAGCTGTTGCCAAATGGGCTTGCAAGAACCGCGACAAGGCGCGCAAGGACAGTGGTCACAGGATTCATTGTGACTAAGCCCAGCATCAACTTGGTGAAGACGGGAGATCCTACACTGGAGGAACACGCCCGGTAACAGGAGCGGCTCAAGCTTGCGTTTCAGAACAGCATGCCGATTCCGGTCGCGACGAATACCTGCCCGATGCGCAGATCGAAGAGATAGCTGCGTGGGTCGTGGGCCAGCACTTGAGTGTGCATCGTGATTGAGCAGAATTCCGAATGACAACTAACCGCTGCGCTTCCGATCATTTTAAGAACGGCCGCTTCTTCAATCCTGGAGTGCCGCCACAGAGGTTCGCCAAAGTCCTCAATTGGGTCACTCGTCGGAAGATAGGTCCATGGCGCAGATTCGTCACCACCCCTCCCGGACCAAGGCCGGCTGATCGCGTTAGCGGCAGCCAGCTTCGCGTTACATTTGTGAATCACTCGACATTTCTGCTGCAGAGCGAAAGCTTCAATATACTCACTGATCCTGTGTGGTCCGAGCGGGTCAGTCCCGTTTCTTTTCTCGGTCCACGGAGGCACCGTAATCCCGGAATTCTTTTCGAGGATATTCCTCCCATCGACTGTATTCTCATCAGCCACAATCACTACGATCACCTCGACATGCCCACGTTGAAGAGACTGGCGAGCCAACACCAGAGTGCGGTGTTCTGCCCGCATGGACTTGCAGGACTCATGGCCAGGGCCGGATTCAAGGAGGTCTACTCGCTCGACTGGTGGCAACTGCATGCGTGGAAAGGCTTACGCCTTCACTGCGTGCCGGCACAGCATTTTTCTTCTAGAACGCCCTTCAACAGGGACCGCACGCTTTGGTCCGGATGGGTAGTCGAATACGCCGATGGGCCCGTTTACTTTGCCGGCGATACAGGTTTCGGTGATCACTTCGCCGCGATCAACGCGCAGTTCGACGCGTTCAGTCTCGCTCTGCTCCCTATTGGTGGTTTCAAGCCTGAGTGGTTCATGGGACCAGTGCACATGACGCCGGAGGAAGCCGTCGAAGCCCACCGCATTTTGAACTCTCAGACCTCGGTCGCCATGCACTTCGGAACCTTTGCACTCGCCGATGATGGCGAAACGGAACCCACCTGTCGCCTAAACGCATGTCTGGGCCGGTCGCAGGATGCAAGCGAATTCTGGATCCTGACTGAGGGCGAGTCTCGAAACGTACCTCGGTCCGCGACAAACCGTTCAGATTCGCCCCCAGGTTGTAGGCGAGAATGCTGAGCCACAACCGCACCTCATTACCCCGGAACCGATGGCAGGACAGCCGCGTCATCTTCGCCGCCTGCTTGCCCTCCTTGATCCATTGCTCCGCCTTGCCGCGCTTTCTCTGCGGAACACGATTTCGTTATCGGTGCCGATGGTGTCCGCTCGCGCGTCCGTTCCCAGCTTTTGGGAGTCCACGAACCCATCTATAGACCTGAACCTTCTCTCACCCAATTGCCATGAAGCAACCACTGTCAAATGTGATGGATCGGCGGACTTTGGGTGTATACCTAGCCATGACCTTCCTGCGCCGCGTCGTAATGCTCTTTCGCAGCCGCAAGTTTGGCCGGTATCCGGAGGCCAGATGGGCGAATTGGGCCCTTGGGACGATTCAAGCGTCCATCGCTTTGCTAGTGCTGTTGTCGCTGGTGCATCCATCGCGGGCCTTCGCGGCGAATCCTGACCTGGAGACTGTGCTGACTGGCTCGCGCCAGCGTATTGAGAAATTGGACTACCGCGTGACCGGACGACTCACACGGGTGGAAGGTAATGGCAAGCGCGCAAGCTACAAGTTTGTCGCCAAGGCCCACTGGTTTCCCGATGGTCTGCGTCTGCTATGCGAGATCTCGGGACCTGGCTCAGAGAAGACGACGTCTTCTTCTGCATATGAACGTGAGTGGGCACGTGACTATCGAGGCGGTACTTCCTGGCGAGAAGGCCGTTAGCGTGTTGCCATTCGAACGTTGGAACGACTCACTAGTGGGAACAGACTTCTCCTACGAAGACATGGTAGAGAGCCAGTTCTTCTGGAAGAATCAGGAACTCCTGGCACCGGAGAAATACGGCGCACGGGATTGCTTTGTCCTTAAGAGCATGTCCGGCTCTCAGGACCGGACTTACTATGATTCGGTAACATCGTGGATTGACCGCGGCATTTTGTACCCTGTGCATGTGGTGAAGACGCTTCGCAGGACCGGACAGCAGAAGGAATTCATTTACTATGGACTGCGGCAGGTCGGCGGCGTTTGGTCTGCGACGCAAGTGGAGGCAAAGCTGCAGGGCAAGCCCGGCTCCTCGATTCTTGTAATCGAAGGGGGCTCAGGAAAGGCAAATCTTGGACGCAAGGACTTTGATATCAGCCAGTCCAGCGCTCAAGGAGAGAAAGTGAAATAAATCGAATCGTTTAATTAGGCTGTTGCGAGGCACTGTGCTGTCACTGAAGCATCCACGGTGTTCACCGTCATGGGATAAGCTCCTTTTCAGACGTTGCCGGGGCCCCATATAAGCCAAAGGGCCACCAATTCCAGTCGCCGGCAAGTTGCAATAGTGCCGGCCCGACAACCATCCGCACCACTGTAGCATCAATGAACACCGCCACGGCGAGCGTAAAGCCCAGCATTTGGACGACCAGAAAGCTTCCCATGGTGAATGCGGTGAAGACGGCAATCATAATTGCCGCGGCGCTCGTGATGAGCCCGGCCGTCCGCGCCAGGCCCTCGATCACCGCTGATCTCTCGGATAGACCGCGCCGCCGTTCTTCGAGGACTCGGGCGACCAGGAAGACCTCATAGTCCATGCTCAATCCGAAGACGATGGCAAACGAGAGAATCGGCACGATCGGGTATACAGTGCCGGTCGGTCCGTCGAGCCCAAAGAGTTTGCTACCGTGGCCTTCCTGAAAAACGAGAACTAACGCACCGAATGAAGCGCCAACGGAGAGTAGATTGAGCAGAATTGCTTTGACAGCCGCAAATAAAGAACGTAACCCGATCAGGAGCGCCAGCAAACTCCCCAATACGACGCCAAGGACCACCCTCGGCAACCGCTCTTTTACTACCGAGTCATAATCTGCGTCGAGTGCGGGAACGCCGCCGACGCGCAGCACAGCGCCGGGCACGCCGGTCATCGCCGCGACATCGGAGGAACGCACCTCTCGTACCCATCGTATCTGTTCGTTGGGCGAAAGAGTGGCGGTGGGCAGCAACTCAATCAAGGTAGCTTGGCCATCGCTGCGAAGAAAACTCTTGCGGATTGACTCGGGCACATCGTCGACAGCATCCGCAGTGTCAGACATTCCCGTGAGGGTCGGAAGAGATAAGACCTCTTCCGCTCTAGGATCGCTCTGGAAGCGCTTCGTCAAGCGACTGACGGCAAGCCAGCCAGCCGGCGAGAGCGGCGGAGACTGCGGCGGCAACTCCAGGACCACTCGGAGGGACTGCACAATACCCGACCGCCCCATGCCTTGAAGCGTGTGCAGTGCTTGCACCGACTCGGCTGCGGCCGGGAGCGAGTCATGGTCGGGAAGCCCGGGAGAGATTCTCCGCGCCTGGAATGCAAGGATCAGTAGCGGAATCCCGGCGACAAGCAGAGCTGTCCAGGGCCGGCGGGTTATGATGCTGCCCCACCGCACCCACCGCTCACTCGCCGCGCATAGGCTGTCCCGCGTTTTGAATCGTCTGGCTGGAAGACGCACTCTGGCGGCATTGATGCGATGCCCTAGCAGACCAAGCACCCAAGGCAGAATGAATGTACACAGCATGACACTAAAAACGGTTACCAGCAGGCCAGCTATCCCGATGGAGCGCAGTTCGCTGATGGGCACAGTCAGCAGCGCTGAAAATCCGATTGCAACTGTCGTGGCCGAGATTATCAGCGTCCGCCCCGCTTGCCCGGCAGCAATATCGGCAGCGTGGCCGGGATCATATCCCTCGGCCAATGCTTCGCGAAACCGGCTCACCATCAGCAATGCATAGTCGATGCCCAAGCCAAGGCCGAGCATCGTCGCCAGATTCTGCACCAGAATCGACAGGTGCAGATAATGCGCGAGTAGCGCAGCCGCACCCATCGCCATCGAGATTGAGAGCACTCCAACTCCCAGCGGCAATAGCGCGGCCACAAGACTGCCGAAAGCCAGCAACAGCAGCAGGAGAGTTACCGGCATCGCTCGTTCCTCGGCATGGTTGACTTCATCTGCACTGACCTTGCGAAGATCGAAGGTCAGTGGCGTTTCACCCGTAATCTCCAGTTTGATATTGGGGTATTGCGACCTAAGCTGACCTTCCATCCAGTCTGCTCTTGCCCTCAGTTTGGGGACCAACGCCTCGACAGTTTCATCGTGCGGGTCCAACCCGACGATGATCAAGGCCCCGCCATTGTTCCCAGTGAACAGAGGATCTGGCCAATCCAGACTCGAGACGGCACCCGACACTCCAGGCACACTACGCAATGAACTGGTTAAGAAGCCCAATGCATCTGCGCCTTTTGCTGAATCCGGATCGGGAATACCGCTGATCACCAGAACCAGGCGGTGGGCGTACGGAGACTGGAAACGCTGCGCCAGTTCCAGGTCAACTTTTTCGGATTCTCCGCCCTTGATGTGAACAGCTGTCTCCAGGCGACGTTCGACTTTGTAGGAAAAGGGCAGCAGCGCAAGCGCCATGACAAACCCCGACATCGCCAACCAGAATCGGCGGCGAGCGGCATCATGGCCAGTCTTCAAGCTTGGCATTACGATGGAAGATCCACGTCGTTTCCTGGTCCGTCTGAGAGCAATGAAACGATTTCGGTGATCGGGCACATCCATGATACAGGGCCAAACTGGATATTCATTGGGTTCCGGCCTTGAGCTTAGTTAACGATAGATGTGGGGAACTGCCCGTTAAGCCCTTGTCAATCGAGGGACGTGGCCGACGAAGACTTCGCTGTATGATTACCTGATTACCCGCCATTTACTCATCAAGAAACGAAGTAGGAAGCTCAAAGAGAGTCCACGTTTCTCCTCGCTGTGGGTTTACGTATAACGTGAGAATGGCGGGGCTGCAAAAACAGCGACTTAGATTGACCGTGTCCCCATAAGGTGAGAATCGTGGACCCCATGAGATGAAAATATCGCCAGAAATTGACGCATAAGCTGAAAATGCCACCAAAGCGGAACAGCGAGCTTCTCAGACAAGCGGCCGCCAGTTGGTGTGATAGGTGCCGGAGCTAATCATCCGGACGGAACCCTGATCCGACATTGTCGCTTGCACCTTTCATCACAGTGGCGCCAAGCAGTTCCGTTTTGTCCAACGTCGCAACTGGGTGGCAGGCCTCCTTCACGGGACTGCAATGCTTAAGTCGCGGCGGCCTCGCCCACAATCTCCACGCTGGAGGTGATATGGAATGCTGCGATGAGCGAGCGATACACGGGGCACCTTTGCGCGTACACGCCATGCACGCGTTCCACCGTCTCGCGTACCGCGACGGGATCGTTGGACCGCAAATGGTGGGTCACGTGCACCCGCCGGATAACGAGAACCCCGCCATCGTCCTCCACTTCACCGTGGACATCGCAACTTAGGCGGCCATCTTTAGCATTGATTTTGCGCGCATCCAGCGCGCCGGCAAACGTGCCGAGCATTCAACCGCCCAGAGCCGCAATCACGTAGTCGATAGTCGCGGCGTGCGGCTCGGGCAGTTGACTTTCGTCAATGCCGTAATGTTTGGCAATACCCCCGTGGACGCTGAACATCACGGGCTGCGGTTCTCCTGGCAGGTACGCCCGTCGCAGCGGGCCCTTAATGCGCTCGATGCGTACGTCGGAAGTGTAGGCGATTGCAGACATTGATTCCTCCGTGTCTACACCCATGATAATGGTAGTGTTGCAAGTTTCAAATGCAGACACATCGCGGAGCGCCTTGCGAAACAGCCGCTTGGCAGCATCGGCGTCACGGAACGCTGACAGCAAGAAATCGATGGTGGCACCCGCGGAATCGATGGCCCGGTACAAGTAGCACCAGCGACCCTTCGCGGGGGACATAGGTTTCGTCCACTCGCCAAGACTTGTTGGTAGGCTTGAGATGCGGCCGCAATCGCCGCTTCAACTCAGGGCCGTATTACTGCACCCGCCGACGCCAAACCGTCGTGTGATCGACGTTGAGACCGCGCTCCTCCAAGCAGTTCCTCAACATCGCCGGGTAGACCCGGGGATTTGCACCCCGAGTCCCCCACAGATCCGGACGTGAATCTCTCGATTCATCCGGCTCGTGTCACCCCGAGGAAGCCTGCCGGCTTCCGCCAAGACAAGGAGTTCCTCCGGTTGCCCCTTGACTCCATCCTGACGAGGGTGACCTGCCCCCTTTGCTCCACGGGCGGAACGGGGAGGATTAACGCCCGACTTCAGCTCTCGCCGAAATCATTAGAGGCGCTCTGCCGCAGCTTTGCGTATTGCTCCGGCGTAAGCTCCAGCCAGACGCCTCCGCGCTTCTTCCTGAACACTTCGTCGAGTTCTCGGCGCCCGGAAATGTCAAGAGTGAAACCGCCGCGCTTTACGAGTTCAAGCTCTTTGCGTTCATCGCTAAGCACCACGGTGCGTGGTAAAGGCGTTTTCCCGTCCTCTTCCAAGAACTGGCAAAACCAGCCCTGTCGAAAGCGAAACCTCAGAAAAACGCGCTTCATGCTCACTCCGGCGCAGCGCTGGCAAAGGCGCTCGCCTCTTCGATGAGGAGGGTTTTGATGACCGACGGGTGTTACTTAGGTAACTTGCATCCTGAGAATCAAAAGTCTCAACTGGTAATGAGTCACCGGTCAGCCCGACCGGTTGACCATTACGCAACTGCGGCAGCCGGTGACGAGAAGGCTCTCGCTGGGTTTGAACAGGAGGACCGTTTACTCCCTTCCTAGGACCAATTATGCAGGTTGCGATCGTGGCGCACTCACTCACCGGAAAGCGGGACCGCATAAGCGATTCAAGGCTCGATTGCTTATGTCTACCACCAGCTTCCGGCAGAAAAGGCCGCGTAAGCCTCTGGCCTCTTGGTGTCGCCGGGGCCGGAGTTCTCGTGGGCGCCCTGCAGATGTTGGCGCTCCTGTTGTGCCTGGCTTCGCTGAGCGTGGCCCAGATGGTTTCCTCCGCTAATAGCGCCCTTTTGCCCACACTAACCAAGGTCGAGCAGATTCGGCGGCTCTCATTTCAGCAAGCCAATCGCGGTTATCCCGTACGTTTGCGTGCGGTAGTTACATACTACGATGCGCGCGAGCCATCCTTCGGCGGTGAAGAAACACTGCCCGGGCCGGCGACTCCCAGCATGTTCATCCAGGATTCCACTGCAGGCATATTTGTGAATACGGCGTCGGTGGAACCTAAGCCGCGGGCTGGCGATCTAATCGAAATCGACGGGGTCAGTGAACAGCCCGATGTGGCTCCACAAATCGGTAAGGCGAACTGGAAGCTCGTCGGCCATGCGCCCCTGCCCATGCCGCACCGGGCCGGCTTCGATCGTATGGCTGCTGGTGCCGAAGACAGCCAGTGGGTGGAACTTAGCGGTACCGTCCGGAGAGTCGAAGTGCGCTCCGACTTCCTAGTTCTTGAAATCGCGGTCAGTGGCGGCCGGGTAAGGGCCATGGTACCCGATTTCCATGAGCCGATCCCTGGCGACATCGTCGATTCCGAAGTCCAGATCGCCGGCACTTGCGGCGCCCTCTTCAACGAAAAGAATCAAATCATCGGGGTGTTACTCAATGTGCCTCGCTTCGATCTGATCAAAGTCGTGCGCCCTGCCCCTCGACAGCCCTTTGACGAGCCCCAGGAACCCCTCGCCAGCGTACAGAAGTTCTCACCCGGCTCGACTTTTGGACACCGCCTGCACGTGAGCGGAGTAGTCACGTTGTGGCAGCCGGGCCATTTGTTATACATCGCCGACGGGCGCGGCTCCCTCCGGATAGAGACCCGGCAGACGACGCCGTTGCAAGCCGGCGATCACGTCGATGTAATCGGCTTTCCTAGCGTCTTTGAGTTACGTCCGATGTTGGACGATGCCACCTTCCACGTGAGTTCTTCCGGCCTGGCGCCGTCTCCCAAGCGGGTAACGGCTGAGCAGATATTGGAAGGCGATTACGACGGATCGCTGGTGCGAGTCGCCGCTCGCTTAGTGGAAAGATCGCTGGCACGCGGTTCTAAGGCGCTGCTGTTGCAGTCGGACTCGATCATCTTCAGTGCCTTGCAACTGGCACAGGCCGATACCGCGCATACCGATTCTTTGCCGCTGGACAGTGTGCTGCAGGTCACCGGCGTTGTCGAGGTCTTGCGGGATGATAATGGGCGCAACCAGTCGTTTCGACTCTTGGTGGACGAAACTTCGGATATCGTGGTCGTCCGCAAGCCTTCCTGGTGGACTCTGCGCCACACCCTGGAGGCATTCGGCATCAGTCTGTTCGCCTTTCTAGCGGTTCTCGGTTGGGTGCTGGCGCTGCGCCACCGGGTGGCGCAACAAACCGAAACGATCCAGCAGAAGCAGAGACGAGAAACATATCTCGAGGAGCAGTACCGCGAAATCTTCGAGAACGCCAACGATTTGGTAATGAGCATCGACCGCGAGGGGCGGTTCCTCTATGCGAATCCGGCAGCGCGCAAAACCCTGGGCTACAGCGAAGAGGAGTTGAAGGTCCGGCGTTTCATCGATCTGGCGCCCGCCGAGACACGATCGCAGGCGGCCGACTTGCTGCAGCGCCTGGTCTCGGGAGAAGAGATCAAGACGGTTGAGATCAATTTCTTGACCAAGTCCGGTACTCCCGTGGTTCTCGACGGAATCAACAACAGCCAGATTTCCGCAGGCAAGTTCGTGTCGGCGCGCGGCATCTTTCGCGACGTTACCGAGCGCAAGAAGTACGAACTCGAGCTTCAGCAAGCCAAGGAGGCCGCCGAAGCCGCCAACCGGGCCAAGAGCGAGTTCCTGGCCAACATGAGCCATGAGATCCGAACGCCGATGAACGGGGTCATTGGCATGACCGGCCTACTGCTGGACACGGAACTGAACGAGCAGCAGCGGCGCTATATGGAAATCGTGCGCGATAGCGGAAAATCGCTGCTCCACCTGCTCAACGACATTCTGGACTTCTCGAAGATTGAGGCAGGGAGACTCGAACTGGAGACTATGGACTTTGATCTCCCGAGGCTGTTGGAAGATTTTGTCTCGACCCTTTCCTTGCGGGCCCGCGAAAAAGGGCTGAAGTTGTTCTGCAGCGCCGATGCCACGGTTCCCGCACTGCTGCGTGGTGATCCGGGGCGTCTGCGCCAGATCCTCACCAACCTGGTCGGCAACGCCATCAAATTTACTGCTAAGGGTGAGGTGGGGGTTAGAGTCTCGGTGGCGGAAGAGACGAAGAATCAGGTTCTGCTGCGCTTCTCCGTGCGCGACACGGGTATCGGCATCCCGGAAAATAAGATCGGCATACTCTTCGACAAGTTCACCCAGGTGGACGCCTCAACCACCCGGAAGTATGGAGGTACCGGACTGGGCCTCGCTATCTCCGAGCAATTGGCCAAGATGATGGGCGGCGAAATCGGGGTGGTCAGCCAAGAAGATCACGGTTCGGAGTTCTGGTTTACAGTCCGCCTCAACCGGCAGTCCGACGAGGCCAAGACCCAGAGCTACCCGCTCGCCGACCTGCGCAGCCATGCAGCCCACGAACTGATTCGGTCTTTTGCCGGTATACACGCACATATCCTGCTGGCCGAAGACAGTATCACTAACCAGCTCGTGGCGGTAGGCATTCTCAACAAACTTGGCTTAGACGCCGACGTGGTGGCCAACGGGGCCGAGGCCATCACAGCGCTCACCTCTACGGACTACGACCTGGTGCTGATGGACGTACAGATGCCTGTCTTAGATGGTTTCGAGGCAACGAGACAAGCTCGGAGTTTGGACTCCGCGGTCCGCAATCACCAGATTCCCATCATCGCCATGACCGCCCATGCTCTGCAAGGGGACCGGCAGCGGTGCCTTGATGCAGGTATGAACGACTATATCCCCAAACCAGTGTCGCCGCAGGCCTTGATCCAGGTTCTGACGCGCTGGCTGCCCAAGATTAGCGATGACTCGGAAGGGATAAATGGAGGAAATGCTCCCGCTCATCGGCTGGACTCCTCATCGCCGGTTGTCTTCGACCGGGCGGGCATGCTGGACCGACTCATGAACGACGAGAACTTGGCGCGGGTGATCACCGAGGGGTTTCTCTGTGACATTCCGGGCCAGATCAAGACCCTACAGCGTTATCTCGATGTCTCGGATGCCTTCGGCGCGGAGCGCCAGGCCCACCTGCTCAAGGGTGCAGCGGCCAACGTTGGCGGCGAAGCTTTGCGTGCTCTAGCCTCCGAGATGGAGAAAGCTGGTAAGGCCGGTGACTTGGGCTCGGTTGCTGCACGCATGGGGGAACTGGATTGTCAGTTCGTTCTTCTGAAGGAAGCGATGACACTAGAGGCCCGAGCCTAACCCCAAAGGCGTGAACAGCAACATCGCACAGATGCTCGAGTACATGGGATAGCGCACGATGTGATACAGCCCAGTAGAAATCACTCTCTGCTGGTGTGGCCGGCGATCGTGGTTCGTCTGCTGTTTGCCGCAGAGATCGTATTATTGCCTTAGGTGCGCGACTAGGGTTTTCCCTAGTTGTAGGGTGTCGATCACGAGCCTAACATCGGCCTGTTGTTATGAAGGTGTCTCAGCGACGACGTTTCATTATCAGGTGGGCGGCCCATGTCAGAAAGCGAAAAACCAGAAGGCTCTGGGAATGGTGCGCGTATCCTGTTGGCCGACGATCATCCTCTCTTGCTGCAGCGAGTGACAGCGCTTCTGCAGTCCAGCTTCGATGTGGTGGGAGTCGCTCACGACGGGCTCGAAATGGTTGACGAGGCGATGCGGCTGAGCCCGGACATTATCGTGGCCGACATATCGATGCCGGAGCTAGACGGAATTGAAGCGGCTCATCGACTTCGGCACATGGGAGCTAAGGCTACCATAGTGTTCCTGACAATCCATGAGAGTCCTGAGTTTGTGGAGGCATGTCTGGCCGAGGGGGCACTTGGATTTGTGCTCAAGGCTCAGATGAAGGCTGATCTGATCCCTGCCATTAACTCAGCATTGTCGGGCCAGTGCTTTGTATCTTCCCGCCGCCACTGCTGAGATTTCGTCGATGATGGCTTGTAATCGCTGGACCAATCTTTTTGTGTGGGTTTACGCATAACGTGAAAATGGCAGGGCAGCAAAAACAATGACTTACACCAGCCTTGTCCCCATTAGATGAGAATCGGGGACTCCATGAGATGAAAATATCGCCACAAATTAACGAATGAGATGAAAACGCCATCACGGCGCAACAGCGAGCTTCTCCATACCAGGGCCGCCAGCTGCTGCGAGCATTTCGGGATAGGCGACCTCCATGTAAGTCTTTGTCAAGAGCAAGCAATGGTCTTCCTGGGGCGCTCGCGAGAGCGCCCAAAGCAGTGCTTGCAGGACTCATAGCGTGCAATCTAAGCCTCTCGGCAATGGTTCCTGCCTAGCGCAGAACCGGACATCCATTCGCAGTCTCGGGCTCCAAAGAGCCGTCACCGAAGATTGAGTATGTGTTCGCTGCCAGTCCCGAAACAATTCGGAGAGAGCCTCGGGAGTTGATCTCCTTCGCTCAGTCGCCTACCTGCAGGACCTGGCAGCCTGCGCGCTTTGTAATCCTGTCGATTTTCCTCCCGCGGGCGGCGGTTAGGCCGCCGCGCCCCTGTGATCTTCTGCCGGCACGAAGTCCCGCTTGCCCCGATCCACAGCGAGCAGATACGCGACCATCTTCCGGGCTACGGCCAGTGTTGCTCGATTGGCATTGCCTTTCTGCTTTTCGGTTTCATAGACCAGTGCCAGTTCATGGTTCTCTCTGGGCGCCAGTTTCGCGGCTTCCACCAGTACTCGCTGGATGTGTTTGTTGCGCTGTTTGGAAAGCGGAGTCCGTATTACCTTGTCGGCGGAACGCTTTTCGTCACCGCAAAGCCCACAATAACTGATGGCTTGTTTGATCGAGGGGAAGCGCGAGATCTCCCCCATCTCCAAGGCCCAGGTCAGGGCGGTGATCGGCCCCACTCCGGGAACCGTCCTGAGTCTTTTGATTCTGTCGGCCAGCAAGGGGTCCCGCTGCAGCGAACTCACCAGGGTATATTCCGTTTTCTGCAGCCGTACGATGGCATCCCGGCTGAGCTTCAGCAAAGGTCGAATATTGGAATGGATCTCCTGGTTGCTCGACAGAAGTTCACGGAAGTAGCCCACCTTGTGCAGCCTGTGCTTGTTATAGCTCACTCCGGTTTCCATCAGTAGACCCGAAACCCGGTTCTTCAGTTGCACCTTCTGGCGCACCAGCAGATCCCGGTAGCGTAGGGTTCGACGTCGATCCCGAATCTCAGTCGGTGCCATGTGGCATTCCGGCAGGAAGTCACAGCGCAGGCCGTCCGCAATCTTGCCGGCATCAATCCGATCATTCTTCTTTTTCGCTGCGGCGATGGCCCGCAGCATCAGTGGATGCGCCACCTTTACCTGGGCCGCGTGGGGCAGCAGATGATCATAGATCCAGCCCGTGAAGATCGTGGCTTCCATGGCTACGCTCCAGGGCTGAGGAAGAGTCTTCATCCAGCCGTCCAGTTCGCCTCGCGTGGCTCCGATCTTGCCTTCCTGCAGGACCTGCCCGCTGGCATCCTTGACGCAATAACTAATCGTTTTTTTGTGAACATCCAAGCCGATGTAATACATACTCTCCATGAGGAGCCTCCGTGGTTGTTCTCTGAATCAACGTTCTCGTTGAGTTCAGCTTTTTGTACACCCGTGCTCCTCACTCGACTTAACATTCAAACAATCCGGCAACTGGCTCGGTACCCGTGCCGAGCCGGCAAAGCTGAACGCACTGCTGTTCTTCTCCGTTCAGGATGAATTAGAGTTTGATCGGGAAAGGAGTTGAGTCATGGCACAGTCGGACATTCGGCAGTACGAGGCACGCGCAGTCTCCACTGATACTTTTGGTCGCGTCTTGTGCAGTGCTCGAAATCACCACTTCGTGATCGACGGGCCTGAGCAGAATGGTTGCCCCGGCGAAGAAATCACTCCGGCTGAATTGTTCCTTTCTGGGGTCGCTTCTTGTGGGGTCGAATTGGTGCAGGTGCTGGCGAAATCAGCAGGGATCCCTCTAACAGGAATTGAGGTCAAAATCCACGGATTTATGGATCGTTCACAACCGGTGCGTCCAGACGTCTCACTGTTCAATTCCGTGCGCCTCCAATTCCAAATGAAGGGGGTCACGGACGGCGATGCAAAACAACTCGTCGAGAAATTCAAGGGCAGGTGACCGCTCTACGGCACGGTCGCGGTCGCGACCCCAGAGGTTAGTGTCGAATACATGCTCCAAAGTTGAAGGGCTTTGGTACCGGATTGGAGACCGAGCCACACAGGTTGGTGGGGAGGCTCAGCGCAAGGTAGTCCGAGTGCCCGGTGATCCGCTGGGAACGATGGAAGGTGAGCAGATTATTTACGCCGGCACGGGAGCGCAGATCAACTCGTACGGCGACTTGGGCGATTACAGTGCTGTTCAGCCCGACTACGGCGAGGATTGCACCTTCGGTATGTTTAGTAAGATCACGATGAAGCGATTCAGTCGGCCCAGAACTATTCTGGACAGGTTTTACCGCAGCGCGTTAAGGCCCTCGGATACGCACTGCTCCACGCTCATCGGCTTTGTCGGCATGGTCCGCGGGTCGAACCCAAGCTTGGCCAGCACCGCCGTGTTTGTCTCGCGAGCGAGCCGTCCGGCCAGCATCGGGAGATTAGTAATGCATCAGCGCAGCGTGACCATAAGGATGTTGCGCACGGCTCCATTAGCCTCTTTGCCGGCAAAGTTTTACGGAAGAAGCTGCGCGCTTTTCAGAACATCTTCGGGAGTTGCCCGTTCGCGAAAATCTTCAGTCAGGTTCCGCCAGCGTACCACGCCCAAAGCGTCCACCAGAAATTCCGCAGGGCGTGCAATGTCCTTCCCGTCTTCACTGCCGCCCCGGTGCAGCAGATCATAGCGGCGAATGACTTCCGCTTTGGGGTCCGACAAAAACGTGTAAGTGTATCCAGCCTTGCGACAGAGCGCAGCGGATTCATCGGGCGTGTCCACGCTGATCGCTACCGGCCGCACTCCCCTCCGCTCCAGCTCACTCAAACTCTCCTGAATACCCCGCAACTCGGAGTTGCAGAACGGTCACCAATATCCCCGGTAGAAAACTAAGAGCAACCCCCGTGGTTTTTGCCCTCCCGTTCCCGGCATCGGCTCGGAGAGCAGCGTGGACATCTCCACCATATTTCCGCTGGTATCGTTAAGGGTAAATTCGGGCGCCTTCTCCCCAACTTTGGGCGCGCCCGCCGCTGCCGGCATTTGGCGCGAAGCATACAACGTTGCATACCCGAAGAAAACCGCGGCCGCAAAACTCAACACCGCGAGGATTGAGCCGGCGATCTTTCCGCGGTAGACCCCTGAGCTCGCGAAAGCCCTTCGGACTCCCGCCCACAACAGCCATCCGGCCACTGCAAACATCAGCCAGCTCGCCCAGGGCACGTCTCTGGTGACGGGAAATCTTGCAAACAACAGGAGGTAGCCGGGAATGGCCGCCAGAGCGAGCAGGAACCCAGTCCAGATCCGCCAGTTCCACCTTCGCTTCACGGGCCCAGGCGCTTTTTCTTGCCGATTCATCGTCTTCGCTCGAATAGCTTACACCGCCTCCGTGCGGAGGTTCCAGTGTCTTTCGAACGCGCTCGTATTGTCGTCCACCGCATCATTGCAGTCGGCGATTACGTCTGGACGCACGTGAATTTCCTGAATTTGTTCAAAGATGACCCGCAGGATACGGGAATTGCCGGTGTCGATATCTACAAAATGGACGCCGACGGAAAGGCTGTAGAGCATTGGGACGCCTTGCAATTTGTAGGTAACCCAAAAGACTCGGCCCCCCTGATTTCCCTGATTGGCCCGAATATCCCTCGCGCCAATCCAAATAGAATGTTCTGTGCGACTGGTCACCCACTGTGTGGCGACTGAAGGCCATGCACAGGATTACCTACTAGAGGCGATTTCTCGAACCCTATTTGGCATTCATCAATGACTCTTGCCAGAGTAGCGGCTGAGTGAATCCCTTCGGGTGCTCCGAAAAGGCCGGAGTCAAAGGCTCCGGTGCGCTCGCGGTACAATACAATTCCGGTTTGAGGAGATAAACTTTGGGTACTCAAGGATCGCTCCCCTTCTGGTACGAAGTTGAGATGTCTGGCGACACTACGGCTGTAAAGTGTCATGGCAGAGTGGTCAGCGAAACTGCGGGGGAGCTGAAGCAGCTCGTCAGACCTATGATTCCGAAGTGCCGTCACATCGTTGTCGACCTCAGCGATGTTGACTTTATCGACAGTTCAGGACTGGGCACACTGGTCGGTCTCAAAACCTCAGCCCTTTCGGCCGCGTATTGCAGCCTCGAGTTCATCAACTTCTCCCCGTTGGTGAAGGAACTGTTGAGCATTACCAAGTTGAGCCAGTTCTTGGGCGGGAGTTGAGTCGGAAAATGGCTCGACCCTGCAGCCGCCCTCGACTCATTAATTGGCGGTAACAGGACAAGTCGAACCCTAACAGGAACCGGCCCGCTCAGCCGGATTACCTACGGAATGGGGATTTCTCACTCTCAATCCCCATAGCCCGGCCAACCAACGTCCGAGTGGGTTGATTCCCTTGGAGTAACTGCGTCAAGAATCGTGGCAGCCCCTGTTTTTGTGCATCAATTCCCCCAATGAGTAACTGCTTTGTTTCCGCGCTCGGTGACCTTGCCCGCGCAAAACGTATCCCTTAGCTGGATAATTGAGAATCAACAAGGGAGACGAAAATGAGTAAATCTACGCGGGCGCAGTACACACTGGAGTTCAAGCAGGAGGCGGTGCGGCTAGTTGAGTCGGGCCAGAGCATAGCAGCAGTGGCACGCAGTCTGGGGGTGGTTGAGCAGACGCTGTTCAACTGGGTGAAGGCGAAGCGGGAAGGCCGGCTCAAGGGTGCCAGCAGCCGCCAGGCGGTAAACGCCGAGCAGATGGAGATCAGCCGATTGCGAGCCGAGTTGGCGCGGGTCAAGATGGAGCGCGACATCCTGGGAAAAGCGACGGCGTACTTCGCGAAGGGCCAGAAATGAAGTACGCCTTTATTCAGCTTAACCGGCGGGTGTGGCCCATCAGCGTGCAGTGCCGGGTGCTGCGCGTGAGCGTATCTGGCTACCATGAACACCTGGTTCGCCGCCGAGACGTTCTGCGGCGTCGCCACCTGAGTAACGAAGCGCTGCTGGTGCATATCAGCGCCGTCTATGCGGAGAATCGCGGAGCCTATGGATGGCCGCGCATCTGGCGGCAACTGCGAGCGCAGGGCATTCGCGTTGGCAAGTTGCGGGTGCAACGGCTGATGCAGAAGCACGGCATTCAGGCTCGTGGCAAGCGGAGATTCCGAGTTGCCACCACTTGACAGCCGGCACAACCTGTCGGTGGCGCCGAATGTGCTGGATCGCAAGTTCATCGTGGCCGCGCCCAACCAGGCGTGGGTGGGTGATGTGACGTATATCGCGAGCGCAGAAGGCTGGTTGTTTCTGGCGGTCGTGATCGACCTGTTCAGCCGTAAAGTGGTGGGCTGGTCGATGCGGCCAGATATGCAGCGCAAGCTGGTGATCGATGCTCTGGAGATGGCTTGGTTCCAACGCAATCCAGGCCAGAAGACAGAGCTGATCTTTCATAGCGATCGTGGCAGCCAGTACGCCAGCGACGACTTCCGTGAGCTCCTCCAAGAGCATGGCATGACGCCGTCGATGAGCCGCAAGGGCAACTGCTGGGACAACGCCTGCTCGGAGACGCTGTTTGGTTCGCTGAAGGTGGAACGGCTGCACGGCCAGCGTTTTGCAACCATCCGCGAGGCCAAGGACGAAGTCATGGCATGGCTGCTCTGGTATAACCGAACACGAATGCACTCGACGCTGAACTACGTCAGCCCGGTGCAGTTCGAGCAAGACTGGATGGCGGCTACGGTGACGATCGCCGCCTGAGAGTTCGCGGTGATCAAAGCAGGCCGTGGAAATGACGATTTGTGGAAAGCCCGGAAAACGATGGTGCTGTTTCCCGCCCTTCCCACAAACCTTGGAAATCGATGAAGCCGATTTCCACATTCCCACCGCCACGACGACGAGGATGGATTAAATCCTCAAAAACCGGCCGGTTAAGAGATACGCATTCTATCGCGTTGGGGAAAGTTCGGAAGAGGGGGAACTGTGATGAGATAGTGAAACCTCTTAATCCAACCTAGCGGGCGCAAATCCCGCCTGACCAAAGTCGAGCGGACAGGTTAGTAGCAAGTGTTGCCATTCACTGGGCGACCGGTGGGTGCGAAGCGTACACAGCAAGGAAGCAGGCCGTGAGGATCAGCACCGAAATCGTATCTTGTACCGATGCCGACGTCTTTAGAATGGCGGAAGGCAGTATTCGGCAGCAACCGCTAATGCGAGGTTGTGCTGAAATCGGCGGTGTCTCTAGCCCGGGGCATGTTTTCAAAGAGGTTGGCCGGGAACCCAAGAGAGCTCCCCATCTCCTCTCACACCAGGAGGTACGCCTCTGGATTGGGTCGGGAGAAACGTGCAACCAAGGGTCGACCGAAGGAAGCATGGATAGATGGTTGAGCAGTCTTACAACCCCATAGTGCGCGCTGAGCAGCGCGTTGTTCAGGAGGGTTCAAGTCCCTCTAGCGCTCGAATGAGGGGCGCCATATCCAAAAGCGGGGGTAATGCCTCGCTGGCCGAAGAAAGCAGAAGGTATGCAGACGTCTAAACGGGCACGAAGGCGAAAGCCGGATACAGCCAAGGCGAAGCTAAAGCCACTGCTGGCAGTACTTCGGAGGGCAGGGTGTCCACCGTGAGGTGGAATCTGAAGGGCATGAGGAGAAGTACCGGGCCGCAATCGATGGGGAAACCCAGGATGAACCGGTCGGCCAAAGGTGGGGCAAGGTCGAGTCTGCACTATGGAGACGAAGGCGTTCTCATTCACCCACCGCACCAAGGTGTTTGCGGGCAGCACGGTACTGAAGAACAGCGCGTGACCTCAGGAGAACTGGCAGAGTCCCCGGGTGGCACCGGAGTAAGCAGACCTATAAGCGCAAGTGAAGTGGCGAGCGACGCTCTGTCAGTAGTCGGCCGGCTGAATAGTACCTATGAAGCGCGGTGAAAGCCACGTGACCGGGCAACCGGCGACGGAAGTGGGTCGGGGAAGGCAGTCGGCGAAGATGGTCAGGAAGAGAGAGGAAACCAGATGAGTAAAGAGGAGAGAGGATGGAACAGTTCCTTAAGTGAAAAACCCGTACGCTCTCGTCTGAGGAGACTGGTGGACTGGATCAACCCGACAGGTGCCAAGAAGGTCCATTCATTAATCGACAAGGTGTACAAGCGGAAGAATCTGGAGATGGCCTGGGAAAAGGTGAAGGAAAACCGGGGTAGTGGAGGTGTCGACGGGCAGAGTCTGACGGCTTTCGAAGCACTGCTGGGCTTGCAGTTGGCGCAGCTAGAGAAGGAGCTGAAAGAAGATACCTATCGACCGCAGCCGGTGTTGCAACACCTCATCCCGAAGAGGGATAAACCGGGCGAGTATCGAATGCTTGGCGTACCGACGATCTATGATCGCGTATGTCAACAAGCGCTGCTCAATCGGTTAGAGCCTATCTTCGAGCCGATATTCGATGATGCCAGCTTTGGATATCGGCGAGGGCGATCGACGAAGGATGCGCTGCGCAAGATCTGGAAGGAGATTCAGGGCGGATCGGAGTGGATCGTGGACGCAGATCTCCGAGATTTTTTCGGGTCTGTCGATCACGAAAAGCTTCTCACGCTCGTCGCTCAGCGTGTAGCCGACGGCCGAGTGCTTCGCCTCATCGAGGCCATGCTCAAGGCGGGAAGCTATGGGAAGGGGCGGCTCTTTCCGACCAAGCGCGGTACTCCGCAAGGAGGGGTGGTTTCGCCCATGCTCAGCAACATACTTCTGACGCCGTTTGATCGGGAGATGCGGCTGAGAGGATATCAGCTGACCAGGTATGCCGACGATTGGGTAATCACGTGTAAGTCGGCAGCAGAGGCACGATCCGCGGTGGACGTGGCTCGCCGAATCCTGAAACAACTGGGCGTGGAGTTACATCCGCAGAAGACGCGGATTGTTCACGTTCGGGATGGTTTCGAATTCCTCGGCTATAAAATCAAGCGCGGAAAGAAGAAGCTCTATCTTCCCGCGAGCAAGATTCGTAGCCAGGCTCGACAGGGTGCGCTATATGCATACCCCAAGGAGAAGTCCATCCGTCGTTTCATGGACCAGGTACGGCAACGAACCAAACGGAGGGCACCTCTGACAACCAAGGAGCTGATTGCGGAACTGAATCCGCTTTTGCGGGGTTGGGGCGAGTATTACAAACGTGCCCACGTCCGACTACTCTTCAACCGTCTCGATCGTTGGATCATCCGTCGTCTTTGGTCGCATCGCTTCAAGCGCTGGCGTAACGCTGGCTGGAAGCGGCTGCCACCTCGGGTGATCTACGGGGAGCACGGGCTCGTTAACCTCGTTGGGTTAATCCCTTCTTTGGCTCCTCAGAAGTTTGAGTCTTCGTGAACGCTGCATGCAGGAAATCTGCACGTGCAGTGTGAGCGGCGGACGGAGGCTAGCACGAAGGCGACTTTGTGCGCCTCCTCCGACCCGACACCGATGAAGGTGGGGAACTGCAGGGCTTCGCAAGGAGCGGCCACGGGACCCACTGGAGGGAAGGGGGAAGCAGGCGTACGAATCTGTCGAAAGGAGACATAATCGGGACTCAGAATCCGGGTGTTATGTGCACAGACATCGACAGAATAGCTGAACTCGCCAGGGAAGATCCGAAGCGACAGTTCTACTCCATCGCTCACCTGATGACAGTGGAGAAGTTGTATGAGGCGTTCAGAAGGCTGCGCAAGAATGCCAGTGCTGGGATCGACGGGGTCACATACGCTGAGTACGCGACCAAGGCCGAGGAGAACGTCCGCCAGTTGCATCGGCGGCTCATGGCAGGCAAGTATCAGGTTCAACCGCTGCGCCGTGTCTTTATCCCCAAGGAGAACGGGAAACAGAGGCCGATCTCGATTCCCAGCCTTGAGGACAAGATCGTGCAGAAAGTGGTGGTTGACCTGATGAATGCTATCTACGAGCAGGATTTTCTCGATTGTTCGTACGGGTTTCGGCCCGGACGAGGTCAACACCAGGCGCTGGACGAAGTGGGAAGGGTGATCTGTACCCGGCCCACAGGATGGATTCTTGAGCTGGACATCCAATCATACTTCGACAAAATTGTACGGAGCATTCTCATCGAGATGGTGGAGAAGCGTGTAAGTGACGGCAGCGTGCTTCGCCTGATTCAGAAATGGATCAAGGTCGGAGTCATCGAAGGCAACAAGCTGCTCGTGAGCGAAACAGGGACGGGACAGGGGCAGCCGATCAGTCCGCTCCTGGCCAACATCTACCTGCACCATGTACTCGACGTGTGGTTTGAGGAAGTGGTAAAGCCCCGTTTGAAAGGGGAAGCTTACGAGGTTCGTTTTGCCGACGATGCCATCTTGTGTTTTCAGAACAAGGAGGACGCGGAAAAGGTGATGAGTGTCTTACCGAAGCGGTTCGAGAAGTATGGTCTGACACTACACCCGGAGAAGACGCGGCTGATTGAGTTTGGGCGCAATGCAGCGAGGAACGCGAAGGAGCAAGGGAAGCGACCTGAAACTTTCGACTTCCTCGGATTCAAGCACGTTTGCGCTCGCAGCCGGAAGGGCAAGTTCGCGGTTCACGGAAGGACGATCGCCAAAAGGCTCCGCAGAGGGCTGAAGGCGGTCACGGGCTGGTGTAAACAACACCGGCACGAACCCGTGAGCCAACAGCAGAAAGCTCTAAACGCCAAACTCCGTGGCCACTACCAGTACTACGGAAGGCCGACGAACTACCGAAGTATCTGGCAGTTCTATCGACGAGTCCGTCGCATATGGCGCGAATGGCTGGGTCGCCGCACACGCGGGCGGCCGCTGAAGTGGGAGAGATATCAAGCGATCCTGCGACAGTATCCGCTACTGCTGCCTCGGATCATGCATTCTTGGGCGAGCACAGGAACGTAAGCCTGAAGAACCCGCTGCGGGAAATCTGCACGGCGGGGTCCGTGAGGGGGGAGATTCCCGGCAAGCCACGGTGGACTTAAACGGGCACGAAGCTGGAAACGGCGGATACAGCCAAAGAACACCTAAAGCACGCCGGGACTTCCCTACTCGGAAGGGCAAGGTCAAATGGCAGGGCGGCAAAAACAACGACTTAGATTGACCGTGTCCCCATAAGGTGAGAATCGGAGGCCTCATGAGATGAAAATATCGCCACAAAATGACGCATGAGATGAAAACGCCACCAAAGCGGAACGCCGGAGGGAGCTTCAGGCGGCCCGTCACTTCTCACCATAGGCGACTATTCGTCCAAGTGGAAAGTCACCCACTGGAAATCAGTAAACATGTGCGCACGATAGAACGTTTAAGTTCGAGCGTTCGAGCAAAGCTGGATCGTTGAGACTGAGAGCCTCGACCGACTCCAGACGTTTAAGCGTTTCCTCGAGGAGTTCAATTAAGTCGAGGGCATAACTTGGAGCCATCGCGCGTTTCCTTCCGGAAAATCGGCGAAGGCGGCGCACCGGGTCAGGGACTTACGCAACCCATTCTAGGTCGGCGCGTGGAGCCACTTACGTGGTCAGTTTGCGAAAAGGATAATTCCAAATGAGGGTACATCGACAAAAACGGGCAGGCCAAGTCGTAGCCTATCCGAACGGGGCGACCAGCCCGCATTACCTACCAGATGGGGATTTGCACGACAGTAATCCTCGGACGCTCCTCAACTAGGGTCGGGGCGACCATCCCGTCGGCGGCCCGGTGGCTCATAAGAGCCGCGTCTAGTTGCACCTGTGTGGGTTAGACATGCAATCCATCGTGGTTTTGTGCACCGCCAGCTGCTGCGTCGGAGACGGCGATGGTCTTCGTTCCTCAGACGACGGCTTCGACGCGGATGTCGAGGAACGGTCGGGTTCATCTCCCGAAGCCATTGCACTTTCATCTGGATAGACGCGGGGAAGGATCGATTCGTGGTAAACCCTCGAAACGATGCCGAAAGCGGCCTGCACTGTGGCACATACCGCCACTTCGATGCAGAGTACGAACGAAACTGCCAGCACCAGCCCGAAGACGAATTTGAAGAAGAAGGATAGTTTCGCGCCCGAATCCGACTTGAGGTGGCTCCAGACGGATGATGCGGATTTCGCGGGCTCGACCTGGTCGTGGACCAATGTCCGTGCACCATAGCTCACTGTGCCCATACGCACTCCTTCTGTACATCAGAAATTGGAGCCAACTGCCTGCTTCAACGTGTCGCAGAGCTCGTGAAACCGAGGTTAAGGCCGTTCACAATCTGGCCTAACTTCATCGGGTCACCTGAATGTGAACTCGAAGGCCGAGCGGTGCCAAACCACCTTTCCGAGGGATGAGAGCTATGTTCTGCGGGATAGAACCCACATCTAGAGCAACCAAAGACTGGCGGGGATGTTAGCACAGTTTCTACGAATGTCAACGGCAACAAGATAATAATTCGGTTTTCGCAGCCGATTAGCGGCAACTTCTCGAGGTTGCTCCTCCATCACGGGCCATGGGGGAAGTTGGCTGTCTCTACTAGCTTCCGTGATCAGTGGCCATGTCGTAGCCTATCCGACGGGGACCGCCAGCCGGGATTACCTGCCAGATGGGATATTACGTCAGTTGCTTCTGGATCGGGCATGGCAAAATAGGTCGATGGCGAGGGGCAGGCTCTCTTCTATGTGCCGTAGTTCGCCACAACTCTTGCCACCTTACCCCTCGCTGACAACTCCATGAACTCTGCTGTGCGCGTCCCTTTTTGGTTGGTGTAGTAGAGCACCACACTGTTTACGCCGCACTGCACGTCGGCAAGCCGAAAGTGCAGTTCCGGATAGGCTTCTAGCCCCCGCCGAAAGTAGGTTTTCAAGCTCGCCTTTCCGACCACGTTGCCATCAGATGTCCCCAAGAGTTGGGCGGCAACTGGCGAAGTCAACTCGACGGTATCCTCGTAGTGCGTAATGATCAAATCCAAATCATGAGCGTTCCACGCTGCGACCCAAAGGTCGGCCAGATTCCGAGCCTCGTCTATCCCGAAGTTCCAAAACGTTTGGGACAGTATTTTGCTGATTCGCCGAGAGATAATTCAAAATTCAGTTTCCAGCTACTGGCAACAAGTTCAGCAACTCATAAGCCTTGGCTTGCAGCTGGCTGGGCGGCGGCACCTGCTGAAAGGTAGGACTGGTCGAGTCCCCTTTCAAGCTGTAGGTCACGCGCGCCTGGCTGGCTAGTTCCCCCAGTAGGGTGGCGAAACTGTGTACCGGTAGTCCGTCGGCGGTTTGCTTGCTGTGCTTCTTGGCTTGCGCCGATTCCGAGCCGGTTGCCGGCAGAATTGGGTCGCGGTGTTGACGCTCAGCAGGAAGCTCCTCATCCTCGAACAGCAGGGGCGCCCATACTCGTCGCAGATGCCATTCCACGTAGTAGGCCAACATACATAAGAAAATATGCGCCGGGACCCGCTCCTCGGTGCGATGGCGAATCGGCCGGATCAACAGATCCATGCCTTTCAAACTGCGGAAGGCCCGCTCCACTTGCGCCAGACTCTTGTAGCCGCGCACCGTATCGGCCGCCGATAACTGCTCGGCCGTTTCGCTGGTGCGAATCACATAGATCCCATCCAACTGCGCTTCCTGCGCGATCGTCTCTGCCCGCCGCGACCAGCTCAACTTGCCGTCCGCAATGGTGTGTTGAAAGTGCTTGCCCATCTTGTATCGGCCTACTACCTTGCCCACCTTCAACGCGATCTCGGTGGCCGTCAGCGGCCGCTTTTTCCGGCGCTCCACTTCCTTGCCGATTCGGCCCAGTCTTTGCTCCGTCGCCGCTAACAACTCCTCCCGCTTGCTCCGGCGTCGTTCTGCCATCAGCGGGTTGTAGCACACCATCAGCCGCTCTCCGGGATAGTCCGGCGCTTGCATCTCCACCAGATTCTGCTGGTCCAACAACGACAGTTGCAGAGTCCCTTGCGTCAGCAAACTGCGGATCGCCTTGCTGGTCAAGGCCGTGATCCAGCCCAACTGCGGATGGGCTTTGATCTGCTCAATCTGGGGCTGGGTCAGCATCCCTCGATCCCCCACCAACACCACCCGCGAGAGCTGAAACCGCTCGCGCAACTTGTTTACCTGGTCCACCACCGTGGTCGGATCGCCGGTGTTGCCAGGGTAAACTTCCACGGCGATGGGACGCCCTACGCTATCGGTCATCAGCCCGTAGACAATGATAGGTAATCCCGTCTTGCCATCGCGATCATGCCCATACTGGGCCAGGGGACAGCTGTGGCCTTCGTAGTAGCTGCTGCTGACGTCATACAGCACCAGGGCGCCTTCCTCCAGGTGACGGGCGGCGAGTTTTTTCTCGATGCGTCCCTGTCGTTCCAGCAACCAGTCCATGGCCTGATACAGGTCGTCTTCCGTGGCCTCGGCGACCCCCAACTCCTCGGCCAAGGTGGTGCTATGCCAGAGCCGAGTGGTGGCCAACTTCGAAGCCGGATCGAGCAAGCGTTGGACGATCATGGCCAGCACCAGATCGCGCTGGCGACCAGGCTTGGCAGCGAGCATGGAGTCCAGCCCGAGTTTGCGGATGGCCAGCAGGATGGCTTGGACGTGGCCGTGAGGCAGAGTCTTTTGGGTGGAGAGCAGATCTTGGGGCGAAACCAGAGGTTCATCTTGCAGGAGGCGGCGAAAGGTCTCGATCTTGTGTTGGGGCCAGTGGGAGAGATTGGCCAGGGTGCGCTTGTGGGTCTTGTTGCCTTCGCGCCAACCTTCGCGGAGGAGGATGGCGGGCGGGGAGTTGCGGTTGGGGACGGTCTCGATGTACATGGGAGCCATTATGCACGATACAGCATAACAGTAAGCACAATAATGTTAATTACATGGGAACACATTGACGCCGATTAGAAGGGCTGCTCGCGCGCTACCGGCTTGTAAATAAGACAGTTGCCGGGAAATTCGGCCTTAATTCAGAGCGGAACTTCGGTCTATCGTCATCGCTCTTTCTCCACTCGAAGATTCAATCTTTGAATTGATTCTACAGGTGCCCGATGGGCGCTGAGGATCGGAAGGTTCGCAGTCAATTACCTCTGTCGCTAACAGGCGATGTCGCAAGTTCGCGCCGTCTGTTCGCCCCTCAGCCGCCATACTTGTGATAAGGCGATGTTACGCCAGCCCGCCCCATTTCTGGATGTGCTGTGCAATGTCCCGGCGCAGTCTTTTTTTTGCTTTTACGACGATGATTTTCCCTTCCCTCCTCCCTTGTTTTCTTCTTTTTTTTCTGTGGGTTTACGCATAACGTGAGAATGGCGGGGCTGTAAAAACAGCGACTTAGATTGACTTTGCCCCCATAAGATGAGAATCGGGGCCCCCATGAGATGAAAATATCGCCACAAATTGACGCATAAGATGAAAATGCCACCAAAGCGGAACGCCGGAGGGAGCTTCAGGCGGCCCGTCACTTCTCACCATAGGCGACTATTCGCTCAAGTGGGCTCCGCCGCGAAATGCGCCCAATAGCATTCGTAGACCCTGGGGCGTTCCCCATTAACAAGCGGCCAGATCTTCCACACCAGGTCGAACTGGCCTCAATTAGGACAGTGCACGCCAACTGAGATAGGAAAGCCGTCGTTGTCGCATGATCAGGAGTACCAGCCAGGTCACACGTTCGGCAGGTTCATCATCTTTGCGATGCGCGGCCAGCGAGAGCTGGCACGCAGTCCTTTGCTGACGGCGAAGCGCAGGTAAAACATCATGACGTAGTCGCGTTCCGCGAGGGCTTTTTCTGCCCAGTCGGCGCCTTGGTCGATTTCGCCACACAAGAGGTGATAGACAGCGCGGATATGGCACTCGATGCCGGGGCCTGCACGCATGGCAGCGATCAAGCGCTCGGCTTCGTTCGCCTCGCCGCTCTGGTGAAGCAGTCCTGCGAGGATGGCGGTGGCATCGGGATACCAGGGCGCACCCTCGTAGGCCCGGCGGGCTTCAATTAACGCCTGGCCGAGATCGCCGCTATCGGCAATCAGCAAGGCCAGGGTGACACGCGCTACGACGAGGTTCTCGTCGAACTCCAGGACCTTGCGGAGTTGTTCGATCGCCTCGTCATATCTTCCAGCGCCCTGCAGGAAAGCATTCAAGTTCATGCGCGGCCAGACCGCCAAGGGGTCTTCCTGAATGATGGTCTTGACCACCTCAGTGGCCCGTTGAACGTTGCCGCGCAGGAACTCGAAGATGGCGAAGAGGCGCCGCACGAAAATCGAAGTGGGCCGATACTTCATGGCCAGGTCGAAGTGCGCCCCGGCCTGCTGCCACTGGAAATCCTGCGTCTCGATGTAACCAAGCAGGGCGTGAGCTTCGGGCAGGGCAGGATCGAGGAGCAGTGCCTGCTCCGCCTGACGGCGCGCCAGCGGGGTGGTTTCGGAGGCCGGGCGGCGTCCCCAGTAGGTCGATTCCATGTGGTAGATGCCCAGTCCGACTTGTGCCAGAGCAAAGCCGGGATCGAGGCTGATGGCCTGCTCGTAGTACTGGCGGGCGAGTTCCAGGGACTCCGGCGTAATCCGGGCCTCGTGATACCGGGCCTTGAGGAGGGCTTCATAGGCAGCCGTGTTCGGCAAATAGCGATGCGGTGTGGGCGCATCCGGGGAGAGCTTAATGCGGAGCGCACCGGTGATGGCGGCGGCGATCTCGTCCTGCAGGGCGAATACGTCGGCCATCACCGCTTCCCAGTGGGGATTTCCCGCCGAGCGTTTCAGCTCGCAAGCTTTCTGGGACGCCTTCGAACAGATTCTGCCGGAGTTGAGCCCGACCCTCTCGTCGCAGGAAGATCCTCTGGATCAAGCCCAGTTGCGTTTGCTCGGCCTGTGGAACGAGAAACAGTTGGTCGGCCGTCATCTGCTGGCCTACGACACCACCAACTTCTACACCTACATCGCCAGCACCAACACGCGCAATGAACTGGCGCAGCGCGGGCACAACAAGCAGGGCCGGCACAACCTGCGCCAGGTGGGTCTCAGCTATGTTCTGGACGGAGAGCATGGGCTGAGTCTGTGCCACCACGTCTACCCAGGCAACGTCAGCGATGCGGAAGAGTTCTCGGTAGCCTTGGGGCGCATCACCCGCCTGTTGGATCAAAACCAGATCGCCCGCGACAGCGTCACCCTGGTACTGGACAAGGGGTCGGCAGCGCTGGACAACACGGTCGCGCTGGAGGAAGCCGGAGTGGGCTGGATTTCCGCCCTGCCGTGGAACCAAGCGCCGGTGGAACTACGGCAGCGCCCCAGCCAACAACTGCTGCCGTGCAGTGCCGATCAGCCCGGGGTGCGGGCGGTGGCGGAGAAGATGCTGGTACACGGCCAGGAATATCTCTGTGTGGTGAAGTACGCGGCGCCCTTCGCCGCCGAGCAACTGCACAGCCTGACCACCAGCCTGAGCCGGGTGCTGCAGTCGCTGCGCCACTTGGCCAAGGAGTTGAATAAACCGCGGGCTAACTGGACCGAGGACAGGATCAAACGCAAGCTCCAGAAGTGGTTGTCGGGGCAGTTCCTGGACGAGCTGATTCGCTATCAGCTGGAGTTCCGCGATGGGCAATGGCGGTTACAGTTTGATCTCGATCATGCGGCCTTCGCCCACCTGCTGGATCATCGTTTGGGCCGAACCGTGCTGCTCACCCAGCGCCTGGACTGGACGGCGGAACAAGTGGTTGCCGGTTATGCCGGCCAGCAGCAGGTGGAACGAGTCTTCCGTGGCTTGAAAGATGGGAACTGGCTGGGTTGGGGGCCGATGCATCACTGGACCGATCGCAAAATCCGCATCCACGCCTTTTACTGCATGCTGGGCATTTCACTGTTGCAGTATGTGCACCGCCAGGCCAAAGCCGCTTGGAGCGATCTTTCCGTGGAACAACTCATCGAAGAGTTGCAGCAGATTCAACAGTTCGTTCTGCTCTATCCGCGGCAAGGGGAGAAGGGGCCGGATCGCGCCGCCTACGTACTGTCCCAGCAGACCTTGGTGCAACAGGCTTTGGCCAAAGCCCTGAAGCTCAACGAGCTGCAGATTACCCACCGTGGGTAAGACAAAACTGACGCGCTAACCTACGCAAAAATAGCTGCTTACAAAGCTTTTTATTCTACCCGCAGTAAACTCCCGCTAGCCGATCTGAGAGTTGCGTCAGCACACACAACTTTTTCCCGTTGGGACAGTGACAGAAATATGCCTTCGCCGGCGAGGTTCGCTATCCTGCTCTCGGCATGTGGACTAGATGTTCGGGATTGAGGCTCTCGTACTGCGGCACGGCTAATCCTGTGCCCGCACGTTCCACCGCGCGCATGAACGCGAGTAACAATTCCTGTTGAATCCCCAGAAACTGGTCGAAGTCGGGTGTCAGAACGTAGGCGAATACCTCGACGTCGAGCGAATACGTCCCGATTCCGGTGAAGCGAACAGGGATATCTCCGGTTTCCACTTTTGGATTCTGCTTCAAAATCTCCCGAGCAGAGGAGAGCACGCGGCGCAACTGATCCGAAGTGGTGTCGCGGCGGAGGCTCAGCGTCTGGTGGAACCAGATCTTGTCGCGTGCACTGAAGTTTTCCAGTTCCATGGTCGAGAACTGGCCGTTGGGCACGCTGACCACAGTTCGATCAAGGGTTCGAATGCGAGTGGAACGCAGCCCAATTTGAGTTATGGTCCCAACGCGGGTACCGAAGCGGCCAAAGTCTCCAACCAGAACCGGCCGGTCGCCAATTATCGAGATGCCACCGAAAAGGTTCTCGATGGTTTTCTGCGCCGCCAACGCGATTGCGATTCCACCTACTCCAAGGCCGGCGAGAATTGTGGTTGTGTTGTAACCCCATGCACCCAGCAGTGCGAGAAATGCAATCAGGTAAAGACACAGTTTGAAGATCTGCCTGCCCAGGGGAAGCACGGAATAGGTCATCGCTCGCATGCGGGGATCCAGCCGCGAACGCCACCGCTCGGCGATCATGTCGGTAATGACGGCGGCCGCCCAAGCCAGCCCGAGAAAGAAAGCCAGGGCCAGTACTCGCCCGAGATACAGCCGCACAATCGCGGATGGCGGCGCGAACTCCATTGCAGCTCGAAAAACCGTAACTGCCAGACACAGACGCACCGGCCCAAGCAGCTCGTCCCCGCTGACATTCTTGGCCTTCAACAGGCCGTGATACGTCTTGGCGATCGCGCTAGTCACCAGCCCAGCCGCAAACCAGATCAGGACACCGCCTACCAGCAGGACGATCCAGCGCCACAAGGGCGTATCGAGTAGTTCGTGGGTAACCAGCGCTTGCGGCAGCCTCTTTTCTATAGACGTCTCACTCAGAAGCTGGTGGGCCTTGGGAATCATCGGGATACTGTCGGCGGAAACCAGCCACACTTTGGGCCCTTTCTTCAGGTCCACACGCTCCAGGTACAAGTCCAACGGTTGTCCGCCGGCCGGAAAGCTCGCGAGGCGCTCCCGCCCTGGCGGCAGGTTGTCCTCCAGATCTCCCGCCGGACTGCGGCTCAGGGTGGCGATGTCGAACGGCGTGTCGTCCAGCAGATCTTCTAACTGCCGGGCGAACTCCGGCCCATTTTTCTCGCGGTCCGCAGCCGACATTTGGCGCAAATCGAGATAGTGCCAAGCCTTCGCATATTGGCGCGCATGGCAAGCTTCAAGGAAATTAAAGACCGAGTCCTGTGGGGTCGTCCGGCCCAACGGATCGTTGGGTGTCGACTCGATCGCAGACGTCTGCGCCAGCAGGGGTGCCGCCACAAGCAGCACAAGCCACAGTGTAAGTAGACAGACGTGTGCGGTTCTGCTCGCGATGAAACGCTTTTGTCGAATCAAAAAGGGCACTGGATTGTCCCTTAACTGAACATACTCACGTCTTGATTCAAACGGAAAGTGAGCCGCCGCTCGTTGCCAAAGACCACGTCTTTCTTGCCAGTGAAGAACGCCGTGGTGGTTCCGGCGGCAGCGCCAATACCGCTGCCGATGAGAGCGCCCTTGCCTCCGGCAGCCAACGCTCCGATTACTGCTCCTCCACCAGTGCCGCCGCCAATCCATCTCCAGTTCCGTTTCTTGTGGGATTGGCCGCGGGCAGCCACACGCGACGTGGTGAGATTAATAATCTGCTGGTCGACCGTAACTCTGTCCAAGGTCAACCCGAGTTCACCCGGATGATGGAGCCGTCCGGAATGGCGGGCGACGGTGACATGCCCTTCCACCGCAGCACCGACCGGTACCACGATCTGATCTCCAACCATAACTGGCTGGTCGACCGCTGCCTCAAATCGCTCGCCGGGCTTGGCCGATGCGCTGGACAGCCGCTCTTGCAGCCGGACCGTAATGGGCGTCCCTATCGGTAAGACGAGTTTCGGAGGAGCCTGGTTCTGGGCAGCTTGGGTGTTCTGGGTCGGAGAACCACTGGGCGAACTCGCGGGAGGAAGGTTGTCAGCAACCGTTCCGTTCGCGCTCGACTGGGTCGCGGTAGTCTGGTCGGTTGAATTCGTCGCAGTTGCGCTTTGTGTCGATGACTTGTGACATCCGTTCGCCCACAACAGCGCTAACAGTACAGCGACTATCGCAAAACGTTTAGAATGCATGGGTTCAGCCTCCTCTACTACGCTCTTGGAGCAACTGCCATGCCATCGAGCGACTGCTTCAAACGCTTGGGTTTATAGATAAGCAGGTGGCGCCCGCGTGCAATTTTTACACCTGAAGGAAAGGGTAAATGCTTCGCGTAGACTGTCAGGAAAGACGTCATTCACGTGCGTGTGGTGCTAGAAGTTGCGCTCATCGCAATGGCGCGGAAGGTCATTATTGAAGAGCCTAAATTGAAGAGCCTAATACCGTGCCGGGCGTGACGCTGTTCGGAATCGCTGCCCTCATTCTGGCCCTAAGCACTGCATTTTACTTCGAACGCCAAGCCAAAAGAGAATTTAGCCACGTGGCAACTGGCGGCGGTGAGTTTCACTGACAGGAGAGGTGAAGCGACTTCCGCGATCACCGGTGAGCACCCTGTACCTCGTCAGAAGTTCACTCGCAATCGAATTGTCAGCCGACGACAAATCCACGTCTGTTAGGTCATCCGGCTGGTCGCCCCATCGGATAGGGTACGGAATGTCCTGATTTCGACAGGTATCAAGTAGGGCCAACCTCCTTGCCCGTGATCGAAGCGGCGCGCCGACCTCTGAGGGAGGGCGCATTTCCCCCGCACGGCACCTCATCCTTCTTATCGTCGCTCCTTTGCTCCGAAATGGCATTGTGCGCGATGAGTTCGAGCGTCTGGCGTTGTTGTGACCCCGGGTAACTTTATTAGTTTTTGTGTCTGACACCAGACAGACGGCGATGATTTTCTCCCACTAAAGTCGTACACATTGGCAGCCAGTGTGGGTAGAGATGCACCTCCAGCAGGTTCACAGTCGTACCTGTTCGAATGCTATGACGAGTAGCAGCAGGGTCATTCTGTCTGTCGATGACGAGGCGGGAGTGTTGTATTCCCGGCAGAAGCTGCTGCAAGCCGCAGGATATGACGTGCTGAGTGCTGCCGACGGCGAGCAGGCCCTAGACTTTTTTGCGTCGGCGCCGGTTGATCTCGTCGTGCTCGACTATTCCATGCCGGGCATCAATGGCGAACAGGTGGCGCGGAAGATCAAGGCGGACAGGCCCGAGCTTCCGATCATCCTGGTTTCAGGGTTGGACATCGAGATGGAAACACTTTCGTACGTAGACAGTTATTTCACCAAGGGCGAAGGACCGACGACGCTTCTGGAAAAGATCGCTCAGTTGCTACGGCCAGCCTTACCGACGTAATCGGTAGAGGAGTGGGTATGGCGAAAGATGGGGGCCCTGAGTCGTGGGAAGAACTCGCGGAGCTAGCATCCCGGGAACAAGATGGTGAGAAACTGATGGAGCTGGTCGCTGAAATTGATCGACTGCTGGAAGTCAAAGACAACCTCAAGAAAGACCGCTTGGCCGAGGTGAATCCTGAAATCGCCGAGCTTTTGAACGCGGAACAGGCCCAGCTTCTGGAAGAGGAACAGGCCCTTCTACAAGACGGTTCAACCAAACCGGCCACCAAATAATCTGCAGTGACCCTGCTACATGTATCCCCCCGTCGGTTGTGCGAAGTGGCGGGAACTTCCGCCCTTCGCCCTCCGAGCCGACAAACGCCAACAGGATCAGATGATCAGATGATCGCGCCCCTGCCCCAGCGCAGCAAGTATGCTTGCGCTCATCTGGAAAGTGCTTTGTGCGTCACGTCTGACCATCGATTTCGACGACGGCGTCTCGTTCGAAAGCAGCGGTTCCCATATCAATGGTTCCCCCTTTCAAGGAACTGTGTTTCGGACCGCCCCGTTGCGGTCGGCTATGACATGGCCCCCCTTGAAAAGGGCCACAAGCTGTTGGAACAGCAAGGGCCAGCCTCGGTCCCCTTTTCATACTTGGTTGCGACGGGAAACCATCATGCTGACCTGTTTACCCCAACTACCTGCGACCGCAAACGCTAGGACAGCGCCCCATTGGACATTCCGAACGCTCTGGGACATCCCCGATCCGAACCTTTTCAACCACTAGCGATGTGCGCGGCACGGTGACCCTCCAAAGCGACACTGATCGCCGCGTGCATCGGAACTTTCAGTGTTGGTACAGTGTCAAAGTCAAAAGGGTTAGTTGTTGATGGAACCTGTGTTGCAAGCGACTGAGCTCACTAAACGCTTTGCGTCCGTGGCGGCGGTCCAAGACGTTACATTCTCTTTAGCATCAGGCCAAGTCCTGGGCTGCCTCGGTCCCAACGGATCGGGGAAGAGCACCACCGTCAAAATGCTCACCGGCCTGCTGGAGCCTAGTCGAGGCAAGGTCTTGTTCTGCGGCGAAAATATTCAGAAGGACCTGGTTGGCTATCGAAAACAGCTCGGGTACGTTCCCGAGGAGCCCAACCTGTATCCCTATCTCACCGGACGAGAATATCTGGAAATGGTGGGGCTGCTGCGTGGAATGAATTCTGGACGCCTCGGGCGGAAGATTGATGCGCTTCTCGACCTATTTGCGTTGCACCCTCATCGCCATTCGCCGATAGGGTCGTACTCGAAAGGCATGCGACAGCGCATCCTCTTGATCGCCGCATTGATGGACGATCCGCGGCTGCTCATCTTTGACGAACCGCTCTCCGGCCTCGACGTGACTTCTGCGCTTGTGCTGAAGAACCTGATTAAAGCGCTTGGGCAACATGGCAAGACGATCTTTTATTGCTCACACGTCCTTGAAGTAGTGCAGCAGGTATGTTCCCACCTTCTGATCTTGCGGAAAGGCACCGTGGTCGCCTACGACACAACCGAGGCGATACACAATGACATTCAGCACTCCTCCTTGGAGAGCACCTTTATGCACCTCGTGCAAGAGGTTGATACCGAAAAGACCGCCGAAAACATCATTAACGCGATGGAAACGAATTGATCCCCGTCGTGCCCCAACCCGCAGCACGACCTTTCGGGCGGCTCGTGCGTTTATTTCTTGACCGCTCATTCCACGGAGGAGATGAATCTGGCGTGGGAGAAGTCGACCTCAGCCTTGGTCTCGTGCTCTCGCTTCTGGCACTCCCTGGTGCCCTGTACTCCGCGTTGCTGTTCGAGAAGTATTCGACGCTGCTGCTGTGGATGAGAGGTCAGCAGAACTTTGATCCGGTGGCGGCAACCGTGCAGGACGAGTACTTCTTCGTTGTCCTCTCGATGGTGGTGACAGGCGCCGTTGCTGTGTGGCGGTGGGACAGCATATTCCCTGACCGTCGCGACTACATGAACCTTGTACCTCTCCCGATTTCGACCAAGGTGATCTTTCTGGCGAATTTGACCGCCATCCTTGGTTTAGCGGGCGTGCTCGCAATCGACGTCAATGCCGCATCGGCCTTACTGTATCCACTGGCCGCCAGCTCGGGACAGGAATCCTTTCGCTACGTCGCCCAGCTCGCTGGAACGCATGTATTGGTGGTGCTTTTGGCTAGTGTTTTCAGTTTTCTAGCCATCTTCGCCATCGTCGGAGTGCTCATGGCAGCTCTCCCCTATATGGTTTTTCGTCGGATCTCAATTTACCTCCGCAGTCTGATCATTGTGGTCCTTGTCGGACTGCTGTCCACCAGCTTTGCCATTCCGTCGATGATCGATCAATTGCCGCAGACATCAATCAGGCTTCTACCATCAGTTTGGTTTCTCGGTCTTTCTCAACTGGTTCATGGCTCGGCGAATCCTGACCTTTCGAAGCTCGGATGGCTGTCTTTAAAAGGCCTGGGTTTCGTATTCGTGAGTGCCATGGCCGCCTACGCGGTGAGCTATCGGACATATTTTGCTCGAATCCCAGAAGTGGCGGATACAAATGCGGGAGCCCGCCACAACGGTATTTCGCGGTTGTTCCCCATGCTCGATCGAATGATGCTACGCACTCCTTTCCAGCGAGCTGGCTACCGCTTCGCGATGACAACATTGTTCCGCAGTGAGCGCCATAGCTTGGTACTGGCAGGATTCGCGGGGCTGGCGATTGTTATTGCGTCCCAGGTTCTCTTTGCCACCTTTAACCTTTAACAGTAGCGGGCTTAATTTTGGCGGGTTGCCTTCGGCGGAGGTTCTATCGATCCCTCTGGTCTTTGCTTACTGTATTGTGATTGGTCTACGGCTTGCTTTCGAGATGCCGGTGGACTTGCAGGCCAATTGGATCTTCAGACTCGTGGTCGCTAAGAATTCGAGTGAATGCGTTCCGCTGGCTCGAAAAATCATGCTCACCTTCGTTATGCCTTGGGTCATCGTGTTTGCCGTGCCCGTATATGGCTACCTGTGGGGATGGGCCGTCGCAGGATTTCATGCGGTAGTTGTCACTCTGTCTTCTTTCGTGCTTGTCCAAGTCCTGCTTGTGGGGTACCACAAAGTTCCGTTCACTTGCTCCTATCCGCCGTTTCGAGATTCTGCGATTTTGACAGTGCTGTGGTGCGTCCTCGGTTTTTTCGTTTTTGTCGTGTTCATCTCGAACTTGGAAAATCGGGCACTCCTGCATCCGCTGTACGCGATTCCCCTACTTTTGATAGGCCCGGTTGTTTGGTGTCTCGCGTCGCTGTTCGGCGAAACCATCGCAGACGTGGACAAGCAACTCATCTTCGACGACTCCGCTCCGGCGGCTTTCGAGTTGCTCGACTTAGATCAGCACTCGTAGCGTTTTTTCAACAGCCACGAGACCCCCCTGTGGGTTTACGCATAACGTGAAATTGGCAGGGCAGCAAAAACAACGACTTAGACTGGTCTTGTCCGCATTAAATGAGAATCGCGGACCCCCATGAGATGAAAATACCGCCGAAATTGACGTATAAGACGAAAATGCCGCCAAAGCGGAACAGCGAGCTTCTCACACAAGCGACCGCCAGTTGGTGTGATAGGTGCCGGAGAGCTGGTCAATCCGACGGAACCCCTGATCCGACACTGTCGCTTGCAGCTCTTATCACAGTGGGGCCAAGCAGTTCCGCTTGTGTCGGTCGCACGGAAGCTGGCTGGTTCGTGCCAATCGTCGGACAGCTGTCTGCTCTCGACGACGGCGGGGGCAGCTTGGAGTCAGCGTGCGTCAGGGCGTGAACAAATTCGTGGAAAAGATGTCCGAAACCGTAGATACGGCGTCCACGTTCTTCCCCACACCTCGAGCAAAAGCGGCCTGTGGCTTCACTTTTGCAGCCCGAACACACGAAGCTTTCGTCGCTTTCTGATTGCGTTTCCGACGCGCTCCTAGTGGCTTCTGCCATGGTCAGCACAATGAATCAGACACAACCCACTTGGAGACTAGGCCTCGAAGTGGGATTCTACCTCAGGCCGGAATGATTTTGGGCGCCGCAGGCACGCTTGTCGTTCGCAAACCTGGGTTGCGCGCAAAGGTCCTTGCCGCATCCGGGTAGCCCGTGAGTTACGAAGTTGCAAAATGGTACAGAATGGTAGCCCAGAACTCAGAACCGGCCGCGTGCAATCCCTATACCAAGCCGATCTTGCCTATGTTCACGCGATGGCATTTGAAACTCTCGCGCGCGGAGCATCACGTGGTTCAGACCACACGACGTGGCGAGAACGCTGGAAGACTTTAGCTTAAGTTCTTGATGGTTGTCACCAAATCCGTGGCGAGACGACCTTTGTCCAGGCAGGCATCGCATCCAGCCTCAATAACTCGAGGCAACATTACAAATGGATCATGCTGGCTGATTACCACGAGCTTCGCTTTCGGCAATTCCTGATGTAACGACGCGCGACGTCCAACCCGCTCATGCCGGGCATGCTGATATCCAGAAGAATTACGTCCGGCAGGAGTTCCCGTGCTTTTTGAATAGCTTCTGAGCCATCCTTGACTTCTCCGCAGACTGTCCAACCCGCCTCATCCGACAATAGCCTTATAACTCCACGGCGAACCATGTCGTTGTCGTCTGCAATCAGAATGCGTATCTCAGTTGGGATCAGAATTGCATCCTTCTACCCAGCAGTTTCCTGAGCAGCCTCGGATGGTTGCAGTATAGCCCCTAATTCGTACGCCGTGGCCGTTGCTAACGGGAATTTGACGACGACTGTGGCACCGGCGCCTTTCGATTGAATATCCATTTCGCCCTTGAAATGGCGGATGCGTTCACGCATTCCGGCAATGCCTACGCCGGTGCGTTGTGCCTTAATTGCAGCGAGCTTTTCAGCCGGGATTCCTTTGCCTTCATCCTGAATCTCAAGCAAAACATTGTGGGCGCTGCGAGACAGATGGATCGTCGCCGTTTTGCCGCCGGAATGGCGATGAATGTTCGTCAAGGATTCCTGGACGATGCGAAAGATCGCCAGCTCAAGGTCGGCGGGAAGCCTGCCGAAGTCCTCGGCAACATCGAGCTTGATTTCCAAGCCGCTGCGTTCCATCAGGCCCTGTATGTACCAATTAACCGCCTGCGACAAGCCGGTTTCATCAAGCAGGGGAGGATGCAAGAGGTAAGACGTCGTGCGGATCTCTTTGTTGAGCTGCAGTACCAGGTTCTGGGTGTCTTCCAGAGCCTCGGCAAGTGACGGATTCTGTTTTGCGCGCTGATTGATGCCGGCGAGATTCATACTCAGGGCGGCTATCAGTTGACCGGCACTGTCGTGCAACTCGCGCGCAATATGTCGTCTCTCATCATCCTGCATTTTCAATAAGCGGTTCGATAGCTCGCGGAGCTGCTGGGACTGCTGCAGGACTTCGGCATTCCGATACTCCAACTCTTCCGTCCGCTCGCGCACTTGAATTTCAAGGCTATTGGACAGCGCACGCAGTCGCTCCTCACTTTCACGCAATGCCTTGTCGTTTTGTTTCTGTTGGGTGACGTCATTGTTCGTTTCGAGAACGCAATTCTGATTTCCGCGCCCGTCCGCATCCAGTGCCCAACGGCTGGCAACCACGACCTTGCTGCCGTCCTTGCGTCTGTGAATCAGTTCGCCAGTCCAACGACCGTCGCGGTAAAGTTGTTCAGAAATATGCTCCAGCGGTTCGGGGAATTCAGTACGAAACAACTCATGGGTCACGCGGCCTATTGCTTCCTCGCGGCTGTAACCATAAAGGTCGCACGCGCTTCGGTTCCAATATGTAATGCGGTCAGCACTGTCGCGAACCATGATTGCATCGCTGCTCAAGTCGAGCAACCGAGCTCGTTCCGTTAGCGCCCGCTCGATCTCCTTTCGCTCCGTAATGTCGCGGGCTACTTTCGACGCACCGATAATGCGTCCTGCGTCATCTTTCACCGGCGAAATCGTAAGCGAAAGACTGAGCAACCTCCCGTCCTTGCGCTGACGAAGAGTCTCGAAATGGTCGATCCGTTCGCCCCGCTTCAATCGTTCAAGAATCTTGGCTTCCTCATCCAGTCGATCTTCAGGAACGATCAGTGTGATGTGCCGGCCCACAGCTTCTTTGCTGGTGTAACCGAACAACCGCTCCGCGCTCTTATTCCAACTTGTGATTACCCCATCCAGAGTCTTGCTGATAATAGCGTCATCGGAGGAATCCACAATGGCAGCGAGGAGGCTGCCCGCGCGCCCGCGTTTCTCGCGTTCTGCTTTCTCAAGCACTTGGCTGGTGACTTCGACTGCGTAGACCAGGATTTCTTCTACCTCTTCGCCGAGGCCGCGCAACGGCTGATAAACGAAGTTGAAATATATATCTTCATTTTGGTCCGTCGCAGCGTTGTTGAGGACCGCTTTCACTTCGGTGCCGACATGCGGGACACCTGTCCGGTATACGGTGTCTAGTAATTCAAAGAAAGGCTGCCCCTCCAACTCGGGCATGCTTTCGCGGATCGTCTTGCCAATAAAGTCTTCTATCCGACCGCGGCCGGTGGCCCTGATCATCGCGGGGTTTACGAACGTCCAGAGATGCTCCGGACCGGAAAGTAATCCCATCGCCACTGGAGACTGCATGAACACTTTGCGGAGTAGGTTGGCAGTCTCGCGGGCCAAGAGACCGGTGCCACTGAGATTGTCGAGGTTGACCACCTGCGGATCGATCGTCGTCGTAGGGCGCCCGTCGGGTCCGTGCCCTGTAACGTTCTTCGCGAGGGCTTCTATCGTCTTTAGCAGGTCTTGCCGGAGTCTCGATTTATCCACAAACCCCGCCGCCCCTGCCTCGGCTGCGGCTTTGTGGATCAAACCGAAATCGTTTTGGCTGACGATAATCACAGAGGACTCAGGCACTTCTCGTCGGACGACTCGAGTGGCCTCGATGCCAGGCATCTTGGGCATGGATATATCCATCAGTATCACGTCGGGACGCAGTCTTTTCGCTTTTTCGATCGCTTCGATGCCATCGCTTGCCTCGCCGCAGATCAACCAGTCGGTACGCTCCGAAAGCAAAGCGAGGATACCCTTCCGCACTTCTTCATGATCGTCGACGACGAGGATACTCAGCGAACGCATGTTTTCTCCGACAAACATGAACGATGCGAATCTGGCGGAGCCGCGCCGATCTCGCCCCCGTAGTCTAGTACTGCTAGGGCTAAATACCTAAATTCGTCATGAGTCCGCGTACAGTGTTTACCCAACTGGCCAGATAAGTTCGCCTAATAGAAAGCAATCAGGATGCGGCTCAACTCTTGCGAAGCGCTCGAGCTGGCGTGGCGGAGAATAAAGCCGGTTTGGCGGCTGAGTTCACCGCCGCGCGACTCGAACCCAAGATTTTTTTACCCCACTGCCCAGTTCCAGTACATACGGCGAATCGTGTAATCTACAGAATTATTCTTCCCTTTTTCCTACTTTCTCGACGACCTGCTTTTCTTCTTCCATTCCCCCCTCCTTCTTTTTTTTTCCCTCCTGTGGGTGTGCGCATAACGTGAGAATGGCGGGGCTGTAAAAACAGCAGCTTAGATTGGCTTTGCCCCCATAAGGTGAGAATCGTAGACCCCATGAGATGAAAATATCGCCACAAATTGACGCATAAAATGAAAATGCCACCAAAGCGGAACGCCGGAGGGAGCTTCAGGCGGCCCGTCACTTCTCACCATAGCCGACTATTCGCTCAAGTGGATTTCCGCCGCTAAATGCGCCCAATAGCATTCGAAGATCCTGGGCGTTTCCGGCGACTAGTCCGGCCAGACCTCTCAGGATAAGACTTCTCGTCCAAGTGATTGAAGTCTGCTGAAGTAAACGAACCGCGCAGGATTCTGAGTGTAATGGCCTGTTGAACGAAGCCGCTACGCGGCAGAGTTGTCCATGCTACGATTTTCCAACGGAGGTCGCATGCTTCAGGCAGTCACGACAGTCACGAAAGGATGGCGCCGCGCAGCACTCCCTCAGCCAACACGAAATTGCTGCAGTGCAATGAAATTACATAAAAGCAATCGTATTGCCAAACTCCCAGGGTTGCACATCCCCCGTCGACATCGTAGCCACTCCCCAAGCCTCGTCCAAACACATAGTCACTAACGGCGGCTCCGTTCAACCGATTCTATCGCCAGTGCTCAGGCGGCTCACCTCTCTGCATCACTCAGAACTCTCATCGCCTGAGCACTCTCGATAGAATCCTAGTAGGTTCACAACATCTATCTCTGACAAGGACAGAATCGACGACAGGCGGCCCAGCGTTTCAGCGTGGAATAAAAGACTGGCGCAGCCGCGATTGCTCGATCTCAGGCTGCGCCTCAGAAACTACGACACTTTATTCACCAACTGTCTCCAACCGAGGAACGGCAAAATCATCAGCTCAGATATTTATGCCGCTGGTGTACGGATCAAAGCATGACACAAAGGTCGCCTGCTTCAAGAAGTTCAAAGCAGAAGTGCTGCCGGTCCTCAAGAAGACCCTTGGCTTCTTTGATGTTGTCGTTCTCGAGAACGAGACCGAGCCGACCAAAATCTTCTGCATCAGCTTCTGGGAGACCAAGAAGCATGCCGAGTATTACGAAAAAGAGTGGTACCCGAAGGTGAAGGCGATGATCGAGACTTTCTTCCTCAATCCACCAGTGGTGAAGTACTACACGCCCGAAGAGACCTTCTCCGAGAATCTGTTCACAACAACGGTATAACGCCGTCCGCGCTCGACCAGTTCGCCCTCAGCAGACACCGTTTTTTGCTGGGGCCTCATTTTCTTCTAGCGGATCCCTAATGACAGCTGGTGCTCCTCAAAGAATCGTTAGAAATCACCGTTCCGAATCTTCTAGTTAGAGCCGCCTTCGGACACACGAATGCGCCGACGGGTGGTCGGTTGCAGGGCTCTCGGCGTCTTCACCGCAGGCTCTGCTGGACGTTGGGCGCCAGCAGAAGCAGGCCAACGACCAGCAGAATGATGCCCAGGATGCAGTCGAAGGCGATGAGAGGGGAGAACCACCCGAGCTTGAGTGACAGGCTTTTCATAAGGAACCAGGCTTCAGGACGCTGCGGGGCCTTCACAAGAGGAGGTCGTACAGCTGAGAATCTGACCTTGTTAGGCAAACGTCTGCGTGAATATCTTCCGCTTCTTCTAGAACCGACGATCGCACGGTTCTGATCGAACCAGAGCAGGATGTGCAAATGCTCTCAGTATCGGATCGGCGGATAAACCTGGTCTGCGAATTGGCATTCTCTGTTTCGGCCATAAACTCCTCCGCACTCTGCAGGTTTTGCGCCAGGGTTTGTCCCAAAGTACTCACCTGAAAGCTAAGCGTCGGTGATTGCCATCACCCCTGTTTGTGCCTAAACGGCCATTCTGCCGTAGGGAGTACCGCCAATCGCGATTTTTACGCTGTGCCACGCCTCTTGAATCGCCTTACTTTTCCGGGAAACCTGGCTATATTTGTTCCGCCGATTTCATATGCGCCACGCGGGGAGTGTGATTTGGCGTGGCAGCTTCGGGGGAAAGCGGCGCCCCTTTGTTTCCACATCCAGAGGCGTGACAGCCATCACTGAAAGCCACCTCCAGGCCATAGATACTCATATCGGAAGTGGCACAAGCCCGCTGAGGAAATTTGGCCATGATGAAACCTGTTCATACGTTCACCGTCGTACCCTCGTTGCCGCCGGCTATCGAAAACCTGCGCGAGGTTGCCTACAACCTGAGCTGGTGTTGGAGCCACGATTCGATCGCACTCTTCCGCCGGCTGGATAGCGACCTATGGGACACGTGCGGGCACAACCCTGTGCTGCTGCTCGGCACCATCGAACAGGGAAAGCTGGAGGCCGCCTCCCGGGACGAAGGCTTCCTGGCACATCTGAATCGTGTCGACTCGAACCTGAAGACTTACCTGGGCACTAATGCAACCTGGTTTCGCAAGATCCAGGGAGACGCCCACAAAGACTTGCTGGTCGCTTACTTCTCCGCCGAATTCGGACTCACCGAGTGCCTGTCCATCTTTGCCGGCGGCTTAGGCATACTGGCCGGCGACCATCTCAAGTCCGCTAGTAATCTTAACGTTCCGCTGGTGGGTGTCGGGTTGCTTTACCAGCAAGGATATTTCCGCCAGTACTTTAGCCAGTCGGGATGGCAACAGGAAGCACATGTTGACAACGACTTCAACAACCTTCCAGTGAGCGTTGCAATTGGTCCGGGCGGCAAGCCGGTGGTGGTGGAAGTGGACCTCGCCGGGCGCGTGGTTTACGCGCAGGTATGGAGGGCGAACGTCGGACGCGTTTCGCTCTACCTACTGGATACCAACATTCCGCTCAACTCGCATCCGGACCATCGCCATATCACCGATCAGCTTTATGGCGGCGATCGGGAGATGCGCATCCGGCAAGAGATCGTGCTCGGCATCGGGGGATACCACGCCCTGCAAGCGCTGGGACTTCATCCCACGGTCTATCACATGAACGAAGGGCATTCGGCCTTTCTGTCGCTGGAACACGTTGAGCACTTGATGCATGCCTATGGGCTCAGCTTCGCCGAAGCGCGCGAGTTGGCGTCGGCGAGTCTGGTGTTTACCATCCACACGCCGGTGGAAGCCGGACACGATTACTTCTCGACCGAGCTGATCGACCGCTACTTTGCGGAGACAGCGCGCAGGCTGGGCCTCTCCCTGAACGAATTTCGCGATCTCGGCAGGCTGGGCGGGGCCGGGGAATTCTGCATGACGGTTCTGGCTCTGCGACTGGCATCGCGCTCCAACGGCGTCAGCAAGCTGCATGGCGAGGTCAGCCGGAAGATGTGGCAGTCCCTCTGGCCGAAGGTGCCGGTGGACGAGATTCCCATCGGGCACGTCACCAACGGTGTTCACTTCCGCAGCTGGCTTTCCGCCGAGTTGAACCAGCTTTATGACCGCTACCTGGGACCGCAATGGCGCGATGAGCCGGCCAGTGGCGAAACTTGGAGCCGCGTGCATTCCATTCCCTCTGAGGAGCTGTGGCGTACGCATGAACGCCGACGCGAACGGCTCGTCGCTTGGGCGCGGCGGCATGTCCGTGACCAGAGAGTACGCCGGGGCGCGCCCCAGGCGGAGATTGAAGCTGCGGCAGAAGTGCTGGACCCAGATGCCCTCACCATCGGATTCGCCCGCCGCTTTGCCACCTACAAGCGGTCCACGCTCATCCTCAGCGACCTCGATCGCCTGCGGCGCCTGCTCACCGACAGCGCGCGTCCGCTGCAGATCATCTTTGCCGGCAAGGCACACCCCAAGGATGATGCCGGCAAAGAAATGATCCGTCGCATCACCGATGCGAGCCGTGATCCGGAACTCGGCCGCCGCATTGTCTTCCTCGCGGACTATGACATGGCGGTGGCGCGCTATCTGGTGCAAGGTGTCGATGTCTGGCTGAACACACCGCTGCGGCCTAACGAAGCCAGCGGCACCAGCGGCATGAAGGCCGCGGCCAACGGAGCACTTAACCTAAGCGTGCCCGACGGCTGGTGGGACGAAGTGTGGAACGACCCGCAGAATTCGCGGCAGATGGGCTGGGCCATCGGCAAGGGCGAGGATTATTCCGACCGTCAATACCAGGACCAGGTAGAAGCTCAGGCGCTCTACGATCTGCTGGAGCGCGATGTCATTCCCACCTTCTACGATCGCGGGCCCGACCGAATTCCGCGCCAGTGGGTTGAGCGCATGAAGGCGTCCATCAGCTCGCTTTGCCCATTCGTAAACACCCACCGCATGGTCCGCGATTACACCTGCGAATACTACACCCCGGCCCACGAACGATTCCGCGCACTGGAAGCGAACGACGCCGCCCGCGCGCGGGAACTTGCCACGGCCATGAATCGCATTCGCACGGAATGGCAAAACGTCTGGATCGGCGCCGTCGAGGACGGACCGGAGAACGACGTCCCGGTGGCCTCCACCATTCGAGTGCGCGCGCAGGTTCATCTCGGGCGCCTGACTCCGCAGGAAGTCGCCGTCGATCTCTACCTCGGGCGCGTGGCTCCTGAAGGGGAATTGATGGAAAGCCGAGCTGTCCCCTTGCAGGTGGAAGGCAAGGATGCGGACGGCGCCTACCACTATGTGGGCGAGACCGCAGTGGCGCACAGTGGCCTGCATGGATTCACGGTGCGGGTGCGGCCGAGCCATCCTGACCTGTCTGTCGCATTTATCCCCGGCCTGATTTCCTGGGCCGAGGAAGCTCGCACCGCCCCAGCCGTCGGATAACAGCCAGCAGGCGCGCGGCTTCCGCGAAGGTCTCGATGCCCATTACACCCAGACAGCACCGGCGTGCTCTTAATTTGATGATCGCGCACGAACGGTTGAATCGTTGGGTCCAATGTCATCTTGATCGTTAGCCGCTGTGATGGCCTAAACCAAGAAGGATAGTGCTCACGGACTAGTACTGATAAAACCCGCGCCCGGACTTGCGGCCGAGCCAGCCCGCATCAACCATCTTGATCAGCAGCGGGCAAGGCCGGTATTTGGGGTCGCCGAGACCGGACTGCATCACGCGCATGATGTCGAGGCAGACATCGAGTCCAATGAAGTCCGCCAGAGTCAGCGGACCCATCGGGTGCGCCATACCAAGCTTAAAGACTTCATCCACGGCTTCCGGCGTGGCCACGCCTTCCATCACGGCGTACATGGCTTCATTCAGCAGCGGCATCAGTACGCGGTTCGAGACAAAGCCCGGTGCGTCATTCACCTCAACGGGAGTTTTTTCCAGTTTCTCGGCAAGAGCTTTAACCGCCGCGAAAGTCTCGTTTGAGGTCGGCAGTCCGCGGACTACCTCGACCAGTTTCATCATCGGCACGGGATTGAAGAAGTGCATCCCGATGACTTTGTCGGGCCGTCCGGTTAGCGCTGCCAGCTTGGTTATCGAAATGGACGAGGTGTTGGACGACAGAAGAACCTCGGGGCGGCAGATGGAATCGAGAGCGCGGAAGAGGTCGGCCTTGATCTCAAAACGCTCGCTGGCTGCTTCCACGACGAAATCACAGTCGGCCAACCGCTTGTGATCGGATGTGCCCATGATGCGCCCCAGCGCAAGCTCGCGCTGCTCTGACGTCAACTTGTTCTTCGCAACCTCGCGTTCAAGGTTCTTGCTGATGGTTTGCAGACCGCGATCAATGAAGCGCTGCTCCAGATCGACCAGCACGACGTTGTATCCATTCTTGGCGAAGACATGAGCAATGCCATTGCCCATCGTGCCCGCGCCGATTACTCCCACTGTTCTGATATCCATGATTGCCTCAAATGAAGCTACGTACGAAGCTTATTCCGGTTTCCATGATTGACTTGCGACGTGCGCGAACGAGACCTGCCGAAACTAGAATTGCCGCAAACTGGCCCAATATCCATTAAACGACCCTTTATCAACATTGGAACTTACCATCGATATAAGCTTGCGCCCCAAGTCCAGCCTGCTCCGATGGACACCAGCAGGAGAAGATCGCCGGCATGAAGGAGTCCGCGCCGGTTGACTTGGTCCAGGAGCAGCGGAACCGTGGCTCCAGCGGTGTTCCCGTACAACTCCAGGTTCGTCTGTATCCTGGAAAAAGGGATGTCGAGTACCTCGGCGATCCGCTTCAGGACGCCCAATGTGGCCTGATGCGGAACGATCATCGAGACGTCTTCGAGTCCCAGACCATTGATGCGGAGAATCTCCCGAATGCATTCGGGCACCGCGGTTGTAGCTTTCTCCTTAACCGCTTTTCCGTTCATTGTGAAATAGGCGTCACCGGGGAAGACCGTGAAATGATTCATGCCCTCGCCCTCGGCGAGGAGAATACTCGAAAAGAGCCCATTCTCCCGATCCTTTCTCTCAAGTACCACCGCACCGGCGCCGTCTCCAAAAACGACGCAGTCGCGGTGGTTCCAGTTCGTGACCTTGGAGAAGGTATCGGCGCCGATCACCAGCACGCGGTCGTACGTACCATTCTGGATGAACTGACCGGCGATGGTGATGCCGTAAACAAATCCGGCACACACCGCCGACATATCGAAGGTGGCGCAGCGGTTGGTAATGCCCATCTTGAACTGCGCGATGCAAGCCGATGAGGGCATCTTGCGGTCGGGTGTCGCCGTGGAAACGATGATCAAGTCAATATCGTTTGGTTCGAGCCCCGCCGCAGCGATTGCGTGCAGCCCGGCGCGGGCAGCAAGATCGGACGTGTATTCGTCTGGTTCAGCGATGTGCCGCTCGCGAATCCCCAACGTATCGAACACCCACTGCGGAGACGTTGGCAAGTTTGCCACCACGTCCTCGTTGGTCAGAACCTTGGACGGAACGTAAGAGCCGGTCGATTTTATGCAGACACTATCAAAATGGCTGTTTCCGCTTCTCATACCTGCCTCCGGTCCCGCGAACCGAAAGAGGAGTTCGTGGAGAAGGATTCACAACGAGACCGCCTCTACCGTCAGCGTTTGTTTGAGCGGGGTGGATGGGGTGAAAACCTTCACCGTAAAAGTTGCTGATCCTACTGGCTATCATGGTCTCCCCTGGCTAAGAGTGTTTCCGTGCATTGAGTCACAATGCAGTGTGATCTCAACCGTGAGAAGCAACCGAAAAGCCATCCGCACAGAGATTACAGTTACTGCAATCGTCGATCAGTTCTAGGCCGTAGAGCAAACGTAACGGGCTTTTCATAATGATCAAGAAAATCGTAGACAACTGTCTCTTAGCACATCAACGTGCCGGGGAATACGGCATCATCTTTCGCAATCGATCAGTTATCGTCTCCGGTGGAGGACCCTGTACTTCGCCGTGCGTCCACCTTACAGGAAGCTGCGGATCGTAGCAGTGCAGAAAGAAAGCACAGCGCATCACAGTGTCGCTGGCGAATCCGCCCTTCCTCTGCAAGATCGACCGGCCACCAAAGATGTGGTCATTTGCCTGCATGATGACTCGGCTGCCGTCCGTCGTAAGCAGCGCCGCTCCGTAGGCTATCTGGCAGCTATAGTCGGGTGTCTCTTGTCGAAAATCATCGATGTCCCAATCGGCGCAACCCCGCACCATGGCTTCGATCAGCACCAACTTCTCGAAATGCTTTCGCGTTTCATGTTCGTTGCCGTATAGTTTCTTCTGCTCTTCAAAAAGAACCTTCGTGACGATCGGACGATACACTCCGAGAATCTCAAGGTTCGCTCTCCCGGTTCGATTGTCCGTCTGCTCAGTTGACATTGATGATGTGAATAGTTGTTCTATCTTCGTCATCAGCAACGCTGGGGCATCACCTTTGGTATGAATTGCGTCAAGGCAAGGGGGAGTCTCGCCTTCAAAAGGCAGCCCAGTGACAAGAATGATCGGCACTTTCGGTCTGCGGGATTTCATCTCCCGCGCTACCGTTACGCCGTCTTTTCCGGGCATCTGACGACCGAGGAGGACCAGATCGATAAGCCCATCGTCGAACAAGTTCAATGCCTGTTCGCCGCCGGAAACGCTCAGCACTTGATAACCAGCCGCTTCCAGCGCTTTCTCGCGTAAGCGAAGTACCAATTCCTCATCATCGACAGACAGAATGAGCTTCGCGTTGTGTACCGGGGGTTTCAATTCAGGGCTGAATTGAGACTGGGAGGGGTTCATATAAGTCACCATTTTGGCCAGATTGGTTAAACCTACTGCGAGCCCGCGGCAGGTGTCTGCCTACTGCCGGACATTACAGCAGCGAAAGGCGCCGAAATTCATCTCGCACAATGCCATAGCATTCGCAGGCGGCGTTCTCCAGCTCCGCCCGGTCTCGCACCACCACCACGCCTCGGGAGTAAACGATCAGGCCAGCGCGATGCAGCAGGCCCGCCGCTAATGTCACGGTCGTACGTGGCGCACCCAGCATTTGTCCAAGAAAGTCCTGCGTCAGCCTCAATTGGTCGGACCCCATACGGTCACTGCAACTCAGCAGCCAGCGAGCGAGCCGCTCCTCGATGTTGTGCAGCCGATTGCAAACGGCGGTTTGTGCCGACTGCACCATATACGCTTGAATGTATCGCTGCAGATGACGCCGCAGTTTTCCTGGGCGTTCAAATTCCTGCTTGAGTATGGCGGCCTCAATGCGGAAACCATAGCCTGCGATCTGAATGAACGTGCGGCCTGGAGATCCTTCGGCGCCCAGCAGTCCAGGAAGCCCGACAACGCCATCGACTCCGATGATGCCGACCTCGACGGTGGCCCCGCTCTCCAGCGTCACCACAACCGAGGCGATACCGTCTTCCAGGAAGTACGCATACCGGGCCTCGCCGTCAAGCAGGGTATCTTCCTGCTTAAGAGTCAGGGCAAAAAGATAAGGCTGCAGACGGCTGAGTTCCGTCTCCGGGAGGGATGCTAGGACACGATTCCGATAAGTCGCCTTTTTGGGCGGGGTCATAAGGCCACCTCACGGGCAATTACGCCGCATCAGGATGCGCAGATGAGCCAACCCCTCGGCCGGGAGACGTGCGTATGGAGATGTAAGTAAAGTCTACGCTTCGAGAAGGATTATTGCTGTGATATCGGATATAGTTGATATAGTTGGCCACCGCCGTGTTGGGGCTGACAGAGACCCTCCGCTAGGTCATCGTTGAGTTAATGAGGAGAGACCCTGCCCCCATATCCGGCCTGAGAGTTTTTAGGCCTTCGTGAGAAGCGGCGTTCGGTCTCGCTCTTTCGAAATGAGCCGCCCAGGAACTGTCGGCGGTGTTTCGCCAGCGGTGTCTCGATTCCTGCCTTTACGATCGTTTGTCGCTCGGCTGTCATATCGACAGGGGCAGCGAGATCGCGCAGCAATTTCTGACCACATAAGTGCTCTTCGTTGAACGCAATCGATGTCACGAAGTCCTTCATCGCCAGCTACGTAGACTTCGGGATCACGTATCACGATTTGTACGCGGTCTGTCAATCGGCCGTCGCCCACCCGCCACTGTCACCCGGGCGGGTGTTCCCCGTTCTGTACCACGCTGAGCAGCGAACTGCGGATACGTAAGTCATCCGTGCCGTCGTAGCTGATGAAGCCGAGTTTCCTGAATCGGTTCATAAAGAAGCTCACCCGCGAACGGGTCGTCCCGACCATTTCTGCCAGAGTCCCCTGACGCAAACTGGGTATTGGGAGATCGAACACTCTTGCTTTGCCGAAATGCGTCATCGATAAAAGGATTCGCGCCAACCGTTTTTCGCTGACGTTGAAAAGCTGATCGACCAGATCATCCTGATCGCGAATGATTCGCTTCAGCAAGTACTGGACAAAGGCGATCGCCAATTGTGGTTCCCTATTCATGGCCAGCATCATCGTCTCCTTCTTGATTTGCAGAAGGACGCAGTCAGTCACAGCAGTTGCGGAGGACATGCGTACAGGCTGTCCAGCAAGACCACCCTCTCCAAAGAAATCGTCTTCGCCCAGAATGGCAAGAGTCGCTTTCTTTCCGCTTTCCGATTCAACGCTCAGCCGCACGTTACCCTGTTGGACAAAAAACAGCCCGTCCGAAGCATCTCCTTGAGCGAAGATTGTGCCTTTTTTTGAGAAGGTCAACAGATGCCTGTCCTTGCCAATGGTTGAGAGGAAGGTGTGCGGATCGAAGCCACGGGTTTTCTTCCCGACTGTCATCTGTTCCACGGCGGCTGCTGAGGTAGCACGTCGAGACTCGATCGATTTCATTATGGAGAACGGGGATGAATCTCCGCTGCTCAATATTGCTCACTGGATCACGGCGTCGGGCGATGGCGCTGCATTGTGATTCGACATTGTCCCGAATTGACCAGACTTGACGACCTGCCACATCGATAATATTGGCAGGATGACGGCCAATATCGCCGAAACCGAAGATCGGAAAGTGCGCTGTCCCACGTGTGGCGCGGCTCCCCATACGCGGTGCGAGCTTGCCATTGGTGGTGCCCGTCCTCAATCTCACTTGGAACGTAGGCTAGTCGCCTCGGACAAGGTCTTGAAGATGAGGCGCGCGGGGCTGGAGACATCGCGCCCCTAGTTCGAAGTCGGGCCGCACCTTCCGCGACTGGTCGCTTTCTTGTTTTCGAAAGGATGCGGAGCGACACGGTTTGAGTGCTTGCCACCGCAGACCTCTCTGACGATCACACCGATCATCGAATTGGAACAGAGGCAGAAACGAGTCGAATCCCAGTCTGGGGGTGAAATATCATGGACGATCATAAATACGTCAATCCGTTCGCAGACGTACACACCAAAGTTAAGGTTCTCAAGGATCGCGCTCGCGAAGTGTCCAAGAATGATGCTGAGGTTCGCGAAAGCAGATTGATGCAGGAAGTTAAGGGACTGGGAATTCGTGACAAAAAGCCTGATTAGTTAACAGCAAGCCTGTTGTTCACAAGAGTGGCGGGTCAGCGGGAGGTCTCGCAAGCCAAATTCAAGTATGGAGAATGCAGCGCCGTTCCGCGCTTGACACGAACTCCAATCGGTCACGCTCAAGGTTTCAACGTCGTCGCAAATCCCAGCATACAGATGAGACCCACAATGAACATCAACACCAGCCACATGGCGCGACCCGGCCGACTCCAGAATCCATGAGGCTTGCTGAAACTTTTCATAAGTCAACCTCCACTATTCATAAGAATGTCCCCGCTACGTGCATGCAGTCGGTCCGGTCAAACGGGATGAAGGCGCATGTTTTAATCCTGTTCGCTTTCAAAAAACTGGTCAGAATTATTTCGCGCTAATCTTCGGTCTGGCGGCAACGCTCCAACAGTGAGAGGCCAGATGATTATCCGTTTAAATGGCCAACTCGTGCAGGGCGGGCGAGTTCTGGATCAGCAAGGTCGAGCCATGAAGCTCGGCAATGTGCCGCTTACGAAAATCGGCGAGAGTACGCGTCACGGTTTCCCGTGACATGCCGATGATTTGACCAATCTCCTCGTGGGTCAAGGCCACCTTGATGCCATGGGTGCTGGACATCCCGGCATCCTCGTGCGACCAATCCAGTATCAGGCGGGCGATCCGCTGCGGGGCAGAACTTATGGCGAAGGAGCGAAGGTGCTGGTACGCCTGCTGGCACTCGCGGCTTAAATGGATGGCCGCCTGCATGCTGGCCTCAGTATGCTCGGTCAGGAAGTTAAGAAAGTTCTCCCGTTTCACAAAATTAAGCTGGCAGGGTTGGCCGGTTTCCGCAGTCGTCGGGTGTGGAATTCCAGAAACAGTTGCATTCAGCCCAAGCACCTCGCCCGGCTGTGCAATCTTGAAAACGATAGTCTGGCCTTCGCTCGAAGTGGACGACAGCTTCACTCGACCCTTGCATAGAATGTATATTCCACGGCAGGGCTGGCCTTCAGTGAACAGAGTTGCGCCCGCCGGATAAGCCAACGTGAGCTTTATCTTCTGAAAGGCATCCATTTCCGCTTTGGGCAAACGACAGAAAAAGCCTTCGGAACAAAGGTTGCAGGCGAGACAGCTCTCTACCAATTCCATCCCGTATGGTGATTGCATTGCCACCCTCCCCGTCGGAGGCCCAATTTAGCGGCAGAGTCCCTGGCAGTGGATGAGCGGGAATTCGTCCTTGCACTGTGAAGGCCGACTGCCAGGGATTTGCCGTTAAGATTGCGACAGAGTAGTCGTGAAACTGGCACGAGTCTGTGCAATATTGCACACTTCTCTTCTTTGATTTTGGGCACACGCGGATCGGCCTATACTCCGGCGCTTTTGTGTGCTATCTCCTGCAGTGCCGCACAGGGACTTGCTATCGATGGGTCTCCAGGCGGGAAATCGATCACAAGTGCACGAACTCTACATGACCAACACGACGGAGTTCCTCGGCAGCCGATAACCCCATCCGGTAATCGTCGGCAATCCGGAAACCGGCTTCTCCTTGAAACGCCTCAATGACTGACGAAACTGGATTACCTCCTGGGAATCTGTAGTGCCGTACTGACATTGCTCGGCAGGCAGCATTTATTGCATGCTGGGTTGTGGCGATACCCGTTTTACTGACTCGTTTTTCGACAGTTGTCGTTGATGGAAAGGTTGAATCGAGCCGAGCGGCTATTTATTTGGTAAGTTGCGGTCGGGCGCCGGCCGATAACAATTGAGCCTGGATGGAAATACGTCTTGCCGGGTTTGCCGCGGGTCAGCGTTCCAGGATGTCACGCAGCTTTCGTCCAAGCACATCAAAGGTAAAAGGCTTCTGCAGGAAATTCAAGTCAGACCCAAACCCTGGCAGCCAGGCCCCGCATAACCCACTTCACGACGCGATTCAAGAAACTCGGATTGGTCGAATATAGAAATGGCGAACTCTACATCCAGCGTTCCCACCTCGACCATGTCACTCGAGGTAGACGCGAGAATACTGACCCGCCGTTGAGCTAACCAGCACTATAGTCCCATGTCGCGCCCAGCGTAATTATTTGCCAATTGTGTGCAATATAGTACAGACAATATTTGAGCTCGCTGAATAATAGTCCTCACTGAGGTCCCCGGTTAAGGCACGAATGTGGGGGTCCTAGACAGCTCAGAATGCGAACGATAGGCGGAGTCTCTCTAAGCTCCCACGACGCGGGTCCTAGTATCGGTTGGGTTTATGGAAAGCATCATCCATACCGTTCATATGCAAATCAGCCCAACATCAGTTGGAGGGCATTCACGTGTCTGCCTCCGGAAGGGAGCATAGATATTCATAAGACCTTCGTAACCGGCAGGGCTCTATCGCTTCTTGGTAGTTTGCACGACAAACGCTGGAGTACCTAACAAACTAACGTCAGCCCGAGGACGGGAGAACCTCCTCCCGTCCTCCACTATGCGCATGTCCTCCCAGAATCCTTGTATGTGGTTCCGGTCGCCTCGCTCTTCGTATCAATCAGAACAGCGGAAGGCGCGTCTCGGTCATTGCGGGTTGGTGTTTCGTGGGATGGACGGCGGAGAGGAGTTTTTCAATGGCATCCAGGTGTTGTAATCCTGCCTGCAATTGTGTGTTCCGAGAGCTGAGCAAAGGGAGACTCTTTCTGCTTCCCCCGACGCATTTTTACTCGGATTCGATCAAGCTGTCCGACTATTGCTATTGGCTCTGTCCGAAGTGCAACGCAACCTATACGGTCATGCGGTTGGGACCAGAGGTTGTAGTGGGTGAGCGAGGGCCGGGCACCACGCATTCCGCCCCCGCCATTTCTCCTCGCAGCAAGAGACCTGGTCAGATTATCTTGCGGAGTTACACGGAAGCGGGGTGATAGGTGAGGTGGAATGCGACCGAAGGGCGGTTCCCCGCCTACGACGCATTTCATCAGCTCCAGAGAGGGCATCTTTGATGTTTATTCAGAGACGGGCGCTTGCAGCATGTTGTGATTGTGGGGACCGCCGCTTGTTGGCGCGACTGATGGTCAAGCATGGCTTAACTCCCTCCTTCGTCGCCGCTACATACGATGCCATTTCTCAGTTGCAGAGTGGATCAATCTGTGGCGCCTTCGTCCAAGACGATCATGTACCCGGTGACACGTTAGATACGATCCTTACGGAAGCGGGCAGAATGGCTGTGCCGATTGTTGTGTGTTCACGTTTAAATGACCCCAACCAATACTTGGAAGCAATGCAGAAAGGAGCTTTCGACTGCCTTTGGATGCCCTATTGCCAGTCTGAGATTACAAGCGTAATCACGAAACTGATGGATAGACCCGGGCGACCTGCCCAAGAGAATACTGTGTCACGATCGAGAAACTGACTAGAGGTAAGACTAGAAAGACCACGAGGATTATCCCCATGAGTGCGCCACTAACTCTTCTTTTCCTCTGCGAGTGTTTAAATACCTGCCTCCGTTTCCGGGACTGTCTGGAGCGTGAAGGTTGTCATTTGCTTCTGGCGACGGACAGGAAGAAGGCGGCCCGGACGCTACTGCTCCCAAGAGCCGTCGACGCTGTGCTCATCCACAATTCCACCAGTGTAGAGGGCAGCGCGATCGCCTCCGTCTTGAAGCTGATTTCTCCTCACACGCCGATGTTGCTGATCACTGGAGATTGGCCGAGCAACGGGGCTTGCCCGCCCGGTCTCGACGCGCTTTGCCACACCAGGGCCCTGAGCCGCCGAGCGGCTCGCGACATTGTGCGATTTGCTCGCCGCTTCGTCGAGGAGAAATCCACAAACCTGGCTGACGGACCACGGCAAGGCCAAGGCCTTTTCGTCGTCACGATGCCGACTTATTTGAACTAAGAAGGATGACTCTGCTCGTAAGACTCGGCGAGATCGAGGCCGTCAAATTCAGCGTCCACGGCCCCGCGCAGTGCGGTACAAGTGGACAGGCTCTGTTGAGCAGGCCCCACTTGCATGCCGACGATTTCGCAACAATGGGTGTTCGGATAAGGAGGTCGTGATGGACTTGCCGTATTGGCCGGATTTGGTAGAAGACTTTCTGGCATTCAACCTGCGTTCCGATCACTTTTTCCGACGATTGTCTGATGCAGAAACGGATGCCTTCGAAAAGATAAAGCGCAGGCTTTCGTATCCAGCTGGCGCAACCGTATTCGTCGAGCAGCAGGAGTGCCAGGGGCTCTACATCCTGTCTACAGGCCGGGTCAAATTGTCGGCCACTTCGCGCGAGGGTCAGACCCTCATCATCAAGATTGCGAAGCCGGGCGACGTGCTGGGGTTGAACGAAACCGTGCTTGGAACCGCGCATGATACGACAGCGGAGGCTGGCAAGGCGTGCCAGTTTGATTTCGTGAAACGGGCCGACTTTGTCCAGTTCCTGAACGAGCACGCCGACGCCTGCGTGCGAACAGCCGTTCATCTAAGTCAGGAGTGCCAGCAGGCGTATCAGCAATTGCATTCGTTCGCCATGCGCTCCGCAGGGCAGCGCATCGCCCGACTCCTGCTCGGTTGGTCGCAGGAAGAGAATGAAGGAGGCGCTGCTCAAAGAATCGAGGTGGCCTTGACCCATGCTGAAATCGGACAAATCACCGGAATGTCGCGAGAAGCAGTTAGCAGTACTCTCGCCAATTTCCGCCTGCAGCAGATTGCTGAACTGGATGGTTCGACCCTGCTGATCGAAGACGTGCCCGCGCTGCGGAAGGCGGCCACACAGGGAGAGGAGCACCCGCACGTTTGATGCAGCTCGACTGCTGCAGGAATTTGAATGAAAGGCCTTTGAGGTGATCGAATGCCAGCGCAAGACCGCCGACAACTGTCAGTGAACACCATTGTGACTCGCACGCCAGATGTCCTGGATGGTGTTAATAGTCGACTACCAGAATGGGCGGCATCATCTACCACCGCAGTGGACACGATGCCATGCCCGATTTCTAGTCCACTCCCCGATCCAGCGGCTCCCGGACAGGCGGTGCTATATCTCTACCCGCTGTGCGAGCACGTGTCCAAGAGCGAGCCCAAGCGAATCAACCATCTCGATCACCAGCACCCGGATTGGTGAGTCAGTCGTGGGCTGCCACCGGATTGGGCAATGAGGTTCAATTCTTGGCTGGAGAACATCGAAACGTTGTTGGACGAGCTCATGCGGTCATCCATTCCCACTCAGCCTGCCGCTGTCGTGATTGACCACGAGAACTCCTCGACAGGCGGGTGCTGCGCCAACACGGCATCTCGTTACAGCGGCGCCGCAGTTGGTGCATCAGCACCGACCCGGAGTTCGCTGCCAAGGCAGCTGACGTCGTGGGCCTGTATCTGCACCCGCCCGCGAAAGCGTTAATTTTGTCGGTGGATGAGAAACCCTCGATCCAAGCCCTGGAGCGGGCCCAAGGCTGGATTCGTCTGCCGGATAGAAAGGCGATGAACGGCTTCAGCCACGGGTATACGCGGCATGGAACCACCACCTTGTTTGCGGCCTTGAACGTCATCACGGGAGAGGTGAAAACCGGCCACTATCGTCGCCGCCGCCGCCGCGAGTTCCTGGATTTTATGAACGAGATCGTCGCCGCTCACGCGGGTTGCGAGATCCACGTCGTACTGGACAACTTGAACACTCACAAGCCCAAAGAAGATCGTTGGTTGCAGCGCCATCCCCAAGTACATTTTCACTACGCTCCGACCTATTCCTCTTGGCTCAATCAGGTGGAATGCTGGTTTAGCATTCTGAGTCGGCAGGCGTTACGAGGTGCCAGCTTTACTTCACCCCAGCAGGTACGCGAAGCAATCGATAAGTTTGTGGCTGCCTACAATGAAAAAGCCGCGCCCTCGAATGGAAGAAATCCGTGGTGCACCCGTCCGTGCTCCAACATAATTACTCTGACTTACACAAGTAAGCACTAGACTAGCTTAGCTTAGCTAAAGGCTGTTGCAAAACCCCGATTCTTCAATTCGGCGTTTGAAAGCCGGTAATTTCGTGGGGAAGGTTGCTCGATGGCGTTGGTCTGAGTTGCCGGCTTGAGCGGTAACTCGCCAAGGCCTCGTCGGTTTTCGGTGGCCCATGGGTCCCCGAGCCGGGAGGAGCAAGATGGTCTGCAGTCAGTGCACCGTCGAGGAGCAGAGATGGCCAAGGTCCAGCGCGAGCCGAATCGAACTCTATGCTGGTGACAAGCGAAACTGTGGGCGCGTCGGACGCGGGTTCTCTGCCTCGATCTAACCATGGTCCCGAGCTGACAACCTGCCACGGGTGGTTCAGACCAACTACCTGAGTAAAGCTGAGAAACAGACACACCAGGGCGCAGCCGACGAGGGTTAGGGAAAACCATAGTTTCATCGCGAATCCGCCTCGCGGGCACGCTGCAAATTGCGCTCCTTATTCAACTCCGCCAGTTCGCGCAAGCATTGCTGCATTTCTTGCCAAGCGGCCACCCCTTCTCGCGTGGCCTCCTCCGCTGCCTGGGGAACATAGTAGCCGGTGGTCTTGCCCTTCTCCCCGCGGTAGCTCACATTCAGATGCGGACCATGCTTGGGTCCATCTCCCTGACAATGGCAACCCGCTCGTCCGCAGGTGCGGTAGGTTTCCGAGAGCGTTCCGAAGATGGCGATCCCGGCCAGACGTTGAATCTGGCTCAGCAGTTTGCGTCGTTGGGCAGCAGCATCAACCGATCTGGCCATGGCTCCTCCGACGCACTTGATAGCGAGCGATGGAAAACAGATTCTTGGTAATCACGCACCAGCCCACGTAGCGCTGAAACCCAGGCTCTCCTTTGTAGGTGGCTCGCCGCATCGAGAAGGGATGCTTCAAGGTGCTGATGGTGGCTTCACAGCCGGCCCGCCAACGTAGCGCTCGCCGGAACCAGCGCTGCTTCTGCTGCCGGGCTCGCTGGGTGGAGAGGCGTCCGCGCGCCGGCAGCGCCACCTTCTTCACTCCGAGGGCTTGCGCCTCCTGCTCGTTCTTGGCAGAAAAAAATCCCCGGTCGCCGGTGGCCATTTCCGGCGCTCGCCCGAAGCAGGCCTGGTGGTGTTGCAGGGCCGGCATCCAGGCCGTGCTATCCTCCGGATTGCCCACCAGAACTTGGTAACCGCTCACGATCCCGTTTTCTACCTCGTCGATGCGCACCAGCCTACCAAACTCGTTCGGCTTATGCGCTTTCCCTTTGCGAATGACTTCGGTGTGCGGTTCGAACAGACTCAGGACTTTGCCTTCCACGTGGCAGTTTCCTCCCCACACCCGTTGCTGGGTTTGTGTCATCACCTTCTCCACCAAAGGAAGAAAGTGCCGTAGCTGGCCGATCTGGGTTTCTACTCGCAGGAGCTTGCCCACCACTTTCAGCCGCCCCTTCCCCCATCGTTGCAGCACCTCGCTGGCCTGTCGCACCACGCCCCGGGTCAGCCCCAACAACTTCTGGTAACTGTCCTGCATGCGCTGCTGGTTGACCTCGGTCAGGGACTTGGCGGCGCGGCTGATTTCCAGCAGACGATGTTTTACCGCCCGTCCGTGAGCGACCACTACCAGGGCTCCGTTCGTACACTCGGCGGCGATGCGTTGCAGGCTGCGGCTGAGCACCCGGATGCCGTCGCCCAAAAGCGAACTGTCGGTGGGGTAGTGAACGTTGCTTTCCACAACCGTCGTGTCGGTGCGAAGCTTATCGCCCCGGGCCACCCCTTGCTCGCAAGCCAGGCCGACCACCCGCTGATGAATCTCTTCCGTGACCGCCCGGACTCAGCAGGGCAAAGGTGCGGCTGAAGGTAGTGAAATGGGGTGTAGCCTCGGCATCGAAGTGGGTGAAGCGACGGTACACCAGGTTGCAGCGTAACTCCCGTTCCAGGTCGCGGAAGCTCCAGCCCTTCAGGTGCTTCATGACGCAGCAACGCAGCAGACGATCGGGGGCTATTCCGTCCCGTCCAGTACGCGTCGAAAGAGGGTAACGGGTGGCCAGACATTGGCGGACCAAGTCGACCAAGGCGGGATCCTCCAAGAGCTGATCGACGGGATCGAGCAAGTCATCCTTGAGCAGGGCGGCTTGCTGGGCCAAGGGGGAGTAGAAGAGCCAGGCTTGATGGGAAGTGGAGCGAATCATAACGTACTCGAGTATATCGAGTAAGATAGGGAATTGTCAAGAAGAAACAGCGAAAGCCTGCATTTTCTTGAAGGAAACCTGCGAGTAAATATGAGCGAAGCTACAGATCTGCCACAGTGCTGCGGCAGCGACCTGCGTCAATCAAGGGGTTGAGCCCTGCGTTTTGCAACAGCCTTTAGCTAGAAGCGTTACCTCGTTGGCTTCATCAACAGCCTCCCCGCCGATTCATGGAAGACTGGCATCTTGGTGGTGGTGGTTAGCTTCGAGAGCGCCGAGCTTTCCCCAAAAGTTGCAAGATTCTGCGCATACCTATTGCTGTTCCTTTGCTATCTCAACGACTTATAACGGACTGAAAATTGCAAGTAACCACTGCATTAGTACCTCGCTTCGAGTTGGGTAGCACTTTCGTCCCATTTTGGCCGCCAACTAACCCAAAGAGCGGCACTGTTTCCGGAAACGGAACACACGTGCTGAGCACAACTTTCCCGAACACCGACGATGGGAGCACCATCATATGACACACACAAAGATGCTGAAATTGCTAACGTTCACAGCCGTTGTAGTCACAGCGTTGCTGATGGCTGGCGTGGCTCAAGCGAACGCCATATATGTACTGCCAGGACCCACATATTCAGGCACCTTCATCCTGAACAGCGACGGTACGGTCACGCCGGTGGGTGTTGGCGGTAATTACACTGGCATCCAGCAGCAGGATAAGTTATGGGACAACTTCGGCGTTGGCAACCTTCCCGCGGGGACGCTGCTCACTCTGAGCTTCGCGACAGTTGGTAGCCAGGACATCCACACGATTTCGTTCGGCGATCCCTTCGGCGCTTCCGGGAAGGGAGCCAGCTTCCACTGGTCCTATGACATAAGTGTCATAAACGGGCCGCCGCCTACGATCGCCGATGTCGCATCCGATATCGACCAAACGAGGGGTAGCGCCACCTTCATCACGACGCTGCTGGACAATAACAGTCACACCTACACGACCAATTTTACCCAGAACGGAACCACGACGGTCGGTACCACGACCGCGACCTTCCTGCCCGGCGTCCTTTCGTTGGCGGTCGATGACGTGCTGACGATCAACTCGACTGGTTCGGACGTCACGGGTGTTTCGAACAGCTACACGCAGAATCTTGCCACCCCCGAGCCTGGAACGATGGCGTTGTTCGGTTCGGGAATCATTGGGCTGGCTGGCATGTTGCGCCGCAAGATCAACCTGTAGTTGTTTTTTGTTTCTTCTGAGATGCCGGGGCAATCGTCCCCGGCTTTCTGTGTGCCGAGCATGTTCGACAGCTGGGAGGTGCAAGTCCTCTACCCAACCTGATGGAGGTGAAGGGTTAGCGAAGCGCAAGGGCGAAATAACACTCGTCGCGAGGCGAGGCCTGAAAGAAGCGTGGAGCAAAGACGCGAGCCGATGAACAATTCACCGGATAAGAGGCCTACAGTGGCGGGCGAGCGGGCAAGATGATCGCGAAGCCCATATCCATCAAGCACACTGGTGGTAAATCCGGCGGTTGCGCGTTGAAGGCGGTCGAGATTACCTCGGGAGATCTGCGGCATGTCACAAAATGGTGACTGAGGGTGAAGCAATTCACTCTGACCGTGCCGCAGAAGTCAGCAGAGGGCGTAGTACTCCAAAAGAGCGGAGGAAGGCCCGAACGGTACCCCGCAAGGGGAATAAAGGGAGCGGTCAGTAAGCAGCGCGATCTCAGGGACGACAGGCGGCAGAAAAACCAATATTGTTTGGCCTTCCGGAAGCAGGGAGGGGTGAAGCCCCGAGGGGCGTCCACGAAGGGACCGAATCGCCACCTGGCGACGCACGATGCAGAACGCCCGGCTGTTCACACGTAGCTCAACCCGCCGAACCGCCGTATGCGGACCCGCATGTACGGTGGTGTGGGAGGGGAGGACGGGCGACCGTCCCCCCTATCCCGATTCGTGAGCGTACGGAGTAGACCAATTCAGCAAGAGTTCCTCGTGGGTGCGCAGATGCAAGCGACTTTCTTCATCGGCTGCCAAACGGCTACGCATGGCACGATAGCACCAGTAGCCACGAACAACTCCAGCCCAGAGCACGGATTGGTAGCGCCAGAAGTGGGAAAAGGTTTGACTCGACAACTGGTTGAATCTCGAACAAGCCGGGCGATTGCTTGAGGGCGCAGATGGCGAGACGCCTCCCAGCAAAAGAGACCGCGCCATGTCGGAGTGAAGACCGCGCCTACGACGCTTGCCACAGTAGCATCTTACGCCTCACAACACACTCTCAGCTGATCACGACCTGACCTCTGCCCGATCGCACGCAGAGCAACTCTTGCATTTGCTCCGCGCGAATGAACGCCTGGCTGCTCTTCTTGCCCGACTGCCTTGCAATTAGCATTGGGAGGTTGCATCTCTTGCAGATGTTCCGGAGCGCCCACGAGGCACCGTTGGTCGTTCTTGCGATTGATAGAAGAGAGACATACTGCTTCTTGAATTCAGCGATCGACTCCTCCGTTACCCGGAAGGTTCTCGAAGTTTGGCTGGTTCTGAGCCACTCCAATTCAACCAATCGCCGGACTGACCTGGTATTACATTCCAGTTGGTGAGCGGCCTCGGCAATGGTGCTGGTACCTTCGTTTGCACGCGCCCGTTCGTCGCGCGCTAAACGCTGGAATGCCTCATACGACACGAGCAACCCAGCAACCGTTCCGTCGACGTTGCCAACGACCGGCGACTTTCTCGACAGCATGGCTCGCACGATACTTGCCTTGGCCTCGACGGAACCGTACCGCCCGCGCGCCACGATTGCGAAACAGACGTACTTGAGCGAAGACAGATCCGCGGGATTCACAGGAGGTGCCAGGCTCTTCAGTTTCTGAATGAAGGCTTCAACGTCCAACTCATGAAACCCCGGTTTCGTTCTGAGCTGGTGGTTGACTTCAAAATCGCCGTTCGATTTCAGGCGTTTCAACAGTTCGACGGAGATCCCGATCGTTGCCGCGGCCTGTCTCACCCTGTAGATCTTGCCAGGCATTGTTGGGCTAAGCGTTGCTGCCGCGCTGTCGATTAACCTGCGTTCCGACTTGCCCCATCGAAACGTCCTGGATGGCACTCCTTCGTCTTCCAGAAAACGAGTCGCCGTTCTCGGGTTGATGCCGTACCGCCGAGCAAACTCGGCCTTGGATATGAACCGCTCGGAGTGGTCTGTTCTTAAGCGCCTCATCAGTTTCTGGTCAACGAAATCGGGCCTCCAGTCGTTCCTTATGAAATCTAGGAATGCAGTTCTCAGGAAGTCGGCTTGTTCAGGCGGCATGATCCGTCTGAGATTGAGTAGTGAGCGGTAGACTCCACCAAGCCTCCCTCGTGCGACACCCGTCGAGGCGTCCGGCGGTACGCCTTCTGTGATGCCGCGAAGGAGCCGCACGAAGTTATTCGGCCAGTTCCGCAGACTCGCGCCACAGTGACATTCGAGCAACCCTGGTCGGAACCAGCGCAATGGCTTCATGCACCCGGGGCAGCGGCAAGGCAGTGATCTTCGATGGACAGGGCATCCAGTCATGAGCGCCACGTCAAAGTGCGCTTCAATAAACCCCTTCGCCGCGACGCATTCCGGACACAGTCTCGGCCGGGTTACAACTAACTCCCATGGCGTCAGCAAATGCCCAAGCAAACGGCAGGACCTCCCCTGATCGCCTGGCCATCGGTAGGAAATGGACTGCAGTTCGTTCTCGGGCCGGTTGCACACTCGTGCGAGTTTCGCCATCTTCATGCCGGTGGGCCGTGCCTCGTGCTGCCTGATCTGTGCCAGCAGAAACAGGCTCCATGGCGTCGTATAGCCGTTCTCCTCGCTCAGCCGCAGGATGTAGCCGAACAGGCTTTCGGTCGAGAACGGAGCGGGGTGGCGCACCAACAGCCGTGCGGTCATCGCGACACCAGGCATGCAGCCGCCGACTCGCCTCCAGGTTTTCGGCGGTCAGATCTCGCAGGCTTCGCCGGGGGAACGTCGGATTCCTCCGCAGGCACGTGGACGGTTCCAATAAGGCCCACCTCGCTCAATAGCTCAGCGGTCGGTACGAGCTTGAAGCTGCGTGTGAAGGGTCTTGGAAGTTGTTGCGGAACCCGTCCACACCACACGGCCTTCTCGTGCGCAGCGCATAGGTCTTCGAGCGTGATCTCGTTTCTTTCCGCTGCAACCGCGTGCCACACCGATCGCCGCAAGATCTTCGTCAGATATCCGATCAGTCCTCCGCTGGCGCAGTAGAAGCGGAACGCCATGCTTTCCCGCTGAAACTCGGGCGTCTGAAAGTGTTGGCTCAGCACCTGGTGGAAGGCCTGCAAAATCCCGATGAACTCCTCCCGTTGTTCCAGGTCCTGCCACGAGAATCGCGGCATCAGGATAGGTGCGTGAAACCGCCCCGCCAATTGCTCGTTGGAATCGATAACGGTCTGGCAGGATGGAAGCCCGGCGACCACCAGCACGCACCGGGTTTCGTCCACCAGGATCTTGAGCCAGTCGGCGACGTGGTGCATGATCAGTTTCGTGCCCTTGTCGAAGAAGTGCTGAAACTCATCGATCATCAGCATTCGAGTCTCGGTGTTGCGCATCAAGTACTTCACGCGCCGGGTCCGTTCGTTCTCGGTGCCGCGGGTCGCGTCTACTGCACCCAGCCCCTCCAACAAGACTTCGGCAAGACCTTTTACGGTCGGCTTCGATGGGGTGGTTACACGCAGGATGGGAACGTACATTCCATCCTCGTGACGGACCTTGGGATGCTGTCGTTCGCAAACGTCCATCACCCGTGATTTTCCCGTGCGCGACGGTCCGATCAGTGCAACGCAGATCGGCTCTGATGCTTCGCGTGCAAATTCAAAGCAGGTCTCGATCTCGCGAACCGCCGCTTGGAATGGCGCATGGGAAACCAGAGTGTTGTCAACCAAGCTGGCGAGACGGTTCATACATCACCTATCCTGGATCGTGACCGGAAGGACTTTCAGCTTCGAGGCGCGTTCTTCGAAGGCTTCTCTCGGGTACTCTGTGTCGGCCTCGACCGAGGCTGGCGAAGTCTTGCCTGGAACCGAACTGCTGTCCCACTCTGTCTGACCAACTGCCGACTTGGAATCTCCCCAACGGGCGACCCGCTTGTTGGACCGCTTCCGCTTCAGCTGCGTTTCACTCTCGATAATCTGCACGATTTCTTCTTTGGCCTGCAGCCATCCGTCGGGACCTGATTCCAGATTTGCGTGTCGTTTCTGGTAGCTCCGAATCACCCTGTGCTGGAATAGGCCAATGCCTGTCGCGTAGTCGCGTCGCAGGGCAGGCACCGCAAACACTTCCTTTTCCTCCGGCGACACCAGGAATATCTGCCCCAGGTCGCTTTCGTCGACCCGGATCTCTACCGCCAGTTCACTGCCCTTCCGGCAGCGCAGTTCATGCAGTTCGGGCGAGTTGTAGTAGAGTCCCTGGAACTCGACGCCCTTGTGGGTCAGCGCTCGATGGTACCTGCGGCCCATGACTACATCCAGAACTGCTGGGTCCTCGGGAACCCGAATGTCCTCCGGCTTGATGCTGGAGTTCCACATTTCGACCGGCGAAATGCCCAAAGCGCGATGAGGTTTCTGGTGGTACACGTCCGCCAGCCACTTGCGAACAACCCTCTTCAAGGTGGAGAAAGTCACAATCGCGTGCTTCGCCGGATCGTAGTCGCCCTTCTCGAAGATGTTGTTGAACGAAGTACCCGGCGTGCCATGTGCCACGCCTTCATTCAGGGTCCCAAAAAAGCGTTCGATCTTTCCCTTGAACCAAGGCGTTTTGCGCGGGGCGTAATGCATCTCGATGCCGTTAAACAGGCACACCTGTTCCAGGCTGTCGCTATGAAACTCGGGACCGTTATCCAGCACCAGTTCCCGCATGACACCATGAGCGGGCCAGTCCGACCGGATATCGGGATAAGCCTGTTTCAGCCAGGTCTTGGGGCGGAAGGCATCTTTCAGACAAAGGGAAACGGTCAAGAAAGCTTGGTGGGATGAAGCCCACGAACATACCCAGAATGCAGCGTGTGTAGTCATCTTCACAGGCCGAGAACCACGGCCGCCCCAGGGGCAGAAGGGTCTCATCGTCAATGGCGAACAGGTCCAGATTAGTGTGGTCGATTTCCGCTCGCTCCAGCGGTTCATGGATCACACGGTGCCCTTCGACCGAGCGGAAACGTCGCAGCGCGGCATCATGCCCGTAACGGGCGGTGTACCGGTCGAATGCCGGAATCTCTTCCACCAGCCGCTTCACCAGTCGTCGTGTCGGCAGCGGCAGCGCCATACTTCCTGGACGCAATCGGTTTTCTTCGCGAACTTTGACGATGGCCTGGTCGAGCACGTCCTGCAGGTGCTTTCGTTCTCTCCTCATGTACACCGTGTCGACCGACTGTTCGCAAATCTCCAATACCTCGGAGGGAAAACGCTTGGTATTGTTCCCACTATGCCGCCCGTCCTCGAGCGCCCGAATGTCAGAGCCCGACTCCAGGAAGCGCTTCTTCCAGCGATACACGCTTACATAGTCCGGTGGCTGGTCGGCCCTGTTTGTCCTACGCCACACGTCTGAGATGGCCTGCTGGAGATCGGGGAGGGTATCCGTTTTCAGGGCCGCAAGTACGTACAGGCGGCGCAGTTTCGCCACTTCCGATATTTCGATGTGCGTTCTCTTGCTCCCACTACCGCTCGTGGAATTGACGAACGCTAGCTTGCGATCGGCATACAGTCTGAGCAGTTCTTCCTGCTCCAACTCAGAGATGCGAGCTGTTCTGCTGTGCTCAAGTTGCCAGGATGTCTCCGACACCTTACGCAGCATGCGGTACGTCTGACCATCGATTTCGATGATCGCATCTCGTTTGAAAGCAGCGGTTCCCATATCAGTGGTCCTCCTTTCAAGGAACTGTGTTTCGGGGCCCAACGGTAAATCCACATCGAAGCTCAGCCGACCCTCGAGCACGAGACGGCAAACGATCTCCCGGCTGTGAGTGCCAAAAGCGCCATCGCAAATCTCGGACCAGCTGAGGTGGCCCTTACTCTTCAAGGTCAGGCGTACGTATTCACGTTCGTTATCACTTGCCGCGCGTCGGCCGTAACGCAGAAGGGCCTTCGCGTTGTCGAGTCTTGGCTGCTGAGCCAGTTCGTGGTCCAGCACGACTCGATAAGTGAAGCCGTACTGCTGTAGTCCGCTGGTCAACAGCTCGGTCCGCGTTGAGACTTCGCTCTGCGACGCCTCGCACGCCGCTTTCACTTCCCAAAGCTCCTGGTTATTGTCGATTTCGACGTAAACGTCTGGATAGTGGTGCCTGGTCTCGGTCCCGTCGAAATACACGATCTCGCAGGGCTGCTCAGTGAACACCGTGACCCTCGGATCACAATCCAGCAGACGGAAAGCATTCAGCTCATTCATCGATTCCCACTGCAGCATGCGCTCCATCTTCCAGCTGGGATATTTTCCGGTTGGGCGAAAGCGTGAACGCGTCACCACGCGCCGGGAGCGGACTTGCTCTGGAGATGAGAAAGCAATTCGCAGGACGGGGCAGTCCGTCGCGGCATCAGACAAGTCATCTGTAGACATGACCCGCCCACAATTTCTGAGGCTATTCATTGCCCATCACCCCATAGAACTTCGTTCGCTTCTCTGCAGCGCGCACATGGAGGAGTTGCGCTAACGTGGCACTCCCGTCCTTCACTGCCATCTCCATTGCCTTACGGCCCCCATGTCAGAGAGGACGTCGAAGTAGCGCCTGAATGATGACTCAACGATTGGGTCGACGGCGAAATGGGGCGAAAGGACTCGCCACGAGAGAACATCCGGGAATGAAAATCAACCGGGGCCTGCTACCGAGATTGAGTACCTCGGGCGGCGGTCACCGTTGTGCGGTTTAGTCTCGCGGGATCACTCCCGCGAACATCTGATTCGATGTCAAGCTTCGCTTCGGATGCATCCGTGGAGGCACGGTATCCAAGACCGACGCAAAGTTTCGCTTCCGATATTCGGCTAACAGCCGGCATTCTTGGGATTCAACCTTGTTCCAAGTCGGCGATTCCTAGTCAGCGCAAACTGCACTCATTTTGATTTGATAGAGTCCCATCTTCACTCCACGGGTCTCCATTTGCATTTAATCGGACTTCATTTTCATTTAATGCGACTCCATTTGCATTTAAACGAACCTCATTTTCACTTAAATGGACGCCATTTTCATTTCAAACGTTCACCCACACTTTTTGTGGGTTTACGCATAACGTGAGAATGGCGCGGCTGCAAAAACAGCGACTTAGATTGACTTTGCCCCCATGAGATGAGAATCGGAGACCCCATGAGATGAAAATATCGCCACAAATTGACGCATAAGATGAAAACGCCGCCAAAGCGGAACGCCGGAGGGAGCTTCAGGCGGCCCGTCACTTCTCACCATAGCCGACTATACAGACAAGTGGAATATTGACCTCTGCCGTGACAGCATAGGAAAGTCGTAACTTATAGAAACTAAGCGCAATGGATGGCTCCTTTTGGCGCTTTGAGGCACGAACGGTAACCGTTATTGTGCCCTTATTGTGCCCGCGACCTCTGCCCTTCAGACCTCTGCCCGATCCCAATCTCGAGTGGGCCACGAAGTGAAGGCTATTGTTTCTATGGCGCACATGAGGATCTCGAAGCGCCTGTCACCGAAGAAGCAGTACTCATGGAATCTCTGGCCCGGCTAACGCTACGCCGGCTTGGACGAAGCCGCTGGCGCGGCGGACGCTGCGCGTGCCGCTGGTTCGAGGTTACGCTTCCAATGAGCCTTGCGCCCGGACTCGCTAAGCCTTATGATTAGCCGCCATGGCAGTGGTCGATCGTCAATCGCAAAGGCACAGGTTGAGTGTCCCATTGTCAAGGAAAACGCTATTCAAATTCCATAGCTCACCGCGTCCGCCGCAACCGCCAGCGGCCTCCTCCTAGTCTCCTTATCGAAAACGCCTCGGAGCAAGGTTCCATCTCGACAGAAGCACCTTTCCCGAGGCGTTTCCGATCAGGGCTAGCGACTATACGACCGAGTGGAATATTGACCTCTGCCGTGACAGGCATAGGAAAGTCGTAACTTATAGAAACTAAGCGCAATGGATGGCTCCTTTTGGCGCTTTGAGGCACGAACGGTAACCGTTATTGTGCCCTTATTGTGCCGCGACCTCTGCCCTTCAGACCTCTGCCCGATCCCAATCTCTAGTGGGCCACGAAAGTGAAGGCTATTGCTTTCTATGGCGCACATGAGGATCTCGAAGGGCCTGTCACCGAAGAAGCAGTACTCATGGAATCTCTGGCCCGGCTAACGCTACGCCGGCATCGCCGCCGGCTCAGCTTTTCTTTGGCTCACGTCTCGCCAGCGGCGCCTTCCGCTCTTCAATCACCCGCTTGCGCTCGCCCGGCGGCATCGCAAGCACATCGCGCGTCCGTTTCGGCAGCTTCGCCCTGATGATCGCGTGCGCCGCCTCCATCTCGCTCTGCCACTCCGCCTGGCGAAACACATCCCAGCGCTCCACCTGCACCCATTGCGACCGGGGGAATTCAACAGAAGGCGACACGCCCTCCAGCTCCAGCAACTCGGCGTACCGCTCTGGCCCGGCTGCATACGTGATCACCCCGTTCGTCTCATTCACCGGGTTCATCATCGCGAACAGCTTTCCGCCAATCGATTTATCCGCCGCCCAGAACAGAACGTACGTGCTCCACGCCTCTGTCTCCGCCACATGCGGCAGCTTCAACAGCATCACGCGCATCCGCCCAGCGTCCATAGTCGTTGGGAATCCGACCGCCGATCTCTAACAGCCGATCTTAGATTCCATCTCCTTTTTCAGATGATTACTGCCTTTCCACTAATGCGTGTGCGGCTCCGCGTCCCAGTTGGAAGTATTGGTGCGTTCTGAGTCCAAGTGGCAGCGACTTAGGCTAGCTTTTCAATGCAAGGAACCGATGCACCATAGACACAGCGGTGGCTCCGTCCCCCACCGCAGTGGCGCATCTTTTGACCGAATTGTGACGAACATCTCCTGCCGCAAACAGCCCCGGCACACTGGTCTCCATAAACATCGGTTTTCGTGGATGGGAGGCCCAGTATGAAGGAGGAAGCGGCTCATCGATCAGGTCATCTCCAGTTAAAATGTAGCCTCCTGCATCAGTGAGCAAGGTTCCAGGTTTTGCCCAGTCTGTCCGCGGTACGCCTCCGATACAGACGAAAACCCAATGAGTGGGAGCATGGACCTCTCCACTTTTGTTGTCTCGGTAGCTGATAGATTCGAGAGAATCGCCTCCATCAAGGCCGACAAGTGTCGTGTTGACCAAGACCTCGATATTGCTGCTTTCTTCGATTTGTTCCACTAGGTAAGAGGACAGGGTTTCCTTGAGAGATTCACCACGAACAAGCATGGTTACCGTAGTCGCAAACCTCGAAAGGTTCAGGGCCGCTTGTCCCGCCGAGTTTCCGCCGCCAACGATGAAGACTCGACCTGTACAGCGGCTGGCTTCACTTGAACCGGCTCCGTAAAACAACCCACGCCCCAGATACTTCTCCTCGTTAACAAGGCCGAGCCGAGCATATTCGACGCCAGTGGCGCAGATTGTCGCGTGCGCAACAATCTCTTGGCCCTCGGAGAGCCAGCTGACCGTCCAACCATCTCGCGTCTCGCCGCCGACTCCTTCAGCGGTAACGATGATTTCGGCACCCAAACGCTGAGCCTGCTGTCTTGCCCTGCTTGCCAGTTCCCATCCGCTGATACCATCGGGAAATCCGAGATAATTGTCGATCCGGGATGTGCTTCCCGCTTGCCCGCCGACGGCAGACCGTTCGAGAACGATGGTTCTTAATCCTTCGGAGGCCCCGTATACGGCGGCGCTCAACCCGGCCGGTCCCGCTCCATAAATCGCAAGATCATATCGCTCATGTTTCGGACCACGAAACCAATCAAGCGCGGCAGCGAGGTCGCGAATGGTAGGCCGGAACAGCACGGAGCCCTTCTCCATGACACAGACGGGAAGCCTCGGATCATCGAGCCCGGTCACACCGGCGAGCCTTCTTGCATCGTCGTCGGTTTTCAAGTCGATCCATTCGAACGGGAAACCGCTACGCTTCAAAAAATCTCGTAGTTCATAGGCTTCGGGCGAGTTTGGGAGTCCGAAGAGGGTTGCGCGACTTTGCTTCATAAGAAAAAGTCCTCGAATCGAGACTCCCGTGGCTCGTACCCGTTCATTCGGCCAGAAATCATTTCAGTCTTGAAGACATAGGCACGGAGGAAAGTATCCTGAAGCGCGTCTTCCGGATCTTCTTGGTTCCTCACAATCGAGAAGATTCTCTTCCATTTCACTTGGTTCAGGACATTTGGCTTTCATTGAGGAAGATTCAGAATTATTTGACCGTACCTAACGCTTCACCGCCTGCGCCGAATACCACAAGACTGCCGGGTTCACACGTTCGGGATAAATCGCAAGCATCTCGTTATAGAGTTCGAGCGCAGTCTTGGTCTGGGAAGCAATCCTGTCGAAATCGCGAATGTATTTTCGTGTCGCCTCGATGTTATTTGGCGTATCGGGCGCACCTGGCCTTTTGTGTCCCGCAATAACAGCTACCGGCTTGAGCGATTCGATCGTATCGAGTGCCGCGATCCATTCCTTGCGGCCTTCAGCGTCGGATTCGCCTAAATGAAGATGGACGTCGTTGTAGAGCGCATCGCCGCAAACGGCCAGCCCGATCGAAGGGGCGTGGAGACATGTCGTGCTGTCCGTATCGGTATGCCCGAGAGGAACACTGACCAGTTGTTCTCCTTCCAGTTCGAGAACACTGCCCTTGAGTTCGTCCGCGATCACGAGGGTTGAATCGATCTGTCCGGGAAACCGTGGTTTCCAATACGACTCAACCACAGGAACAGACGCCTGCTTTCGCATGACGTCGATGACCTCTCGCGTTGCGACGAACCGCGCGTTTGGAAATCTTTTCTGAATCGTGTTTACGCCAAAGAAATGATCGCCGTGGCCATGGGTCGCGTAGATCGCCGTCAAATTCTTGCCACTCCCCGCGATCCAGTCGGCGAGTTTCTGGTTTTGATCGACTGTGATTGCCGTGTCCACCAACACCGCATCGCGCTTGCCCGAAATAAGCGTTGAAGAAATAGGCGACCATCTCATTTCGCTCGCGCCAGGCGGAAGGTCGTCCGTGACGACCGGAATCTGGGCACTGACAAAAACATCCCACTGCAATCGATTGGTCATCACGCCTCCTCAATTTTCCGGTTCTGTTTCGGTGGCACAACGATGTTGGCTCAACCCGCCGCTTCCGACAAAAGGGTCTCCACTTTCTTGTCGAGATCCCTCGCTACCGCGAGGGCGTCGGAACTCCCATAAGAAGCTAGCAGACTGGCCATCCTGTCATAGGAAATGTGGACGCCGTCAGAGCGTTCGTCGACGAGGACGGTGACGGGGGCATAAGAACCGGCGTCCGGAACGTGCCTTGCCATTTGTTGCATGATGAGTGGATTGCCCATGATTAGGCGCACTATTCGGGGCTTATCGCGACCCATCGCTTTCCTAATGACTGCGCCGTGGTCGAGTTCCATGAAGAGCATCAGGCCCGTCTTACCCAACCCTTCGCGAACTATGCTTTCGAACTCTGGAAACATCGCCGCCGCCGCTGTCCTTTTCGCAAACTCAACCATGTCCGGATGGCCTATAGCAGCTTTAATCGCGGCCAATATTTTCTCGAATGGCCGGGACGAGGTCAGGCTGAATCGCTCGACCTCAACTGTGGTTATCATCGCGACCACCTGTATTTTCCGGCTCGACGAGCGAGCCAAGGCTCTCAGGCCAATTTTTCTCGAAGGCGGCCTCGCGTTGCAACCCGCGCTCCAGCACGGCTCTTATGCGGCTCTGGGCTTCGGGCCACCCAAGTGCCGTCCCAAATGAAGTAAAAGCGGCGAGCAGCCGATCGGACGGCGGCAACGAGACCTCGTTAACGAGATGTTTTGCCGCAGCGAGGGCGCGCCGATCGAAGGAGGCGATCCGACGCGCCAGGGCGTCGACGAAGCCGTCCAACTCGGCGTCCGGTAGTGACCGGTTCACATATCCGTATCGCTCCGCGGTGTCGCCATCAAAGTCGTTGGCACTCAAAACGTGGAATATTGACCTCTGCCGTGACAGCATAGGAAAGTCGTAACTTATAGAAACTAAGCGCAATGGATGGCTCCTTTTGGCGCTTTGAGGCACGAACGGTAACCGTTATTGTGCCTTTTTCTAGCTCGCGACCTCTGCCCTTCAGACTTCTGCCCGATCCCAATCTCGAGTGGGCCACGAAGTGAAGGCTATTGCTTTCTATGGCGCACATGAGGATCTCGAAGGGCCTGTCACCGAAGAAGCAGTACTCATGGAATTTCTGGCCCGGCTAACGCTACGCCGGCATCGCCGCCGGCTCAGCTTTTCTTTGGCACACGTCTCGCCAGCGGCGCCTTCCGCTCTTCAATCACCCGCTTGCGCTCGCCCGGAGGCATCGCAAGCACATCGCGCGTCCGTTTCGGCAGCTTCGCCGTGATGATCGCGTGCGCCGCCTCCATCTCGCTCTGCCACTCCGCCTGGCGAAACACATCCCAGCGCTCCACCTGCACCCATTGCGACCGGGGAAATTCAACAGAAGGCGACACGCCCTCCCGCTCCAGCAACTCGGCGTACCGCTCCGGCCCGGCTGCATACGTGATCACCCCGTTCGTCTCATTCACCGGGTTCATCATCGCGAACAGCTTTCCGCCAATCGATTTATCCGCCGCCCAGAACAGAACGTACGTGCTCCACGCCTCTGTCTCCGCCACATGCGGCAGCTTCAACAGCATCGCGCGCATCCGCTCAGCGTCCATAGTCGTTGGGAATCCGACCGCCGATCTCTAACAGCCGATCTTAGATTCCATCTCCTTTTTCAGATGATTACTGCCTTTCCACCAATGCGTGTGCGGCTCCGCGTCCCGGTTGGAAGTATTGGTGCGTTCTGAGTCCAAGTGGCAGCGACTTAGGCTAGCTTTTCAATGCAAGGAACCGATGCACCATAGACACAGCGGTGGCTCCGTCCCCCACCGCAGTGGCGCATCTTTTGACCGAATTGTGACGAACATCTCCTGCCGCAAACAGCCCCGGCATACTGGTCTCCATAAACATCGGTTTTCGTGAATGGGAGGCCCAGTATGAAGGAGGAAGCGGCTCATCGATCAGGTCATCTCCAGTTAAAATGTAGCCTCCGGCATCAGTGAGCAAGGTTCCAGGTTTTGCCCAGTCTGTCCGCGGTACGCCTCCGATACAGACGAAAACCCAATGAGTGGGAGCATGGACCTCTCCACTTTTGTTGTCTCGGTAGGTGATAGATTCGAGAGAATCGCCTCCATCAAGGCCGACAAGTGTCGTGTTGACCAAGACCTCGATATTGCTGCTTTCTTCGATTTGTTCCACTAGGTAAGAGGACAGGGTCTCCTTCAGAGATTCACCACGAACAAGCATGGTTACCGTGGTCGCAAACCTCGAAAGGTTCAGGGCCGCTTGTCCCGCCGAGTTTCCGCCGCCAACGATGAAGACTCGACCTGTACAGCGGCTGGCTTCACTTGAACCGGCTCCGTAAAACAACCCACGCCCCAGATACTTCTCCTCGTTAACAAGGCCGAGCCGAGCATATTCGACGCCAGTGGCGCAGATTGTCGCGCGCGCAACAATCTCTTGGCCCTCGGAGAGCCAGCTGACCGTCCAACCATCTCGCGTCTCGCCGCCGACTCCTTCAGCGGTAACGATGATTTCGGCACCCAAACGCTGAGCCTGCTGTCTTGCCCTGCTTGCCAGTTCCCATCCGCTGATACCATCGGGAAATCCGAGATAATTGTCGATCCGGGATGTGCTTCCCGCTTGCCCGCCGACGGCAGACCGTTCGAGAACGATGGTTCTCAATCCTTCGGAGGCCCCGTATACGGCGGCGCTCAACCCGGCCGGTCCCGCTCCATAAATCGCAAGATCATATCGCTCATGTTTCGGACCACGAAACCAATCAAGCGCGGCAGCGAGGTCGCGAATGGTAGGCCGGAACAGCACGGAGCCCTTCTCCATGACGCAGACGGGAAGCCTCGGATCATCGAGCCCGGTCACACCGGCGAGCCTTCTTGCATCGTCGTCGGTTTTCAAGTCGATCCATTCGAACGGGAAACCGCTACGCTTCAAAAAATCTCGTAGTTCATAGGCTTCGGGCGAGTTTGGGAGTCCGAAGAGGGTTGCGCGACTTTGCTTCATAAGAAGAAGTCCTCGAATCGAGACTCCCGTGGCTGTACCCGTTCATTGGCCAGAAACCATTTCAGTCTTGAAGACATAGGCACGGAGGAAAGTATCCTGAAGCGCGTCTTCCGGATCTTCTTGGTTCCTCACAATCGAGAAGATTCTCTTCCATTTCACTTGGCTCAGGACATTTGGCTTTCATTGAGGAAGATTCAGAATTATTCGACCGTACCTAACGCTTCACCGCCTGCGCCGAATACCACAAGACTGCCGGGTTCACACGTTCGGGATAAATCGCAAGCATCTCGTTATAGAGTTCGAGCGCAGTCTTGGTCTGGGAAGCAATCCTGTCGAAATCGCGAATGTATTTTCGTGTCGCCTCGATGTTATTTGGCGTATCGGGCGCACCTGGCCTTTTGTGTCCCGCAATAACAGCTACCGGCTTGAGCGATTCGATCGTATCGAGTGCCGCGATCCATTCCTTGCGGCCTTCAGCGTCGGATTCGCCTAAATGAAGATGGACATCGTTGTAGAGCGCATCGCCGCAAACGGCCAGCCCGATCGAAGGGGCGTGGAGACATGTCGTGCTGTCCGTATCGGTATGCCCGAGAGGAACACTGACCAGTTGTTCTCCTTCCAGTTCGAGAACACTGCCCTTGAGTTCGTCCGCGATCACGAGGGTTGAATCGATCTGTCCGGGAAACCGTGGTTTCCAATACGACTCAACCACAGGAACAGACGCCTGCTTTCGCATGACGTCGATGACCTCTCGCGTTGCGACGAACCGCGCGTTTGGAAATCTTTTCTGAATCGTGTTTACGCCAAAGAAATGATCGCCGTGGCCATGGGTCGCGTAGATCGCCGTCAAATTCTTGCCACTCCCCGCGATCCAGTCGGCGAGTTTCTGGTTTTGATCGACCGTGATTGCCGTGTCCACCAACACCGCATCGCGCTTGCCCGAAATAAGCGTTGAAGAAATAGGCGACCATCTCATTTCGCTCGCGCCAGGCGGAAGGTCGTCCGTGACGACCGGAATCTGGGCACTGACAAAAACATCCCACTGCAATCGATTGGTCATCACTCCTCCTCAATTTTCCGGTGTTTTCGGTGGCACAACGATGTTGCTCAACCCGCCGCTTCCGACAAAAGGGTCTCCACTTTCTTGTCGAGATCTCTCGCGACCGCGAGGGCGTCGGAACTGCCATAAGAAGCCAGCAGACTGGCCATCCTGTCATACGAAATGTGGACGCCGTCAGAGCGTTCGTCGACGAGAACGGTGACCGGGGCATAAGAACCGGCGTCTGGAACGTGCCTTGCCATTTGTTGCATGATGAGTGGATTGCCCATGATTAGGCGCACCATTCGGGGCTTGTCGCTTCCCATCGCTTTCCTAATGACGGCGCCGTGGTCGAGTTCCATGAAGAGCATCAGGCCCGTCGTACCCAACCCTTCGCGAACAATGCTTTCGAACTCTGGAAAGCTCGGCGCAGCCGCTGTTCTTTTGGCAAACTCAACCATGTCCGGATGACCAATAGCAGCTTTAATCGCGGCCAATATTTCGTCGAATGGCCGGGACGAAGTCAGACTGAATCGCTCGATCTGAACGGTGGCTATCATCGCGACCACCCGTACTTTCCGGCTCGCCGAGAGCGCCAAGGGTCTCAGGCCAATCTTTTCGAAGTCGGCATCACGTTGCAGTCCGCGTTCCAACACGGCTCTTATGCGGTTCTGGGCTGCGGGCCACCCAAGAGCGGTCCCGAATGAAGTGAAAGCTGCCAGGAGCCGATCGGACGGCGGCAACGAGACCTCGTTAACTAGATGTTTTGCCGCAGCGAGGGCGCGCCGATCGAAAGAGGCGATCCGACGCGCCAGGGCATCGACGAAGCCGTCCAACTCGGCGTCCGGTAGTGACCGGTTCACATATCCGTATCGCTCCGCTGTGTCGCCATCAAAGTCATTGGCACTCAAAACGATTTCTAGCGCCCGCCCACGCCC
>CAVRMO010000014.1:0-350442 GCA_963722405.1 uncultured Acidobacteriaceae bacterium
GATCAACGAAGCACTGAACGAAAACTTAAGCCGGTCGCTCCCTTTGAGGCGTGCTGCGATTGTGTGGGTAGATTGTGATTTGTATGAATCAACCGTGCCAGTGCTCGATTTCGTCACCGACTATCTGCAGGAAGGAACAGTAATCGTTTTCGATGACTGGTTTGCTTATCGCGGAAACCCCGCTCGGGGAGAGCAGCAGGCATGGCGCGAGTGGCTGGCCGCTCATCCGAATTTCAAAGCGGTGGAATGGCACAAGTTTGAATGGAACGGCAACTCATTCATCATGCAGCTTTCTGACTGAGACAGCGAACACAAGGCTGGCAAATGACTGCTTAAGTCTGCCACGCGCTTGGGTTTAGGAATTAGAATTCAATGCGATACGAGCTGGACCACTGGCGGAGGAGGTGGTTCGCACCCACGGCCTATGAGAGCGCGCATCTGTTCATCGTCGGGTCTCACTCGATTACCTGGCAGCAAGTACAGATGCGACCTTGGGCGACCCTGCCCCCCACAATATGAACAAGGGCCACTACGGCATAGGCGCATATTTTGATTTACTAAATACGTTAACAAAGACACTAGTTGGGAGGCTACCCACTAATAATGGCTAGCCCCCAATTCTGCGTCAGCGTTCCATCTTTTCGTCCAAGGCTTTTTGCCAGTGCTCCTCCTCGCGAAGCAATTGTCGCGGCTCGCTTACTATCTATTAGTAAACGTGCTAGGAGGTTGGTGACTGGATCGCCCTAAACTCCAATCTAGTGCTTGGCGGGCAGTGCAGTCATATCGACTCCGGCAAGCTTTCCGTCGCTGGTATCCATCCACAGCGGACTTGTCAACTGGTAGTTGCCTGCCGCCACATTCATGAATATGAGTCGCGTAGTGCTGGCGTAATTATGCGCAGGCCATGTCGCGACCTTATCCCCCGCAGGAATGAACATTACATTCCCAATGAACCGCGAATCGTCCGGCGCAGGCAGGGGCATGTAAGCGTCGTAAAGCCTTCTGCCCCAGATAGCCACCATTGCCAGTCGGCTGATGAGTCACTACATTGTCCAGTATCCAGACATTAGTTGGTGGAGGATAGTTACCCAGCGTTTGCAGATTTGCGCCGAAGAAGAATGAGTAACTCGGAAGAGAACCATTGATACCCTGTACCGTATTGTGCTGGATCAACAACGAAGTTCCCTTCGCCCCGATATTGAAGCCGAGCGGTTGATAACTGGCCTGGTCAGATAAGGCTCGTGTCAAGATGAGGTTGTTCTGGATGACTACTCGCTTGGTTTCTCCCACATTGGTGCAGCCGTTCTTAACCAGACAATTGTTGTCGTATCCAGCGATTTCGAAGCCCCAATTGGCGTTCTGGAGAATATTGTTTTGTATGGTGATGTCATCAACGACCGAGTTGTAACCACTCTGGTTCGTTCGCGGAGTGAGTACGATATTCTCGCCCTGCTGATCTGAGCTCTTCCACGCATTCTGCATGGTGTTCCCGGTGACCACCATCCGTAAGCAACTCTTGCACTCCAAATGGTTCAAAACAGTCCACTGTGCGGTTAATCCGAGGGTCATGGGAATCCACTTCGCAGGTTTGTCGAAGAGATTGTTGCGAATCTCAATGTCAGCCATGACATAGGGGTTGGAGTAGCCGCCCCCGCCACCGAACATCACGTTCTCACTCGTCGCCGCCAGATAGTTGTCCACCAACTTGAACGGCCCGGGGGATGCGAAGGCGGCGAAGGCCTGTGAGTCGTAGGTCCAGCCGTGAATGTCTTGAATGTCGCTATCGATCACGGCAACATAGCTTGAGTTTGCCCCAGCCCCCACGGCGTGCATCACGTCCTGGGTGTCAGAGCCATGAAGATAGCAGCGATCTACGGTAACCTGAGTCGCCCCGCCGCTCCAAAGTAAATAGTACGATAAGCCGTTGATAGGCCATGGTGTATGAGTTGGATTGGCGCCGTAGGTCGAGGTCGAATATATCTCAATGCCCACGAATCGTACGTAACCGCCGCCTGCAGCAATGTTGAAGGCGTTGTTCACATTTGGAGTGACAATCTTGGGCATGTTCGCTGCGTCCGTCGGCGATACTCGCGTCCCTGGTGCCGGAAGTGCGCTAAGTGCCGAGCTCTCAATGTAAAGCCATTTCTGATTAGGATTGTTCTTGGCGGGAAGAGTAAAGTTCCCCGAGTAGATCACCCCTGCATCCAGCACGATCGTGTCCCCTGGCTGGGCGGAGACTAGGGCATTGCTCAGGTCGCTGCTAGTGTGGGCCGCCCACGTCGTTCCGACCGGTGGATTCCATGTAGTATCGATATAGACGCGCGGCAGTTCCGCTACAGGCAGTTGCGCAACCACCAAGCTTGGAGATAAAGCCAAAACTGACAAACCCAATATTACGGCTATAAACCTCGCGCTGTGCAAGCGCGTGGGGAGAGTAAGGCGCGAAGTGGAGCTTAATACGATCATTCTGCCTCCTTGCTAATAAATAATTTGCCTAGAGTCCGCTGAGGTAGGCAAAGGTCGCGAAGTCAGCTTTTCACCCGGCCAGCGGAATCAACACAAATCTACGAGCTGAATAGCTAAGTGATTAGTAATCGGTTTTGGCACACAAGTTAAAGCCAAAAAGCACCATTGCAGGAACAGAAGTAACCATGTAAAGTTACTTTTGGGGTATTCTGCAGTATTTTAAGTTTTCGGAGTTATGGTTGGAACCGATAGAGGTATCAGGCTTTGGGTGGGCGTAGATCTGGGCCAGTGAGATCGAATGATCAAAAACTGCGGTTGAGGTTCGAGGGGGTACCGGCGGCGCAAATCTTAGCTCAGGTGGATTCGCCCGTCGCCGTCTCCCCGAGTCACATGAACTTTTTCCAGTCCACGATGTTGAGTACCGATGATCTCTGTCATCTGCTCGGACATTGCAAGCACATAATTTGAAGGTCCCGATAGAAAGCCTGTAGACCGAAATGCCCGAACCCAGTCCGCATGACTATGATTCACCAGCACCAGGTCGGCCCCATGCGATGCCATTTCGCGATCCGTCAGAAATGCCGTGAGAGCCATTGCGTCGGGGACAGCCACGCAGTCAAGTATGGAGGCGACTTGCAGGCTTCCGAAATGCCGATGGCCAGTTAACTGGGCGTTAAAGCAGGCAGCCCACCCGACAGGATTTCCGTCTCGTTCGATCAACAGAATACGCAAGCGCGGGTCATTCGAGGGATAGAGATCCTCCAGTGTACGGCGGTCGCGGAACACAGCAAAAGAGCACTCCGGGCGATAGCGTTGCCAAATCTCGTCAGCCCAGCTTCCCCAAGTCTTCTCATGACGCACCACGCCGTCTGGCCGAGGCAAGCGCATCTGGAACAGGGAGACTACGAGCGCCCCGATACCCGTATTACGGGCAATCGAACTACCAATTCTCTTTGCGGATGTCGAACGGAGCATCGGCATCTCCGTGAGAAATTTTCTGGAGTTGTGCACCCTAAAGAGAAATGGTACCACGCGAATTGACCATCCCGATGCGGCCAGCAATCGTGGCAAAGGCCGCTCTGTCGATCCCATCCCAACCATGAATGTTGCCGTGCTGCGCTTCTGCATGAACTTCACGATCTGCATTCCAACAATCGAGTATTTAGGATTGACGATTCCTTCAGACAGGGGTGATTGAAAATTTGACGTACGGACCTCCCGGCCGGCGAGCCAGCCCGGTTGGTCCATTTCAAGTACCCCCCCTCGAACCTCTTCGCCGTCCAGAAATACATATCGGTTCCATCGGATTGGAGTCTCCTGCTCGCGATGTCTGGTGCCGGGTTCAATAGGAAGCAGAAAGTCGGTGGGAGCATTGCCTTCCAGCATGCGCCGATTGAAAGCCTCAATTGCTGCAACATGGTGGGCTGCAGCCGGTACGCATTTTATAGGCATGGCGAAAGTAGGTAGTATACGATGCTCTTCCGATGAAGGGCTATTGAAGAGCCGGGAGCCTCGTAAGATAGTCCAGCATAGCTTCAAACGACGTAAGACCGCTAAGTGCCTCTACCTCGAACTCGATACCAAATTCCTCTTCAATGGCGGCTACCAGAGTAGCTGCGGCAATGGAATCCCATCCCTTTACGGTCTCTGAGCCAGCCGCTACAATCTCTTGAGGGGCCAGTGTTGGAAATACTGCCGAGAAGCATCGGGCCAATCTCGTTTCAACGTTATGCACAGCAACGCTCCTGAACGCCGAGGTAAACTGGCGGAGAATTGTCAATTAGTTGTTGACGCGATATCGAGAAGGGAGCGACTGGTGTTACCCCAAGTAGCTCTGCGAAGAATTCTTGAACAGGTTTGTTTCGCGAGGTGCAGGAGAAATCAACCATTGCCTCCTGGACATCGAACTTGTGGAACAGACGCAGAAAACAGCTATGTTCGATTCGTCGCGAAAACGCCCTGCAACTCATTACCCAATGATCCACAGTGATACGATCATCTTCGACCCTACCGGTTACAACTGCAATCTTTCCAAGAGGGCCAAATCGATCCTCATAGGCAGCAACCATTAGAAAGACCTTGGGGTCACTAAGGTATTGTTTCCATGAAGCGTCCGTGTGTCGTTTTCCATTCAGGTTGAACTGGTTGGTCTTGTTAATCAACTCCAGCGCGCGCGAATCTGGCGGCTCCTTGGCAAAACTAAGAACTAGTTGGCCCTCCGCCTCGCGAAGGAAGTTCTCAGGAGTGTATCCCTCTGCCCGCTTGATCTCAGCAAGGGTGCTGGAAGAACGGATGCTCGCAAGGCGAATCTCATCCTCGCTAGAAAGCGAGGTCTTACCGAACAGATCACGCAGTTCATACAAAAGTTCATAGGCGACTTTGTCGTCGCTGGGAAAGAGTAGGCAATCGATATCGGGATAGGCGGATTTTACCTCGGCCAGATCCAGTGGGCTGTCGTCGACAAAAACGACACTATCGGAGCCGACATTCCAGGTTTCGAGTATCTTGCGCACCGACTCAGATTTTGGTCCCCAGTTTGCCACAACCGGAAAAATCCGCTCGCGCGGAAGTAGTGGTCTTCTTGTTCGGAAAGCCTCTTCGACAAGAGCGGGCTCATTCTTGCTCGCAACCCCGATAAGTACGCCCGCTTCAGAAAGAGACGCCAGCAACTGCTGGTACAAACCGTGCCTTTGAGCAGAGCGATCGAGGTCCCATTTGATTCCCTCAGGCCCTATTTCGCCCAAGATTCCCATCCAAAGAGTGTTATCGAGGTCCGTGATGAGCCCCTTTTTTGCAACGGAGTTTGTAATAGCATGGGCCATCAAACCAGCGAGTTTGTCGGCATGATTGAGGCTGTAGGGAAAACCAAAGCGCAGTTCCGACTTTGGGTCAAACCTGTCGGAACAAGGGGAGATATGGTCCAAACGCTGCGGACTGATAACGCGGATTGCAGGCAATTCCAAAAGTCGCGAGGAAAGATTTGCAAGAACTGCGCGTAAATCGGCATCCAGTCTGCTCGAAAGCCAACCTGGAGTGAATGCAACAGGTGGAATCGGTAATGTAGGTAACGCAAGTGTAATGTTATGGCCAATGGCGAGCTTCTCAAGGGCGGAACATACTCTAGACGCCTGGCTCTCAACGGTTTGCGCAATATCAGGCAACTGTCGCGGATTCCAGCCTCCAAGCAGTCGAATCCCCAGGCGCGGATCCAAGTCCTGCCACTCGAGAACAATTGCGACGTACTCGTTCTGCGCTTTTTCGAGCCGTTCCAGCGTTCCGGGTAGATCGCCGAAAAGTCCCGTTGTAATCTCGATTCTGTGGTACGGACGCTCAGCCCGCAAATGCGCAGTGAGGAAGGTCGAAAAATGAAGCGGCGTAAAACCACAGGCTAGTTGAATACCTAGCACTGGCGATTCAGGCCCGGGGTTATTCTTCAACGTCTCAAGTGCTTCAACCAGTTTCATCGGCTTTACAGGGATATTTCAACCGCAATGTTAGCACAGTGATGGAGAGCGCTTTCGCTGCGCGGTGGGCTTCTTGGCAAAGAGTTTTCAAAAGTGCTTGCGCTCGTATCGGCAGGATTCGCCGTTAAATCACTGGCGATACAACTGCTCTACTTCTCCGAGTGCCTCAAGGACCTTCTGATCAACATAACTCCTCGGACTTGCTCTGGCAATGACCAACCGCCAGCTACCGATCAAACAGTGTATGATCATCTGCCAAGAACCATCGGTAGAAGACGTTGGTAATCTCCCCCGGCTACAATTGCCAGTTATGGCCGCGTCGCGTGGTGATCCTGGGTTCAGTTGGCACGTCCCGTCGGCTGGCCTTGGCTATTGATCCTTGCTTGTGGCGATCGTAAGCCAAGCCTCCGCGCATCCATATGAAGCTTGTATATCTACTCAGTGAGTACCCAACGCTCGCGCATACGTACCTCTTGAGGGAGGTGCGAGAACTCCGCGCACTCGGTTGGGAGATTCAGACCGTTTCAATTCGCCGGCCTGAGGTTCTGGCGTCCTCACGGTCATCCCCCGAAAATGAAGAACTCGCCTCGACCTGGTACGTGCTGGGCGGCAGTTCATGGCAGTTCCTGGTCGCCCACCTATCAACGCTGATCAGGCGCCCGCTGCGATATCTCCGCGGCTTAGCAACGGCTTGGCGGTTCGGAAGCATGCACCCTCGCAACGCTTTCCTTGCGACGGCTTATTTTGCTGAGGCAGTTCTGGCGGGACATCGCATCCACAAGGCCGGATTCACTCACGTACATTGCGTCTATTCGACCACCGTGGGCCTGATTCTAGCGCGTGTCTTCCCGGTCGATCTGTCGATGACAATCCACGGTTCCGACGAGTTTATCGATCCGGAGGGCTTCAGGATGGAAGAAAAGGTTCGAGCCGCGTCTTTCGTCTTGGCCATCAGCTATTTCGGAAAAAGTCAGATCATGCGGTGGTCGTCTCCTGAAGACTGGCACAAAATCGACATCACCCCGCTCGGCATCGACACTAAGGGCTGGGTTCCCGCTCCGTTTCGAGAACGTCCAGCTACATTCAATGTGATTACTGTCGGCCGGCTGGTGCCCGTCAAAGGATATTCCCTTCTGCTGGAAGCAATGGCAATGCTTGTGGCTCAGGGACGGAGTGTCCGTTTGACATTCGTTGGCGACGGGCCTGAGCGATCGCGGTTGCAGGAGCACACACGACGTTTGGGAATCTTGGACTGCGTCGTTTTTGCAGGCTGGAAGAGTCAGGAAGAGGTGCTTGAGCTCTATCGGGGCAGCGACGTTTGTGCGCTTTCCAGCTTCGCGGAAGGAGTTCCGGTCGTCTTGATGGAAGCGATGGCCATCGGGGTTCCTTGTGTGGCGCCTCGCATCACGGGTATTCCTGAGCTCGTTCGCGATGGCGTAGAGGGACTATTGGTGACGGCGGCAAACGTCGAAGAACTTGCGACAGCGATCGCCGAGATGATGGACAAACCGGACTTAAGACGCCGGATGGCCTCCGCTTCGCGAGAGCGTATTGCTGAGAAATACGACCTGAGCAAGAATGTGGCTCATTTATCAGAGGTGTTCAGACGCCGCGCACCGCAGAAGGATGGCCAGCCCCACGTTTAGTCTCAAGTATGGATTCGTAGATACCCTGCATGGTTTGACCGGCCATTTCGCATGTAAACTGCGACATCTTTGCGGCTGAGAGCGCGGCATACTCTCGGCGCCGCGACTCGTTCGTCAGCAACTCACGTAATTCAGCAGCCAGCTCTGCCACACCATCGACCTCGAATAGAAGTCCATTGCGCCGATGTTCCACGAGTTCAGGATTTCCGCCAACGCGAGTTGCGATGGGACAACAACCGCAGGCCATAGCTTCCATCAAGGCGTTCGAGAGCGCCTCGGAGCGCGACGGCAAAACAAAGATGTCGATTCGGCTCAGCCACTCCACAACATCTGCAGTAACAGGCTCGAAGTGGCAGTCCGCCGCGATTCCAAGCTCGGCGGAGAGCCTTCGCAATTTGGATTCCTCCGGGCCGCTGCCGACGATGAGAAGTTTCGCTCCCAGGTCGCGCACGGTTGCAAACGCCTGCAACAATACGTCGAGCCCTTTCTCTGGGCGAAGCGCCGAAATCGAACCGACCACTAATTGGCCGGGGAAAGGTGTCTGCATGGCTTTGCGCCGATATCTATTTGTGTCCACGGCGTTGTAGCAGAGTTGCAATTTGGATTCTGGTACGTGCTCCTCTTCCACCATGTATTTCTTCATGGCCTGGCAGTTCACGACGACCGCATCTGTGATTCGGTCCGTCATTCGAAGCAGCCTCTTGAAAGTCGGCCCCGTCAGGTCTCGATGGCCTCGCTGGCTTGAGATGACAGCCGTCGTAGCTGCCAGCCGCGCCACGGGCACCGCAAATGCATTGAGCGGCGCGTCGAAAGAATGCACGATCTCAATCCTGTTTTGCCGGATATATCGCATCAACTGCGCTGCAGCCGTAACGATCGCTGGAGATTTGAAGGAATAGAGCGGCAGGTGCAGGACGGGCACATTGGCTGCATCCAGATCGGGTCTGCGTATCCCGTCCGGGCGGAAACATCCGACGTGCGGAATAAATCGGTCGCGTGGTAGAAAAAGAGCGGTTTCAACCAGTTGGCGCTCGGAACCCCCAATTCCCAGACTCCTCACCATGAGCAGGACCGGGATTTTTCCCCGATTCTCTTGCTCCATTCGCTTGCAATCTCCTTGCTCGGAAGCCTCATTTGTGACGATCGTGGGCATACAAATAGATCTGCTATGAGATTCCCTCGGCCTTTCGAAAACGACGCCACCTGCTATAGATTCGCCACAGCCAATATATCCCAACAATCGCGGCAGCCCAGACAGATGACGAGATCTGAAGAGAAAGACGAGGGCGAATTCCGCCGATCGACGGCTTGTTTCGGTGGGGAACGCCGCTGCTGTGCTGTAGTGAACAGTTCTTGCGGCTTGCGTGTCCCTTGACCGAGCCCTAGAATTCTCTTCATATGTCAAAGTGGATTATTATTTGCGGTTCGCTCTTGCCAATTTCTTTGTCTAGGCACGATTCAACACGGGCGACGGTCTGCTCGATCACCATTGTATTGATGATATTGTTGCTGCTCGTTACACCTCTGCCGGCATTAGCGGAGCTCCCTGTTGCTGAGGCGCCTCGCGTTTTCATTAACACGAATTATCGGCACCCGAGCGGAGCCACATTCTTCGTCGGCGAAGGAGGCGATCTGCAGTTGGCGCTCAAGGAGGCCCAAGCCGGGGACACGATCGTGCTGGAGGCAGGGGCGATCTACTCGGGCAACTTTACTCTTCCCGCTAAAAACAATCCTGGCCAGAAGTGGATTTACATTGAGAGTTCCGCCATCAGCAAGTTACCTGCACCGGGCACGCGCGTGTCACCGTCGGATGCGGTGAACATGCCCAAGATCGTCACGCCCAATGGGGTTAACGCCTTCACCATCGCTAGCGGCGGCGGTTACGTGCGGTTCGTGGGCATCGAGATGTATTCGACCTCGACCTATGGCGCCGTCCCCGGCCATAAGCCTTGGCCCGTCAATGGATTCAGCTACGACTTGATCTACGGCACTGGTGCTACACACGTTACAGTGGATCGCTGTTACCTGCATGGCTCCGACACGCAAGATATAAATCGCGGCGTCGGCTTTGGTCCGAACTCCAGCAACATTGCGGTGGTCGACAGTGACATCCGCGACATTCACGGCGGCACCAACGATTCGCAAGCATTCGGCGCGTGGGCTTCTCCGGGGCCGTTCAAGTTGGTGAACAACTATCTGGCAGCCACCACGGAAAACGTGATGTTCGGCGGCGGGGGCGGCTACGCTAATCCCTATGTCATGGCTGACATCGAGATTCGCAACAATCTGTTCGACAAGCCCTTGAAATGGCTTCCCATGACCACGACGGGCGGAACATCGCAGTGGACTGTCAAGAACCATCTCGAATGCAAGTCATGCTTACGGATGATTGTCACCGGGAACACCATGCAGAACGCTTGGAAGAGCGCCGACCAGCAGGGTGAAAACATCGTACTCACCCCGCGTACGAACCAGAGCGGCTACAACTCGGTGGTCGATGATATCACCATACAAAACAATATTCTTGAGAACGCCAATTGGGGCTTCACAATCGCGGGCTACGACTACAACTGCCTAGTGGCGAAGGGCTGCACCATCGTCGGCGAAACTAAGCGTATAGTGATCCAGAACAACCTCATCTTGACGCGTGACCCCGCCGACCAAGCCATCTATCAACCGATGGGCTTCGTCATGGGGCACAGGATAGAGGGGATGCTGATCCAGCACAATACGGTGCAGGGGGTCAACGGCTCCCAGTCTTGGGGTTCAATCTACTTCAGCAACGGGGTAGCTCCCGACCACCCGACCAACATCTGGATACTGGACAACGTGTTGAGCCGTCAGCCGACTGGGGACGGCGGCTACCAGGGGCAGAAAGCGCTTGAGACCTACATGCCGCTGCCTCGGCCTACGGCTCCTCGCTTCAGAGGCAATGTGATCTTTGTGCCACCCGGCAGTCAGCCCCAGGGAATTGCCGAAGGAAATGTGTTGACCTCGACAGCTCCTGTTTACAAAGACCCAGCCAAGGACAACTTTGAACTGCTCTCACATGTCAAGGTTCGGACGACCGACGGCGCGCCACCCGGCGTTGATATGTCCAGGATAGAGTTGGCGATGGCCTCGGAGGCTGTACCTCCGGCGCGCGTGCAGCCTGAGACTGCGATTCTCCGACCTAAGGAGACGGCTCAATTTAGCTCTCCCGTCAATGGATCCTCCTGGCGCCTAATGCCCACGATTGGGAGTATTACATCCACTGGGCTTTACACGTCTCCTGCAAACATCAAAGAACCTGCCTGTGTTACTGTCTGTACTAGCGACACTGAATCCAGGGATGTGTGCGCCAGCATTGTCTTGCTTCCTGCGCGTTAAAGTTCATGGAGTCGAGTTATCCGGGCATGGCAAATCCTTCCGGATCTCGTTCATCGCAGATTTTGTGGCCAGCCTCGGCGCGGGTTACGAGAAATGGAGTGTACCAGAGGTTTGTCGAGCCTCGATCGCTTTGTCGTTTTGTCCTCAAGAACACAGGAATCGCGGTAAGGAAATGAACATTGTCGTTGGATAACTAGTCCGCTCGGTCAAGGACACGGCCACCGTAGTGAGCACGACTTCGATCGTCCTCGGGATGGCAGAGTTCGTTTGCTGTCAGGTCATCGCGATGGCCGCTCTACCAACAGTTCAAGAGGAGTTCGCTGCAGCATCGCAGGATCCGCGGACCAGGTTTCCCGTCGATGTTCGCATCCGAGTTCATATCCGAGCCAACGCATCCACCCCCCCCATTGCTGTTCTATCTTCACAACACATCGCTCCGGGAGCTCCGACCTCCAATTTCCTGATTTCGCACTGCGCACAAACGGAAGATCCTTCCGCGTATCCTTGATCAGGGCACACTTGTCGCCCTTCTCCTCCTCGGACTTTCGCATCTGACCCGCGGAGCTCCGGTCAACGGCGAGTCCAATCTGCTCTGGGCTGGCAGCAATGTTCAGGAAAGAAGCGATCTTACCAAGCTCGCGATGGGTGTCTCGGATCATATCTTCATAGCGCAATAAGAGAAACCGGGGATCGCCAAAGCGCGCGGCTAGCCAACCGGCTACGTTCTCTTTCCAAGATCCGTGTGGGTCGGTCTCACCCAAAAGAAAGCTAGTCGCGAAAGCGTCGATGGAGCAGTCGTCGATAACCTTGCGTTTAAGGTGATAGTGGAATTGAGAAACAATCACGTCTCGCGGATCGCGAACGATATAAATAACGCGCTTGTACTTAGGATCAAACCAGGAATGGGTGCGTATAAAGCGAGGACTTGGCAGCCGATTGAACTCGCGCTTGGACAACGATTCCGGTCCCGGAATCAGCTGATCAATATTTCCAAAATCGGGCGACTTTTCCGAGTACACCAAGTTTGCCAGGAGAAAACGGGTCCATGTGTTACCGGATTTCGGATAAGAAATTAAGAACGTATCATCACTGCGAACCGCCAGGTTTGGACCTGGAGGAACCAGGTCGAACGCCAGCTTAAATCCCCCAATAATACGCTGTCGATTTATTCGCAAGAGCACTCCTTTGGCGGTGGCCAAATCAACTTTCACGGGAGCCGACCTCTCGATGAAGATTATATGATAACAGTTCCGGAAGAGCCATTGACCCACGGCTGCTCGGCTGAAGAGAGTCAACACAATCCGTCTCGCCAGGGCGGTCGCGCCACGAATGCTAGGCGGCTCGCACCTGGGACGCCGTCAAACAGAAGAAACGGACGTGACCCTTTTTTCTGGAAACGGCGGCGTTAAACGGATGCTATGCGCTGTGGTCCCTCTCTCCGCAAATTCAGCCGGGGTTTTTACAATCGACTGCATTCAGCGTGCAAGTAAAAGAGTATAGGGAAGCGACATGGTTGGAGTTAGCAAACGACTGGTGAGGCAAGTGCTTCAGTGGAGCACTGCTCCTGTGTACCGTAATTGTTCATTGGCGTCTTGGCCCTTTATGGGTTGGTTACACGATGAAACTGTTCCCCTTGGCACGGATTCCAAATCCGTACCACACCCACTCTGAAGTGCCAATATCAACACTCTCATCCGCTTGATTGACCAGACGCGGGATGTCCCAGGCGATTGCGGAATGCGGTGTCCACAAGGGTGGCACTTTGGTGCCTATGGCAATTCATGTGCGGCTAGGTCTGCTCCGTGATCCCGACTTCCTTGCAGGCTTGCGACGTCATCTTCCCGTTGGCCGTTCCCACCTCGATCTGCCGCAACAAACTCACGATCTGCTCCGCCGAATACTTTTTCCCTCGTCCCATTTCAAGCTCCTCTCATACCAGTTTGCCTCACATCTTCTGGTGCAAGATTTGCCGAGCACTCCAGATGCAACAAGGCTGTAGATGAGTTTCTCGAAGACAAGGCCGGAAGAATTGCAGGAATAGTGTTTGACAACCACCAGAAGTATCATATCGTGAAGCTTTAGCGATACTCCGGAGCCCGTTGCAACGCTTATATCCAGGGTGGCGGACCGAAGCGACCGCGTAGTCCGTCGCGCAGTCCATCTATCACGGCCCGAACATTCTGTGCCCTCCGGTCTTTAGAACGTATGGCCGCTCATCAACTTGTTAAATCCAAAAATCAGCGACCGCATAATAAACACCGGACGACTCAGCGGCAATCCGCTGTTTACCATATGTCTCGTAGGTCAGAAACCGGTTCCGTGTGGACAGGTAATACGAAATCCGACCCTTAGGACCGCCCCCCGGAGTTTTCCTGATTATGCCGAAATAATCAATGTAGATTACGCTTGCATGAAGCGACGCAAAATATCCATAGATCATGTCATCGCCATCGATAAAGTATCGTTCGTCCGGTAGTCCGGCGCGTTCGATAACCATACGGCGAATCAGCGCTCCTTCGAAACAGCAATACTGCACTGGCGTCCACTTCTTCCCGTTAGTAAAAGACACTTCCTTCAAGTATGTAATTGTATCCGCCGCTGACGCATCCCATATCGATTCCCATACGAGCGCTCCTGAAGGTAGCAACTTCCTAGCTTGAATAACGTCGCCAATGTTTTGCCATGCCAACATGGTCTGGAGACAGTCGGGTGTAACTTCTATGTCGTCGTCCATCACCCACACCCACTCATAGCCGTGGGAATATGCCCACTGCATCCCGGCTTTGAATCCTCCGGCGCCCCCTGTATTTCTTGTCAGCTGAAGTCGCTCTAGGTTGGGAAACTCCGCATTTAGAACATCAAGCGTACCATCAGTGCTCGCGTTGTCAACGACCAAGATGCACTCGAGCGGCCGGACTTGCCGCTCCAGAGACTGCAAGCATCCGCGCAGCAGTTCTTTCCTGTTATAAGTGACGACAACAGCGCAAACTCTATCACTCATAGTTCCCTGAGGCCGTTACATATTGGCGTGACGCGACACGGTCTTCAAAGATCTTCAGGGCGTGCGCTACCGCCTGATCCATGTTGTAGTATTTGTAGTCCGCCAGTCTCCCCGCGAGCAGCACAGTCCCATTCAGCTTTTCCACTTCTTTCAAATAGAGATTGTACTGTGCAATATTCTCTTCGCGCGGGATCGGATAATAAGGTTCGGTCTGACCGGGGATATGACGCTGTGGATATTCGACTACCAGAGTTGAAATAGGCAGCTTTTGACCTGAGAGATGCTTTTGTTCGGTAATTCGCGTGAAATCGTAATCATTCGGGTAGTTAATCGTGCCCACTTCCTGAACACGCTCCTCGTCTGCTGTCAGCAACTCGAAACGAAGACTTCTGTAAGGTAGGTGGCCGTGAATATGATCGAAGTATTCGTCGACGGGACCGGTGTACACCATGCGATCGAAGCGCGTCAGACCTTCCAGTTCGCGGAAACTAGTATTTAACAGTATGCGGATATTCCGGTTATCGAGCATCCGCTGGAAAAGCGCTGAATAGCCGTACCGCGGCATGGCTTGGTAAATGTCCTGAAAATAACGGTCATCGCGGCTGATATAAACCGGAACGCGCCCGGTAACTAGTGGATCAAGTTGCTCCGGTTTAAGCTCCCATTGCTTCAGTGTATAGCCATAAAAAACATTCTTGTAGATAAAATCGGCTAAAGCGCGCAATTCTGGGTTAGAGTGCTCGCGCATTTTAAGGATCGGAACCTTGACATCGAATCCATACTGCTCCATTAGCACGAGTTCCATGCGCTCGGCATAGCATTGGGGAAACAACTGTCGAAGCGAATTCAGGTTGAAAGGAACGGGTACCTTTTTTCCATCGATAACCGCCAGCACATGGTGGTGATATGGACGCCAGTCGGTGAAAGCCGAGAGATAATCCCAAACTTTCTTCGAGTTGGTGTGGAAGATATGGGGACCGTACTTGTGTAGCAGAATCCCGTTTTGGTCGTAGTAATCGTAGGCATTGCCACCAACATGGTTGCGTCGGTCAACAAGAAGCACTTTCTGGTTCAACTGCGTTGCGATCCGCTCCGCGAGCGTGCAACCGGTGAAGCCGGCTCCAACGATCAGCCAATCAACTTTCATGCGGGTTCGCCGCCCAGACTCATCATCTCGGGACGTCCAAAAAACTGTGGTAGGTTGGCACGTGTGACAGTATACCCTAGGGTCCCCTGGCAGAGATCATCGAAAAGGGAGCGCCCTTCACAAGATATGCCGACGTCGCGGCAGGTCTTGCTTTCGCTCGTCCCAGCCGTCCGTCCGCTTTCTAATTGCTCATCGATTCGCGAGAGACAAACACTATTTTACCTGCTCGGCCTCGTTGAAATCTCATTCTGCCACAACTAGTGCCGCAATGCTAGAATTGCGACGAAGTAGTTCACGCTGCGCGTTCCTCGCTGGGACGGGAGATTCCTCATTGCACGTGTACCTAAGTGTCATCATGACCGATCGCGCTCGAGATTTCAGGAGTCAAAGTGCTCGGCCATTCTCACTTTGGTACCCAAAGCGCTGCGTTTGATCCCTATTGAACACCACGGAATTCACAAGGGGGAACTTTGCTTCCCGCGTTCATTTGTCGAGCATCCCTGAAGGCGGGAAGGGTTGGAAAAGTGAACGATCGGACCAGGCATAAAGAACCGTCGATTAGGCGAGATCCATGAAAAAGTTCGAGAAGGCGCAGATCATACGAAATGTGGGGGCCAGTTGGTCGGCATTGGGCGTTAACGTTCTTGTAGGAATTTTTCTGTCCCCCTACATCCTTCATCATCTGGGTGACAACGCCTTCGGTCTTTGGATCTTGATCTTTTCCGCCACTGGATATTACGGACTCTTTGATCTGGGCATTCGATCGTCGATCATTCGCTACGTAGCCAAGTATTCAGCAACGAACGAGCAACAGGAACTGAATCGACTAGTAAATACGGCCCTGTTCAGCTACAGCGTGATCGGTGTTGTAGCGATGTCCATCACCCTGATCGCCGCCTACCACGTCAATTCTATCTTTCAAATCTCCCCCGAGTTCTTGGGGACTGCGCGCTGGCTTCTGCTAATGGTGGGAGCCTCTGTTTCCTTGGGATTTCCGCTCGGGATGTTCGGCGGCATATTGGAAGGGTTGCAGCGCTTCTACCTGCTGAATTTTGCAAACATGGTTTCTACCCTGCTCCGAGCGCTGTTCATTGTCCTAGCCTTACGGCATGGGGGCGGATTACTGACTGTTACTCTGGTCACAGTCAGCCTGCCACTACTCACCAGCCTGATCAATGTCGCCGCGGTATTCCGCATTATACGGCTTCGACTCGGAGCCACGTATGTGAGCCGGTCCAGCTTTCGCCGGATTGCCAGTTACAGCGGAACCACATTCTTAATCATCGTAGCACTTCGTCTGCGTTTCAAAACGGATGCTATCGTAATTGGGGCGTTTGTATCGACCGCAGCTATCACTTACTTCACGATCGGCTCGCGCTTGGTTGAATATGCCTCGGAAGTGGTAAGTAGCCTTGCTCAGATCTTTGTGCCGATGTCGACTCAGTCTCAGGCAAGGGGAGACCTTGATGGTTTGCGGAAGATCATGATCGTCGGCAATCGCGCCTGTGCATTTATTACTTTCCCCATAACGGCTATCCTCACGATTCTGGGCAAGTCTGTCATCGAGGCCTGGGTAGGTCCCAAGTATGTTGCCGCCAGCTATCCAGTCCTTTTGGTTCTGCTATATCCGACAACTCTGATGCTGGCACAGTCGGCTTCCAGCCGTACCCTATGGGGCATGGCGAAACACCGGACTTTGGCTTGGGTCGTGCTCGCAGAGGGTGTGTCGAACGTGATCCTTAGTGTAATTCTGGTGCGGCCTTACGGGATCATAGGAGACGCCTTCGGCACTGCCATTCCCCTTACCTGTTCGATGATTTTTTTCCTGCCCCATTACCTCTGCAATTTGCTCCGAATCAAACTAAGCACCTATCTCTATCAGGCGTTTGTTTTGCCTCTTATGCTTTGCGTGCCCCTAGTGGTGGTTCTTTCGCTGATGCAGCGCTGGTTCGTCCCGCATAGATTGAGCCAGCTTTTGGTACAACTTGCAGTTGCGAGTCTAGTGTACGGGACCGCGATGGGTTGGGCGTTCTGGACCCACCGCGCCTGGGATATAGGACACTTGGGCACTAACCAAGAGGACGAACTCACTCTCGCCCTGGTGGAGACGTATCAGAAGGAACCGTAAGGCGTTCGCAATTCTGGGAGATAACACTAGGTACCAGGTTGTTGCCTGGCCGAGATTTGCGCGGATTGAGCGGTAATATCGAGAAGTCTACACCGGCTGGCGTACCGCCTGTCTACAGCACGCTGCGCATTCTACTTTTTGCGAACTGTGTTCAACTTGTGCAACCCAGCGGTGAAGGGAGCCGCACGATTTAGCAGCGCATCCCGCAGCACATGCACAGCATCCGCTACAATTGTTCTATGTTGTCGATAAATATCGATCCATTGATCATTGTCGGTGGCATTTGATTCAAAGGTCGACACTGTAGTTGCTTGCCGAGTTGAAAAGGAGAGCCTAGTCAGAGTTCGCTAAGTGTTCTCCTGCAACAGCCCGATTGTTGTGAGCCGCCTCAGAGGTGTATGTGACTTCAGCCACAACTTGGACCCAAAATATATAAAGGATAGCAAGCACGCACACGTAGCGTCGTAAGATCGTTCTTGACTCCATGGAGGCCATTTTTGCTTGCAAGTGAATAGCCCAACTCCGCTAACAAAGATCCAATATCCGATTCCAGGGTGTTGAGTTCTTTGGGCGCTAGTTTGGTTTTCCATCGGCCCACCGGATGAAATCTTTTTTCCTTGGAATCGTCGGCGCAAGAAGTATTCGGTGTCTTTAACGACCCTACTGCATGGTTGAGCATAGTTTCATAGTCGAGAGGTTGGCCGATGAACCTTGATACTAGCGAAAGCACTGCGCGCGGGTTGTCAACCAGCTCCTCAAATCGAACCTCCATGTAATCCGGAGCGATTTTCTTGCCGTCTTCCCTGCCCTTGCGCACAATCCATTCCCAGTACAACCCCGAGACTGCCAGTGCGTGGCTTCGGTCCCATGGTAACGGACGAATCCAGTTTTGTCGGACCTCCGATAGTGCCACGTCGCGGCCGGCCCGGATAGTGTGAACGATCTTCGCGTTCGGCAGAGCCCGATTGATTTCCTTCAAGTACAGGAGGTGTTCTGGCGTGCATTCCGCCCATCGGTCCACCCCCTGTTGTTCAGCAATCTGTTCCATGAAAATCCGAAGAAATTGTCCCTCGCTTCGACAATCCTTCATGATTCTGGCCGTGAACTCTTCGGCGCTGAGACCAGACCTTTTGAATTGAAAACTTTGCAACCACAAGTCCATGAGCTTCTGCCGGTTGGTCTCACGGGCAAGATCGCCAAAGCGTGGACCGACCAAGTTGAAAACATGCGTCTCAGCCATGTAAACGGCAAACTCCCCGGTTGAGAGCAGCATGTGGTAGAGCAGTGTCGTGCCTGAACGGGGAGCTGAGCTCCCAAGACGAACACCGGCGGCTTCATGTCGCGACCTCAACCGTTTTTGGGGTGGAATCGTGCGAGCGCACGACCCCGATGTTAGCATGCAACCAGATCGGCAGCACCCTTGCCGAGCCGAATGATGGAGCGAGTTTGGGGTTCGCGGCATTTATCTCGTCGAAGACCAGGCGCATCACGATCTGCATCGCCAAAGCCAGCCGCTGCGTGATCGAGCCTGCTGCTATGCGTGCTCGTTGTCTCTGGCCAGGTCTTTCGCGCTGCTGATCGTATGCATCCGCACCGCGCCGTATAACAAGACCAAGATAAACAGTAACAGCGTTACAGCTTCCATGATGGTGATGATCCATGGCAACGGGCTGCCAGAGGCTTCGGATTGCGATAGTCGCCACTCTGCCAGGTAATAGCCCCCAAAAAGCGCCAGGGTCGCAAGAGTCAGAACAGTGAGGACTTTTCGCTGGGATGAAAGCATTTTGATTTCGAATTTGGCGACCGGGATTTCATTGCGATACCAAAGAATGAACCAAACGAGCAAAATTGCGAGTCCCAGGACCGTGCTGGAAGCCTGCAGTAGCTTGCTCACGGCCACGGGAGCGTGCCACGGAACAGGCACCCTTTCTCGGAGCCACCCCGATCGCTGCCAGAACCACGTGTCAGGGTGAGTCACCGAATCCCAAACCAAGTGGGTGGCGATTCCAAGCGCGGTCCATCCCAGGATGGCACCCGACCTCCTCAGGCCGGCAAATGACATCGGGCCCACTGCACGCTGAAGGCGCCGTTGCAATCCAAGCGGCAATAGCTCGATCACCGGGTCTTTTGCGTAGGATTCGAACAGCCAAAGAACTAGTAGCGCCAGCGGCAGGGTAAAAATCAACACGTCGGGAAAATGGTGACCGGCGCGATCCTCATCCGACATGCGAAAGAAGTATTCGAAATCGGGAGCAAAAGTTCCGATCACGAGTGCGGGCCAGATGGGCCGGAACCTGCGAAACGGAAGCGCCGCTGCGGCATGGGATAGTGTGAAAGGCATCTTTTGGTTTCGTCGTCATGTCCCGATCAAGACACTCGAGCCAGCGCAGGCGCTGCTCGTCGGGCTTCTCTGAGCTACGATGAGCAGACAAGACCGTGCAGGGTTAAAGCAGGCGGCAGTGTTCCATCATCGCCAAATCATCTCGAATTCAGCTCCGCCTAAAGCTTCTCGAAAACGAATTCATTGCACCCGAGAGACCCTCCGCAGGTGCGCAGCTTTCTGAGAAGAAAACCGCGTTCAGCATAAAAGTCAAAGAGCTGCTCGGGTGTCGCAACTTCGAATGGGTAGCCGCCCACCCAGTCCACGAGATCTTCCCAGAACGACATGCCGCGCCGCCTCTTGCCGTGGTCTCGAATCGTCTTGAAGGTGTCCCGCGCAACAAGTCTTTCACCATCGAGCGCCAATTTAGTACCCAGAAAGAAGGCCACACGACCAGGAACTTGGCCCCACGCGGTAGCCGGTTGTAGAGCCTCTTGACCTTCTCCCAGCGGCGGCTGGCGGTTCCTTGATCGTTGTAGATGGCGATGAACAACTTCCCGCCTGCCCCAACGGGAAGAGCAGCGTTCGCCAGGGCTGTCCACATGTCTCCGGTGTGATGCAATACACCCCAAGAGTAGACGATGTCGAATTGCCCTAATGAACGAATATAAGCCTCGTCGAGAGCAGAACCGGACTCCACCATCCACGACTCGCCGTCGGAAAAGTAGCGACGTCGCAGCTCGGCCGTACAGGCTACAGACTGAGGATCGTAATCGAAGGAGTAGACGCGGGCTCCCAATCGACGTGCTGCCAGGCTGAATAGACCGCTCCCGGAACCGATGTCCAGAAAAGTCTTGCCGGATAAGTTTTCCGTCTCCAGATTACTCTTGAGCGACTTGATGGCCTCTTCAATTTTGTCGTCGCTAAGCGTCGTTAAGAATTGTGCCCAGTTCTTGCCAAATTCGAACCGCTCTCCCGTAGCAATCTCTGCTGCATGCTGACTCATCCCCAAAAGGCTCCCCACGCTCCCTGGCTGAGCAAACTGAGCGAACTTCGATTATCGCATGACGACTCCATAGACCTGCCGGGCAGTCCTAAACGTACGCTGATGGCTCACAACTGTTTGCCTTCGGTTAACACGACCAGCCGGTCGGAGTGATAGGATTTACACGATATGTGCGGGATCGCGGGCTTTCTACTCCGGAACGGTAAGGCGACCGTTGACGATGTGCGGACGATGACTGACCTCATCCGTCATCGCGGGCCGGACGATGAAGGGATTTACACGGACGGCACGTGCGGAATCGGCATGCGGCGCCTTAGTATCATCGACCTAAGCACGGGCCATCAACCGATTTCCAACGAAGACGGCTCAGTATGGGTAGTTTTCAACGGCGAGATCTACAACTATCACGATCTTCGCGAGGACCTGATTGCGCGGGGTCATCAGTTTAGGACCAACAGCGACACCGAGACTCTCGTCCATCTTTACGAACAGGAAGGGACCGGGGGCCTACATCGACTGCGGGGCATGTTTGCCTTTTGCATCTGGGATTCGCGGCAGCGCAAAATTCTGCTGGTCCGTGATCGCTTTGGGAAAAAGCCACTGTATTATGCTCACACTCCCTCCGGCTTTTACTTCGCCAGTGAACTCAAATGTCTTCGTGCAGCGGGCGTGCCACTGGACCTCGACAACGACTCGCTGCGCTTGTATTTCCGGTTTGGTTATATTCCTGACCCCTACAGTCCCTTTCAGTCAATCCGCAAACTGATGCCGGGCTGTTGGATGGAGTGCTTCGAGGATGGAGCTGTCCAGCAAGGCCGCTATTGGAAATTGCCGGATTTTTCAGAAGAGAATCGAACTGGACTCTCGAAAGCACAAACGCGAGACCGGTTGCGGGAATTATTCGACGAATCGGTCCGGATCCGCCTTATCGCCGACGTGCCTCTGGGAGCGTTTCTCAGCGGCGGCATCGATTCAAGCCTCGTGGTGGCATCCATGGCGCTCCAGTCGCCGGAGCCGATTAAGACTTTTTCCATCGGTTTCGAAGAGAGTGCGTACAACGAGTTAGAATATGCCCGACTTGTGGCGGAGAAGTACAAGACCGAGCATCACGAAATTATCGTACATCCGGATTCGATCTCGTTGATCAACAAGTTGGTGCGTCATTATGACGAGCCATTTAGCGATTCGTCGGCGATTCCAACTTATCTGGTTTCAGAATTCGCAGCCCGGCATGTGAAGGTCGCGCTAAGCGGCGACGGCGGAGATGAATTCTTCGCAGGCTACCCGGTCGTGGGGGACGTGCAGAAATTCCAGTTTCTCGACCGCGTGCCGCGGTCCTTACGGAAGCTGGTTTCCTGGACTTCGGAAGGCCTTCCCTACTCGGCCTACGGCAAAAACTTTCTGCATATGGTCGGTTCGCAAACCCCACTCGATCGTTATTTCAACCTGACCTTTGTCCCTTACTTCCTACGCAAGCGCATGCTGAATCCTGAGTGGATGCTGCCCGGGGATGCCGAAATTCTGCAACACCTGTTACCGGACAACTTCCCTGCCGACGGTGGAGACATCCTTTCTCAGGTTATGTACTTCGAAGCGACTAATCTGCTGACCGGCGATTTTCTCGCCAAAGTAGACCGCGCTTCGATGGCGGCATCGCTGGAGGTGCGCTGTCCCCTCCTCGATCACCGTCTTGCCGAGTTCGCCACCCGCATACCTACAAGCTGGAAGTGGAAAAACGGCAAGGGCAAGCAAATCCTGCTCGAAGCATTAGGTGATCGGCTGCCGCCGCAGTTGTTAACCAGAGGAAAGATGGGTTTCGGCGTACCGCTTGACCAATGGTTTCGCGGGCCCTTACGGGAACTGGTTCACGACACCCTGCTGAGTAAGACCTTCCTCGATCGCGGGCTCGTGTCTCCGGAATTCGTTCGTTACTTGCTGGCGGAACACGACAGCGGCCGCCGTGGCAATCACTACTCAATGTACCGGTTACTCATGCTGGAGTTATGGTTCAGGACCATGGAAGAACCAGTCGGCTCCCTCGAACCCAATCTTACCTGTGGGGGTGGGAAACTGACCTTTGTTTAACGGCGAGAGCGCGTATCACGGTTTTGCATGATGCGTTTCACGTCGTAAGCGCGTCGGGTGCCACAGCGTTCCTGCAGGAACAAAGAATACCAGCACCGACAGCAGCGCGGCGGCGTTCATCGTCAGGAAACTGCTGGCGGGAGAAGAAATACGTCGAAGAGGGAACTTCTCGGGTAGAAATCGGTCCAGAAGCCCAAGGGCGATCATGCCGATCTCGGCTGTGAGAAGAATAGTGCGAACTGTCGACACAGGCAGGCTGAATGTCGCTCCCAACGCGAGCAGGACTGCCCAAGGTATAGCCAGCCGGCCTACCTTATGAGAAAAAAAATGAAAGCGCATGCGATTGGCTCGTGTGAAGACCTTAGGTTGACGGACACAAGTCTGCCACAATCCGGCCAGGGTCCTTAGCTTACGCCGGAACTCGCCGCCATGTATGGCAGCGAAATCGTAGGCGAATGCGCCCGGTTCAACAATGATGCGATACCCGCGCAAGAGCACCCGTTGCGGAATCAGGAGATCGTCGCCGAGCGTATCGGGAGGAATAGGTTCGGCCAGGGTGCGTCGAACGGCATAGAGGCAGCCCGTGGTGTTGAGCGTGGAATCAATCTGCGCGTGTTGGCGGCGCGCCCAGAACTCGTAACGCCAGTAGAGATCCATATCTGCTCCCTGGCCTACGCTGTGAGCATTGAAAATCTGGACTTCTCCGGTTACGACTCCAACCGTTGGGTCGGCGAAGTTCGCTACCAGTTGCCGAAGAGCGTCGGGATCGACCTGTTGGCGCACGTCGGTAAAAAGTATGATTTCGCCCGAAGCCCGTTTCAGCCCCGCATTCAGGGCTGAAGCTTTTCCGCCGTGTTCGACCCTCAGAAGATGGACCTGCCGATCGGCAAAGGATTCCACGATTTCATCCGACTGGTCGGTTGACCCATCCGAAATTACGATGATGTCCAGCAGGTCAGCGGGATACTTCAGCGACAGTAGCGATTCAAGCTTCTTTCGGACAAATTCTTGTCCATTGTAAATTGCCAGTAGAACGGTAACCGTAGTACGGAATTCCAGATCTTTGCGCACCGGCACGGCAAAGCGCTTCCAACGGGCCAGGAGTATCGGATAAGCGACGATAACGTAGAGGCAGATCGTCGCAGCAAGCCCCAGACAAATGGCAGCGATCAACGTGAGACTCCCACTAGCCTAAAGATCTGAATAGTCTGTGCGCGAGCTCTTTACGCGCTTTTCGAATTGCGCGAGAGCGTCACAAAGAAGTCGCGTTTGATCGGCTCGATCGTCGCCGTGACTTCCGGGAACTTCCGGAACATTTGCTGCAACTGTTCCAGGCTATAAAGAAATAAGTCGCAGCGCTTCTGATAGCGAAGCTTTCGCTGCCATCCCAGGAATCCACCAGCCACCGGGAACGATAAAAACGCCTTTGAACGAGTGAGCGATAGGACTTTTTCCACCACATTTTCAGGAGTCGGCATGTAGTCCATGAATCCCATCACCACGACGTAGTCAAAAATCTCTTCCGGAACATACTTGTAAAAATCAGCGACCATGAAGTTGCAGAGCTGTCCGACGCCGATCTTTTGGGCGTGTTCCGTCGCCAACGCCAGCATTCCTTCCGCAAAGTCGATGCCGACAACCCGCCCGGCGCCACGCTGGGCCAACGTAATGGCATAGTGTCCCGGACCGCAGCCGATATCCAACACGCTCTTTCCTTCGATCGGGTTGCAGCCCTCGATGGTTTTCTCGAAACGCAATTTCATGCTCTGGCGGAAGAGGCGATTGACGACGCTGTCGAACAGCCCATTCTGGTTGCCATAGATGGCATCGAAGTCGTTCGCGTATTGGTGGAAGAATGTTTGCGTGCGATCAAGCGACATAAGACTTGGCCAATCCCTGTTTACTGCTGATAGCGTTTCTGAATGTAGTAACCGGAAAATCGTGGAAAATCCGCCGGATTTTCACTTCCGTCGAGTCGAGGTTCACATACGACTTAAACTGCCTCTTGCGGTTCATGGCCAGCCGCGGATGGGAAGGGTCGATCTCCCGTGGATGGATATAGAAAACCACTGGCCGGCCTTCTTTCAAAACCTTCACGGCCTGGCGATGGATCAGCCAGTAGGGCGACAACCTCAGGTATCCACCGCCGAAAAAACACATCGGTCTCCCCAGCAAGTCCGCCACCGTGATCGGCATTTCAATCAGCGAGTCACCCTCCCCCACTCGATGGGGATCGCGGCGCGCTGTGCGTATTCCTCCGTGTCCACGGGACGCCGGAAATACCGATGAGTCGTACTCGTAGCCGGCCTCGGCGAGAGCGTCGAAGAACCAGGGAGTCTCTTCGGTGGTCGAAAACCCTGGGGCGCGATAGCCGCAGACGGGTACGCCCGCTATGTCCTCCAACAGCAACCTCGCCCGGCGCACATCTCCCAAAAATTCGTCCCGGTTTTGCTCGTACACCAGGCGGTGAGCAAAACCGTGCGACGCCACTTCATGTCCGCGTCCTGCGGCATCGCGAACCAGGTGTGGGAACTGCTGACCAATCCATCCTAGGAAGAAGCACGTTACCGAGACATTCTCCTCATCGAAGATGTCCAGCAACCTGGTGAAGTTCTTTTCCACGCGAGAGGGAAGGCTTGGCCAGTCCTCAATCCCCGGCGTTCCCGGGACATCCAGGATGTGAAACCAGTCCTCAACATCGACGGAAAAGATAGATTTCTCGACAAGCACACAGTATTTTAACCCATTTGCTTCGTTTCGCGATAATGGCAGGTTCTTCCAATACGAGATGAGCCTGAAGGCGGAGTCAGTTTCCAATACAAACCGAGCCTGGGGCGCATGGCATGCTGAGGATTGACAACCAGCGTGCACGATGCAGAGAAACTAAGCCTGGCGCAAGCGTGCTAACTGGCAAGTCTGCATCACGGTAACCATCAGACCTTCCCGCACTTCCGCCCTGGCCAGAATCTTGGTACCGAATGCAAACCGTCCCGTCTACGGGCGACTTACGATGTGCTCTCCGCTGCCTGCCCCACCGTGAGCCGAGAGCAGGAGCGTGGCTTCCAGTTGAACCGGAAAATTCACTCGCCGGCGCACCACGATCACCCACGACTCCTCTTTCGAGCCAAAAGATCTCGATCTCCATCCCGCCTGGCACACAGCATCCTGAACTGTGAGGACAGCCGCGTCGCCGATTTGCCATTTCTCCGCAGCTACCTTGTGAGGAGCGATACCAAGATGCCAGAACTGCTCCACCCAGTGTTCGCCCGGCGGACCATGTAATTCATCGACGATGTGGAGGTCGTAGCCTCGCCGAAACAGTACACTTCGTTGATGAATGAAAGGACCGTACCGGCAATCGCCCACCGCGACATCTTGCTCAGCGCTGCTCGAAAAGTTGATCAGCCGCACTCTGGGCGTGTCCATCCATCGAAACGGGCCCCCGGACACCGCCTGATCACACTCGTCAATGCGAATAGTGTTGTGGGCTGCGGTGCCTCGAAAAGTTTGTCGCCATTCCGGATCCATGTAGCTGTACGTTCCCGGATCGATGAGGATCTCCTCGCCTCCGCTCCATGCGACAAGAGATAACGCATCCGCGTGACTATGGCCGGCATTCCCCGGTCCAAAAGGTCCGGCGTCGAAGAGCGCACCGATGTCCCCATGCTTCATCGCCACGATCCCTGAATCAGAAAACACCTGGGACTGGGACTCGGGAGCCGACGGAAGGGGCACGTTGCATTTTTCCGGTCCCAGCCACCACGTAGCTATCGGTTGCACATCGCAACTCGAATATGAGAAATATTTCTTGCCCAGGAAAAGCGAAGTCGTAGCCAGGCTGGCAATGGCGAATCGCGAGCGTTCACCGTACGGATGAAATAGCCTTCCACCGTCGTCGTCTCCGATAAACGGCAAGCTTCCATCCGGCAGGACGATCGCAGCCAGAAATTCCGTCATTCTCCGGAGCCCGTCAAGATAGTCATTCGTGACCAGTTCCAGCAACGCGTGGAACAGAAACATGTCTAAGGCATAGAGATGGTAACAAGACGACTGCTCGTAGTAACTTCCATCCGGCTTGACCTTGGACTTCATATGCTCGACTACGATCGAACGGCCAAGGTCACGCCACGCCTTAGCTCTCGGCCAGTTCGGGAATGATTGTCCCAACGCATGAAGGGCAACCGCTTCTCCGAGAAGATGCGTGTTGGGTGAGAAATACAGTGACAGATTGTACTGAAGATGCAGTCCGTGCCGGTAGAGCTCAGAAAGAAAGCGCTGCCGGAAATCCCCAGACATCTTGTATCCGGCAAGATGCCACACCCAAACCCAGGAGAGCGCCCTAAATGCCACCTCAAGCGCGCTGGTCCAGTTAATCCCGCGTTGAAAAGAGTTGCAGGACCACCAGTCCGTCAGTTGAAGAATCACATCTTCGAGATAGACTTGGCGGCCAGTAAGCACAAATACTTGGGCAAGCACCACCAGATGCTGGTGGCGATTCACTTCCCAGATCAACTTGTGATCGCCGGCTGCGGCTAAATCGAGAAACGGGATCCGCCGGAAATACTTAAGTGGAGTCTCCGTACCTCGCAGCGGATCACGCCGCCAAGCTATAGAGTCTCCATAATCTACGGTGCTTCCAAGTATGGGGATCTTGCCCAGCAGTATCTGGTCGGCAAGTCGCACGAGGTCAGTTTCATAAGGTGTATGACAAAGCGTCCGGGCAACCGCACTCGGATCGGGAAGCACTGCCAATGGTGACGCAGCTTCAAGACCTAAGTGCCGCGGCGGCATAGCGTAGAAAAATGCGTTCGCTATCTCCTGACGAAGGCGAAAAGAAACTTCATGGAAGCTTCGCATTACCTAACCGATATTGCCCGCGGCCTCATCAAACCGCTTCCATCTTAGCGAGGGGACGCGCTTCGGAATTGGTGAGATTTATCAACGGTAGACCGTGGCCATCGATAATTTCCTTAATTGTGGGAGTAGTCTGCTGTGTAGTCACGATCACCTCAGCCCAGTCTAGAACCGCCTCCAGACTCTTTTCCATGCATCTACCGATATGGGGCAGCGCGCTCAATAGGAAGGCTAGATTGCTCCCGTAGATGGCATCGAGCTGGATATGGGGGTCGTAAATCTTGACGTCGCGACCTTTGCCAATCAGGCTCTCGATCAGGGCAACTCCCGGACTTTCGCGAAGATCGTCCGTATTCGATTTGAAAGCCAGGCCATAAATCCCGATTTTCCGGTACCCGGTTTCCAGAACGCGGCGAAAGGCCCTCTGAATGTGCATTTCATTGCTGGGAAGAACCGAATTAAGCAGTGGCAGTTCAATATCAAGCTGGCGAGTGCGGTAGTTTAGCGCGCGCAGGTCTTTCGGCAAGCACGATCCGCCGAACGCGAATCCGGGTTTCAGATAGGCAGACGATATGTTGAGTTTGGTGTCGCGACAAATCGTCCCCATCACTTCCTCGCCCTCGAGTCCGAGCGCTGTTGCGATCGTTCCGATCTCATTGGCAAACGCGATTTTCAAAGCATGAAACGCATTGCAGCCGTACTTGATCAACTCCGCGGTCCGAAGAGCGACCAGCGATGTTTCGACTGGAAGCGCGGCGTACAGGGAAGCGACCCGCTGGGCGGCTTGCGCATCACGGCTGCCGACGACGACCAGCGACGGCTCCATGAAGTCTCTAACTGCGCTGCCTTCCCGAAGGAATTCCGGATTGGCAACGACCGTGACCGGTGCGTCCAGCTCGCACAGGGGGGCAACGACTTCGTCGCAGGTTCCGGGAAAAACGGTGCTCCGAACCACCACCGTCAGTGGCTGCGTCCGGCCGGGAAGCTGGGCTGCTATGTCTGCCGTAACCTGCCTCAATTGCTCAAGATTGAGATTGCCATTGCCTATTGAAGGGGTACCCACACACAAGAAGGCAAAATCTGCTTTCCCTAACGCCTCGGCAGTCGAAGTTGTCGCCGACAACCTGTTGATCGCAACATTCGACTGAATCAGCGCTTCCAAACCGGGCTCGTAGAAAGGAGATCGGCCGCCCATTACGGCCTCAATCTTTCTGGCGTCGACATCAACTCCGATCACCCGATAGCCCAGTTCCGCGAAACATGCCGCCGTCACGCATCCAACATACCCGAGACCAAAAATTGCAATAGACACTGTTTCTTTGTCCTCATCCATCAGAATCGCACTCCAACTGTTTTGGGCGAGCACCTTACGCCGCAGAGGTGCCTTACCTCAGCATGACGGATCAGCAGCAGCCGCGGTAATCCGAGGCAACTCGATGATACAGTACGGAGCGCCTCGCCCATTCTATCGTCAAATGCTCGCCAGGAGTTCCGCTACTAGCAGTAAGCGCGCGGCCCTTGAACCGCTGAGCAACCCGCGCGAGTGATATGGAGCGCACGAGGCCGTCAGCTTGGCTGGGCCAGTGTGATTTGTCGTTCGAGTCGACTGCCTCCTGACGGGAAAGATGTGGGCTGGGTTGGGAGCGCGCCGGACCGCCGAGCCGCCCATTTTGGGCGCGGGCTCCGGGCGCGGTATTAGCTGGTATCCAGCAGGGCCGCCCAGGGAATGGGTGCGGGCAGGGTGGCGACTTCGCGCAGCATGACCTCAACGATGTGGCGGATGGTGGCGGTGGGATCTTTGGGCCGACGGGGGCGCTTCAGCCGGCGATAGACGAACAGCTGCAGCAGGTTGAAGGCCAGGGTCCAAAGTAGCAGGACGGCCAACAGGGCATTGGCGGTATGGCGAAATACATGTCCGAAGTTCCAGTACTGGACCCATTGGTGGAAAGCGGTATCCTCGATGTGCCAGCGGGCTCGAGTGATCTTCAGTGCCGTCCGGCGGGATAGCCGGCGCGCCCGTTGGCCGAGGATGACAAAGCACCAAGTCGTCGGGGCCTTGTCGGGCTTGGCCAGCACGGCCCGAACTACCCGCAGCTTTCCCTTATAGGTAGCCAGGGTATCGATGTCGTCGGCCTCCCAGAACTCAATTGGCTCTTGGCGATCGGGATCGTCATAGGTTTCGCACGCTGGCTGCCCCTGCCAGAGGGCGAGGGCTTCCTTAAAGGGTTCGTGGTTTTCCTGTTTGAGCACGAGGAAGCCGCCATAGCCGTAGCGGTCCAGTTGAGTCATCCAGGGGCCGTTGGCATAGAGGGCATCCGGGATCTCAGCATCTATACGGGGTTAGATGCCTGAAGCGGAACTCCTGAATGCTCGCAAATCTTCTCCTGGCGTGCTCAACGGACGACAACTCTTTTCAGCGAGCGGTGTCGGCGTGGTGAAGCCATGCCGCTGTACCAGCGGTAGAGTCCTTTCATTTACCATCGCAAGAGGCCGTCGACGACTCGGGATCCTACCGACGGCTGGCTGGCACGAAGAGTGATTTCTCAAATTCCGCCGTTACAGCATCCCACGAGAAGCGCGAGGTGACCAGGGAAAGAGCCTGCTGCGCAACGAGATTTCGCTCAGATTCACGTTTGAGGAGAGTAATGCATTCCCCGGCGAACTCCGAGGGTGCATCGGCGAGACGAATGGTCGTTGGATGCTCGACCGCAAGGCCTTCAGCCCCAATTCTGGTGGAGACCACCGGGGTACCAGCTGCCATCGATTCGTAGATCTTTAAACGTGTCCCGCCGCCAATTCTAAGTGGTACGACAGATATTCTCGCACCCCACAACCAGGGACGGACGTCTGTCACCGTTCCCGTGACCTGTATCTTCGAATCCCGCTCGGCTAAGGCCAGCGTTGCTTTGGACGGTGAGCGGCCGACGACCGCCACGGTACAACCCGGTAGCTGTCGGCGAATCAGAGGTAGTATCTCTCGAACAAAATACTCAACTCCATCAATGTTCGGCATCCAGTCCATCGACCCGACAAATACTATGTCGGCTTTGCCACCGGGCAGAGCAGGACGGCGAAAATATTCGACGTCGACTCCGGTCGGCACCGAGGTACAGCTGGCGACGCCGAACATTTCGTGCATCGTTGCTGCGTCTTGCGGAGACACCGCAATCACTTTTGCGGCCGCCAGGCACATGCGGCGTTCCCAACGGAACATGCGGTCAGCCTGCACCTTGAAGTAGAGCTTGCGCACAGGATCTGGCGCGTTTTCGGCGTGACGGCGCCAAAGCATGGTTTCGACGTTGTGTTGAAACAACGCGACGTTGCCGAGATTTTCAAAGTTTGGCGCGGGCGCCAGAAAATCGCTGACAACGCAGTCGAATTGCACACTGCTCAGGACTTTCGCAAGCTGCTCCTTCATTGCAGCGGAGTAATAGCGGCTCAGCGATAGAGGCATGGAAGAGAACAGATTCCCGATGAACTGTCCAACAAAAGACAAGGACCTTCGAGGCGGGACGCTGAGGCGGACCGGATAAGCACGGGAACAGTATTCGTGCGCTCTTTCCAAGCCTTCCGGCTGGGCCGGGTTCTCGTAGGCGACATAGTGGATTTCGTGCCTGGAATGCAGCCGCCTAATGGTTTCCAGGGTCCTGATTTGGCCGCCACGGGTGGTTGGGTGGAGAAAGTCAGACTTCACCCAGAGAATTTTCATACCAATTGAACTCGGGCGTCCATCGGCATGAGACCGTTCCACAATTTTTCACGTCGTCCGGTAATGTACATATCGCCCCAAACTTGCAGATTCAACAGCCGCCAAATTCGATCTGTGGCCTCCGCAAACCCGCGGGAATGCTTCTCCAGGAGATCATCCAAAAACCGACCGTCTACATACTCAACCAGGATGCCGTCGGGGTCACGAAGATACTCGAGCAGAACTCTGGCCCGGTCCTGCCGGAGCCACGTAGCGAGCGGGGTGGGAAAGCCCTGTTTCTTGCGGTAAACAATGCCGGGCGGAAGCAAGTCTTCAACCGCTCTCTTTAGAATATATTTCCCTTGCGACCCTCGAAGCTTCATGTGCGGAGGAACGGAGGCAGCAAATTCAACAAACTTGTGATCGAGGAATGGTACTCGGCTTTCAATCGAACAAGCCATGCTCATTTGATCCTGCTTCATCAGCAACTCGACCAGGTAGGTTTTTTGGTCGGCATAGAGCAGGCGACTCACAGCGGGAGAGGACTCGACCGAATTCCAAGCTTTCAAGAAATTCGAATACGGGTCTCCGCGAAATTGCTCTGCCAGGAGTCGTTTCTGTTCGGCCTCCCCGAATGCGCAGTAGAAGTTGTCCAGATACAGCGATTCGATATTGTTCTCTCGCCCCAGGACGGTATGCCCCAACTTGCGTTTTAGCGAGCCGGACAGTATGGCAGACGTCGAGAGCAAACCCCGGATCGAGTCGCGTACGGCACCGGGAACACCACGGTAGGCATTCGTCCATTTCTGGTTGAGCTGGTAAAACCGGTACCGTCCGTAGCCGGCAAACATTTCATCGCTGCCTTCTCCGGTGAGAACGACCTTTACCTGTTCGGCGGCCAGACGCGCTACGAAGTACAGGGAGATGCTGGAGGGCCAACTAATCGGTTCGTCTTCGTGCCAGACCATTCTCGGCATGGCATTGAAGAACTCCGCCATGCCGATAACCACTTCGTGATGTTCGGTTCCAATCTGCCCGGCGACATCGCGTGCGTATGAAAGTTCACTGAAGTTGGCTTCGCTGTAGCCCACTGCGAAGGTCTTCACCCGGCCAGTGGTCATCCTTTTAATGAGTGCGGCAATCGCGCTGGAGTCGACTCCTCCGCTGAGAAACATGCCCAGGGGCACGTCGCTCATCAGCCGCATACGAACCACTTCTTCGAGCCGTTGGCGGCATTCGGCTATCCACTCGGTCTCCGAACGCGTCTCGAATTCAGTCGGGCAAGGAGGATCCCAATACTGCTTGATCTCAATACTGGGTTGCCTTCCGCAGTTGAGCGTCAGGGTGTGCCCGGGAGTGAGCTTCCGAATTCCTACGAACAGTGTCTCGTCGCTACTGTTGTACCCAAATGCAAGGTTCTCGGGAAGCAGTCTTTCATTAACCTGCACGGAAATTTCCGGATGCTCCAGAAGTGCTTTGATTTCCGAAGCGAACGCGAATAGACGGCCGTTCCAAAAATAATAGAACGGTTTAATGCCGAGCCGGTCGCGGGCGGCAAATAGGCGTTTATGGTTCCGGTCCCAAATTGCGAACGCGAACATTCCACGAAACCGGGAAACGCACTGGTCCCCGAACTGCTCATAAGCGTGAATCACGGTCTCGGTGTCGCAACGGCTGGTGTAACGATGTCCAGCGTTCTCAAGATCGGAGCGAAGATCGGCGTGGTTGAATATCTCGCCGTTGTAGGTGATCCACAGGGAAGTGTCTTCGTTGGTCATAGGCTGCGCGCCCGTCGCGAGATCGATAATGCTCAGCCGCCGATGACCCAGAGCGGCGGCACCATCGACGTAGAAACCGTCCGCGTCCGGCCCCCGATGCGCGATGACTCCAGTCATTCTGCGGAGTATCAGCGCGTCAGCGGTGCGTTCGTCGGCATGGATAATTCCAGCGATGCCACACATATGGCTATTGAAAGTTGATCCAGGTTGTCTGGAGGACAGGCTCTGAAGGCAAGGCTGACGAAGGGATGATTCGCGGTGAGGTAGTCATAAGTGTGCGCTGGCGTTGAGCGATGAACGCAGGCGCGCAGGCCAGTCGTGCCAACACCGGCACGGTAATGCCGTACGCGTAGCTGTTAAACCTTGCGATGGTCATCGCCATCACAAGGAATGCAGTGTGCCAAAGCATGCAGGTCTGGCAATCCTTCTTCCAGATACTTACCGCAAATGATGGTCGCACAAGCTTCGCTCCATGAATCGATGCACGGGATACCTTCAATGGCGAAGATTCGCTGTGGCAGGACTCCTTGCAATTGAGTACAAGGACCTTAAAGTTTAACATGTTCTCCTCGGCCTCTTCGCCGTGGTGAATTCCCGAAATCGGTCGACTAGCATTTATCCTGAAATCCGAAGTTGAGCCTTGCGATTCGTCTTTATCTTGGCACTTACCAGTTCCGGACTTCCGGGTACGTTGCCGCCGTAGAACGGGAAAGCCCCATCTGACGAGAAGCCGGCCATCCGCCCAAAGGCGCGTTGCGCAGCGGCAGCACCTCCTGCCGCGGCGAGCAGTGTTATTTATGAAGTGTCGTCGATCCATTCGTTAAATTCTTGCCAGCGGAATATACGCCCACAGTTGCGGACAACATTTGGCATGGTCGATGATACGGGTGCCGGCGCGGTGCCCGGCACCCGCAGTGCTTACGGGAGGTAATACCGGAAAGAGCTGAAGATCATGTTCTCGATCGCTTCGGGCTGGCCACCGATGCCCGACCACGCATCACGCGAGACGTACGAGTATTGGCCGCCCAATTGCAACCTTCCCTTCGGTCCGTTGTAGAACTTGTAAAAGAATGCCGCAGTGCCCTCGAAAATTACGCGCGTGTTTCCCGAGCAGTTAGCCAAGGCGCCAGGCCCGTAGCCGTTGGCTAATGTGGGCAGCGTTTCGGTGCCGCATCCGGTGTTCACGAATAGCGGCGATCCGTACCCCACTGGCTTGCCTTTATACAGCGAAGCCTGACGCCCTGCGTATTGGCCGCCGCCGTAGAGGTTCAGGTCCCACTTCGGCGCGTGATATTCCACCGAGACCAGTCCCTGATCTGACCTGACCAGATGTTGGTAGCCGTTTCCGTACACGGTTACATCAGGCAATTGAGCAACCCCATAACGGCCCACTCCATTGCCCCCCAGGTAATGAATCCCGATCTCGAGGTGCTTTTGGGCCACGAGCCAGCGGGCGTTGGCACCGAACCCTCCACCCGTCGTCTCGTCGTTAAACGCGCCGGTAGCGGACGGCGTAGCTGCCGTAGCATTGGGATAGATGCGTTCGCGGAAGAGACTGGCTATGCCAAAGATCTCGTAGTGTCCGAAGCCCGGTTCGAATGCCAACTTGGCCAGGAAGTCGGGTGATACGTTCGACGAGTAATTGGCGAGAGAGTTATAGCCGCCGCTGCTGCCGTTACCGGGGCCGCCGATCAGGAAGTTCGTCGGGTTTCCCGAGACTGTCAACAGGGTCTGTGCGTTCTCCACCGACACGCCAAACCAGACTTTGTTGTTGAAGTCCTTCGTTACCCGAACCCCGTACTGCCGCAAATAACTGAAGCCCACGTTGTATTGTGTGTCGATCACCTGAGGACTCAGCCAGGTCAAGGGGTCGAGGCCGGACTTGAACTCCGTCGCCAGGCTCCACATCTGGCCGCCCGCAACCGACCAACCATTATGGAAGGCAGCCTGGCTCCAGAGCTGTCTTTGCCGCAGGACGTAACTGTTGCTCTGATTGTTGGTCGAGGCAACGCCGACGCCCAGGAAGTCAGCCTCGTAGTAGCCGGTCAGAACGGTCTCGCCCCAGTTACCCTTCGCCAGCAGCGAGATGCGCGAAGCGCGCCCGGTACCGTATAAGTCCGAGGCGCGTGCTTGGCCGGAAGCCGAGAACGGCATGGCGATGAACTGAGTGCCAGTGTCACTGTACATGGCGTGCGAACGCCAGACCGTGTCCGCCGCGACGAAACCGCCGGGCGTGAGCGTGATGCCTTTGAAGCGAATGGCCAGCGGACTCTCCAGATCTCCGACCCGCTTCTCGGTTGCGGTCAGTGACTCGACGGCGCTGGCGTTGGCGGCTTTCAAGTCAGTCACGTCATGCTGTAGTGCGCTGAAGTCGCTGGAGGTGATTTCGCCTTCCTTTTTCTCGCCACTCAGTGCTGACTGCGCAGTCTGTTGCGCCTGGCTCGCCGCCGAGTTGGCCTGTCCGACCTCCTGTTGCAAAGTCTGAATGGCCTGGTCGCGGGACTGGACCTGCTGCTGCAACTGCTGTATCTGCTGTTGCTGCGCGGCAATCGCGTCCTTCTGTGCGGCAACCGCTTTCTTTAGTTCCTGGATGTCGCTTGAACCGGTTCGTGCCGAACTCGCTCGAGCGCTGGACCTAGACTGGGACGTGGTGGCGTCTGTTTGCGCGAACACGCTGGCTGGCATCGCCAACAACAGCGCTAATGCAAATGCTCTTTTCATCGTCTCTCCTTGAGTTTCGAAACCTTGACCGAGCTTGGCCAGATTTTGCGTACGCAAAAGCTCGCACCGGAACCTCAAAGGAACCGTGGATTCCGTGTACAGCCTCTTCCGCACAGAATCCCGTTCTCCTTATCGGCTTCACAAACCATTTGGTCTATATCTAGTAAGTCCATCTTATTTATAGACATTAACGTCACAAAAAACTGCCGCTGTTCTAGGTCCGTCGACCCCACAAGCCGCTCTTGCTGCGAGTTTATCGAGATTACAATGTTCTCCCTCCGCGGAGCTCCACTACCGAGGGGCGCGGGACGATACGCCCATCTCTGCTTAGAATGGACCCTCACTGCAAAACCCGCAGGCTGCCGGTCCTCGTGCTCCACATATTCGACCACGCCGTGGCCCGTGAGCCGCCCGGGCCGGGTGTTGGCCTTGGCTGGCGGCATGTCGACGATCACTTGCACTCTTGCTCCGACCGAAGGAACGTGTTGAGCCCGGATGCGGACATCAGACCGGCTGATGTGGTGGCTAATGCCCACTCCCATATGGAGGGCTCCGCCGGAGTCCCGCCACAGAAATCGTACTGGCGTTGCGATCGGGAATTGTCGATTCATGGTTCTCTCTCCCCCTTGTAGGATCTTGTAATTGACAGCTCCAACCTCGGGCCACGCGCTCAACTTGTTGCCATCTCCTTACCGGTCGCTGCTACCTGCATGTGGACTCGGACCCTACGTCACTGAGGCTAGGCCCCACTTGTATTGCAGGCGCCGCTCAAACGTCCTGAAGATCAAGCCATCCACGATGTATCCGATAGCGACAATCAGGATCATCACCGCGATAACTTGGCTCATGTCGTTCAGGTCACGTCCCATCATCAGCAGTTGACCGAGTCCGAGGCTGACGAAAATCATTTCTCCCGCAATCAACGATCGCCATGCAAAGGCCCAACCCTGTTTGAGGCCTGTAAGCAAATAGGGGAGGCTCGCAGGAAAAAGCACATAGAGAAAGAGCTTGAAGCCGCGTGCGCCCAGATTTCGTCCCGCCATGGCATAGATCTTTGGCAGCTGTTTGCGGCCGGATTCCATCGCGATGGTGACCGAGAGTACGGAGCCCATCACCACCACGAAAAGGATCGCTTTTTCAGACAGCCCGAACCACAGCACCGCCATGGGAAGCCAGCAGATGCTGGGCAGACTCTGCAAGCTGACCAGCAGACCACCCAGGGTCTGCTCCAAAAATTTGCTGCTGCCCATCCCTATGCCCAGCGCTATGCCGATTGCCACCGAAAGTGCATATCCGATCGCTATGCGTTTCATGCTGACGGCGATTGCGATCCAAAAACTGTGGTCGGCGAATCCTGCCCACAGAGATTCCAGAACACCCTGAGGTGGAGGAAATAAGTAGGGTGGCCAGATGTGGAGGCGCGCCACCACGATCCATGCTCCAATTGCGATTGCGTAAAAGGTAACCTGTCTGGCGACTGATTTCATGACGAAACCCGGTACTCCTGCTCCAAGCTCTTGTTAATCTCTTCTCGCAGATCGCCGAGGATCTCTTTCGCACACCGGGAGATCGCCGCATCTTCAATCTGCCGCGGACGAGGCTGATCCACCGCGAACTCCCGCTTGATGCGGCCCGGCCGGAAGGTAAAGATCGCCACCCGGTCTCCCAGCCTGGCGGCTTCGCGCACGTTGTGGGTGACGAAGATGATGGTTCGACCCGTCTCGGCCCATATACGTTCCAACTCGTCGTGCAGCAGGTCGCGGGTCTGAGCGTCCAAGGCGGCGAAAGGCTCGTCCATGAGCAGGACATCTGGCTCGGTCGCCAGCGCGCGGGCCAAGGCTACCCGCTGACGCATTCCGCCGGAAAGTTGGTGGATATAGCTGTCCGCGAACTGTGACAGTTGTACTAGCCGCAGGTAATACCCTGCTTTCCGCTTGCGCTCTGCTTTCGGAATGCCCTTCACCTTCAGGCCGAACTCGACATTGTCCCCGACTGTTAGCCAGGGAAACAGCCCGAGTTCCTGAAAGATCAAGATCCTGTCAGTGCCCGGACCATGCACCGGCTTGCCGTCGATCAGGACCGTGCCCGACGTGGGCCGCTGCAGCCCAGCAATCAAATGCAGAAGCGTGGACTTGCCGCATCCCGAAGGACCGACAATGCAGAGAAACTCGCCGGCTTTGACTTGCAAGTTGATTCGGTCAAGCGCGAGTAGAGGCAATCCGTTACTTTTGTATTCCAAAGTAATGTCTTGCAGCGCGACTTTCGGAGTCTGCGCCCCGACAGCGGTTTGCAACTTCTCGGCTGCGGCCAAGTCCGAAGTCGGCCAGGCGGCGAGGCGTGAGGAAGTATGGCGGTGGTCGGCACTTGGGACACGTTGTGGCAAGGTCGTCATTGCACGGACTTTCTTCCCTTCTCAGCGAGAACCTGGTTCAGAAAACTCAGATCGTACAAGCCTGACAAATCAGGCATCTGACGGCCCAGGAAGCCCGCGTCGTAGGCGGATTGAGCTGATGTCATCAGGGAACTGCGGATCGGATCGTACGTAACTTCAAAACGGCCGAACGCCGCGTCGATGACGGCCGGAGACAATGCTTTGCCTGTTTCTCTCTGGATTTGGCTGTTCAGGAGTTGTTTGGCTTCAGGTAGATGACCGTTAATCCAGTCAGTCAATTCCACATTGGCTCGTACCCAGTTCTTCACCAGGTCAGGGTGTTCGCGCAGGAAATTGGCGCTCACAATCAGGTTGGTCACAACGAACTGCCGGTTGGGCCACAAGTCGCGCTCGTCGAGAAACAGCCGGCCATTGCCCTCCTGGATCAAGCGTGTTGCCCAAGGCTCAGGTGCCCACGCAGCATCCAGCTCCTGCTTCAGGAACAGCGTCAACTGGTCGGGATTGGCCAAGGGCAGCACTTTGACGTCTCCACCCTTATCTGTCGGCTTCATCCCGTGCGACTTGAGCCACGCACGCAAAGCGACGTCTTGTGTGTTCCCAAGTTGAGGCGACGCGACCCTTTTTCCGTGAAAGTCTTCCGGCTTGTTGATTCCGGCATTACTGCGAACTACCAGCGACGCACCGCCGCTTGCGGCACCGGAGACTACCTTGAGGGCACGGCCTTCCGAACGGACGTAGCCGCTGATCGTCGGATTGGGTCCGATATATGTCATATCGATCGCGCCCGCGTACAGCGCTTCGATGGCGGAAGGTCCGGCGTTGAAGGTCTTCCACTCGATCTTGACGTTCGGGCCCATGGCTTTCTCGAACCAGCCATTGGCCTTGCCCACCATGGCTTGCGCATGCGTGATGTTGGGGAACGCGCCAACCCGTATGACCGTCTGGCCAAATCCCCGGGAGACCATGCACAGCAGAAAACTGACGACGATGAGCGCTTTGTATTTCATTTATTCCTGGGCCCGCTTCCCATGCCCGGCTATGGGCAAGACCTTCGTGGAGTTTTCTTTGTGCTTGCGGTGCGACTTCGCGCCATGCGGCTTGGGATCTTTAATAAGGTCAGCCAGGGATGTGTTTTCCAGAATCTTTGCCGCCGCGTCACGCACGTCCAGAAATACCTGGTACAAGGCTCGACGCTCGACATCCTTCTCGATCAACTCCCGGAGTTGCTCGGCGTCGGCAAAAGGCGCCAGGGCCCCGTCGATAAGGCGAATGATTTCAGCCAGATAGATTTCTGAAGGGGGACGGCGCAGTTTATAACCGCCCTTGGCTCCCCTCACGCTCTCCAGCATCCGCGCATTCTTCAGCTCCAGCAGAATCAGTTCCAGGAACTTCTCCGGCAGAGCCTCTTCGTAGGCAATGTCACGAATGCGGACGGCGCCCTGCTCGTAACGCCTCGCCAGCATCGTCATGGCCCGCAGGGCATAGAGTCCTTTTTGCGAAATTCTCATAGGGTTGCCACTCGCCGAATTCACCGGCAAAGACATTCTCTCATAATGTCTAGTAAAAAAATAGAGTTTATTCGGTATTATTCACGCGGTTCCCAATTGCGGAAAAACCGGGAACGCCCCCTTCGACCTGCCCCCGCTGCGTTGAAACCAGTGCCCTGGTAGCAATCTGAATTTGTTTTCACCAGTTGGGCAGTGAAAAGAATCTCGCCACGGCGCTCTCAGTACCCCATGCTATTCTGACCTTGCGGGACATGGCCTTCGTGTGCCATTCGGCTCTTCATACCGGCGCCGGACTGGCTCATTGCGGTTCTGATTCGCCGCCGTTTTCTGCGCCGCAATCGCACACTTCCGCTGGGAATTGGCAATGATAGCTGCACTCATTCTGGTCATCGCTGCAACTATCAGCCTATACATCCTTTTGGGCTACCCGCTTCTACTAGCCACCTGGAAGCGCTTTGGGCCGCCCATCCAAAAGGACCTTGAGTTCCGCACCACCGTTTCCGCTTTGCTGGCGGTTTACAATGGGCAGCAGTTTATCGCCAAGAAGCTGGACAACCTCCTGGGTCTCGACTACCCGCCCGAATTTCTCGACATAATAGTCGTGTCTGACGGATCGACTGACGCGACTGACAATATAGTTATGTCCTATGCTAGCCGCGGTGTGCGTCTGGTTCGCGTGCCACATCAGGGAAAAGCCGCCGCCCTGAATGCTGCCCTCAGCCACGCTGCTGGCGAGATCTTATTCTTCGTCGATGTCCGCCAAATGCTCGACTTACAAGCGCTTCGGCACCTGGTGGCGAACTTCGCCGACCCGTCCGTCGGCACGGTCACTGGGGAGCTGCGCTATGTTCATTCTGACCGTGTCGGCGAGGCTGTCGATATCGATGTTTATTGGAAGTATGAAATCTGGGTCCGTCAGCGCCATTCGAGGATCGATTCGATATTCTCCAGCACGGGATGCATTTATGCGATGCGGCGCGCTTTGACGGCTCCCATTCCTTCTGACACCCTCATCGACGACGCCACGATTACTCTGCAGGCGTTTTTTCGAGGTTATCGTGTGGTGATTGACACCAATGCCTTGGCCTTCGACTATGGCGTAGTCGAAGGCGGAGAATTCCGCCGCAAGCTGCGGACCCTGGCCGGTGCCTGGCAAACTTGGGCGCGGCTCCCAAAGCTATTCACCTCCTCCAACCGCATGAGGTTCCATGCTGCACGATGGAGAAGTAGATCTCGACCTGATTGAGCCAACTGGCATGGACTGGTCGACGTTCATCGTGCCCGTGTCTTTGGCCGCTGCGAAACAACCACTGGTATCGCACCCTTTGATCGCCTGGTTGAGCAAGTCATGACTCGCCCTCCCTACAACGACGCCCGGCCATGAACGAGGGTCAAGCGCGGGAACTGGCGCTTGAGCCTGGCGACGGAAGAGCTGCGAGATAGGCCCAGGCTCCGCAACGACCATACTCATGTTCGACGCGCATCGGGCGCTTCGACGCTGCAGGCAAAGTTGGATGCTTGCGCCGCCGGGCCTGGATGCTGGTCTTCTCGTCGGCGGAGATGACGAATTCATCACTTTTGAGGGGTTTGGCTTCCCAGCAGCGCTCATACAGATCCAAAATTCGGTTGGCCTTGACGGCGAAAGCGGGGTCCCGGGGAAAGATCCAACTGCGGTGGTACCAAGGGCGAATGGCGTCTTCATGGAGCCACCGCCAAATGGTACTTCCTGAGATGGTGGCAACCAAACCGGCATGGCAGACCTGACGAGCAATGTCAGGGGTGTTCCAGTGGGAGAGAGGAACGCCATGAGTGGCTGGTAGCTCGCAAGCCAGCGCCTTAACCTGAACGACCAGCTCTGGGGGAAAAACCGGGGGACGACCCGGGCGGGAGCGCTCGTCCAGTCCGGCCAGTCGTTCTTCGAAGAAACGCTTTCGCCACATGCTGACGACTTCGCGACGAGTGTCAAGGCGAGCGGCGATCTGATCATTGGAAAGACCATCGGCAGCAAGAAGCACCATCCTGGCTCGCAGAACCTCAAAATACGGTAACGTATACTTTGCGGCTCGGCGGAGCAGTTCGCGTTTTTCTTGCGCGGATAGCCTTATAGAGTATGGGCTTGAACGTGGCATACAGAGCGTCCCCCGCCTCAAGATGCCATACGTTAGCGCATATATCAAGCCTCATAATACGTGCGTGTATTTATTAAAGCGGTGACTTAGCAATATCGGTTGAAGCCACAAACATGTGACGCGGTCTATGCCCCAAGACTTGCCGACCGGTGAGAGTTACTGAATTGTACCGGGAGTGGGATTCAGGTCGCAGTCTTGGCATGGAGCGGGCTGCGCGGCTCCCCCACGGCGACTAGTTCATAGCCGATTTTGGTCATTAGCTCACCCCACGGCGACTAGTTCATAGCCGATTTTGGTCATTAGCTCACCCCACGCTGACTCGATTTGATATATGCAGGATTCCGGCATCGAATCGCGCCAGCCACCCGCCTTAGCCCCGCCTATAAAGGGTATGTCCTTGCGTTTTCTTCGCTTGTGGGCCCGGCGAACCACATAACCAAGTGTCTTTTGCCACTCATCATCCTGTAGCTGTTCCAGTTTACGCATGCGGTCAGCAGAGCTCAGATCGACGACCTTCTGCAGGCGAGCAGGATCCGGTTCGACTCCGATGAACTTCGCCAGGCGGGCTAGCTCAGCCATCGTATTTCGCCGCATGTCCTCGTAGCGGAGCAGTAGAAATTTGGGGCTGTGCCCGCGCGCATGTACCCAACTGGCAACGTTTTCGCCCCAGGTTCCCCATCCCGACGAAATCAAGCGGCCAGAAACGAAATCATCGACAAAATCCTCCAACCTCACGCGGTCGTCAATGTGCATATACTTGCGACTGAACTCATAGTAGGAAAGCGCCACATCGCGAGGATCGCGGGCGATGTAGATAGTCTTCGGGTAACGATGGTCGAAGTATTCGTGCGTTTTGATGATGCGCGGGCGCGGGGACCGCTTCAACGTCCAGTTGGACTGCGACGTGGTATCGGGAATCAGCTTCTCGATATTGGTGAAATCTATCTTTTTGTCGGGGAAGACAAGGTTGGCAAGGAGGAACCTTGTCCAAGTGTTTCCCGACCGGGGGTAAGACACAATGAAAGTATCGTCGGGATAGACAGCAAGATTGCGGCCAGCCACATCGATTCCCAAAACATACGTAACGGTAGCCTTTAACCCATAGAGCATTGGAAGGAGTCACCCATTATCACGGATAGGCCATGCTGTGCGCCCGCCGAAAACTGGTAATTACTATCGAACAACCGCCGTTCAACTTAAAAACTCGCTCACGGAGAGCTCGGTGGCGGCATCCTGCAAGCACATTGACACAATGCAACTACGTGGCGCCGGATGGATTAACGAGCTGAAGCACCTGTTCCCAAATACCCCTGCTGCTTGCAGCCAGTCCAGGCAGAAGGGTCTTGTCCTGGTTGAAAAGAAGCTTCGCGCTTTGCGTACAACAGACCCCGCATCCGGCGGAGGTCGCCAGCGCCACTCCTGCCGCAACATCCCCCTCATGCTTAGGAGACAGAGTCCATGTGGCGTCAGCCAGACCCGCAGAAACCAAGGCCAATTTATAGGCGACCGACCCCGTCGCACGGATCGAAAACTCTTTTCCCGCGAACTTCGTCCACTCCCCACGGTTATATTCCTGGCGGCTGGCGAGAACTTCTGCACCCGCCAAGCTGATTTTTCTCGTCGGCTCGGTTCGACGCCCATTATGGGTTACGCCTGAGTTCAGGCCAACCAGAAACCGCTCGCCTGTTGCCGGATTCAATATACCACCCGCGACCGCATTGCCTGCGACCGTAAGTCCAACCGAGACATACCATTCAGGAATTCCATCGACAAATTCGCGGGTTCCATCCAGCGGGTCCACAATCCACACCACCTCTTTCGCGAGACGGGTGCGATCGTCAGCTTCTTCTTCGGAGAGCCAACCTTCGCCGGGCTGCAGCAATAACTCCCGAAGCACGTCACTCACTTTGCGATCGACCTCGGTCACTACGTTACGGCCACCGCGATCCCGTATTTCGAACCTGCCGGGCAAGAACCCGCTCACCGCGGCGCTGCCGCTTCCAAGGCATCTTGAATACGAAAAAGGTACTTGCTCTCGACCGATTCAGTTAGCATGCGCAACCGAGACCCGCAGCATTCTTGCACCGACAACCACGAGAATCGTACAGAGCATCTGTTTGAACCGGTGTGATGGCAGATATCTGGTCAGGTAAGCGCCCAGCAGGCCGCCGGGGATTGATCCGACCAGCACACAGGCGACCAGTACCATGTCAACGTTGCCGAAGCCAAACTGGAGAATCCCCGTGAGGCCCGCCAATATCACCGCGTGAACGATGTCCGTCCCGACCATGAGAGCGGGAAGAAAGCCATAGAAAACAGAGCAGCAGCAGAATGACGCTACCTGATCCTATTGAGGTAATGCCGACGAGTATCCCAGCGAAAAATCCGATGGCCGTTATTCCAAAACTGTATTTAGCGGTGTGGATCGCTTCGGCACTCGCTCGCGACCCCGACGGGGAACGCTTAAGCAAGATATGCCAGCGGGAATCACTATCAATAGAACACCGATGGCAATCTTCAGAAAGTCATTGACCCCGCTGCCATAAGCAATACGTAAACGGCTAAGGAACAGAACGCCGAATATGGCCCCCGGGATACCGCCGTACGCCGAGCTCAAAACCAGACGCCAGCTGACGTTTCCTTGGCGCCAATGCAGCGCACCGGCTCCGACCTTAGTGATGCAGTTAACGACCGCGTCGGAGCCAACCGCAATGATAGGAGGGACGCCGAGGACTGAAATCAGCAGCGGCAGCAATACCATTCCGCCGCCGAGGCCAGTGAGGCCCACCAAAGTCCCCACCAGCAAACCCACCGCGATTCTACTCATAACCGTAGCTGAGTCCACACCCATTCCGATCCATGCTTCGCGGACGCCTTGGTGCCCGCGAACCGCGCTTATGAACTCTAGGAGAGAAAGTTCAGGACACTTGAGACCACTTTAAGAGAACTTTCCCTGGTGCTCTCACGGTCGGTGTCGCAAACAATCTCCGGGTCGAGTGGAGGCTCATAGGGGTCATCGATACCGGTAAATCCGTGGATCTTTCCGGCGCGCGCCTTTTGATATAAGTCCTTTGGATCTCTCACCTCACATACAGCAAGCGGGGTACTTACGTAGACCTCCAAAAAGTTGCCGATTGTCCGGCGAGCGAGTTCGCGTCCGGCGCGGTAAGGCGAAATCGCCGACACCAGTGTGATGGTTCCGTTGCGGGTGAGTAACTGTGCCACAAAGGCGATCCGGCGGATATTCTCGTCACGGTCCTCCTTGCTGAATCCCAGGTCTTTGCAGAGATAGTTTCGGATTACATCTCCGTCAATGACCTCGACCTGCAGTCCGCTAGCCAGAAGCTCGGTGGCAACCGCACGACAGATGGTAGTTTTTCCGGCTCCGCTGAGTCCGGTGAACCACTGTTAGTCCGCGCTGTTGCGCCACACGCGACGCGATGTCCTCAACGCTCTCACCCCCCTGAGGGCTTGCCCCCACGATCATTCCGGCGGCTACGGTGTCGTTCGTGTGAGGATCGATAACGATGAAACTCCCAGTGCTTCGATCACGCTCGTAGGGATCGCAAAAGATCGGACTCTGCAGATCAATCTGCACTTCGCCAATCTCGTTGAAGTGCAGACTGTCGGCCTCGACCGTCTCAAGGGTGTTAACATCAATCTTGTGATTCAGCCGTCTGATCCGGCCACAGAGCACTCGGGTCGTGTGCTTGATCAAATAGCGGGCATCATTGCGCAGTGGATCATGAGACATCCAGATAAGGTACGAAGTTATCTTCGACGAAACCGTTGGTCCCTCGTCCGCAGAGACGAGCATGTCTCCGCGGCCCAAGTCGATATGATCGGTGGTGGTCAGCACGACCGACTGCGGCGGAGACGCTTCCTCCAGGGGTTGGTTGTAAAGTAACTTGTTCTGCCTTGAGTCGATGTCAAAGGATGCGGCTCCGCCGTACGTCTCGGTCGAATTCGCCCACGACATGGAGCACCGGCTGCTGCATCGCCTGCAGCAACTTGGTTACCGCCGGTTCAAGCTTCTTAACCAGGTCACCTACACCGACAAGCGACCCATTTTTGAACACGAGTTCGGAGCGAGAATCGGACGAAAGCTGTATCGAATGGATCCGCTCAAGCCGGTGATTCGGCGCGTATTGCCGCGCTCGAATTTTGATACCTTCACGAGCCAGTTCGATTGGGATTTTGCCGAGGGAGCCCGGGCCTTTCGGAGAGCAGACATATGGGCAATGGATTGGCGCGGACGAAGTATTGCGCAGGCATGCTGTACTTCGCCCGGTTTTCCAAAAAGCCGGTGCGGCCTTCTGGTGGGACCTTCATGCCCGCGGGGAGTGATGCGTTGGTTTCGCGGCGGGAAGAACACGACCGATGACTTCAGTAGGATCGATGTTCGCTACTTGAGTCGCAACGGCATTCTTCGTCAAGGTTCGTCGTCAACGATTCGCTGGACGCGGGGCGGCAACGACGCTGGAACGGTCGGGGGCCGGTCAACCTTCGACTCTGTTGTGCTGTCGTACAGACGCAAGCCTCCCGGCTCGGACGAATGGATTAGCGAACAATACCCGATTTAAGTCGAAACTGAGGGCACCTACGTAAAAAATCCGGCGCAATCGGCAAAGTTTGCCGACTTTGTAGAACGATCGTGCTGGGTCCGTATTACTTTTGTGACATCATTATCCCAAATCGAACCCAGAAATGGTGGGTGAGTAATGATTGGTAATGATTACTGTATAGCGGGATCGACTGCGGTAGCGACACAGAAATCCGTATCGCCGACGGCGACCGGGGATTTTGCCGATCGTTTAACGATGTTGCGATCCGAGAGAATGCACTGGCCTTTGACCAAAGGCAACGCTACTGCTTAAACGCCGGATCGTTCGCCGCATCGGCACGCGCCTTCCACTCCAGTGAGTAATACTGCCCGCGATCGCGTCCCCACGGATCGAATGCGTTAACCACGTGCTGCAGCTCGGGAGTCAGCTCCGGCACATTTCGCAGCAATACCCGCTTCAAGGGCGACACCGGCTGTTTATGTCCATTCGGCGTACCTGCTTCCATCATCGGCGCACCAGGCCCGTTGTTGTTCACCCAGTCGACGCCCAGTTGCGTGTAGAACTCCGGCCTGAAGCTCGAGGTGAAGAAGCGGTCGCTGAACAACCGGCGCGACGCGTTGACGATGAACACCACGAATTGCGTCTCCGAAATCGCAAACCCATGCGGCCTGGTCGACTCCGCCAACCAACCCACCACCGTGTCCACATCTTCAATGTTGTCCACCACCGAACCGTTTGGATGTCCCAGGCAATCATTGATCGGCGAGCCATCCTCGTTTACCTGCGCGTCCGTGATCACCTTCGACGCGTCGCACACATGCGTGCCGTAAACCTCGCGAAGCTGGCTGACAATCTCCACCTGTTCCTTGCGTGCCGGCGAATCCGCAGCGAGATGCTGGTCCACAAAGTCGTCGTAACCGGTCAGCGAACGTAACCCATACTGCCGCCGAAATTCGTTGAACCGCGGCACGCCATGTTCGCGGTCGCGAATCAAGTCCAGGGCACCAATGTCGACCTGCTGTGTTGGTGTGTCGAAGCGCGGCAGGCGAATGTTCTGCAGAAACTGCGGATGATTATGCAGCGCCAGTATCCCCAGCCGCTGCCGTCCCAAGCTCAGGCCCCAATTCGCCAGTCCGCGCGAGCGCATCGCGTCCGTCGCCTTGCCCTCGAACGTCTCGATCACCGCAACCTTCTGCACAATCTGGTTGGGATCTTTGCTCGCGTCGCGATACTCAATCAGGTCAGGCACCAGCGGATGCAGCCGGTACACCGTGACAAACTCTTCCGGAAAATTGAATGGTGAGCCAAAATGGTTCACTCCACCATTCACGTCGTTGGGGTTCGTAATGTCGTAATGCGGCACCTTGCTGCCCATCCCGAAAATTCCCGGCCCCGACGCAAAAACCGAATACCACTGTGACTCTTTGGTTGCGTTCTTCGAGTGTCCGAAGCCATGGGTCACGACCTCTGCCAGCGCCTTGGAATCATCCGGATCGCCCGTCCCCAGCAGCCCATTCCAGTTCGCGTTCATGCCCTTGTAGAGCGGCTCGTTGTACAGCAACTGTGGAGTCCATTCGATGGTGTGAATCTTGGCAATCTCCGCCGCCACTACCAACCGCGCCACGTCGAACAACTCGTCGTTGCTGACGTCCTGGTTGCGAATCACCCGCTTCGGGTCCGACGGATTACGCAGCCCGCTGTCCGCCGTGGGTTTCAGTCGTGCCTGTTTGCGAAACTCATCCACAAACGAGTTGTGCTCCCGCGCAAACAAGTTGTGATAGAAACTCAGCCCAATCGACCAGTTATCGGGAAATGCCACCGACTCCTGCCCTGCCCATTGCGGCTGAAAAGGATCGCTCGCCGACAACACCGGCAAATAACCGCCCCCAACTCCCGTCACTGGCTCCAGCAGCATCTTCGCTGGGTCCGTCGGATCGCGCTTCACCCGCTTCACCGACACGTCGTCGTAGCCGTAAAGCTGCGATGCGTCCCACCACGCCGTGTTGTTATTGGCAAACGTCTTCGGCGCGCGCATCAGGTACGTCCGGCCACCACTCGTGAACTGGCCCGGCGGCGAATCCTGCAGCACATACGTTTTGTCCACGCGGTCCGCGGGCCGGCATCCCAGCTTCTGAATGTCCTCCGGACTCAGCGGCGTCGCAACGTTGTTTACCAGCTCCGTCGTGCAACCAACCTCCATCAGTTCCGGAGCGTTGTGCCCTTCTTCCATGTGCGAAAACCAGTCGTGCGTCATGAACTGGATCCAGTACGCCGCCAGCACATTGAAGAACGGCGCCTTCTGGTAATCACAGTTGGCGTCAGGAGAACTATTGGGCAATCCGAATCCGTTGTTGCAGGCTGCCGAGTTCGACTGCGCCCGCGTAAACAGTTTGCGGCTGATCACCTGCGGATCGGGCGTCAGCAGATTGATCCTCCCCCCGTGCCGGTTCTTGGTGAGTTGCGTCTGCTCGAGGTCCGGAAACGTCGTCTCAAATTCTGCATTGCGCGCGAACGGCATGCCGGTCGAGCCCATCAGCGGATTGCGAATGTCATTACAGATTCCGGTCAACGTCCGCGCGCGAATTAACTGCCCTTTGCAAACCTGCTCCCCATCGCCCCCGACCACAACGTAGTTCGGATCGCTCTGCGGCAGCCTCATTTGCGGCCACGTCTTCAGCGCCGCACCCACTAGCCCGTTCCGCCCGGCAATGTAGTCCTGATATGTCCCGGTGTTATCGAACAGGTTGAACTTGATCAGCTCAATTCGTTGATACTCCAGGTCGAGCAGCGCTCCCGAGACGCCGCGAAACTGTGGTCCCGAGGTATTTAGATATCCCTTCGGCAGCGATGTCAGGTCGCCCGTGCCCCAGTAATTCGTGAAGTCAATCCACGGGGTCGCGCGAAATTGCACCGCGTTGGTGCCCCCTCGGCACAGCGCCGAAAGTTCCGTCACCTTCCCCTGAAAGCGCTGGGCGCGCGTATCTGCGATGGGACGGACGCCAGTCAAGGCCATCTCCGCGCACGCCTTGACCTCCGCTGCCTCTTGTTTCTTTGGACTGGCAGTATCTCCTCCCTGCGCCGCAGCCGACACCAACGAGAGCAGGGATATTCCGCATAGGACAAACAAGGGGAATCGTTTCATAGGGGCATCATGATTCGTCTTCTGCACGGCGAAGTCAAGTAGCTTGCAGGGTCAGTTTTTCGAATTGGCGTGATCGTGCGATCAGGTGGTAGGGGCGGGTGAACCACTCAAGCCGCATTTGCTAGTGTGGGTCTTTGTCTTGAAACTAGAAATTTGAAACTAGAAACTGCCTCTCACAACTTCCCCACTGCCTCTTCCACGCAATCGCACAGCGCTCTCCGCTGCGTCAGCAGCGCCGAAAAATGCCCAGCCTCGATCCAACGCAGCGAACTTCCTTTCCAATGACGATGCAATCTCTCCGTTTCGCTTTGCAAAACATACCCGTCACGGGTACACCCTGAAACCACCGCGGCATCCACCCCGACCGGTGGACGAAACCCGGCTAGGTCGGCCGTGTCGAACAACTCTCGCAGACGTTCGCGTGCCGCCTCCCCACCTAATGCGTTGAAGTCCACGCTCCACGACAGCAGCCCGCGTGTATAAATCGCGCTGGCCGAGGCTCCCGTGGCGAGTGCAGCGCACGCCACTGGCAACGGCGTCACTGCCGCCGTGATCGCTGCCATGTGGCCGCCCATGCTGTACCCCACGATCCCCAGCTTCGAATACCGCGCTCGAAGGTAGACAAGCAGGGCACGCGCCTCCAGCACCATGGCCAGCGCCATGAGCCCGTGATCGCTCACTGTGACGTCTGAGGGCCCCCGCCCGTCCCGGCGGAGTCCGTAGTAAGGGTTTTCAATGAGATAAAGGTCAATGCTTCGTGCCGTAAGCGAGCCGAAAACTCGCTCGCGGATCCAGTAGCCTTCATCACGCGAAGCCGCCAGCATGACGCAAGCAGTTGGGTTCCCTTCCCGCGTCAGCGCCCGCAGGTGCACCGTTTTCACAGCATCGGGTAGTACCGTCAACGGCGACGGAAATGTCCCATCGCGGCACGCCTCGCGTCCGCGCTCGCGATGCGCCTGCCATTTCACATTGATAGGATCTGGTGCCGCCAAATAGCGCGCGCGATTGGAGAACTCCTGCAGTACCGCCTCATCGCCCCACCCGCGTACAAACAAACCCGACCGCCGCGACCACCATGCTACTGCCACATCGACAGGATGCGGACGGGCGCTGTCTCCTTTGGCCCTCGTACCGGTCAACCCCTGATCGGCGCTTTCAACCTGCACTTTATTGATGTCGCCCCTTAGTCGTGCATAAGCTGTACGGCAACGAAATTCGCATTAGGCGCGCGGGTGTCAGCCGCGGTCCACCCAATCGCCCTACTTCGCCCCCTCATCAAAAACCTTGGGATTCCCAAAGTACTTCCTCACTCCCACCGTGAAGAACCTTCCCCACGGTCCGTTCGGGCCCAGGTAGCCCGGTCCCAGGGGACGCGAACCGAAGCGCTCGAACAAGGTTTGCTGCGTCAGGCGAAGGTCAAATCGCCTGCCAAGGTAAATGTCCCCTCCCCACTGGTTCTCAAACCCGATGCCCTGCCACGACCACGTGTAGAGATACTGCGGAACGTTCTTGCCAAAGGCGAACGTTGGGTCCCAAAAAATCTTGATCCGCCGCAGCGCCGTCTTGCCGAACGGACGCACCCACACTTGTCCTCCCAGCAGGTAACGCGCGAACAGGTTGCATTGCGAATTCGCTCCTCCGTAATTGCCCGAATTCGCCGCACAGAAGTTCGGATCCGGCTCGTTGTGCGGCGGAGCCAAGTCGAACTCCGCATAGCCGTAAATCCAGTTGCCTTGGGGCAGGAACCAACGCTCTTCCGGAGCCGGCACCCAAAATGTTCCAGCCGGCTCAGTCGCGGGCTTGGCAGCCGCTTGCGGCGCGTTAACCGGCGTTTGGGCTGTAGCGGTCGCGGGAGCCGGAGCTCCCGTTTCTGTCTGCGCCACCAATGCGCAGCAACCTGCAAGCAGTGACAATACGACTAGCACTAGACGACGCATGAAGCCTCCGCAGCCCGTAGCGATCAGGCTGTCTCTTCCTTCTTTACAGACCACTGACAGATCCGCAACCTCGTTTGGCTGGCAAGACCCTTAAGGTATCGAACCCGCCGCACAAAGTCACGCATTTGCATCCAGCACCGCACCCGCCATCCAGTATGCTCTTAACCTTACCCACGACCGAGGCCCTATCAGCCTTGGAACTTTTCCTGAATATTTACTTTTCGGACCGCCCTGCTCTCCTCTCGCGGCATAAAATGGAAGCCGCCCCCCTTCGCATTACTACGACCCAACCAAGTAAGGAGACTGCACATGGCAGACGTAGAACAACTCAAGCAGAAATACGCCCCGGTTCTGCACACCTTAGAGATTGAAGGGGCCCAAGTGACAAACCTCGGTCTCGATGGCGAACAACTCGCACTCTCCGCCACCGTCGTTTCAGAGGCCAGCAAGAACCGCGTCTGGGACAGCATCAAAGCAGTCGACCCCAGCTTCGCCGATCTCAAGCACGACATCGAAGTGCAGGCTGGCGAGCAGGTCTATGTCATCCAGCCGGGCGACAATCTGTCGAAAATCAGCAAGTACTTCTACGGCAATGCCAACAAGTACATGGACATCGCCAAGGCCAATGGCCTCGCCGATCCCGACAAAATCAAGGTAGGGCAGAAATTGACCATCCCCGCCTGATTTCACTTTCCGGCGCTCATCCGCTACCTTGTGGGCGCCGCTTTCACAGAGAGGAGTTGTCCCATGGGTCTCTTCGATCAACTCAGTAGTGTTTTGCAGCAGTACAGCGGCAACGCCGCCTCCGGGCAGGTGCCCGCCGAAGTCAATCAGCACTTCGATCAGGTTGCGCAAGCTGCCCCTCCCAACGTTCTTGCCGAAGGCTTGTCTGCGGCTTTTCACTCCAACAGCACTCCCGCCTTCGGAGACATGCTGAGCAGCCTGTTTAACCAGTCCTCCGGCGAACAGAAGGCCGGCATCGTGAATCAGTTGTTGGCTTCCGCCGGGCCGGGCGTGCTCTCCCAGCTCACCGCCGGAGGTGGTGGTGCTGCCCTGGCATCTTTGCTCGGCTCGGGCAAGACGCAGGTCACTCCCGAACAGGCACAGCAAATCTCGCCCGAGGCATTGCAGCAGCTCGCCACTCATGCCGAAAAGGCTGACCCTTCCATCGTCGATAAGGCCAGCTCGTTCTACGCCCAACATCCGACGCTAGTGAAGACCCTGGGAGGCGCGGCACTCACCATCGCGCTCGCCAAGCTTGCCGAAAGAACCAACGGCTAGGCGTGCATTTCCGATTGCGCAAGTCCCCACGGCCGGAGCCGATCGGCTCCGGCATTTAGTTTTGGCGTCTGGGTTCACGGATAGATGATAGATGCTCAGGAAGTAATTTGACGGCCACTTCACGCTCGAGCCGCATGTCAAGTCAGGGCTAAACTACTAGACTGATTGAGCACAGCAGTCGAGTTTCCGGTTCTCATGATTGTCCGGCTGCCGAAGCGGAGCCACCATGTCCATGGCCTATTCCTATTCCGACGTCGCCAAGATGATCGATCACTCCCTGCTCAACCCCGCGCTCACCGGACCTGAACTCCAAGCGGGATGTCAACTCGCTCTGAGTTACAACGTCGCCAGCGTCTGCATCCTGCCCTACTACGCCGCGGCCTGCGCTGAGCTACTCGCTGGCAGCACGGTACAACCCAGCACTACCATCGGGTTTCCTCACGGAGGCCATACCACCGCCGTCAAGCTCGCGGAAGTGCAGCAGGCCCTCAAAGACGGCGCGACCGAGCTCGACATGGTGATCAACATCAGCCAGGCTCGCAGCGGCCAGTGGGATTACGTCGAGCGTGAGATTGGCATCCTTACCAAGGCCATCCACGGCGCCGGAGCGAAGATCAAGGTAATTTTCGAGAACGCCTACCTCGATGACCCGGCCAAGATTCGCCTCTGCGAAATCTGCGGCGCTATTGGTGTGGACTGGGTTAAGACCTCCACCGGCTTCGCGCCCAGCGGAGCCACACTCTTCGATCTCGTGCTGATGCGCCGCCATTCGCCGCCCGCCGTCCAGGTGAAGGCTGCAGGCGGAATCCGCACCCTCGACGCGCTGCTGGAAGTCCGCGCCATCGGCGTTACCCGCGTAGGCGCGACCCGAACCGCCGAGATGCTCGATGACTGCCGACAGCGCCTCGGCCTTCCCGCTGTCCTCAACGACACTGCTGCGCCTGCCGGCTATTGAAAGCCTATCGGCCTGGCGCACACACTGCCTCCGTCGAAGTAGACAGCAAAGCTTTGTTATGATTCCCTCTCCATAGGATCGCAGGAGGTTGATAGTCATGGAAGAATCTGTAACCAGCGGCGCTGGCATGCGCCGCAACGAGGACATCGCGCTTGATTTGATGAAGTTCGTCGCAGCCACCACCGGCTACGGCAAGACCGGAGCGCCGGGAGTGGGTTTCCAGGGCAGCGCTCTGTCCAAGGCGGCCGAGGAGTACGCCGCCAACCTCCTCGAGCTCTACGGCCGCTGCCTCGACGCCGTGCAAGGCAAGAAATAGGCTCTGATTCTTGCAGTCCCGTTTAGGGACACGCGAAGCGTGGCCGTCTGAGCGGAGGGTCTGCCCTGAGCAACGGCGTCGGGCCTGCACTTTTTTCTTGAAACTGAAAACTTGAAACTTCCCCGGGATTCAGATCCGTTCCAGTTTCCCGTCGCGCACGCGAAACTTCAGTCCCCGCCATTCGACTTCGTTCCCGATGAAACTGGCCAGCCACACCGCCAGCGCCGCGAAGTCCCGCAACGGCAGCAGCCACAGATCGGCGAGAACATGAGGATCGGCGAGTACTCCTCGTCCCACCGCTATCGCAGCGGCTATGCGCAACACGATGACAACGGCTAGCCCCGCCCAAGTCCACCATGCCAGCGGCGCGGCTAACACCGCGAGAATTCCCCATGCCAGCCCAGACGTAACGATCAGCCCAAAGTACTGTGCTGGACGGCGGTCTCGCACATTGCGTGCCCAGCGCATCTGGTGTGCCCAGAATTGGCGCCATGTGTAATCGGGCAACGCCGTCTCCACGACCACGTCGGCCAACTCGACCGTGTATCCTGCCGCGGCCGTACGCGCCCCGAGTTCATAATCATCGCCCAGATGATCGACCAGCGCCTCCAAGCCGCCAATCTCACGAAGTACGCTCTTCGTCGTCGCGATGGTCGCGCCCAGCGCGAAGCGGACGCCGTCTTCCATCTCGCGCGCTACCAGCACGCCTCCCATAAAGTCCGTGCTTAATCCCAGCGCCTCGAGCTTCGAGGGAAGCGTGTTCCCTGCGAGCCCGCGATACAGAGACGTGACCATGCCAACTTTTTCTCCGGCGAAACAAGTCATCACCCGGCGCAGGTAGTCCGGTCCGGCAACGATGTCGCTATCGTTGATCAAAATGTGTTCGTATCGCGCCTGCGGCAGCATCTGCGCCAGCGTGCTGACCTTTCCATTCATGCCCAGGCTCTTGGGACAAGGAATCACCCTCACCGCTCGCTGGGGAAATTCCCGTTGCAGACGCTCCACCAGTTCCAGAGCGGGCTCCTCCGAGCTGTTTACGCCGAACAGCAGCTCATACTCGCCGTAATTCTGCAAGCAGTGGCTGCGAAAGGCGTCATACATGTGGGGATCGAGTCCCTTTAGCGACTTCATCAGGCTGACTGGCGGCGCGAAATTTAGGCGCGAGGTCTTCCCGATCTTGCGGCCGAACCGCACTGCGGCCCAAACGCACAGCCCGAAGTAAACCGCACCAGCGAGCGCCAGCAGGGCGCAGACAGCCGCGATCACCGTGAGAGCAAGATGCATGACAAGCTGATCAGATTAGCAGACTGCGCTGCGGCTACTCGTAGCGCAGCGCCTCGATGGGATCGAGGTTGGCGGCCTTCCATGCGGGATAGATGCCGAAGATTAGGCCAATCGCGACCGACACCAGGGTCGCCGTCAGCACCCATGACAACGACATACTCGCCGGCAGCGAGGGAAAAGCCAGCGGAACCATCATGGTCAGGATGCCACCGATCACAATGCCGAGAATGCCGCCAATGCCGGTCAGCGTGATTGCTTCCAGCGTGAATTGCAGCAACACGTCGCGTTTGCGCGCACCGATGGCTTTGCGTACGCCAATTTCACGGGTTCGCTCGGTCACCGACACCAGCATGATGTTCATCACGCCCACGCCCCCGACGATCAGTGCTACGCTCGACACCGCAAACATGAAAACAAAAATCCCGCCGGTGAGCTGGTTCCAGGTATCGCTGAGCGCATCCTGGCTGAAGACGGCGAAGTTGTCGGGTTGGTTCGGCGCAAGATGCCGGCGGCGTCGCAGCAGCGCGCGCATCTCGTCCATGGCCAGCGGCATGTCAGCTTGCGAGGTCGCCTTCACGCTGATCCAGTGCTGCTTCAGTTCGGGATGCAGCTTGTGAAAAGTCGCTATCGGGAAATACACCAGGTTGTCTTCGGGATTCGAACCGTTGCCGAACGCCGCTTTGCGCTTGGAAAGCACTCCGATCACAGTGAACAACTGCCCCTCGATGTTGATTTCCTTGCCCAGCGGCTCTTCGTTTTCGAAGAGCTTGTCTGAAGTGTCACGACCCAGCACGATCACCGGACTGCGATGCTCGTTGTCGGTTTCCGTGAACCACCGGCCCTTGTCGAGCTTCAGGTCGAAAACGTTCATGGTGTCGGGCAGGTCGCCATCGAGGATGGTGTTCTTGGTCTTGCGGCCTTCATACTTCACCGAATATTTGCCGGTACCGAATTCCGGCAACTGCAGCCTGACGCCGTCGGTCACCGCCTTCACATGCGGCAGGTCTCGCATCGCAATGGCGTCTTCGAGGGTCAGTTCCTTGCGTGTCAGCATCTCAGTTGTCGGGCGCCCGAAGGTAAACACGTCGATATGAAACGCGAAGATAATGTCGGACCCCATGTCCTTCACCATGTTCTCCACGTTGGAATTCAGGCCGCGCACCACTGACGAGATTAGGATCACCATCATCACGCCGATGACGATACCGAGCACCGTCAGGCCTGAACGCATTTTGTTCTTGGCGATCGTCTCCAGCGCCATGCGCAGGATTTCCTTATAGTCGCCGCGACGCATGCTCATAGTTCAAACCTCAAGGCCACGATGGGATCGAGTTTGGCTGCCTTGCGCGCGGGATAGACGCCAAAGAAAATTCCCACGCTGGCCGAGACCAGCAGTCCCGCGAAAATAGCCCATAGTTCGATAGCCGATGGCATGCCAATCGCCAGAGTAACCAGCTTGGCGATACCGATTCCCCCTAGCACGCCGATGAAACCCCCGATCAGCGCCATGGTACTCGACTCGATCAGGAACTGCCGCATCACGTCGCGCGGTCGCGCTCCCAGCGCTTTGCGGATACCGATTTCGCGTGTCCGCTCAGTCACCGAAACCAGCATGATGTTCATGATGACGATGCCGCCGACGATGAGCGAAATCGACGCGATCACGATCATCACAATGAAAAACGTTCCGCTCAAGTCAGACCACAGCGACAGAAAGCTGTCGTTGGTTTCGATGGAAAAACTGTCCTTCTCGCCGAGCTGGTCATGACGGCGGGCGCGCAGAATCACGCGCGACTGGTCGATGGCCAGCTCCATGGGAGCGCCAACGTCGTAGCCCTTGGCCCAGATGTTCGGGCTATTGTGCGAACCGTAAGCCTTGAACCACGTGGTGATCGGCATGATCACGTAGTTGTCGCGACTCTGCCCCAGCGTCTTGCCTTCTTTTTTGCCCACGCCGATGACGGTGTACACATGGCCGTCAACCTTGAGTTCCTTGCCGATGGGATCGGTCCCGGCCATCAGGTTTTCCTTAATGTCCTGGCCAATCACGACCACGGAGGACTCGTTGTTCATGTCCGCTTCATTCAGAGGACGACCCATCACGACGTCGAGGTCGTAAATCGGCCCCATACTCGGAGTCCAGCCACGGACAACGGTGTCCGTGCTGTTCTCGGTGCCGTAAACAACTTTGCCGGTAAAGTTACGGACCGCCGCTCCCACCACTTTGCAGGCGCTACATCCTTCGACAATGGCCTGGTAGTCCTCCATGGTGAGGTCTTTGCGCTTGTTGGCCTCGATGAATTGATCAACGTCGGTGATGACGTTGGGCGTCTTGGCGACGATGAATACGTCAGCGCCGAGATTGAAGACTTTCTCGGCCACGTAACCGTTGATCCCGTTGACGAAAGTTACAACCGCGATGACCGCCGCGACGCCGATGACGACTCCCAGCAGCGTCAGGATCGAGCGCAACTTGTTGGCCCAAAGCGAGAGCAGGGCGATTCGAATTGCCTCGGAGGTCGTCATTGGCGCATAGCTCTAGGCAGTACGGTAAGTTCGAGTTTACCAGTCTTCCAGGTTCCGGCCCCTGCATTCCGTCCCTGGCGGATGGGCGTCCACGGCATTCGCTGAAAACACCACGGCCTGCACGGATACGTAGCCGCACACCGAAAAGATTCAACCGGCACCCTACCGGCTCTCGGGCACCTTAAGCTTGAGGTCTAGGGCGTGGTGTTCACGTTCGTCCAGGTTGACAGTCACGGGGTCTGACTTAGTCGCGGATGTGCTGCCGTCGGACGAAGGCAGCTTAGCACTCACTTTATACTTTCCCGGCGGAATGTCCTTGAGCACGAAGTGTCCGTTCTGGTCGGTAGTTGTCGCGCGAAAACGACTGAAGTTGTAATCGCTTGACGGATCGACCATGGCTTTCACCTGCACTCCGCTTAGGGGTTGGCTTTTATCGCTGTCGGTGACCGTGCCTTCAATCTGCGCGCCATCGGAGCTGACGACGATATTTAGGCTGCCCTTCGCCGCACCACCTTCCACTTGCACGCCATTCTGCAGCGCGTCTTCGTTGCCTAAATGGGCTGACTTCACGAACCAGCCCGGCCCAATACTGCTTGAAATGACGGCATAGCTTCCATCGGTAACTCCGTCGAGTTCGAACGAACCGTCTTTGTTGACGTCGGCACGCCCGAAACCTGCTGGTCCTTCATCGTTGGTCGGTACGAGGTGAACCGCAATCCGCCCAGACGGAAGCGCGGCTCCGTTCGCAGTCACCATCCGGCCGTGGATCGTGGCACCGCCTCCCAACGCCAGCACGATGGAATCAATCTTGGTGTCGCCAACTTCAATCTTTTGCTGCGTGCTGTAGTACTTGTCCTTTTCGTGCAGGCCCGCGCGGACGATATAGGTGCCAGGAGGCACGCCCTTGATGGAGAACTCCCCTTTGCTGTCGGTTCCACTGCCCGACTCTCCGCCCCAATCGCTGATACCCGCCTGCGAGAGCTGCACAAAAACGTGGTCGGCTGCCGAGCCGTCCGGCCCGATGACCCGTCCTGCAACCTCGACCAGCTTTATCCGCCGCATCGCGAAGTCGGCTTGCGCCTCCTCCCCAGCGCTCAGTGTCACCGCTTGCGCCTGGTCCGTCTGCAGCACGCCCGGATAGTAAATCGGCGCATACTGGCTTCCCATCTCGTGTAGAACCATCGAGTTACTTCCCTCTTCCAGAGGCCCGGCAGAGAACGGAGGCTCTCCAGTCTCTGCCGCTTTCACGTAATACTCGCCGGGCTTAAGTCCGTAAACGCGATATTCGCCCCGGTCGTCCGTAAAACCTACAGAAACCGAGGTCATCTCCAGCTTTCTGCCGCGTGGCCCCTGGTCTTCCCGCTCTTCCTGGGATGGCTTATGTAAGACAGATATGTTGACGCTCATCATCGGTTCGCCTGTGTCATCCACCACCTTGCCGGTGATGACACCGGCGCGTAACAGGCGAAACATTGCGTCATTGACTTCCTGGCCCGAAGTAAGCGAAAGTACTGCGCCGCTGTCTGCGTCCGCTCCTTTGGCCTGATAATGCTGCTCCAGATATCCGATGTGCGAGGCATAAAACTCGTAGCGGCCCGCCTCGACTTGCTTCATTTCGAAACGGCCTTCGTTGTCCGTGGTAGTGGCGTAGACCAGCGGATGACGTGGGACGCTCGCTTGGATCAATCCCACGCGTGCTGAGCGCAGCGGTATGCCATCGGCGGCGCTGACCACGCGTCCGCTGACGGTGCAATTTCCGGGAGGCTTCTTCGTCTTCTCGGAACTGTCCGGCGATTTGGCCGGAGCCTGGGCGAGCGCGGCAGCGGCGGCGACTATCAAAGCAAACGCAACGGTCAGACGACGAAGCATGCCATGAGTCTCCTATGGCAAAGATAGTGCGATTCTAAGGTACCTCCGCCCACTGTGTTCTAATTCTTCTTAACTCAACTCCAACACATCGTTCGGTCGGGAGAATCCATGCGGTCTTTCGGTTCCAGTCGCGTTCAATTCCTGCTTTGCTTGTTAGTTGTATTCGCCTGCGTCGGCGCGCAAGCACAGAAGATCAAGGTCGAGTACGACAAGTCGTTCGACTTCTCGCAGTACAAGACCTTCGCGATGGACGCGAACAAGGAATCAGCGAAGCCGATGCTGCGGCTCGCCATTTTAGGTGCTATCCAGGATGATCTCACCAAACGGGGGTTGAAGCAGGTCGCCGACAATCCCGACATCTTCGTCCAGGTATACGGTGCGACAGACACCGACTTCACCACGCACTACCACGATCCACTCTATGGCGGGACCATTCCGAACATCAATTCCGGAATAACGCTGTGGCACAACATTCCCGGAACCAACACTACCGTCGTTATTCCTAAAGGAACGTTGGTGGTCGATCTGATCGACGCCCGGCAAAAGCAATTGGTGTGGCGTGGAATCGCCAAGCAGAACCTCAGCGATCAGAGGAGCGAGTTGCTCGACCAGGTCAACACCGCAGTCGAGAAGATGTTTAAGCAGTATCCGGTGGCCAAGCAGTAGGCAGAGACAAAAGCAACCGGGGATTACGCAGATGAACGCGGATCGGAATTGGGTTAGAACTAATTCCTAATCGCGATCCGAGACATTCTGCGCCAACCGCGGTTGCTTTGCTCTTCCTAAGCTTCCACTTCCTTGGGCTGCGCATTGCGCTTGGGACGCCGGTTCTGTTGCAGAATTTTCTTCCGCAAGCGAAGCATCTTGGGAGTGACTTCCACCAACTCATCTTCGGCGATGAACTCGATGGCCTGCTCCAGGTTCAAGTTCTTGAAGGGCACGAGCCGGATCGCCTCGTCGGCGGTGGACGAGCGCATGTTGGTGAGCTTCTTCTCGCGCACGATGTTGACGTCCAGATCGTTGTCGCGCGCATTCTCGCCCACGACCATGCCCTCGTAAACCTCAACGCCCGGGCCGACGAACAGTTCGCCGCGCTCCTGCAATCCCCATAGTGCGTAAGCCGTAGTTGATCCGCTGCGGTCGGAGACCAACGCTCCCGTCACACGATGTGGAATGTCGCCTAGCCATTCGGTGTAACCATCGAAGAGCGAATTCATCACGATGGTGCCGCGCGTATCAGTCAGCAGTTCGCTGCGCAGGCCGATAAGCCCGCGGCTCGGGACGGTGAACTCCATGCGCACGCGGCCATAGCCGTGGTTGTGCATCTTTTGCATCTGCGCTTTGCGAACGCCTAGCTTCTCGATCACTACTCCCACAAACGATTCAGGAACGTCGATGGTCAGCAGTTCGACCGGCTCCATCAGCTTGCCGTCGATGTGTTTGGTGACGATCTCCGGCTTGCCCACCGCGAGTTCGAATCCTTCGCGTCGCATCATCTCGATCAGGATGGCCAGCTGCAGTTCACCGCGTCCCATTACTTTGAATGAGTCGGTGGCTTCGGTCTCTTCCACGCGGAGCGAGACGTTGGTCAGCAACTCTTTCGCCAACCGATCGCGCAAATTACGCGAGGTGACATACTGTCCTTCGCGCCCCGCAAATGGCGAGGTGTTCACCATGAACTGGATCGCTATGGTGGGCTCGTCGATAGTGATCACCGGCAGCGGCGAAGGATTCACGACGTCAGTGATGGTTTCGCCAATGTTGATGCCTTCGACGCCGGCGACCGCAACGATGTCGCCCAACTCCGTGGCCGTGATGTCAGTGCGCTTCAGTCCGGCGAACGTAAACATCTTGGTAATCTTGGTGTTTTCCATCGAGCCGTCTCGCTTGGCGATGGCTACGTCTTCTCCTGCGCGCAGCGTGCCATTGAACACGCGCGCAATGGCCAACCGTCCGAGATAGTCGCTGTAATCGAGATTGGCCACCAGCACCTGCAAGGGCCCATCAGCGTCGCCCGTGGGATGCGGAATCGTCTTCACGATGGCTTCGAACAGCGGCTGCAGGTTCTCTCCGGGCTTGTCGATGTCGGTGGTGGCCGTGCCTGCCTTGGCATTGGTGTACAACACCGGAAAATCGATCTGGTCCTCACCCGCGTCGAGATCGATGAACAGGTCATAGACCTCGTTCAGCACTTCCTGCGCGCGCGCGTCGGGACGGTCGATCTTGTTGATCACCAGGATCGGCGGCAGTTTGGCCTCAAGCGCCTTGCTCAACACGTAGCGGGTTTGCGGCAATGGACCTTCACTGGCGTCCACCAGCAGCATCACGCCATCGACCATCTTGAGGGCGCGTTCGACTTCGCCGCCGAAGTCGCTGTGGCCGGGCGTATCGACGATGTTGATCTTGATGTCGTGATAGAAAATCGCGGTGTTCTTAGCCAGGATGGTGATGCCGCGCTCGCGTTCCAGTTCGTTGGAGTCCATCACGCGCTCGGCGTGGGCCTCATTGGAGCGCCAGGTGCCGCTCTGGTTCAGCATGGCGTCGACGAGCGTGGTCTTACCGTGGTCAACGTGCGCGATGATGGCGATATTGCGTAGGCTTTTGCTCAAATCGACAGTCCTTTCCCTCATCTGAGGGTTTCCGGTGGCCTGAGGCCGTGCGGAGGTTGGGCCCCGCTGCGTGTCGGAGATATTTCTGCGGGGAACCGCGTGTGATCAGGTCAACAACGGAGTTCTGAACCGGTAACTAACAGTTTACAATATCGGGCATCGTCGGGGCGCAGATGCAGGAGGTGCAACGATGATGATGCTTCGATTCGTAGTTCTTCTCGCATGCGGATTGTGTCTCGCCGCAGCCGCCGCAGCGCAGCAACAACCAGCCGTCTGGTCGCCGCCTGCAATGCTCAAGGGCCCCTGTCCAGACACCCTTGCAAGTAAGACAGCATGGTTTGACCCCGGGCTGTATCCGCTGCTCGGCAATGGCGTGAAAGTGGGACGCGCGGTCTACCATCAGGACCCCGGATATTCAGAGTCTGCGCGGAAAGCAAAGATTCAGGGAACGGTCCTGCTGGCGGTGGCGATCACTGCTGAGGGTGTCGTGGACGCGGTCAAGGTCGTGTGCTCGCTCGAACCAGGCCTGGATCAGAATGCGGCCGATGCAGTCAAAAAGTGGGAATTCACTCCGGCCACAAAAGAAGGTAAGCCCGTGCCGGTGCAAATCGAGGTGGCGGTCGGGTTTAGTCTTTATTGAAACGGTGGCTCGCGCAGCGACGGATCCGCATCGCTATCCGTGTTTTCTGATTAGTACGCGTGCGGTTAAGATAGCTTCAGCCGTTCACGTCACTCAGGGAACTTCATGCGCACTCATACGCTGATCGCGTTTGCGATCTTGACTCTCGCCCTCATTTCACCCAGCTTCGCGCAATCTGCCAATACCGGGGGCGACTCGTCGAAGATGTCCACGAGCACACCTGCCAACACCCTGGATGACGAAGCTTTCGCCGCCTATCAGCGCGTGACCAAGGGCATGAAGCCGCCGAAGGCCACCAGGTCGCCCGATCCTGACTACCCCCAGATTCCGGCCGACGCCGAGCCGCGCGGCGTCGTCGTCATGCTGGTTGGAATCAACACAAAGGGCCGCGTCGGATTGGTGCATGTTCTGCGTGCCTCCAATGACGCCTTTCAGCAAAGTGCCGAGTCCACCGTCAAAACGTGGAGGTTCACTCCCGCGAAAAAAGACGGCAAGGCTGTACCCGTGCAGGTGACGGTCGAGATGAGATTTCAGAAGTAAGAACAATTTCACAGATCTACACGGATTCTTAAACCTTGGGACCAGCCACTCCGACATTTGCAGTTCACGACCCTTCCCTGACGGCGTTCGCCAAAATTCCGATCCGTGTAAATCCGCGGCTGCCGTAGTTTTTGCGCGATAATGGAAGGGAATGCTGAACCAGATCAAGCCTTCGAGCTCGGTCGGCCAACCGCCGCAAGATGCCGTTGATCTCCTGATTGGCTGCCATTTACGCATCCGCCATTTCACCGCGGCTGCAGTGAAACTCGCGCATTCCCAGGGCGCGACTGACGACGAGATCCGCCAGGCCGCAGCAGCGGTTTACCGCTATTATTCGGTTTCCCTACCACTTCACGAAGCCGACGAGGAAGACACCGTACGCCCGCGACTCGACCCCGTCGCGGGCGAGCGCGTGCGTCATGCATTACTCGCCATGGCTGATCAGCACCAGGGCATCTACGACTTCGTCGAGAGGCTGGTGCCCTTGCTGCAACTGCTGGAACGCAACCCCGGCGCGCTGGCGCAAGTTGGCGGCGAGATGTGTTCCCTCACCTCCGCGCTCGACGAAATCTTCCGCTCGCACCTCGAGCTCGAAGAGGCGGTGATCTTCCCCGCCATCCGCGAATCACTACCTGAGAGCGCCCGCGCCGAAATGCTGGCCGAGATGCAGCAGCGACGGAAGCAAGGCTGAGAAACAGTGGCTAGGGGCTAGTGGCCAGTGATCAGTCTTAACACACGGTTTGTCGGCCGCTAACCGAACCGGACGCCGCAGCGAGATACACTCCCGTCTAGCCACTGGCCACTGTTTCTCCAGTTGTCCGCAGGCTGCCTTTGCTGGTATCTTCACGTGGTTTCCGCTTGCTGGATGGACTACGAGCTTAAGCCGAAAACCGGATTTTGCAGAAGAGGAAGAATATCGACCCTGCTACTTGAGCAGGACGCAACAATCTGCCAGCCCTGCTGGCGCGTATTAACAAATGGAACCGATGGATAACAGTTCGACGAACCGCAATCAGGCGCTTGACGATATGCGACTGGTGGCAGGCGTCCGCGCCGGAGACCAGCAGGCGTTGTCCGAACTCTACGACCGGTATTCCAAAGTAGTGTACGGAGTTGCATTGCGGATTTTGCACGACACCGGAGCGGCCGAAGACCTTTTGCAGGACATTTTTCTGCAACTGTGGCGCAAGCCCGATGCCTTCGACAGCAGCCGTGGGAGCCTGGCTGCGTGGCTGGCCGTCATCGCGCGGCACCGGTCCATCGACCGGCTGCGCCAACGGCGCCCGGAGACCGACATTGAAGATTGCGTGATCGTGACCGCCACCGACCTACGAGATGAGACCGAGCGGTCGCTCGTGATTGAGAAAGTTCGCGTCGTCATGAACGAAATGGGCCCCGACCAGCGCACCGCCATGGAAATGGCCTTTTTTGAGGGACTGACACACACCGAGATTGCGGAGAAGACCGGCGAGCCCTTAGGCACGATCAAGACTCGCATTCGCAGCGGACTGCAGATGTTACGCGCCCGCTTTGCAAGTTGAAGACGGAATGAAGACGCACGAACAATTCGCCGAAGACCAGGCGCTCTACGCGCTGAACGAGCTGACTGGCAGCGAACGCCAGGAGTTCGAGCAGCACATGGAGACGTGCGCCGCGTGCCGTCGCGAGGTGCAGTACCTGCGCAGCGATTTGGGATTGCTGGCGTTGTCCACGACAGGTCCGAACCCTCCCACGCGCAGCAAAGACCGCCTGATGCGGGCCATCGCCGCCGAGCCCCGTGGCGTGTCGGCTCCTGCGGCCGAGAAAACGTCGCGCCGTGGATTCCGCTGGGCATTCCTCCCTGCCGCGGTCGCGCTGGCGCTCCTGTTCGCCGTCGGCAACCTGTGGCGCGAGAACGCAACCATGCGCGATGACTTCGCCAAGCTCACCGGCCTTTACCAGAACACTTCAGCGCAACTTTCGCAGACGTCAATGCAGCTCGCGCAGGACGAAGAACGGCTCAAGCTGTTGTCGGCGCCCGACGCGGTTCAGGTGTCGCTCAACCCGCAGGCAGAGCCGCGCAAGCCGCACGCCACCGCCATCTACAGCCCGGGCCAGAAGCGATTGATGTTAGTGGCCGGCAACCTTGCGCCAGTGCCGGCGGGCAAGGCGTATGAATTGTGGCTGATTCCCATGCAAGGCGCACCGATGCCCGCCGGAATGTTCAAGCCCGACGAGCATGGCAATGCCGTCATGATGGATCATCCAATGCCCGAAGGCGTCGTGGCCAAGGCATTCGCCGTAACGCTGGAAAACGAAGCCGGCTCCGACAAACCCACCTCGCCGATCTTGATCGTCGGCGCGGGCGAATAGCTATCCGTCCCACTAATTTCGGCGTGAATTGCACAGATAATCCACAGTTCCTCGCGGAAATGCGGCTGCATCGCCTCGTTCTTTGCTGCACACTAGTTCAAATGGCCAATCCCGGCGATTTTGCCCACACCGTCAAGCAGCAGGCTGACATCGTCCGCATTGTGGGCGAGTACGTTAAGCTACGCAAAAGTGGCGCGCAAAATTATCAAGGACTGTGTCCCTTCCACCAGGAAAAAACTGCGTCGTTCTCCGTTCATGCCGGCAATCAGTTCTTCCACTGCTTCGGCTGCAACGCCGGAGGCGACGTCTTCAGCTTCGTGCAGAAGATCGAAAACGTAACTTTTCCCGAAGCCGTGCGCATGGTCGCCGAAAAACTCGGCATCCCCATGCCCAAAGTCACGTACTCCTCGCCGGAAGAGGCGCGACAGGCGAAGCAGCGCGGCGGCCTGATCGAAATTCACGAACGGGCATGCGCATTTTTTCAGGAGCAATTGAAGCGTCCGGAGGCTGCACATGCGCGCGAATATCTGAAAACACGCGGCCTTAGCCCCGAGATCATCGCCGAATTCCGGATCGGCTACGCTCCTGAGTCGGGATTTCTGTTGCGCGATTCTCTGCGCAGTCAATTCGACGACGAACTCATGCGTGACTCGGGCCTATTCTCATGGAAAGACAAAGATAGGGAACAGTCACCAGCCACCAGCAACCAGTCACCAAACACGCCAGCCACCGGCCACCAGCCACTGGCCACTCTCTATTCAAAGTTTCGCAACCGTGTCATGTTCCCCATCGCCAACGAACAGGGCAAGGTGATCGCCTTCACCGGCCGTACCTTGGCCACCGACGAGAAGTCCGGGCCGAAATATCTCAACTCGCCGGAGACGCCGATCTATTCCAAGTCGCGGGTGCTGTTCAACCTCGACAAGGCGAAAAAGGCCATCCGTGAGCTCGACTACGCCATCCTGGTCGAGGGCCAGATGGACTGTATTTCTGTGTACACCGCGGGATTCAAGAACGTCATCGCCAGCTCCGGCACCGCGTTCACTGAGCCGCAAGCGCGCGTGCTGGGGCGCTTCAGCAAGAAAATAGTAGTGAACTTTGATCCAGACACTGCGGGCGCCGCGGCGGCCGAGCGCTCGCTGGCGCTGCTGGTGAGCGAGGACTTCGAGATCAAGGTGCTCACCCTCGAAGCCGGCTTCGATCCTGACCTTTACATTCGCCGCAAGGGAGTCGCGGCATACACCGACGCGCTCGGCCAGTCGCAAAAGTATTTTGACTACCTGATCGAGCGGGCCCGAGCGCTGCACCCCGTGCGCACGCCCGAAGGAAAAGTGAAGGCGCTGAATTACCTGCTGCCGCACATCCAGCGCGTACCGAGCCGCATCGTGCGTGACGATCTGGCCAACGAAATTTCCCATCGCCTGGGCATCGAGTCGTCGGTGCTGCGGCAGGAATTGCGGCACGCCGCCACGGCCCGCGCGGCATCGCGTGTGGTGACGCCGGCAAGCCCGCAACTTACCGACGCGGAGCGCGTGCTCATTCGCGCCCTCGCCAGTCGCGACCTGGGACACGCTCCCCACAGCGAGCGCGAAGGACAGGACCCCGACTTCGATCCCGCGCGTCAGGCGCACTACTTTCTCACCCAGGAGCGATTGCACGAGGGCACGGGAGCGCAGGCACTAGTTGATGCCTTGCTGACTGCGCACGAGCAGGGACTCGATCCCATGAGCTTGCAACTCGACGATCACGAACGCAGCCGGGTCGCGTCTATCCTGATGAATGATCGCGAGGACCTTACCCCCGAGCTGCTGGAAAGCGCAGTCCGGTCCCTGCGAAGGCGTGCAATCCTTCGCCAGCTTGACGAGCTTCAGCATCAGCTGAAGGACGCTGAACGGCGGAATGACGGAGTATTGTCGGCCCGACTGTTGCAGGAACGGGTGAAACTGCGGCAAGCCATGGGCTCGATCGGCGAAGGTGCCGGACTAAGTCCGTAAGTAACTGTTATAGCAATAGTTAATTGACTCTAAGGTGGTCCTAGTATCGGGAAATACGCTGAAGCGATACCGCCCTGGGACTCATCTAACTGGTGACGGCTGATCATTCTTGTTTCTGGTGTGCGAGGGCAGCCGAGTTGCGCCGAATAAAACGCTTGGGAGGCGGCCCTTGTGTATGCTAAAATTCGAAGGTTTCCGCACATGGTGGTACTCCTGTACCACTCCCGCCGTAATTTACACCGAACAAGAGCGCCTCATGAAAGGCGCCAGGTAGGGGAAATTCCGCTTTGGCTCTCGAAGATAAGTTCGACGATATTAAGAAATTAATCGATGCAGGGAAAGAAAAGGGTTACCTCACGTACGACGAGGTAAACGACCTGATCCCGCACGATGTCCACTCCCCCGACGACCTCGACGACCTGATCACCACGATTGGTGGACAGGGCATCGACGTGCTCGAGGGTCCCAAATCACCCAGCGCGCTCGACAAGTTCGACAAGGGCGACATCGAAGCCGGCGAAGACGTCGAACTCGATCTCACGCCCGGTGCGCTAGAGAAAACCAACGATCCCGTCCGCATGTACCTGCGCGAGATGGGCACGGTGCCGCTGCTCACCCGCGAAGGCGAAGTCGAAATCGCCAAGCGTATCGAGCGCGGGCAACTGCGCGTGCTTAAGGCGCTGTCGCGCTCGCCCATCGTAATACGCGAGATTGTCGCCATGGGCGAGGACTTGAAGCGCGGCGTTCGTTCCATCAAGGAAGTGGTGCTCTTCGACGAGGACGAAATCACGGAAGACGTGCTCGTCAATCGCATGAAGGACATCACCGGCAAGATTGACGAGCTCAACAAGCATTACAAAAAGTCCGAGCAGTTGATCGAGAAGCTGGCGGCCGTCCCGCAGAAGAAGAACCCGCGGCTACACCGCAAGACGCGCTGGGGACTGGGCCGCGAGCAAGTCGGCATTTCGCGCATCATTCGCAAGCTTGGCTTTACGAATAACGAGCGCAAGCGCCTGATCGACCGCGTGAACAAAACGGTTGACAGCATGCGCGGGCTCGATAAGCAGGCCGGCAACTTCGAGAAGCGCGCCGAGGCGAGCCGCTCCGACGAGCAGAAGAAGGAGCTGCGTAAGCAGGTGCGCGGCATACGCGCTGACCTGGAGCACATGGAAGGCGACGCCGGCGCAACCTTCGCCGAGCTCAAGCGCACGCAGCGCGAGATCGTGCAGGGCGATGTCGATGCCGAGTACGCCAAGCGCGAACTCATCGAAGCCAACCTGCGACTCGTGGTGTCGATCGCCAAGAAGTACACCAATCGCGGACTGCAGTTCCTCGACCTCATTCAGGAAGGCAACATCGGCCTGATGAAGGCGGTGGACAAGTTCGAATACCGCCGCGGCTACAAGTTCTCGACCTACGCGACATGGTGGATCCGCCAGGCCATCACCCGCGCCATCGCCGATCAGGCCCGCACCATCCGCATCCCAGTGCACATGATCGAGACCATCAACAAGCTCATCCGCACCTCGCGGCAGCTTGTGCAGGAACTCGGTCGTGAGCCTACCTCGGAAGAGATCGCCAAGCGCATGGACATCCCGGTGGCCAAGGTGCGCAAGGTGCTGAAGATCGCCCAGGAACCGATTTCGCTCGAGACGCCCATCGGTGAGGAGGAAGACTCTCACTTGGGCGACTTCATCGAAGACCGCGCCGTGGTCTCGCCCGCCGAGGCCGTGATCAACGTGAACCTCAAGGAGCAGACGGCGACCGTACTTCGCTCACTGACCGCTCGCGAGGAGAAGGTTATCAAGATGCGCTTCGGGCTGGAAGACGGTTCCGAGCACACCCTCGAAGAGGTCGGCCAGTCGTTCGCAGTCACTCGCGAGCGTATCCGCCAGATCGAGGCCAAGGCCCTGCGCAAACTGCGGCACCCCTCGCGCTCGCGCAAGCTGCGTGCGTTCATGGACGGCGTGCACGACTAGCCAATAACAACGATTTCGGGTGCCCCATTCTGTCGCCTCTTTTGGGACAGGATGGGGCTTTTGACTTTTTGGGTGGAAGGACCCTTCAGGTCGGCGTCACCGGTCTCAATAATTGACCCAGGGGCTCAGCCCCGGTCTGAAAGGCGCAAGCGATCGCGCCTTTTGGTTTTGGCCCGTCAGTCGTCGCCCTTTCCCCGAAACACGTTGTCGATCATCTGCCGCATGAAGTGGCCACCGAAGCCTCCCGCGCTTGCGGCCAGAATCTGCAGGAACGCCCCATACACCTGTCCGCGGTCGTGCGGCCATTTCACGATGAACTGGTAGTAAGCGAGCGCCAACGGCACTCCAATCCACACCAGTACCACCCACCTCCACGGCTGTTGCGGCTTCCAGGCGCCTAAAAGCATCGCAAAGCCCAACATGCAGAGTGCCGTCAGCAACGCGTCATCCACGGTCTGGTTGACCCAGCCCGAAAATAGACCGGTGGCAAAGGCAAAGGGATAGATCAGGAGACTGGTGCGAGATGCCGACTCGTTCGTGGCCATCAATATTGATAAAACCCGCGCCCCGACTTCCGTCCCAGCCAGCCGGCGTCAACCATCTTGATCAGCAATGGGCAGGGACGGTATTTGGGATCGCCGAGTCCGGAGTGCATGACGCGCATGATGTCGAGGCAGACGTCGAGTCCGATAAAGTCGGCGAGCGTTAGTGGTCCCATCGGATGAGCCATGCCCAGCCTGAAGACGTCATCGACTGCCTGCGGCGTGGCCACGCCTTCCATCACGGTGTACATCGCTTCGTTGAGCAGCGGCATGAGCACACGATTCGACACGAATCCTGGCGCGTCGTTCACCTCGACCGGAGTCTTCTCCAGCTTCTCAGCCAGCGCCTTCACGGTCGCGTAGGTTTCGTCTGAAGTCGCTAATCCACGAATTACCTCGACGAGTTTCATCACCGGTACCGGGTTGAAGAAGTGCATCCCGATCACTTTGTCCGGACGCTTGGTTACCGCCGCCAGCTTCGTGATCGAAATGGAAGACGTGTTCGACGACAAAATAACTTCCGGACGGCACAATTTATCGAGATCGCGAAACAATTCCGACTTGATCTCGAAGCGCTCGCTGGCCGCCTCGACAATAAAATTACAAGCCTCCACCCTCGAACGATCCGTCGTAGGAGCGATACGAGCGACGGCTGCGTCCCGCTCTTCTGCCTTGATTCTCTGCTTGCTAACCTCGCGCTCTAGGTTCTTGCGGATGGTCTCCAGCCCCCGATCGAGAAAGCGCTGCTCGACATCGACCAGTACCACTTTGTAGCCACTGCGCGCGAACACATGGGCAATGCCGTTTCCCATGGTACCCGCGCCAATCACACCAACAGTATTAGTTTCCATAATCAAGATGCCCCCAAGTGCGGCCCAGCCGCACAGCAAAACAGTCGAGTTTAACAGAGCCTTGGGGGCGAGCTACTAGTTGTTGCTGGGACCCGGATCGTCGCCGTCTTCCTGCTTCACGCGGATCAGGACGCAGGTAGCATTGTCTTCGCCTCCGGCGTCGAGCGCGGCTTCAATCAGGCGATCGCAGGCGAGTTGCAAAGGGTGGCAGTTGGCAAGGATGTCGTGGATCTGGTCGTCTTCGAGGTGGCGCAGAACGCCATCGGTGGTCAGTAGCAGGATGTCGCCGTCCTGGGCCGGAAACTCGGCAAGATCTGGAGGTATGGTTTCTTCCGTGCCGAGGGCGCGAGTAATGATATGTTGCGCCGAGGATTTCTTGGCTTCTTCCAGAGTAAGAACGCCGCGTCTGACCTGCTCCATCACCAGCGAGTGGTCTTCGGTGAGTTGCAACAGTGCCCCTTCGCGCAGCAGGTAGATGCGACTGTCTCCGACGTGGGCAATCGTGAACTTGCCGTCGAGGAATCGGGCGGCCACCAGCGTCGTACCCATGCCGGAGGCAGTTTCGTGTCCGTCGGCGTATTCCAGAATGCACTCGTTGGCCTTGTTGACCGCATCGGAGAGCATCTGCGCTCCCAGGGGGGCGTCGACTAAACTGGCATCGGCGGCCAGGGGCTCCTTGTCGCGGAAGTAGGAAAGAATGGTGTCGACCGCGATTTTGCTGGCAACTTCGCCAGCCGCGTGTCCCCCCATGCCATCGCACACCACAAAAACACCCTGCCGCAGGTCGAAGCCGAAGCTGTCCTCATTGGAAGGACGAACCCGGCCAACGTCGCTTCGCCCCACCACCTCAAGTCCCAAATGCATGCGGGCATAAGTGTACGCTGAGTCAGGATTTCGCGCATGTAACGAAAGTGGTGGTTTTGGCATTTCGATGGTTACTCTGTGCCACTCTGCCTCGCGAATTGGTGTTGGAGGCAAATCGCTTCGGTAACCTTAATTCTCCGTTAACCGCCACCCTCACGGCCGAGTCTTGGCGATATCCGGCACCTTTTCTGGGCCGGAGTGCTCGATGTGGTGCTCCTCCAGATCGGTCCTGAGAAATTTGAACGCCTCTTCCGGCGTGCTCGCCCAATGAATCAGGTCGAGGTCTTTTGCGGATATGGTTCCGGCATCCACCAGCGCTTGCAGGTTGATGACTTTGTCCCAGTACTGCTTGCCATAGACCACCACTCCGATATGCTTGGCGAGCTTCTGGGTCTGCGCCAGGGTGAGCAGCTCGAACATTTCGTCGAAGGTTCCGAAGCCCCCCGGAAACACTACCAGCGCCTTGGCGAGGTAAGCGAACCACAACTTGCGCATAAAGAAATAGTGGAACTCGAAGTTCAGCTCCGGAGTGATGTATGGATTGGGGACCTGCTCGAATGGCAGGTTGATGTTGAGCCCGATGGTCTTTCCGCCCGCCTCGAACGCGCCGCGATTGGCCGCTTCCATAATGCCCGGCCCACCGCCCGTGCAGACCACAAAGCGGTGGCGAGGTTGAGAGATAGTCTGGGTCCACTTCGTGATCAGGAAAGCCAACTGGCGCGCGGCCTCGTAATAATGCGACATCTCGACATCGGTCTTGGCGCGCTGTATGCGCTCCTGCGCCTCAGGAGAATCGCCTCCCGTTTTCTGCAACTCCTGCAGCGCATCCTGCGCCTGTTCCTGGCTGTGAAAGCGGGCCGATCCGAAGAACACGATGGTGTCTTGAATGCGCTCGCGACGAAACTTCGAGAGCGGCTCCTGATACTCAGCCAGAATGCGCAGAATGCGGCCATCCGGCCCGTTCAGGAACTTCTTGTTCTCGTAAGCCAGGGGCACCCGCTGATTGGGATGCGGCAGCGGTTCGTCCTTATCTTTATCGGGCATCAGGATAGGTATATCAGTCGAGGGTGAAGGATCGCCAACTCCTCTGTGGTGCTCAAAGGATTTGCCGAAGTTGCTGTTCGCGCTTCCTTTGTTTTCATCGAGTTAGACGGAAATTGTTCGCATGTCATTAATTTTATTGATAGTTACAGCTATCCATGTCTGCCGTAAGGAGTTAGGCGTTCTTTCGATCGTCCTCGTTTCGGATTTGCGGATCAATCCTGAAGGTTCTGTTGCCATTTGCCCTACAATTGCCGACAACCTACCCAGTCCCACGACATTCAAGAATGCCTTGTGGGATCGGCGCGGCCGGCGCGGATATGCAGCGTAAATACCGAACACTCGACCGGCTGGAACGCTCCGAACAGTGGCTAAGATTACTTAGAGCTCTTCACTACTCAGGCCTGTGAAGCTTCTTGATTGCCGCATCACAAGCGACAATGTTCTGCGTGTCGAGCGTCGTCAAGTTCTCGCCATGCTCACCCCGGACAGCACTACGAGTTTGTAAGTCCGACATAGTTTTCAAGCTCTGCTCATAGCTGGTTCGAGCCATTCGCCAATTATCAAGCTTTGCCGATCTTGACAAATCAGAACTACTGGCGCGTTGCTGGTAGGCGTCACCGAGAGCGGAATAGGACTCTGCCAGGCCCTGTCGGTCCCACTGATTGCCAGGATCAGCTTCCGCCAGTCGACGAAAAGTGGACAGGGCTTCAGCGATGACACTCATACCCTCCGCATAGTTTGATTTCGCCAATAGCACGTCGCCGATCTCCAGGTTTGCGTAGGCAAGGCGGTACGGGGCCATAACATTCGAGGGGTCAGCCGCTGCCAAGGACTGGTAAATCCTTTGCGAGCGGCGCAGATACTGCAAGCCAGCATCCAATTCACCATTGTCCTTGAGGTCGGTCCCCAGCGATTGGTAGGAACCTGCGAGAAAGCTTCGAATCGTTGCGTTGGTAGGATCGGAGGCGGAAAGACCTTCCATCAATGCCGTGGCTTGTCGTTGCGCATCGATGGCCGATCCAAGCTGGCCTTGACGCGCGAGAACACGAGCCATACCAGCGTAGTCGCCGGCAACATGGGTTTGTAACAGTGTCTTTTGATGTGGGGTTGCAGCTTGCGCGGAGTTCCGGATCGAAATGGCCTTGCGATAGCTCTCCAGTGCGCCGGCGAGGTCACCACTGTCTTGCATTATATTGGCCATGAAATAGAAGGCGCCCGCCGCGTGATCCAAAGCCACCGGATCTTGGGTTCGAGGCGAAAGAACGTCGGCTAGCGACACCGCTTGGCGCATGCTCGCGATGGCTGCTGGAAAATCCTGGGATGCTCCCAAAATCGAACCGATGGCTATGTAGCTGCTCATCAGGTCCCATTTGAGCGCGTCATTCGTCGGATCATGCTGCGACAGCGACTCGCGAATCGCTGCGGCCTTCCGGTAACTTGCCAAGGCACCCGCCGAGTCGCCCAGATTGGCGTTGTATGGGTTTCCTTGAACGTCCCCGACTTTTTGGTAGGCGGCCGCCAACTCCCGTTGCAGTGATGTGTCCCCACTGGCTTCGTGGGAAAGGCTGTCGAGATATTGAAGTGCGCGTTGTACCAGTAACTTGCGCGCTGGCGTTGCTCCTGGAAGATCTTTGATCGAATCGTGAACATCGAAGACCAAAGAGTTCGCGAGAGTTCGCACATCGTTGAACCGGCGTTCAGCCCGACCCCGTTCGGCGCCCGCGATGCGTGCCTGGCGCATTGTCATTATGATTCCGCCTAACAGCGTGATGACGAAAACCGTAACTGCGACCGTCCCCAGCTTGTGCCGTTTCACGAGTCTGCTGCCGCGATAAGCCAGCGTGTCTTCGCGGGCGCGGACCGGCAGGCCTTCGAGATGGCGCCGCACATCATCTGAGAACTGTTCCACCGAGGAATATCGGCGCCGTGGATCTTTGCGGAGCGCCATTAAGACGATCTTGTCGAGATCACCGGAGAGGCGCCGGCGAAGCTTGTCTGGCTTGGTGTCGCGCGCTGCGCTAACGAACTCCGGGGTTACGGTCTGGGCATTGTCTTCACCTGGACTACCAATCGTTTCGGTTCGAGCTACGATTTCGCTGGGCTTAACAGGTTCGGTGTGGCAAATGAGGTCTGCAAACGCTTGCGATGAAGCTCCGCTCAACTGGTAAGGACGATGACCGCTGAGCAGCATGTACAGCACGACGCCCAGTGAGTAAACATCGGTGGTTGTGTTGATGGCTTCTCCACAGACCTGTTCGGGGCTGGCGTACTCGGGCGTCAACATTCGCACAAAGCCGAGGGTCTGCTCGGGCGCCGGGGACAGGGGATCAGGACTGAGAAGCTTGGCGATACCGAAGTCGAGAAGTTTGGGTACGCCCTCTCTGGTGACGAGAACATTGCCAGGCTTTAAGTCGCGATGAATGATGAGGTTCTGATGAGCAAACTGGACGGCGCCGCAGACACTCCGAAACAATTGCAGACGTTGGCTGATGGTGAGTCTATGGGCGTCGCAGTACTCATCAATGGGCACGCCATCGACGAACTCCATCACCAAGTAGGGGTAGCCTTCTTCGGTGCGGCCCCCGTCGAGCAATCGAGAGATGTTCGGATGTTCGAGGCTGGCGAGGATTTGGCGTTCAGCCTTGAACCTTGCTATCGCGAAAGCGGAGGCAAACCCACCTTTCACCAGCTTGATGGCGACCCGCTTCTGGTATTCATCGTCCGCGCGCACCGCCTGAAAGACGGTTCCCATGCCGCCTTCTCCAAGCTCATTCTCAATCAGGTAGGGTCCGATCCGGCGGCCTATCCAAGGTTGTGGCAATTCGGCTTCCTGCCACGGTTCTGCAAGTAAAGTCACCGCCGGCTGGTCCAAAAACTCAGTCGCTTTTTCGTAAGAGACGATCAGGGAATTTACGTAACGACGGAGTTCAGGCTGAAGACAGGCATCGAGGTAACGAGAGCGGTCTTCGGCGGGCATCTGGAGAGCTTCATCGAGGATGTCGCGAACTTGAATCCAGGTAGCGGGCATATCATCATGCCTCGGATGGGTTCAGCTCGTGAAAGAGCCAAGCTCGTGCCCCGGTCCACTGCCGTTGAATCGTAGCGGGCGAAACGCCCAGCAATTCGGCACTCTCTTCGTTCGAAAGTCCGCCAAAGAACCTCAGCTCAACGATTCGGCTTCGCTGGGGGTCGATCTTGGTCAGGCGCTCCAGCGCTTCATCAAGCGCCAGTAAATCAACGTCACGATTGGGAGCAGTCGCCAGTCCTTCATCGAGTTCGACGCGGAGCGCACCAGCTCCCCGTTTCGCCGTGGATTGGGCTTTGGCATGATCGACCAAAATCCGGCGCATCATTTGGGCGGCAATTCCAAAGAAATGGGCGCGACTGTTCCACTGCACTTTCTGATCGATCAGCCGCAGGAAGGCTTCGTGCACGAGTGCGGTACTTTGCAGGGTATGTCCAGAGCGTTCCTGGCGCATATAGGAGCGCGCAAGGCGGCGCAACTCGTCATACACCAGAGGCGTGAGCGCTTCCAGCGCACGCTCGTCGCCCTTGCTCCATGCGACGAGAAGCGCGGTTACGTGATGGGACTCGGCTTCGGCCACAACAGCTCCCTACAACACGGATCGACGACGAAGAGATCAGGCGCGAAGCGACTGCAACGCTATCCCGGTTCGATTCTGAAAGTCAATCGGTAAGTGCAGATACCTATGGCACTACAGTGCCAGATTTCCCTCCCCATGTGGGCTTTTGCAACATGGAGAGCAGGTACTCGTCGCCGCGCGATCCAAAGAATCCTCGAAGGGCTGACTATATTCGCGCCAAATCCTCGCGTTAGTTGATGTACGCGCTTGCGGACTCGGTGGTCCGAAAGGACACCGCACGGCGCTGTCCCGTAACTGGCCGAGCGGGTGACAACAAGTGCCCGGAAGCCGGGACTTGCATTGGAAGGGAAAAAAGGAGACGAATCATGAAAGTACCTAGCTTAGCCAAGTCCACGATCTTGGGAATATGTTCGCTGACCGTTGGGTTAGTGATCTCACTTGCCCCGCAGGCAGCGGCGAGTACCGTGTACGCAACCAATGTCAGCGTCACTCAACTGCAGGCCATTAACACCAGCACTAACCTGGTGACTTGGAGCTTCGGCACCCCCGGGACGCCGGAAGGGCTGACGTTCGATGGGCAGAACCAGATTCTCTACACGACGGCTTTTACCGGGCAACTGGCGATGTATAGTTTCACGACCCACAACAGCTCCACTCTAACCACCTTCGGCACGAACCAGGAGGGAGCGTACGTAACGATGGATCCGAGTGGGACTAGCGCCCTGTTCGGTGTGACTGGTGTGGGCATCGAGCGTATCAATCTTTCGACCAACGCGGTAAGCCCACTTGTAAACTTTGCTGATCCTCGTGGCATTGCTTTCGACAGTGCAGGACACCTCTTCGCGATCCTGGGTCCGAACCAACTCTCTCAGATCAATCCCACTACCGGCGCGATCATCAACAGCATCGCGCTGCCGTTTACGGGGAGCGCCGGAGCAAATGGTTTGGCCTTTGATCCGGTCAGCGGAAATCTTTTCGTGACGGACGACGCTAATAACCTGACCGTGCGCGGGCTCTACAGAGTTGGAACTAACCTCTCCACCGCGACGTTCTTGCCTGGTGCCTCTGGTCTGTTTGCGAGCGGTCTTACGGCTGATGGTCTGGGCAACCTTTACATCGCAGAAGCCAATCACCTGGATGAATACAACATCGCAAGCGACGTGCTAACGACTGGGACCGTCGACTCCGGCCTGTTCGATGTGGCGTTGCAACCGGTGACGACAATGCCGGAACCCGGCAGCTTGATACTTCTGGGAACGGGATTGGTTGGCCTTGCGAGTGCTGTGCGGCGTCGAATCAACATCTGATTGTTTCCTCAAGGTGACGGACGGCTCAGGCCAAAGCTGCAATGCTCTGGCCTTTTTTATTTTCGGCAGGTGGCTACAATTGACAGTGCTCCGCTTCTTCTCTCTCCCTAGAATCGCGCAGGTGCGCATAGGGGATTTGTTGTCCCCGACGCATTCCCCGCTAGAGCCGAGTCTTCGGCGGGCGCACTAAGCTCTTTGAATGGAATACTTTACCTCTAACTCCCACACGCTCAATTATTTGCGCGGAATTCCTCCTACCCTCATGAAAACGAGGATTTTGCGAGGTGGGGGTACACCTTTAGCCAAGGAGTTCTCGATTGCCGGTAGCGTCACGGGTGCGCTATGCTCCGGCGCACGCGGTAGCGAAGACAATCGGGAGCGGCGATGACGATGATCAGTTGCCTGATGGTGACTTTAGACCGGCTGGCACTAGCCAAGCTTGCCATCCGATCGTACGCAGAGCAGAGCTATGCTGACCGGGAGCTGGTGATCGTCAGCGATGGTGAGGAAGGCTACCGCAACGCCCTGGTGCGCTGCGTGGAGGAGCTGGGCATCGCTGGCGTTCGGGTGATTTATCCCGGTCCGGGCGGGTGGACGCTGGGTGCGCTGCGCAACATTTCCGTCGAGGCCGCGCAGGGCGAAATCATCTGCCAGTGGGACGATGACGACTACAGTCATCCGGAGCGGCTGGCCATCCAGTTCGGGCACATGATCGCGCAGGCCGCCGGCGCATCGTTTTTTGCCGATCACCTGCACTACCTTGAGCCGGACGGGCTCCTGTGGTGGATTGACTGGAGCGTCAACGGCCAAAACGACGGTCTCATGCAGCTTGCTCCGGGAACCCTGATGATGCATCGCGACTCACGGTTCCGCTATCCGGAATGCGGTCCCGATGCGCGGCGGGGCGAAGATTGGGTGTTCATGGAATCCGTTTATGGGTCGCTGACGGTGGCGGCACTCAAGGGAGCCGGCCATCTTTATCTGTACCGCTACCACGGACGTAACACCTTTTCGCGCGAGCACCACCACAGCCTTTGCGCCGAACGCTCTCTCCCGAATGCGCAGTTGCTACAAAGTGCCGCCACATTGCGGGAGGCCGTCCGGTACTATCCCATTGCCCGGCCCTGTTCCGTGGTAGGGCGCGAGGGGCCTGCGTTTGTTTTGAATTAAGCCTAATTGTGGCTAGCTGCGCGAGGTTTCGCGGTAGGTTACGGCTTCGGCTACGCCCATCCAGATGTCGATGAGGCCGAGGCCGCTGACTACGCCGCGGACGAAGCCGTGCATCAGGAACTCCTGGAGCGAGGGGTAGGAGGCCAGGAGATTGTTGTCGGTCCAGAGTTTGGTCCAGGGAAGCACGGTGAGGATGATGCCGACTTCCAGGCAGAAGAGCACGAAGACGACCAGCCACAGGCGCTGCAGCCAGCGATGCGGCCGCATGGGTTGCTTGACCGGCGGCATAACCAGCACTGGTCCGGATGGCGGCAAGGCGTTGGGGCCGGGGGCTTCGGCGAAGTGGGTGATGAACGCTCCCGGCGGCGAGGTCGAAGGACGGAAATGCATACCAGCGGATTGTACAGCGGCCGGGCAGGCGATAATCGGGATAGGGGAGACGGTCGCCCGTCCTCCCCTCCCACACCACCGTACATGCGGGTCCGCATACGGCGGTTCGGCGGGTTGAGCTAAGACCGTATGACCATGGCCGGGAGTCCCAGTGAGGCAAAGTAGGCATTGGGTAGTGCCATGGCTAACGCCGGGGAGTTCGCGATTCGCCACGGACCGTGCGCACTCCCAGCGGTTTGCGCCGCCAGATCTTTGCTCACGCCCCGTTTGCGAAGTTCTTTGAATCGCGTCCGTCCGCGCTTCCATTGCTTCCACACCACCGACCTGAGTCGGCGGCGTAACCAGGACTCAAGGCTCTTCAGCACCGACGGCGTTTGACACTCCCCGAAGTAGCCGAGCCACCCGCGCAAGTAGGTTGCCGTTTCGGCAATCATCTTGGGCAGGCTGATGCCTCGGGTTCGACGCGTCAGTTCCCGTATCCGCTCCTTGAAGCGGGCGATGGCCTTGGGGGCAATCCGCCGCCTTGGTTCGCGCTCGCTGGTAAAGCTAAATCCGAGAAACTTCCTCTGCCACGGTTGGGCCACAGCGCTCTTTGCCTGATTGACCTTGAGTTTGAGTCGTTGCGTGATGAAGCGCGTTACGCTCTTCATCACTCGCTGCCCCGCTCGCTCGCTGCCCACGTAAATGTTGCAATCGTCGGCATAGCGCGAGTAGCGGTGACCGCGCCTCTCTAACTCCCGGTCCAGTTCATCCAGCACCAGATTGCTGAGCAGCGGGGAAAGCGGACCGCCTTGCGGCGTTCCCTCGTCGACCGCCGTCACCAATCCGTTCTCCAGCACTCCGGCCTTCAGGAAGGCTCCGATCAACCGGAGCATCCGTGGGTCGGCCACTCGCTTGGCGACCGCCGCTAGCAGGCGGTCGTGATTTACTCGGTCAAAAAATTGCTCCAGATCCAAGTCCACCACCCAGCGGTGCCCTTCGGCGATATACTGCTGTGCCTGTCGCACCGCTTGCCGCGCGCTGCGCCCCGGTCGGAAACCGTGGCTGTGTTCGGAGAACGTCGGGTCCCAGCGCTTCTGCAGAACTTGCAACACCGCTTGCTGGACAAAACGGTCCAGCACCGAAGGAATGCCTAACTTTCGCATTCCCCCGTCCGGCTTCGGGATTTCCACCCGCCTGACCGGTTTCGGTTCGTAGTTCCCCGTCAGCAACTGCTCCCGAATTTCTGGCCCATGCTGCTTCAGGTAGTCCGGTAGTTGCTGGACGGTCATCCCGTCCACTCCCGCACTCCCTTTGTTAGCCTTGACTCGCTGTAATGCCTGCTTGCAGTTTTCCCACTCGCAGACCTCTTCCATCAGTCGTTCGGTTTCAGCCAGGCTTTCAGGCCTGCGCTTCGCCACCAGCGTTTCGGTCCCTTCTTCTCCACGGCCTTCGGAGCTTCACTCCTACTCTCCGTCGGAAAGGCCAGCACCCCTTGTTCGGGTCGGTTTTTCTGCCGCTGTCCGCTCATGAGTCGCGCTGCTTACTTGCCCTTCCCTTTATTCCCCTTGCGGGGTACCGTTCGGGCCTTTCTCCGCTCTTCTGGAGTAATACGCCCTCTGCTGACTTCTGCGGCACGGTCAGAGTGAATCGCTTCACCCTCAGTCACGTTTTGTGACATGCCGCAGATCTCCCGAGGTAATTTCGACCGCCTTCAACGCGCAACCGCCGGATTTACCACCAGTGCACTTGATGGATATGGGCTTCGCGGTCAGTTGCCCGATCGCCCGTCACTGTAGGCCTCGTATCCGTTGAATTGTTCATCAGCTCGCGTCTTTGCTCCACGCTTCTTTCAGGCCCCGCCTCGCGGCGAGTGTTATTTCACCCTTGCGCTTCGCTAACCCTTCACCTCCATCAGGTTGGGTAGAGGACTCGCACCTCCCAGCTGTCGACCATGCTCGGCACACAACCAAAGCGGCAGGGACTGCGCCCTGCCGCTGAAGATTGTGTCTGGAAGCCGCACTACAGTAGCTCTTCGTTCCAGTTCTCGAGGAACTTCTTGACCTCGACCATGAACTGGTCGGCGACGGCGCCATCGATGATGCGATGGTCGTAGCCGATGCTGAGATGCATCATGGAGCGGATGGCGATGGAGTCGTTGCCGTCTTTGTCGGTGACGACGACGGGCTTCTTGACGATTCCGCCGACGCCCATGATGGCTACCTGCGGCTGGTTGATGATCGGCATGCCGAACTTGGCGCCAAAGATTCCTGGGTTGGTGATGGTGAAGGTGCCGCCCTGGACCTCATCGGGCTTGAGCTTCTTGGTGCGGGCGCGCTCGCCGAGATCGCTGATGGCGCGCTGCAGGCCGACGAAACTGCGCTCCTCGGCGTTCTTGACGACGGGCACGATCAGTCCCCAGTCGAGGGCGACCGCGATACCGAGGTTGATGGACGAGTGGTAGCGGATGTTGTCGCCTTCCACTGATGAGTTGACGATCGGCCACTTGCGGAGCCCGTGGACGGCCGCGCGCGCGAAGAATGGCGTGAAGGTCAGCTTGCTGCCGGTTGCGGCTTCGAACTTCCCTTTCATCTTTTCGCGCAGCTTCACGATGCGGGTGACGTCGACTTCGAAGACTCCGTGCACGTGCGCGCTGGTGCGCTTGGACATCAGCATGTGCTCGGCGATCTTCTTGCGCATGGTGGTCATGGGCACGACTTCGCCGGGCGTCACGCCTCCTACGGGTTGGAGTGGCGCGGTGACGGCGGGAGCGAGTGGGGCTTCGGCGGCCGGAGCTGACGCGGCTGCGGGTGCTGGTGCGGCAGGCTGTGTTCCGCCGGCGTGCTTGGCGATGAACGCCTCGATGTCGTCTTTGGTAATGCGGCCGCCGAGTCCGGTGCCGGGGACTTTCGCCAGATCGACGTTATTGTCTTTCGCAATTTTGCGGACGAGTGGGCTGGAACGGACACGAGCCTGGTCGCCGTTCTCGGGCTCGCCGTCGGCTTGCGGGGCGGACGCAGGAGGCGCAGCGGCGGCTTCCGGCTTGGGCTCTTCTCCAGACGGAGGTTGAGCCGCCTGCGTGGATGCAGCGACTGCGGCAGCTTGGGCCTTCGGGGGAGCAGGAGCAGCGGCTCCGTCACCATCTCCGATGACACCGACTACGGTGTTGACCTGTACGGTGTTGCCAGCTGCGACCTTGATCTCTTGCAAGGTGCCGGAGGCAGGGGCGGGGATTTCGGCGTCAACCTTGTCGGTGGAAATTTCGAACAGAGGCTCGTCGCGCTGGACTTTGTCGCCAGGCTGCTTGAGCCACTTGGTGATGGTTCCTTCGAAGATCGATTCCCCCATCTGGGGCATAACTATGTCAGTAGGCATGGTTTCCTTCCGCGAGATGCTGGGTAGAAATCAGGGTAAAACGCAAATGGAGATTATATCCCGTGGAAGGGGTCTGCCGACGGTCGGAGCAGCCGTGTTGGGTCGGCCGACTGTTTCCCCGTCGCGCTGGCCGTGAAAGCATGAAAAAATCGAAGAGCTGGAGGGCTTACGGAATCGTTGTTGATCATTACGGGCACGATGGGAGCTGGCAAAACAGCCGTCATGGGCGAAGCGTCGGATATTCTTGCCCAACGCCAGATTGTCCATGCGGCAATCGACCTGGATGCGCTCGGTCTGGCTCATCTTCCGTCCGCAGCCCGCAACAATGGGGTGATGTACGACAACCTTCGGTCTATCTGCAGGAACTATGCCGCGTTGGGAGTGCAGCGATTCTTAGTCGCGCGCGCAATCGAAGACGTCGCTCACCTAGAACTCTGTCGCGACAACATTCCGGCCGCCAACGCGGTCGTCTGTCGTCTGACCGCGAGCGTCGAAGAGATGCAGCGACGCGTACGGATGCGCGATTCAGGGATATCGCAGCGGGAATATGTTGCTCGGGTTGCGAAATTGAATGTCATCCTTGACCGCGCGCGATTAGAGGACTTTGCTGTCGCCAACGAGAATCGCTCGTTGACCGATGTCGCCCTCGAAATGCTCGTCAAGGCAGGATGGATCTCAAACTGACCCACTTCCCCAGCAACGAATCAGGCATAGCCGCTTCGCGAAACTCGCTTGTTCACGCCGTGCTGTGACAGTAAGCTGGTGAGCGCAGAATCCACCGCCTTGTAGCAAAGGAGCGATATGTCTTCGAAATGTGCGATCCGGTTTTTTCTCGTACTGCTGTTTGCGTTGAGCGTCTTCGGGAGCGCAGTGGCGCAGATGCCGAATGCGTATGGCGCACCTATCTCGCTGGAAAATGCCAAGAAGGCGGTCGCGCCTGCGCTGGCCGAAGCGGCAAAGAACAACTGGAACGTCGCGGTGGCCGTCGTCGATCCGTCGGGCAATCTTGTGTATTACGAAAAGATGGATAACACGCAACTCGGGAGCGCCAACGTTTCCGTCGATAAGGCGCGGACGGCGGCGGAGTTTAAGCGGCCCACCAAAGCGTTTCAGGACGCGCTGGCCACTGGTGGCGAAAACCTGCGAGTTCTTGGGTTGCCGGGAGTCGTTCCGTCGGAAGGCGGGATTCCTCTGCTGATCGAAGGCAAGATCGTGGGAGCGATCGGCGTATCGGGGATGAACAGCGCGCAGGACAGCCAGTGCGCCAAGGCTGGGGCGGATCTGTTCAAGTGAACCGGTGGTCGGTTGGCCCGGCTGCGCATCCTTCGGTCGCTCGGCTCGGGATAACATTAGAGGATCGCGGGCGCACCGATTTGCTCGTGCGAGTTCATTGCGGGTGTAGGGGTCCTTCGACTCCGGCGGCAGGGCCGCCTCCGCTCAGGATGACAACTCGTGAAGCGACGGGGTTGGCGGGAGCGGCGAAATGCAGGTCCCTCGGCCCCACCCGAAACGGGTTCCGCTGGGGATGACAAGAATTAAGAAGCTTGTACGACGCGGCTGACGCCGCGCCCCCTTCAAAAGGCCGTCCTTCAAGACGCCCGGCCATCGGCGAGACGGAAGTTGCGCCCTTCAAGCCACCAGTCAGTGCGATGAGAGTATATGCGTTGCAAATATAGCCAAAGTGCATATATACTCGCGGCATGACTGAGAGCCCGGAGTCCCTGCTTCCGCTGCAACCGACGACCTTCCACATTTTGCTGTCGCTGGCCGATGAGGACCGGCATGGCTACGCGATCATTCTGGATGTGGCCCAACGGACGAACGGCGAGCTCAAGCTGAGCGCCGGGACGCTCTACCGTTCGATCCAGCGAATGCTCGAAGCGGGACTGATCGTGGAAACGAAGACCCGGCCGTCCCCGGAGATGGACGATGAGCGGCGCCGGTACTATCGCATCACTCCGTTTGGGACGGCGGTGGCGCAGGTCGAGGCGGGGCGGCTGAGGAGTCTGCTGAAGATGGCGCGCCTGTGTGGCGTGGAGCCCAGGACGACGTAATGAACTTCTATCGGTTGTTGCTGCATCTTTACCCGTCGTCGTACCGGGCGGAATACGGTGACGAGATGACTGCGATCTTCGCGCAGGAGCTGCGGCGAAGCAGCGGCGTGCTGGCGCAATGCGGGCTGTGGCTGGCGGCATTTGTCGAAGTATTTTCCAATGCAGCCGCGCTGCACTGGGAAATCGCGCGGCGCGACCTGCGAAGCGCCGTCCGTTCCCTGGTGAAGTCGCCGGGATTTGCGATTACCGCGCTACTGTTGATCACGATCGGAATTGGAGCCAACGCCGCCATCTTTACTCTGGCGGATTTTGTGCTGGTGCGTCCGCTACCTTTCCCCGAGTCGCGGCGGCTGGTGAAGATATGGGAGACGCATCCGGGCTACTCCATGATGGAGCCTTCGCCGGCGAACTATCGCGACTTCAAGGCAGCCTCCACTTCGTTTGACTCGATGGCCGGGTACACCGATATGTCGATGAACCTGGTGGGACAGGGCGAGCCGCTGCGGGTGGAGGGAGCATGGGTAACGGGCAATCTTTTTTCTACTCTGGGAAGACCGACGCTGCTCGGCCGTTACTTCACGGAGAATGACGACCAAGCAGGAGCCCCGACAACAGTCATCCTGAGCTATGCGATGTGGCAGTCCGACTTTGGGGGCGATGCCAGCGTGCTGGGAAAGTCGATCATCCTCGACGATAAGGCCTACACCGTAATCGGTGTAATGCCCGCGGATTTTCACTTTCCCACGCGCGAGACGCAGTTCTGGAAGACGTTTCAATTCCAGGAAGACAACTACAAAGAGCGAGACGACAATTGGCTGGAGGTCATCGGCCGGTTGAAGCCCGGCGTTACGGTGGCGCAGGCTCGCACCGAGTTGAAGCTGATCGGCGATCGCCTGCGCCAGCAGTATCCCAAGGAGAACCAGGACGTAGGGCTATCGGTGATCGCTTTGCGGGACGAGCTGTCCAAGCAGTCGCGAATGCTGCTGATGGCGTTGTGCGGGGCGGCGCTGTGCGTGCTGATCATTACCTGCGCGAACCTGGCGAACCTTCTGCTGGTGCGGTCGCTGGCGCGACAAAAGGAGTTCTCGATCCGGGTGTCGCTGGGGGCGAACCGGCGCAATCTTCTGCGGCAACTGTTTACCGAGAGCACGCTGCTTGGCTTAGCTGGAGGCTTGGGCGCGATTGGAGTGGCGGTGGCCACGCTGCCACTGCTTTCGCGACTGGTGCCGCACGGGCTGCCCATCCCAGAGGTGCCTCCGCTCGACATGCGGATGATGCTGCTGGCGCTTGCACTCACGGTGATTACGGTTACGGCGTTCGGCATCGCACCAGCGATCCGGGTGTGCAGAAATGCAGGCTTCGGCGGACTTCGCGAAGGCGTGCGAACAGGCGGCGCCGCACATCACCGGTCGCGGTCGGCGCTGGTGGTGGCCGAAGTGGTGGTGTCAGTGGTGCTGCTGATTTTGTCGGGGTTGCTGGTACGCGCATTGTGGAAGGTGCAGGCGACCGATCCGGGATTCAGGACCGACGGCATCCTGACGATGAGAACGGCGCTGCCGCTGCCGAAGTATGAAAAGACCAACGTGCGGGAACAGTTTTACACCAAAGTGCTGACAGAGGTGCGCAGGCTGCCGGGCGTGACCGATGCAGCCTACATCAGCGCGTTGCCGATGGTGTGGCGCGGTGGAATATGGCCGGTGATCGTCGATGGGCGTTCGCAGAACCGCGCGGAAGGAACGTCGGCCAGCCTGCGGTATGTGACTCCGGCGTTCTTCGCGACGATGGGGATTCCGGTACAGATGGGGCGCGATGTGAGCGAGACGGACACCATTGACCATCCCTTTGTCGCCGTGGTGAGCGACTCGTTCGTGCGACGCTATTGGCCGGACCAACAGCCGCTGGGGCGTCATTTTACGTTTGGCCTGCACGATCGCGAGGTGGTTGGGGTGGTGCACGATGTCCGCGTGCGCGGATTGGAGAGAACGAGCGAGCCGCAAGTGTATCTCTCATACAAACAGGTTCCCGATAACTGGCTGATCGGATATACACCGAAGGACCTGGCGATCCATACGTCGCAGCCGCCGGAGCAGCTTATTTCCGAAGTGCGGCGGATCATCGCGGTGGCCGATCCGCAGCAGCCGATTTCGAACGTCAGGACGATGGAGGAGATTGTCGCAGGAGAGACGGAGTCGCGCACGATCCAGATGCGAGTGCTGATCATATTTACTGGAGTGGCGATTCTGCTGGCCGGGCTGGGCATCTATGGACTGCTGTCGTTCACGGTGTCGCTGCGACAGCAGGAGTTTGGGATCAGGATGGCGCTGGGCGCACGACAGGGTGACATCTTCAAGATGGTGTTGCGGCAAGGCGTCATGCTGGCGTTGGCCGGATTGCTGCCCGGACTGGCACTTGCTTATCTGTCGGCGCGGCTGCTGGAAAGCCTGCTGGCTGGAGTTAGGCCAGACGACGCGGTGACGTTTTCAGCGGCGGCGATGCTGTGCCTGACGACTACGCTGGTGGGAACGCTGGTGCCCGCGCTGCGGGCGATCCATGTGGATCCGAGCGCGGTGATGCGGGCGGAGTAGGGTTCAAGACCCAGGTTAGAGCCCAAAATCCCTCCCTGTCGTCCAAGGTTCTGGGGCACGCGATCAACTTAACTGAGATGTTCGTCGCGGAAGGTCAGACTGCGGACCGGCGTAGATCAATCGTTGGCTCCCTTCGGAGAAACAGTAAAAATCCGAACTTCACTGCCTCATACCCTCCGCCGGTCCTCTGACACTGTTCGTCTTCGATAGTCCAACCTTGCGTCCTGGAGAGGGGCCGAATTTCAGCCTATGAGATGCAGGGCTTCGGCGAATCGGTGCGCGACTTTTCGGTGACTTCAGTGCGCCGTAGGGGATGAAAAAAAGGGACATAAGCATCCGACCTAGTGACTTGGGGCGCATCAAAAAGGAAAATAAGCAGGCCGGGCATGGCCCGCGCAGCAGGGGGACGCCCTGCAGGAGGAGCAATGGCAAAACTTACGACATCAACCCGCAAACGGATACCTACGACTGAGTTCGCATTTCCCAAACAGCGCAAGGAACCGCTGGAAAATGCCTCGCACGTCCGCAATGCGGCGGCGCGGTTCAATCAAGTGGAGGGTGTAACCGCGGCGGAACGCCGCGAGGCGTGGAAACGGATTCAGGCGGCCGCAAAGCGATACGGGGTGGAGCTGGAGAAGTAAGTTTAGAGAAGCGACCGGCAGTGATTCCCAACGGCATGCCACACACCCAGGTTGGCGCCGAAAAGCGCGGCGCGAACCCCTCGGCTTCGCCCACGGCTTCGCCCGGGGCAACCTCCTTCGACTGCGCTCAGGGCTGGGCCTGTCGTTCAAAGATGCGGTACTCGTGTACCCGAATCATCCCCCAAGGCGATTGCGAGCGATCGATCTATTTAGCAGTTGCCACGGCGCTACTGGTTCCAACGTCGGTGAACGAAAAGTGATTGGAGACGTTCTCCCACTTTTTCCCGTCCACTTCCACGTAGGGATAAACGAAGTAGTTGAGGGGATCACCGGCCTGCGGTGGATTCAGGACAAGATCGCGTCCCATGGAAAATTGCACACGATTCACATCGTGCGCGCCGAAGAAATAATCCTGCTTGGCCTGGTCTTTCGAGGCTTCCGAGATGTCAACCGGAACCCATCCGTATTGCAAGTCGTAGAACTCGGCCCAGCAGTGATATCCGGGAATGTCGCCTGAGTTTTTGCCGGCGGGCAGCGGGAACCCAATCTCAAAGCGAGCCGGAATGCCCTGCGACCGGGCCATCGAGATGAACACCGAGTGAAAGTCAGTGCAGTTGCCGCGCTTGGAATCGCAGGCCCACTCGGCGTCTCCACGCCCCCAACCGGTGCCGGTCTTGTCATATTTCATGGTGGCGAAAACGTAGTCGTATAACGCGCGGGCTCTGTCCATGGTGCCGGTGTGTCCCTGAACTTGCTGGGCGGCGATGTCGGCGAGTTTGCCGGTGGTGGGGACTAGCTTGTCAGGGCCGAGATATTCGCTCGTCTCCTTGGCGGAGGCTTTGACGAGTTGCGGTTGCTGGCCGGAGCGCGGCAATCCAACACGCTCGTGGCGGACAATGTCATATTGGACGTCGAAGGTGTACTCGTCTTTCGCGGCCTTGGGCGCGAGAGTGTGGTAAATCGTGTTGCCATACTTGGCGTCGCGAGTGGTCTTCAGCGGCAGATCGCCGGTGACGGAGACGATTTTCACGTCCTGAAATTGATCGGAGTGGGCTTGTGGAAACCAGATCTCGATCTTCTGTCCGGGCTGGACGTTTTTCACGCTAAAAGCGTAGTGGAAGGTGAAGTGGCGGCTCTGCTGCGCTAAAGCGGATAGCGACAGCAACAGTACAAAGACGGACAGAAAAAGCTTGCGCATGGTGGCTCCCTGAGTTGGCGCAGAGGGATTGAGGGAAACGACCGACCCGGCCCTTCAGGCAGAAACTAGCGTCAAGTGAAGCCGCGATGAGGGGACATACCGTTCAGCACAGGCTGAATTTGGAGATGATACACCAGGGAAGGCCCAACCGGTATAGGCTGGAAGAGGCGAACAGCAGATCCCTCGCTCCGCTCGTGATGGCAACCCCTAAAGCACGGTGAGGTTGTTTGGCACCCACTGAGCAGACGGCAGCGACAAGATCCGGCTGCTTCTCATTTGACTCTCCTCGCGCCCTGTTCTAGCCTCGATAGTTTGTACTCCCGTTGCGCACCGGCGCTCCTCTGCTGCGCGTTCAGAATGAAAACGACACGGCAATTCCTAAAACTCGCGCTGGTTCTTGTCCTCGGCGTACCGGCGCTGGCCGGCACGATGGTGCAGCCGACGCACGCTCCCAAGGCCATGGTAGCTGCGGTGCAGGGCGATGCGTCAAACGCCGGGATCGAGGTGATGAAGGCGGGCGGGAATGCCGTGGACGCTGCGGTCGCAGTTGGATTTGCGCTGGCCGTCACCCATCCCGAGGCAGGCAATATCGGAGGCGGAGGGTTCATGCTGTTCCGGCGTCCCGATGGCGAAGTGCACTTTCTCGACTACCGCGAGAAGGCGCCGTCGAAGGCCACCGCTGACATGTATCTCGATAAAGACGGCAACGTAATCCCGGACATGAGCACGCTGGGATACAAGGCGATTGCGGTGCCTTCGTCAGTGGCGGGGCTGGCCTATGCAGAGAAGCATTGGGGCAAGCTCACGCTGGAGCGGGTGATGGAGCCGGCGATCCGGCTGGCGCGCGACGGCTTTGCGCTGGATTACGGGACCGCAAGGGACCTGCGCGACAAGGACCTGACGAAGTTTGCTGAGTCGCGGCGCATTTTTCAGCGCGACGGCAATTTCTACCAACAGGGCGAGGTGTTCAAGCAGCCGGAGCTGGCGCGCACATTGGAGCGCATCGCGAAGAACCAGGACGACTTTTACCACGGCGATCTGGCGCGCGAGTTGGCGGCGGCCATGCAGAAGGGTGGCGGGTTGATCACTGCCGAAGACCTTGCGGCATACGAAGTCAAGGAGCGACAGCCGATTCGCGGGACGTATCGTGGGTATGATGTGATCAGCGCGCCTCCGCCGTCGTCGGGAGGAGTGGCGCTGGTGGAAACCCTCAACATTCTTGAGGGTTACGACCTCGCCAAACAGGGGAACCGCTCGGGCGCGAGCATTCACCTGACGGCCGAGGCGTTTCAGCGAGCATTCTTCGATCGCACCGAGTTCATGGGCGATCCCGATTTCGCGAAGATTCCCGTGGCACAACTGATCGACAAACGTTATGGCGCAGCATGGCGGGAGACGATTCCGCTGCGGAAGGCCACAGCCAGCGAGGAAGTGAAGCGGCCGGCGATCTTCAGCCAGCTCGACCAGTACGCCAGCACGCATCCGCAGCCGCGGTCGATTCGAGAGCCGGAGCACACCACGCATTACTCGGTGGTCGATCCCGAGGGCAATGCTGTGTCGGTAACGACCACACTGAACGACAGCTTTGGGTCGCACGTGACCGCCGAAGGGCTGGGCTTCCTCATGAACAACGAGATGGATGACTTCGCGGCCAAACAGGGAGTGCCCAATATGTATGGCTTGATCCAGGGCCCGGCGAATGCAGTGGGCGCGAACAAGCGTCCGTTGTCGGCGATGACTCCGACGATTGTGCTGAAGGATGGCAAGCTGTTTCTGGTATTGGGATCGCCCGGCGGGCCGACCATTATTACTACGGTGGCCAACGTGTTGATGGGCGTTATCGATTACGGGCTGAACATTCAGGAAGCGGTAAACGCGGAGCGCTTTCACCAGCAATGGCTGCCCGACCAGATCTATATGGAGAAATACGGTCTCTCGCCTGATACGGTCAGCCTGCTCGAACACATGGGGCACAAGATCAAGAGCGACCGTGATTTCTGGGGCGATGCCGAGTGCATCGCGATCGACGAGAAGACCGGCGAGCGACTGGGCGCCAGCGATGGACGCAATAACGGCAAGGCCGTGGGCTTCTGATGCGGCGTGCGATGTCAACGCTGGTATATGCCAGACGGGAGCGGCTGCATCCGGGGCTGCTGGACCAGATGGTGGCGGGGGGCGCGGAGGCGATTGAGGTTTTTGCCGCGCGCGGACACTTCAACTACTCCGACCGGCAGCACGTGCGCGAGATATCGAACTGGTTTCGCAGCACGGGCATTGCATTTCACTCGATGCACTCGCCCATGCACGGTGACGATGAATGGGGACGCAGCGGAGCTCCACCGCTCAATATCGCGGCGGTGGAAAAGCGCGATCGCATTGCGGCCATGGATGAGATCAAGCGCGCCCTGGAAGTCGCGGAGCAGTCGCCGTTTCAGTTCCTGGTGCAGCATGTGGGTGTAAGTGGAGAAGCGTCGACCGAGCAAAAACTGGAAGCGGCCATGACTTCGATCGAACATCTGCGCGCCTTCGCCAAACCACTGGGAGTACAGATCGTGGTGGAGAACATTAATAACGATCTCTCAACTCCTGAGAGTCTGGTGGAGTTGCTGCGTACGGCGCGGTTTACCGACGTTGGAGTGTGCTTCGACGTAGGACACGCGCACATAGGGCCGGGGATTCCGGAGGCTTTCGAGACGCTAAAACCGTTGATTCGAACGACGCACGTGCATGACAACGACCGGCAACGCGACGAGCACCTATGGCCGGGCGGAGGAACCATCGATTGGAAGCAGACCATGGAATTGTTGCTAGGGGCGCCGCAGGTTCCGGCACTGTTGTTGGAAATTGAGGGCGTCGAGGGCGAGAATGTGGCGGGAAAGATGGCGGAAGCGTATGGCAAGTTGGAAGTGTAAGGTTTGGGGATCGGACCCCTCGCGGGCTAGAGCCCGCTCGGGATGACAATACTGAGGGGCATGTACGGCACGGCTAAAGCCGTGCCCCTCCAAACGATAGCCTTCAAACGATAAGGCGGGCGCGGCATCCTTCGACTCCGCACTAGCCCGGTCCGCAAGAATCGCGGGGCGAAGAGAGACCCTGCGTGTGACTTCGCTCAGGTGACGATATTGAAGCGAATGAGGCGCCACGGCAGTAGCGGCGTCCCTCAGAGATTGGACTCATGGAAACGTCGACAGCAATTATTTCTACGATTCGCGAAATTGGCAAACATGAAGGCCAGAGCGTTACTATCCGCGGCTGGCTGTATAACCTGCGGGCGAGCGGCAAGCTGCTGTTCCCGCAATTCCGCGATGGCAGCGGCGTCATCCAGGGAGTGGTGGCGAAGAACGCGGTTTCGCCGGAACTGTTCGAGGCGATCAAGGGACTGACGCAGGAGTCGAGCGTGATCGTCACGGGCACGGTACGGGCCGATCAGCGCGCTCCCGGCGGATACGAACTCGATGTCACTGATGCGCAAGTAGTGCAAAGGGTGAACCCCGACGATCCTTATCCCATCACGCCCAAGGAGCACGGTGTCGATTTCCTGATGGAGCACCGTCATCTCTGGATGCGGTCGCCACGGCAGGCAGCCATTCTGCGGGTGCGTGCGGAGATCATTAAGGCAGCCCGTGACTTTTTCGACGAGCGCGGATTCACGCTCACCGATCCGCCGATCCTGACGCCTGCTGCCTGCGAGGGCACTACGACGCTGTTTCCGGTGGATTACTTCGACGAGCAGGCGTACCTGACGCAGTCGGGCCAGCTCTACATCGAAGCCACGGCGATGGCGCTGGGCAAGGTGTACAGTTTCGGGCCAACGTTTCGCGCGGAGAAATCGAAGACGCGGCGGCACCTCACGGAGTTCTGGATGGTCGAGCCCGAAGTCGCCTACGCCACGCTCGATGACCTGATGGTGCTGGCGGAAGAGTTCATTACCTTCATCGTGAAACGCTGCCTGGAGAGACGGCGTCCGGAGTTGGAGACGATTGGGCGCGATCTGAGCAAGTTGGAGAAGATCGACACGCCGTTCCCGCGCCTCAGCTATGACGATGCGGTCAAGATGTTGCAGGACGCGCACGCGAAAGGCCTGATCGAAAATGAGTTTGAGTATGGCGGCGATTTTGGTTCGCCTGACGAGACATACATTTCGTCGCAGTTCGAACGGCCGGTCATGGTGAATCGCTATCCGGCGGTGGTGAAGGCGTTTTACATGGAGCCCGATCCCGACCGGCCGGATTTGGCGCTGTGCATGGATGTGCTCGCGCCCGAGGGCTATGGCGAAATCATCGGAGGTTCACAGCGCATGGCGTCGTACGAACTGTTGCTGCAGCGCATTCACGAACATGAGCTGCCGGAGGAGGCGTTCAAGTGGTACCTTGACTTGCGCAAGTTCGGCGGGGTTCCGCATGCAGGTTTCGGCATGGGCATCGAGCGCGCGGTGGCATGGATCTGCGGGCTCGACCACGTGCGCGAGACGATTCCGTTTGCTCGGACGCTGCATCGGTTGTATCCCTAAGACGCGGAAAGCAGGGTCCTTCGCGACAAAGGGTCCCTCGACTCCGGCCGCCAAAAGCGGGCCGTCTCCGCCCGGGATTACAACAGCAGCATGACGTCAGGATGACATATGGCAACCAGTCCAGCCACCAAACCACTGCAGAACATCGATGTACCCAAGCAGATTCGCATCATCGGAGTGCCACTCGATTTAGGACAATCGCGCCGCGGCGTTGACATGGGACCGTCGGCCGTGCGCGTAGCTGGGCTGGAAAGCAAGCTCGAGGCCCTCGGCTACCAGGTGAAGGACGGCGGCAATGTGTCGGTCGCGGTGCTGGAGACGCGGCCGGAAGGCGATCCTCGAGCCAAGTACCTCACCGAGATCACCGAGACCTGCACCAAAGAAGCAGAGCTGGTGATGAAGGCGCTGGAGTCGGGCCAGATTCCCATCGTGCTCGGCGGGGACCATTCCATCGCCGCGGGAACGGTCTCGGGTGTGGCCGAGTTTCATCGGCGCCAGAGCCACAAGATTGGCTTGATCTGGATCGACGCGCACAGCGATATCAATACGCCGGAAAGCTCTCCCAGCGGCAATGTGCATGGCATGCCTCTGGGCGCGATCATGGGGCTGTGGGACTCGCCGCTCACCAACATTTTCGGATTCAGCCCCAAAGTGAAGCCCGACAACTGTGTGCTGGTGGGCATTCGCGACGTGGATAGCCACGAGCGCGAAAACATCAAGCGCTCAGGCGTGCACGTGTTCACCATGCGCGATATCGACGAGCGCGGCATGCGCACCGTGATGGAAGAAGCCTTGCGGTTGGCAGGACGTGGAACCGTGGGTTACCACGTCTCGCTCGATATGGACTGGATCGATCCAGAAGATGCGCCGGGCGTGGGGACACCGGTGTGGGGCGGCGCTACTTATCGCGAGGGCCACCTGGCCATGGAGATCATCGCCGACCACGGACGCATGTTGAGTTTCGAGATTGTGGAGGTGAATCCGGTACTCGACGAGCGCAACCAGACGGCGGAACTGGCGGTGGAGCTGGCACTGTCGGCGTTCGGGAAGAAGATCCTGTAGCGTTGCTTTTTTCTTTCCGCGACTTGTTAAACTTGTTTAACATCTAACTCAGAGGGCAATTTTGTGCTGGGTATTCGCTTAGAACCCGAGCTGGAAAAGCGGTTGGAGAAACTCGCCAAACAAACCGGGCGCAGCAAGAGTTACTACGCAAGGCTCGCCATCCACCAGTATCTAGAGGACCGCGAGGACTATTTGCTCGGTATCGCGGCGCTCGAGCGCAAGGAACCGAGGATTCCGCTAGACGAACTGGAGCGCGAACTTGGCCTGGACGGTTGAGTTCCAGCGCTCAGCAGCACAGCAACTGCGACAACTTGATCGCGCAATACAACAAAGCATACTTGCATACTTCCGCAACCGTGTATTGGCGGCCGAAGACCCGCGAAAATTGGGAAAGTCATTGAGCGGCGACAAAGGCGGTCTGTGGCGATACCGTATCGGTGACCACCGCGCCATCTGTAAATTGGAAGACAAGCAACTGGTCGTGCTGGTGTTAGAGATCGGGCATAGGCGTGAGGTCTATCGTTGACGGCAACGGCATGCTGAGACGCTCAAAGCATGCAGAGAACCTTCTGCGCAGGCAGTTTCGCCGGCCCTGGATGCGACTCGACCGACGGTAACCATTCTTATGGACGTCCTCAAGAAACTTTTCGAGGGACATTTTCACGTGCCGGCTACGCGCGTAATGCCGTTGCACGGCCAACTCGGCGGCTCGGGGCGGAACATTATCCGGTTGGCCAACGAGCAGTCGACGGCAATTGGCGTTCTGTATGGAGTGCGGGAGGAAAATGTTGCGTTCCTCGAATTTTCGCGCACGTTTCGTCGCCACGGGCTTCCGGTGCCGGAGATCTACGCGGAAGACTTGAGCCAGGGCGCGTATCTGGAGCAGGACCTGGGGGACACCACGCTCTATGATTTTCTATCGGCCAATCGCGCGGGCGACGAGATTTCTCCCGACGCAGTGGAAGCGTATCGCAGAGTTGTGGAAGTGCTGCCGCGGTTTCAGGTCGAAGCCCGCCACGATATCAGCTACAAAGTGTGCTATCCGCGGACGAGCTTCGATCGCCAGTCAATTGCCTGGGACCTGAATTATTTCAAGTACTATTTTCTTCGCCTAGCTGGCATCCCATTTAACGAGCAGGCGCTGGAGAATGACTTCGCGCGGCTGGCGAAGTTTCTGCTTCGGGCCGATCGCGATTACTTTCTATATCGCGATTTCCAATCGCGCAATGTAATGCTGGTGGACGGCGATCCGTACTTTCTCGACTATCAGGGCGGACGCAAGGGCGCGTTGCAGTACGACATTGCTTCCCTGCTGTTCGACTCGAAGGCCGACCTGCCGCCACAATTGCGCGAGCAACTGCTCGAGTATTACCTCGACACGCTGGGCGGGTTTATTGCGCTCGATCGCGACTTGTTTCTGCATTATTACTATGGGTACGTTTACGTGCGCATGATGCAGGCGCTGGGGGCATATGGCTTTCGCGGATTCTATGAGCGCAAATCGCATTTTCTACAGAGCGTGCCGTATGCGCTGAAGAACATTCGCTGGCTGCTGCACAACGCAACGCTCCCAATTAAGTTGCCGGCACTCGCGGCCGCGTTCACCAGTATGCTGGCATCCGAGACGCTGCAGGACGTGGCTGTCGAATCCGACAATCTCACCGTGTGGATCACCAGCTTCTCGTTTCATCGGGGCCTGCCGAAAGACGACACCGGTCACGGCGGCGGATTCGTTTTCGATGCGCGCAGCTTGCCCAATCCCGGGCGGGAAGAGGCTTTCAAGCCGCTCACGGGACGGGACGCGCCGGTCGCCGAATACCTGGGGCGCCTGGAGAGCGTGCATCGGTATTTCTCGAATGTGGTATCGCTGGTCGATGCCGCGATCAGCAACTATCAGGAGCGCGGCTTCAAGTATTTGGCAGTGTCGTTCGGCTGCACAGGTGGGCAACATCGCTCGGTCTATCTGGCTGAGCAGTTGGCCAAACATCTGCGCAAACGTGGCGGCATAGACGTTGTGTTGCGCCATCGCGAACTGGAAAGTGCGGGCCAATGAAAGCGATGGTCCTCGCTGCGGGTCTGGGCACGCGGCTGCGACCGCTCACTGATGACCGTCCCAAAGCGCTGGTGGAGGTTGGAGGCCGCACTCTGCTGGAGATCACGTTGACGCGCCTGCGCGAGTTTGGCGTGCGCGAGGTGATCGTCAATGTTCATCACTTTGCCGCCATGGTTGTTGAGTATCTTGCGGCAAAGCAGAATTTTGGCCTGCGGATTGAAGTCTCGCGTGAGGACGTTTTGTTGGACACGGGCGGGGGGCTGAAGCAGGCGGCGTGGTTCTTCCTCAAAGAGGGTCGCGATGAGCCGTTTCTGTTGCACAACGTGGACGTTCTGAGCACGATTGACCTGGCGGAGATGGCGAGGTTTCATAGCAAGCATCAGGCTCTGGCAACGCTGGCGGTGCAGGAGCGTCGTAGTTCGCGACAGCTGTTATTCGATGCAAACGGACTGTTGTGCGGGCGTCGAGTCGAGCCCGAAGAGCGCACGGAGTTGGCGCGCCCTGCAGAACCGCTGGAATCACTCGCGTTCTGCGGAATTCACGTGATCTCGCCACGGGTGCTGGCCATGATGTCGGAAGACGGAGTGTTCTCCATCATCGAAACTTATTTGCGGCTGGCGGCCAGTGAAGAAAGAATCGTGGCGTTTCGGGTGGACAGTGCTTATTGGCGGGACCTGGGAACCGCCGGGAGCCTCGAGCAAGCCGAAGCGGATTTTCGAAGCGGCCTGCTTCCGTCGTAGGTCCCTCATGCCTCGTGGTAATCAGGGCGTGAATCTCGCCAGCTAACTCCATCCACAGCCTGCCGATTTACACTGCAACCATGAAGAAGATTCGGGTAGGTGTTTTGTTCGGCGGGCGCAGTGGCGAACACGAGGTATCGCTGCTGTCGGCAGCCTCGGTGTTGAACGCGATCGACAAGAAAAAGTACGAGGTGGTGCCCATCGGCATTACCAAAGAAGGGCGCTGGGTAACGGCGGGACATGCCGAGCGTCTGCTCAAGGGCCATGCGACTGAACCGGAGGCTCGGCATTTGCGCGCGGGCGATCCACAGGCTACCTCGGCTGCGGCGGTGCTGGCCAAGGGCGAGGGCGTCGTGGTGCCGCCGATGCCCGGACGCGATCACTCATCGCTCGTGCCGTTTGAGACGGACGCTGCGCAGGTCCACGCGACGCCAACCTCCATCAGTGTGGATGTTATCTTTCCCGTGCTGCACGGCACTTTTGGCGAAGACGGAACGATCCAGGGGCTGCTGGAATTGGCCGACATTCCGTACGTGGGCGCGGGCGTGCTCGGCTCGGCCGCCGGCATGGACAAGGACGTAATGAAGCGCCTGTTCCGCGACGCAGGGATGCCCATCGTGAAACACGTCACCGTGCTGCGCAGCGCCTGGCGCGAGCAACCGAAGAAGGCGCGCAAGCTGATCGAGGGTGCGCTGAAGTATCCCGTGTTTGTGAAGCCTGCGAACCTGGGATCGTCGGTAGGCATCAGCAAGGTACATGACTCTTCTGAGCTGGCTGCGGCGATGGACGAGGCTGCGCAGTTCGATCGCAAGCTGGTCATCGAGCAGGGCGTCGGCGGCAAGAACGGCAAGGCGCGTGAGATCGAGTGCTCGGTGCTGGGCAACGACGATCCTATGGCCTCCATGCCAGGCGAGATTGTGCCGATCAAGGAGTTTTACGACTACGATGCCAAGTATCTGGTAGAGGGCTCGCGGCCCATCATTCCGGCGAAGCTGCCGAAAGGCAAGCTGAAGGAAGTGCAGCAGCTGGCGATCGCGGCGTTTCAGGCGGTCGATTGCGCGGGCCTCGCGCGGGTGGACTTCCTCATGGACCCGCGTTCGGGGAAGATGTATGTCAACGAGATCAACACAATGCCGGGATTCACTTCGATAAGCATGTATCCCAAGTTGTGGGCCGCCAGCGGGCTGCCGTACGCCGAGTTGATCGACCGGCTCATCCTGTTTGGACTGGAGCGCCACGCAGAGAAGAAGCAGAACCAGTACAGCCGGTAGGGAAAGGGCAGTTTCTAGTTTCGGGTTTCGGGTAAAGACCAGTTCTGCAGGGCCGGTTCCTGTGGTAGCTGCGCGCAATACGGCAGCCACGGGGCTTAGGAATCCCCGCTAACCTCGCGCCCGTTTGTCCGTCTATTCTCTTGCAGGGAGCGATGCTGCAAGGGGCATGCGAAAGCTTCCTCTCCGCTGGAACCGCATGCCCCGCGCACCGCAGTCTGCTATCCCCTTTCGCACGGAACCAACCCAGGCTCTCCCACGTACAACAATGTGGAGGAGCCTGTGCGTAAACTCATTTTGGTTCTATCCTTCTCTCTCCCGTTGCTGGCCCTGTCGGCGGTTGCCCAGGACTGGTCGAAGACTTACACCGTGGGGGCGAAGCCCTCGCTGCGGGTCGATACTAACGACGCCGCTATTGAAATAACGCGCGGCGCCAGCAGCACGATTTCGGCTCGCGTGGTCACCCAGGGGTACAAGAACGGCGCAGCGGACCTGCACATTACCGAGCATCAGGAAGGCGACAAGGTCGAGCTTTCCGTACACTTTCCCAACGAGAGTGGGTTTCACCTTGGCTGGAACAACCATCGGGCGCGGATCGAAGTGCAGGTGCCGCAAGAGACCGCGCTCGATCTGCACTCCAGTGACGGGCACATTAATGTGGATGGAACTACGGGGCCGGCCAAGATCGATACCAGCGACGGTGCGGTTGAAGTACACAACTTCAACGGCAACATCCGCGCCCGCACCAGTGATGGCCATATCACCGTCGATGGCGTGGTCAGCGAAGTGTATCTGAGCAGCGGCGACGGCCACATCGAGTTCACGGCACGTCCGGGATCGAAGATGGCCCGCGGCTGGCTGGTTCACACCGGCGATGGCCGGGTAGAGGTCAAGCTGCCGGACGACTTCGCGGCTGAGCTCTCGGCCCATACCGGCGATGGTCACATTACGCTCGATTTTCCGGTGACGGTCAACGGAGACATCGCGCGCTCGCGGGTGCGCGGCAAAATGAACGGCGGTGGCGAGCTGCTGGAGATCACTACCGGTGACGGCAGCATCCATGTGGGGAAGCTGTAGAAACCGACTCTGTTTCGCGACGGTTATTCACTCCGGAGAGGAGACCCCGTGAAGAAGTTCACTGGAATAAGCATTATCCTTGTGCTCGCCGTAGCGGCGGGAATCGCCCAGAACCCCTGTGCTCGCGCTGCGCCGTTGAGCGACCAGGAGCGTTTTGTGCGACGCGAAATTCAGGAGAGAATCGACGAATCCATCGAGGCCGCCGAAGCCAACGACCTTCCCGCCAAAACCCACTATTTCGCTCCCAACCTAACCCTGAAGCTGGTGGACGGGACCGTTCTCGACCGAAAGCAGCTCGAGGAGGGGATGAAGCGTGACTCAGAGTGGATCCTTTCGGTCAGCGATCAGACTCAGGTTGCCATCGAGTGTCTCGAACTGAAAGGCAGCGAGGCCGTGCTGATCACTGACCAGCACTTTGTGCGAACCGTCCCCGATCGTAAAGATGGCCGTCCGCATGAATTGGTTACCAATGCGAAACACCTTGAGACTTGGGTCTATACCACGGCTGGATGGCTAACCGAACGAATCGAGGAACTCAACCAGGGCCCCACGTATCTGGACGGAAGACTCTACGCGGAATAGCCGTACCGCGGCGGCGCGGCCCCGGTGTTCCCGCCGCTAGGACATGTGGGTAGTAAACTATACTCGTCATGACCTTGTTCGAAACTGCGCCTTATGATCCCGCGGCCGCACGCAAGAAGCGCAACCGGATCATCGCAGTCATCGCCGTCGTGCTGGTGTGCGCGATCCTGGCGTGGAATTTCCGCTACTACCCCGAAGAACGCCAAGTTGACCACTTTTTTGCGGCCCTCCAGCAACAGGATTACGAAAAGGCTTACAGCGTCTGGAACCACGATCCAGACTGGAAGCAGCATCCTCAGAAGTACTCGAATTACACCTTCCAGAGCTTCATGCAGGACTGGGGACCGGGCGGCGAGTGGGGACTGATCAAGAGCTATCACGTAGACGGATCGGCGGTTCCCACGGGTGGTAATGGCACCAAGTTTGACGTCACGAGTAGTGGCGTCGTAGTGGTGGTGACGGTCAACGATCGCATCGCCCAGAAGGCCCACATCTGGGTGGAAAAGTCGGACAAGACGCTGGGATTCTCGCCATACTAGATGGTGGGAACATATAGAGGAAAACCTGCTTGACCCAGAACAATCGCATCCACGTGTCGATTCTCGCGATTGCAGTCTTCAACTTCTCATGGCTCGTCTTGAATTGGTGGAATCCAGGTTGGCGGACAGTAACTGGCGCACTACAGTCGGTTCATATGGCCGGGTTCGACATATACGGAATCATGGCTCTGGCAATTTTGTTGGTTTGTCTTGGGATTGTTCAGCTCAGACGGCAGCCAAACCAAGGAAATATGACTCATAGGATAACGGATGTACTAATTGTCCTAGCCTGGGTCGTCACCTACGCATGGATTGTCGTCATAAGCTTACCAACGATCTGATTCCTCTTGGAGGGTACCCCATTATTCCGGATGGGCCGACGCCACGCTGAAGTGGTTGACAGCTTTCTGCAGTGACTCTTCGTCTTGCACGTTCACGCACGAGCGGGAGCGGTCGATCTGTTTCATCAGGCCGCAAAGTACCTTGCCGGGGCCGACCTCCACGAAGTTCTCGAGGCCCAAATCAATGAGCGCCCGCATCGATTTGACCCACTGCACGGCTCCCGTGACTTGGCGAATGAGCGCGTTGCCGCTTTGATCGCCGGTGGTCACCAGCGCGGCATCGACATTGCAGATCACTGGGACTTCCGGGTTGTGGAAGTTGAGCGCGCGTAAATCTTCTGCGAGCCGGTCTTGCGCCGGTTGCATGAGCGCGCAATGGAAAGGTGCGCTCACCGGCAACAGGATGGCGCGTTTGGCACCGCGTTCTTTAGCGAGAGCGGCGGCGCGTTCCACCGCGCCTTTATTGCCTGAGATCACAGTCTGGTCGGGGGAATTCAAGTTCGCCGCCTGACAGACTTCTCCTTGCGCGGCTTCGGCACAAATCTGCTCGACCTGTTCGGCAGGCAGCGCGAGGATGGCTGCCATCGCGCCTACTCCTACGGGCACGGCTTCCTGCATGTACTTGCCGCGATTGCGAACGGTCTTCACCGCGTCGGCGAACGAGAGCGTTCCCGCCGCGACGCTGGCGGAATATTCGCCCAGGCTGTGTCCCACAACGTAGGATGGCGTGATCCCCTTCGATTGCAGAACTCGCCAGGCCGCGACCGAAACCGTGAGGATGGCCGGCTGCGTGATTTCCGTAAGCTTGAGCTGGTCTTCCGGTCCCTCGAAACAGAGCTGCGAGAGCTTGTAGCCCAGCGCAGCATCGGCCTCGACAAAGGTTTCCTGCGCGACCGGATACATGGCGGCCAGTTCGCGGCCCATGCCGACCGCCTGTGAGCCCTGACCGGGAAACATGAATGCAATTGGAGATTTGTAGTGGCTCATCGAGTCGACCTGGGATGCGGATTGAAGGGCAGACAGCGGAAACTGGCGCGCACCCGGCTAGTCCATGCCTCGGCCGAGCGGGCCGGCTTGCGAGATGAGAGTGGACTTGCCGTTTTGATTCTCAAGCTGGCTGCTGGCGTCGGCGATCTCTTTTTCGATCACGCGGTTCATTTCGCTGTCGGCGAACTCGCTGGCGACGCGGATGGCGTTCTTAATGGCATTGGCGTTCGACGAGCCGTGGCTGATGATGCACACCCCTTTCACGCCCAGCAGCGGTGCGCCGCCGTACTCGGAATAGTCGAGGCGCTTCTTGAAATCCACGAACGCCTGCCGCGACAGCATGAAGCCTACCTGGCGCGTGATGGTCGCCTGCAACGACTGTTTCAGCAGAAAGCGCACCGTCTCGGCCATGCCCTCGGATATCTTCAACGCGACGTTCCCCACGAATCCATCGCAAACCAGAACGTCGGCCTCGCCGTTGAACAGGTCACGGCCTTCGACGTTGCCCACGAAGTTCAGGGGCAGTTCCTTGATGAGCTTGAAAGCTTCCTTAGTTAGCTCGTTGCCCTTGGATTCTTCTTCGCCGATCGAGAGCACACCGACGCGGGGATGCTCGGAGGTGGGAAAGCGATCTGCAAAAATCGTACGGAAATAGACATCGCCCATGATGGCGAACTGTTGCAGATTTTGCGGCTTGGAGTCGACGTTGGCGCCGACATCGATAAGGATGGTCGCCGTTCCTTGCGCTGTCGGAAAGACCGCAGCCAGCGCGGGACGGTCGACTCCCGGCAGAGTGCCCAGCACCATCTTCGCAGTGGCCATGCAAGCACCGGTGTTGCCGGCGCTCACGAACCCCGAGGCCTTGCCGTCACGCACCAGCCGCAGCCCCACGCGCATCGAGGAATCGCGCTTGGAGCGTACCGCTTGCGCGGCCTTCTCCTGCATGCCAATCACTTCCGAGGCATGGACAATTTCAATGGGCAGGCGCTGCCACAATGGGTGGAGGCGCAGTTCCTTCCGGATGACAGCTTCGTTGCCCACCAGCAACACTTCTACGTCAAGGTGACGGGCAGCGAGTATCGCACCATCGACTTCGGGTTTGGGCGCACGGTCGGCGCCCATCGCGTCAAGGGCAATTGTGGTGGACATACGTAAGCTGTTAGTCCGTTACTGCACTGCCGGTCCCGATGGACCCGAGGGTTAGCTCTTGGCTTCTTTCTGTTCGATCACTTCGCGGCCATTATAAAAGCCACACTTCGGGCATGCACGATGCGGCAACTTGCGCTCGTGACAGTTGGGGCAATCGGACAGCGACTGCGCCGTCAGGTGATCGTGGGAGCGGCGCTTGGATGTTCTCGCCTGGGAATGGCGCCGTTTCGGATTCGGCATGAAAAACCTCGCATCAGGACCGCACTAATGTGGCGATCGGAACTTAGCTTTGCAGCTTATTTTTTAAGTCACTCAGCGCGGCCCAGCGCGGATCGCTGGGTTGCTGACAATCACACTTCTCGACGTTCAGGTTGGCGCCGCAATGCGGGCACAATCCCTTGCAGTCTTCGCGACAAACTAACTTCACGGGCGTCGCCAGTAGCACCTGCTCGCGCAAAACATCCTCAAGCAGAAGACCGTCGCCCTCATAGTAGCCGATTTCGGTGTCCGCCTCGGTTATAGCAATTTCTTCCGCACGGCGATCGACACCCAAGGGCCGATACAGCAAATCAAACGTCCAGTTAACCGTGTGCGTAACCAGTTCAAGGCAGCGCGCGCAGGCAACCTCGAGGGTCACATCGAGCCCGCCAACCACGCGGATGTCGTCGATGTTCTCCTTGTGGCCGCGATGCTCGACGATCAACTCAGCCCGGCCCTTGCTATGCAGAGAGCCGATCTGGCGGAAGTCGGGACCAAAGTCGACCGCTCCGGGCGCGAAATCCTGGTTGAACTCCAGCTTCTGGAGTTGCAAATCAGAGACCCGAATCAGCATGGCGGCACCGACCTAACTCCTTCATACACAACTACTTCCCGCATAGCCAAAAGGCTCCGGCTGGAACCGGGTCTGGCAGGCCAAGCTCCTCACGGATCACTCTGGCAGATACAGACAGGCGGGAGTCGCACTAAGGCAAAATACAAGGATAAAGTGCTGAAACGGCAGTGTCAAGGCAGCAGATACGGATCTTAGCCCGCTCTGAGCTGGGCACGACCAAATGGCAAGGAACTTACTGTCCGATTTTGGCCATCAAGTCACTGGGTGGACGGCACACCTCATCAGGCTGGCGAAATAAGGTCAATGGATTAACCAGTTGAACTTCCAGCCTCGTGGCAGCGTAACTGCTCGTAACGAATAGCAGGGAGAGCCCCGTATGCAAGACATCCGCGTTGCGTTTCGACAGTTTCGCAAGTCACCTGGATTTGCGCTGACCGTCATTCTCACCATTGCGCTGGGAATTGGCGCTAACACCGCCATCTTCACACTGGTGCATGCGGTGCTGTTGAAGTCGCTGCCGGTGGTTGACCCCAAGACGCTCTATCGCGTGGGCGACAAGGATGACTGCTGCGTGAATGGCGGCTTCCTCGATGACGACGGGGACTTTGATCTTTTTTCGTACGAGTTGTACAAGCATCTCCGGGATTCGACGCCAGAGTTTGAACAATTGGCGGCAATGCAATCGGGACAAAACATGATGACTGTGCGGCGAGGCTCGGAACCCGCCAAAGCGCAGCGCAGCGAGTACGTATCAGGAAATTATTTCTCGACGTTTGGAATTGGAGCGTTCGGGGGGCGCATGTTGACGCCCACGGACGACACCGCCGGCGCCTCCCCCGCAGTAGTGATGAGCTATCAGGCATGGCAGTCGGACTACGGTGGCGATCCTTCGATCGTCGGCTCCACGCTCTACGTTCAAGGCCAGCCTGCGACGGTCGTCGGAGTTGCCCCGCCCGCATTTTTTGGCGACCGTATTCGCAGCAGTCCGCCAGCTTTGTGGCTTCCGCTCGCAATCGAGCCGGTGATTGAAGGACAAACCTCGCTTCTCCACGTGCCGGACAGCAATTGGCTCTACGCCGTCGGACGGGTGAAGCCGGGAACGCAAATTGGGCCGCTACAGGCGAAGATGTCCACGACGCTGCGCGTGTGGCTTGGCACTCGCGAAGAGTACACGCGCAACGGCGGCTCGACTGTGATTCCGAAACAGCACGTGGTAATTACCCCGGGAGGCGCGGGAATTCAGAACCTACAGCAGGAAACCGGCAAGGGACTCTATCTCCTGATGGCAATCTCCGCGTTGGTCTTGCTGGTGGCGTGCGCTAACGTGGCGAATTTACTGCTCGCGCGGGGTGCAACCCGGAAGGCAGAGACGTCGATCCGCATGGCGCTGGGAGCGGCACGCAGCCGGCTGATCCGGCAGATGCTGACCGAGAGCGTGCTCCTGGCCTGTATGGGCGGCCTCGCAGGCCTGGCTGTGGCCTACGCAGGAACCAGGACCATCCTGGCGCTGGCATTTCCGGATGCCGTCCATTTACCGATCGACGCGAGTCCGTCGCTGACGGTACTGGGATTCGCATTTCTGCTGTCACTAATCACCGGGGTTGTGTTCGGGATTGTGCCAGCGTGGATCACGTCGCACTCCGATCCGGCAGAAGCGCTGCGCGGCGTGAACCGCTCGACACGGGATCACGCGGCATTGCCGCAGAAGTCGCTCATCGTCTTTCAGGCCGCACTGTCGCTCGTGATGCTGGTCAGTGCCGGGCTGCTGACCAAGAGTTTGCGCAACATGGAACATCAGAATTTCGGCATACAGACGGCCGACAGGTATGTGGTACACCTTGATCCCGCAGGCGCGGGATACACCCCGGAAAAACTGCCAGCGTTATACCAGGCTCTCGAGCAGCGGTTCGGCGCCGTGCCAGCAGTGCAGAGTGTCGGGTTGGCGCTGTACAGCACGTTGGAGGGCAACAACTGGGGCGAGGAAGTCTTCGTGGAAGGGCGACCTGACCCGGGACCGAACGCCCACAACGGATCATCTTGGGACCGGGTGAGTCCCAAGTTTTTTGAAACCGTCGGGCAACCAGTCGTTCGCGGACGGGGCTTCAGCGATGCGGACACTATAACCTCGCAGAAGGTGGCCGTGGTGAACCAGGCCTTCGTCAAGAAGTTCTTCCCCAAGGAAGACCCGATTGGCCGCCATTTTGGTGTTTTTGAGGTGAAGTTTTCCGGGTCGTTCGAAATTGTGGGCGTAGTGGCCGACGCTAAGTACACCAATCCGCGCAGAGAAGTGCGGCCGATGTATTTTCGCCCTTTGGATCAACAGTTGGTAGTCACTGAGCCGAACGAAGTCATGGCAGAGGGGCGGTCCCTGTACATCAATTCCATTACTCTACATTTCAAGCAGCCCCCGCAGAATGTAGACACCTTGGTGCGGCGCACACTGGCCGACATCGATCCCAACCTCACGGTTATCGACCTGCGTTCGCTCGACTATCAGGTGGCCGACAACTTTAACCAGGAGCGTCTGATCGCCCGCCTGACGATCTTGTTCGGCGCGCTGGCGCTGGTGCTGGCATCGGTGGGGCTATACGGCATTACATCGTATGCAGTGGCGCGACGCACCAGCGAGATCGGACTACGCATGGCCCTGGGTGCGGACCGCAGCAATGTGGTACGCATGGTGCTGCGCGGCGCGTTCCTGCAGGTCGGAGTCGGATTGGCTCTGGGCATTCCCATCGCACTAATTGGCGGCCACTACATGGCCGACCAACTGTATGGAGTGCGGGGCTATGATCCGGTCAGCATCGGAATCGCAATCGTGGTGTTGGCTATGGCCGCGGCGCTAGCCGGATTTATTCCCGCGAGGCGTGCGGCAAGTATCGAGCCTATGGAGGCGCTGCGCTCGGAGTAGATCGGCCGGCGTCATGTACCCAGGTTAGCGCCACAAGGCCGGTGCGAACCTGGGCATCACATTACGATTGCCATCCGAAGAACGCCATCGTCACTCCGAAGGTGTCGATGAATCCGTGGGCCAGGATACAAACCCACAGGTTGCGTCCTGACAAGAGATAAGCCGCGCCAAGAACCAGTCCGGCCATGCCGGAATCAATCATGCCCGATGGACCCTTGTAGTAGTGGCCATATCCAAAGAGGACAGAGACGATCAGGACACTAACCCAGTACGCAACTTTGGAGCGACCGCCTACATCGGCGGCGCGAGTCAGCAGGTAGCCACGGTAGCTGATCTCTTCGCCAAAGGCGGCGAAGGTCCACACGAGTAGAAGCCATTGAAGGGCGACCATGAGGTGGCCCGTGATCTCGTCGGAGCCACTCGGCGCGATTGCGGGCGGCCAGAAGTGCGCGGTGATGGGATCAACCACGAATTGACCGAGAATGACCCGCAGCGCGGCCGCCGCCAGCGCAAACAGAACGGTGCGAGGCCATGAAGCGGGCCAACCGAGTCCGATTACACGCCATCCTCCGTCACGCACTCGCAACGAGATTAGTCCGATGACAAAAAGGATGGGCACTTCATTGGGAACGACGTGATAGACGTTGTGGCCGATCACGATGGCACTTCCGACCACCAGCTCGACCAGCGAGAGCCAGCGTTGCGCAACGGTTAGTGGGCCCGGATCGGAAGACGCCGACCCAAGCATCAGTCGTGAAAAGGTTTTGCGGACGTCAATCGGCTCGTTCATTTTTCAATCCTCATGGGCACTCTTTCGCGGAGTCAGCGTTGCGGGAATGAGTGCGATTTCCGGTATTGGCGGACGCACCACAGGGCGAAACGGGTGGTCAGCACTACCAGCCCGCAACCGACAAAGAGTCCGGCCGGGACGATCCACCAACCCAGAAGTTCCCTGCCCCCCTCCGGCACGCTTCCAAACCCCATCCGTAGCGAGAGTTCATAATCGTCGGGACTGCCCGGAAGGAGCCACAAACCCGCCGTGTGGGGATGAATCGTCTTCAAAAGGGCGGAGAGAACGAGAGTAGCCCCGAGGAAATATCCCAGCAGCGATCCCATCAGGAGAAAGAATCCGGCTACGCTCAAACTGGCCCAGCGGAAGAGGCCCTCGAGGATCCGGAACGGCGACCGGCTGACCTCGGCGCGCGCCAGCAGGTCGTCGGTGGTGTACTGGCTGGCCAGTTCCTCGGGAGTACCGAGGCGCGCGATTGCCGCCTCGACTCCTGCGGCGGTGACTACTCCACCCGTTGCCGCTTTGTCGGTGAGGTGGCTGCGTAGTTCTTCGACGATCTCACTCAGGTCGGCGTCGTTCATGCCGCGCAACCGCTGCTGCAATCTGCTCAGATAGGCTTCAATCTTTTGCTGCGCATCGCCTGATGTAGTCATCTATTTCCCCTTCGCAAGTGGAGCAAGCAGCCGGTCCATGCTGGATGAGAACCTCGTCCACATCGCAGCCATCTCGCGGCCGCGATGTCTGCCGGCTTGCGTAAGCGCGTAGTATTTTCGCGGGTGTCCGGCGGCGGACTCGACCCACTCGCTGCGCACCAGGCCCATCAACTTCAGGCGGCTGAGCAGCGGATACACGGTCCCCTCAGAAATAATCAGGTCGGAATCACTCTCCAGCCGCTGCAGAATCTCGAGCCCATAGAGTTTTCCGTCCCACAGCGCCGCCAGGATGGCCAGTTCAAGGCATCCCTTGCGGAGTTGGACCTCCCATTTGTCGCCCGCTTCCTGCCCGCTCGTCACTCTCGCTTTCATTCGTCCATATACCTTGCAGTACAAGGTATCGTGTTGTCAATAGAAAAGTGGCTGCACTTCAAGATGCCCGTCGCTCTGGCGCGTTCGTCACTTCGTCGCCAGCCATTTACACTGCTGCAAGCAGCCCAAACTTCATGACCTTGAAACTCACAGCGGCCCAGATGGAACAAATCCGCCGTCACAGCGAGTCGACCTATCCGAACGAGTGCTGCGGCGTGCTGACGGGCGAGCTGCTGCCGGACGGCGCCAAGATTGTGCGAGCGGTTGTGCAATGCGGCAACGCACATAGCGATCCCTCACGAAGCTGGTATCAGATCGATCCGGGGGAGCTTGTGAGGATTCAGCGCGAGGCATACGAGCGAGGTGAAGACGTCATCGGCTTCTACCATTCGCACCCCGACGATGTCGGGAACTGGTCGGCCAGCGACTTGGCAGAGGCGCATTGGACGGGCTGTTCCTACGTTATTACCGGCGTCGAACAGGGCAAAGCCGTGCAAACCAACTCGTTCGAACTAGCGGGCGATGAGGCCAGCAAGCGGTTCGAGGATGAAGCAATCGTAGTGAAATGATCGATGCCAACAGGAGAGCAAGAGCGGTGAGCGAATGAAGGGATTCACGACCAAAGCCATTCACGGAGAGCCGGTCAAGAAGGACGTGCACGGCACATTGCGCATGCCGGTGTATGACAGTGTGGCCTTCGAGCATGAGACGGCCGAGAACATGCAGGCGGCCTTCGAAGGACGACTGCCGTCGCATTCCTACAGCCGCATCTCCAACCCAACTGTCGAGGACTACGAGCAACGCGTGCGGCTGCTGGCGGACGCGCTGGGGGTAATCGCAGTTTCATCAGGTATGGCAGCCATCAGCAATGTGATCCTGGCGTTGGCTGAGGCGGGGACGAACATCGCCACCACGCGCTCGCTGTTCGGCAACACGTATTCCCTGCTTGAGAGCACCTTGAGGCCGTGGGGACTGGATATTACCTACGTCGATCTGTCGAACGGGGATGCGCTGGCCGCCGCTATCGACGACAACACGCGTGCGGTTTTTCTGGAGACGATTACCAATCCGCAGCTCCAGGTCATCGACGTCGAAGCGGTGGCAAAGGTCGCTCACGCCCGCAACGTGCCAGTCATCGTGGATGGCACCGTGACTTCGCCGTACCTGTTTCGGGCGAAGGATTTCGGCGCGGACCTGGAGGTCATGGCCTCGACCAAGTACATCTCCGGCGGAGCCACTTCGGTCGGCGGACTGATCATCGATTACGGGACGTTCAACTGGCGGCGGAATCCGAAGGTCGCTCCGTGGGCGGCAAAGTTTGGATCCAGTGCGCTGCTGACATGGATGCGTGCCGACGTTTACCGCAACCTGGGATCATGTTTGTCGCCGCACAATGCGTATCTGCAAACGCTCGGGCTGGAAACCCTGAGCCTGCGTGCGGAGAGGAGTTGCGAGAATGCGTTGGCGGTGGCCGAATTCCTGGAGCGTGGCCACGATAAAGTCCGCGCAGTGAATTACCCGGGATTGCCTAGCTCCAAGTATCACGAAATCGCGAAGCGACAATTCCCGAACGGATTCGGCGGCATACTCACCTTTGATCTAAGCAACAAGGCGGAGTGCTTCGCCTTCATGGACAGCCTGCGGCTCATTCGGCGGGCAACGAACCTCAACGATAACAAGAGCCTCATCCTGCACCCGGCGTCAACGATTTACTGCGAGTACTCGCCGGTCGAAAAGGTAGAGATGAACGTGAGCGAATCGATGCTGCGGCTCTCGGTCGGCATTGAAGATGTAGATGACATTATCGAGGACCTGCAGATGGCGCTATCAATACTGTGAAGAGGTCGTCGGCAGCCTCCTCGTCGCCATCCCACGAGCGCAGGACGAAAGTGTTCGGCGGCAATAGTTTCCGCTTTTGATGCAAGCACGGTGTTACCGGAAGAAAACCCTTCGTGGCCACAACAAAGCGATGTATATTGTGCGCCATACAGAACTGAATCTATAGCTGTACGAGTCTTTCGCCGCAATCCAATGGCGACGCGCTCAGGTAGCGCCACTGAGCCATCCCCAAACCGCTAGGGAGGAACTGCGATGACGCGAGTGGGTAGGGGACTGCTGATTGGCTGGGTCGCGTTGCTGGCTGTGTTGGCCATCGGCATTACGTTTACCGTCGGCTGGCGGCCGTTCTTTGGACCGCGAGCCCGCCCGTTGACCGATCGCACATTCGAGCGGACGCCGCAGAGGTTGGAGCGTGGGCGCTACATTGCAACTGCGCTGTCGGGCTGCATCTACTGCCACTCGCCGCATGATTGGGCCGCTCCGGGAACGCCTTTCGTCGCTGGAATGGAGGGTGCCGGCGACGTGCAGCCATATGCCGACCTTCCCGGAAAGATCGTCGCTCCCAACCTTACGCCCGATCCTGACACCGGGGCGGGCACATGGTCAGATGATCAACTGGCGCGTGCGATTCGCGAGGGAATCGGCCACGATGGCCGGGCGCTCTTCCCCATGATGCCCTACACCCATTTCCGCGCCATGTCAGACGAAGACCTTGCTTCGGTCATCGTCTATCTGCGATCGCTGCAACCTGTGCGCAACCCATTACCCAAGACGGAAATTATTTTTCCGGTTAAGTACCTGATCCGCAACGTGCCGGAACCCTTGACAGCACCGGTGAGCGATGGCAACGTAGCTTCCGATCCGTGAAGTACGGGGAACACCTGGTCACCCTTGCGGGATGCGGGGATTGCCATACCTCGCAGGCGGACGGCAAGAACGTACCGGGCATGGATTATGCGGGCGGAATGCCGTTCCCCGGTCCGTGGGGAAACGTCGCCAGTGCAAACCTAACGCCCGATGCTACGGGCATCATCTATTACGACGAAGCTTTCTTGGTGAACGTTCTGCGCACCGGGTCGGTAAATGGGCAGCAACTAAACCCGATCATGCCGGTCATGGTCTATAAGAACCTCACCGACAACGACCTCAAGGCTATATTTGCCTACCTGCACTCCCTCAAGCCGGTCAAGCATAAGGTCGATAACACGCAGCCACCTACAGCCTGCAAACTTTGCAAGCAGAGACATGGTGGAGGGGACAAGAACTAGGCGAGCGGTACGAACCCGGAGTTGACCTCCGGCGTTTGGCGGAGTGAAGTCAGTTCGGACCGGACGTCGATGGGGGCATGGGAGCAGGCATGCCTGCCGGTGGCTTCATCAGTCCGAGGTTGGTCAGGTACGCGATGGTGCGTTGCGCGGCGCCGTCGAACACCAGTTGGCAGTTGATGAACTGAGTGTTCTCCCACATGACGTCACCTCCGCCGTAAACGATCTTGCATTCGGTGAAGATGCAATTCAAGTAACGCTTGCCGTCCATGTAGATGGTTTCGCCTTTGGGCGTCCACTTCTCGATGACCTGCATGATTCCGTCTCCTGGCCTGGGAAATTATGATGTGGCGCTTGCTGATAGGAAGTGCAGGCCTGCCATGATTCTATAGCGGAGCCGCGCGGGAGTCCGTGTGGCGTGGCCTGCTTCGGCTGCAAACGAAACCGGCCGCGCAGGCGACCGGTGTAACAGAAACCGAGTTCGCAAATTCTACGGTTGCGGTGGACGTAGCGTCTGCAGCTTCTGGGCTGCGAGTTGTCCGACCGGGCCGGTCGGGTCGGCTTTCTGCATCTGCTCGTAGAGCTTGCGGGCCTCCAGCGGCTGATGATTGGCCTCGTAGAGATTGGCCAACTCGAACTGAGCGGTTGTGATGCCAACTGAGGTCGTCGGACTCGCGATCAGACTTTTGTAAAGGTCGATCGCTTGCTGTGTCTTACCGGAGTCCTGGTCGATCGAGGCCAGAGCGAGCTTCGCCAGGCTCCCGACTTCCTTGTCGCGGCTTCCGGCTACATCCTGCAATTGCTTTTCAGCGCCGGCGTTGTCGCCCAAGTCATGCAGAGTTATGCCAGTGAAGTAACGCGCGATGCGGCCATTCCGGGTAAAGGAATACTTGTCGGCGATGCGAGTAAAGTCGGCATTCGCGGCCTTGGCGCGCTCGGCCGAGGAGGCGTAACTCAACACTTCCGGCGAGGGCGGCTCGCCCGCGGGACGAATAGGAGCGTTGTACTTCTGCAGGGCGCCAGCTAGTTCGTCGCTGGCTTGCTGGTTGCGGTAGTTCACATACGCCCAGACGCCCAGCGCGGCGGCGGCCGCGATCGCCACAATGACGGCGGCGGCAACTAGTTTGGAGCGGTGCTCCACCGCCCAGGAAATGGTGTCGGCGGTAGTTTCCGCGAACGCGTTCTCTTTCAGTTGATGTCTGGTATAACTGCGCACGGTTGGTCCTTGTTTGATCTGCCACTAGGCGGGAAACCCTAATTTTAACAAGGAGTTGAATCGAGGGTCAAACCGGAAGGCACTGGCCTGACCTGCGAGCCGTGCAAGATTCCGCCAGTGCAACTGTGGGGAAACGAATTCCGCCAGAACCGGGTCCGGCGCACGAAGTCGGCCAAAGGCGGCGATATCCTCCTCGATATTTGCAAGCTTGGATTCACTCCTACCGATATCGCGAACGACAACACGGCTGGCGGACAGGTGCCCGACGTGCGGCACACGTAGGAGAAATTCTGAGTCGATCCGAACATGTTTGTGGTTTCAACAATTGTCGGGTTAGAATCCACGTTGTCTTCAGGCTCGAATTCACTTTGTCGGCGTCGCGGATCACGCCGCGCAACGAGGGAAAAACATGAATTCATCTTTTGCGAAACTGGAACCGTCCAGGCGGAGATTCCTGACAATGAGCGCAGCCGCCACTGTGGCTGGATTGCTGACTTCAGGGCTGGAATTGGCGCTCCCGATGCCGGCTGACGCGCAGAGTACGCTCACTCCGGATGCGGCGCTGGCCGAACTCCTGGATGGCAACAAGCGGTTCACTTCGGGGAAACTCACCGCCCACGAACATGATCTTGCCATTCTCAAGCAGCACACTGAGGAGAAGCAGGAGCCATTCGCGGCCGTTCTTTCGTGCGCGGATTCTCGGGTGCCCGTCGAACTGGTCTTTGATCAGAGCATCGGCCACATCTTTGTTACGAGAGTTGCGGGAAACATCATTACTCCAGAGATCATTGGCAGCCTCGAGTACGGGGCCGCAGTTCTGGGAACGAAGGTGATCCTGGTCATGGGACACGCCAATTGCGGAGCGGTGAGCGCCGCCATCAAGGGCAAAGGCGTTCCGGGCCAGATCAGCGCGTTGTTTCCGCACATTCAGCCTGCGGTGGACCAAGCCGGGACGAACCTTGAAGCGGCAACCAAAGCAAATGCCAAGATTCAGGCGACCCTGCTGAGCGAGGCATCGACCGTCATCTCCGGCATGGTGAAAGAAGGCAAGCTGAAGGTCGTCGCCGGTTACTATGACCTGGGTACCGGTGCGGTGACGCTGGTCACCTAGATTGGCGATGCCGTTGGATGAGCCTCTAAGCGACGCAAGCGAATCGCGTCCGGCTCGCATCGTATCTGGACAGTTCCCGCACGGCGTATAATAGAGCCGTTTCCAGGCCCCACGGATGCGCCGGATTGGCTGAAAGAGTTCCAGGCGCATCGGCCCACCGGCGCGCTTCGAGGAGTATTCAAATGAAGCATTTCACCGTTCTGAAAGTTCTTTGCGCAGCGCTTTTCATCGTCACGATCGCATGGGCGCCACAGCCCGTTCTTGCTCATAGTGGTGGCGGCGGAGGCGGAGGCTTCCACGGCGGTGGTGGTGGCGGCGGGTATCACGGTGGCGGCGGTGGTGGCGGGTACCACGGAGGAGGAGGGTACGGCGGTGGCGGCTACCATGGCGGAGGCTACTACGGGGGGGGGCACTATCACGGCGGTGGCTACTACGGCGGCCACGGTGGCTGGGGAGGCAGCTATTGGGGCTATCCCGGCTACGGCTACGGTTATGGATGGGGATTCAGTATCGGTTTCAACTTTGGACCTTTCTGGGGCGGATATGGATACCCATACGGGTACTCTGCGGCTCCCTACTACTATCCGTACTATTACCCGTATCCTTACTACGTTCCGGCCGCTCCCGCAGGCTACGTAAATAACTCAGTACCCAGCAGCAGCGATTATGGCTATTCTTCCGGGCAGAACAGCAGCTACGGTTCCGATGGCTATTCAGCGCAGCAAGCGAGCGCTCCGGCGCAACCATGGAACTCGCCCGCTCGCCAAGCGAGCGTTCCTGCACCGCGAACCGCTCCTGCCGCGAACTCGCTGACCATTCGAAATGCGTCGTACACTGCGCCTGGTCCCGGGTACGCGACGCATGCCAGCGCCGGCACCTCGAGCAGCTACCGGCCCGCATCAACGTCGCGCCAGCTTCCGCTGCGTCCTGAAGTGCAGAATGTAATTCGAGCTCTACGCGCGATGCCGCCGGCTGCCCGCCAGCGTCAGATCGACTCGGGTCGCTACAGCAACCTCACACCCAAGGAACTCGATATTGTGAGATACGCCGCCGACCTTCCTCCGGCCTAGGAAAGTCTCACAGAGGACGAGCATTCGGTTTGCGTGCGAACGGCAGGAACTTGAGCCTGTCTTGAAGTGCCGGGCTCTCGCTTTCCCTCGTGTCCCGCCAGAACTACCAGACGTTGCCTGCCCCCGGCGTGTAGCTGGCGGCGGCGACGGTATTGGCGATCACCGTGTCGGCCTGAATCACGCCGCTGCACCGTAACGTACCGGCATTCACTTCTATCGCCGAGCCGTTGATCTCGACGATGGCCGCCTGCAACACAAGCCTGGCTGGACTGCTGACCGTGACTTTGCCGTTCTCCAACTGGATTGAGTTACCGTTCGTGTCCTCGATCAAGACGGACGCCGCACCATCTTTCAGAGTGACGCGCTGCCCCGCCGCAGTTTCAATGATGAGTTGCTCGTGGCCCTGTACGGTCACGCGGCGGCAGCACGCAGGTTGTTTTTGCATTGCCATCCTTTCCACCTCCGTGCGGAACGGTATCGCACACCCGGAGGACGGCGCAATGGCAAACGCGCAGCTTCTGCTTATTCCACCCGAAGTGCGCGCATGGGGTCGAGGCGCGATGCGTGCCAGGCCGGCAGTAGACAGGAAGCTGCGGCGACGAGCATCAGTACGATTGCGACCGCGACAAAGATCGTCCGGTCCAGAGGGCGCACGTCGTACAACATACTTCCGATGAGTTGCGAGACCATGGCGCCGCCGAGCAGGCCGAGTCCCAAGCCAATCAGCGCAGGACGTAAGCCGTCGAACAGCATAAGTCGTAATACCTGCTCACGCTGCGCACCCAGCGCAATGCGAATGCCGATTTCGTTGGCGCGTTGCTCGACCAGGTAAGAGAGCACGCCGTAGAGTCCCACACTGGCGAGCACCAGAGATAGCACGGCGAATGCCAGGATCAGTGTCGAGGTGAAACTGGCCTCGATGGTGGAGGCGCCTATGAGTTGATTCAGCGTTAGCACATAGGCGACCGGCAAGTCTTTATCGAGGGACTGAACGATCTGCTGCACCGGAATCGCCAGCGAGGTCACATCGCGCTGCGAACGCACTGCAATCACCGCGCGCGGATTGAGACCGCTCAGCAACGGGAAATAGATCATCGGTTGGGGCGGCATCGAAATTTCATATCGGGTGTCGCCCACGACACCGACGATTTCGTAGGCTCGCGGCTTGCCTACCAAACCCAAGTCAACTACCAGGTGCTTGCCGATGGGATCCTCGTTGGCGAAGAAATCATGCATTAACATCTGGCTGACGATCACCTTGTCGGCGTTGTCGAGCCGCTCCTGGTTGGTGAAGGTGCGTCCGCGCACGATCGGGATCTGCAGGGCCGCGAAGTATCCAGGGTCCGCGTAGCGTCTGCGGGCGATTTGCAATTGGCCTTTGGCTAGCGGGGGATGCTCGGGGATAGTGACGAGGTTGTCTCCTCCATATCCCTGACCGGGAACGACGTTCACGATCCCGGCCGATGAAACTCCGGGAAGCCCACGCACGCGGTTCAACAATTGCTCGAAGAACTGGACGCGCTGCTCGTGACCGTAATGCTCATCAGGAAGGCTCAAGCGCATGGTGAGAACGTTGTCGGTTGTGCAACCCATGTCCGAGGCACGCAGTTTCTCGTAGCTCTTCAGCAGCAGACCCGCGCCGATGAGCAACACGACGGTCAGCGCCACCTCAAGCGAGAGCAGCAGCTTGCGAAGCCGCGTCCTCGCTTGTCCCCCGGTGTGCGAGCGCGAAGACTCCTGCAGTGCACCGAGGACTCCTCTGCCGCTGGTGGTCAGCGCCGGAATCAAACCTGCCAGCAGAGCGCTCAACAGGGTAACGCCGACCGTAAAAGCGACCGCCACCCAATCCATGTGGATGGATTCTTCGCGAGCAATGTCCTGACGAACGCTAGTCAGCCAATGGACGGCGAAGTAGGCGAAGACCAGGCCCATCGATCCACCAACCGCAGTAATCAGAAGCGTTTCAGTTAGCTGCTCGCGAATCAGCCGCCATCGGCTTCCGCCGAGGGCGGCCCGGATTGCGACCTCCTTGCGGCGCGAGGCTGCGCGTGCAATCAGCAGGTTCGCTACGTTGAGGCAGGCAATCAGCAGCACGCAACTGGTGGCCGCGAGCAGGATGTACAGCGGCGTCTTGAAATCATGCACCACGTCGTCAATCAGCAAGCGCATATTGGCGCCGGCGCTGATGGCTGGTTGGTTCGCCCCATATTGCGCGCGAATCCGCTGCGAGATGGTGTCGATTTCGCTGAGGGCCTGTGGGATGGCCACACCCTGCTTCAAGCGCGCGATCGACATGAACTCGTGGTTGTCGAAGGCTACGAGGTCCTCCGGCGGTATCTCGTGGTGAAACGCCGTCCACGCCTGCGTTTGCACATCGGGATACGCAAACGACGCGGGCATGATGCCGATGACCGTGTACGGCTTGCCATCCAGAAGGATGTTTCTACCGACGATCGACAAGTCCCCGCCGAAACGCCGCTTCCACAGACCCCAGGAAATCACGACAGCCGCGTCCGCCTGCGGACGGTCGTCCGACAAATCGAAGCCCCGCCCATACGCGGGCTCCACACCGAGCGTCGGGAAGAACTCTGCCGAAGCGCGGGTTGACTCGATCCTCTCCGGTAGTTGGCCGGAATCGCCTGAAAGGTTGTAGCTGCCCTCTCCGAAGACGGCCATGCGCTCGAAACTCTGCGCGTGCTTCCGCCACTCCGCATACACGCCTGGAGCAATCACGTTCCAGGGATACTTGCCGTCAACTGCGCGTTCGTACAGCATCACCAAATGATCGGGATCGGCGAACGGTAGCGGTTTCAGCAGCACGGAATGCACCACGGTGAACAGCGCCGTGTTGGCGCCGATACCCAATGCCATTACCAGAATGGCCATGATTGCGAAGGCCGGGGTGCGCGACAGAGTCCGGGCGGCATAAGACAGGTCGCGAAGGAAGCCCTCCAGCGGCCGTATTGAATTCCACTTCCAGACGTCTTCGCGAACCCGCGTGGTGCTGCCTAGCTTCAAGTATGCGCGGCGGGTTGCTTCCTGCGGAGAGAATCCCTGAGCCACATAGTCGTCGATTTCATGTCGCAGATGGGCATCAAGTTCCTGCTCCAGTTCGGCATCCTCGTCTCGGCGGCGGAAGAATCGTGACAGTCGCATCTCGTTCTCTCTCGCTTATCCCTTAGCCTCATCAAGTACTCGGCCGATTGCGCCCACCAACTGGCGCCACCGACTGGTCTCGGCTATGAGTTGCTTCTTACCCGCAGTCGTCAGCTTGTAGAACTTCGCTTTGCGATTGTTCTCGCTCGCGCCCCAGTAAGACGACACCCAGCCTCGGTCCTCGAGCCGGTGCAGCGCCGGATAGAGCGATCCCTGCTCCACCTGCAGCACGTCTTCGGAGGAGTGCTCGATGACGTGGGCAATGGTGTGGCCGTGGGCGGGGCCGGTGATCAGTGTCCGCAGGACCAACATGTCCAGCGTGCCTTGCAGCATCTCGTTCTTTGAATTCTTGTCGGAGCCTGGCATAGCTGGTCAGAATTCCCCCACGGTCGATACGGCTTCCACTCGACCGTCTATGGGAAAGATCTTACTCCACTCGAATGTCTATGGGAAGGACCAAACAAGCTAGATGGCTGTCAGGCGGGATGAATTGCTGTTCTGTGGTGACGACTAGATTGTGTTCCTTCACGTCGGAGCGAACCCAGGCTCATGTCGCTTACGGAGTAGTTGTTTCCACACGCGCATGATAGCCCTTGCGAGCGTGGACCTGCAGACGCTTTCCGTTCTTTTCCGCGATAATTGTAATGGTGCGGTACTTTCCGTTGGGCTCGAAATCGGCAGGCTTATAGGCGATCAGGTATCGGCTGCGAATCTGGTCACGCAGTTTATCAAATGACTTGCCCAAAGTATCCATGTCGCCGGGAAACAACGCCTCCCCACCACTGCGCGCCGCCAAGGTTTGCAGTACTTTGTCGGCGTCAGTCTTATCGACGCCGCTCTCTTTCGTGCTGATGGTGTAGACGGTCACGCCTGTCGCCTCTTCGTCTCGAATCGCCTGTCTCAGACTGGCGTGGCTGCCGTTGTCCTCTCCGTCGGTGACCACCACCAGGACCTTCGCTACCCTCTCGCGCTCGGGGTAGGCTGCAAGTTTCCAGCAGGCATACGACACCGCATCGAAGAGTGCTGTGCCGCCTCCTCCAGTCAACTGGCTGACTCCGCTGGCAAGTTTCTCGTGATCGCCGGTGAAGTCCTGAGTCACCGTCGGCACATCGGCAAAACCTGCGACAAATCCGAGGTCAGAACTGTTGCCCAGCATTTCCTTCAGGAACTTCGCCGCGGCCTGCTTTTCGAACGAGAACCGCAACTGCACCGACCCACTGGTATCAAGCAACAAACCCAGCCGCAGGGGAAGCTTGGACTGGGGAGTGAATTGCAGCATCTTTTCCGGAGGCTTGTTATCGTCGCGCACCGTTATGTCGCTTATCGCGAGATCGGTAACCGTGTGTCCACCGCTGGTCACGCCGAAAAACACCGCTACCTCGTCGACAACTTTGCGAATCGTCCATTCGTTCGGCGGCCCGAGCGTGACATCAGGAGTTGGAATCGAAGCTGGAGAGGGAGCCTCTTCCGCGACGGTATTTGCCTCCGCACAGTCAGGACAGGGACCTCCGCCGGCCTCGTCCCCAACGCTGGCCAGTTGAGCTCTGAGTCGACCGGAATTGGCCATGCTTTGCGGTGGGGTGGCCGCAGCCGTCGCCGTTTGCTGCGTTCCAGCATTCGCGGCCTGACCCTGCTTCTGCTGGTTCCGCTGGAGAATGTCGAGGTTGTAGCGTGCGGTGGGCGCCAGCGGATTCGCGGGGTCCTCCTGCAGAAACAGTGAAAGCTCACTTTGGGCTACCGGCAGATCGTTCAGCGCCACGGCCGCCACGGCAGCGACGTAGTGCACGTTTCCCATCCCTTTGTGCTGCAGCTCATGCACTCGTCCTGCAGTCTGAATCGCCTGTTGGTATTGATGATTGCCGTTTTGCGCGTACGCCAAGGCCGTCAGGATGCCTGGGTCGCTGGGCAGAAGGGCAGCGGCTTTCTCCAGATGTGCTCCGGCTGTCACAAAATCGTTCTGCGACAGCGCGAGGCGGCCAAGATTCAGGAACGAGCCGGGAAACTTCTGATCCAGATTCGCGGCTGTCTCGAATTCGTTATGGGCGCGCGCGTTATCGTCCATATCCAAATAGGCCAAGCCGAGATAATTGTGGGCAGACACGAACTTCGGATATACCGCGATCGCTTTTTGCAGGTGCCCGATTGCCTCCTGCGAATGCTGGCCCCTCAACAGGGAAGCTTGCCTGGTTGAATTCGCTAACGGCTCTGGCAGGCGCGTCTAAATCGAGAGCCGACACCGTACCAGAATCGATCAATCCTTTCTGCGCTCTAGCTCTTTCGCGTCCGGCTTTTTGTTTTGCCGCTGCAGGATCTTCTGCGCGAAGTCCATGCGCTCAAACTGGGACGTCCATGGGGCCGCCGCCCACGTTGACCAGCGGAATGGCTCCCGGCGTACGTTGCCGAGAGCGGGTTGCCCCGCTGGCAGAAGGCAAAAGGAGGGCGCGCACAACCCCAGCAGCGCGTAGACCGCCCATCGGCAAACTGATTTGCGGGCCTGCTCCCGCTGCATAGGGATCTCCCACTTGCTTAGGTGGCGCGCAATCTTATGCACGGTTAAGGTTAGACAAATAGGGAGCACCTGAAGCTCGCTTAGCCCCAATCTAGCCCAAAGGCCGACGCCCCGACCCTATCAGGTGTGAAATAAAGTATATCCATTCCGGTGATATGTCACGTGGGTTCGTCCCGGCGATCCGGCTACTCATACCGCAACGCCACCAGCGGATCGACACGGGTCGCCCGGCGAGCGGGAATCAGACACGCCACGGTTCCTACCACTAGTAGCACTAACAACACGCCCACGAAGGTCAACGGATCGTGGGGCGATACCCCCCAGAACTGGCTGGCGACTAACCGTGTCAGCGCTATGCTGGCCAGCAATCCTAGCGCTATGCCGACGCCGATGAGCCGCAAACCTTTGCGCAGTACCATTTTCAGAACACTGTTGGTGGGAGCGCCCAGCGCCATACGAATGCCGATCTCGTGCGTCTGCAATGAGACCGAATAGGCCATCACGCTGAAGACGCCGATCGCCACCAGCAACAGCCCCACCGTGGCAAACACGCCCAGCAGGATCAGACCGAACTTCGGTCCAGCGTAAGAGAACTGCTGTAAGTAGCCTTCGAGCGAGCCGGTGAAGGTAAGTGCGACGTTGCGATCGACGGCCCAAATCTCGCGCCTCACCAGCATCAGCATGGACATTGGCTCGACGCCTGTCCGCACCAGGATGCCGCGCTCCATCGCGCCGGTGACGGTGTAGGGCACATAAGCCTCCGGCTCGATGCCCTGTTGCAGTCCGCGATTTTTCGCGTCGGCGACCACGCCAATGATCTCGAAATACTGGTCCTTCGTCGATTGCGGAAGTTCGTCAAACAGGTTGAACTTGATCTTCTGCCCAATAGGATCTTCCTTGCCGAAATACGTTTTTGCCAGTGTCTCGTTGACGACAGCGACCGGCCGCGCCGCGTCCACATCCGACTCCGTCAACAGCCTGCCGCGCAGCAAATGGCGTCCCATGGTTTTGAAGTAGCCTTCGCTGCACAACTGGAACATAGCGCGCCACGGCTCAGAGTGCGTCTTGCCCGGGATCGTGACGTCGCTCTCCGGCCCTCCATATGGAGGCAGCGACGAAGTCTCGGTCGCAGCAATCACGCCTGGCAGTGCTGTCACGCGCTGCAGCACTTGGCGAAAGAAAATCCTCTTTTGCTCTGCAGTCTCGTACTGTCCCATGGGAAGCGGCGTTCGCGCCACTAATATGTTGACCGGGTTCAAGCCCAGCTCCACGTGTTGCAACGCAAACAGGCTGCGCATCATCAGCCCCGCTCCAACCAGCAAGATGATCGACAGCATGACTTCCCAGATCACCAGGCCGGCGCGAAACTTGCTGTGCCGCGAGTCGGCGATCACACCCTTGCCGGTATCCTTCAGCCGATTTTGCAGTTCGCCGCGAACGGCGTGCAGCGCGGGCGCGAGCCCGCACAACAAGGTAGTAAGGCCGGTAACGCCCATGGCAAATAGCAGCGCGCGCCAATTCAACTGCAATACTGCTTCCGCGGGAATGGTCTGGTCGGGCATCGCCGCCGTGACGCCTTTGAGGCCGAGATATGCGAACAGACAGCCGAGCAGGCAGCCGCCGAGAGCGAGCATCAGGCTCTCCACCAGCAATTGCCGCACGATGCGGCCGCGGCTAGCGCCCATCGACGCCCGGATAGCGATCTCGCGTTCGCGCGCCGTCGCCCTCGCCAGCAGCAGGTTAGCAACGTTGCTGCACGCAATCAGCAGCAGCATCCCTACGGCCGCCAGCAGCGTGAATAGCGTTCCCTTGAACTGCCCGACCACGTCGTCGGTAAGCGTATTCGACGAGACCGTGAACTGCTTGGGGAAATCGTTGGGATAGGTCTTCGCCAGTCTCCGGGCAATTACCTCGAAGTCGGAGGCCGTCTCTTTCAAGGTGATCCCGGGCTTAAGGCGCGCCAGCAGCCAGAATTCCAACTTTTGCGACTCAGGGTCGCTGCGGTTCATGTTGTTGGGTACCCAGATGTCAGCATTGCCCAGCAGGAATCGGGGCGGCATCACCGAAACCAGGGTGCGCGACTCGCCGTTCAACACAAAGGTCTTCCCCACGACACTGGGGTCGCTGTTGAACTGCTTCTTCCATAGGCGATGACTCATGGCAAACACCGGCGCCGCGCCGTTGGCTCCGTCCGCCCGGGTGATCATGCGGCCCAACGTCGGCTGCATGCCCAGAAACTCGAAGGTGTTGGGCGTCACCCATTGCCCGTCGAACTGCAACGTGCCTTCGCGGTCGGTGTAAAGAATGTCCAGGCCGGAGTTGCCCATCATGTCTTCGAATACATGGTTCTGCTCCTGAATGTCGAGGAACTCCGCCAGCTTGTAGCTCGGGTTCCTGAAGTCTGCGGGCCGCGTGGTGTCGTGCACGTACACCAACGCCAGCCGGTCGGGGGCGCGGTAGGGAAATGGCTCGATCAGCACATTCTCGATGACGCTGAAAATCACCGTGGTGGCGCCGATGCCCAGAGCTAGGGCGACGACCGCCAGCAGCGCGAAACCACGGTCGCGGCGGAAGCCGCGCAGCGCATACCGAACATCCTGTGCAAACCAGTTCAAGCGCCCCATACAACCTCCCGGCCGGCCTGCGAACCGGCTTATCCCATTGAACTGATAGACGCAGGTTCGCGGGGGCATGTTCCGCAAAACCGTCGCGGCGGGCTGTCCTGTAGAGAATTCGGGACAAAACGCAGGGAATCAGACGTCTGAAAGTCCTCATGCGAACCATACCGCCGAAACCTGGACCCGAAATCAAGTCACATCGTCGCGTGACCCGGCTCATTGCGCGAGCGGACGGTTTGCGTTTCCATAGGGTCACAGAGGAGTAGCATTCAAATTGACGTCCGCTCCGCGGTGTTCGCTACCTTCATCCTCAAGCTAACGAATCCTCCCGGAGACCGCGGGACGGCCGCATCGCCCCGCACCGAATGTCTACGCCCTTGGGCCAGGAGATACTTATGAGTACTTTGACCGTGATCAGCGAGCAAGAAGAAACGATGCGGGACGTCAGCGAGTACTTCGCCGGCCCGCGCTTTAAGGGAATTATTCGCCTTTATTCGCCCCGACAAGTGGTCGAGCAACGCGGCACCATCACGACCGATTATCCCATCGCTCGCCAGGCCGCTGAAGGCTTCTACGCCCGCCTTCGGGAGTTGTTCAAAGTTGGCAAGTCGATCACGACCTTCGGTCCCTATTCGCCCGGGCAGGCCGTGACCATCAAGAGGCTCGGCATCGAGGGCATCTATCTCGGAGGCTGGGCGACATCCGCCAAGGGCAGTATCACCGAAGATCCGGGCGCAGACCTCGCCAGCTATCCGTTGAGCCAGGTTCCTGACGAAGCTGCCTCGATCGTGCGCGCGCTGCTGACTGCTGACCGCAACCAGCATTTCGCGCGCTCGCGCATGACGCCGGAACAGCGCGCCGCTGCTCCCGAACACGACTTCCGCCCATTCATCATCGCCGACGCCGACACCGGACACGGTGGCGACGCGCACGTCCGCAACTTGATCCGTCGCTTCGTCGAAGCCGGCGTGCCGGGCTACCACATCGAAGACCAGAAGCCGGGCGTGAAGAAGTGCGGACACCAGGGCGGCAAGGTGCTGGTCTCAGAGAACGAACAGATCCTGCGCCTCAACGCAGCCCGCTTTCAGCTCGATGTCATGCGTGTGCCGGGCATTATCGTGGCGCGCACCGACGCCGAGGCCGCCAGCCTGCTCGATGGCTGTGCCGACGAGCGCGATCAGCCGTTTATCCTGGGTGTCACCAACCTCGATGTGCCCAGCTACAAGGCCGTGTTCCTGGCGATACAGCGCAAGTTCCATGACGCTGGCGTCGAGGAAGTGCGTGGCCACTTGATGTTCAACATGTCGGACGCGGAGTATGCCGCGGCCAACGTGTGGCTCGACCAGGCCGGGTTGTCGCCCGTCATTCGCAACGCCGCCGATACATTTAGGAAGAGCGCCGACGGATTCGCAGAGGCCGCGCTCGATAAAGTCGTCGGGCGCTGTCTCGATGCCTGGCAGGAAGCAGCGGACCTGAAGACCTATCGCATGGCGGTGGCGGAGGAAATTGTGTTCCGCATCAGTCAGGGCGAGTCGTTCGAGCTGAGTGCCGAGCAGTGGCTGGACTACTCCAAGCGAGCATCATGGTATGCCGCACGCGAGAAGGCCCGAGCCATGGGGATCGAAGTGCCATGGAGCAGCGATCTGGCCAAGACGCCCGAGGGCTACTTCCAGGTGCAAGGCGGCCTCGAGTACGCGATCGCCAAGTCCCTGGCCGCCGCTCCCTTCGCTGACATTCTCTGGATGGAAACGGCCACCGCCGATCTGCACGAGGCCAAGGAATTTGCCGAAGCCATCCATGCGGAGTTCCCCGACAAGATGCTGGCGTACAACTTGTCGCCATCGTTCAACTGGGACACCACAGGCATGACCGACGATGAGATGAAACGATTCCCCGAAGAGCTGGGTAAGCTGGGCTTCGTTTTCAACTTCATTACCTATGGCGGCCATCAGATCGATGGCCTCGCCGCCGAGGACTTCGCCACGGCGCTCCGGCAAGATGGCATGCTGTCGCTGGCACGGCTGCAGCGCAAGTTGCGCCTGATCGAGTCGCCGTACCGCACGCCGCAGACGCTGGTCGGCGGTCCGCGTTTGGATGCGGCGCTTATGGCGGCTTCCGGACGCACGGCCACTACCAAGGCCATGGGCAAGGGATCGACGCAGCACCAGCACCTGGTGCAGACGGAATTTCCGCCCAAGGTGCTGGAAGAGTGGCTGCAGATCTGGGCGCAGCACAATCACCTTCCGCCAACGTTCCGCCCGCAGTTACGTCCGCTTGCAGCGGGGTCGGACTTTCTTGAATTGAGCATCTTGAACGACGGAAAAGACAAGGCGGCCAACCTTATCTTTGCGGACGTACAGGACCGGCACGGCCAAAAGCTGCTGTCGATTCGCGACATGAACACTTACGATCCGTCGCTGCAGAAAAAGCGGTTGATGACCTTGGCGCACCTCTTCCTGCTGCATCGTTACAAGGCAGCACTGGTGCACTACCTGAGTCCAACCGAAGACAACCAGCACCAGGCGCAGAAGATGAAGCGATTGGGCATCTTCAGCAAGGTCGACACCGAGGGTCAACTCATTATCGTGGCCACCGTCAACCACTCTCGCATCGCGGAGTTGCTGACCCCCGACCGCGAGGCGCTGAAGCGTCTGATTACTAAGCAGGACCAGGCACAGCCAGTAGCCTAGCAACGTAGTGTGGTGATTGAGGCCCCAGCGTTAGTCAGGCGCTGGGGCTTACTTTTGCAAGACGTCGAACAACATCCCGTGTTTGATCCGTCGTCAGACTTTCCTTGGCCTCGAGCTCGGCGCTAAGCTAGCGAACTGAGGCCACCGATGACGACCAGCTCCGAAATCATCACCCAAGCTGAAAAAGGACATCGCTTTCGCGCACTGCATGAGCGCGAGGGCGCATTCATCATTCCTAATCCCTACGATGTGGGGACGGCGCTCTTGCTCTCGCACCTGGGATTTGAGGCGCTCGCCACCACCAGCGCTGGATATGCATTCACCCTCGGAAAGCGTGATGGCGGGCTGACCCGCGAGCAGGTGCTGGCAGGCGCTTCCTCGATCGCCGCTGCCACCAACTTGCCCGTGAGTGCCGATCTCGAGAATGGATTCGGCGACGCACCCGAAGTTGCCGCGGAAACTATCCGACTCGCCGCCGCTGCTGGAGTTGTCGGCGGCTCGATCGAAGATTTCACCGGGCGCAGCGATTCTCCGATTTACGAACTCGAACTTGCGGGCGAACGTGTGCGAGCGGCAGTCGCAGCAGCGCGATCGCTGCCGTTTCCCTTCACCCTGACCGCACGCGCCGAAAACTACCTCCATGGCCGGTCTGAGATCGATGACACCATCAAGCGCCTGCAGGCCTACCAGGAGGCAGGCGCTGATGTGCTATACGCGCCCGGCCTGACCACGAAGGACGACATTGCTGCGGTCGTAAGCTCGGTAGATCGGCCCATCAATGTGCTGATGGGTTTGCCCGGCGTCAACCTGAGTCTGGCCGAACTGTCGGCCCTCGGCGTCAAGCGCGTGAGCGTCGGTAGTGGGCTCTCCCGTGCTGCACTCGGCGGATTTCTTCGCGCCGCACGCGAGATGCGCGAATCCGGAACCTTTAGCTTCGCAGGCGAAGCAGTAAATTCGATCAGTGAACTGACTAAGGACTTCCCATCGTAGTAGAACTTCCCACGCCTCCCGAACAGCTTGTTCGCTGGCGCACGGGAACGTCCAGCACCGGACACACCCGGCCTCGACCAACGCCCCGTCGACCCTGCAAGTTGCTGTAAAACAAACCTTTCCCCGCTCGTGGCCGCGGAGCGTTAATTGCAACCAACCCCCTGGATCCTGCGTCTGAGGTAGAGAATGAGCACGCTTGTAAACGATCTTCGCTATGCAGTTCGTCAGCTCGCCAAATCGCCCGGCTTTGCCGCGATTGCGATTTTTACGCTGGCCCTCGGTATCGGAGCGAACACCGCGATCTTCTCCGTTGTGAACGCGGTATTGCTGAATCCTCTGCCTTATCCCCAACCCGATCGCGTCATGGTGCTCTTCCACGACAAGCAAAATTTCCGCACCGGCTCCATTTCGTATCTGAACTTCGACGACTGGCGGCGCGAAAATCAGAGCTTCTCCAGCATGGCGGCCTATCGCGAGATGGGCGGCGTCACCCTAAGCGGCTACGGCGATCCTGAGGTCGTGATCGGCGAGATGGTCTCTGCCGGCTTCTTCGAAATTCTCGGGGTGAAGCCCGTGCTGGGTCGGACGTTTACGTCGGACGAGGACCGCCTTGGCGCTAATCCGACAGTCATGATCGGAGAAGGATTGTGGAAACGGAAGTTCGCCTCCGATCCGCGCGTCATGGGCAAGACCATCATTCTCGACGGCCAGGGACGTACGGTCATCGGGATTGTTCCCGCCAGCTTCCGGATGAAGATGTGGAACTTTGCAAGGTCCGACGTATTCGTGCCGATCGGGGAATTCGCCCAGCCTCAGTTTCGCAACCGCAGCGCGGCCTGGGGAACGGATGCAGTGGCGCGACTGAAGCCCGGCGTCAGCCTGAGCGCTGCCGCCGAGGACATGGCCCGCGTGAACAGCGGCCTCGCCGCTAGCTATCCCGATGTGGACACCAACATCAAGACCCGGATCGTCCCGTTGAAAGAAGTGATCGTGGGCGAGGTACGACCGGCATTACTGGTGCTGCTGGGAGCCGTGGTATTTGTGCTGCTGATCGCATGCGTGAACGTAGCCAACCTCATGCTCGCCCGGTCGACCGCGCGCAGCCGCGAGTTCGCGGTGCGCATCGCGATCGGCGCTGGACAAGCACGCCTGATCCGGCAGTTGCTCACCGAAAGCCTAGTGCTGGCGATGCTCGGCGGCGGATTGGGACTCCTGTTGGCCGATTGGGGCACACAAGCCGCGCTTGCTCTTTTGCCGCAAGCGCTGCCCAGAGCCGAGAACATCGGGCTCGACGGCCGCGTGCTGCTGTTTACTCTGACTGCGTCGGCTCTCGCCGGTATCGTGTTCGGCCTGGCGCCGGCGCTGAAGACCTCGCGCACCCATGTCAGCACCACGCTCAGCGAATTCGGGCGTTCGGTCGCCGGAACCAGGAGCCGCGCGCAGTCTGCGTTCGTTGTGGTAGAGATGGCGCTCGCACTGGTGTTGCTGGTGGGCGCCGGACTGATGGTACGGACGCTGATGCGTCTGTGGAGCCTCGATCCCGGATTTAATGCTCACAACGTGCTTTCCTTCGTCGTCTCGATGCCTCCGTCGCTGGCAAAGAGTAGTCCAGACACCATTCGCGCAACGTACCGCGAACTCACCCAGTCGCTAAGCTCCGTCCCCGGGGTCGACAGCCTGTCGTTCGAGTGGGGATCCCGTCCCATGAAGGGCGACACCGAAGAGAACTTCTATGTGGAAGGTCAGTCTCGGCCTCCCCATCTGGCGGAAATGTCCTACACGCTGCAATACGTGGCCCAGCCTCAATATTTGCAGGTGATGCAGCTGCCGCTGTTGCGCGGTCGCTTCTTGACTGACGCCGACCACGAACACGCCTCGCCTGTCGTGGTCATTGATCAGGATTTTGCCACGCGCTACTTCCCCGGCACGGCCCCGATCGGCAAACATATCTACTCTGTGGATCCGGTCACTGGACAGGACCGCGCCGAAGAGATTGTCGGCGTCGTGGGGCACGTGCGGCAGTGGGGATTGGCCGACGATGCCATCGAGCCCATGCACGCGCAGGTTTATGAATCGTTCATGCAGCGGCCCGACCGCTTGATGGGCCTTATGGCCGAGGGCAGCCACGTCTATCTGCGTACTAAGGAGGGAGTGGCGCCGGCTTCCGTCTTGCCGGCAATCCGCAACAAGCTTTCCCAGTTCAATAACGAGATGGTGGCCTTCGAGCCGGAGCCGATGGAAACCATCGTGGCCGATTCGATCGCGCGTCAGCGTTTCACCATGATTTTGTTTTTAGGCTTTGCTATTGTCGCCCTTCTGCTGGCCAGCATCGGCATCTATGGCGTGTTGTCCTACGTTGTGGGACAGCGCACCCAGGAGATCGGCATCCGCATGGCGCTGGGCGCGCAACGTGGCGACGTATTGCGTGCTTTCCTCGGCGACGGCGCGCGCCTGACGCTGATCGGCATCGCAGCCGGAGGAGCCGCCGCCCTCGTGCTCACGCGCCTGATGTCGAGCATCCTGTTCGATGTGAAACCCACCGATCCGCTCACCTTCGGCGGCGTGGCTTTATTGCTCTGCGCCATAGCATTGCTGGCTTGCTACATTCCTGCGCGGCGCGCGGCCTCCCTCGATCCCATGCAGGCGCTGCGCTCCGAGTAGGCGACCGCGCGCCCGTCTGGTCACACTCGGTCGCAAGTTGGCGTGAGACCTTATCATGCAGCGACGTGTCGTACGTCCTTTCGCCCCAACCCGCCCACGCGTAATGAAGGAATCGTGAGGGAAGGGATTGGTGTCTCTTGCCCCTTCGAGCCACGGCGCGGACCATCGCGGCTCTTTGAAAACTCGCACTTCCCTGGCAGACATCGGTTGTCTGAGCAATATCGGTTGTCTGAGCTAGGCACTGTCTTGTTGTTGTTCTAGCCTTAGGGTGCGAGAAGGCCGTCGAAACGATCGTTTAAACCACTGCTAACTCGAAGGATAAGACATGGATAGCTATAACTAGCTTAAGAATCAATGACGTAGAAACGATTTCTTCCTAACCCACTGATTCTAAGTAACCGAGCAACACGCGTTTTGCGGGCGGCGCCACCAAGTGGCGACGGTTTGTGGCACGACCTTGAGACCACGAATGCGTTGACCCTGTGGCAAAATGAGCCACCGCGGCGGGAGGGGCTGGAGATACGCAGCCAGCGAGATGTGATGCGTGTAGCGGTGGCGGGAGCCCACCCTTTCCGGAAGGATGAGAAAGGATGGGTTCCACATCCTAGGAGCGACACCGCTATTCGCCCTGGCCATTCCCCACCGACAAGCTCGGCACTCCGTTCTTGCGCATCAGGTCGTTCAGCGCCGGAACATCGGCAGTTTGAATTTGCTGCCACTGCGCCAGTTGTGCGGTCAGGCGGGTATGCAGTTCGTCGAACACCAGTAATTGCTGCGCGGTCGGCGTTTGATCGACAGACTGAATCAGGTCGTTGAAGCTGGCGTACTGCTCGTTGAGCATGTTGGGATAGCGCAGGTTGCCTTCCGAGCTCTTCATCTTCACCTGGATCAGGTTGGCTTCAACGGGCGACATCTTCTGATCGAGGGCCTTTGCCGCGGCAATCACATCGCTGTTGGGAGATCCGGATGCGGTCCACTTCTCCAACGTCTCCAGGTTGTCGCGCAGGCCGCGAATCTGGTTAACCGCGCGATGCAGCGCGTCAATGTCCGCTTGCACCTTTCGGGCGAGTTCAAGTTGCTTCTGCAATCCGTCATTGGTCACCTGGTTCTGAATGCGAGGATCGAGGGTGATGTTCAACGGAGCACTCTGCGACCTGCCCTTGACAGTTAGCTTGACCTGGTAAGTACCAGGGAGCACGAGCGGCCCCCTCGGCGCATCGCCCTGGTAAAACGCGCCGGGAATCTGTACCGGGGGATCGGAACGGAAGTCCCATGGGAAGCGATTCATCCCTGCTTGGGCTGGTATGAGGTTGGACGCGATCTCCAGATCCGGCCACTCGGGCGGTTGCTCGTGCTTGTTGTCCTGCAGGTTGGACAAATGGCGAACCACTTTGCCTTGTGCGTCAGATATTTCGATCGTGATTTCTTCTTTGTCTGCCGGCTTCGCTTTCAAGTAGTAGTAGAGGATCGCGCCTTTCGGCGGATTGTCGCCCACAGGGCGCTTGCGCTCAACCGCATCAGGGAAATGAAGCCGGGTGGCGGTGGCGGGCTCATAGAGGTGAAAGTCATCATTAGCGATGGCGGAACTGGCCTGTCGCAGGGGACTAACGTCGTCGAGAATCCAGAAGGCGCGGCCATGCGTTGCTGCGACGAGGTCGTTGTCCTTCACAGCAAGGTCGTGGATCGGTGTGGTCGGCAGGTTAAGTTGCATCGACTGCCAATGCGCTCCGTCGTCGAGAGAGAAATAGACTCCGGTTTCCGTGCCGGCATAGAGCAGGCCTTTGACCTTGGGATCTTCGCGCACCGATCGCACATAGGCGCCCGCGGGAAGGCCGCTATTAATGAGAGTCCACGTCTTTCCGTAATCGTGGGTCTTGTAGATGAAGGGATTAAAGTCGTCGAGCTTGTGCCGGTCGATCGCGGCATAAGCGGTACCCGCATCGTGGGGCGACGCTTCGATGATGCTGACCATGCTCCATTCCGGCAGGGCTTTGGGAGTGACGTTCTCCCATGTTTTGCCGTCATCGCGGGTGAGATGGATGAGTCCGTCATCAGTACCCGCCCAAAGTTGTCCCTTCTGCAGCGGGGATTCCGAAAGCGCAAAGACCGTGTCGTAATATTCGACGCTAGTTATGTCGAGGGTGATGTCGCCGCCCGAGGGCTTCTGTTTTTCTTTATCGTTGCGCGTGAGATCAGGACTGATGGGTGCCCAACTGTGTCCCTGATCGGTGCTCTTGAGCACATTCTGCGCGGCGCTGTAAATCACGTTGGAATCGAAGGCCGACACGAATACCGGCTCGGTCCATTGAAAACGATACTTGAGTGCATTCGCGCCGTTGCCCGAAGTGTCGAGTGGATAAGGAGACGCATCCGTAAGCTGATTGGTGCGGTGATCGTAGCGCGTAATGATTGCGGCATCCGAGCCGGCATACACAATTTCCGGATCGCGTGGATCGGGGGAGATGTAGCCGCTCTCGCCGCCGCCGACTTCGTACCAATCCTGGCGGGCGATGACGCCATCGTCGCTTTGGCTGGCAATGGCTACGGTTGAGTTGTCTTGCTGCGCGCCATAGACCCGGTACGGCCAGTGGTTGTCCACTGCGACATGGTAAAACTGCGCCGTCGGCTGGTTATTCTGCTCGGTCCAGGTCTTACCTCCGTCGATGGAAATGGTGACGCCTCCATCGTTGCTGTTCATGATGCGCTGCGGATTGGTGGGGTCGATCCAAAGCCCGTGATGGTCGCCATGAGGCGCCGGCAGCAGGTCAAAGGTCTTGCCGCCGTCGTTGGAACGGAAGGCACCAGTATTGAGAACGTACACAGTATCTACGCTCTTGGGATCGGCGAACACGTGGCTGAAATACCAAGCGCGCTGGCGATAGCGTTCGTCATCGTTGACACGAGACCAGGTGTTGCCCGCATCGTTGGAGCGATACAGGCCGCCTTCCTTGGCTTCGATCAGCGCATAAACGCGATTGGAGTCGGCACCTGAAACCGCAATTCCAATGCGCCCCAGGATGCCATCCGGCAGCCCGTTGCCCTGCAATTGCTTCCATGTCAGTCCGCCGTCGACCGATTTATAGAGGCCGCTGCCCGGTCCGCCGCTGTTGAAGGTCCAGGGCTGGCGTCGCACCTGCCACAACGATGCGTAAACGATACTGGAGTTCCTGGGATCAAATACGACATCAATCGCGCCCGTGTTGTCGTCCTTATATAAGACCTTCTGCCAGGTCTTGCCGCCATCGGCAGTACGGAAGACGCCGCGCTCCGTGTTCGGGCCCCACGCGTGTCCAAGGGCCGCAATCAAGACGATGTCGGGATTGCGCGGATCGATGATGACTGCGCCGATGTGACGCGACTCTTTCAGACCGACGTTGGTCCATGTGCGCCCTGCGTCGGTGGACTTGTAAACACCGTCACCGTAAGAAATATTGCCACGGAGACAGGCTTCTCCGCTGCCGGCATACAGAACGTTGGGATCGGAATCGGCGACAGCAATGGCTCCGATGGATGAAATGCTCTGATGATCGAAAATCGGCGTCCACGTCATGCCGCCGTTGGTGCTTTTGAAGATGCCTCCGGCAACCGCGCCGAAATAGTAGGTGTTGGGATCGCCAGGGACGCCAGCGACCGCGAGCACGCGGCCACCGCGGAACGGTCCAATCTGCCTCCACTTCATGCCGCCAACGAGGGTGGGACTGACTTGCGACAGTCCATTTCCGGCAAAACTCGAACACATCAGCGCAGCAACTGCAATCCAACGTCGCATTTAAGGTGGGCCTCGTCTACTAGGAGTCGCGTAATCGTAATGGAGACTGCGGGAAGGTGCAAGAAGAGCGGGGAGTGGCGTCCGGGGAGGGGTCGATGCAGTTGCATCGGAAGAGCGCTAGGTGTGCGGTTCGCGCGAGACAAAGGCGTCCGAGTCACAACACGAACGGAGTCCTTAACTTGCCTAGAGGCCTGGGCGAAAAAGCATAAGTCCTCGGCGAGGTGCCGCACGTCGATCGGCCCAGGGATAATTAATTTTTATAGGCACGTTAGTGCTATTGCATTGCCGAGTTTCGAGGTTTAGTGTCCTTTGACAAATAGCATTGGGACGGGGTGCTGCTCCGCGGGATAAGTTGTCGGGTTTAGGGGGCGGGCAGCGACAAACACCAAACGTCCAATAAGAGTTGCTTGCAAAAACATAACGTTTGCTTGGCTGTTGGGAAGTAGGACGATTCCGTCATACCGGCCTTTTAGCTTTCAAGCTTGCAACCTTTCGAGGGGGTAGATGATGACTCACATTCGACGCTCGTGGTTCCATGTCTCACTAGCTGTAATCACTGCTGTACTGCTCTGTTGCGCCGCACTTCCAGTGTGGGCACAGACTACTTCCATGGGTACGTTGACAGGCGTGGTGACGGATCAGAGCAATGCAGTGTCTACCTGGTGCAACCGTCACCATCACGGACAAGTCCACCGGCACTTCGCAAAACGTCACCACCAATAGTGCGGGACGATACGTCTTCGTCAACCTTCGCCCGGGTACCTACGACATCACTGTCACCAAGGCAGGATTTTCCAAGGTCACGATTCCGAGCGACGTGATCGAGGTCGGCATGGTGTCCACGAACAACGTGACCATGAAGGTTGGCAGCGAGTCGCAGACCGTGGAAGTGCAGGCATCGGGCGTCGAGTTGCAGACCCTGAACGCGACCGTCGGTAATACCGTCAACGGCCTTGCGCTCGAATCGCTCCCCACAATCGCCCGCGACACCAGCACGTTCCTAACGCTGCAGTCGGGCATCAGTCCCGATGGCAGCGTGGCCGGCGCAGTGGTGGACCAGAGTTCGTTCCAGCTTGGACGGCGGCGAAAACACGAACGACATGGACGGCAGCATGAGCGTCTATACCACGAGCTTTGCCGGCGATCCCACGGGAGGCGTAGCCAACCAGAGCAACGGCGTGGCCGCTGGCGCTACCGGCGTGATGCCGACACCCGCCGATAGCGTGGAAGAGTTCAAGGTAAACGTCGCCGGCATGGGTGCCGACTTCAACAGTTCCGCGGGCGCGCAGGTGCAGATCGTCACCAAGCGCGGCGGCAACCAGTGGCACGGCACTGCGTACGAGTATTACCTCGACAACAACCTGAACGCCAACACTTGGAACAACAACTTCAACGGCCTCCCGAATTCGAGTTACCACTACAACCGCTTCGGCGGCGCGATCGGCGGCCCGATCATTTCCAAGAAAGTATTGGGCGGCAAGACGTACTTCTTTGCCAACTACGAAGGATTCCGCTTTCCGGAAGCTCAGACCATTGAACGTGCAGTGCCCTCGGCGGCGATGCGGCTAGGGTTGTTGCAGTTCCCGGATGCAAGCGGCGCGGTGCAGGTGTACAACCTCAATCCCACACCGGTGACCTACAACGGCGTGACCTATATGCCGGCGCAGTGTCCGTCCGGTCCCTGCGACCCACGAGCTATCGGCATCAACCCGCTCGTCCAGGGGCTCTGGAACAAGTACATGCCGGCATCCAATGAGAGCAGGCTGCGGCCTGGCGCGATGCGACGGATTGAACGTGCTGGGATTCACGGCCAACATGTCCACCCCGCAGACGTCTAACTTCGCTGTTGCTCGCCTCGACCACGACTTTGGCGACAAGTGGCACTTCATGAGCAGCTATCGCTATTACAACCTCCAGAAGGCAACCACTGACCAGGTGGACATCGGCGGGTTTTTCCCAGGTGACACACTCGGTACCCCGAAGTCTCTGTCCAACGACCCGCAGCAGCCTTGGTTCCTGGTCGTCGGCGCCACCGCCAACTTGACCAGCAACATCACCAACGATCTTCGCTACAGCTTCCTGCGCAACTGGTGGCAGTGGGGTAGAGCAGGCGGCCCGACACAAATTTCAGGTCTGGGCGGGGCATTGGAGCCCTTCGGCGAAACCGCCACCCAAGCGCTCATTCCCTATAACGTGAACACGCAGCAGGCCCGTACCCGTTTCTGGGATGGCCAGGACAACATGATTCGCGACGACGTAACCTGGCTGCATGGCAAGCACATGATCCAGTTCGGCGGCATGTACCAGCACAACTTTAACTGGCACCAGCGTACTGACAACGGCGGCGGCATCAACTACTACCCCACGTACCAGTTGGGAACGACGAGCGGCGCCGGATCGGGCGTTAACATGACCGGATACATCCCCGCGGCCGTGACCGCAGGCGGTACCTCGTCCTCGACTTGGGGTCGCGACTACGCCGCACTGCTGGGCATCGACTCGATTTCGCAAATTGCCTACACCCGCAGTGGCAGCAACCTGACGCTGAACCCGCCCCTTACTCCTGCCTTCGACAAGGTCACCATTCCTTACTACAACTTCTACGGCAGCGACACCTGGCGCATGACGCCGAAGTTCACCCTGACCTTCGGCTTGGGCTGGACGCTGGAAATGCCTCCTACGGAAGCGACCGGCAAACAGGTCATCTTCGTAGGCCCCGACAACAACCCCATCAGCACCAACCAGTACTTGAATGCTCGCGAGTCGGCTGCCTTGCAGGGCAACGTGTACAACCCACAGGTCGGCTTCACGCTCGTGGGCAATACCGCCCATCCCTCCAAGTACCCCTACAATCCGTTCTACGGCGAGTGGAGCCCGCGTATTGCTGCGAGCATGGGACATCTTCGGCGACGGACGGACGGTAATTCGTGGTGGATATGGCCGCACCTACGGACGTCTGAACGGCGTCGATCTGGTGCTGGTTCCGCTGCTGGGAACCGGCCTGATCCAGCCGGTGCAATGTATCGGTGCGCTGACTAACGGTACCTGTGCCGGCAACGGCGGCGCCAATCCAGCAACTGCCTTCCGCGTTGGCGTCGACGGCATGAATGCTCCACTGCCAGCCGCGTCCGCGACGCTTGCCCCAACCGTTCTATCCCGGCGTGAACGGAGTCGCTGCTGGAGCGGGCGAGGCACTCGATCCGAATTTCAAGCCCAACAACGTGGATACGTTCACCTTCACGTTCGCCCGCCAACTCAACAACAAGATGAGCCTGGAGATTGGTTACATCGGCCGTCTCATCCACAATGAGTATCTTCCCATCAACCTCAACGCCGTTCCCTACATGATGACCAAGGGCGGCCAGACGTTCGCCAAGCGCTTATGCCAATACCGTGATCGGATACTGCGGTAACGGAAACGTCAATAATATGGGTGGTGGAAACTGCATCGGCAACGCGGCCGCAGTGGCTCCGCAACCGTTCTTCGAGGCGGCGCTGTCGGGTACGGGTTATTGCAACGGCTTTGCCAACTGCACCCAAGCCGTGATAGCGAATGAGGGTGCCAATGGCACTGGCAACCTCACGTTTGCCAACGTCTGGAGCCTGTACAGCGATCTGGACAACGGCGGTTTCAACTTCCCGCGCAGCATGATGAACACTCCGCTGCGCCGGTGTAAATCGGCGGCAACGGCCAGCTCACCAGCGGCGTGGGCATGAACGCCAGCGTCGGCTACGGCAACTACAACGCGATGTTCATCACCGTGAAGTCGCAGGCCTGGCACGACGTGACCCTGCAGTCGAACTTCACCTGGTCCAAGGCGCTGGGCACCGGAGCCGAAGTCCAGGCGACCAGCGAGGCCACCGCGACCGGATCCTTTCAACCTCAGGACGGGGTACGGTTACCAGGCGTTCGACCGCAGGTTCATCTATAACTTCTTCGCGGTTTATCAGCCTCACTTCTACAAGGGGCAGAACGGCTTCCTGGGCCACCTGCTGGGCGGCTGGACGATTGCTCCCGTCTTCACTACCGGCACCGGCTTGCCGATCACCCTGGGCACCATCAATGGTGGCGGCCAGGCCTTTGGCGAAGGCGACTCTGTCGAACTTCTTTGGTTACGGCGTATCCGAAAACGCGATTCCGCTCTCGCCGCTCAACAGCGGGCAGGGTTCGCGTTACTTCGTCTAGCGGCGAATGGGATCGGCACCAGCGGCTTGGGAGGAGCGAACATGTTCGCAAATCCGACGGCAGCGTTCAATAACATCCGCCAGCCCATCCTGGGCTACGACACCCGTGACGGCGGCTTCGGTGTTTACCGCGGCATGCCGTACTGGAACGTGGATCATGAGTCTCAAGAAGAACTTCAAGATCACGGAACGCTTTGCTGCCGAGTTCCAGGTGGTCTTCACCAACTTCTTCAACCACGACCAGTTCGGCGATCCTAGTGGCGATTACCTCGACACCAGCAATGCCTGCTGGTTTCGGAACGCTCCCTGGGCAGGTAACCAATACCAGCCCTCGGCAAATTCAGTTTGGAGCTCCGCCTCAACTTCTAACCAACTCGAAGTTACTCGGCCGGGAGCAATGCTCCCGGCCTTTTTTTGTGCTCCCGGAGACGCCAGCGAGGGTATAGCGATTCCCCGTGTTGATCTGTTGCGGTCAACGATTCTGCGAGGCGCCATAGTAAAATCAAGAGGGCCGGCCGATGCGGAGAGGTGGCCGAGTGGTTGATGGCTCCGGTCTTGAAAACCGGCGTACCCGAAAGGGTACCGGGGGTTCGAATCCCTCCCTCTCCGCCAGACTTGTGTAGAATCAATGGCTTAAGAGCCCGGATACCCCTCGGGATACACTCTCGCATTTTTTTCCTCGCGAGAAATTTCGGGTTTCGCTCGCACGTGAGTATTAACCCACATTGCGATAACCGTGAAATCCTCAAAAACTTTTCAAAACAAAAGAACTCCGTGCCCCTAAAGCTGCGTATTCGGCACGACAACAAGAGGCGTTATGCGGAGCCTGTCTACGGCGTTAACGGCAAACTCAAAGCATTCTGGTGCCGCATCCTGATGGCGTGTACCACCTGCGCGTAAGGGCAAAAAGTGGGTTCGGGCAGGAACCGATCCCGATATGGCTCGTCTGAAACAGCAGCAATATTCAGCCGCGCTTCGCGCTAACGATGTCGGCGTGGAGACGAGAGAACCCGAGTTAGTGAATGCGGCGGTAGTGAGTGGCACACCGTTGACGACAGCCATTGAAAACTACCTCCGGAACGTCAAAAAGCTGGAAGCGCACAAAACGTGGTGTGCTTACCGTCGCGCCGATGAACTGTTTGGACAGCAATGCCAAGCAAAAAAGATCGAGGCCATCACACGACAGGACGTATTGGATCACATCGATTATTTAAGCGACGAATCTGAGGAAGGACTCCCGCACGGTTTTCAATCACTGCGAGCGTATCGGAATCATGCTCCGGTCTTATGGGGTAAACATCTCGGCAATGCTTAAACCGAACGAGAAACCGACATATAACCTGCGGATCACGAGCATTGCGTGGTAGCTGTGGAACGCCAGCCGACACGTTCGGCTTGCTTGAGAAGAACAAACAACCCGTTCGAGGAGACTTATTAATCGCTCACAAGCGGGTGTCTCCTCAAGAACAAATTACACGCGTTCGCGAATCCGTTACCGATCTCGCCGTTTCATCTGTGGCGTCTGGTGGACGAAGCTGCGCCAATATAACGACTTGTTCGTCTGGGCTACAACGGCACGTCGAGTGCGACTCAATAGTTGGCTTTCAAACGAACATCACTGACCATCCACATTTGTCCCGAGAACTGTTTGTCGGCATCTATGCGGATTGTCCTCTGACAATTCGCCCAAGTTGCCGTCCAAACTTTAAGGAGTGATATATGGTAGCGACGTGTGCAATTGGCGGTTGTAATCGGGAGTTCAGGGAACTCAGCAAAGGTCGGCTATTCCTATTACCACCAACGGGAATGCTTGGAGGAGAGAAGCTGTCTGACTACTGCTACTGGCTCTGCCCAGATTGTTCGTCCGTGTACATCCTAGAACGTGAAGGGACGAGTCCAGTGTTACGGGCACGAAGGAGAGAAAGATCGGTCAGTTCAGCGGCCTAACGCTGTTCCTGCTCAGCCGCGACTGCAAGCCGATGAGCAGGATCATTGAATCGTTATCAGTTCTTGACATTCGCGATGCCTCCGCTGGCTCAATTCGCCCCACGTTGCCTTCAGACCTCGCCTTGGTTGTCGCACGACCCCGAAAGGCCGCTGTGCCAGTCAACAAAGCTCCCTGAGCCCTTGCGTCCACTACGGCGGGGTTTCAGGGAGCGTGTTAGATCGAAAGTTGAATCGGATTCCTTGTCTCGGCTTAGCGGTCTACCCCAAAACAGTACAGTTCGGAAGCAAGTCCGCGCAGGGCTAAGGCGTACTCTCCGGGAGGTAGCGGACGTTCAGGCGTGATGCGATAAGAATTAGCACCGTATTCCTCAAAGCGAATCGCTACCGCTCCCTCTGTTGGATTTGCTGTCGCTGTTCCGACGCAGTAAAAACAAAGGCGGAGCCGTGGCCTTGTACATTAAGAATTCGCGGTGATCTTTTGACCCCTTCAGGCGAACGCCTGTACTCATGGCTGTTATTACGGCACCAACTTCACTGAGGGATGGGGTCTTCTGATGGATTCGCAGCAGACGAAGCGTTTTCCGAGCCAGACGACGCTACTATCAGCGGCTTCTCGAATTGCAGCCCGAGAAGATAATAGTGGCGCTCTGGGGTACAGCGTAAAACCGTTGCGTTCAGCACCGAAGCTGAATGCTGTAACTGCGCTTTGTTGATCAACGCAATCGGTACTTCGAGGGTGATGTGGGTGTTGGGTTCTAAGTACCGTTTCGCTGCGAGCAAGACTCCACCAGCAGATACGTTCAGCGCCGTTGTGAATTCCAGAAACTCTTCGCCAGTGGCTTTCCTGCCGCGCATGAAGAATGGGATCGAGATTGGCAAACGATCCCAGTCGCGGCGTTCCGAAGGCGACAGTGGACGGAGACCTTTGACAGGAATCTCCTTTTCAACCTTTAAAGCATCTGACTATTACCACTTGTAGCTAATTTCCACAAGGAGAAACGGTAGTCCGGACAAGAAACTGAGTGCTGCCATAGTGGAAATTGCATTTTATATTCCACCTTGGTGTTGGATGATGGCTCTAGTCGGCGGATCGTGAGCCTGGGGAGGTGGATACCGTGAGACAGATTACTTCCCCTCATCGGGCGCAGAGTCCTTTGCAATTCGCAGGGCTTGCTTCATTATTTGGTTCATCCCGTCCTGTCTCATCAACGCTCGAACAAATAAGCAGAATTGGATCGCCCTCACAGCAAGGGGTTCAGCAACGGTTTCGAGGTCTCTGTCTGATAAGGTGTGGAGGTCGGCTCGTGCGCTCTGGGTGTCGAGATCACAGAAAGCTCATTTCAAAGCGGAGATAACTCGTCAAACATATCTATCTTCGAGAGGCAGTGCGGCCAATGCTGCTAGATAAGATTGGGTGTCTTTGTCCCCCCCCATGTTCGCCTTGATCAACGCCAGATACGGCTTTATCTTTTCCGAACGAGCAAGCTCGTCGGCGCCGGGTTCGATCTTGATGTCCTTGGTCGGGACATTTCTTATTTCCGCGTGTTTAATGTTTCCTCTTTGCGGAAGAATTGCCTACCCGCAGAGTTTAACCTCTCGTGGGTATTCCGGTGAAGGTGAACATCGATTCCGGAGGGAAGCCGAACGGCGTTCCGGAGCGAAGGTGAACAGCAGTCGGAGCGAAGCGACGCTGACATGGTGATTGTGGAGTAAGTGTTCGGAATCGTCAAGCGAGATTGTCCGAAGCGAAGCGGAGGCGGTTCGGCGGGGATTGGGGGTGCAGGGGAAAGGGGCGGCAGCCCCTTTGCCCCTGCTTCCTCGTTGTAGAAGAAAGGATCATGGGCCGCTCCCACTCATAAGCGCTACCTTAAAACCCTGTGGGCTTGAGTTGGCGTGCCAACCTCCCGGAACCCAGCTCTGGACACCGAGATGAGTGGGTTTCGCTGATAATTCTGTCCTGCAAGGATTGGGTGCGAGTTGGGCTGTTTTCAACAACTATGATATTCGTAGATCGCGGAGGTCGATTTGCGTGTTGCGATGGTCCACTCGAGTACGAAAAGCCGAGACAGCGCGGGGTAGGCGCAGACGTTCGCAGCTCGCCAGCCTACCGAACGCAGGATTGCGCAAGTGGCAGCCACATCGCTGGATGCACTTGGGAATTGCCGGTGTTGTTCTATGCGCGCTGATGTTGATTGCCTATGCGAACAGCTTAAGCAATGGTTTCGTCTGGGATGATAACGCCCAGATCGTAATGAATCCCTACCTCGCGGCTGGTACTTCGGTGGAGGCTGCTCTGTTCTCATCGGACGTTTGGGGCCACACGCATCCTGATCAACCTGCGCACACGAATTATTACCGCCCGCTACAAATGACGTCCTATCGCCTGACGAAGGGACTGTTCGGACCCGCAGCCGCAATATTTTCACGTGCTCAGCGTGGTATTTGCCCTGGCAGCGACTCTTGCGGCTTTTGCGGTTTATCTGCAATTGACGGGACACCTCGCAATGGCATTCGCCGCAGCCGCACTGTTCGCAGTGCACCCCATTCATTCTGAAGCAGTCGATCGGATTTCCGCGCTGCCTGACCTTGGCTGCGCACTATTTTTTCTTATCGCCTTTGGCCTGTTCCTTTCCCAACGCAGTCAACGACCGGACCTGACTGCAACGCTACGGCCGCCTCTAAGACGTTGGGGCTTATTGAGTCTATCGCTGCTGGCGTTCGCCGTAGCCCTGCTATGGAAGGAAACAGCCGTCGTTTTTCCGGTCATGGTTGCGGCCTATGCACTCTGCCTTGAACCGGGCGATATCCGAGGCCGACTTCGCTTGTCTGTAAAGCTCAGTTTGCCCTACTGGTGTGTGTTGTTCGGCTACCTCGCGTTGCGTATTCGGACACTGGGTTTCCTCACGATGCGCCAGCGAAATTGGGAGCTTACGCCCGTTCAGGTTGGCTTAAGCGTCTTCCATCTGGTGGCACTGTATTGGTTGAAGCTAATCGCTCCGATTCATTTGAATGCCTATTATGTATTCTCTCCGGTGCGTTCGATTTTGGATATACGTGCGATGTCCAGCATCCTCCTGGTGAGTCTCGCCTGTTTCGCCATCTGGTATGGGCTTCGTCGTACTTCATTGGCCGCGTTTGCAGCGCTGTGGGTATTCATAACGTTGCTGCCGGTTATGAGCATTTATGCTCTCGGCAGAAACGTCTTTGCTGAACGTTATCTCTACCTTCCATCGGTTGGCTTCTGTCTCCTGGCGGCAGTAATTGTGGCTTCAATCACGCAGCGCTTGCCGAAGACGATCCAGAGGCCGCTATGCGCGCTGCTTCTCATCGCGGTCGTGGTGTGGTTTTCCTGGGAGACGTTTGCCCGAAACCCGGATTGGCACGATGACGCTACACTCTTCCGTAAAACCTTGGAGTACTCGTCTGACGCACCTTTTGTGCATTTCATGGTTGCTGCCACGGGGAACGACGATTCGGCGGCATCGCAAACGGCCGAATCGCACTATCTCAGGGCGATTGATTTGGCGCAGAGCGAGAATCCTCCGGACTTGCTCGATCTGGCCCGGAGCTATCAGGGATTGGCATCTCTTTATGCGGATAAGGGCCAAGACGCTCACGCTCTTCAGGTACTGCACCAGTGGCGAGAGGTCGTTCCCAACGATCCTCAACTGGATGCCGAAGAGGGCCTTATTCTCATAAAATCGGGACAGTGGCGAGAAGCGGAGCCACTACTGACTCGGGCATTTGCAGCACGACCCCACGACGAGAACGTCCTCAACGCGCTCGGGCTTCTGGAGTGGGAACACAAGCGGCATCTCAATGAGGCGGTCAAACTCTTCACTGGTGCTCTTGCGATACACACCGTGAGGGATAACTTTCAGGCTTCGCTACACAACAACTTGGGTGGCGTCTATGGTGATCTCCAGCAGTTTCCGTTAGCCGTCGAGCAATTTGAATCTGCTATTGCTATTACTCCCGACGATCCGGAATATCACACGAACCTGGCAGCCGCGTTGGCCGAAATGAATCGGTACCAAGAGGCAGCGGCGGAACTTAGCCTCGCCTTGAGAATCGCCCCTGATTATCCTCCGGCACGCGCACTCCTCGAACGACTGCAGCATCGCTGAGTAACGCGCAACTACGGCAAGGCCTGCGGTGCCGCTTTGGCGTTTGATCACGGTTGGGACAACCATCACTGGTTGCCCACTGGGTGGCCGGAGGTGGTCGCCCACCTCCGGCTCCCACAGAATGTAGTGTGCGGATTTCCCGCACTGCGCTCGTCAGACGTTGATTCACAGTATGGCGATAGCTTGCAGCTCCCTGTAGGGGCGATACAGCTTTGGTCGAAAGCAAGAATGCAACCAGTCGCTGACCACTGTTGCACACGATGGATGGGCGGCATCAACCCAAAATTGAGCGCGGCGATCTATGATTCTGCTTCTTAACGGCTTGCCCCTTGTCGGCTAAAAAAGCAGCAATGTGCAATATAGAACAGTCATGTGCCTATGGACGCCGTGTCGTCTCGGCCAGCCATAGATGGGTGCAGAGCCCCCCAGCAGTCGGCCACCCTCGGTCAAAAGGTCAAAGGTAATTCCCCGACTCCCCGATTCTACTGCTGGGGACTCTGCCGCACACTCACAGTGACTTTCTACTGATTCGTGGAGGCTGACTCATGAAAAACTACGAGAAGCCTTATCGACTCTGGGGTAAGCAGGGTCGTGGCGTGTGGCTGGTTTTGGTTTCCATTGTGGTTCTCCTCATTGTGCTGGGATTTGCGTTGAAAAAGTGGACGTGACCTCTGTGGGCGTTCGTGTCAAGACTGAGTAGCGGTACATCCTCCGAACTTGAAAGCGGATTGGCAGACCTTTGGCTACCTCCCGTTGCGTTCCGCTTCGCACGCCCAGCAGTCCATTGACGAAGGAGATGCTACTCCGCTGCTGTGCATCGTGAGCATATGCCCACACGCCAGATAGCAATACACAAGTGCGCCGTCTCGCACTATACGTACAACTGCCTGTCTGCTCTTTTCGTCCGCAGTCGCGTCCTTCTTGTCGTTGGGTTGGCTGTTGGGTTGGCTTTTTTTCAGACTCGTCAGAAGAAATCATGGGTAAGCTCAGGCTCGGGCAGTTTGCCAGGTGAGTGATAGAGAGCGAGCTATGCGATTGTCGCCGTCGTCACCCGTCAAATTGACAGCAGTGTGGCGAGTAGTCGAGATGACGGCAGTTTACCGTTGGTCTGATCGAGCAGTCCTGCCATCACCACGCGACACCTGCTACAGGAATATCTCCCAACCGACAATAGACAGCAGAATCGTGCTGAGCAGAACCGCAGTCAGAACTGCTGTTCCCCTTGTGCGATAGTCATGTGCGCCAAACTTGGGGCAAAGGTGTCGACCTGCCAAACGTCTGCCGTCCCTTTTTGGAACGAGCCTCGGGTTCGGTTTAGCAGTTTGATGCCGCAAGTTGATGAGTCGCGGCTAGCCTTGAAGTTGAAAAGGAGGTCTTGGCACTCCTGCAGTGGCTGTAGCAATCGAGCGGGGTTTCTGGGGGCGTGGTTGAATTAGTTGAGGCGTCGTCGTGAACTACATCAAGGAATTACAGGACGTGATTTGGATCGAACACGGTGTCGCATCAAGACACATCGAGAGCGTACCCGTCACAAAGACATTTGGCGGAGAAACGGTCTGGGAAGGCATCGTCGAGGTTTTCGATTTATACGATCATCCCAAGGCCACAATTGTCTATGCGTGGGCACACAAAACTGACGATCCGTCCAACCCAAAGCGGCACATAACCGTCTTACATATTCATCCTGTAACCTCGGCGGCAAGTGCGGTTGAGGTAGCAATCACTCGTGGGCTTACAAGTCGCGAGCCACCAGAACAAGCATCAAAGAGTCGGAACAGATAGCAGGTAGTGCAACAAAGACTGAAATGTCGTAGAGGTCATTAGCCATGGGCAGAACGAGGATTCTGTTTGTTGATGACAACGATATGGTACTTGCTGCAACAACAGTTCTGCTCGAATGGAAGGGTTACGCAGTTGTAACTGCCAGAAGCGGAAAATCAGCACTCGACGCCATGAATCAACCCTTCGATGCGGCTGTGTTGGATTATGAACTGGCGGACATGACTGGGCTGCAATTAGCAAGATATCTAAAGGCCATGTGGCCTCAACTCCCAATCGTTCTGTTTTCTGGCCGATCTGACATCTCGGAAAGCACCTTGGAGGAGGTTACGGCCTTTGTGCCGAAAGGCTACGGTTTCCAGCAATTGCTAACGACGCTCGCCGCGTTGATTCCTGAAGTCACGTGATGCTGTTTGTGAACGCGAGTTGGGTCTTGTTGAAGCGGCGATACAAGCTGCGGTTGGTGATGCGGACATAACAGCTTTACGGGGCTGGGCGCGGGATGCGTAAACAGTAGGCCGCAATTCTGCACTGCGACGAGCAGCGGGTCACTCTAACTCAGCGAAAAATCAAGTACTCCCCTGACTCCCTGTCCCATCCGATTCTGAGCACATTCGGTTTGCAGCAGACCTGACAGTCTTCCACGTAATTCTGACGCGTTCCCACGGAAGCATCCACCACCGTCTCGTTCCACTCGCCGCAGCCGGCACACTGGAAGCCTGAGGTCATCAATGCGAGATTATCGTACAGCAGGTCGGAGCCCCGACCCGCTCTCGCAAAGTCGAAGCTGCTAACACTCCTGAAATTCCATACCCAAAAGGTGGGAAGCCAGTGACGAGCATCACCGACTTTTTGAATAGCGGCGCAAATCACAGTGCAAAAGTTGGGGATATCTGTCCTGCGGATCGCAATTTCGCATCAGTAGCTATGGCAGGGTGGAGCGTGGGCAGGCCACAAGCCACATGTAGTGGCAGAGGTATACCCGTTGCTGTGGATGCGCCGTTTCGCCAGCGCCGGACGGGATAGTGACGGACAAGCCGCCTATGCTGCGGCGGCGTGGATGCACAGGGCGGACAAGGTCGCTATCGCAATTTCTCAACCCGCTGCTGCAGCCGCAGGAACGTCCGGTGGCGGCAATAGAGGGCTGGATATTGGGGGTTGTCCAGCAAACGGCTGGCATTCGGAGAAATCAATCGACTCCGCTCTCGGATTTCTGAGGCGAAAGGGTATTTTGCCGTGATCAATACCGCACTGTTGGCATCCATCGCCCAGCAAATGATGAACGGCAACACCGTTGATGTGAACGGAAAGTTGGTGCCCGTGAGCCGTCCCAGCAAACATCGACTCAGGACGCTGGTATTCACGATGGAAGGGCGGGAGTATCAGGCCATTGAACAAAACGCCGAGAAGCCGAGCCGCTGGGGGGCAATTGGCGCGAGAGGGGCATCAAGTTGTCCAGTTCAAGGATTCGGCAACCAACCGATTCGTGGCAGTGGCCGTTGATGGGGAAGTGACGGCTTATGGAAGTTGGCACCGAGAATAATCGCGGTGGCTCCGCGCAATCACTGGCCACTGCTCTTTTTAAGTTCCTTCAACGCTGCCTCTTCCTTAAGGCGTTGGTCGCGCTCCATGGAGTCGAATTCGCGGGAGATATTCTCGACTGACCCTTGTTCTTTGCTCACACGTCTTAGGAAGAACCCGAACAGTGCCAGAACGACGGCTACACCGACCACAATCACAACCGTCAGATTGTTCATGTCAACACTCCGTCTCTTTGGTTTCTCTCCTCAGTATCGTCCATAGATCACCCACCAGCGGCATAAACCCGATCTCCCCGGACAGACGGCATCGAGAATCCAATGGTAATGAAGGCTGGACGGAGGCTCCGGGGAAGTTGTTCGGCCAGACCACGGCCTACGACGCCCAGCTCAGAACGATTTTGTGGTTCAATGTAAGTCGCGGCAGTGCGGGCCGTCACCCTTTTATGTGACCTTTGGCCGCAGATTCAGCCTTATACCACGGGGCATGTGCTTTTGACACTTACTGCGGCTTGACGAACCATCTCGACCTCGGGCTTAGGCAGCGGAAAAAGTCCTGCACAAAATCGCTGATTCGGTGGCAAAAGCAATGGATACAACAGTGGGACGATATTCGCCCGAACACCTGTTCCCGAAACTTCGACGCGACGTGCCGTCGACCCCAAGCTGCTGCCGTCCACCGTCTTTCAGTTCGTCGCACCAGCCCAAGGGCTCAGCGCTTGGCATGATTTCATATGCGCAAGCCACGACGGGCAATCCGAGCAACAGAATCAGCTTCGGATTCAGTCCTGCGATCTGTTCGCGCATTAATTCCCGGCATTCACGTTCGTAGCGTGGACTCGGTGCGCGAAGGAATTTCCTGACCTGCCTGTTGCCGGGGAGCAAAACGATGAACCAGTTCGTCATGAAGCACGACTCTATTGACAGGTCGGCATCCCTCAACAGGTTCCTCAGATTTCGCCACGTCGTTTTGTCATCCTCGTGCCTCTGGGCTTTGATTGATTTCCAATATGCCTCGCACCCGAAGCGGTGACCGATTGCCATAGTCCATGGCCAATCTGCCTCCGAACTGGGGGTCTGGAGTCCAAGTCCTTCGGGAAAAAAGACAGCACCGGGCAAGCCACCCCTCGCCGGGAGTTTTCCCGCGCCCTCGGGGGGGCGATTATCTTCGCCTTTTCCTGCCAGCGTGTGATCAGGTCGGGTAGCATCGTCTAGATTCTTTCATGGACGCACTGTTTCCCCGAGCGGTGATGTGACAGGCAAGTCGCCTATGCAGCAGCAGCTTGGTTACAACGGGCTGACGTGAACAGATCACTTCCGCAGCCTCTCAATCCGCCGCTGGTGGCCGAGGAACGTCAACTGGCGGCAATTGAGGGCTGGATATTGGGGGGTGGTGTAAGAACGCCCAGATTCGGCTCCACGGAAGTGTATCCGGATACACTTTTTGGTGTATCCAGCTTGATTTATCGTTACCAACGGGTATGATTGTGTACGCGGGGCATATGCATCGAACCCGCATAAATGCTGGCGAAAATCGGATAAAGCCCTGATTCTAAACGAGGTGCAAAAAGGCTGGGAGTAGAATCCCTCCCTGCTCCGCCATAATAGCTTGACGCCTGTTCATGCCGCCCGTGATCGCAGCCATTGCAGCGTAAGCAATTCCCAGGAGATGAAAAATGCCAACCAGGTACAGGGTCGTCAAGGTCAAAGGTGTAGAACCGGAAGTCTTCATCATTGTGGGAATTGATTTCGACGAGCACGCCATCAAGAGCACATCCCTTGCGATGTCGGAGGCGGACTTGCGCGCCCACTTGCACGAGGCCGGCGCTTCCCAGGATGAAATCACCGCATGGATCGAGCAAGGGCAAGCGTATCCTGAATAACGCAAGTCAAGATTGAGGTGCACTGGCATGAGCGATACCGACACTCTTATGGCGCCGATGAAGGGCGCGGAACATCGCGAAGTTGGCGGCGTGCAGTTGGATGTGGTTGCGGCCGGCAGTTCCCGCGTGAAGCGATTGATCTACCCCGTCGGATTCCGCTGGTCGAAGAACATGAAGCCCCTGGTGGGCACCGAGCGATGCATGCACGCCCATGTCGGGTTCCTCGCGCGCGGCCAGATCCACATGGAGTTCGCCGACGGTTGCGTGCTGGAATTCCGGGCGCCGCAAGTGATCGCTATCGAACCTGGCCACGACGGATGGGTCGTGGGAGACGAGCCAGCAGTGGTCATCGAGTTCGACTTCGGAAACGACACTGTGCGCAGCCTGGGCATGCCCGAGCAGCACACGCACCGCAGCTAACCCGGCGAGAGGACGTCGCGCATGAATGTCTTCGTACTCAACTCGGGAAGTTCGAGCCTGAAGTTTCAAGTCATCGCGACCGATCTGGACCGGATCAAGCAGTATCGGGATGAACGAATCTGCCGCGGGGAAGTCGAGCGGATCGGCGGAGAGGCGATCGTCACCTTTCAGAAAGGTAGTGAAGCCAAGCACAAGTTCACGGCTTCTCTGCGCGATATTCCGGCGGCGCTTGATTACCTGGTGCGCTTCATTGCCTCCGACAAATCTGGGATTACCGAAATCAAGAGCTCGGCTGACATTCATGCGGTCGGACATCGCGTCGTGCACGGCGGCGAGATGTTCGCGGAGTCGGCCCTGATCGACGATAGAGTCCTGCAAGGGATCGAAGACTGCATCGATCTTGCGCCCCTGCACAATCCCAACAACATCAAGGGCATCATGGCGGCGCGAGACCTGTTTGGCAAGGACATTCCACAGGTCGCCGTGTTCGACACCTCGTTTCATCACACGATTCCGGAGCAGGCTTATTTGTATGCTGTGCCCTACCACCTCTACCGCCGCCATCGCATCCGCCGATATGGTTTCCACGGAACATCGCATCGCTATGTCGCGTTTCGCTATCGCGCATTACGTGGGTTGACGCGGGAGCAGACGAACATCATCACGTTTCACCTTGGGAACGGCTGCTCTGCGACCGCCATCAAAAAGGGGAATTCGATGGATACCTCTATGGGCATGACACCCCTGGAAGGACTGGTTATGGGGACCCGGTCGGGTGACCTCGATCCCGCGATCGTAAACCTGATCGCGACGAAGGAGGGGATGTCGGCGTCAGAGGTCGAGATGCTGTTGAATACCCAATCGGGACTACTGGGTATTTCTGGCCTGACGAACGACATGCGGATGCTTCAGTCCGAACTGAAGGAAAACAAAGACCGGCGAGTGCAGTTGGCGATCGATGTTTTCTGCTATCGAGCGCGCAAGTATATCGGCGCGTTCCTCGCTTGCATGGGTGGCGCGGACGCAGTTGTCTTCACCGGGGGTATCGGAGAGAACTCGCTCGGACATTCGGGCCCGCATCTGTGAAGGCATGGAATGGGCTGGTTTGAAGATCGATGCAGCTAAGAACCAGGAGACCGTCGCAAAGGAAGGCCTCATCAGCACCGACGATTCCAAGCTCCTGGCCTATGCCATTCCCACCGACGAGGAGCTGCTCATCGCCCGTGATACAGTGCGGGTCATACTTGGCGAGCCGCATCCCTCATAAGAAGAGCTCTCTTTAGTACGGCCACACCCAACCCGCCGCCTCCGGCTGGTCAACGCCGTATTGGTGCGCATAATTGCGGCACTCAATTTGCCGGTTGAGGAACCGCTCTTTAGCGTGTCCGCCGATTTTCTGCAGTCTCGGCACACGGTCGATGACGTCCATGGCCAAACTGAAGCGATCAATATTGTTGTTGATCGCCAGTTCCAAGGGCGTGTTGATATTGCCCTTCTCCTTGTAGCCGCGCACATGCATGTTGTCGTGGTTGTGGCGCCGATAGGCCAGGCGGTGAATGAGCCACGGATATCCATGGAAATTGAAGATGACCGGTTTGTCCAACGTAAACAGTGAGTCGAACTCCCAATCCGACAGCCCGTGAGGATGTTCAGTACTGGGCTGCATCTTGAAGAGATCGATCACGTTAACGAACCTGATCTTGATATCAGGAAAGGCCTCGCGCAGCAGGACGGTAGCGGCAAGCGCTTCCTGGGTCGGTATATCGCCGGCCGAGGCCATCACAACGTCGGGTTCACCGCCCTCATCGTTGCTCGCCCAGTCCCAGATGCCGATACCCTTCGTGCAGTGCGTGATGGCAGCGTCCATGTCCATATACTGCAGGTGATTCTGCTTGTCGCAAACGATCACGTTGACATAATTCTGGCTGCGGAGGCAGTGGTCTGTCACCGAAAGCAGCGAGTTGACGTCGGGCGGGAGGTAAATGCGAGTGACGTTGGCACTCTTGTTCACCACCACGTCGAGGAAGCCGGGGTCCTGGTGGGTAAAGCCGTTGTGGTCCTGCCGCCAAACCGTCGAGGTGATCAGCAAGTTCAGTGAAGCGATGGATTCACGCCACGACAAGTGATTGCAGATTTCCAGCCACTTGGCGTGCTGGTTAAACATGGAGTCGATTACGTGCACGAACGACTCATAGGTCGAGAAGAAGCCGTGCCGCCCGGTAAGCAGATAGCCTTCGAGCATACCCTCCATGGTGTGTTCGCTCAGCATTTCCATGACGCGGCCGTCCTTGGAGAGTTCGCCGCCATCTTGGTCTTCGGGGAAGTACTCTTCGATCCAAAATTTCTTGCTGACCTCGTAAATCGCATCCAGTTTGTTGGAAGTATTTTCGTCTGGACCGAAGACGCGGAAGTTGCTCATGTTTGACTTCATCACGTCACGCAGGAAGATGCCCAGCGGTCTGGTATTTTCAGCCTGTGTCTTGCCGGGCCCTTCGAACTGGATCCCATACTCGCGGAAGTCGGGCAGGCGAAGCGCTCTCTTCAATCGACCGCCGTTGGCGTGAGGATTCGCGCTCATGCGTCGCGTGCCGGTGGGCGCCAACTCGCGGAACTCAGCCGCGAATTTTCCCTCGCCGTCGAAGAGTTCCTCGGGAAGCTGGGAGTGCATCCAGCCTTCGAGAAGGCGGAGTTGCTCAGGGTCCTTCTTTACATTGGGAAGGGGAACCTGATGTGCCCGCCAGAAGCCTTCCAGTCTGTGGCCTTCGACTTCCTTCGGGGCCGTCCAGCCCTTGGGCGAGCGGAGCACGATCATTGGCCAGCGCGGTCGGCTGATCGCGCCGTTCTCGCGCGCCTTCTGTTGATGCTGTTTGATTTCCATTACGCAATGCTCGACTGTGGCAGCCATGGCCTGGTGCATGCTGTCGTGATCGGAGCCTTCGACGAAGTAGGGTGTCCATCCGTAGCCGCGCAACAGACTCTCCAACTCCTGGTGAGGGATGCGGGCCAGTAAGGTCGGATTGTTGATCTTGTAACCATTGAGATGAAAGATTGGAAGAACTGCGCCATCGCGCTGGGGATTCAGAAACTTATTGATGTGCCAGGAGGTCGCCAGGGGCCCCGTCTCAGATTCGCCATCTCCGACGACAGCCGCGACAATCAATTCGGGGTTGTCGAATGCTGCGCCACAGGCATGGGAGAGAACGTACCCAAGCTCTCCGCCCTCGTGAATGGAGCCCGGAGTTTCCGGGGTGCAGTGGCTACCGATGCCTCCGGGAAATGAAAACTGCCTGAAAAACTCGCGCAATCCCTCGAAGTCTTCGCTCTTGTCGGGATAAACCTCCGAGTAGGTACCTTCCAAATAACCGGGTCCGAGGACACCGGGAGCGCCGTGGCCGGGGCCAGCAAGGAAGATCATGTCGAGGTCTAGCTTCTTGATAAGCCGATTGAGGTGCACATAGATGAATGACAGGCCTGGACTCGATCCCCAGTGCCCGAGCAGCCGGTTCTTGATGTGCTCCGGTCTCAGCGGTTCCGTCAGCAACGGATTGTCGAGCAAATAGATCATCCCCAGGCTGAGGTAGTTACAAGCACGCCAGTAAGCGTCGGTCTTGCGCAGCTCGTCGGGACCGAGGGGCGTACCGGTGATGGTCGATCTCGCTGGGCCGTATGCGCTCAGAATGTCCGGTTCGGGGGCGGTCGCGGTAGTCATGAGGACAACTCCTTATCGCTAGATTGCCAGAAAGTTACTTAACTTATCTAACGATTCACCAAAGCGGGCAGGCCGTCAATCCGGTGGGACGTTTATTACGCATATTTAATGATCAACTCGCGTGGCACAGCACGGCATGGCCGGGTTTCAAAGGAAGACCACGCCCACCAGCCACGCGTCGGAATCACCCTCTGCTATTGTCTTTCGCGTACGTTGGCAGCGTGCCGCGTTGACGCAATCGATGAACTTCAAACGAGGTGAAGTATGGCTTGTGACCGCTGGAGTTGAGGCATGTCCCACAATTTGCGCTGCTTGCTGACGAGGAGGCGGCCGCACTGGCTTCCCAGGTCAAGATCAGGCGGTATGCGCCGCGGCAGCGCATTTACAAGCTGGGCGATTCCGGCAGACAGGCTTACGTGATGATGTCGGGCAGTGTGCGAGTGGAAATTCAGGCCTTATCGCGAAAAACTTAATCTGTTGACTGGCAAGACCGGAGATGTCGACGACTTGCTACGAGGAAAGCTAACGCCAAGTGGGTCGTGATGCGGGGCTGACTGAAGCAAGTCGATCACGAGGAGAGTGATATCGTCTTGCTGGGGTAACGATGCCGGCTGCCACTTGCGGACTTCGTACAGCAGCAAGAGCGATAATTCCGCGGCGGGTCGCGACGGGTTGTCGCGCAAGATCTGCTCCAGTTTGCGGTCGCCGAACGACTCGCCGTCGGCGTTTTCAGGCTCGCTGAAACCGTCGGTGTAAAGCAGGAAGCGATCGCCCGGCGAGAAGAAAATCTCGCGTACCGGATACTCACCTCCGAAAGGAGCACCGAAAAGCATGCCGTTGCTTTCGATGCGCGAGAGTGCACAATCGGCGGAACGCCACCACAACAGCGGAGGATGTCCGGCGGCAGAGTACCGCGCTGTGCGAGCTTCCGCATCGATCCATAAATACGCGACCGAGACGAATTGTCTTTGTAACTGCGCTGACAGAATTTCTCTGAGCCGGCGCAGCAGTTCCGCCGGATCACTGGCAAAGGTGGCGACTGATTGCACAGCAACCTTAATCATAGAAGCGATCAGGGCCGCAGGCACACCGTGGCCGGAGACGTCGGCGACCAGAAATCCGGACCTGTATTCGTCCACCGGCAGATACTCGTAGAAGTCGCCGGCCACCTCGGTCATGGGCTCATACACCGCGGCAATACGCAGGTTGCGCAGTTCGGGAGTCGTGGTGGGCAAAATTGAGAACTGCAACTGACGGGCGACGGCGAGTTCGTTCTCAATCGACAGCAAACGGCGCTCGCCAGTGAAAACAATTTGGAGGGCGACATAACCGAAGGAAAAGAGCAGGACCGCGAAACCGAGTGAATCCCAGATGCGGCTCGACTCGTAACCGAATGGCCGCGACAGGTTGACGAATAGCGCTTCGAGGGCAAAGAGTAAACATCCGACGGCCAGTACCCCTCGTTGTGGCAACGCTAGATACCTGCGCGACAAAGTAGGGATGGTAATGATGACGAGTAGAAGAGTTAGATCGCCGGCGGCCAAGAGATTGTTCCATGGGATCATCGTGTTGGGCGTTCCCGTAAAGATAAAGAAACCAACACCGACGACAGCGATGGCAGTCGCCGCGACAATGATTGCCATCAGCAGGGTCCGAAATTTGCCGCGACTGATTTGCAGCCACGCCATCGTTGCAATAACCAACATGAAGTAGGTGACGACAACCCTCACCCAGGGGGCAGCCTGCCTGCAACCAGTACGGAAGCGCTTCAACGAACAGCGGGGTCCCAACCAGTGAAAGGACGCCGTAGGTGGCGCTCCAAACCCCAACCCAGATAATGGCGCGCACGCCGCTGCGCCGGCGCAGCGCAGCCACAGCCAGCGCCACCAGTCCCATGATCACAAAAGTAGTGCCGGTACAGACCTCAACTATCTGAGCACGCAACTGTGTAAGGGCCTGGCTATCGAGATTCATAGGCTGTGCGAGACATAAAACTGTTATAGTGCGACGCGACACCGCACATCTCGAGCATTGCCGACGAAGTCACCTAGTACAAGGACACTTGTCACTGCAGGAGGTGATCTTGAGCAGGTTCAGCTTGCTGTGGCGAATGGCGGCGACTTCTAATGGCTGAATACAGGTTGGGCCAAGCCTCTCAACTGCAGGTTGCTTGTTCCATCGAGGTCAAAAACAACCAGGTCGTTAGACCCAGTTTTCAACCATGGCCCTGGAACATAGAGACTGTATTGCGGGCCGATTTCCCAGAACCTGCCCAGTGCGTGTCCATTGATCCAAACTGCACCCTTGCCCAGACCGCGCATGTCGAGGTAGGTATCGCCGGCCTGGGCGAGCGTGAAGTGACCGCGCAAGAAACTCGGACCGTGAGAGGTGTCTTCGGCATCTTTGAATGTGACGCCGCCAATATCGATCATCGGAAGCAGGTAAATCTGCCAAGAACGCAATTCCTTTCCCGCCAGAGTGACCGCTCCTGTGATGCCTTTTCGTTCCTCGCGGAGGCGCTTGGTGAAATTTATGCGGCCTCCGTTCTCCACCAGGATGTCGAGCGTGTTCTTTGACTCGTTCGAATGAAGGACGACTGTGCTTTGCGCCAGTCGGGAGTCGAGTGTTCCCTGCTCTGTACCATTCACAAAAACCTTGGCATAGTCGCGCATTCCCTCGATCCTGAGTTCGCCATCGATAGGCCCAGCCAGGTGCGTCCTATAAAGGACATAACCGTAGGATTGCCCCACCATTTCCATGGACAATGGCGCTTCCGCCTCGATCGGCGCGCCCAGATTGTCCCACAGACTGCTACGCTCATAAAGTGGGAAGCGAGGAATCGCGATCAGCGGGCCAGCGTCAGGCACATCCGGCAACTTGAGGGTCGGATGGAGCGATCCGATTGCTATGCGAAAGTCGTAATACTTCGGCGTAGGGCGGCCCGACTCGTCCAGCGCGGCATCGTAGTCGTAGCTCGTCGTCTGCGGCTTGTAACCGTTGTCGAAGTTGGCCCCATTCATAAAACCAAACGTCGTGCCTCCGTGAAACATGTAAAGGTTGACCGAGTATCCTTGCGACAACATCCATTGAAGGTCGCGGTCTTGCAGAGCGGTGCCTGTCACATGATGCTTGCCGCCCCAGTGGTCAAACCATCCGGCCCAGTATTCGCCTGCCATCAGCGGCTGATTGGGACGAAACGCCGCCAGCGTTTTGAACGCGTCTTGCGCCTCTCCCGGACCAAAATTCACCACCGCAGGCACTCCGGGCAACATTCCGTTCGGCAGTTGCTCCGGGCCGTCGGCAGTGTAGAGCAATGCTTCCCCTAAGCCAGCCGCCACGATCACATCGTATATGTGCTGCAAATAATGTTTGTCGTTGTCGAAGGATCCATACTCGTTCTCTACCTGCACCGCAATAATGGGGCCGCCACGCGTGATTTGCAAAGGCGCTAACTCTCGCCCAAGCCGCTTCAGCCATGCAGCCGCAGGCTGCATGAACTTCGGGTCGTCGCTGCGCAAGACTCTGCCGGGATCAGCCAGCAACCAGGCGGGCAATCCACCCAGGTCCCACTCCGCGCAAACATAGGGACCGGGCCGCAGGATGACATACAGGCCTTCCTCCTGCGCCGCGCGAAGGAACGTAGCGACGTCCAGTTGCCCAGAGAAGTCGTACACGCCGGGCTTCGGCTCGTGCAGGTTCCAGAACACGTAAGTCGAGATCGTGTTCAATCCCATGGCCCGCGCCATTTTCAGGCGAGCGTGCCAATACTCGCGCGGAATGCGTGGATAGTGCATTTCGCCTGAAATGATCTGAAATGGTTTCCCATCGAGCAGAAACTGGCGGCCACTGATTTGGAAGCTATGTTGCAGAGGGGTTGGCTCGACGTTCGCGGGAAGAAAACCGATAGAAGTCGCGAGTCCAAAAAGCAGAACCATGATTCGCCGCATAGTCGCTTCCTTTATTTGATCGGCGCAGCCTCGAGCACTAGCACCTCAAACGGCTCCAGCGAAAACACGTGCGGTTGGCCCGCATCAACCTGTGCGCCCTTTTGGGCAACATCTTCTTTCCATGGGCTGTGTAGTGTGTAGCTGCGCGCCGATCCGGCGGGTAACTCGAACGCGTGTGCGATGTCGATGCCAGTCGTTTGGGGCTTATCGGACGGATTACGGAGAACGATGATCGCCTTGCGCGGGTTCCACGACGCCCAACCATAGACCTCCAGCTGAGCCGGATCCCCTCCAATCCAATGCGTATCCACGAGTACGTCGGCATTGTCGCGCGACCATTTTGCCGCTTCCGCAAGATTGTCCCAATCTGCGTTAGAGAGTAGCGTCGGGGTTACATACATCTCTTGCAACTGGGTGCCGTTTCCAAAATAATCGCGCACCTCGTTCTTGAAGTCGCCTTGCGGATCCGAATCCAGGTTCTTCGCATGGCGCGCATAGATGATTCCATGAAGCATGAGGGAGTTGAGGGGATAGAGCGGACCACCCAAGACAACGTGTTCATACGTATCGGCGTCACGATACGTGATCCACTGTTCGCGCTTCGAGCCTACTCCCAGGAATTCATGGTCTTCCCCGCCGCGCCAGATCGAATCCGCATACCGCAGCCAGAAGGGAGAAGGGTAGGTTCCTGTCGTGAGGTTGATGTAGAGGTCAGGCTTGATGGTGCGTAACTCGCCGATCAAGTGAATGGCAGCCCCAAAATCGCTGTCGAATTCGCTGCCCGGAAAGACCCGGTCGGCGTTTCCCGTGCCGTCAAACTTGAACTGGTTGACGCCATAGTCACGCACGAACTTGACACAGGCGTCGCGAAAAGCCGCATAGTATTTCGGGCCGGAGAGCGCGAAGCCGTTGTCCACAATCTCGTAGCCGACTGTGCGTCCTGCTGCGACGCGCTGTTGTTTGGGCTTGCCATAGCCACCCCAGGGAGACATCCAGACACCGGGCGCGGTGCCGTAATTAGCGGCTGCTCCCCGCAGCTTTGTGAAGCCGTCGGGAAAGCCTGAGTTGAACTGCCACAGCGTTGCCGGATCATCCCAGCCGTCATCGAAGAGGAACGAGCTAATGGGCACGCCGCGCTTCTGGGTTAGTTCGGTCCCGAACGTATTGATTACCTGAAGCGCGCCGGCCTCGTCGTACTTACTGAAGTAGCCCAGGTCGTACCACGAGTTGTAGTGAAGAAAGGTCCGATACGGATGCGCGCGCTCGCGCTCCAAGTAGCGCAGAAATCCCCTGCGCAATTGCCCGAAGTTAACTGCGCCGAACACGGAGCTGTATGTGACGCTCTGCCCTGCTTTCAGCGGCAGTTCGCGTTCGATCCAGCAACGAGCGCGATCACCCGCCACGGCGCAGGACGACAGCGGATCTTCGAATCCGACAAAGATCTGTCCGGCTACGACAGGCGATCCCTTCACTGTGCCGACTACGCTGGCGACCGGCGAGTGGAAATCGACGATGCGTACCTCGCGAAGCGCTAGATCAGATGACTTTGCGGTGATGGTTGCTTCCTGCCGCAGATAATTGGATCCGTTACGCAGAATCAGTTGCCATGTGACGTGCAGACGTCCTTGCTCATCTTCTAATTCAACGACGGCCGCCCGACCAGCAATGCGCTCAGCCAGTCGGGAGGCGTCGGGGTGTGGATCTACCTCGGTAAACCTCGGTTCCCCCAGCATTTTTAGCGCCGACGCCGGAAGCACACTTCCGTCGCCCAGCAGCAGCGTGAACGGGAGCATCGCAGCGAGAGAGCTAGTTCGCGCAAGGAGGTTTTCGAACTCAAGCCCCGTCACATGGCTGCCAAAAACCTTCACATTCAGGTGCAGAGCAGCGTTGAAAAGCCCAAATCCTCCGGGCCCCGATCCTGACCTGGCGAGACCCGGATCACCCTCGAAGTAGACCGGCGTGTCCTGCGCCCAAAGCACGCTGCCGAACAACATTGCCAGTGAGAGCAAAAGCCGAGGTATCGATCGCACGCGCTTAGTGCTCATGAAACCGACACCTGCGCAGCCTTGCGGCCACTCACCAGCGAACCCCCGATCATGCCGACCGAAGCTAGTGCAAACGCTCCCGCTCCGGCGTAACTAGCTGGAGTCTTAAAGAAAAAGAAGCCAATGGTCGCGATGGCCCCTCCCGCCATCGCCAGGTATCCACCCAGAGTAGAGGCTCGGTTCCAGAACAGTCCGGCAACCACGGCCACCAGTGTTCCCGATAGATAAATCGTAGCCGTCATGTTGAGGTAAAAATAGGTTGGTCCCGGCATGGTGTACCACAACCCCCACACCATAACGAACAGGCTGACGAAAAGATTGGCGCCGCGATTTAGCATCACCTGCTGAAGCGAGGTGAGTGGCTTCTTGCGCAGCGGCCCGATAATGTCCTGTGCAATGATCGCGCTCCAGCCCAGCAGGTAGGAACTGTTGACTGACATCGTGGCGGCCAGCATGCCCGCCACCACCAGCCCCAGCACGCCAGAGGGCAGAATCGTCGCCAGCATGCGCGGCATTGCTTCCAGCGAATTTTGCGATGGGCCGAGCAGCGCCAGCGCCGCGATGCCCCACATCATCGGCATCATGCCACGCCCCAGGTAGATAAAGCCGGCCCACGAAAACACATGCTTGCTGATCTCTGGGCTGCGAGTGGAGAAGGTGCGCATCGCCGTTGTCTGCCAGCAAGTATGCACCGCCAGCCAGATCAGCACCTGGAAAGCAATATAGGCCCATCCGTAGTCGGGATTGATGAACGGGTTGAAGCCGCCTGCGCCCATGGATTGGCGCACCGCGTCATACATGCGCGTGAATCCCGTCGCATGCACCGACCACAGCGTCACCAGAATCGTACCCACGCTGAGTGCGATGAACTGAATGAAGTCGGTAATGACGATCGACACCATTCCTCCCAGCACGGTATACACCAGCTCCAACAGCAGGATGCCGGTCATCACACCCTTGATGTGACTCAGCGACACACCTGAGATGATCGCGAGAAACGTACCCTCGACCTTCAGGAACACGCCCATATTAAGGATGCCGCCGGTAGCCACCAGAATACCGACAAACACTCGCAGGTTACGGCTGAACTTGACTTCAAAGAATTCGGGGACCGTCATCAGGCGCATGGCCCTTAGTCGCTTGACGATGAAGCCGGTACGACCCAGGAAAATCATGACCAGTCCAGCGATCAACCCATTGACGAACGAGGCATAGCCCGTCTTGTAACCGAGTTCGGCGTAATACATAAAGGTGATGGTGCCAATCTCAGTTGCAGCCAGGGTAGCGACCGCAAGAAACGTGCCCAGTTCGCGACCGGCCACGAGGAAATCAGCGATGCCGCCAACGAACTTGCGTCCATAGAGACCGGTCGCCAATGTGGCAGCGAGGTAGGTGACAACGATAACCCAGTCAAGTGTGGAAAAGTGCGTGGTTATCATCGCGGGCGTTGCGCCTCGGCCCGTAGGTTGGCGAACATCTCGCGCAAGTCGCGGAGTCCACGTACCAGAACGATCGCAGTGATGACGGCGAACGCCGAACCGGCTAGCACGAAGTTCGCCATCCAGAAGTAGTACCAGGCATACATGGTTGGCCGTGATTGTAATTCATCGCAGCGGCACGGTCTCCCGGAGCCGATGATCAACGCATTTTGCTGTCCGTGGTAGGAATATTGTGCAAACATCTTGGCGCTGACCGCGTCCGGTTGATAATGACGCAACCACCCAAATGCCACCGTCTCCATTAAGTAGCATCTTTGTCTCGTATGCTTGTGACGGCGCCGATCTGGCGCAGCGCCTGCAAGCAGACCCATCGTGCGACGTCTGGCTCGATCGCTGACGATCGGTAAAGAGGAGGAGCCCGGAACCTCGAAATCGAGCAGGAAATCGATGCAAGCGAAATCACGGTGGCTCTGCTCCCCCGCGGCTCTTACGAATCGGCGCTGTGCCGCGCTGAGCAGGTCCGTGCGCTCCTCAGGGGTAAGCGATTCATCCCAATACTGGCCGCCAGCGGTGTGGTCCTTCCCGACTTCATCGACGAGTGCGAATTCGGCGACTTTAGGGACTCGGCTCGATATGTCGACGGCCTACAGCGACTGCTGGCAGTAATCCGTGGGAGCGACAGTGCGAGCCTACTAGAGCGATATCGCAGCACTCGGGTCACCTGCCTAACCGCTCCACCACGGGAGGAGCACTACATCGAAAGGCCGAGGCACTCCGCGAGCTGCGCGACGCCCTGTTCGCCGACGACGATCGCCGGCCGGTCGCTCTCACAGCCATATCCGGCATGGGAGGCCTTGGTAACACGACGCTCGCCCGGGCGCTGGTTGAGGATGAAGTGGTGCAACAGGCGTTTCCCGATGGAATCACCCGGATCACTGCGGGCAAGGAGTCGCGGCCGGACTTCATCCAGCAACGCTGGGCGAGGACTTGAGCGGCTATCGAAGTGCGCTGGCGATTGGGCGCCTTCACCGTACCACCCTGTCCCGTCAAGCGGCGCTGATCGTAGTCGACGACGTGTGGAGGAAGGCCGATATCGAGCCGTTGCTGGCCGAATCGGCACGTTCGAGGTTCCTGTTCACAACGCGCGACGCTTCCATCTGTAGTTTGGTCGATGCGCGTGAGTACTGCGGCGAAACCTTCGATGCGTCTCAGTCGCGAGAGTTGCTGGCGACGTGGGTAGGTCTTCGTACGGAGAAGCTGCCGCCTGAGGCGACGAGTTAATCGCCGAGTGTGGCAGGGTACCTCTGGCGATTTCCGTCATGGGTGGAACTCTGCGGGCTGGGCAGGAAATCCGGACGATGGAAGCGCGGAGTCAGATTATGTGGGGGTGGGGTTAAGTAGAGACGGAAGTTACCTGGCTTCGGCCTCGTTGGACCGATCGCTGAAGATATGGGATCCCGAAAGCGGCGAGTTACTCGCTACGTTCACCTGCGAAGCCGCGGCTTGGTGCTGCGCCTTCCTCAATGACCGTGAAGTGACGGCGGGCGACGTGGACGGAAGTGCCGACACAAAAAAATGAGCGACCATCCCAGCAAAATCGAAATCAGCGGCAAAATAGTTACCTGCATTAGACTGTGTGTCGAGCGATGAGCGTTCCTGGAACCGTCCGTAAATGCGTGATCCTCGCACGCGGTCTCGGTACCCGTATGCGCAGTGGAGACTCTGACGCTCAGCTGGATTCGACGCAGTCGGCCGCCGCTTCCGCGGGGCTGAAAGCCATGATCCCCGTCGGCCGCCCCTTCCTGGATTATGTACTAAGTGCCCTGGCTGATGCCGGATTCCGCCAAGTTTGTCTTGTGGTTGGTCCTGAACACAGCGTGGTGCGCGAGTACTATAGCCTCGCAAACCGCCCGACGCGCCTCGAAATGACCTTCTCGGAGCAGTCCGAGGCTCGGGGCACCGCCGACGCGTTACTGGCCGGCGAGGCATTTGCCGGTTTCGATGAATTCGCGGTTTTGAATGGCGACAACTTCTACCCGATTGAGGCGCTGCAAGAGCTGCAAGACCTCGGCCAGCCGGGGACCGTCCTGTTCAAGGCCAGCACACTGGTGAGTCAAAGTAATATCCCGGACGAGCGCCTTCGAGCGTTCGCGTATTGCTTGGTTGACCAAAATGGATTTCTCGCCGACATCGTGGAAAAACCTGAGGCCGCCACAGCGCTTAACTTCGACGGTGAGAAGCTCGTCAGCATGAACTGCTGGCGGTTTGGACCCGATATCTTCCGGTTCTGCCGGGAAGTCCCGCTCTCGCCACGCGGCGAAAATGAATTGCCCGGTGCCGCGAAAGTGGCGATTGAGCACGGCACAAAGTTGAAGGTTGCGATTAGCAGGAGCGGCGTGCTCGACCTTTCACGCCGTTCCGACATCGCCGCAGTCGCGGAACGCCTGCGCAATGTGAAGGTGGAGGTATGAGCGTCGGCGAATCGCTCTTCAATGCCGGGCTCAGCGAACCGGAAGCACGCAGCAAGGCACGACTCTTCGACATGGTGGAACAGCAATTATCACAGACGGCTGGCTCCGAGGTCATGCGGTGGTTTGTGCCGGGAAGAATCGAGGTCCTCGGCAAGCACACCGACTACGGTGGCGGACGCAGTCTGTTGTGCGCCGCAGAGCGTGGCTTCTGCGTTGCCGCGCTGCCGCGATCCGACTCGGTGGTGCGGATCACTGACCTAATCCGACGGCAGACTCTCGAGTTCACCATGTCACCCGACTTGGAGATTCCACGGTTTGGCTGGCGGGTTTACCCATCCGTGGTTGCGCGCCGAATCGCGCGCAACTTTCCTGGTGCATTTCGCGGCGCAGACTTAGCCTTGGCCAGCGACCTTCCATCCGCCGCTGGCATGAGCAGTTCCAGTGCCCTAGTCACCGCGGTGTTTGCAGTCCTCAGCGCCGTCAATCTACTTTCTGAGCGCACTGATTACGGGGCCAGCATTCATAGCGTTGAAGATCTGGCAGGGTATCTGGGTTGCATCGAGAATGGTCAGAGTTACCAGGCGCTGACCGGCGACGGTGGGGTCGGAACTTTCGGCGGCAGCGAAGACCACGTCGCCATACTCGCCTCGCAGGCCGGCTACCTCAAGCAGTATGCCTTTTGCCCGGTACGACTGGAACGCCCGGTCGCTCTGCCGGACGAATGCACGTTCGTGATCGCGGTCAGTGGAGTAGTCGCGAGCAAAACCGGGGCCAGGCGGGCGCAGTACAACCGTGCTTCGCAAGCGGCCAGGACGATCCTCGACATCGCGAAGTCTGTCAGCGGAGCTAACAATTCGACACTTGCAGCTGTGGCGAGTGGCTCGCCCGACTCGATCGATCGCCTGCGCGCTGCTCTTCATCGAGCTGGCGACAGCGCCGATGCCGAATGGCTGCTTAACCGCTTCGAACAATTCAGGCTGGAGTCGGAGTTTATAGTCTCGCAGGCAACTGATGCCCTCGGTCGACGCGACTTAAACGCTTTCGGCAGGCTGGTCGATGAATCACAAGTCGCAGCGGAAAAACTACTGGGCAACCAGGTTGCCGAAACGATATGGCTCGCGAGTTATGCTCGCTCGCTAGGAGCGTACGCCGCCTCGGCCTTTGGTGCGGGGTTCGGAGGAAGCGTTTGGGCGATGGTGGCACCCATGGAAGCCAGCCAGTTCGCGACTCGGTGGCGGGAGGCCTACGATCGCAGTCCGCACCCTGCCGCGCGTAGCAGTCAATTCTTCGTCACCTCGGCGGGACCGCCGCTGAGGCGCTTATAGAAAGCGTGCTGCGCGATCTCAGTTAACCATGGAAAATCGCGAGGCCAGCCGTGCCAGCTTGAGCACTTTGTATACATCGACGTTGACGCCGCGCAACGTGACCTTCACTGCTTTGCCGTCGGCCGCGACCGCAAAGTCTTCCAGCGCGCGCAATCCGCCGGGATCGATCCGGCGAACCGCTGAGAAATCCAGAAACACATCTCCGCCGGCGCTATCGAGTTGCTCTCCGGCCTCGCGCAAAGCCTGGGCCACGGCATTTCCATCAACTTCCACCCAAACGTCAATCGTTGTCATACCAGCACCTTGTCTTCACGTCTCTGCTGTGATGCTTCCTTAATTCTTGCCGGCCCGCGACCGTTATACGCGCTCCAAAACAGCTCCACCAATTCGCTCAACAGCGGCATGCGAGGGTTGGAGCGCCCAGAAGGATCGTCAAACGCATTCTTGACCAACTCGGGCATCGCTTGCTCGAATTCTTCCTTCGAGATCCCGAGGTCGGCGATCGACCGCGGAATCGCCAACCGGTCGAGTAACTGTTCGACTTCGGTCACCAAGCTCTGTACCTTTTCTTCAACCGTGTCGCCACCCAGACCGAGCAACTCCGCGACCATTGCGTATTTCTTGTGCGCGATGTACCCCCGCTGATTCGGCGACGGCATGAACTTGGTTGGCACTCCCGCGTTATAGGCAATGACATGCGGAAGCATCAGCGCGTTGGCCCGGCCATGGGCGACGTGGAAGCGCGCGCCGAAAGCATGAGCGAGCGCGTGATTTACACCCACCGAGGCGTTGGAAAACGCAATCGCTGCAATGCAGGCTGCATTGTGCATCATGCTCCGCGCCTCTTCATCGTGGGGCTGCTCATACGCAATGGGCAGGTACTTGAACACCATCCGGATAGCTTGGAATGCATTGGAGTCGGTGTAAGGGGAAGCGTAAATCGAAACACCGGCTTCCAGTGCATGGGTCAAACAATCGATGCCGGTATCAGCGGTGAGACCTTTCGGCATTGACATGACAAATTGCGGGTCGACGATCGCCACCTCTGGGGTGAGCGAGTAATCGGCCAGCGTCACTTTGCGCCCTTGTTCTTTGTTCGTCAGAACAGCGAACGGAGTGACTTCGCTTCCCGTTCCGCTGGTGGTGGAAATGGCAACCAACCTCGAGCGGTGGACCTTCTCGGTTGGGTATTGCACAACGCGCTTCCGCAGATCCAGGAACGGCGCCGCCAGTTCCTCCAGGTCAGCCTCTGGGGATTCATACTTGAGTTTCATGATCTTGGCTGCGTCGATCACGGAACCGCCACCTAGCGCGACGATCTGGTCCGCGCGGTAGAAGTTGAGTGCTTCCACTCCCTGCATGATCACTTCGACTTCGGGCTCCGCGTCAGGAATCACCGAGACGTGCACCAGAGTCTCTGGTGGAAGGTTGCGGCGGACAATATCGGCATGCCCGATTTGTTCCATCGCCGGATTAGTAACAATGACGGTTGAGTGCGACTTGAACTTCCGCAAATTCTCAACTGCATTCATGTTGAAGTAAATCTCGTTCGGAACACGGAACCACATATGCGCTTGTGTCCTCCGCGCCACGCGTTTGATATTGAGGTAATGAAACACGTTTACGTTATCGGTAGTGCTGTTGCCGCCTCCGGTCCCACAGCCAAATGAGAAGGTCGGCACCATATCGTTGTAAACGCCGCCGAGCGCTCCGATCGACCCGGGCGAATTTACAATGATTCGTCCTGCGTTTATCACTTCACCGAACTTCCGGATGACGTCATCGTTGCGCGAGAATACGACTGCTGTATGCCCCAAACCGCCGGCATGGTTAACGTCAATGCATACCTTGAGCGCCTCATCGACGGAACGCGCGCGGTATACCGCGAGCACCGGGAACAGCTTCTCTACTGATAGCGGGTATTTGCGCCCTACGCCTTCTATCGGCGCGATCAGCAGCTTGGTATGTGGCTTGACCTTGAGTCCAATCATGCGGGCGATCGCGGTGGCCTTCTGCCCAACCGCCAACGGCTGCATGAACCCGGTCTTGGGATCGATTACCGTGCGCCCCAGAAGCTCTGTTTCTTTTTCGTTACAGATATGCGAGCCCAACTCCTCAAATTTCCGCAGGACGATGTCGTAAATCTCATCGTCGATCACGATCGTCTGCTCCGACGCACAGATCGTTCCGTTGTCGAACGTCTTTGAAGTGATGATGTCCACCACCGCCATGTCAAGGTCGGCCGATTTCTCCAGGTACACGGGCGTGTTACCCGGCCCCACGCCCAACGCTGGTTTGCCGGAGCTATAAGCCGCCTTCACCATGCCCGGTCCGCCGGTGGCATCGATGAGGCCAACGTCTTTGTGATGCATCATATAGGCGTTGTCCTGCAGGTTGTGTGATTCCAGGCAGGTGAACACACCTTCAGGCGCACCGTGCTTGACTGCCGTCTCGTACATGATGCGCACTGCCTCGAAGCAACAGCGCCCGGCGGCCGGATGCGGACTGAAAATCATCGCGTTCCGCGTCTTGATCGCCATGATGCATTTGAAGAGTACCGTCGAAGTAGGGTTGGTAATCGGAAGCAGCGAGAAAATGACCCCGATCGGTTCCGCCATTTCCACCAGGTTGCGCTCAGGATACTCGGCAATCTGGCCGACAGTACGCTTGTCCTTCACATAGTCGTAAACGAACTCGGTGGCCACCATGTTCTTGATGGCCTTGTCTTCCATCACTCCGAGCTTGGTTTCCTCAATGGCCAGGCGGGCCAGATATTGCGCTTGCTCCAGTCCAGCCACGACCATTGGTTTCACAATGCGATCGACATCTTCCTGGGTATATTGCGTGAATACCGCGGCGGCGGTCTTGGCCTGACGCACGAGCCCTTCCAGGTAAACGATCCGTTCATCCGTGACAGTTTCGATCTTGTCGCTCATACTTCCCATCCTTGTCTCAAATGCCACTTGCATAGGCACACAGTTCAGTATCCTCGGCTGTCGGCCCATGTGACTGTGAGGGTGGTCACCGCAAGGTGTGAGAATTGGGCCGAACGCGCAAGTCCGCCCTGCCCGAAGACATCCGACGCGACGGAGTCGAATCCGCACCACCCGTGCCACTGGTTGCGGTTGCCAGCAGCTCCGAAGGGCACTCGCTCGGAACAGCCGCCTTGAACGTGCTCAAGCATAAAGAGTTGTATCACCGAAGTTCTTACCCAGCCATTGGACCGAGGAGTACCATGGCTTGGGTCCTGAAACGAGTTCCATCCTGCGTCTAGACAGTCCCGGAATCGGAGAATCTTGAGCTGTTGCGATCGACTGGTGGCAACCCAGGCAGCTCCTTGAAAGGAAGCGCCATGCGTGGTTCACAAGAGCCTGACCGGCCATACCCTCGCAGGAAACTAATCCTTCTTGCCGCTTTTTCCTCAATCCTCCTGTCATTGCCGGTCACCGCACAAAAGGCGCCCGGGAACGACGCGGCAGTTCCCAAATACGACCTACACACCGAGACAACTGTTAAGGGGACAGTGGAGGAGTTGAAGTTACCCCAAAAAACCAGCGAGAGTGCCCATTTGATACTGAAAAACGGGTCAGGGACAGTTGACGTATATCTGTGTCCAAAGTCCTTTCTCGAGGATATGGGCCTGAGCTTCAGTAAGGGCGAAGAAATCGCGGTAACTGGATCGAAGGTCAAGCAGGACGACGCGGATCTCGTGCTTGCCCGAGCGGTCGAGAAGGGAAATGACACCGTGACCCTCCGGGACAACAAGGGTGCACCGGTGTGGAGATGGCAAGGAAAGAACTAGAAGCGAGCGCCGTCGCGCCACGTTAGCGTTTCTGCCACTCATTTCGTCTGCACAAAGGCACCGCCACACCGATAAAAGGCGAGCACCTGTTCACTGCAAGCCGATCAACATCGCCGCACTGGCGGTTCTAGTCAGAGCCTTGGGCTTCGGCTCCAAATTCACTTGGCACGTACTCGGCGTGGGCGGTATCCTTTCGCCACTGAGTTTCCCGCCGGTTGGGAACCTAAACACGACAACTATTTATGCCTGCAGATTCGAATTCGGGAATTGATTCGCCTCGCGCCTGGATTATCGTAGCCGCGGCTTTCTTTGGATCGTTTGTAGTCTTTGGCGTCACCTACTCCTTCGGAGTTTTCCTTAAACCTATTGCTGCAAGTTTCGGTGTCAGTCATGCCATGATGACCGCCATCTTTTCGACCTTGTCGGTGTTATCGTTCTTCCTGGCACCTATTACCGGAGACCTCGCCGATCGTATCGGGCCGCGCTATGTTGTAGGCGCGGGCGCGCTGCTCATGGGCGTCGGCTTGCTGGTAACCGCGCACATTTACTACTTCCCGCTCCTTTTTGTCACCTGGGGACTGTGTGTGGGGGCGGCGGCGGCATGTGTGTACATTCCTGCGGTCGCGACCGTCGGGGAGTGGTTCAAAGCCCGACGCGACATCGCTCTGGGAATCGCCATCAGCGGCATAGGCTGTGGCACCTTGATCGCAGCGCCGTTGGCCGCCCGGCTGACAATGCTCTACGGTTGGCGAGGCGCATTCGAAATATTCGGATGGTCGAGCATGGCAATTCTTCTCGTCTGTGCCGTGTTACTGTCGCGTCCATCCCTCCTGCGCGCCAAAGATACGGCCAACGTTATGGACATGGTGCGAACCCGTACTTTTGTCCTGCTGTACATCGCGCTTATTTTCGACGGAATTGCCATCTACTGTTCATTCGTTTTCCTGCCCGCATTTGCCATGGACATTGGCGCCAGCCACGTGGCCGGAGCGGCCCTTATCGGCTACGTAGGCGCTGCCAGCGTTGTAGGGCGCCTGGGGCTGAACGCTCTGGCCCCTCGCTTTGGCCTGCTCAACATGTACAAAGCCAGTCATTGGATTCTGCTGGTCAGTTGCGGCGTGTGGCTCATGAGCCACAGTTATCCGGTGTTGTTTGTGTTTGCGCTACTAATGGGAGTGGGCTACGGCGGGATCGCAGCCATGACGCCGGCGGTCGCAGCGGCTCGGTATGGTATTGAAGGTCTCGGAGAACTGTTGGGAATGCTGATGACCAGCTTCGGCATTGCTTGCCTGGTGGGACCGCCCCTCGCCGGGGTGCTGGTTGATTACACCCACGATTACAAGTGGCCCGCATTCGTGGCCGCTGTCAGTTCCGTTGTTGCAGTGGGCGCGGTGATGAAAGTGCGGGCCGAGGAGCCGCGAATGACTTCCGAGCCCCAGGCAGCCACAGCTGACTAGACTTCTTCGATTTGCAGGGAGCAGCTCCACCTCGGAGCTGCCCCGATTTGTCCCTGCTCCAGCGCCATCGTGATTACTGCGCCGGCTTCGCTGCCGCCTTCGGTGCAGGAGCAGCCGCGGGCTTCCAGAATCCGGGGTCAGCCTTGATCCAGGCATCTGGGGGATAGCTGAGCTTGGGATTGAAGGCGAACAGGTTCTCCTGGACGTCCTCCACACACGCCGCGGTCAGTTCGTTCAGTTTCTTCATGCCATCGGCACCCATTTGGTCGGCAAATTTCTTGGCGTCGCCGAAGCCGCTGTCGACTTCTGCCAGTGACTTCATTGCATTAAACACGATATATACGCCACCGTTGTCGGCACCATACACGGATTGGTACGTCGCCCAGTGTTGGTTCGGAGCGGCTTTGCCATAACCATCCATGTACATCTTCACCAGTTCTTCCCACTCCTTGTCATGCCCCTGGCGGACCTTAAAGCGCATGATTTCGAAGTAGCGTGCCTGCGCTATGTTGAGATTGGGATGCAGGCTCATGTCCTCGCGATAAGCAAGAACACCCGCGTCGTAGCTGGTAAGCAGTTGGCCGTCCGCCACTAATGCTCGGTCAAGGGCCGCCGAAAGAGTGGCATTCTGCTGGGTCGCTAGATTGTCCTTCTCCCATGCTGCAAACGAATCGTAGCCGACCAGGAAGAGTGCTCGCGAAGGGCCCGACATGGAATCCACTCCGAAATAGTGGGTTGGCCACTTGGCGGCCGACATTGCCTGCACAAATGCGCTCTCAGTCTTCATGTGTGCATTGCCTGCCATGCCCGGCTTAATGTATTCCCGCTGCACGACCAAGACCTTGGGTGGCGACATTGTTTGATCCTGCGCAACTAGACTTACTGCGCTAAGGATGAGAAGCGTAAGAACCAGTCCGTACCCGATATTTCTTTTCATAGATCGCATAGCCTCCTGAGTTTGAGAGTTCGATTGAGCTGCCAAATGCCGAAACGTACTATTCTGTTCGCCGCAAGACTTAGCTGCAGGATTCCCTATCCTCGCCTCAGTCTGGAGGAGTGAGTCCTGCCACAAATGGCAAATTCGTAAATCCTGTGGCGCTTTTAGAGTCCATCAACCCGAACTATAGGGCGAGTCGGGGAAACCGGCAGTTGTTAGGGAGAGGACCTTCACTAGCAGCGTTAGTTTGTTGCAGTTTTAAGGCTTCGTCAAGCAAATAACAGGCTCTCACCACCTTTAAGCGTACCAGTAATCCTTATTGGCCTGTTTCTCCACAAGGAACTCAACTTATGTGCTATGCCAAGATTCAATTCACTTCGCAACCTCAAGTGTTGCAAGGAATCAGCGGGCAAAACGGGTGTACAATCAGTCCGCTTTTGTGATGGAACTAGTGGTTGCGCTCGTTCACGAACCTAACCTTGGCGCAGAATCCGTGTTGGACGCGGAAATTGGGAACTCTTTCCCTCTCGGCCCGGCCAATTGATTCAGCACAACATGGTGGCTTCGTCTTCGCCCACGGAGGCCACTCCGGAGGTTGTCATGTCTTCCGCTCCCAGCGACCGAGTTTCGAATAATGGATTGACCATCGCCGCCTACGCCGGCGATGGCGATGTACTGCTCGCCTATAGTCTCGACGACGCCGTGCTCAAGCAAAACGATCTGGCCGGATTCGCTATTCTGTGCACGCCTCCGACTGGACAGCCTTATTACTTGCAGAACCGGCTGAACTACGTCCAACCGGTAACCTCTGGCACCGCTCCCCAGCAGCAGCCTTGGACCTCGTCCCGGGATGCGCCCTTCCAGAAGTTCCATTGGGTGCATTTTCCGCCCGACGTTATGCCCGGTAACTTCAAATACAAAGTGACGGCCCGCTATTGCCAGGGCACTGCCCTGGTCGATGGCCCATCGGCAGAGGTTACGCTCCAGCTTGTCCAGCCGCAGCTGGGCAACTTTGAAGTGGGGCTGACTCGCGGATACGTTAGCTCTCAGGCCTACACCACGCTGTTCCAGAACAAGGACATCCGGCAACAGCCAAAGACCCTGGACTTCGACACCACTTCCTATCAAAAGCAATATGAGTGGCTTGGCTGGCACGCCCGCAAAATGGTTTTCACCCTGCTCAATGAGTGCGTGAACGACAAGTCGATCACGGTCGATATGTTCGCCTACGACTTCGACGAGCCCGACATCCTCAAGCTATGCGAGATCCTGGGCTCACGACTGCGCATTTTTCTCGACAACGCACCTCTGCACGTCGGAACCGCCCTAGAAGTACAGGTCTATCAGCGCCTGCTTAAGTCAGCTGGCGCCGCCAACGTGAAGCAAGGACACTTCAAGCGTTTCGCCCACGACAAGATCATCATCCAGAAGAAGAACGGTAAAGCTACTAAGGTACTCACAGGGTCGGCTAACTTCTCGATTCGCGGTCTCTACGTGCAAGCCAACAACGTGATGTTGTTTAGCGATCCCAAGGTCGCCGATCAGTACGAGCAAGTGTTCGAGTCGGTCTTCAACGACATGAACGGATACGTGAAAACGCCGCTGGCATCGCAGTGGTTCTCTTTCCCCGGCTTGGGAGGTGGCGTGCCGAACTTCGACGTCAGCTTCGCGCCTCATCCTACGCCCCCGGTGTCCATGGCAACGGTGGCTCAGGCGCTGCAAAACGCGAAGTCGTCAATCATGTTTGCAGTGATGGAATTGGGTGGCAGCGGCTCGGTCCTGCAAATCCTGCAGAAGGCGCATAGCAGCAGCAAGGTCTTCTCCTACGGCATGACGCAGGCAGATGCAGGTTTCACCCTCTACAAGCCGGGACAGCCAGGCGTCCTGGTGCCCTTCTCGGCGCTGATCAAGCAAGTGCCGCCGCCCTTCGACAAGGAATTTACTGGCGGCGCAGGACAGGTTATCCACGACAAGTTCATCGTCATCGATTTCAACGACGCCAATCCAGTCGTCTTCACCGGCTCTTCCAATCTGGCTGACGGAGGCGAAACCCAGAACGGCGACAACCTGCTCGCCTTCCATGATCCTGCCGTGGCCAGGCTGTTCGCTACCGAGGCCATACGGTTGATTGACCACTACTATTTCCGCGCGGCCGTCAGCAAGGCCACCTCAGTGAAGCCGCTGATGCTCACCGCCTGCGGCGGCGACCCGAAATGGTGGGTGAACGACTATGACGTCAACTCCATGCGCAACGTCCAGCGACTGCTGTTTGCCGACGGCCCCTCCGCCGTGACCAGCGTGCCGGCCGGTGTCCCCGATGACGCACCCGCCGTTACCGCCAAGGCTACTGGAAAGAAGGTTAGCACTAAGAACACGGCCCCTACGAAGACAGCGGCGAAGGCCAAGCCAGCAGCCAAGGCACCAGCCAAAGCGAAGGTAAATCCGAAAGCAAAGCCGGCTGCAAAACCGAAGGCGAAACCCAAAGTGCCGGCGAAGGCTGCGAAGAAGAAAACTGCCGTAACGAAGCGGGCCCCGGCGAAGAAAACGGCTCGCAAGGTCTCCAAGCCAAAGCCGAAAACTGCCGCCAAGAAGACCACGCGTCCGGCGAAAAAAGCGGCCAAGACCGCCGGTCGCCGCGCCCGCTGATAGCCCATTTTTCTTGGTGTGTTGATCGCTAACCTGCAACAGGCTGCGCTTCTAGGCGCAGCCTGTGCTAGTTCCGGATGTCGGGACTCTGACGATCATGCAGCCCTGCCCGGCTTACTTTTGGTTGTTGGCCTCGTTGATCAGTTGGGCAACTTTTGAATCAGCGCCGACCGGCTCCACAAAAACTATGCTATTCGCACTCAGATACATGCGGTCGGGCCCGTGCAACTCTTTGCCGCGCTTTACCAGCATATTGGACACCTGCTTGGTTTCAGGATTGGTCTGGCTGACGATATAGAACACCTCGGTCAACACTGGATTGGGCGTGCCGTAGCCTGCGAGCTTTCCGAAATAGACAGAATTATTGCTGAGCAGAACGGCTTGATACGGAGTGGTAAAGGTGACGGCGGTGGGTGGAGGGGTGCAGCCCGCCATCAGGATGACTATTGTCAACATCAACAAAGACAGCGCAATCCAACGTTGCTTCATACTGGTTCTCCCTGGGGCCCGGCTGGCCGCAATGATCGTAAATGGTTGGCGACAAAATGTCGCATTGAATTGATTCGCCGCAGACAGAAAAGCGGCCTGACTGCACCCAATCAGGCCGCGTCTCAGACGAAGTTAATCTACTTCAGCCAGCGACGGCGCACGCCGTACGCCACACTCAGAAGTCCGCTCCCAAGCAACAGGAAGGTGCCCGGCTCCGGGGTTGTATTGGTATTCTGTGCCGCCGTCAGTGACACAAAGCCGCCGGCGTCATTGTAGTTAACCACCCACATCTCCGTACCGCCGTTGAAAATATCGTTCAGGATGGTGGCGTAGGTCCCCGAAAGTTGTCCCGGGTTGAGCAGGAGGAACGTGAAGGACGTGCCGACTGCCGGATTGTACCCAGACTTGAGCAGGATATCGAGCGTGCCATCCAGCGAAGCCGATCCGGTGACGTTGACCTGACCGAAGGCGGTTGCGGAGTTGATCATCTCCCCAAACGTCCCGTTGGCCAGTTGAATGAAGCCTGGTCCCGTCGCGGTGCCCGTGCCCACTACGAACGTCGAGGTGCCGTCGATGTTGAGGGTCCCAAGATTGTTGAAGAAGGGCGGGTCAATGGTAGAGCCGTTCTTCACGGTTACCGTGCCGTTGTTGACGATGCCACCCGCGGCCTTAAGCACGTCGCTCGGACCATTCACACTGAGCTGCCCGGCGGCCTGATTGGTAAACAATCCCGTGACCGTCACGCTGTTCCCACCCGTGCCGCCATTGGCACTCGTGCTGAACGTCCCAGAGTTGTTAACCGTGCTGTTGATATTCAGAGTGCTGGCGTTCTCCAGATCGAGCGTTCCAGAATTCGTCAGGGCGCTGGTAAAGGTTGCCATCGAACCGCCGGTGAGCTGGAATGAGCCGCTGTTGTTCACCGCGCCGCCGATGGTGGCCGTGTCGGTGCTCTCCATGCCGAAGAAGTTGGTATTGGTCAGGGTACCGGTGACGTTGAAGGTATTGCCGCCGTTACCGTTGAAGCTAGTGTAGATATTCCCAGAGTTGGTGGCGTTGCCGTTGACCTGGAACGTGCTGCCTTTCTCCACGTCGACAAATCCACCCGCATTGTTGGTCAGGCTGCCGATGGTCGACGTGTCGCCGGGACCGTTGAGGATGAACGAATTGCTGTTAGTCAGGGTACCGGTGACGTTGAACTGGCTGCTGCCGCCGCCAGTGTAGTGGGTGGTGGCGATGAGTCCGGCGTTGTTGACGTTTCCGTTCACGTCCACCGTCGATCCAAACGACGGGTAGATCAGGGCAGTGTTGCTAACGGCCAATGTACCACCGGCTGGAGTGATGCTGGTGGTCTGGCCATTCTCAAAGTAAAGGCTGCCCTCGACGCTGGTCAGGCCGGCAAAGCCGTTGTTGCTGCCAGCTTTGAATGTACCCGCGATGTCAAAAATCGAGCCCTGCACGATATCGGTAACGCCGCCGGGCTGGTTGGTCAGGGTGAGGGTTGCTCCTGGGCTGACGTACACGTTGTAATTGTTGACCAGCATTCCCACGAAGGCCTGATCGCCGTTGCCATCGACTACGAATTGGCCAGTGGAACTGTTGGTCAAGGTTCCGGTGATGGTCAGCATGGTCGGGCCTTGTTGTCCGTTGAAGCCACCCGTGGCAATAAATCCGGAGTTGTTCACGTTGCCGACGATGGTCACATTCGATCCCGTCGTCGTGACATTGTTATAGTCCACATCCATCTGACCGGTGCTGCTAACAGTCAACGTGCCCGAGCCGGGAGTGATCGTGAAGCTCTGGCCGTACAAATTCAAGGTGCCTTCGACGCTGTTCAAATTGGCGAAGCCGGAGTTGCTGCCGGCTTTAAACGTGCCCCACAGATCGAAGGTGGAGTTTGCTACCGCGTCGGTGATGCCGTTGGGTTGGCCGGTCAGGCTTATGGTCGCGGTCGGTCCAACATACACATCGCCGCTATTGCTCATCGTTGCCGCCGTGAACGTGCTGGCGCCAGTGAGATTCAAGAAGCCGTTCGCGCCTACGCTCAGCCCCTGGGTGATCGTCAGGTTTTGCGCTGTGCCGCCATCCGTCAACTGGGAGCTAAAGCCGTTGGTGGCTCCGCCGACCGTGAGTGAGTTGACGGTACTGCTGCCAACATTCAGAGTCACAACGTCGTTGCCACCGGAGTAGATGAACGTGTCGTCAGGAGGCGTAGGAACGCCGATGCTCCACTTCGCAGCATTGCTCCAGTTACCTATTCCCCCGAGCCAAAGATCGGCGGTGTTTATGGACGCCGCTGCCAGCTCGATGAAGTTCGAACCGTAAATAATATTCAGTATTTCGCCATTTCCAATGTTCAGTCCGTTCGTGACGGAGAACGTGCCGGTCACCGTTCCTCCGGTGGTGAGGAAGGTGAAGGTATCTCCGACAGCGGGGAAGAAGGTGTTCAGCAGGTTGACGTTCAAGGTGCCGTTGATCAGGGCATTGCCTGAAATACCCAGGAAGCCAAACTGGGTTCCGGCAGTTAGCCCGCCGAGACCGAGGTTGAAGATCCCGGCCGACGTCTGGCTGTAGTTGCCGGTAATGTTGAGCTGTCCTGCACTCAACGGGACGTTGCTTCCGTTAATTGTCGCCGCCGGAGCGATCGTTCCCGCCATCGTGACGTTCCCGGTGATGGTTCCGCCGTTCCCGTACAGGACGCCGCCATTAAAGTTCGCTTGATTGCCGCCGGCAACCAGCGCGCCATTCAACTTTGTGCTGCCGCCGCTCTGGTTGTAGTTGCGCCCTCCACCCGTGGCAAAGGTGCTGCCGGAGCCCACAATGACCGCGCCAGCATTGGCAAAGTTAGTAGAGCTGGGACTGGTGAAGTTCCGGCCGTTTGTGATGGTGAAACTGCCGGCGGTGGTGTTGTTGCTGAAGTTCGACAGGGCATCGAGCCCTACGCTGTCAACAAAGTTAGAGTTTGGCCCGTTCAGATAGATCGTCGCCGCGTTGTTAACAATCTCGCCGCCGGTGTTGCCCAGAGGATTGATCTGCAAGTTCCCCGGCGATGAAGTCGTGCCATACACGTTGTAAGTGCCACCCGTCAGCGTATTGCCGCTGAAATTAGTGAACGAAGTAACAGATCCCACCAACAGCGTGGAGCCGCTATTCGCCTGGAACGTGCCGTTGTTGGTGACCACACCTGCCCCGGTGATGGACAGCATCTGCCCTGCAGCGTTCGCTAGGACAGTTCCGCCTGCGTCGTTCTGCAACGACAAGCCATTGTTCCCGATGATGCCCGCTCCCTGGATGGTGTTGTCGAAGTTCTCCAGAGTCAGGCCGCCGGCTGTCTCGTAGATATAGGCGCTCCCGCCACCGCCGGCTGTAGATAAAGTCACCGTGCCGCCACCTGTCAGCATAACGTTCGTGCCATCAACGTCCAAAACGGTGTTGTTGCCACTTCCCCCGTTTACCAGGACATTGCCGTGATTATTGATTGTCCCGAGTACGTAGGTGGTCGAGTTCAAGTCGCTGGTGTAGGTGCCATTAATTGTGACTGCGCCCGCGCCAGTGCTCCCATCCAGAATCGCGGAGTTGCCCGTAGGGGTTCCGAAGAAAGCGCCGCCGTTGTTCGTCAGGGTTCCGCCCTGGATCTGGGTGTTGCCGTACAGTTGCACTGAGGCGCCGCCGCCATTGGCTGCGATTGTTCCGCCCGCGTTATTGATGGTGACGCCGTTGATATTCAGCACACCGCTGTTGGTGGCTTCGATCAAACCAGTGTTGGTGACGGCCGTACCCTGAATGAACAGCGCGGTGATTTCTGGTCCGCCGTTGGAGTTGGCGTTGATGGTGGCGTGATTGATGATCGTCAACCCGTTGTTTCCAAGAATTCCATCACCCTGGATGGTATTGTCCACGTTGGTCAGGGTAAAGCCGCCCGTAACCTGCTGAATGACGGCATCGCCGCCACCGTTAAGTGTGGACAGAGTCACCGTGCCTCCGCCCTGCAGCGTTACGTTGGTGCTATCAGCCCACAAGATCGAGTTAACGCCATTTCCTCCGTTCACCTGGAAATTGTTCTTATTGTTGATCGTCCCCAGGAAATAGGTGTCGGCGTTCAGGTCGTTGGTGTAAGTGCCGTTAATTGTGATTGCACCTGCGACCGTGCTTCCATCGAGAAATGCCCCCGAATTGATAGGCGTTCCAAAGAAGGTACCGTTGTTCGTCAGGACCCCGCCTTGGATCACGGTGTTGCCATACAACTGCACCGTAGTGCCGGCATTGGCCGTGATCGTGCCGCCTCCAGCGTTGTTAACCGTCACCCCGTTGATTTGCAGGATGCCGCCGTTACTGGCTTCTAACACTCCGGTGTTCGTGAGGCCACTCGACATGCCTTGAAGTGTTAAGGCTGCGCCTGATACGTTCGCGTTAACCGTCGCCTGATTCACCAGCGACAAGCCATTGTTGCCGATGACTCCCGCTCCCTGAATGAGGTTGTTGACGTTGGTCAGGGTCAAGCCGCCGACCGCCTGCTCAATGTACGCGGCGCCGCCACCGCTCGCTGTGGACATGGTCACCGTGCCTCCGCCCTGCAGCGTCACGTTGCTGTCGATCATCATGATCGCGTCGGTGCCAGATCCGCCATTCAACTGGAAAAGGTTCTTGTTGTTGATCGTCCCCAAAAGGTAGGTATTGGTGTTCAGATCGCTGGTGTAGGTGCCATTAATCGTGATGGCGCCTGCAACCGTGCTCCCATCCAGGTAGGCGTTGTTGTTCTGCGTTGTTCCGAAGAAGCTACCGTTGTTAGTCAGGACGCCGCCCTGAACCACGGTGTTGCCGTACAGCTGCACCGTACTGCCGGCGTTGGCCGTGATCCTGCCTCCTCCGGCGTTGTTAACCGTCACCCCGTTGATTTGCAGGATGCCGCCGTTACTGGCTTCTAATACCCCAGTGTTCGTAAGGGTGTTCGACATGCCGTCAAGTAACAAGGTTCCGCTTGATACGTTCGCGTTAATCGTCGCATGATTCACCAGCGACAAGCCATTGTTGCCGATGACCCCCGCTCCCTGAATGGTGTTGTTGACGTTGGTGAGGGTCAAGCCGCCCACCCCCTGCTCAATGTAGGCAGCGCCGCCACCGCTGGCTGTGGACATTGTTACGGTGCCTCCGCCCTGCAGCGTCACGTTGCTGTTGGCCAAAATAATTGCGTTGGAGCCAGATCCACCGTTCATTTGGAAGTTGTTCTTGTTGTTGATCGTCCCTAGGAGGTAGGTGTCGGTGTTCAGGTCGCTGGTGTAGGTGCCATTAATTGTGATCGCGCCCCCGCCTGTACTCCCGTCCAGAATAGCCGTGCCGTTCTGAGGGGTTCCCAGCGTTCCGCCAAGGTTGTTCAGTGTCCCGCCCTGGATCGTGGTGTTGGCGAACAACTGCACAATGCCGCCAGTCCGGGCCGTGATGGTACCGCCACCAGACACCGTAATCCCGTTGAGTGCCAGGATGCCGCCGTTCGATGCACGCAACAGACCGCCCGTGTTGTTGAGGGCGCTCGACATGCTAACGAGAGTTAAACCTTCACCCGATGTATTTGCATCGACAATGCCTGAATTGGTCAACGACAACCCGTTGTTGCCGATGACGCCTGCGCCTTGAATCGTGCTCTGGTTGGTCAGCGTCACGCCGCTCACTCCCAGCTCGATGTACGCCTGGCCACCACCCCCAGCGGTGTTGAGTGTCAGGGTGCCCGAGCCTGACAGCGTCACGTTGTTTTCTAGCTGGAGGATTGCATTCGAGCCGCTGCCTCCATTCAACACAAACTGGCCGTTGTTAATGATCTGCGTCCCGGAGACATTCAGTTCCGTGTTCAGCCCGGACGTCAGCGTGTTGCCACTGCCAATCTGCAAGTCGTCCACCGATAATGTCGAGTTGGCGTCGAGCGTGACCGTACTGGTCCCATCGGTGATGCACGCGCTCGTGGTGGAATTTGGAACACCGTTATTCCAGTTCGAGGCGTTCAGCCAATTGCTGTTGCCGTCAGTCCAGGTCGATACAGTCCCAGTCAGAGTGCATTGCGCAAAAAGAGTAGTGGATGCAAGGCAGAACATCACCAGTACAGCTAGCGAAACAGCGAGTAGACGGACCACGGCTGTCGCGCACAAGCCTCTGGACGAACGGGCGTACGTATTCATTTAACGCTCCAATGTATCGGGAAGGCTGCTCGGAATAATTCGGACTGGGGATCCGTACGTTCCGCGCTAGGACTATGACTCTCTCACTCGCCTGATACCGGTGTCAAGTGGCATAAGAGTGTTACAAAAGTAACAAACACTTTAGGGGCGACGTGTACCACCTATGGGTGGGATTTATTGGCGTAATGATAATCGGCGATGATACTGGCGATTTCCCAAGCCACCTTTGCTATTCGCTTTCGTCTTCTGCGCGCTTGAGGCGCCGAGACTCGGCCAGCAGGGCCATAGAGTGCATCAGGTTTTGCATGGTCACGATCCCCACCAGTCGACCGCTATCGACAACCGGGATCATGCTCAACCCCCGTGCACCCAGTTTGCGGAAGGCTTCGGCCAGCGAGTCGGTTCTCTTTGCGACCTCGAAGCTACGTACCATCGCCGGCTGCACATAGCCGTTGCCACTACGCCGCAATGCATCCACGATGCGCGCCTTATTAATGACCCCCACCATCTCCATGCCCCGCACCACCGGGAAGTCATCCTGCAGCGTGTGTACGGCCTTGTTCAACGCGTCCTCCAAAGTGTCGGCGGGCGACAGAATAGAGAACTGTGTAAGCATCACCTGCTCCATGCGGACAGTTTCCAGCACGGACTGGAAGACCACGGAGCGGTCCTCCATTTGGGCTCCAAGGAAGAGGAAGAAGCCCACCAGCACCAGCCACACGTTCCACACCAGCCCGATCATCATCAGCAGCATGGCAAAGCCCTGGCCAATCGTGACGGCGCGTCGCGTAGCGTGCACGAAATCCATACGTTCCGCCAACAGCGCCCGCAGGATGCGGCCGCCGTCCATGGGATAAGCCGGCAATAAGTTAAATGCGCCTAGAAAGAGGTTGCCCCAAAACAGGCTCCGCGGAAGATTGTTGGCGTGTACATAAGGTTGCGCCCAAAGCTTCACCTGCGGAAAGAAGGCTAGAATGACCGCCCCGGTGACGGCTGCAATCGCCAGGTTCAGCAACGGCCCGGCCACAGCCACACGAATATCGCGGGCCGGGTCAGGTTTGGCCCGCCCCGTATCTTCCATTAGGGTGACGCCGCCAATCGGCAACAAAATAATGGAACGAACACTTATCCCGTTCCGCTGCGCCATTACAGCGTGCGCCAACTCGTGTAGCACCACACATCCGAATATCACGCCTACCAGCGCCAAACCCCGACCAGGGCCCGCTACACCCATGCTCAAGGACTCGGAAAACCACACGAACCCCAGCAAAAACAGAAACGTGATGTGAACGCGGATGTCCACGCCGAAAAGCCTGCCCGCCGGAAATGACCACCCTCTCATGAATCGCGTGACCCTCGACCTTTATTCTATACACTCGTTCTACCAAGGCTCGTCTCCCGAGATAGAACGATGCGAATCATCGCCGGAGCATATCGCAGCCGCCCGCTGAAATCGCTGCCGGGACTCGCGCTCCGTCCCACCAGCGATCGCCTGCGCGAGACCCTGTTCAACGTGCTGGCAGCGTCGAACACGCTGGAAGACAGCGTCTGGCTCGACCTGTTTGCCGGGACTGGCGCGGTGGGCATCGAGGCTTTGAGCCGCGGCGCGGGGCAGGTGTACTTCGTCGAGTCGGAACGGAAACACGCGCGCCTGCTACGCGACAATCTGAAATCGCTCAAGATCGCCGAAGGATTCGACGTGTATGAAAGCGAAGTCGCGCCTGCGCTCCGGTCGTTGGACGCCTCCGGTGAAACCTGCGACTTCTGCTTTCTCGATCCTCCGTATCAGATGCGCGGCGCGTACGAACGTACGCTCGATTTTCTAGGCGAATCGCGGCTGATAGGGCCGTCCTCGATCGTGATCGCCGAGCACGAGAAGAAATATGAATTGTCCGAGAGGTTTGGCGCACTAGCGCGGTACCGAAGAATTGTGCAAGGGGATGCGGCGCTGAGTTTTTACCAACCGGGAACGCAAGAGTAACCGAACTGATCGTTCGGCTCGAATAAAACCGTCTTACTCTAGTGCGCTACCTTATTTCATCCCGACTAACTCACTAAAGTCTTACGGACTAATTACCAGCCGCAGTCACTCGGGTGGCAGTGCCCTCCATCACAGTCGCCCAACCACCTTTGGGATCCGCGACCTCTGATTTGAACGTATAGCTATTGGGTCCAGTCTCGACAATAGTGTAGCGGCCCGTGATTACGAGGCCGTTAAGCTTTTCTTCCGAGTTCCAAACCCAGGTGTTGCCATTGACGTGGCCGAGCGCGACCTGGTGCTCGCCCAGGCTGTTGTACACGTTGTACGTGTACACCTTGTCTTGCACGTTGTAGCCCATCACGCGCTGGCTATTCACCGTACCCAGCGCGCCTTTCATCGAGGTCTTGGTTTCCAGGAAATATCCGTCTGTTACAAACTCACCGTGTTCCTTCAGGGTGAAGGGGGCCGGGGGCGTTTTCGGACTGATCCTGGAAGTTCCCGAAGCTGTCCAGTCGCCTGCGAAGTATCCCATGAGCTGGTGCTGGGCCGAGACTCCGGGCGCGGCAGCCTGCTGCGGCGCTTGGGCCATCAAGAAACTTGAAAGGAATGGTACAACGATTGCAAAAGCTGCAGCTCTCCTCATCGAGACAATTCTCCTCTATCGATCAAACAAACTCAGACGCGGATAAGTACCCCGGGCCTACTCCACGTGATGTCGCACGACCCTTTCCGACAGGTTGCAAAGGATCTCGTACGCGATGGTGTCGGACCAGCGGGCGTGATCGACGGCGGTGATGCGCTCGTCGCCGCTGCGCCCAATCAACACTACCTCATCACCAATCTCCGCTCCAGGAACATGACTCACGTCTACTATGGTAAGGTCCATGGAAATGCGGCCGACAAACGGCGCACGTTGTCCTCGTAGCAGCCCGTACGCGCCCGGTGAGAGCTTGCGATAGAGGCCGTCCCCATAGCCCGCGGCGATTACCGCCACGCGAGCCGGGACCCTCGTTACGTACGCGCCGTTGTAGCCAAGCGCCTGCCCGGCGGGGACGTTCCGCAATGAGAGTATCCGCGTCTTCCAGGACAGTGCAGGTTTCAGCCCCAACAACTCATGTTGTTCGATCGCCCTTCCGTCCCGGTGGATTAGCGGAAGCTCATAGCCGTAGATTGCCATGCCCGGGCGCACGAAGTTGTACCAACTGTCGGGCCTCCCAAGGGTAGCGCTGCTGTTGGCTAGATGCCGAATGGGTGGATGCAGTCCGTGGCTGGCAAGGGTCTCCACCGCCTGGTCAAAGCGCACTTGCTGCCGCAGTGCGTCAGCGGCGTCGAGCACCTCCGCTGACGCCAAATGGCTGAACACGCCTTCCAGTTCCACTTGTCGGACACTCTTGATGCGCTGCGCGAAGGTGGCCAGCTCAGAAAGCGATAAACCTAGCCGCGCCATCCCTGTGTCCAGCTTCAGGTGGACCGGAACAGGCTCTCGTCGCCCGATGCGCGTAGCGGCCAGAGCGACCGCCTCAACGTCCTCAAAACGCGAAACAGTGGGCGTCAGGCCATAAAGGAGTGCGTCTTCCTCCTCCCCTCGCCAAGCTCCGACGAGAATGAGGATGCGGCTGCTGACTCCGGCGTTTCGCAGTGCCACTCCCTCATCGGTGGAAGTAACCCCGAACCAGCACGCTCCTTCCTCTTCTAACGCACTGGCGCAGCCCTCGGAACCGTGTCCGTAGGCATCGCATTTCACCACTGCGCAGATGGTCACATCCGGACCTACGTGGCGCTGCAACCTTCTGAAATTGTGGCGCAGCGAAGACAGCGACACCTCGGCCCAGTTGGGACGGGTCGAAGCTCGCACCGAGGTTGAGGTGACCGGCAAGGCACGATGATAACAAGATTTCCGGCACTAGGATTCGCTTGCGTTGCCGCTCTTGGCTACCGTTGTCTACAGCTCTGGGTGCCGCCAACAAGCCATCTCACACTGTGGGATAACATAACTATCCCGGCTAACAATCATGGGTACATTCGCAGCGAGCGAGAGCTGCACCATTACATCCACCCATCGTGTTGGCTACACATAAGTGGTTAAATTTAGTACAACTTTAGTCGCAATATTCAAAAGGTTAACAGAAAATGGTAGTTCTACCGGGTTTCAGATGCTATAACAACACGCAGGCGTGGTGGTTCCGAACGCTGGTGATAGCAGTTAAGTCATCTTCCTTAGAGAATTTGCTGGGAACTGTGGGCGCTCCATTGACGGTCGCAAAAGCCTCGAATTGCCCGACGATGAGACGTTGCGCCGAGGTTCACATGCGGTGCTGTGAAGTGACGTTATGATTAACGTTATCATTGCGGATTATCAAGCGATCTTTCGCGCCGGTGTGGCCAAAGTGTTGGCGGTTGAAGATGACATTCGCATCGTAGGACAACCGCAGTCTCCCGGCCAGATGCTGAACGCGATCGAGCACTTGCGCGCCCACGTGCTGTTGATTTCCACCAGTTTCCTGCCGCAGTTCTCTGAAATCCAGGACCTCACCGTCCGCCACTCCACCGCGATCCTGGTGCTGGCTGAAAACGGCGATGAACCTTCGGCTTTCATTGCCATGGGCGCCCGCGGAGTCGTGTACCGCTCAGTCAATGGACCGACGATTGTCGAAGCGGTGCGCCGCTTGGCGCGCGGCGAAACATTTGTCCACACCCCGAACTCTGCGGGCAATGAAATCAGCGAAGACCTTGTCGGCACCCGTGTGCGCGAGCGACTGTCAGAAAAAGAATTGCGCATCATCGCGGCTGTCGTTCGTGGTTACAAGAATCGCGAGATTGCCATGCAGCTCTTTACTACCGAACAGGTAGTCAAGAATGGTCTGCGTGCGATTTTCGATAAGATCGGTGTATCTGATCGCCTGGAGTTGGCATTGTTTGTGCTTCACCATCGCATGCTGGCGCATGCAACTGCGGCAGTTCGTATCGAGTCTGAAGCCCCGCGGCCAAAACGCCTGACCGGAGATCCCTTCGCTCCCCCAAGTTCAATTCGAGCTTAAGATCCCGCTCCTTGAGCAACAACGACTGCCGATCATCTCCGGCCTCCGTCTTTTGGCAAAGCGGAGACTTAGTTCGGCGCCTTGCTCGAATTCACCAGGTCATTCACCACACTGATCAGTTCGTCGGGATTGACCGGTTTTTCGAGGTAGTAGTCAGCGAGCGGGTCCTCGGACTGAAAGGCCTCATTGACAAAGCCTGAAATTACCACCACCGGAGTGTCCGCCAGCCGGCGTGCAGCCACCACAATGTCGCGGCCGTTGGCGTCGCCCAGACGCCAGTCGGTGACTACCACATCGTACAAGTTTGATTCCATCAGACTGATAGCTTCATGCGCAGAAGTAGCAGGAGTCGCCTGATGCCCTGCGGTTTCCAGAATGATGCATTTCAGCTTGGCGCTGTGCGGCTCGTCGTCCACGCAAAGAATTCTTCCCATAACAATGAGCCCAGAGTTTTTCCGCCGGCGATAATGCCAGGCTGTTAATGAAGGGGACGCCGGCAGAATCCCGGCTCGTTGTCATTGTTGAGCAGGTTGCGGCCATTGTCAAACCTGCGGCGCCGACAAATATACTGAAAAAATCTCGCGGTGATAGTCAGATAACTATTTGCTTGACACATGCAACTAGTTTCGCTAGTCTACCACCATGAAGGACTCGCGCGACGCCGATACAGTCCAGAACTGGTGGGCCGAACTCGAGCGCCTCGCCCGCATTCTCGGACAGATCGGCCCCGACGAAGTCTGTTGTGACGGACTCAGCCAGCGCCAGACCGCTATATTGCGCGTTCTGGTTTCCAGCGAGGGAGCCCGGCTGTCAGACCTGGCAGCGCTTTCCGGCATCACTCCGAGTGCCATGACCCGCGTGCTCGAGAAGCTGGAGGCACGCAAGTTAGTGGAACGCGTGCGCGGTGCGCATTCGGACGGGCGGGCTGCCATGGTACGCATCACTGCCGCTGGACGTCGTACCCGCAAGCTGCTCGACGAACTCATGCGTAGTCGCACGCAGCAAATCGTCGATTCCATTCCACTGAAACAGCGCCCGCAAGTCCTGGAGGCGCTCGCGCTTCTCAACAACGCCATCGAAACCGCCGGCTGCTGTGCCCTGAACGCGCCGGTGGCGACACTGACACAAATTAAGGAGCCGAAATGAAGAACGAAGCTATTACAACTGCAGTCGAAGAGCACTATGCCGCTGTTGCGCGAGGCGAAACATCAGCTTGTGGCGCACCGGTTGATGACGTGGCGCGCTCCATCGGATATACCGACGAAGAACTGGCATTGGCTGGCGACGCCAACTTGGGCTTGGGATGCGGGAATCCGCTGGCGCTTACCGAGATCAATCGAGGCATGACCGTACTCGATCTTGGCTCAGGCGCTGGCTTCGACGCCTTCCTGGCGTGGCATCGCGTCGGACCCGCGGGCAAAGTGATCGGTGTGGACATGACCGATGACATGCTCGCCCGCGCGCGTGAGAACGCGGCTAAACGCGCCGCTACCAATGTTGAGTTCCGCAAGGGTTTCATCGAGAGCCTGCCGGTCGAGAGCGACACGGTGGACTACGTGATCAGCAACTGCGTCATCAACTTGTCGGCCGACAAGCCGGCCGTGTTCCGCGAGATCGCGCGAGTGCTGAAGCCGGGCGGACACTTCGCCGTTAGCGACATCGTGCTCCTGCAGACACTGCCCGAGGCACTGCTGCACGACATCAGCGCCTACGTAGGCTGCATCTCCGGCGCCAGCCTGTTGACGGAATATCTCAGCACCGCTCTCGCGGCCGGGTTGCGCGACCTCAGTATTCCTCGCATCGCGCATGGTTGCGACCTGGTGAAGGTGCTGGCCCCTGAAGGCTTCACCGGCGGCAACGGCAGCTCGTGCTGCGGCTCGACCGTTTCGATCGCATCATTGAAGAACCCCGATCAGCTGGTGCGTCAGGCCGCAGAGGCTGTCGCCTCCATCAAGCTGCATGGCAGAAAGTAAACCAGAGTAGCGAAATGCAAGACCACTACAACGTACTCTTCTTATGTACAGGAAACTCGGCGCGCTCGATCATCGCCGAAGCCATCCTCAACTACCGTGGGAAGCCGACATTTACTGCCTTCAGTGCGGGTAGCCATCCCTCAGGACAAGTGCGGCCCGAGGCGTTGCGTGAACTGGAGTTGGCGCATCTTCCGATCCGCAGCGCGCGCAGCAAGAGCTGGGACGAGTTCGCGCAGCCGGGCGCGCCCGAGATGAGCTTCGTCTTCACAGTTTGTGACAACGCCGCCGATGAAATCTGCCCAATCTGGCCAGGCCAGCCCATGACGGCGCATTGGGGCATCCCGGACCCGGCTGCGGTGAGAGGTACAGAAGACGAGATACAGCGCGCGTTTCGCGAGGCGTTTGTATCGCTCGACAGGCGTATCGGATTGTTCCTCAGCCTGCCGTTGCAAGCGCTCGATCGTTTGGCGATCCAGAAGGGGATCGATCGCATTGGCAAACAGTAGCGCAGGTGCACCGACACTGCCGGTGGTGCAAGCGAAGACCAGCCGCCGTCTCAGCTTTCTGGATCGCTATCTCACGGTCTGGATTTTCGCCGCAATGGCGTTGGGTGTGCTGGGGGGATGGCTCGTGCCCGGAGTCGTGCCGTTCCTGAATCGCTTCAGCATGGGAACAACCTCAATTCCCATCGCGGTGGGGCTCATCGTAATGATGTATCCACCGTTTACCAAGGTCCGGTACGAAGAGCTACCCGAGGTGTTCCGGAACAAGCGCGTGCTTGGACTGTCGCTGGTGCAAAACTGGCTAGTAGGGCCTGTGCTGATGTTTGTGCTAGCCATCGTGTTTCTGCGCGGCTATCCCGAATACATGGCCGGACTGATCATGATCGGACTGGCGCGCTGTATCGCCATGGTGATCGTCTGGAACGAGTTGGCGAAAGGCGACACCGAATATGCTGCGGGGCTGGTAGCGTTCAATTCCCTCTTCCAAGTGTTCTTCTATTCGCTGTACGCCTGGGTCTTCATCACGGTCCTGCCGGCGAAGTTGGGACTGAACGGAGCGGTGGTACATGTCTCGATCGGCGAGATCGCGAAGAGCGTGTTCATCTATCTGGGAGTCCCGTTTCTGGCAGGGTTCTTGACGCGAACAGTATTAACGCGGGCGAAGGGACGCGAGTGGTACGAGCATCACTTTGTCCCGCGCGTGAGTCCGCTGACGCTGATCGCACTGCTCTTCACCATCGTGGTGATGTTTTCGCTCAAAGGCGAGTACATCGTACGCCTGCCGCTGGATGTGCTGCGCATTGCCGTGCCGCTGCTTATTTACTTCGTGGTGATGTTCCTGGTGTCGTTCTACATGGGACGCAAGCTCGGAGCGGATTACTCGAAGACCACCACGCTGGCATTTACCGCCGCCTCGAACAACTTCGAACTGGCGATTGCGGTTGCAGTGTCGGTCTTCGGCATCAACTCAGGAGCGGCGTTCGCAGCGGTAATCGGTCCGCTGGTTGAGGTTCCGGTGATGATCGCGCTGGTGAATGTTGCGTTCTACTTTCAGAGGCGTTATTACGCGGTTGCCACCTAACGATCCTCTAGTCGGCTTGGTAGAACTTGATCACGGACGCGCGGGCAACTTGAGCGCCAGCAGCTTCCCTGGATCCAAGTATTCGCCACTCCACCGCGCCGACAAGTGCAGATGCGGACCGGTGACGCGGCCAGTTCCCCCGCTCAGCGCAATGGTTTGGCCCTTCTCCACCTTGTCGCCCTCTTTCACCTCGAACTTGGAGAGGTGCATGTACAGCGTCATGAATCCCAAGCCGTGGTCGATGATCACGCAATTGCCCTCGTAGTACAGTTCTCGCGCCAGCACCACTTCTCCGGCATTCGAAGCATGCACCGGGGTTCCCATGGGTGCGCGGAAATCCGTACCGCGATGTACCGTGGCCAACTTGCCGTTGAAGGTACGGCTGGTGCCAAACGCTTCGGAAACTTCAGAGGGCACGGGCGCGACAAAATTGCCCGCCCACTCCGGTGCGGGAATCGAGTGCGCGAACGCGGCGTTCTTGATTTCCTTTTCGGCTTCGATGCGCTTGAGCGTCTCGGGATCAGGCGTAACGTATTTCTGCGGGACCGTCAGGCGTGATGTCTTGTATTTCGCCGCATGAACCGTCACCGGCCACATCTGATGCAACACACGTCCCTCGCGCGTTGCGGCGTCGATCGCGAGGTCGTAAGTTCCCGGCTTGGTTTCGAGAGAAACCCCGGCCAATGCGTACCACATTCCGCCAGAACCGGGTGAGAAAGCCAATTCATGTCCCATCCATTGCGCTGTCACTTTTTGCGGTGCGCCTTTCGCCGCGACGGTGAACAGACAGGCCGAGCCGTTCACCAATGGCTGAGGCTGCCAGGAAAACTTGGAGAACGCGACCGGATCAGCAGCACCCGCTGCGACCGACGCCGCCAGCACAAAGAGAATCGCGAACCGGGATTGACTAAGCTGCATGAATGATTAGTTATAGAAAGAATGTGTCTCGCTATGAGACTACTGTGAATTGGATTGTTTTCGCTACTAGAGGGGTTGATCGTGCGGGTACGCCGCCGGCTATTTCCTCACAGCTCGGCGCAAGGCAAAAGGCCGGATCTTGGTATCCGGCCCTATCGATCACCGTACATAACTAACCGCTACCGCAGCGAAGCGACGATGGTTACAGGCTCTCCACGCTGCGTGGATCCAAGACGAACGGCTTCCTCCGGAAAGTTGACGCCTGCGACATTCGTCTTCAGGCTGGCCAGCACGTACGACCCGCCGATCGTGTCGAACTGCAGTCCGGGGTTGCTGAACCCCTGACGCGCCTGGTTACCGTATCCTAACGATTCACCCGGCAGCGCAAGTATCATCTTGCTGCGATTACTTGCGGTATTCGTAAGAGTGACGGTGTGGTTTTGATCGTTCAGCGCAAACTCATAGGTACCGGCGGGATATTGCTGGTCGCCAGCGTAGAAGCTGAACGGGACGTTAGCGATCACCCGATCAGTAAGGCTCTGCGCCAGCGAGAGCCCGGTCAGTGCCAGCGCGAGAGCCATCAGCATCACGAAATTGCGAATGGTTTTGGTCATGACAATCTCCTCCTCTGTCATTTGCCGTCATCTGCCCCCAGCATCGTCCGCGAAGAACGGTGCTTTCTGAATAGACTCTCTGTTTCGCACAAAGTTCCTTCCCGCAGTCCCGCAATGGGGTGAACGCCGCGAAGCGCAGTGTGAACGACACCCAACGTTCGCAGCCCGATAAAGTGTAGGCATGATGCGACTACCGGAAATAATTTCACTATGCACCTAACCGCATGAATACAGGCAAAGCGACGCCTTACCCTCCCTCGAGACAAAACAAAAGGCCGGGTTGTGACATACCGGCCTTGTTTGCATTCCTGGGTGAACTAACTGGCTATCGAAGTGATGCTACGATCGCCACGGTCCCGCTGCGTTTCGCTGAAGCCCTCGGCGCTTTCTGCTCCGGGAAGGTGACTCCGGCACCCGCGGTTTTCAAGTCAGCCAGCATGTGCGTGTCGCCGATCACGTCGAAGTCCACGATGGCCTCGCCATCGCGCTCGCCATCAGCCGGACGCGCAAGCAGTGCATAGCTGTGGCCGGTGGCTTTGTCGCGCAGCACGACGGCGTGGGTTTCATAGTTCACCTCGAACTGGTACATCCCGGCAGGAAGCTGCTGGTTGCCGGCATAGAAGTCGAATGGCACCTTGGCCGTCACGCGGTAGGTGGAATCCTGCGCCACGGAAAGCCCTGCCATCGCCATTGCGAACAACACTAGCGCCACGAAATTACGAACGGTTTTCTGCATGACATTCTCCTCGATTGGTATTACCATCATCGGCCTCGAACATCGGCTCGTTGTCCTGCGTCGTGGCTCTGTGTGTAACGATGGTTGCTGCAATAGACGCAGCTGCGCCGGCAAAGTTCTCCCGGCGAAGTGTCATTGGGACGATCACAGCGGATTGCGGCACGAGGCGGAGCCGCGCGGGTGCGAGCCACCACTCGATTTGTGAGGACGCAAGATTTGTCGACGGTTTCAGTGGATGGGCGGTTCGTACGCAGGTACGTGATCTCCGCATGAATAGCGGGGATGAATCGCTAGGGGCTGGATGAATCTACATCGCGGAGGGACGAATCACCCTTCGCGCCGCAACTGCGGCGACGCGGGACACGCAGTGCACCTGGGCGTCGGCTCGCGGGATCCGGCACGAAACAAGCATCCCGCGGAGCCTCTTACTTGCCCAGTGAACGAACGTAGTTGATCAGGTTCCACAACTCGTTCGGAGTAACGCGGATGTTCTCGAGCGGCATGTGTCCCTTGCCGTTCTTCAGCGAGCAGAACATCTCTCCGTCACTCATGTCCTTCATCGTGCCGGCATCGGTGAAGTCAGGCAGCTTCCCGCCGTTGTCCACTTCGCCCTTGCCATTCCCGTTTTGCCCATGGCACATGGCGCAATCGTAGCCATAGTATTTCTTGCCTTGCGCCAGCGACTCGGTACTGGGTCTTACAGGATTGACCATCTTGCTCACCGCAGCAGGATTGGAGCACGCGTTGGACGTGCCCGTTTGGGTGTCTTGCGATGCAGCCGGTAATAGAAAAACGCAAAGCAATGAAGCAAACACGCAATGTTTGATCATGGCGGCCTCCTTGAAGAATGACCTGCCACTCTGGAAAGTCTCTGGAGTAGCTCTTAAGTCTACTCGCGGGCACCGAGCAATTCTGTGAGGTATGAACATTGCGGAAGGACATCCCACAGGGCGCCTAACCGTGGTTAGCAGGCGCAAAAAAGCCGGAGCGCAAAGCTCCGGCCCTGAGAAATCGAGCGGTTGAAACCCTACAGCAGCATTTTGCGACGCAGGACGCCGAGACCGGCCAGCATGCCCGATCCGAGCAAAGCCAGAGCTCCGGGCTCCGGAGTCGTGCTGGCGTTGTACACCACGTTGTCCATCGGCCAGTAGCCCGTTCCGCTGGGCAGATCGGAGAAAGTGAACGACGTGCCCGTGAGATTCAGGTTGTACGTCATAAGCATCTGCATCAGCATAATAGGGTTGCCGTTTACCGCGATGACCTCTGACGGATTGTTGTCATACCACCTGATCGTCATGTCAACGCTGTTCAGCGTGAACGATCCGCCACAAGTTAGGCTCATGGTCATCGTGTTTCCTGTGCCAAACCCAGCGAAGATCAGGGCCGGCGAAAAGGCCCAATCACCCGCCTCCGGCACAAGAAAAACCACCCTGCCGCGCTGGCGGACAGGGTGAGATGTACAAAACGCGGAGTTAGTCCTGCGACCGATTTCTACGTGATGATCTTCTCCCCAATCGACTTGCCTTGCGTGAACAAAAGCAAGTAGTCCTGACCGCCCGCCTTCGAGTCCGTACCTGACATGTTGAATCCGCCAAAGGGATGCGCGGCCACGATCGCGCCCGTACACTTGCGATTGATGTACAAGTTCCCTACGTGGAACTCACGCTTGGCATATTCGATCTTGTCGGGAGACTTCGTATAGACGGCCCCGGTTAACCCGAACTCGGTATTGTTAGCGATTTCAATTCCGTGTTCGAAGTTACGCGACTTGATCACCGCCAGTACCGGACCAAAAATTTCCTGCTGCGAGATTGTCGCCATCGGATCGACATCGGCGATGACCGTCGGTTGCACGAAGTACCCCTCGCCTGCATCTTTTGCCGCCTCGCCGCCGGTGATGAGCCGACCGCCTTCGGCGACGCCCTTCTCGATATAACCGAGTATCGACTTCATCGACTTCTCATTGATGACCGGACCCATGTCAGGGTTCTTGGTCGGGTCGCCGACTGTGATTTTCTCTACCCGTGCCTTCAGGGACTGTACGAAGCGATCATAGATTCGCTCGTCAACGATAATGCGTGAGCAGGCCGAACACTTTTGTCCGCTGAAGCCGAACGCGGCCTGTGCAGTGCTCTCGACTGCAGCGTCGAAATCGCCGTCAGGATCGACCACCATGGAGTCTTTGCCACCCATTTCCAGAACGGTACGCTTGATCCAGATCTGGCCCGGTTGCTGCGTAGCTGCGCGCTGATTGATGTTCAGGCCCACTTCCTTCGAACCGGTGAAGGCGATGTAGCGCGTCTTGGGATGCGCGACCACGGCGCTGCCGAAATCCACGCCGTGTCCGGGACAATAATTCACCACGCCATCGGGCAGCCCGGCTTCTTCCAGAATCTCCATGAATTTCGCGGCGATCGTAGGCGAATCGCCAGAAGGCTTGAGGATCACTGTGTTGCCGCTGACGATAGAAGCCAGCGTCATTCCGCCCATAATGGCGGCAGGGAAATTCCACGGCGAAATGACCGCACCCACTCCCAGCGGAATGTAGCGGAACTGGTCATTCTCGCCGGGCAACTGCACCAGCGTGGTGGCCTTGCCCAGGCGCAGTGCTTCCAACGCATACAGTTGGCAGAAGTCAATCAGTTCCGCAACGTCGCCATCGGCCTCGGCATAGTTCTTCCCGACTTCGAACACGAGCCACGCTTCCAGCTCGAACTTGCGCTCTTGCAGAATCTGCGCCACGCGGAACAGAAGTTGGACCCGCTCCTGCAGCGGGGTGCGGCTCCACGTTTCGAACGCGTGCAACGCCGCCTGCATGGCAGGTTCCACCTGGTCCGGGCCCGCCTGGTGATGAATGCCAACCACCTCCGACGGCTTGGCCGGATTGACTGACGGCGCCAGATCGCCGGTTTTGATGCGGCGTCCGCCGATGACCAGGTCGTATTCGCGACCTAGCTCGGCGCGCACCTTCTCAATGGCAGCTTGCATTTTCCGTACATTCTCCGGATTGCTCCAGTCAATCATGGGCTCGTTAGTGAAGCGGTCAGGAGCAGTGACAGTAGTGCGATTTTCGGCGGCGCGATTGGCCTCGCGCGCAGGATGAGTAAGCGTTGACATAAATGCGTCCTCTCGATGGGGATAGTTACTGCATGGTTAGCGGGGCCCTTTAATAGATGCGCAACGCGCCGGAGCGATGCGTAACTGTGGGCAAACTCGTCATATTATTACACCCAACCGGCAGGCCCCGGCACCTCGGCCTACGGCACTGGCGGTGCTCCGGCCCCTGGACTGCAGCGTCTGAAGTGCCAGACCTTGACCGGTCCTTTCACGGGCTCGGAAGCCACGGAGCAATAGTCTTGCGCGTGCAGATCTCTAAAACGGCGCGCCTCGTCTTCCCAGTTCGGCTTCAACCGCATCGATCCCACGAACCAGACATTTTGCGGGGCTGGGTTCGGAGCGACGGCACTACCAACGATCATGAGCCCGGGCACCTTCGTTGCCCAGGCTTGTCGGTAATAGTCGAAGACCAAAGCAGGAAGCCCTTCTACAATGACAACTTCATCCCCTGGATTCGCGCCCGCCAGCACAATCGCCGTCGCCTCACGCCAGTTCTCATCAAATTCCGCCTGGCGAATGTAAAACCGAATACTGGAAGCGGAATAGAAAAGGATCAGCAGTAACAGCCCGCCACCCACGATAAACCGGCGTTGAGCCACACGCGCAATTCCGTCTGCAGCCAGCAGGACGGCCGCAGGAATACACACCGCGAGATAGCGTTCGACCAATATCGGTTGCAACAACGAGCCCGCCATCGTTATGGCAGGTGGAACAACCAGCCACGAAGTGGTAAACCAGAGGGGCCACGCTGACTGGTCAGCGGAGCGACGAAAGGTGTACCACCCAGCCAGCACCCATGCGGCGCCGTACGCCAACCAACGCCACTTGGACAGGGTCAGCGAATACAGCACATATTTTGCTTGTTCGAAGCTCAGTGCGCCGACCCAGGCAACATTTGCCGCGTCCCGGTGTCGCAGCAAAAAGACCGCCGCCGGCAGCAAAAGCAACCCCAGCACAGCCCATGCCGTCAGCACCCACTTCCAGGGCACACTTCGTCGCGGAAGAAACGCCAGCGAAGCCACATGCGCAACGATGACCAGCAATGCAAAAAAATGGCTGTACACGGCGGCGGCGGCAAAAAGTGCATAGGCCATCCAATTTCCCCCCGATGGATGGTCCACTCCACGCAGAAAAAACAGGCTCGCCAGACACACCATCAAAATGACGAGAGCATACGACCGAGCACTCTGGGCCAACGCGAAATGAAACGGATGGACCGCCAGCAACAGAGACGCGATCAACCCGGTTCTGCCGCCAAAAAGACGCTTCCCGAGAAAATACACGACCGGCAGGGTTGCGGTCGCTAACAGAACACTAAGCAGCCGGACGGCGAATTCACTATGACCGAACTGCATCCAGAGGCGCAGCAGGGCATAGTAAAGCGCCATGTTCAGCTCTGAGTACCAAATCAACCCAATGAAATTCGCGCCCGGCGCCTGCCCCAGGAAGGCGCTGAATCCTTCATCCAGGTTGAATCCCCTGGCCGTCAACTGAAAGATGCGCAGCGCTCCGGCCAAACCCGTGATGAGCAGCAACAGCAGCCACTCCACACCCGTCGTGCGTGGCAGGCCCTCGCGTGACTGGCCGAGTCGGTTGATCAGCGACTGCCCTGCGAGGTGGTTTGCTTCAGCGGGGGTTCCGCGCATCGTTAGACCCAGCTTCGTTAATACCACCGTCGCTCGCTCGGCGGCGAAGATTTTCTGCCCCGGCTTGTCGATTTTCACAACGTTCCAACGTCGAAGTGATATAAGGACGGCGCAGGGCAAGCCTTTCACCCGGCCCGCGATTAATTTCATTTCTACAGGAGAACCACGAATGCCCAATCCGTTTGTACACACCGAACTGAACACCACCGACGTGCCGAAAGCGAAGGAGTTTTACGGGAAGCTGTTCGACTGGAAACTCGAAGACATGGCCGGAGGCATGGATTACACCTTGGTCAAGACGGGCGACAATTCCATCGGCGGCATCATGAAGCATCCCATGCCGGGCACCCCCTCGTTCTGGCTGTCGTATGTTCTGGTCGATGATATTCACACCTCGACTGCCAAAGCCAAGTCCCTCGGCGCCACATCGATAAAAGAAGTTCAGGAGGTTCCGGGCATGGGTTGGTTCAGCATCTTCCTCGATCCCACCGGAGCCTGTTTCGCAATTTGGCAGGCAAAGAAATAGCACAGGCGACCGGCTCCTCCACTCTCTACCGCGTTGTCGGGTGGGGAGTGGACAGCCTCGAACCTCGCCACTCACCGAGACTCAGGCCGTTCACGACGCCGTTGCGATCAAGGTCCTGTCGGAGCTGGCGGAAATCTGCTTGCGAAAACCGTGCCCCAGGATGAACCATCCGTGGCCGGCGGAGTGGCCCATCGCAGGATTATCTCCATGGATAAGGAAACCGTCCCGCCCAAACATTTGGTTAGCAGGGCTTTGGTGTCAGCGCCATGAAGACGGGCCCCTTACCTTTCTCAAAGTGCTGCGGGCCGATTGTGTAGGTCCCTTCAGGAATAGGTCCGATATCGGGGTCATTCTGCATCGCGGTAGGCGCCGGGGAATGTTTTGGCGATGTGCAAAAGTCGCGAGCGTTGTGCCTGAGGTCGAGCTTGGCGACGGTTCCAGATGCTGCCGGTGCGCGGCAAACTCGGAGGACTGCTGCGCTGCGATTTGCCCTCGAGCTTTACACCTAATTTATTAGGAGACGGAACCGCGGGGTGGAGATTTACCAGGCCATGAAGATGGTCCGCCGCAAGATCGTCGACACGCAAACCTGGGCCGCCTACCGGCATTATGGCAACCCCACCGTCGGCTTGTTGCGCGTGTGAAGCGACGTCTTAAGTGGCGGTGAAACTGGTCGCATTCGTGAGGTACAGTTCGTGCACTTTGAAGTCGATATCGGCTTGCGCTAGGCCAAACGAAGCCATGAAGTCGCGCAGCTCGTTGCGCTGATTGGCGCTCAGGGCCTTGCCACTGGATTGGCCATCGACGAAAACCTGTACCAGCGTACCCTGGCGCATCAACTTGTAGGTGTGCATATGTGGCCCGAGTGTACCACCCTGCCGCCGCGCAACCCGACCCGTGCCAAGAGGCTGCGGAAGAACGACGCGGAACGCTTTTGCGTCAGGGCACGACTTCAGTCGTGCCGATAACTGGTTCATTTTGTCGTCCCTCGCCGACTTTAGTCGGAGGGGGATCTGCTTTTTCGACATTTTCCGCAAGCTGTTCAGTCGAACCGATAAGACATTGGTCTTTTGTCCACCGAGAGGACTTTAGTCCGCCAGGCGTGTGCAGCCACGATTTTCACCCGCACCCCGACTTGCCTTGGGCCAGCTCCCCCTCCGCCACTGCGCCGATTCTGTAACACTTGGCATCGCCGCAATTACTATCGGGAGAATTACCTAGGACCAAAGTCCAATTGCGCAAACCCGCCAGTTGTTCTATTTTGATCAGTAACCCCCTAAAGTAAAGAGTAGTTTCTTGATGTGGGGACAGGATACCCGCCTCAGCCACGGCTAAGTTCTGGCCCAGCTCCAAGGCGGCAGCAACATTGGGGTCAATGCAACTGCTAAAGGGACGATCTGCCATCCGGCTTGCGGTGGCAGCGGATTCACAACAGATCCCGCCAGCCGGCTTCGACTGTTTTACTTGCATACTCAGCCCGCACCGGCCTTCGTATAACTCGATGGCAGTGGTGGTGTTAATACCGTCGGTTCCGGCGATTCCAACGTCGGTATCGGCCACTCCAGGAACTCAGGACTGTGAAGATGAATCGTTGGTACAGAATCGTTCGGCTCGTTGGAGTCGCCTTCTGTCTTGCTGCATGTCCGCTGTGGGCGCAATCCCCGGAAACCCTTGTGCTGGCCGACGGCACTCCCGTCTCGCTTCAGCTCGAAGAAACCGTCTCCTCGGCTCACGCCCGCGTCGGTGATCCCCTGAGTTTCATCGTCGTGGACGACGTCACCATCAACGGATTCACCGTGATTCCGGCCGGCAGCAAAGCCACCGGATCGCTGACTCGCGTACATGGCCGTCGCGTGCTCGGCATGGGAGGCAAACTCGTCCTCAACGTCGATTCCGTCGAGCTGGCGAACGGAGATCACGTTGCCCTGCGCGCCAGCAAGGAAATGAAAGGGACCTCGCACACCTGGCGCATGGCTGCCGGAGTGGCCGTTACCAGCATCTTTTATTTTCCCGTCGCGCCTGTCTTCCTGCTCACCCGCGGAGACAACTGCACCGCCCTCAAGAGCACTGCCATCACCGCCCACATTGATGGCAACACTTCTCTGGCATCCACCAGTTTCCCCGTGGCTACCGCCAAGGTCCCTGACCTGAATCAGGCCATCGAATTCTTGCCCCCGCGTGTCCTCGACGGTGAAGGACGTCAGGGCGATATGGTGAACCTGCTCTTCATCGGAAAGAAAGAAGACCTGCAGGCAGCCTTCGACAGCACCGGTTGGGTCAAGCCTGAGCACTGGAAGTTGCGGTCGGCCTGGCACGTTCTCACCCAGCGCACCCATTACATCCGCCAGCCCATGTCGAGGTTTTTCCTCTTCGGGCGTACCCAGGATTACGCCTACGCACTGCCCGATCCCATATTCATCGTGTCGCACCGCCATCACATTCGCATCTGGGGGACTGGACATCAAGTCGATGGCAACCCCGTCTGGGCAGGCGCCGCGACTTACGATGTTGCGATTGAAGTAGCCAAACACGGCCGTCTGTTCAACCACCGCATCGATCCTAACGTTGACTCGGAGCGCGATTTCATCGGCGCAAAACTGGCACATACCCCCGTGCCCGCCCGCGAAACATATGTCGAAGCCGCAGAGCCTGTATACAAGGCCAAGACCGCCTCGGGCCAGGACTACTATTCCGACAGCAAAATCCTGCTTGTCGACCTGCGCCCCGCTGCCAACGGCGAAGCCCGAGTACATAGCGCGAACGGCGAATCCGGGGTGCATGGTGCGAACGTCGAAACTCCGGTACGCCCCGCCGCTCCAGCCGTAGCCCCATCGGTTACCAGCAGCCTGTCAGCCACACTTCGCTAGATCGGAGACGGTCACGCTGGGTCAAATTGAGAAGATATTCCGGACCTTTAGGGCCTGCGCTCCATTCTCTCGATTTGTCATCACCGGAGCCACCGATTCGGCGCCGGAGCGGAGGGAGCCGCATCTTGCCCCGGTGTTTGATTTCGCTCAGAGCGTTCGAACGACGCCTCTTTTGCTGCATTCCTTAGCTGACGAGAGGTTGGTCGCGCGCAGCTAGTTCTTTTCCGTTATTGTCCCTCAATCAGCGACTGGTTACGCTTCCTCCACACGTTTGGGGTTGCTTCATTCTGTCGGAAGGAAACGAGCCATCATGAGTTCGACCTACGCAGGTGTCTGTCCTGCTCCAGTCACTTCGGTGCGCAAACGAAGGGCGCTCCAGATCACGGTTGCGGCCGCTCTCGCGCTCGGCATGGCCCTCTATTTCTGGACCGACTCGCGCTATCCCGCCTTGCTGAAGAAGCTGAATTCCGCACGGTCGGTGAAGGTCGCCGCCGCGCTGACCTTCGATGCCAAGCTGCCAGTCTCACCCGATATGCCGCTGGCCACGCGCGTAGGACGCACCACCTTGAACTGGATGTGGGCCAACCGCATAGGCATGACTTTCGGCATATGCTTCGGCGCAGCCACCCTGACCCTGCTCCCACTCTTCCCGCGCCGCCGCTTCAGCAGCCCCGTCGGCAACACTCTGATGGGAGCCGCCCTCGGCACTCCACTCGGCGTCTGCGCCAACTGCGTCGCTCCGATCGGGCAAGGCCTGATCAGCGCTGGTGCCAGCCGCTATACCGCCCTTGCCACCATGATCAGCTCGCCCTTGCTGAATGTCGTAGTGCTGGCGATGGCCTTCACGCTATTTCCGTTGCCTATCGCTCTCACTCGGCTGGCGATCCCTTTGGTGTTGCTGGCACTGGTTCCGCTGATCGCCGGACGACAGACCACCAGCATCGAGCTTGCGCCCCCGCCCGAAGACAACGCAGGCTGGCCCCACGACATCTCCGCCACGCTCCTCAGCTTCCTGAAGAACCTGGCTCGGCTCGCCGCAATCACCCTGCCCTTGATGGTGTTGGCTGCACTCTTAGGAGCCGTTGTCGCAGAAGTTCTTCCGGCCCACAACATCCCGGCAACCGCGAGTTTATTGGAGATTATCGTGCTCGCCCTGATCGGCACATTTCTGCCCGTGCCCATGGCCTTCGACGTAGCCGCAGCCTTCGTGCTGATGTCGCGCGGTGTTCCCCTGCCTTACGTAGTCACGCTGCTCTGCACGCTAGGAGCGTTCAGCATCTATCCGATGTTGATTGTCGGCCGCAGCCTCTCATGGCGCACCGCAGCCGCTATGTTCGGCGCGGTTGCGTGTTTGGGAATCCTGGCAGGAGTCGGAACGTCGCTGCTGCAGCACGCGTTTTAACTACCTTGCTGAGAAGGCAGCTATCCCGGCGCCACCATCCCATCGAGATTGCGATGCAAGAGCGGATCGTGCACACGACCGACGACCGCTCCCTTCATCACCGACTGAAACGCCACTTGGAATTGTTGCATTTCCGACGGCGTACCCACGGTAATTCGGACCCAGTCCGGCACCGAGGGCCACGGGCGCCCGATATACACGTTCTGGTGTGCCATCGCGGCAATCACATCCCGCGCAGGCTTGCCCGCCTTGAGCATGAAGCAGTTTGAAGCCGAAGGCGAGTACTCAAAGCCATTCTTCTCCAGCCATGCGAAGGTGGTCTGGCGGGTTTCCGTATTGATGCGCTTGCGCTCCGGCACCAGGGTCACGTCGTTCATGCTGGCGATGGCCGCGGCAACAGCGGTCACCGGCATGGCATTCCATCCGCCGTAGGCACCCAGCTTTTTGATCAGGTCGGGGCGACCGACCGCAAAGCCGCAACGCAGGCCCGCCATGCCATAGATCTTGGAGAAAGTCCGCAGCACGATAACGTCTTTGTCCGCTTTGACCAGATCGAGCACCGAAGGCGCATCGCAGAAGTGGATGTAGGCCTCATCCACCATCACTACGGATCCCTTCGGCTTGTTCTCCACCAGGTACTCAATGTCGGCGTGATTGGTGAGCGTGCCCGTCGGATTGTTCGGCGAGCACACATAAAAGATACCGGCGTCAGGAGCCGCAGCCAGCATCGCTCTCACGTCGTGCGACCATGTCTTGGTCAGCGGAACGTTCACTACCCGCGCGCCCACTGCCTCAGCAGCTTTGGTGCCGGCTTCATAGCCCGGATCGGCGGTCACGTAGCTCGCCTTGGGCGACGCAAACGTGGCCACCGCGTAGTAAAGCGCCGGACTCGATCCCGCGAAAGCCGCTACGTATTCCGGTTTCAGGCCCTGTTGCTGAGCGAAGGTGTTGATCAGTTCTTCGGTGAAGCTGAACAGATAGCGCCCTCCGTCGGGCGTGATGTTGGCCACGGCCTGACGCGCGACCGCCGCGGGTCCCAGTGGATTTTCATTGGCGTTCAGCAGTACTCCGCCCTTGGGTGGCGACTTCAATTGCGCGTAGGCAAGCATCGGCTCGGTCACGATGCGTCCGGCCAGTGCCGCGGAAGCGACTGCGGACATTTGCAGGAACGACCTGCGGGAGTACGGCGATTGTTGATTCTGTTTCGACATGCTCACCCTCGCCTGAAAATGAATTTATCCCTACACGCCCTGATTTCACAACTGGCGAAATTTTCCCGGGAGGAAAATCAAAGAATGCAAACCGGGCCAACCCCGCCTCGGGTTGAGTTATCTTACCGTAGAACCTGGACCGGGTAACTACGAAAGATTCGCCGGGATTTTCGAGAGGCCTGTGCGATTTTGTGCGGAGTGGATAGTCGGCTTTTTCCTGTTTTTCGCCGGAACCATGCAGAGCAGGGCCCAACTGGCCGCGACTCCACTGCCACCCGCAATCAGCCTCGACCAGGTCTACAGCGGTTTCGTTGGTGACTGGGTTGGACAACTCGAATATCGCGACTTTAGCAACAACTCACGGGTGTTCCTGCCGACTTGGCTGTGCGTGACCCGAAGCTCTGACGGACGCTCACTGCAGTTTGCCTATATTTACGATGATGGACCCAACCAGACAGTGAAGGAGCTATCAGTGGTCTCGATCGACACGGCCGCCTCAATCGTGACCTTCACCTCAGACCGCGATCACAGCCGCGACACTTATAAAGTTGCCGGACTGGACGACTTCGCCAGCAAGAGCCGCAGCACGCTGACCCTCACGGGCACAGGCACGGAGAACGACAAGAAAGTCGATGTCCGCATCACTATCACTCTCCGCCGCAATCTCTACAGTTACCAGAAGGAAACTAAACTACCCGGTACGGGGTTCCTCTTCCGTGACGGTTACACTTTTACGCGCAAAGACCCGCCACAGTAGGATTCCCCGTTACCCCTACACTCCCATAATCGCCTTCACCTTGCCTGACTTAATGGCCTTGACCAGTTGCTCGTGGTCCCGCTCCGTCTGGTCTCCGTAGGCTTCGGCCCAGGTTGCCAGCGCCTTGTCCAGCACTGCGGAGCCTCCGCAATAGCCGGCGATGGCGGCCGCATCGCCGGCGCGAGCGTGGGCGCGGGCCAGCAGCGTTCCGCACGCCCAGGCATAGAAATCGAACGACTCGCCTGTCAGCCACTCAACCGGGATCGAGGCTTTCATGTTCTTCATCTGTCGCACGAAATAGGGGCGGCCATCGATCTTCGTGATACCCAGCATGATGTCGCTCGAAGCCTGTAGCGCCCGTTGCCCCACGACGACCCGCCTGCCCTCGTGCTCCGTGTAATGCTTGGGCAACGGGGGAACATAAGGCGCGTGAGCGGGAGAGACGCACTCTTTGATTTGCAGAAACAGCGGATCGTCATCGCCGTTGCCAAACAGCAGTGCCAGGTAGGCGCGTGTCCCGACGCTGCCCACTCCGACGATGCGGTGAGCGACATCAACCACGTGGTAGCGGCTGAGCATATACCTCCGTTCTAGCGGCAATGACTCGGCATATTCGTTGAGCCCGTCAATGATCTTCTCGCGCGTAGCCTGGTCAACGTGCGCCAGGACCGGAGGATCCTCACGCAAGCGCCAGCCACCTGACACACCACGCTCGGAGATCTTGGTCAGCAGGGTAGCGTTGGTTTGCTGCTTCGCCTTCGCGACGCACTTGGCAATTACCGCGCTCGACTTGGCGTCTATCTTGATCAGCGAGTTCTTCCGGTCTGGATAGGCGTGCAGATACCAGACGTCGAGCACGCTCATGTTCTTCAGGCGATTGATGTTCCAGCGATACCCTTCGGCAGCGCGCATGACCGCCTGTGCGCGTTCTTTCTTGTTCAGTCCGTTCTCTCGCGCAGCCACGTTGACGCTGGCCACCAGGCGCTTCAGGTCCCACTCCCAGGGGCCGATCGTGACCTCATCGAAATCGTTCAGGTCGAAAATGACATCACGCTGCGGCGTTCCATACAGCCCGAAGTTATTGATGTGCGCGTCACCGCACATAATCACATGGATGCCTGAGACCGGGGTGTGGGAGAGGTCCCACGCCATGACGCACGCGGAACCGCGCAGGAAAGCAAACGGCGAGGCAGCCATGCGTCCCATGCGCAGGGGAACCAGGTCTTCCTGGCGTCCCACATTGCTGGCTGCTAGCAACTCGAGCGGGTCAGGACGGTCGGCGGCCAGTTTCGTGTCGGCATGACTCTCGCGAGGAGTACGTTCGCGCAGTGCTTTCCCGATGTCGCGCCGCTTCTCCCAGGTATTGTTGGGGTTCCGCAAATCAAATGTGCCCGCCCTGTCGCCCGGCGTCCGAACCCCTTCCACGCCGTTTCCCCTGCCCGTCGACGGGATTGTTGTTAGAGTCGGCACAAACTTCGAAGCCGTGTTTTTTGCTTTGTTACGCTTGCCTGCAACCGATTTGGCGCGTGGACTCATAGGAATGCCTTTCTGTTTTCGAACTAAACTCGGGAGACTCAGGATGAATCGCGTCCGCGGGCTCATTGAGGAAGCGTACCGAATGTTAACGCAGCATGACTGCCCTGAACAGTGGCCACAGGCCGCCCCGCGGTCCGTGGCATTTCTATGCTGGAGGCTGCGGTGGAGTGGGTACACCAGGCTCGCTCTGTCCGCCCATACGAAGGCGCGCGGTCTCGCGATTGCCGACAGCCGCGACGTGACTGGTAGCGGCCGCCAATCCGAACAGCGGCATGTTCCCGTACATGCACTCGTACTGTCGAGTATTGACCATGTAGGTTTCGTGCCAGATGCCGACACTACCGTCTGACCCGATGCGCCGGTTGTAGTCCTTCCACACCTGCAGGTGCGGGTCGCCGGGACTGCGCGCGAAATTCTCCAGGTCATCGAACGAGCGCCAGTATTGCACGCCCATCACTTCGCGCCAGCGCACCCAGGTTTCAACACCCAGCAGCCCCTTCGCGGGACTCTTGGTCAACAAGTCCAGCATCGGTGGCATCGCCTTGGCTACAGGCACCCACTTATGGAATGCCCAGAGCTGGTTGATCCGCATGCCAATCAGGAAGACTACAAAAGGCGCGTCGATGTCCGCGGTAAATCGCCCGGGAAAGATCTTCGGCATAACGGAACGATTATAGGGCTGCGCGCCCGACCTTCGCGCGTGCCTCGTTCTAGCCCTATCTTGGCTAGGATGGAGCAGTTTAGTCTGCCGTGTTCTTCAGCCGCTTTACTTGGATTTCGCTGCCTTGGCGGTGCTGGCTTGTGCCGCAGGCTTGGCAGCTGCTTCGCGAACCTCGTTGATCTTGAGTCGCCTGGCAATGCGGGCCTTGCGCAACCGGTGCTCCCGCGACCGGTCTCCGTTGCGATATGACATGGAATACCTTTCTGGCGTTGCCGAAGCTCAGCACACTTGGCTTTGCAATTCGATCGCAAGCCTATCCTCAATTAGGAGCATAGCCCCTTATCTGGAAAAGAGCACCTGCGAGAGCCTCGTCCGGCTTGCCGCCGTTGCTCGCTTGGTGCCATCATGGCGCAACTCTCCTCCGTGAGGATGGTTTCACAGAGCAATGCCGGTCCCTCTCATCACGAGCGCACTGAAACGCGGCCTGGCTGCGGCGTTTCTGCTGCTGTCTCTCAGCGGATGGCTCGCGGCCCAGTGCCCGGTGAACGACCCCGATGACGACATCCCTCCCGAATTGCCGCTGGTCAACTCTTCGACACGCCACGGCGAGCCGCGTCTGCCCGAGTCAGGCTATCTTTCCAACACGTCTTACTCCAGCACCTATTTCGGATTTGTGTTCGATCTGCCGCTTCCTGTCGACGGACATCGCCTTATGATGCCGCTCATGCCGTCGGGCGAGCACGCGCTGCTGGGGTTGGGCTTTCAACAGGGCCACCGCTCCGGTACGCTGCTGATCACTGCGTCGGAGCCCAACAATCCCATCCATGAGATGACAGAAGAGGAGCGCAAAGCCGAATTTCAGGCCTGGGTAAAGGGCGAGCCGCGTCACCAGATCACGCCTCCCGACTGGCTGACCCGCACCGGCCGTTTCTACCACATCTCTCAACACAAGGGCGACGTCACTACAGTCCAATACTGGACCTTCATTAAGAACTACCTCATTCGCATTAAGGTGGAGTCGAACGACCGCGATTTCGTGAACCGAACCAAGACAGCAGTGGGCGCCGTGAAATTCTATTGCGCGCAGGAAGATGGCACACTGATTGACGAACAGGGCAAAACTGTTCCCACTCCGGGCGAAGGCTATCAGGGTCCCACCATTCCCAACGCGCTGGTGGACGCTGCGCTCGACGAGCTACCTGCTCTTGAGGTGATCGAGACCGGTGAGGTTGCCCCTGGAGTTTACCGGAACGAGGAGATGGGGCTGACTTACACCTATCCCACAGAGTGGGAGCCGGTAAAAAGACAGCCCGACCCGCCGGCGAAAGATGAGAGCGAGCAACGTACCCGCGATGTGCTCAATGCCTGCTCGCTTCAACTTCTGCGATTGGCCCCCAAAGCCGCCGAGGGAAGTGGTGACGGCCTGGGAACCATTACGCTGCGTGCCATTGATCAGACCTGCCTCGGGTTGCCCGCCCCGGCATCGATCACCGACCATCTCGGCGCCGAGGCGCTCGGTGCATACCTGCAGATGCTGGGGGCCTTCGGTGAATTGCGCTCGACCAACTTATCCATGTACGCCGACCACCTTTTCGCCGAGTACAGCGGAGTGGTAGGCGAGCATGCCGAAGGGCAGTCCCTTGGGCAACGTCGCAATGAAGCCGTAGCCGTGACCCGCCACCGCAAGTTGTTACTAGTTTGGTCGTGGATCGCACCCAGCGCGGCCGATTTGGGCAACATGCCAAAGACTAGCGTAATCTTCGAAGGCGCACCGCCTATCGATCTTGTGGCAAAGAATGTGGTTGCGCAACGCTAACGTCACAAATCCAATAACGTCACAAATGTTCCAGTTGGAACTTTATCTATGACGACCGACTACAACCGTATTGCCGGTCATAGCGTCGAACGCCTGGCTGCCTTGAGTGACGGCGTCTTCGCCGTGGCTATGACGCTACTGGCGCTCGATTTGCGCGCCCCGGCGGTCGAAGCCGTCCACAGCGAACACGACCTGGGGCGCGCGCTGGTGGCGCTTGCGCCCCGGTTGCTGATGTACATGATGAGTTTTTTGACCCTGGGCATCTTCTGGGTCGGTCAGCAGACTCAACTCAACCACCTGCAGCGCTCCGACCGCAGCCTGACTTGGATCCACCTGTGCTTCTTGTTCGTGGTCACGGTCACGCCTTTCTCCACCGCCCTACTCGCCGAGTACACACAATACCGGCTGGCGCTGGTTGTTTACTGGCTGAATATCTTTCTGCTGGGTACGACGCTCTACTGGAGCTGGGTGTGCGCGTTGGGTAGTGGACTAGTGAAGCAAGACATCCCCCAGCAAGTTTCCGGCGCTATCAAGCAGCGGATCGTGATCGCGCAATCGCTGTATGCATTCGGAGCTTTGCTGTGTCTGTTCCATCCGTACTGGAGCATTGCGCTGATCATTGTGGTGCAACTGAATTACGTGATCGCCCCACGCTTCACTCGCCGCCTGCTGGGTTGACTGCCGCGAAGCTCGCATTCTATCCCGGTCCTCTAGCATTCTGCCCCGCCCATCTTTCGCAATTCGCACCATCGGTTTATCCTCTCGTATCGCTGTCTACCGGTACCGGAGTCAATGCATGATGACATTCGACGCTCATGCGGGACGCAGCCTTGCGTCCCTGCTCTTGTTGTTCGCTGCGACACTGCAATCTTCTGTTGCGCAAGCGCCCTACGGTCCGCATCTTTGGGACAAGCCGCTCGATCCAGCCACCTTCGAGAAGCGCGTCAACGAGCAACTCGACCTGGCACAGAAGTCGGTTGATCAAGTCCTCGCCGTCACCGGACCCCGCACGGTAGAAAACACGCTGGCCCCGTACGACAACGCTGTGCTGTACCTCGACACCGCGGCATACCAGGCAGGCCTGATGCAGATTGTGCATCCGGATTCCGCCATCCGCGACCGGGCACAGAAGATGGTAGAGAAAGTGAGCGCGGTTGCGACAACCCTCGCTCTCAACCAGGGGATTTATCGCGCTCTCTCGGAGGTGGCTGTTTCCAAGGCCGACCCGGCGACGCAATATTATGTAAAACGCACCTTGCTGGAATTCCGCCTGGCAGGCGTGGACAAAGACGACGCCACTCGTGCCCGCATCAAGACGCTGAACGACGAGATCACCAAGTATGCTACGCAATTTGAACGCAACCTGCAGGAGTCGCAACTCAAGGTCGTGGTGAAAAACGCGGCCGAACTCGACGGCCTGCCCGAGGACTTCATCAAGGCGCACAAGCCAGCAGCCGACGGCACCGTTACATTGACGAGCGACTCTCCCGACGTCACACCGGTGCTGAAGTTCGCCAAGAGTGCGGAATTGCGCAAGCGCATGTTTCTCGCTTACAACAATCGCGCCTATCCGCAGAACGTCGCGACGCTGGCCGACCTGCTGAAGAAGCGTGATGAACTGGCCAACCTGCTCGGCTACAAGCATTGGTCGGATTTGAACGCTGCCGACAAGATGGCGGTGAATGCTCCTAACATTGCCAAGTTCTTCGACGAGATCGATGTCGCTTCCAAGCCCGCGGCTGATCGTGAATACCAAATGCTCCTCGCGTCGGCCCAGAAACAGGACCCATCGCTGCAGCAAATCTCTTTCCAGGACCGCAATTATTACTTCGAGCAACTCCGCCGCAGCGAGTTTGACTTCAACTCGCAGTCGGCACGCCCCTACTTCCCTTACGACCGGGTGCAGGCTGGAATTCTCGAGGTCGCTTCGAAATTGTTTCAGGTGAGGTTTAAGCCGGTCCCTGACGCGCCAGTGTGGGACCCTTCGGTCAGCACGTTTGACGTTTTCGAAGGCAGCAAGCAGCTGGGACGGATCTATCTCGACATGCATCCTCGACCGGGCAAGGACCAATGGTTCAGCTCGAACCAACTGCTCGACGGCAAGCGCGGCAAGCAGTTGCCCGAAGCCGCTCTAGTATGCAACTTCTCAGGCGGCAAGCCGGGCGAGCCTGGACTAATGGAGTATGGAGAAGTCACCACCTTCTTCCACGAATTCGGTCACTTGATGCATTGGATCTTTCAGGGACAGCAACAGTGGGCAGGATATGGCAACAACCTCGAGGGCGATTTTGTGGAAGCACCTTCCCAGATGCTGGAAGAGTGGATGCACGACCCCAAAGTCCTCGCAACCTTTGCGCTTAACTACCAGACCAATGAGCCCATCCCGGCGGAATTGGTACAGCGGGCGAACCGGGCTGATGCATTCGGTCGCGGCATCTGGGCACGCTTCCAGTTGGTCTATGCCAGCGTCTCCTTCGACCTGCATAACGTTCCGCTTGACCCTGCGCGGATCGAAAAAGTGTTCCCCGAAAACATCAAGCGCTACCTGCCGTACCAGCCGGTTGAGGGCGACCATCAGATCGCGTCGTTCACGCACCTGACCGGATATTCTTCCGCCGTTTATACCTACTTGTGGGACAAGGTGATCGCCGAGGACTTGTACAGCCAGTTCGATCGCAACAATCTGCTGGCGCCGGAGGTGGCGCTGCGCTATCGCTCGACAGTGTTGGAGAAGACAGGGTCGATGCCGGCCAATCAACTAGTGAAAACTTTCCTGGGACGGCCGCAGGCGATTGATGCGTTCAAAGGTTGGATGAACCAGGAGTTTCAGGGCTTGCCAGCAGGTGGCCAACCGTCAAGCAAGTAGCGCTCACCGCCAGACGTTGGGTGAGGTGTCCCAGTGCTGGAACGACGGGCAGTAGCGGCGCTTTTCGCAAGCGGTACAGCGTCCCGGAACAATGAAGACGCGCGGCAAGAGGTATTTTTCGACCCAACCTGTTGCGGGCACAGTTTTGAAGATTCGTCCTCCACACACACCGCAATGGGGACAGAACAAATTCATTTCGCCACAGATTGATCATACTCTTAATGCAGCGATCTGATATTGCCGGAGACGACCGCGCCTACTGCTTCGGCTTTGGCCTCGACTCAGGAGGTGTCATGCCGTTGGCGCGATAGTAGGCCACCAGCAGACCGTAGTGTTCGCCGGAATGTTCCAGTACATCGAGCCAGGGTTCGACCGTCTTGGCAAATGACGCGTCGGGCAGGCCTTTCAGCACCGCTTCCGAGTCTCCGAACGACTTCTCGAGCAAGGCCACTACCGCCGCCTTATCGGGATACTTCGCGGGATCCAGTTCGTCCCATTTCGCTTTCTCGCCGTGTCCCGCCTTGGCCGCATAGACGTTGCCGGAAGCGATGTGCACCATCACGGCGCCGAAAGTGCGCATCTCTTTTCGCAGTTTGTAATCGTACTTGTCGGCCGGCCAGTCGCGGGCCATTTCCAGGATCTTGCGATCGACATCGACAAAGTTATCCCGCACTTCCTTCGGGACGCCAGGCGCTGCGCTCTGGCCAAAAGCGGGGACGAGCCCGAACATCAGCAGGACGAGAAACGCGACCGCCGCATTGCGATTCATGGGAAGTCCTCCAGTCGAATCGACGCAGCATACCAGAAAGTGTCACGGTAAGACACTCGGCGAGTCCACGCGAGGCGAACGTGTCGCGATTTAGTTGGGCTTCTACCTGCCATCAAAAAAATCGATTGGACGCACTTCGGGGCTGCCCATAGGCTTAATCGTTGGTATGCTGTCGCCGGGAAGGATATCGGGGCGACCAGACGCATATCTGTCGCAGACTTCACCCCCGGTCGTTCGACCACTCATGAAACTAGCGGGCATCTTATTTCTGCTGGCGGGCTGGATGATCGTCCTTTACGCACTGGATCTTCTCCGGTCAAGCACGGCTCTGGCCGCTTTTGTATTAGCGGGTGTCGCGGTTGAATGCATCGGGATCTTTTTCCTGTTCCGCTCCCATTTACAGTTGCGCAAGGAGATTCGTTGATTCCTGGCTCCGTGTCCGTGTTTTCTGAGACGCCGGCTGGAGCAATCTGCCTGGTCTCGATTCTGCTGGTGCCGTTGGCCATGGCCGGACTGGCTCTGATTAGCTGCGGCCTGGGACGATCACGCAGTGCGACCCACGTCGTACTGGCTGCGCTGTGCGCGGTCGCGGTGTCGGCCATTGTGTATGTGGTTTGCGGCTTCTCGTGGGACGGCTTTGCGGGCGGGCCGGCGCATGTGTGGTTGCTGCGAGGGAAACCGTGGAATTGGATCGCTGCCCAACCGTTCTTTCTGCGCGGCATCGAACTCGATGGCTCTCCCGCTTCCTTGGCGGCTCTTCTGCAGATGTTCGGAGCCGGACTTGCGGCCATTATTCCCCTCAGCGCCACTATGGATCGTTGGCGATTGAGCGCGATTTGCGCGTCTACTGCAGTGCTTGCCGGTTGCACCTATCCAATCTTTGCTCATTGGGTGTGGGGCGGCGGATGGCTGGCCCAACTGGGCGACAATTTGGGGCTCGGACGAGGGTTCCTCGATAGCGGCGGCGCGAGCACGATTCAGGTTGTTGGCGGCCTGACCGCGCTCTCGATGGTCTGGATACTTGGCCCGCGCCGCGATAAGTATTCCGACGAAGGGATGCCCACTGCGATTCCGGGCCACAGCCCCGTCTATGTGGTGTTCGGTTGTTTCCTCGCATGGTTGGGATGGTTGGGTTTGAATTCCTCGGGAGCGATACTCTTCAGTCACGCCTTGCCCGGACGAGTGGTGCTGATTGTGGTAAACACGACTTTGTCAGCGGCTGCAGCGGGCTTGATGGCACTTGTCATCACTGGCATGCGTTTCGGCAGACCGGACGCTTCCATAACCGCCAATGGCTGGGTGGGTGGATTGGTGGCCAGCAGCGCGGCTCCGGCATTTATGAATCCCGCAGCTTCTCTCATTATTGGCATCATCGCCGGCGTCGTGGTGACGTATGCCGTTGACTGGTTCGAAATGTGGCTGAAAATCGACGACCCCGGAGGGGCGATTCCGGTACACGCTCTGGCGGGTATGTGGGGTTTGTTGGCCGTCGGCCTGTTTGCCAGGCTTCCTGGCCAAGATCGTCCGAGTGGACAATGGTTGGCCCAACTGATTGGAATAGCAACCCTGGTGGGATTCGTGCTGCCGCTGACCTACTCGCTGAATTGGATCCTCGAGCGGGTTTATCCGCAAAGGGTCGAGCCGGATGGCGAGCGGCAAGGAATGGACCTGCACGAGCTGGGCGCCGGGGCTTATCCGGAATTCGTGGTACATACCGACGAATTTATCCAGCGCTAGTTCATAGACGTTGGATTTTTGGCACATGGTGTGGCAAATTTGCGAATTTTACACATTCTTGCTGTTCAGGTGTTGTTTAGAATCAGTGAGTTGGGTTGGGAATGTTTGCAAGAGATTGATTACAAATATAGTTATAGCTATCCAAATCAGCCGTAAGGACTTAGCCAACGGGATTTGGTTCCCAAACCCCCTTCAATCCCGCAGTGCTGGGTGGCTGTGGTTTTCAAAGAGCCCGATTTTGTCCGCAGCCTGAGTGCGGACCGACAAGAGACACCAATCCCTCGCCTCACCAATCGAATTCATACACCGGGCTAAAACCGAGAGTGAAAGGAAGTGGAACACGTGGCGCTGTGATAACGGAGCGTACGCCTCGCGGACTGAAAGTCCCCTCGGCGGATCGAAAATAGAGAGTTATCGGCGCGGCTGAAGCCGCGCCCCTTCCAAAACCTAGTTGTGCGGCACGACGTGCCCTGACGCGCGGCCATGCACTGCTTAGCCGTGGCGGGCAACCCAGAGAAGAAGGGTGAAAACGACGACCGGGATGAGGGCCATAGCGACGTAGAAGGCGATCTTCTTGGGCCAGGGACTGCGCCGGGTTTTCCAGTCGCGCATTTCGGGACGCTCGGCCACGCCAACCTGGTCCAAATGCTCAAGGTCCCAGGCGAATTCGCTGGCGCGCGCGTAGCGGTTCTTCCAATCGCGCTCCATGGCGCGGTAGATGATTTCCTGCAACTGAGGCGAGATTCCTGGATCGATTTGGCGGGGCGGAACTGGATTATTCAGCAGCCGGTCGTTCATGACGAGAAAAGGATTGTTGCCGGTGAACGGGACTTGTCCAGTCAGCATTTCGTAGAGCATCACGCCTACGGAATAGAGGTCGCTGCGCGCGTCGCCGCGCTTGCCTTTGACCTGCTCGGGCGAGATGTAATCAGGCGTTCCCATGGTTTGGGAGAGCTTGGCAAACGTCAGGCGGCGGCCCCGAAGATCGGACGCGATGCCAAAGTCGATGAGCTTGATGTTGTCCTGGTCATCGACCATCACGTTTTCCGGCTTGAGGTCGCGGTGCACAACCCCGCGATCGTGGATGTACTGCAACGCGTCGAGAATACGGGTCGTGATCTTGATGGCACGCTCGGGCGGCATCTTCTTTTGTTGGTTCAGGATTTCGCGCAATAGCCGGCCGTCAACCCACTCCATGACCATGTAAACCTGGCTTCGGTCAGGATCGGCGAAGACTTTCATCACGCCGGGGTGCTCCATGTTTTTGCCGATTTCCTCTTCGCGCTTGAAGCGGTCGTAAAGGAGCGGATCGCTCTCCATTTCGGGATGAGGAATCTTGATGGCCACCTTGCGATCATTGCGAAGATCGGTGGCGCGATAGATCGACGCCATCCCGCTGCGCGCGATGAGCTGGTCAATGCGATAGTGGTCGAGTTGTTCGTCGGTGCGGACTGAAGTCATGCTACCCGGGCCAGGAGTTTCCTTTGAATCGCGAAGCTCGGATCGGAATTGCCGGACAATCGCGAGCGCATGTCAATCATGCCAGAAAAGTTCGAAGCCCGGCATAAAGAATCCATAAGGAAAACGCCAGTATCTGCTCGAATAACGCCGCTTTCCCTCTGGCCCGCGAACAGGAATGCGCGGCGCAACAAGACCGACGTCAACGGATCTTGTAAGGCCGGCCGCGATACATGCCGGTGCGCTCGACATCATGAATCCGTATCAACTGTACACTGACGTTGTCGCCGCCATCGCGCTGATTTGCGAGCTCGATGAGCCTCTCAACCGCGGTGGAGAGGAATTGATTTTGGGTTACCACGTCCGCGATATCCGACTCGGGAATAGGGCCGTGAAGTCCGTCAGAGGAGAGCACCAGCACATCACCCTTTTGCACCTGAACTTCATTGGTCTCGACGGCGACGAACATGTCGTTGCCCACAGAGCGGCTGAGCAAGTGCTTGTTGGACGACTCCGAGGCCTCTTTAGCTGAGAGGATTCCCAGTCGCTTCTGTTCGCTGACCACGGTGTGGTCGGTGGTGATCTGCTTTGACTGGCCGCCGCGAATTAAATAACACCGCGAGTCCCCCACGTGGGCGATGACGGCCCGATCGAACCGAATTGCGCAGGCGACCAGGGTTGTGGCCATTCCTGCGCGAGGGCCCGAAGAGCCGCCGCTCTCATACACCAGGGTGTTGGCGGCCTGTATAAGCCGGGTCAGCAGGGCTTTGTGAGGTTCGCCTTCACGCGCACCTACAAAGCCGGCGAGTACGCTTTCCACAGCCATGCGTGAGGCGACTTCGCCCTTCTGCTGTCCACCAACACCATCGGCCAATGCAAACAGGCAGCCATGAGTACGCAACTGGACCGAGGCATGTGGGAGCACGTATCCCAGGAAGTCTTCGTTATGCGTCCTTACGCGTCCGGGATCCGAGAGTTGGGTGAACTCGACGTCGAGCATAGAACCCTGAAGGTGCAGCTCTCCCAGGGAAACACCCTGGGAAAATTACGAGAGCAATCATTTTAGTACTGGCACAGACGAAGGGCGGGCCGATGCCCGCCCTCCGTCATTTGGCTAATTGCACAGATCTAGGTCACACTGGCAACTCCACTCCTCTCGATCAGCGTGGTACGTCCCTTAGTCTTGCTGGCGCGAAGGAAATAAATTCCTCCGTAGAGGGCCCAGACGATTGCGATACCCAGGGCAAGCAAGGGCTCCATCTTTGTGCCGTATCCCATGAATGGGCCAACCAGATAGAAAGCCATGCAGGCTAGGTTGGCGAGCAGCCCAAAGACTGGAATGATGAGGTGACGGAAGAAGTTGAACTGAGGGTGATTGTGGAAACAAACAATACAGGTGATGCAGCTCAGCATATACAGCAGGAAGGTACCGAAATTCGAGGCCAGCGTTATGGTCAAGAAGGAATTCGGCAATGCCGCCATCTTGTCATGAGTCAAGTATCCGAAACTGGACCAGAAGCCATGGGGCAGGGCCTGAATGGCGGCGTCCGCAGGAGCAGAACCGTCGCCGAAGTACATCACAACAGTAAGACAGCCCACGATCGCGGAAATGAACGCCAGCATCCAGATGGCGCGGTGCGGTGTCAGGTTCCGCGAGTGCAGGGTGCCCATGGAGTCCGGCATTTCATTGTCTTTCCCCATCGCGTAAGTCACGCGGGCTCCGGTGTTCATGCAGGAGAGCGTGGTGCCAATGAGCGCGAGAAACACAGTGGCCGCCTCTACCAGCATGAAGGTGCGACCGTGTCCTTTGCCAAACAGGGCGTCGCCAACCAGGATCATGAGATCGCCGATGGGCGCTGCGGAGCTTGCCGCATTTTGCATGGTATACCCGCTATTGAGTACATAATTCGCGGCGAAATACTCGAACAGATAACAGAAACATCCCTGCACCAGGAGCGACGTGATCACCGCAATGGGCACGTCACGCTTGGCGTTCTTGGCTTCTCCACCCATCGAGGTGACCGATTCGAATCCCACCAGGATCAGAATGGCGATGGTGGCCTGAACAAACATCCAGCCGAAGTTATGCATTCGGATGACTGAACGGGCGTTGGGGTGCGAGAGAAAGGCACCGCTGGCGTCCTTCTCGGGGTAAGTGATGTGAAAGGGCACGGGATTTCCGGCAGCATCCATTGCACACTGAGGCGTTCCGTCAGCCGCGCGCACGACCGTATCGGTGGCTTGGCCGTTCACCATGGTTTTCGTGGTGGCGAACTCGCAGCTCAAGGTCGTTCCGGTCTGTGCGTCAAATTGAGAGGCCATGCTGCCGGGGGGATGATTCATCCGATAGCCCAACGCGACGACCGCAAACACAAGCAGGGCGCTGATCTGGATGACGTTGATGGCAATGTTCACCGAAGTTGAACCGTTGACGCCGCGATGGGCGATATAGGCCACAGCGAACGAGAACACAATCGCGATCAGCATCATGAACATGGGGCCGGGATTGGAGGCGTTCATGAAATTCGGCCAGATCGTTCCCACCAGGTAACCGGAGATGACTCCGATGACGCCAACCATCACGCCGGGGTAGATCCAGTAGTAAAGGTGCGAGCCCCAACCCACGACGAACTTGGCCAGCCGGGCATAGGGCCATGCCTTCTCGTGATTCAGGAAGGACTGCTCGGCGAAGTAGTAGGAGCTTCCGGTGCCGGGATAGAGTTTGGCCATCTCTGCGTAGCAAACGGCAGTGGCCAGACACAAGGCTGTCGCAAACAGGATCCCCATCCACATGGAAGGAGCAGTCGCGCCGGCAGCGGCCTGCCCAGCGAACGTCAGCCATAGGAAGGCACCCGGCGCGATGAGCGCCATGGCGTTCATCGTCAACCCTGTGAGCCCCAGAGTTGCTTTCATTTCAACAGAAGTATTTTCCGCCATAGATTCTCCTTTTGCTTCTGGATTGCTGCGATCAACACGTCCGGCTGCGTCGCCAGTCAAGTAAAAGCTAGTGGACGTGGTGAGGGGCGTCCAACTCATATTTTTTATGGTTACGATCAGAAAGACGGCGACAACTTCTATTTATGCAGGCGATAAGCTGGGGTTATGCCGGGTGGGAAATTGAGGTTGCGCCCGACGGCGGGGACGAAGTTTGTTTACAGTGAATTGGGCGGATGGGGCGGGAAAGGCGCTCGGGGTTGGGCCGTCCGCGACGTACATACGAAGATCGCGGTGGGCGTCAGGGGCGGCTTTTCATCAAGACAAACAGCCCCTGCAAGCGGAAGTGGGATCCGCAACAGAGGCTGTCAAAAAGTTTGTCAGCCGATTAAGGCTACTGTTGGGGAGGTTGGCCCCCGCCTTGCGGTGGCATTTGACCCGGACCGCGTCCGTGACCTTGCCGGCTCATCATCTCGTCATATTGTTTCTGTTGGTCGGCATTCAGGATAGGCTTGATCTGGCCGGAGGTGTCCTGCCGGATCTGCATCATCTTGGCCATGCGGTCCTGTTGTGAAAGCGACGAATCCTCGCGCAAGGTCTGCATCTGTTTGGATTCGTTCTCCAGAATGGGTTTGATCTGCTGCTGCTGTGCGTCGCTGAGGTTTAATTGCTTGGTCATTCGCTGCAACCGTTGATCCGCCGTCATCGGTTGTCCCTGGCCGTGACCATTCCACTGGCCACCACCCTGCTCCTGGCCCATCTGCGCGTAAACCGCGGTACCGCCCGTCAGCATCGTAAAGATCACGGCTGCGAATAACAGGTTCTTTTTCATTGTTGAATGCTCCTGGACACTCGATGTAAGAGTGACGCCACCACGAATGCCGCGGCTGCCGTGAACGGTGCGTTCGAGGTCAGCATAGTCATCCAAAGACTGCCGATCCTTCGTAAAATACGCGCCACGAGTCCCTCATTCCAAATCGAGTGCGAATCTGACTACGAGCGCTGAAACCCGTTTGGCGAGAATATGTTTCCGCTTTTTTCGTTAAGAAATTCGTTACAAAACTAATGGAACTTGACGTTACGAATCGCTGAATAGTGCGTCCGAAATAGAGCCTGGTGGCTTATTTAGAGGAACCCGCTTCGCTGCTGCTCTGAATATCTACTGAGGACGCAGGATTGGTGTTTACATTGGAAGCTGGTTTGGTCTCAGGTTGCAGTGATCCTCCGAGGTGCACGTCGCTATCTTGCCTGCGTTGAAAATTCGAGTTGCCTGTCAGGCGTTTCTGCCGCCTACTGGTCAATCGTTTGCTGTGTTAGTTGGTGCGCGGTCGAGCGCGTGGCAGAGTTGCCGGTGCGCCTTGGCGCAGCTACCGTGGCGGTCGCTGGCCGGGGTCTTGTTCACGTTGTTGTTGGCGGGCCGCCTACTCGCGCAGACGCCTGCTTCGCCTGCTGCACAAGCCGCTCCGAGCACTGAGAAATCGGACACAGTTGCGGCGAAGCCGGCGGCTTCAGGTCCGGCTGGTACGCTCGAGGGAAAGATCAGATCTGGAAGCACGTTCGTCCCTGGGGCGACGATAAGCGCCACCAATCCCGCGACGGGCGAGAAAGTTGTCGTCTGGACGCAAGTCGACGGCAGCTACAGGCTGGCACTGCCTTCGGCGGGGGAGTACGTCGTCCGCGTTCAGATGACTGGCTTCGCGGTTGCCACGCAACACGTGACGGTGAGCGCCTCTAACTCCCATCCACAGCTCGACGTGCAAATTACGCTGCTGTCGAAAGCGCTGAACGCGGGCGGAGGCGCATATGCTCGTGGCGGCGCCGCAGGTAACCGCGGATTTCAGCAGCTATCGGTGATGGCGGCCGAAGCAGGCAATAACGCTAACGGCGCGGGGAGCAATGAATCGGTTGCGCCGGCAGGCATGCCGGTGCCGGGCATTCCGCCTTCGATGGCGACGGAATCTGTCGCTGTCTCGGGTTCGTCAGCGTCGGGGAACGTTTTTGACATGAACAGCGACGAAATGAGGTCGCGCATCCAGGAGTATCGCAACCAGCAGGGCGGACCCGGGGGAGGATTTGGACCCGGCGGAGGCCCGGGTGGAGGACCGGGCGGGGGAGGGTTTGGTCCACTCGGCGGAGGAGGCGGAGGCGGGTTTGGCGGCCGTCGTGGCGGCAGCTTCAATTTCAACCAGCCGCACGGTACGGTGTATTACTCGGCGAACACTTCGGCACTGGACGCTACTCCTTATTCATTGACCGGCGAGCCTTCGGTACAGCCTGGATTTCTGCAGCAGCGCTTTGGTGCTTCGGTTGGTGGGCCGCTGAATATTCCGCACATTTACCACGGTGGCTCGAAGACGTTTTTCTTCGTGAATTACAACGGCAGCTACGGCGATACGCCGTATAACTTCCTCACCACGGTGCCGACCGTGCTGGAGCGCAATGGTGACTTTTCTCAAACCCTGATTAACGGCCAGCCCGTACAGATTTTCAACCCAGCCACGGGGCTGCCGTTCGCCAATGCGACGATCCCGCAGAACCTGATCAACTCCGCATCCAAGGGATTGCTCAATTACATCCCAATGCCCAACTTGCCGGGGACGACGCAGAACTTTCAGTACCTTACGGCGGCCACCAACAACAGCACAGACTTGAACATTCGACTTAACCAGGCTTTTGGGGGATCGTCGGTCGGGCAGGGCCGAGGGCGGGCACGCGGTCCGCAGAACAACTTGAGCATTGGGTTCCATTACCACAACGTCGACCAGACGCTTATTAATTCGTATCCTACGGTCGGCGGACATACCTCGACGAGCGGGTACGACATCCCGATCGGCTATGTCCGGAGCTTTGGCAAACTGGTCAACACTTTTCGGGTCGACTTCAATCGCAGCACGATCAACACCAACAACCTGTATGCCTTCAACACCAACATCACTGGGGAACTGGGTATCACAGGCGTTTCCCAGAACCCATTTGCGTGGGGACTGCCGAATCTATCGTTCACTCATTTCGGCGGCATCACAGACACCAATCCAGTGAACGATCGTAACCAGACCTGGACGTTCAGCGACAACATGAACTGGTCGCACGGCAAACACACGTTTCGCTGGGGCGGCGATTTCCGGCGGATACAACTCAACACGCAGACGGACAGCAATCCTCGGGGAAGCTTCGTATTTACGGGCGCTCTGACATCGCAATTTGTGAACGGAACCGCGGTGCCGGGTACCGGATACGATTTCGCAGATTTCCTGCTTGGGCTGGCGCAGCAAACCTCGGTGCAATACGGCTATGACCGCTACTACTTCCGAGGTAACTCGTGGGACCTGTTCGTGCAGGACGAGTGGCGCGCGCGCGGCAACCTGACGTTCAACATCGGATTGCGGTACGAGTATGTGTCGCCCTTCAGCGAAAGCAATAACCGCATCGTCAATCTGGACACCAACTCGACGTTTACCGCAGTTGCTCCGGTATTGCCCGGGCAGGTGGGAGCAGTATCAGGAATGCGGTATCCCTTCACACTGGTCAATCCTGACCGAAACAACTTTGCGCCGCGTGTCGGCGTGGCGTGGAAGGCGGCGAAGAATACCGTGGTGCGCGCCGGATACGGGATTAACTACAACACTGCCGCGTATCAAAACATCGTGCAGAACATGGCATTCCAGCCTCCGTTCTCCATCACGCAAACCAATGTTGCGTCGCCTACGAGCATACTTACGCTGCAGAACGGTTTCCCGAACACCACGGCGATTACCAACAATTTCGGCATCGAACCGAATTACGGCTTGGGTTACGTGCAGATATGGAACCTCGACATCCAGCAGGAAATCACTCGCACGCTGCTTCTAAACCTCGACTACACCGGCACCAAGGGAACGAGGTTGGACGTTCTCACGGCGCCGAATTCGACGGCCAACGGACTTCTCATTCCGGGCGTTCAACCCTACTATTACGAGTCGTCGGAGGGCGACTCGTCGGCCAATGCCGGGTCGATACGAGTCCGCAAGCGCCTGAGCCAGGGCGTCTCGCTCGGGGGCACGTTTACCTGGTCGAAGTCGCTCGACAATGCTTCGACGATCGGCGCGGGATCCTCGATTGTCAGTGCCAATGGAAAGATCACGGGTGTTACCGTGGTGGCGCAGAACGCGTTCGATCTTTCTGCAGAACGGGGGCTATCGAGCTTCAACCAGGAATTCCGTTTTACTGGCGACTATCTTTGGGAGATGCCCTTTGGCAAAGGCCGGAAGTGGCTGGCGACGGAAGGATTGGCCCAGGATATTTTCGGCAGCTGGCAATGGAGCGGCGACTGGACGATTGCGTCAGGCCTTCCCTTCACGCCGCGAGTACTGGGTTCGTACTCCAACGTCAACAGCGGTGTAAATGGCACACTGCGCGCCGACGTTACCGGGCAGCCGGTTGCGATCCCAAATCCCAGCATCAATGAATGGTTTAACACCGCTGCGTTCGTCATCCCGCCGACAGGAGAGTACGGCAATGCTCGCCGCAACAGCATCATCGGTCCCGGCGAGGTGCTGTTTGATATGGCCATGACGAAGCTGATTCCGCTAAAGGAATCGCGATCGGTGGAGCTGCGGTTCTCGTCGACCAACGTGTTTAACCATCCGATTTACTCATCGATCGATACGGTATTGAACTCTCCAACATTTGGTCGCGTGATTTCGGTGAGTTCGATGCGCGCGGTCTTGCTGACGGCGAGGTTCCGGTTTTGAGAGCCGCCACGTTTCACCCATCCGCCGAATTCGGACGCAGTTTCACCGCATTGGTTGCGATGGCGGGTCTGCTGTTTCCGGCGATGCTACCCGCACAGCAGCCGCAAACCGGGTACACCTTCAAGGCGCAAACGGAACTGGTGCTGGTCAACGTCACCGTGCGTGACAAGAGCGGCAATCTGGTGCGGGATTTGAAACCGGAAGACTTCACCGTGCTCGAAGACAACAAGCCGCAAAAGGTGGCGACCTTCGACATCGAGAATACGCAGAACACGCCGCAAGTTCCGATGCAGCAGGCGAACTTGTTGAGTACGCCGGCAAAGAAAACTAAGGCCAGCGCAGCCGACGCTCCGGCTGCCAGCGCGCAAGAATCGAGTATCAAGGACCGCCGGCTGATCATTATGTTTTTCGATCTGTCGGCCATGCAGCCCGACGAGATCGAGCGATCTGCCAACGCCGCGCAGGATTACCTCAACAAGCAGATGGAGCCTGCCGATCTGGTTTCGATCGTGTCGCTGGGCAACACCATCACGGTGAATCAGGACTTCACGTCCGATCGCGACAGGCTGAAGACGGTTTTGCAGTCGTTCAACGTGGGCGCGAATGCCGGATTCGAACTGGGATCGACGGGCACCACCGAAGGAACGCCAGACACCGGGGGCTCTTTCACGGTCGACGACACCGAATACAACATCTTCAACACCGATCGTCGATTGCAGGCTCTGCGCGCTGTCGCCGAACAGGTGGCTAACGTTCCGCAAAAGAAGTCGCTAATCTACTTCTCCAGCGGAATGCAGCGTACGGGCATCGAGAACCAGTCTGAACTGCGTGCCGCGATCAACTCAGCGGTCCTGGCCAACATGTCGATTTATACGCTGGACATTCGTGGACTACAGGCGCTGCCTCCGGGAGGCGAGGCACAGAACGCGAGCCTGCGTGGAACCTCGGCATACTCCGGGCAGGCGCAATTGAATGCATTGAATTCAAACTTTCAGACGCAGGAGACGCTGGTTACGCTGGCAGCGGACACGGGCGGAAAGGCGTTCCTGGATTCCAACGATTTCGGACGCGTCTTCAAGGGCGTACAGGATGACACTTCGATGTACTACCTGCTCGGCTATCACAGCACCAACACTGCGAAGGACGGCAAGTACCGGCGCATCACTGTGAAGGTAAACCGTCCGGGTGTGAAGGTCGATTTCCGCCGCGGATATTACGCCGAGGCCGACTATCGTCACTCCAACAAGGATGATCGCGAGCGCCAACTGCGGGACGAATTAACGTCGGAGCTGCCGAGTACCGATCTGCCGGTCTACCTCGCGACCGCGTACTTTCGCGTGTCTGACAACAGGTTCTACGTTCCATTGTCGCTCATTGTGCCGGGCTCAGAGATTCCGTTCAGCCGCAAAAGCGATCAGGATAAGGCTACGCTCGACATCCTCGCGTTGGTTACGGACGAGAAGAAATTTCCTTTTGGCGAGATTCGCGAAACGGTGAAGCTGGCGGTGAATGCGTCCAACGAAGTGCAGCGCAAAAACGTGCAGTACGATACTGGATTAACGCTGCCTCCCGGCAAGTATCACCTCAAGGTTGTGGTACGCGAGAACGAGGCCGGCCGCATGGGTTCGTTCGAGACCGACTTCACGATTCCCGACCTGAAGTCTACGCCACTGAAGATGAGTTCGATCGTGCTGGCCAGCCAACTACAAGCTGCGCCCAAGAAGGACAGCAGCAATCCCCTGGTTCAAAACGGACAGGAGATTGTGCCCAGCGTGACCCGGGTATTCTCCGCGAACCAGCATCTCTATTTTTATTACGAGGTGTATGACCCCGCGAAAGAATCGGTGTCCGAAGCCTCGCCCGCCTCGACGGACAAAAACGCCAAGCCGGGGGTGCGAGTCATGAGCAATGTTGCGTTCTTCCAGGGCGACGTCAAGTCGTATGAGACTCCGCTGGTGAAAGTGCACCAGCTGACAGTCCCTGGACGCAAGGCGGCCGTATTCCAACTCGACGTGCCGCTCTCAGAACTGAAGCCGGGGTTCTACACCTGCCAGGTGAACGTGATCGACGATGCCGCTGGACGTTTCGTATTCCCACGACTGGCGATGCTGGTGCGGCAGCAGGACACGACAGTCGCGAAGTAGGAAGCAGCGGCCGTCCGTTCCCTTGCAGCGTTTGAGCATTCTGACAATTGCAGCCCGTTATATAGTCGCGCCTCACTATTCGTACATCTTGTTTCGAGTCGCCGATTCAGGAGATGCAGACGCCACTCAGGCCATGTTCAAGTTCATTTCCGCAGCTTGACATCAATTCAGTCGCTGGCGCGCCAGAATGACTTCTCCTCGCACAGTGGACGTTGTAGTCCCCGTCTTCAATGAAGGCGAGAGTCTGCATGGATTTCATTCCCGGCTGACAAAGGCAACCGAGGGATTGCCCTACTCATTCCGTTTTCTTTGCGTCAACGACGGGCTGGCGATAACACCATGGACTTAGTGGCGGACTTGCGTGCTACCGACGCCAGGGTCTGTCCCATCAACCTCTCGCGCAATTTCGGCCACCAAGGCTGCGCTAAGCGCCGGGCTCGGCGCCTGCAATGCGGACGCCGTCGTCATGATCGACGGCGATGGCGAGCATCCCCCGAGTGTGATACCGGAGATGCTTCAGCTGTTCGAGTCCGGATACGACATCGTTCACTCAGCGTATCGACCGCGGTCGCGGCGGATTTTTTCTCAAAAACCTCGCGGGGAAAGGATTTTACTGGACGATCAGTCGTCTGGGAGAAACCCAAATCGCCGAAGGCTCGGCGGATTTTCGTTTGATGTCGCGAGACGCCGTTAACGCTCTTCGCCAGTTCCCTGAGTACCACCGCTTTACCGTGGCATGGTGCAGTGGATCGGATTCTCGTCGGTGACTCCACCCTTTGTGCCCGCGGAACGTATCGCTGGGAAGTCGAAGTATTCGCTGCGAAAGATGCTCCATCTGGCCGGCGATGGCATGTTCTCGTTCCCGCTTGCCCTTCTCGGGCTCGGGCTGTTAATCGGCGCAATATTTTTGTTGTTGGCCTGCTGGCGGAGACGCCCGGCATTGATGGGACGATCCAGGGAACGTCGGCTGGTGCCTGCCTGATGGCCTCGGCAACTACACGTGGAAGTTCGGGAGGTCGCGAGGCGCTCCAGCGCGCTCTACACGCTGCAGGACATCTTTCATGTCACGATCGATATGCTGCCAGAACTGCTGTAGGCCGCTGCACAAATAGTTCAATCCGGGTTCGCCGTCGCGGGTGCGAATGAGGCGGTTCTTGGGACACTCGCCGTTGCACGCGAAGAGATACTTGCAATCGCGGCATTGTCCCGGCAGGTCATTGCGCTTGGCGAAGCCGAAGTTCTTTTGCTCATCGGAAAAAATCATGCGCGAAATGTGTTTCTCTCCAATGTTGCCGAGCTTGTATTCAGGATAGACATAATGGTCGCAGGTGTAGACGCTGCCATCGTGCTCCACCGCCACGCCCTTGCCGCAGAACTCACCGAAGACGCAAAGCTGCGAATCGAGGCCTATCCACTGCGCGACAGCGGTCTCAAACAGGTTGACGTGTACCTTGCCGTAATCGCGGCGCAGCCAGTCGTCCCAAACTTTGCAAAGGAAGTGGCCCCAGTCGTCGGGATCGACCGACCAATTGGTGACAACGGAATCGGGATTGCCGGGATGTGCTGCTGACGATCCTTGCTTAGGCAATGTTGCCGGGTCCCATTTCTGCGGAGCCACGCTGTGGAAGACCTTGGGCTCGACGCAGGGAATGAATTGTAACTGTCGGGGCCGCAGCTCACGGCTGAGAAAGCGATAGACGTCCAGCGGTTTCTTCACATTGACACGGTTGACCACAGTCAGCGTGTTGAAGGGTACCTTGTACTGCTGCAACTTCTGACCAGCAGCGAAAACTTTGTCAAAGGTCGGCTGGCCGCCTTTGTTGACACGGAATGTGTCGTGCAACTCTTGCGGGCCATCCATGCTTAATCCAACCAGAAATTTGTTGTCGCGCAGGAAAGCACACCACTCGTCATCAATCAGCGTGCCATTGGTTTGCAGATCGTTCTCGATACGCTGGTGGGGACGTTGGTACTTCTTTTCCAGTGCGACCACCTTCTCGAAGAACCCGACGCCGAGCAGTGTCGGCTCGCCGCCTTGCCAGGAGAACACGACCTCGTCGCCGCGCTGGCCTTCAATGTACTGACGGATGTGGTTTTCCAGTATTTCGTCGCTGATGCGGAACTGGCTGTCACTACCCAGCAGTTCTTCTTTGTGCAGGTAATAGCAATAAGCGCAGTCGAGATTGCAGAGAGCTCCCGTCGGCTTCACCATGGCGTGGAAGCGCGGCCTGGTTCCCGGGTAGACCGGCGGCGGGGACAGCGGATCGTTGTCGTAGCTCATGTTGCTGTTAACAATTCTAGGAAGTCATGTACTGGCGACCAGTGAGATATGTCACATGGCGGTGTGACGGGCAGGATCGGGGAAACGAAGGGCGAGATTCAGCGGCCTCCGCCCAGCAAGGCGGCGAGAGTTGCCTTCGCGCTGGGATCATCGGGAGCTAGCGAGACTAACTGTTGTGCATACGTGATGGCTGCGGGCAGGTTTCCGGCGTCGCGTTCGAAAGCAATCAGGCCATCAAGGACTTGGCGGTCTGCAGGACGCCTCTGATGGGCTTGCTGCAGAGCCGTAATCGCCTGGGGCGCCTGCCCGGTGGAGTTTAACGCCACCGCATACACATAGCTGTAGCGAGCGTTCGACGGCTGCAGCATCGCGGCTTTGGCCAACAGGCTCAACGCCTCCTGATACTGCTTCTGCCTGACCTTTAACAGGCCGAGAGCATAGATTGGCTCGGCTGCGTCGGGAGCCGTCGCGATCGCTTTCTCCAGCCAGCTCTGGCCCTCGGCATCCTTTCCCTGCGTACGGTACAGATCGGCGAGATTGACCATCGCTGGAACGAACTTTGGATCGAGCCGCAGCGCGATATTCAACTCGCTTTCAGCGTCACTCGTTTGACCCATCTGAGCGTAAAGCAGGGCCAGATTGAGGTGGTTCTCGGGCCGTTCGGCGGAGGCCATCTCTGAGGCGATCAACTCCGCAATCGCGCGGTCGAGCGCAGCCTTTTGCGACTCCTGCAGACTGTCGGGAGGAGTCCCCGCCAGCAGGCGTGCGGCTTCGATGCGAACCGAGAGGATGGGGTCCGTCAGAAGTGGCGCGGCCATCGCAACACGCTCTTTTGACGAAAGTGGCTCAAGTGCTCGCACTGCTTCGCGCCTCACCAGCGCCTCGGGATCGTTGAGCGCTGATTTTATTACCGGCAAGGAAGAAGGCGATAAGTATTCGGGAAGCAAGCTCAGTGCAGTCGCACGCGCGATCGCAGGCTGTGACGAGTCGCTGATCAGCCCGGATAAAGCGCCCGCTGCTTGCAGTTGTCCATGCTGGCCGGCATAAAGTGCAGCCACGAAATGTGCTTCCTGCCTGCGATTGGGCCCATACCATTTTGCGACCGCATCGGCGGCCCACTGGTTGCTCTTGTCCTTGTGACATTGATTGCACGCATTGGGAGTTCCGTAAGCGACGGAGAAATCCGGACGAGGCACACGGAAGCTGTGGTCGCGCCGGGCATCAACCACCATGTATGTCTTGGTTGGCATGTGGCAGTTGACGCACAATGCGCCCGCGGTGTCAGACTTATGATGATGATGCTCCTCCCCGCCGAATTTCGCCAGCGAGTGGCACTTCCCGCAGACCGCGTTCAAGTTTTCCGAACGCAGCTTGGCAGTGTGCGGATCGTGACAGTCGGAACAGGTCACACCCTGGTGGTACATCCTGCTCTGCAGGAACGAACCCCACTCGTAGTCCTCCTCGAGAATTTGGCCATCGGGATAATAGACGCCTTCTTCGAGAAGACTCGGCACAAACTCATTGAGAAATGCAGGGCCGGGTTTCGGATTGTTCACAATGGGATGGCGCCGCGAGTGGCACGCGGCGCAGGTTTCAATCTCGTTGTGAGATCGAGGATCCCCCTTCCAGTGCATGGTACCGGTATCGGGTTCCAGACTGCCCCACACACCTTTGGCTGTCTTCAGATCCACGACGAGTCCGTTGGGACCGCCAGCCGATTTGTACGATCCTTCTTTATGGTTTTGCGCCCAGGCGACATGATTCGATCCCGGGCCGTGACAAGATTCGCACGAGACGTCGATCTCAGACCACTTGGTGTCGTAACTGTCCTTGGCCAGATCGTAATTGGCCCGCAGGTCCGTGGAGTGGCAATTGGCGCACATGTAATTCCACGTCTGGTTGCGTCCCGTCCAGTGCAGCGGATCGGTGGGAGCTAGATTCTGATCGGGATAAAGGTTGAACCAGCGTTGACCGCCCTCGGCTTTGTTGCGTGAGTCCCAGGCAACGACGAAGCTCTGCAGCCGGCCATTCGAAAATGGGACGAGATACTGCTGCAGCGGGGCAACGCCGAAGGTGTAAGGCAGGTCAAAATCCTGCGGCTTGCCGTCGGTGCGAACCAGGAACTTGCCGTCTTTCTTGGAGAAAGTTGAGGTGACTCCGTCTTTGGTGAACTGGGAGTTGTCGAAATTTCCCAGGACAGTTGCGTCGCTGGCCACCTGCATGGCTTGCGCGTGGTGCGATGTGCTCCAAGCTTTCGTCTGCGACTCATGACATCCAGAGCATCGCCTACTGCCAACGTAAGTGGCTTCGGATGCGGCCTTGGTTTCCTGACCGTGCACTCCAGAAGACCAGCGCCACACCCCGAAGGCGCCCGCAGCCGACACGACGGCAACAATCACAATGGCTTTGACGGAAATAGACTTGCTGGGCTTCGGTTGGGAACGCATGTTGGGATTCAGCAATTATCTAACACGGCAGAAACCATGTACACCGCGCGCGGGAACAGCATCCGCGCGGCCCAGAGGCGAAGCGGCTCCATCCAAGTTACTCTGCGAAATGAGAGCTGCCAGGACGCGGAACCGCGAGACTTCTCACTTGCCCGCGCGACGCTTTGCGGCCGTTTTGTGGGCGGATTTCCTGGGCGCCTTCTTGTCTGCTGATCCAGTCGCGCCACGCTTTCCTGGTATTTTGCCGATTCGCGGATCTCTGGCGGCAACCAACTCGCAGGCGCGTATCGCTGCCTCCTCGAAGTCGGAAGCCTCGGCCGGCAAGACTTGCCAGCCGGTGACCTCTTTTCCAAACACTGTGATCGACCGCATGTTCGGAAATTCGCGTTGCAGGCTTGCGTGATGATCCACACTGGTCGCGAGCCATACTCCGTTGTCCGCACTATTATCCTGTTTGTCGCGCAAGATCAGGACGATCTTGTCCCCTACATAGATGGCGAGACAGCCGAACATAGGCCGGGTTCGCGGTGACAGCGGTGCGAGCGCGTCCAGCACAAATTCGTGGGGAATAACCTTGCGTGGCTTGCCGGGGACGAGGCCGTTGTCGAGGGAGAACAGGGGCAGATTGCGGCGAGGTTTCGACATCGAACGAATGATAACGCGAAGGACACCTTCGCTCGGCCAACGCGAACTATTTTGCGCTAATGGAGGCGGCACGGATTACCGTGGCCTCGTCTCGATCTCTCGCTGCCGTCTTTATATCAGCGTTCGTGTGTTGGCAGCCACACACTCCACATTCCCACTGCGAGGCGGCCAATTTCATCGCAGTTCTAGGATGCCACTTCTTCGTCATTTCGGCGCTGCACTGAGGACAATTCATGTTAGGTCAGTCTCTACCTGCTGTATACCGGTCAAACCGTCGAACTAAGAAAAGACAGCTTCAGATGAGCTGACTTAGTTCAGAAAATCTGAAAGAGGAGGTAAACGTCCCGCTCAACTTCGACGCTATGCTCTTGCTTGACGGCTGTCAAATTTTTCTTTCTTGCGGTTCATCTCTATTTACAACGTCGGCCCACAGCTTCAATCGCTCTTAAGCGCCTGTCAGCGTCGGAACGCTCGAAAATGGGCGTATAATAAGGTTGTCCCGAACAGATAGAAACTACCTTGCGCTTTCCCCGCTCGAGGCAGAAAGCGAAACCTTTTGGCCCTCCTCACCCGCGTTCTCCTGACAGCCTGCCACAGTTGCATGTGCAATGACAGACTCTCGTCAGGCGTCACCATCTCGCGCGAGGTAACCGGTCATGAATGAAGGGAATCAGACGCCGAAGACCAAGCCACAGTCGAACAGGGACGGGCACAAGGTCAGTATTCTGCTGATCGACACCAACTCTGAGCGCCGTTCCATGCGCCGGAAGATCATGGCCGTTCACGGAGTCGAAATCATCGGCGCCAGTGACCTGACCGAAGCCAGTTCCATCTGGCACCGCGACCGCTACGACATGGTGCTCATCGACATTCGTTGTGACCATCAGGGATGCATAGCATTTCGCGACGAGATCAAGAAAGATAGCGCGCACCAGATTGTCGCGTTTTTGGTTGGCCGGCCGAAGTTCATAGACTTGGAACCGCTGCTGGGATCCTATGTCGCCGAAGAGTACGGCGTGCAATGGGGAGATGGAATGCGCAAGGCGATCCGCGAAAGCTGCGACTCATTGGTGCAGCGCAACGGCCTGGTGGAAGCCACGTGGCGCATCGCAGCGGGAAGGAAAATGAATGGCGCTCCGCAAAACCCCTCCCAAACCAGTGTGCCCCCGATGAGTCCGCTGGACTTCATCCCAGACTCGACTGACGCATGAGTCAAGACGCGATTGTCGCAAATGAAAGTAACGTCGGAACGCCGAACACGCTTGTGCCGGTGCAAGTCTTACCTCTTACGCGCTCAAGAAAGAATAAAAACTCCATGGCAAAAACTGTCGCTCCCGAAACTCCTGTGAAGTCCTCGCCGCCCGTGCTAATTGACCACATCTTGACCAGTGCTGTTGTACTCAACTGGGAGGCGCTGACCGCTTCGCCGACGGGCAAAGTCAGGGTCGAGTATCACATCGGTTCCGATGGTTCCGTGGAAAACCTCACCATTTGGGGCTCCGCGCGCGAATACTGGAGCCTGATTTGCAATTACTCGGTCAATCCCGGGTGGTCCGACGGGCCCTCGTTCTCGAATGGCTTTCACTCCCGCACCCTCGGACGGCTGCTGCAATCCATCATGATGAATCAGAATTTGTTCTTTCACGATCGCAAGCCCAATACCAATGGGCGGCTGGAAATCGGCACTCCCACACCGCAGGTCACCGATGACGCGCGGCTGCAAGTGAATGAGACTTTTCAGCGGTCGGCCTGACGTTCTAGCTTTCTTGTGGCTGAACAGGGGCAAGCATGGGGACGCCGCGAACCGCGCCTTTAGGGTGTCTTCTTGAGTACCGCACTGGCGAATTCATCGTTACCGATTGTGCCTTCCAACTTGCGCAAGTCGCTCAGGTGATCAGTCCCAACATCCGGATCGCGGACGATGTACTCGCGCGAGTAGTGCAAGGTTGAGCCGTTGGTTTCGACCTTGCTCTTGTAGCTCGCGAATCCTACGTCGATTTGCCTGGGCTCGGGAAGATCGTCAACTGCATATCCCGGCGGAAGCTGAATTTCGTAGCTGTCTTTCTCCGAAGTCGCGCCCGACAACTCCACCGGGAACTTGCGTTTTGCCCAGTTGATATCCACCGCCTTCTCGCCCAACACCCGTCCCCTCACCAGCACGAGTGGCCCAGTCTTCTGGGCATAGTTCTGCGCCGTCAGTTGATAGGTAAGCGTCAGCACCTTGTCGCGCGCAGTAAGGTCTTGCACCTTGAGTTCTTGAACGCTGACGTTCTTGAGCGACTCGCTCAGGCGATGGTCCAGCGACTTTGCCCGTTGGCTGTCATTCTCAGTGGCAAGCCACGCGCGTTGCCGGGCAGCATGTGTTCCCGTCAGCCTTTCCGTGACCGTTCCTGTAAGCGAGCCGTCTAGCCTGCAGCGTGAACTTGCCTTCGCGATCCAGGCGGTTGGTGTCAGGCGCCAGGACCGGCAGCTTGATGAGTTCGCCGCCCGCCTTCGTCACCAGCAAGCCATAATTGCCCTGGAGCGGGGCCCGCAGATCACCCACCGGCGTGTACTCGTCCGTGGGATCGAAAATCAGATAGCGCGTTCCCGCGCTGGTGGTGCTAAGCTGCGATAGGCATCTGGTGGAGTATCCTTCGGCAGCGCGATCGCCAGGATCGCATGATTGAACAGTGTCGAGGGAACATCGGGCTTGACCACTCCCCGCTGTGTGTCGACCAGCACGTACTCGGAGTTGATCCCCGCCTCCTTCAGCATGCTGCTCAGCAACGTCGCCTTATCTTTGCAATCCCCGTAGCGCGAACGAAAAATATCAGAGGCAGAATGAGGTTGAAATCCGCCAATTCCGATCGCAATTTCGACGTACCGCACATCCGACTGCAGAAACCGGTTAGGGCGCGCACCTTCGCGTCGAAAGTCGTGGCGCCGGCCGTAAGCTGTTGGACCCGCGCCGACAATTCCGGTGACGGATTGCGACGGCCCTCGACCAGCTTGTAATACCAGTCGCCAATCGCTTTCCATGATCCCAGGTTCGACGCGGCTGCCGGTTCAAAGAACGCTAGCTCCAGATGGCCAGCTAACGCCTGTGCGTTGGGCCGCAGACGCTCTTCCGGAATCCCCGCCAGGTTCTGACAGATCCACTGCCAGCGATTCGGCCCCGGTCTGTGTGGGCTGCTGCGCCGCCTGGTTTGCCCAACTCGCTTTGTACTCCCACGAGGCCGGCAACTGCAGCGTCAGCCGAGTCTCGTCCACCGGAATATCTTCCTGCACGAACCAGTGCCACTGGTCCATCCAGATGTGCCGCCGGACGGTGTACTCCCATCCAATCACACTGCCCGGATTCCCCGCCGGAGCTTCCACTGCCCGATACCGGATGTCGGTGTAGAGGGCGTCCTGGTACGGACTGACTTCCAGGAATTCCTTGTCTTTGACTTCGTACTGAATACCCGAGCTGTCGATCGTCCACGCATGGATCGACTGCACTTTGTCGCCGGGGCCAACCGTAGACGTATAGTTTGGCTTCATCGTGACCCTGCGGGCGCAGGATTCGCACGATCCTCCGGCGTGTTTCATCTGCTTGGCCCCGGCCCGGTGACAGTAAGCGTCAGATCGTCGAGCAGGACCACGGCATTTGTATCCGGCGCGTACTTCCCCGGCGCTTTGGCAGCGGCCTGATGCAACCAGTCCGGCGCCGTGGGAGACGAACCCGGTGGCACACGCTGGCAGCAAGCGCAAAAACAGCCGTCAATGCGTAGCTAGTTCTGCGCGACATGGGCCACCTGCTTCAGAAGCACCTGTTCGTCATCGCCTTCTTTGACCTTGTCAAAGAACGATTTCAGGCTCTTATATTCGGCTGGCGCAAAAACAAAGGCCCCAATTGCCAAGTCGCGTGTCATATCGATCTCGTTCTTGTCCTGCTTGCGACTGGCCCGATAAAGCGCGTATTCGGTCTTCACATCCTGGTTGGCCGGCAGGCTCTCGACCTGCAGGCTGTCTGGCAACTTAATGTGCACATCATCGATCTCGCGGCTGGGGAACTCGAAGTAGATCGGTTGTTTGCGATCAGGGTGGGCGAACATGGGAGGACGGCTGAACTGAAATATGTTCGTCGGCAACAGTACACGTTTCCCGCCCGACATGAGCATAGGCGAAGAAATCTTGAATTCCGCCACCAGGGGAGTCTCGACCGCGTCCCATTGCGGCGGCTTGCTGATGGTGACTTGGGCATTCGCAGGTAGCCAGCTCCTGACCTCGTCTTCCAGAATCTTGGTGCGGCCAACATCGTCCGTTCTGGAGCCCTCGAGCCTGCGGATCAACGCCTCTTGCCCGAAGTAGCCAATCGCCAGCGTTCCTTCTACCTGCTCCCTGATCGTTCAACTGCAATCGGGCGACTCGCTTGGTAATGGCTTTCATATAGTCAGGCAGCGGGGTCGCGCGCGATCTCCGTACCTCCACCCGGCAATTGCTTGAGGCCCTGGGTTCCCGTGTACTTCCAGTCCATGATGCCGTAGGGACAGAACTTGGTGCCGGGATCGAGGAACACATCTTTTCCGTCGAGTTGCACGATGGCCACATAGGCATCCAGTTGATCGAGGCTGAGGTGCGTTTTCAGAAATACATCCTCGCTGCGGTCGCTGACGTACATCGCGTACGCAGGAATTCCCGCTGCCCTCACCATGGCGATAAACAACAAGGTAATTTCCTGCCGGTCTCCCCGACCTGAGCCGCAGGACGTCCTCGACGCCGCGGTTGTCCTTTACCCCGAGCACCTTCTGTTCCTGCTGGGTGCGCTGTGGCTTGTAGGTGAGATTGTCGAGTCCTGCCACGTAAGCGTAGATCTTCTTCACTTTCTGCTCGGGAGTGTCGCTCGCTGACACGACTCCCGCGACAACCTCCGCGATGCCGTGTTTCTTGCCAACGAAATTCTCGGTGTCGGAATTCCAGTACTTACCTTCCTCTCTCCAGAACTGATCGGCGTCGCTGACCCCGCCGGTAGTAAAAGTGGACATAGTACTTGTACTCTTGCGGCGGCGGCATATGTTCTTCCTCGACGAACGCCGGCACGTTGGCAAGATCGAGCTCATACGTATCGCGCACGCTCTTGATCTCGCTGCCCCTGGGCAACATCGAGTTGTAGGCCAGTCCCGTACCAATCTGGCCGTGGCCCATCTGTATCTACCCGCGTACGGAACAAACTTGAAATGTTCTTTGCGCTGGAATAAATCGCTCTGCACTGTCCATAGAGGAGGCCACACTGAGTTGTTCTCCCTACGCAGCGTGTACTTATATTCCAGAATGCTCCAGACCTGGACATCGGGTAGAGTGAAAGCCTTTACCCGCACCTTAAGGTTCTTGCTTTTGACTACCATCTTGTCAAATGGCTTTCCTTGAAACTCGACGATACTGCCATCAGGGTGAATGGTTCTGCCGTGCACATCGGAGATGTTGAATTCCTCCTTGTAATAAGGAATCTGTACATCGGCGTACTTGCGCCCGGCCTCTGACAGCACCTTGATTCGCATGTACACCGAGTGAGAGCCCTGCTGATCATTGTCGATTTCTTCGCGAAACAGCACGAACGCAGGCGCCCCCGGCTGCTCGGGCAGGTCTTTCATCTGTAGTTCGGCGCTATTCAGCGGCGCCCAGTCTGTGCCGGCATGCAAGGCTATGGGGAAAAGGAGGGATGCCAAGAGTAAGGAGAGAGAGAGACGAACGGCACGCAGCGGCGTACTCACTGGGCCTCCTGAGAATGGCACGTAATGGCGGTTTATAGCTCAGAAGGATGTCCGTTTGCAAGGGCATTAGGTGCTATTCGGAATTTTTCCGAGAGAAAGACCCAAACCGGGCAATCGGCCCTCTTTTCGGCGCGGCCACTTGCGTTCGCCCCCGCTCTAACGGTTAATTGTTATCCTTGTAAGTCCTTCGCGTTTCGGTTACAAATTCGGACATCAGAGTCAATGTGTTAATCCTAGAGCGATCGTTGTCAAAGCTCGCGTTGTCGGCGGTGTTCGCCTTGTGCCTTCCCGGCGCGCTGTGCGCCCAGGACCTCTCCCCGCGCGCCTACGTCATCACTCCGTTGCATGCTAACGCCATTACCCTGACCTACGCTTTCTACGATGGTGGCCTGCTGTTTGGCTCGGCGCTACCCATTCACAACGCGTCTGGAAAGTACAACGTGCCGGTTTTCAGTTACTACCACTCGTTTAACATGTTCGGACACTTCGCCAACGTGTTGGCTGCGCTGCCGTACGCGGTGGGGAACTTCGACGGAGATTTCAAAACGGTTCCGACCGGGCTTTATCGGTCCGGGCTGCTCGACTCAACCTACCGCTTGGCGGTGAACCTGAAGGGCGGCGCGCCGATGGAACCCATTGACTTTCACAAGTGGCACCAGAAGACCCTGATTGGCGTGAGCCTAAAGGTGCTGGCGCCCACCGGGCAATACGACCCGACCAAGCTGATCAACTGGGGAGAAAACCGCTGGGCCTTCCATCCGGAGCTGGGATATTCACGCCGCTGGGGCAAGACCTTGCTGGACGCCTACGGCGGGGTCTGGTTCTATACGCTCAACTCGAACTTCTTCGAGCACAACCCAATTGTGCCCGGGGCACAGGACAGGTCGGAAAGCCCGGTTGGCACTTTCGAAGGTCACCTGAGTTATGACTGGAAGACGCGCACTTGGGTATCGCTGGACGGCAACTTCTGGTTCGGAGGGACCTCCAGCCTGAACGGCGTCGCATATCCATCAACCCGCCAAACCAGCTCGCGCATTGGATTCACGGGATCGCTCAAGGTGGACAAACACCAAAACATCAAGTTCAGCTACAGCGATGGCGCCTACATCCGGGTTGGCGGTAATTATCAAAGCGTCTCCGTCGCGTGGCAGTGGTCCTGGATCGGCAGACCGAAATAGCGTGTTCAATCCTTTCTTCGCCGCCTTTAGAGGCTGCTGAAAAAGTCCATTTGCCGACGTTTTGGAAGGGGCGTAGCTTTAGCTGCGCCGCAAGAACCCACTTTACTTTGTCATTTCCCGCGAACTTTAGTCCGCGGGGAATCTGCTCTTTCGCCTTTTCCTCAGCCCCCGTCGGGCTGCCTTTGACCCGGCGCCCGGAACCCAACCCACTTCCGGCAACTCACGTATAATCAGCGCTCGTCAGTGTGACGAGAATGCCTAGTCGAACCTCATCGGAGCGCTCATGCTGCGATTTCTCCTCGCAATTATCATCATGATTCCCATGTACGCAAACTCACAGAATTCCACCACAACCGCGCAAGATGGCTCCTCATCCCAACCGCAAGGCCTCGCGGTCAAACCGCCCGTCGCCGCCAGAATCCACACCCAAAAGACGGTGAACGGCAAGACGCTGGTTGACGACTATGCCTGGCTGCGTGAGCGCTCCAACCCCGATGTGAAGGCTCTACTGGAAGCCGAGAACGCCTATGCAGCCTACCTCATGAAGCCGACTGAAGCGCGGCAGAAAAAACTTTACGAAGAAATCGTGAGCCACATTAAGGAGAGCGACGACACCGTCCCGTTCCTCAAGGACGGCTATTACTACTACACGCGCACCGAGAAGGGTAAGCAGTACTTCCAGCTTTGCCGCAAGAAGGGCTCGTTGCAGGCCCCGGAGCAGATCATCCTTGACCTGAACCAGATGGGCGAGGGCCAGAAGTTCATGGCCGTAGGACAGTGGTCGGTCAGCGACAACGGAAATCTGCTGGCCTACACCACCGACAATGTGGGATTCCGCCAGTATCACCTGCACGTACGCGACCTGCGCACCATGCAAGATCTGCCCGATACTGCCGAGCGTGTGGTGTCGATCGCATGGGCGGCCGATAATCACTCGTTGTTTTATACCGTCGAGGACGAAGTGCAAAAGCGCAGCTATCGTCTCTACAGACATTCGGTGGGAAGCGATGCCAAGCAGGACCCACTCGTGTACGAGGAGAAAGACGAACGCTTCGACACCTATATCAGTCGCACTCGCAGCAAGCAGTATTTGCTGCTGAACTCGAGCAGTCACATCTCAAGCGAGGTGAGCTTCCTGCAGGCAGATAAGCCCGAGGGCCAATGGACGCTGATCGCTCCTCGCCGCGACAATATCGAATATAGCGTTGATCATCGCGGCGACACGTTCTACATCCGCACCAACGACACGTCGCAGACTTTCCGGTTAGTGACCGCCCCGGTCGCCAGCCCTGGCAAAGCGAATTGGAAGGAACTCGTACCCAGCCAGGAAGATGTCCCGCTGGAAGACTTCGACGTGTTCCAGAATTTCTACACGCTGACGGAGCGCGTCGCAGGATTGCCGGTATTTCGGGTAGTGCAGTTCAGCGATGGATCGAAGGCGTCCATTCAGTTTCCCGAACCCACATACTTGGCCACGGCGGCCAACAATGCGGAGTTCAACACTGCGGACTTCCGTTACAACTATCAGTCACTGGTGACACCGCCATCAGTGTTCGACTACAACGTCAGCACGAAGCAATCGACGCTGCTGAAGCAAAACGAAGTCCCCGGTAGATTCGATCGCAACAACTACGTCTCTGAGCGCGTCTTCGCGACTGCCAGCGACGGCACCAAGGTCCCGATCTCGCTCTTCTATCGCAAGGACCTGAAGAACAAAGCGGAGGCGCCCCTTTATCTGTACGGCTACGGTTCGTATGGCTTCTCGGTTTCGGCTACGTTTAGCGTGGCGCGTTTGCCGCTGGTCGACCGCGGCCTGATCGTGGCCCTGGCGCATATCCGCGGCGGAGGCGACTTGGGCAAGCCCTGGCATGATGCCGGCAAAATGATGAACAAGAAGAACACCTTCACCGACTTCATCGCCAGCGCCGAATACCTCACCAGTCACGGCTACGGCTCGAAGTCCAAAATCGGCATCGAAGGCGCCAGCGCCGGAGGCCTGCTCATGGGCGCAGTCACCAACATGCGTCCCGACCTGTTCCGCGCGGTGTTGTGTGAAGTGCCGTTCGTCGACGTGATGAACACCATGCTCGACGCCTCGCTGCCCTTGACAGTTCCGGAATACGAAGAGTGGGGCAACCCCAACACCGAGCCGGCGTTCGACTACATGCTGTCGTATTCGCCCTACGACAATCTTGCGCCGAAAGACTATCCGGCGATCATGGTGCGTACTTCGTTCGACGACAGCCAGGTGATGTACTGGGAACCGGCGAAGTATGTCTCCAAGTTGCGCACTTTGAAGACCGACCAGAATCCGCTCATCTTCTATACCAACATGCACGGCGGTCACGGGGGATCGAGCGGCCGCTACGATCGCATCCATGAGGTGGCCTTCAACTGGGCGTTCCTGCTGACTCAGCTAGGCGTCCCCGAGCCGGAGAACGCGCCCAAGCCATAGTGGAACCGCAGGCGCTACAATCAGATATTCCCGGAGGGCACCTCATGTCGTTTGGATTTCTGCGAACCTGTCTGGCCATTGCTCTACTCAGTTCCGCACTCGTCGCACTTGCCCAGGACAGTCCTTTCGGGCAGAACGGCCCCGCCCCTACCGGCAAGCAGCAAGCCGCACCGCCGCCCCAACCAACGCACGTTCCCGACATGGTCTGCTTCGGCAACAATCCGCGTTGGAGTTTTCAGTTCGGTGACACGGCGGCCCGCACTCTGGGCATCAGCGAAGGCGACAAGTACTGGGTCGGCAAGTTCATGTACGTCGATGGGCAGTGGTCGTGGCATGGCAATCCCGCGACCGGCAGCGGCGGCGGCTTGACCGCCACCATTACCAAGGGCAAGTGCATCGACAACACTCAGCCCGACACCAAGGAATTTCTCTACCAGGGACAGGTCTATCTTCCTGAGGGCAACGTCGTGAATGGCTGTTGCCGCAAACTGAAGCCGGGCGAGGCGGCAGTCGGCCCCCACGGATACATTCCCTCCACTCCGCCGCCACAATAGCCCATTCGAACTCCCACGATGTCAGAGGAGCCGCCCAACCTAATTTCCTGCCATTTCCCGGCGGCAGAACTTTGCGCGTCCCGGATCCAGAACCCGCCTCGCTCAACCCAGAACTCGCCAGGTTCCTGAGTATTGCGGTTAATTACTCTTAGCTCATTTCGACTTCTGCTGATATCGTGTGTAGGTAATTAATTCGTCAATGGGACGGCTAAATCTACAATGAACAATCGGTTTTGTAACCGCCTGGCATTTCTTGCAATCCTCTCTTCGCTGCTCACAATCGCCACCGCCTTCGCCCAACCTTCGAGCCCTGGCGCACCTACCTTTCCCTGGATGGACAGGACTCTTTCTCCCGACGATCGCGCGAACATGGTGCTGAGCCGGATGACGCTCGACGAAAAGATCTCACTGCTGCACGGCAACGGTATGGCGCATGCCGCCCAATGGCAGATGCCCTTGACCTACCTCTCGAATGGTGGCGCAGGCTACGTCGAGGGAGTGAAGCGGTTGGGCATTCCGCCGATCTACATGTCTGACGCCGCCTACGGTGTTCGCGATAGCGCCGAGAATGGCCGCTACTCGACCGCGCTCACTTCCAATCTGGGTTCGGCCGCGAGCTGGGACCCACAAGCCGCTTGCCGATACGGCGCCTTGATCGGACGCGAATTGCGCGCGCAGGGCTACAACATGACGCTCGGCGGCGGTACCAACATCACCCGCGAGCCGCGCAACGGCCGCACCTTCGAATATATGGGCGAAGATCCCATACTGGCCGGGACCCTCGTTGGCAGCCGTATTCGCTGCGAGCAGGAACAGCATGTAATCGGCGATATCAAGCATTACGCGGTGAACGATCAGGAGAGCGGTCGCAACGAAGTCAATGCGATCATCGGCCAGCGGGCTCTGCATGAAACCGATCTTCTGGCATTTGAGATTGGCATCGGCATCGGTCAACCTGCCGCGGTGATGTGCTCCTATAACGCGATCAACGGCGACTTCGCCTGCGAAAATAAGTACCTGCTCACCGATGTGCTGAAAGGAACGTGGAAGTTCCCTGGCTTCGTGGTGTCCGACTGGGGCGGGACCCATAGCACCGTGAAGGCCTCCGCAGCGGGACTCGACAACGAAGAGCCCATGGCCGACTTTTTTGGACCAAAGCTCAAGCAAGCCGTGGAATCGGGGCAGGTCCCTATGTCGCAGATCGACGACCACGCGCGACGTATCTTGCGCTCCGAGTTCGCCAGCGGACTCGTCGACTATCCGACCAAGAAGAGCGTCGTGGACGTCGAAGACGGGCTCGAAACTGCCCGCAAGATCGAAGAGCAGAGTATCGTTCTCCTGAAGAACGACAAATCCGTACTGCCGCTCGACCAATCAAAGTTGCAGAGCATCGCCATCATCGGATTCAACGCTGACATCGGAATGATCTCCGGTGGAGGCTCCGCGCAAGTCGATCCCCAAGGCAGCAGTGCACCCGCATGGCTCTCGCACGTGTGGTTCCCGACATCACCGTTGAAAGCCGTGAGAGCGAAGGCCCGCTCCGCCGAAGTGAAATTCAATCCGGGCACAGACCCCGCGACCGCAGCGGCTTTAGCGAAGTCATCCGACATTGCCATCGTTTTTGCGCATCAGTGGATGAGCGAGGGCATGGACCTGCCTAACTTGTCGCTGCCCGATAACCAGGATGCCCTGATCGCCGCCGTGGCTGCCGCAAATCCTCGGACGATCGTGGTACTCGAAACCGGCACCGCCGTGACCATGCCTTGGATCGAGAAAGTCAGCGCAGTCCTCGAGGTTTGGTATGGCGGTAGTAAAGGCGCGGACGCAGTCGCCAACGTGCTTTTCGGCGAGGTCAACCCCAGCGCCAAGCTGCCCATGACCTTCCCACTCAGTGTCAATGACCTCCCTCATACAACCGTTACGCAACCTCCCGTTCGCGACCGCGGTCCTGAATCCGGTGCGGTGCTCACCAGTCCAACGTTCGATGTGCATTACGACGAGGGACTGAAGGTTGGCTACAAGTGGTACGACGCTGAAAACAAGCCGGTGCTCTTCCCGTTCGGCCACGGACTTTCCTACACAACCTACGCGTACTCGGATCTGAAAGTAACTCCCGGCAAAGACACCACTGTCACCTTCACTGTGAAGAACACCGGCAGTCGCGCCGGAGCAGAAATTGCTCAGGTTTATGCCGCTCTTCCCGCCGACGCAAGCGAGCCGCCGAAGCGACTGGTGGGCTGGAGCAAGGTGCAGTTAAACCCGGGCGAGAGCAAGCAGGTAACGGTAACTGTGCCGCCACTTTATCTGTCGATCTATGACGTGGACAAGAGTAGTTGGAAACTTCTGCCCGGCAGTTACACGGTCATGGCCGGCGGATCATCGAAGGACCTGCCGCTGACCGGGAAGGTCAACCTCAAATAGTCGACGACCGTAGCCGGAAACCCGAAGCCCAGTCCGCGAAATCGGACTGGGCCTTTTTACTTTTGGAGTCTGCAGTTGATGAGAAATCACGCACTGCCGCCCGCCGCAAATTCGTCACTCATGGCCCAACAATTGCCGAGGCGGCGAGTCGAAGTTTCATTTGGAGCCACTATTGTGCCCTTGCCGCCCAATGTGAGGGTGGGTATCATCGGAGAAACACTACCCAGAGGTGCCCGATGCCATCGGTGCGGACCCCTTACCAGCTTAATCATACCTTTAGATTTGGCGAATTCGAGTTCGTGGTTCGGGCAGGAGAGCTGTGTCGAAACGGAGAAGTCCTCCGGCTGCAATACCAGCCGCTCCGCGTACTGCAAGTACTGTTGGAGTGCGCCGGCGAAGTAGTTACCCGAGACGAGTTTCGCGAACGGGTGTGGCCCGACGACAGCGTCCGCGATTGCGATAACAGCCTTAGGGTGGCGGTCGCCAAGCTTCGCCAGGCATTCGGCGATGACCCAGACACTCCCCAATACATCGAAACGCTGCCTCGTCGGGGCTACCGCTGGTTGTATCCAGTAACCATCCACGAAACTTCGCCAAACCTCGGTGGTCAGGAACTGAGCGTAAAAGAGGGCTTCGGGTCTGCCACGCCGGATGGCGAAATGCCCACACCGGATCCGATCACATCGGTTTCCTTGCAGTCATCCCGCCGCAGCGTTCTGATCAGACGGATCGTGCTGTCAACGCTCTTGTGGATTGCAGTATTTGGCGCGATCTGGTTTTTACGCGCAGAGCCGGAGAGCGCAAGCCCCAGAGTCTTGCCGCTCACCACCTATCCGGGCCTGGAATATATGCCGTCATTGTCGCCTGACGGCAAGCGAATCGCATTCGCCTGGACAGGTACCAACCCTAGCGATCCTTACAGTGTCTACGTCAGACCGATTACCGACGATAGGGCTCGTCGCCTTGCCGAGACACCGCCCGGAGCAGCCGACGGAGATCCCGTGTGGTCCGCCGACGGAAAGTCGATTTACTTCTTCCGCCGCGGAGGCGGTCAGTCGGGAATCTACGTTGCACCTGTCGAAGGCGGTCCTGCTCATCAATTGGTGGTGACGTCTCTTGGGGGTCGTCGACTCCGGCGGGCCCGCTTTGACGTCTCGCCCACTGGGCATACGCTGATTTATCCCGATGAAGTTCCCGGGCAGGACACTGCAGCTCTGTTTCAGTTCGATTTGAGCACGCTCCAGTCCCACCAGATCACCAATCCGCCGCCAAACTCTGAAGGAGACGGAGATCCGGCATTCTCCCACGACGGCAAGACCGTGGCTTTCCAGCGCAACACCCTCGACCTGGAACAGATATATATCCTGCCGTCGGGCGGCGGTGATGCACGCGTGATCGCCTCCAACTCCATTGGCGACTTTATCGACGGTCTCGCCTGGACCTCCGATGATCGCGAAATCATTTTCGGCGGAAATCAACTGCGGCGCGTCTCCGCTAGCCGAGGCGAACAGTCGATTAAAGGCGTCTCTTACGTGCCCGGCCCCGCCACGTTTCCAGCCATCCGCGGCAACCTGCTTGCTTACGTGCAGGCTGCGGTCAATGCCAACATCTGGAGGCTGGATCTGCGGGACTCGACCCACGCCGCGGGAGATCCCTCCAAGTTGATTTCGAGCACTCGCCAACAGGCGGCTCCCGCCTTTTCACCGGACGGCACGCACATCGCTTTCCAGTCCGATCGCAGCGGTAGTTGGGAGATATGGATGTGCGACCGCGATGGCTCGAACGCCATCCAATTGACCCACTTTGGCGGATCGATGAGCGGCACGCCCCGTTGGTCGCCCGACGGCAAACAGATTGTCTTCGACTCGCGCGTCAACGGAGTGTCGCAGGTCTACGTAGTTTCCGTGGACGGCGGCCAACCCCGGCAACTCACCAACGATGCCGCCGGCGGCGAGGTGCCGTCCTTCTCGCGCGACGGAAGGTGGATCTACTACTCCTCAAACCGCCAGGGTGTGACCGGCATTTGGAAGCTGCCGGCAGACGGTGGCCCTCCGCAATCCGTCACTAGCCACAGCGGTATCTATGCCGTCGAGTCAGCCCACGGCGAATACCTTTACTATTCCCGAAGTGCGCTTGACCCAACCATTTGGCGCGTTCCTCTGAAAGGCGGCTCCGAAGAGCAAGTGCCTGGAGTGCCCAAGCCCTTCGACACTTCGCACTGGGCATTGGTTGACTCTGGCATCTATCTTGTCAACGGAAACGGAGACCTGCTGTTCTTTCAATTCGACAAAGTTAGCGTGACCAAAGTCTTCCACGACCAAAGGTTTCTCACCGACTGGTCGATGGCCGTCTCGCCCGATGGTCGCGAGATCGTCTGGGCGCAGATCGACGATCGCGCCGCCGACCTCATGCTGGTTGAGAACTTCCGCTAATCCATCACCAGCGCCGCACCCCAATCACCGGGATGTTCGCTTCGGGTTACCATCATCAATAGCTAGTGATTTATTGCCGTTGCGCTTGTAGTCGTGGGTCATAGTCCCGCAGCGCCCCTTCTTCATGGGCAGGCCGGGCTGGGTACGATCGAAGGCTTGGATTTGGCTCTTTTCATCTACGCACAGCACGATCGCCTGCTCGGGTGGATTCAGATACAGACCCACCACGTCGGTTAATTTCTCCAGAAAATGCGGATCGCGCGAGAGCTTAAAGGTTTTCACCCGATGCGGTTTGAGATTATGGCTCCGCCAGATGTTGCTCACCGTCGACTTGCTGACCCCCAGGCGCTGGGCCATGGAGCGGCAGCTCCAGTGGGTTCTACCCTTGGGCGTGGACTGCAAGGTGGTGTCGATGACTTGCTGGATTTTCTCCGGGCCATAGGTGGCTTTCCGTCCTCGACCGGGAGCCACCTCCCAGAGACCCTGCAAACCCTTCTGGGCAAAGCGGGCTCGCCATAGCCTCACCGTCGGGCGGTTGCTCTCCAGCTGGAGCGCAATGGCGTTATCAGATTCACTGATGGCGACCGCGAAAGATCACAGAGCATCCCGAAGCATCCGTGAGAAGTTGTTCGCGCTACTTCTCCGCTTGGTTCCCACCGAGCGGCAGCGCCTCCTGGTGTTGACGATCTTCAGCGGAGGCCTATGTGGACTAGTGGCCGTGGCCTTTCATGTCGGCATTGATAAGGCGTCACTCCTTCTCATCGACCGCGCTGCTTCCGCCCCGCATCATCTCTGGATTTACCTCACCATTCTGAGTCCCACGCTGGGCGGCTTGGTGGCTGGTCTTGGTCTGCGCTATTGGGTTCCCGGGGCCGTGGGCAGCGGCATTCCCCAGGTCAAGTACGCCTACGCGCGCGACGCTGGTCGGGTGCCGATGAAAGATGCGATCGGCAAGTTCGTTCTCGCCGTGATTCAGATCGGCAGTGGCGCTTCGCTCGGCCGCGAGGGCCCGACGGTGCAGATCTGCGCCGGCATCACCAGCATGCTGGGCAAGTTTGGAAAGCTGTCGCGACAGAACCAGCGACGTATGGCATCGGTTGGAGTCGCCGCCGGAATTGCCGCCGCCTTCAATGCGCCAATCGCCGCAGTGACCTTCACCCTCGAAGAAGTCATCGGCGACCTCGATCAGACCATGCTGTCCGGCGTAATTGTTGCCGCCGCTCTCGCCGCCGTCGTGGAGCGCAGCATACTCGGTCAGCATCCCGTTCTGGAAATCATGCGGATTTACACCCTGGGGTCCGCCAGTTCGCTCCTGTGGTATGCCGTGCTGGGCGTCCTGTCAGGACTCATCTCGGTCGCATTCACCGATTCGCTGCTGGGATTGCGTGCGCAATTCAAGCGACTCACCGCCGTGCCCAAGTGGGCGCATCCTGCCATCGGCGGCGCTGTCACCGGCACTCTTGCCGTCATCGGCCTGGCGTGGCTTCACACCGGAGGCATCGCAGGAGGAGGTTACGCCACGCTCGGGCGCGCCCTGATGGCTTCTCTTCCACTCAAAGTTCTTGCCGTACTCTGCATTCTGAAATTCGCCGCAACCATCTTCTCCTACAGCAGCGGAGGCGTAGGCGGCATCTTCGCCCCCGCACTGTTCATCGGCGCCATGTTGGGAGGCACCGTAGGCTACATCGATGTTGCTGTCTTCCATCATCCGACAGAGGAGATCGGCGCTTTCGCTGTTGTAGGCATGGGAGCAGTCTTTGCCGGCATCATTCGCGCTCCCATGACTTCGGTCCTGATCATCTTCGAGATGACCGGTGGCTATGGACTGGTTCTCCCGCTCATGGTCGCGAACATGACCAGTTACGCGCTGGCCCGCCACTACCAGCAAACACCAATCTACGACGCGCTGCTCGAGCAGGACGGCATTGTGTTGCCGCACGGAAAGCCGGTGATCGATCCCGAACCCGAGTTCCCCGGAGAAGTGCCTCCGTAGCCAGACAGATTTCTTGCCCTCTTCCAGAGAGACTCACTGACCGCAAGGAAAATCCCCGTCTGCCTTTGTAGGAAGATGGGGATTTATGTGGTTGCGTTCCGGAAGTAGCGCGAGCGCGCTTTACTTGCTGCCCGGCTTGGGCGGAAAATTCTTGAACAGCTTGTTCATCATGTTGTTAAGAGTCTTGATGTTCTTGTCCGAGTTGTCGGAAATCGCATTCGTCGCCGAGCCTCGCCACAGCAACTGGTGGCCGTTGGCGTCCGCGATGTCAACGATCAACGTGCCTTCGTGGGTGGTGTAAGTCTGATAGGTTGTCGTCGTCGGGCCACCCCAGCCGTAGCCCCATCCCCACGCTGGTCCCATGTTGTATCCCGTGCCAACTACCTGCTGGTCTTTCTTGATGCTGTTGCTATAGACCACCCACAGTTGTGGATTCGACTGCACAAGCTGGAATCCCTTGGCCTGGAGCTGCTGGTTGATCCCGTCGATGATGCGCTGGTCCCAAAGTCCCTTCGCGGGATGCGTGCTCGGCTGCCATGCGTAGGTGTGAAACATGCTGAAGTTGGTGCCACGGTCCCAATCGACATTTACCTTCTGTGCGGTCGCGCTCGTGGCCATCAGCAGCGCTAAGGCCAGAACTGCGAAAATACGGGTCTTCATCGGTGATCTCTCTCCCCTGTAGGACGATCAGGTCCACTCAATTCGCGCCCGGCTAAGGCTTACCGTCGCTAGCTGAAATCGTACCACTCGCGCCCCTCGCCCAGCGAGAATCGCGCTTCCAAACCGGTCCCGCCACTGCTGGGCCACGCTGTTGTGCCACGTTTATGGTGATGGCGATTGGCACTCGCCGCAATTCCCTGTCTGCTGTAAGATTACCGCGAGTTGCGCGCGCCACGGAAAGCAGGTACTGAGCATGTCCCTTGCTCTGGAATCACGACATTGCGGGTCGGTTTACGTCGTTCGCTGTGCGGGCCGCATTGCCACTGGACAAGAGTCGGCGCTTCTCGAAGAGGCCCTCAACCGGGGCTTGCGCGAGTTCAACCGACTGGTGCTGAACGTAATCGAAGTGAATTACGTGGACAGCTCCGGGATGGGGTTGCTGGTGCGTTTTTTGTGGCATGCTCGCACCCGGGGCGGCGACCTGCGCCTCACGGGTCCGACGCCCTTTGTCACCAAACTGCTGGAGATGACGAAGCTCTCCGCCGTGTTTCGCATTTATCCCGACGAAGAAGCTGCCATCTTGTCGTTTCTGAAAGAGGGCACGAGCACGCCTGGTGAATCCGTCAACAAAGGGCCACGCGTGTTGTTTCTCGACCCCTCGCCCGACACCTGCGCCTTCGTGCGAGCGCTTTTGACACGACACGGCTACCGCGTGCTCTCCACCGGACTCATGGGCGACGCCAAAATCCTGCTGACCGCATCGTCCGTTGACATGATTGTACTCGGGCCTGACAGCGGCACTCTGTCTTCCTCGGCGACCTTGGAGGTGCTCCGTCAACTCGCTCCGTCCGCCAAGACAGTTGTGCTGGAAAGAGAGTTCAAGAGCCGCGCAGCCGATGAAGCGGGAATTGCCCTGCTGGAGCGCCTGCAACCAAGTCCCACAGCGTAGGACTCCGCTATGATCGCTTACGGCAGCACGGCTGGGGCCCGACCTGCGAGGAGGCGGGCTTCGCCCAGCGCGTCGAGCGTTACCGTGCCTCGTCAGTGACTCTCATCACAATCGAACAACTCTCTCCACCCGCATTTTTAGCGGCTGCCCTGCATTCCCCAGGTGCTAGAATTTCCTGTTATGGCATTCCCAACTGATCGTCCACGCCGCCTGCGTCGCAACGAAGCGATGCGCTCGTTCGTTCGCGAAACTCGCCTCAGTCCCGAAGGTTTTGTCTATCCGCTCTTCGTCTGTCCGGGAGAAGGCGTACGCAAGGCCATCGGCTCCATGCCGGGCGTCTTCAACCTCTCGATCGATGAAGCGGTGAAGGAGTGTGCCGAAGTGAAAGCGCTGGGCATCCCTAGCGTCATCCTGTTCGGCCTGCCCGAAAACAAGGACGAACTTGCCACCGAAGCGTGGGCTGATTACGGCATCGTGCAGCAGGCAACCCGGGCAATCAAGCGCGAGGTTCCTGGTCTCCTGCTGATGGGCGACGTTTGCCTGTGCGAGTACATGTCGCACGGCCACTGTGGCATCGTCGAGTCTGACGATTCCCGCCGCGAGATCCTGACGGCGCTGCACGAATTGGAAGCCCAGGGCAAGACAGTCGTTGCGATCAAGACCAGCGCGCAACCGTCGTCCTCTGCAATAGCCGCTGCGGCCGCCGAGAACTATGAAATCCTGAACGACCCGTCGCTCCACTTGCTGGCCAAGACCGCGGTCTCGCAAGCCAAGGCTGGCATGGACATCATCGCCCCCTCCGACATGATGGACGGACGCGTTGACGCCATCCGCACGGCGCTCGACAGCGCAGGCTACGAGAACATTCCAATCCTCTCGTACGCTGCCAAGTTCGCCAGCGGCTTTTACGGGCCGTTCCGCGAAGCCGCCGATTCCGCTCCTCACTTTGGCGACCGGCGCTCCTACCAGATGGACCCCGCGAACTTGCGCGAAGCTATGCGCGAGATCGAACTCGATCTCGAGGAAGGCGCCGACATGATCATGGTCAAGCCTGCCATGCCCTATCTCGACGTTATCCGCGAAGCCCGCGAACGCTTCGACGTTCCCCTGGCTGCCTATCAGGTCAGTGGTGAATACGCCATGATCAAGGCCGCGGCCCTCAATGGCTGGATCGACTACGAGCGTGTCATGCTGGAATCGCTGACCTGCATTCAGCGCGCAGGGGCCTCCATCATTTTGACCTACTTCGCAAAAGAGGCGGCGCGGCTTCTGTAGCTTCGCCCCTCAACCGTAACTACTCGCAGCCAGCTTCCGCTTTCCACGCCGCTGAAGCCTGCCCGCGAGCAAGAGCATTTTGTTTCTCTTATAGCTGCAAAATGTTGCAACTGTTTGCCGCCAGACCGTCAACTTATCTAATCCTTTCTTAAGGATAGACCGCCATCGATTGGCTATTGGCATGCAGCGAATTCTTATGGTAACTTCTGTGCTCTTGCAGGTTTGGGGTTGGAACAGCCGTTTCTCGATGAAGTCCCAGGAGAAGATTGCACCATGAAAAGGCTTTTTGCAGCGCTGTTCGTCGCGGTTTTGTTGACTGTAGCCCAGGCCGGAGCGACTGTCGTTACTTCGATTCCCGGTGGAACGGTTTATACCATGCCCGTGTTGCAGTATTTCGGGCCCGGACCACAGACCGTCGCCCCAGGCATTGTTTGGAGTTCAACCAACGCCTTCAACCAGGGTGGGTCGGTGTTTGGTTACAACCTTGGCTACGGATTCCTGGCTAATGGATTCTGGGATGCCGGCGTTGGACCCATGGCTGGCGTCAATGACAGCTTTGACGCGTATGGCGTCACCGACACCATGACCTTCGCTTTTGCCACACCGGTTGGCGCTGTTGGTGGGTTCTTGAATTACGTACCTTTCGGTACTACGCCGACCACCATCGCGGTTTATGATTCGACCCACACGCTGATCGAGTCCTTTAACCTCACGTTCTTGACAGGTGGCGGGAACGACTCCGGGTTCTTTTACGGATTCCAGGAATCCACCGCGAACATCAGCTATTTCACTTTGACCGATAACTACGTCGCCATCACCGACCTCACCACCGGTTCGGCCAGTTCCACACCAGAACCCAGCTCACTGTTGCTGATCGGCACAGGTTTGTTGGGCGTGGTTGGTTACGGCCGTCGGCGCCTCGGGCTCTAGTTCACACCGCTTAGCTTTTCGGGGCAGACCTCATCGGGTCTGCCCTTTCTTTTTGTTCAACGATTAACGATGAACGATGAACGATTGGCGATCAGAACGTGATGCCGGCGACTTTACGCCGACATGTCCGCTCTGGGAACCGTTGAATTGGGGTTTGACTGAAGCCGCTGCTCCATCGCTTCGAAATCCGCGGCTTCCTGTTGCGTCAGATAACGATGGGCGGTGTTGTGTACCGCGATGCCGAACACCACACGGCCTCCAGCGACCCGCTCGCATCGCAATACCATACCGAAAAATCGCACCCGTAATGGCCTGGGCGCCTTCGTCAGGTCCGGAGGAAAGGTAAGCACGTATTCAACTGGGGTGTTCAGCAGGAATGGGCGTTCGGTCACAAAAGACGCGCCGGCAGCGCTAACATCCGTCGTTTCGCTTAGTGACCAGGAATCCCCAAGTGCTCGGACAAATGTCGAAAAATGCATGTCGAAACGGGGATTTTTGCGACGTTCCCCGGATTGAGTTGTGGTGCTCGCATTCCCTCCACATGAGACGCCAACCGACTGCATATAAGGCATTGCCGCACGCGGATTGCCACGTGGATTCGCGGCATCGCAACCTCGAAAACGGTACAAATGATGGCAACTAAATGGGTTAATATCTCACAAGTTAACTAGTTCGTACTGATTGGGCTCACTCAGCCCCCTTGAATAAGTGCAAATGGTTGCGCAATTTGAGCAGAAAGTTCCCTACCCGGCGTGCCGAGGACGGATATCGTACTGCCGGATCTTGTACAAAAGCGCCTTATAGCTGATGTTCAGCATGTTGGCAGCGCGTTTGCGGTTCCAACCGTTTTCCTCAAGAGCGTTGGCGATGGCCTCCATTTCGGCGCCGTTTTTCAACGTCTTGACCATTTGCTTGAGGTCAGGGTTCTGGGGCTCCGCGCGTGCCGCTCGACCTGGTGCGTTCTCCTGCGCATTTCCCCGCTCCAGTTCGGCGATGGCTGCGTTTTCGTCACCCAGCACCAGGTATCGCTTGACGAAATTCTCCAGTTCGCGAATGTTCCCTGGCCACGAGTAATTTTCGCAAGCCCCCACCAGCCGCGGAGAAACCGACAACAGCGGGCACGCGTAACGCTCCGCGACCTGAATCATGAAGTGTCGCAGCATCATCGATATTTCTTCCCTCCGCTGACGCAGCGACGGCATGCTCAAGACAAAACTGCTGAGCCGATAGTACAAGTCTTCACGAAACGTCTTCTTCGAGATCGACTCCGCCATGTTGATGTTGGTCGCAGCCAGCACCCGCACATCCACCTTTACCGGATGTCTGCCACCCAGACGCGAGAACTGCCCGTCCTGCAGCACCTGTAACAGCTTGGCCTGCAAGGCCGGCGACATCTCACCAATCTCGTCCAGCAGGATTGTGCCTTTGTTGCAGATTTCAAACTTTCCCGGTTTAGCTTTCACCGCACCGGTGAATGCGCCCGGTTCGTAGCCGAATAACTCGCTCTCCAGCAATTCGCTGGGCATGGCCGCGCAATTTACCTTGAGAAACGTTCGATGCGCGCGCTCCGAGTACTTGTGAATCAGTTGCGCCAGAACTTCCTTGCCCGTCCCGCTCTCCCCTAACAGCAGCACCGGAAAATCGAAGCGCGCAACTTGCATTGCCTGGGCGCGAATCAGCCGCATCTGTTCCGTGGCCGCGAAGAAGTACACGCCCTGCACTACTTCAATGGCCTCGCCGGCTCCCGACGTGGTGGGTCCAGGATGCTCGAGGCAGAAGCGCAGCACATCGTCCATCTCTTCTTTCTGCACCGGCTTCGACAGGTAGTCATGCGCTCCCAACCGCATGGCCATTGCTACTTTGCGAGTGTCGCGCACACACGACAGCATCACCACCTTGGTCGTCGGCCGCGACTCTCGGATGCGCTTCAGGGTCTCCAGTCCATCGGGCCCGGGCATCACCATATCTAACAACACCACGTCGGGTTGGTCGCGCTGCACCTTGATCAGCGCTTCATCTCCATCGGCGGCAGTTGACACTCGGTAGGAGTCGAGTTCCAGCACGGTCTGCAGATAGCGCCGCATGCCGGGCTCGTCATCGACTATCAGGATGTGGCCAGCGCTCATTGTTTTTCCGTCGCGCTTGGTTGCTTGGCCGATGGATTCAACAGGCACAGAAACGAAAACTTAGCACCGTTTCCCGGTTCGCTTTCGACCCAGATTTTTCCCCCGGCGGCCTGCACCAGGCGCCGTGCGATCGCCAGTCCCAACCCGTGACCCTCGGCCCTGGTTCCTGCGCCGGTCAGGCGAAAATACTCTTCAAAAATTTCTTGCTGAAACTCTGGAGCGATGCCGGGGCCCGTGTCGGCCACAGAAATTCGGCAGCAATTGGGATTGGCCACCAGCCGCCGCCGCCGCTCCACCAGCGGTTTCCGCTTAATGGTGCGCCGCTCCCAGAAATAAGGCTCGACATGCAGCCATACAGTTCCCGAACTTCCCGTGTACTTCATCGCATTGTCGAGCAAATTCGAAACCACGTGCTGCACCTTGTACCAATCGAACGGAAACGCCGGCAATTTTTCGTCGGCAAAAAAATAGAAAGCAATCGCCTTGTCCTGGAAGCGTTGCGCCCAGAATTCGGCAATCTCCCGCAGACACGCATTGATATCGGCCACTTCGTACTGGATCTCGTAGCGATCTACTTTGAGCGATGCGTACGTGAGCACGTTCTGGATGAAGTTGGTGAGCCGCGCTCCGTTGTCCTGCATTTCGGACAGCACTTCGAGTTGCTGCGGAGTCAAAGGTCCGAGCTTCTGCGTGAGCAGCAAATGCAGATAACCGCCCATGATCGCCAGCGGAGTCTTGAGTTCATGCGCAGCCGCGGCGAGAGCGTCCCTGCAAGCAAGGCAGTGGCCATCGTCGGTCAGATGATCAATCGCCGGTTTGGCGGACCCAAGTTTGGCCGAATTCATCGGAAAGGGCTCCATCTCCGAGTCATTCGAATCAATCGTCTCGGGATTTCCTGACCCGGCCGAGACACACGAATTCGAATTTGTTCTCTATAGGCATATCTTCGACAAAATAAGCCCACAGTTTAGAGCAACTTGCACATCGGGGATCAAGAGCGAGAGCGCATTTTCATGCACTCCCGAGGGGAGTCTTGATCATAGCGCAACCGCCCACGAAGTCAATTTAAAATCAATGCTTCTGCGTAAAATTACGCAAGAGAGTTATCATAATGTGAAACTCTTTGCATCGAAAATGAGGGTAAATCTCTTCTTCCCGACTGCAAATCATTGCAGTTTTTTGCAGTCCACCCGCCATCATTCCGTCACTAAAATCGTCTAACTATATGTATTTGAAAGGACTTTTGTCCACACCCGTTTGGCCGTCCGTGTGCAACAACTTGTATAGGAGAGTCCCATAGTGCGTCGTCCAATTCCAGTCACGGAACGTCGTGACTGGGATCGCCTGCCCATTTCGATTCCCTTCTTCGTGCGCGGCCGGAAGCTCACGGGCGAGGACTTCCTCGAGTTCGCAACCGCCTTGAATCTTTCAGCCGGTGGCGTGCTGCTTGCCACCAAACGCTATTTGGATCCCGGTACCCAGATTTCCCTCGAGATTCCCATCGCGCTTGTTAACAAGGCCCAATTGCCTCGTTCCGTTTCCCTGCTCCATGCCACGGTCCTGCGCTGCACTCCAGATCGTCAATATTTCCTTCTGGGCCTTCAATTTGAGGAACCCCTCATCGCGTCGGCCGTCGAAGCTCAGTCCGAAAAGGCTTCTCATCAGGATTGAGAAAATCCCTTCCCTTAAGTGAAAATAGTTGCACATCTGGCCCGATGAGTTTACTGTTTTATGTCTGAGTAAAGTCTAACCTCGTTCCAATTGCTCTACATTAAGCTATTGAATAAAATCATCTTATAGCGAGAGTGCGCAGAATTTTGCGATGCATGAGTCGATGGCCACACAAATGCAAATCCTTTTCACATCGTTTGCAACTTCTCGGTGTGAGCCGTCTGTGAGGATCGAATAATGCCGCCCCTGGCCAGCGGAAGCTTTGAGGGAACCATCGCAACCCTACCCATGCCCCCGGAATCCGTCATCTTCGGACAGACCGCTGGCCTGCGAGAAATGCGTCAGAAGTTAGAGCGCGTTGCCGGCGCCAACATCTCCATCCTGATCACCGGCGAGAGCGGCACTGGAAAAGACATCATCGCCCGCCTCTTGCATCTCTACTCTCCCTGGTCCAGCGGCCCTTTCGTCAAGGTTAACTGCCCGGCAATTCCTGGCTCGTTGCTGGAAAGCGAACTGTTTGGATATGAGAAGGGGTCCTTCACCGGAGCCATCGGAAACAAGCCTGGTCGCGTCGAAATGGCCCACCGCGGCACCCTCTTCCTCGACGAAATTTCCGAACTCGATCCCTCGCTGCAAGCCAAACTCCTGCAACTCCTCCAGGATGGCCAGTTCAGTCGCATAGGCTCGCAAGAAGACAAAAAGGTCGAAGTACGCGTCGTGAGCGCCACTAATCGCGACCTGCACCAGGAAATCGATGTTGGCAACTTCCGTCACGATTTGTTCTACCGCGTGGCGGCGATGGTCATCCACGTACCTGCCTTACGCGAACGGGCAGTTGATATTCCGTTAATATGCGAATACCTTTTGCAGTATTACAATGATAAACTTAACGGCCGCGCTCCCATGCTTCGTCCTGCGCTTTTGGCGAAGATGCAGCGGTACTCTTGGCCGGGGAATATTCGTCAACTCGAGAACCTGATCAAGCGTTATGTGGTCATGGGCACCGATGACGTCATTGTGAGCGAGTTGGTGGAGAATAGTGATCGCGATACCATTCCCGACTTCACATTTGACGGGCCGGTATCGCTCAAGAAGCTGACGCGACAGACAGTTCGAAAGATTGAAGCGCGCATCATTCTGGGCGCGCTGCACGCGAACAACTGGAACCGGAAAAAGGCTGCCCGGGCCCTCGGTATCAGCTATCGGGCTTTATTGTATAAGCTAAAGGAAGTCGGCTTTCCCCAGCGCCGCGCGGTAACTCCCGCGTTGCGCCCGGAAGATGACAAGACGGAGTAACCCTCGAACGTTGATGGAAGGTGACCTGAATGAATTGGCAGAGAAGCAGAGTTAAGACCCTTGCAATACGGCTGCTGCATGTCGCGCTGCTGCTCGCGCTTTTGACGAGCTTGGCCGTGGCTCAGGATACCCCCGCGGCGAACCCCGGCCCCGCCGGCCGCAACCGACACTCCATCCCCTGCGCCCGCTACTGCTCGTCCGGACTCATACATCATCGGCGCTGAGGATCTGTTAGCGATTTTCGTCTGGAAAGAGCCGGACATGTCGAAGTCCGTGCCGGTCCGTCCCGATGGCATGATTTCCTTGCCGTTGATCGGTGAAGTGAAGGCTGCCGGCTACACTCCCGTGCAATTACAGGGCGTCCTGGCCGATGCCATGAAGAAGTACGTCTCCGACCCCCAGGTAACCGTGGTGGTTGATAAGATCGGCAGTCTGAACTTCAACATCGTTGGCGAAGTCGGGCGTCCGGGATATTTCCCCCTCACCCGCCGCATGACGGTTTTGGATGCCATTGCCATGGCCGGCGGATTTAAGGATTTTGCCAAGACCAAGAAGGTCTACGTTCTGCGGACCGCTGCGAACGGCACCCAACAACGTCTTCCCTTCAATTACAAAGAAGTAATCAAGGGCGTAAACCCGCAACAGAACATTGAGTTGCAACCGCGGGACACGATCGTCGTTCCCTGACAGGAGGCTTTGTAGATGACACGTCGCTTCGGGCCGTTCCTGCTGATCCTGGGGATTTTGTGCGCCACGTGTGCCTGGGCGCAGACTGACACTGGCACCACCGATACCGGGGCGCCCACCCAACCCGGCCCAAAGCCGGCCTACACCTATCCGGACACAACACCGTCCCTGGACTTCCTTTCTCAGTCGATCGAGAACAGCAGTATTACTTTGGGAATCGGCGGTGGGTTTTCCTACCAGAGCAATGCAAACGCGACCGGAAACTCGAATTATAGTCAGAACTGGTGGTATTTTAACGTTAGACCAAGCATCAGGATCCAGCAGTATCGCCAAAGGCTGACTTGGGACGTGGGCTATCGTGGCGGCTATCAATACAATACCCAGCTCACCGGTGCGCCTGGTAACAACAATCGGTTCTCGCAGGTCGCGAATGCATCATTTCTCTGGCAGCTCGCTAAGCGTTGGCAACTTCAGGGAAGTGACAACTACTCTTATTCTGCGAACCCGTTTGACAGTTACCTGACGACCGTCGGGACTCCGACGATGAACAATCCCAATCCGGTGACCTACTACCCGTTGACACAATTCACCCAGAATACTGGATTGTTGACCCTCACCGACCAACTGACAAAGGTGGATACTCTATCTTTTACTGGCTCCTCGAGCCTGCGCCGCACTTCCAGCTACAACCTGCTAACCTCGGTTCCTTTCTATAACCTGGTCTCCTACAGTGGGCGGGCCGCATACTCGCATAAGTTGTCGCCGCGCCTCTCGTTAGGGGCTGGCTACGATTTCAACAGCCTCGACTTCGGCAGGGGCGTGCAGCGCTCCGGTGTGCAGACGATATCTATGACCGGGGACTACCTAATCCGTCCCAACATGACGATTTCAGGATGGATTGGACCTGAGTACACCTCTACAAAAACCGTCGCCTGCGTTCCCCAACTGGTTAATGGTGTGTTAGAGATCGTGTGCGTCCATTACAGCTCCATGTGGAGCACCGCGGTGGGCGGCAATTTCGGCTGGCAAGGCTTGCGCAACTCGGTTCGCCTAGGGTTCAGCCGCTCGGTGATGGACGGCGGAGGGATCATTGCTACTTCCCAGGTAAACTCCATCAACGGCAGCTATCGCCGCATGTTGACCTCCAAGATGGATTTCACCTTGGCAGGCCGATATTTCCATGACGTTTCCACTACGGTTTCCAGCCGCTCCTACGATAACCTCAATATCAGTGGGGGCCTCACTTATAAAGTGGGCAAATCATTTACCACCAGTGCGCTCTATGCCTTCGTACACCAAACGCAATCGAACACGATTCTCTTGGGATCTCACACTTACAATGCCAATCTTGTTGGCGTCACACTCAACTACACCTGGAATCACCCCCTTGGACGGTAAATTATGACCGAAGAATTTGACGATCAGAAATCAATGCGGGGATTAGATGACTACTGGGCCATCGTGGTCCGCCGCCGTTGGTGGATTATCGGCCCGCTTTTCCTCGGCTGGCTCATCGTGTTCGCCTCGGCCTGGATTATTCCTCCGAAGTACACCTCGGAAGCTGTGATCCTGGTCGAACAGCAGAAGGTCCCCGAAAAGTTCGTGTTGCCGAACGTGCAGGTGGATCTGCAGGAGCGCCTGCAATCGATCACCAACCAGGTCCTGAGCCGGTCCCGCTTGTTGGCCATCATAAACAGCTTGCATCTGTACCAGGGCTTGTTCTTCAGCACCCCTGACGATCAGATCACTCAGATGCGCAAGGACATCAAGCTCGACCTCGTCCAGACCGCGTCCAGCAACGGCAGGCCGGGAACTTTGACCGCGTTTAAGGTTGCCTACGCCGCGGACAAAGCACAGGTGGCACAGCAGGTAAACACTCAGCTGGCCACCTTGTTTATCGATGAAAATATCCGCGCCAGCCAGCAGCAGTCGGAAAGCACGACCAACTTCCTGGATTCGCAGTCCACTGCCGCCGCCGCCGTCCTTGCCAGTCAGGAAAAGAAGATGCGCGAGTACGAGGCTGCCCACATGGGCGAATTGCCCGACCAGTTGCAAAGCAACCTGCAGATTCTTAGCGGCGCTCAGGGACAATTGCAGTCCGCCATCGACGCCCGCGACAAGGCTCTACAGCAACAGGCCTATCTCACTTCGCTTGCCGCCCAGTACGACCAGATGGGTGTGACTGAATCCACCGGCGCGACGCCCGCCACTACCGCCCAGCAAATTGAGACGATGCGGGCCGAACTGGCTACCTTGGAATCCAAGTACACCCCCGACCATCCCGACGTCAAAAAGCTGAAGGACACCATCGCCAAGATGGAGCAAATGAATAAGGACCAGGCGGAGTCGAAAGCCGACGGCGCCAATCCTGACGATGACAAGCCGCTGGCCACTGCTTCGCAGCTTCAGGCTATGACCCCGGTCATGCAGATCCAGAGCCAGATGAAAGCCAACAAGCTCGAGATCCAGTCTCGCGAAGCCCAGATCGCCCGCCTGGAAGCCAAGGTCAACCAGTATCAGGCGCGCTTGAACGCCACCCCCGGCCGGCAACAGGAACTCTCTGACATCATGCGCAATTACGATGAGTCCAAGAAGAGCTATGACGACTTGCTGGGCAAGACCATGGCATCTTCGCTGGCTACCAGCCTCAACCGGCAGCAGCAGGGCGATCAGTTCCGCATCATTGATCCTCCCAGCCTTCCGGAAAAGGCCTCGTTCCCTGACCGCTTCAAATTCTCGCTGGCTGGTCTAGGCGCTGGTCTGGCCTTGGCTTTCGTTTTCGGGGTCGGCATGGAATTTGTCGACGACCGCATCCGCAGCGAACACGACTTGCTCGACGCAGCTCCGCTGCCGGTGCTGGCGGAAATTCCTCCGCTTCCCACCGATCGCGAGGTCGCTGCGCAGCGCTGGAAACCATGGATCGCAGTTGCCGCTGCCATTCTGGTGGCGATCATTATCCCCACGGGGATCTGGTACGCCTACTTCTGGGGATAAGGCATGTACAAACAATTCTTCGGGCTGAGCAAGAACCCGTTCGAGATCAGCCCTGATCCGTTCTTCTACCACGCGACGCCCCGCCATAACGAGGCGTTGGCCAACTTGCACTATGGTGTAGGCCGCAGAAAAGGCTTCATCGTGATCACCGGCGAGGTGGGCACGGGGAAGACCCTCCTGGTACGCTGCCTGCTCGCCGAACTGCGCAAGAACAACATCGCGTTCGGGTACGTTTTCAATCCGCTGCTGTCAACCACCGAGTTCTTCCAATACATCATGGCCGACCTCGGACTGCAGTACAGCGGACGCAGCAAGACCGAAATGCTGCTCGACCTGAACCGCTTCCTCATTCAGCGGCACGCCCGCGGCCTAATCACCGCCCTTGTGGTGGACGAAGCCCAGGCGCTCCGCCCCGAACTGCTGGAAGAAATTCGCCTGCTGACCAACCTGGAAACGTCGCAGCAGAAGTTGCTGCAGATCGTCCTCATGGGTCAGCCCGAGTTGGAAGGCGTTCTCGACTCGCCCGGCTTGCGGCAACTCAAGCAACGCGTTTCGTTGCGTTGCCAACTGCTGCCGCTCGATGAAGAGCAGACCCGCGGCTATGTGCTCTCGCGCCTCGAGCGTGCTGGAGCAAAAGCGGAGCCGCCCATCTTCGAGCCCGAGGCACTGGCCAAGGTCTTCGAATATTCACGCGGCATTCCCCGAATCATCAACAACCTCTGTGAGAATGCCATGGTGAATGCATTTGCCCGCGAGCAGCGCTCCGTCACCGCTGACATGATCACCGAGGTCGCCGCCGACTTCCGCCTTACCGGATCCATTGCAACTCCCGAAGAGCCTGTCGGGACCGCCGAAACTCAACAGAACAACGAAAGCCTCTTGCGCTCGTTGTTCCGCGTTCTACGCACCATGGACAGTAACCAGTCGCTGGAAGAGAAACCCGTTCCGTCCGCTGACGGCAGGAGAGTCTAGAAATGAGTCGATTGTACGATGCATTGCAGAAATCTCAGGGTGAAGCTCCAAGTGCCTCGCCATTGGCTACTCCCGCTCAGCCGGATTCCCCTATACCGGGCCTGCCCCTCGACGACACCGCCGCGCTCGATGCGCTCGCTACCCAGGCGCCTCCCACAGCCGCATGGCTGGCTGTTCCCGCCGACCGCATCCTTCGCCCCGCGCCCACGCCCGAACAGCGCCTCATCACCATCACCAACCCCAATAGTCCGGGCGCTGAGACATTTCGCGTCCTGAGCACGCGGCTGGCGCACCTTCGCCGCAAGCGTCCGTTGAAGAAGCTCCTCATCACCAGTGCCGTGGGCGACGAAGGCAAGTCCGTGGTCTCCGTCAACCTCGCACTTACCCTGGCGCGCCGCGCTGGAGAACGTGTCCTGCTAATCGAAGCCGACTTGCGCCGTCCCACTGCCAGTGCGTTGCTCGCCTCCTCTCCGTTACGTGGCATCGCTGAGTGGCATGAGCACAAACTCGCCTTGCAGGACGCTTTCTATCAGGTCGAAGGCCTGCCTTTGTGGCTTCTGTCCGCGGGTAAAGGTATCGAGGAGCCTCTGCCCCTCCTGGAGTCCGACGCTTTCGCCCAAATGCTGGCTGCCGTCTCCGAAGGCTTTGACTGGGTCCTGCTCGATTGCACACCCATGCTCCCCATGGCCGATGCCACCTCCCTGTCGCGGCTCTGCGACGGCGTGCTGGTCGTCGCCCGCGAAGGTCATACTCGCAAACGGACCCTCATCCGGGCTCTCGACTCCATCGAAAAGAGCAAGCAGCTCGGATTCATCTTTAACGAAGCTTCCATGGTGCAGGTCGGTTACGAGCGCTACTACGGCGGATACGGCTACTACGGATCGAAGAAATCGAATGGTGACGAGGAAGCTAAGACCGATCATACGGCTTCTGCATGATTCGATTGTTCAACACGTATTTTCCGACACGCACCTTACTGTTGACGTGTTCGGAAGCGATCCTGGTTACCTTGGGCTTTATCGCTGCCGTGCTGGTCTCCACCGGCACCGCCGTCGACGCACGGATCTACCTCCTCTATGAAAACGGCGCCGGAAGAATCGGACTCGTCGTCCTCGTCTTCCTGGTGCTGATGTATTACTTCGACCTCTACAACTCCGGCATCCTCACCAACCGCCGCGAAGTCGTCACCCGCCTCGTCGGCGTTTTGGGTTGCACCTTCGTCGCCCTCGCCGTGCTCTACTACACCTTCCCCGAGGCCAGCCTCGGCGGGACGGTCTTGTGGATCGGCGTCCTCGTAATAGCGATCGCCGTACCAGTTTGGCGAAGTTGCTTCTTCATGCTCAATCGCTCCGCTCGTTTCGCCGAGAGCACCGTGATCTACGGAGATGGTCCACTGGCAGCGCCGTTAATGGATGCCATCTTGCAGCGCCCCGAACTCGGCTTGCGCGTTGCGGGCTATGTCGGCGGCGACGCACAAGTCGCTACCATCCCCTCCATCGAACCAGCGGAACTGCCCGCCTTCGTGAAGCGCGAAGGCGTCCGCCGGATCATCGTCACCATGGGCGACCGCCGAGGCAAGCTCCCGGTGGCGGAATTGCTCAAGCTCAAAGCCGGCGGAGTCCAGATCCAGGATGGCCCCGAGTACTACGAAACCGTGACCGGCAAGATTCCACTGGAGTCGCTGCGGCTCGAGTTGGCTGCTGTTTTCCCCTGGCTTTCACGTGCGGGCCGCATTGCGCCTCTACAAGCGCATGTTCTCGCTCTTCTTCGGCTCAATCGGCGTGGTGCTTGCCTCGCCCCTGATGGCATTGGCAAGCCTCGCCATTCCGCCTGGACTCCGACGGGCCCGATGATTTTCCGGCAGCCGCGCGTTGGCGAAATCGGCGAACCGTTTACGGTCTTCAAGTTCCGCACGATGTACACAGACGGATCGCGAGAAAGCACGCCGGCCTGACCGACCAATCGGAACCGAGCCCATACGAGGACCCCGCATCACGCGCGTCGGCAAGTGGCTGCGCCGCACCCGGGTGGATGAACTGCCTCAGCTCTTCAACATCGTGAGAGGCGACATTTCCTTCGTCGGGCCGCGGCCCGCACACCCCCGAGGACGAAGAGAATGCACCGCGCAGTCATTCCCTTCTACAAGCGAGCGCTGGCTGATCAAGCCGGGTGCCACCGGATGGGCGCAAATCAATCGCGGCTACAACGCCACCATCGAAGACCACAAAGACAAACTCGCTTACGATCTCTTCTATATCAAGAACGTCTCAATCGGTCTCGACATCTACATCCTCTTCTCTACCCTGAAGATACTGCTGCTCGGCCGCGGCGGGCGCTAAGGTCTCAAGCTAAGTTCCCGCTCGCACATCCGACACTACGACCGGTTATTGGATGCAGGCGACGCAACCGGGCCAGGTAACTCCATGCCCCGTACCCAGGTTCGCGCCTGCTTATAGCGCTAACCGGGGATCCCTCCCCCAATTATCCCAGACGACCACGGCGGAACTCGGTCCGCACTCATGTCGATCAGTTCGCACTACTGCAACGATCCACCTTGTTCAACCACCAGCTTGTACGCGATGTAGTACTTATAAATGTTGCTGACGTACTGTACCGTCACTTGTCCCACACTCTGCGACACCAGCAACTCGATGTTGCCAAACCACACGTTGGGATCCAGTCCTTGTGACGGTGCTCTCTTCCGCAGTTCGGCAATGCGGTTGGGACCCGCGTTATAAGCCGCGAAAGTCAACAAAAGCCGGTTCATCGGATCGATCTTCGGGTCGCTGAAATATTCGGTCGCAATAGAATTCAGCAGCTTCACTCCGGCGTGAATGTTGTTCTCCGCTGTCTCAATGTCGGGAATGCTGATGGGCGGCGCCGCCGCAGTTGACGGCTTGACCTGCATCACTCCCACTGCGCCACCAGGACTTCTTGCCGCCTGGTTGAGTTGCGACTCCTGGTAGCCCTGCGCCACCACCATCAGGTAGTCGAAGCCAAATTGCGAGGAATACGTCTTGAAGAAATTCGCCAGCTCATTGAATTTCTTGATCTGCTCGTCATTGGTCGGATTCGTGATCCATTGATTGCTCTCCAGGTATCGCCGCATCAGCGTGTTACCGAACGACGTTCCAGCGGCATGCGTCTTGACGAATTCATTCACCAGATCCTTAAACTTCGGATTGTTCTTGCGCACCGCCCACGCCAGGTCTTCCTGGTTCGCTATCACGATATCGGGATGAGGAGTGATGTTGTGAAAAACGCTGGCCCACAGCTTGGCACGCTCTGTGATGGTGACGGTTGCGGGAAGTATGCCGGCATTCACCATCTCCATCAGGTCTTCGTCCAGCAGGTTCTTATCGGCGCTCTGGATCAGGATGGGTGGCTTGCCCAGCTTCCGTAATGAGTCACTTACCTTTTCCAGGTTCCCGTAGTACGTGGTGACAGGATTCACGAAGACTTTCTTCCCGCCAAGGTCCTGCAACGATGAAACCGCACCGAAGTCCTTACCCGTGACCAGAATCTGTTTCACGTCAGTTTGGATCGGGACCGAGAACGCGATCTGCTGTGCGCGTTCCGGAGTCATGGCCAGCGGGTACGCGATCAAATCGCCGATGCCTTCGTTCAAATACGGTTCAAGCTGATCGGGCCGGACCGGAATAAACGTAACCTGGATGTGTTGCCTGCTACGCAGCTTCTGATTGACGAACTGCTCGAAGTATTGCAACGCCTCATAAGAAATGCCCTCCGGCTTTCCATCAACGTAGAAGAAGCCGGAGCGGCTATACAAGACGAGGGCTCGAATGCTTCCGCGCGTGGCCATTTCGTCCAGGTCGCCGGTATGCCGCTCGAAGTTCAACGGCAACCCGCTGACACCGGACTGCCCTGCAGTCTTGTGCGTCGCAGAGGCAGCAGGATTCGTTGACTGCGTTTGGGCCGCAGTCGTCACGCAGACGCTCGCCAGCTGAAGTGCCAGCCACAGGGCGGGCCACGCACTCCGTCGGTTGTAGATACCGATTAAGGACAAGCTGATCCCCGCTCGCGTAGCGTCGTCTCCAAAAAAGTCAGCGCGCGCCGGCCGATTCCCAGCGCGCGCTGCTAATTCGTTACTGGGTTACGGCTTTGGCTGTGGCCTTACTGGCTTGTTTGATCGCAACCGCGGTCTTCTCCCCGCCCTTCTCCGTGTATTTGACGGTGACCTTGGTGCCTTCTTTGGCTCCGTCGTAGGTGGCCACACCGGCGTCCGCAACGCCCTTGCCGGCGTCCTTTGCGCCTGTAACCGTCGTCTTGTCTGTCCACTTGATGGTGTGTTCCGTGCCGTCAGAGGTCTTAACCACCATGGTCTTGGTGTCCTTGTCAACACTCTTCACGATGCCGCTGACCGCGTGCACTACGTCTTCCGCCAGCGTACCCTGCCAGGCCACAGCCAGAACCAGCACCAACAGGCTGGCCACTAATACGTTGGACCGCTTTGAGTGAAGCATCTTGCGATTCTCCTTTTAGATTTTGTTCTTGCTCCGGCAACTCTACTTGCACGAGCAAATATTCTAAAGCCCAGACGCTTTGTCGGCCACCGGCAGTCGCTTTCGATCTTCGGTTCGCCTTCTCCGTGCAGCCTCCCGGGGCCGGTGGCCGAGCGACTACAAAACTTGTACTTACATCCGCGACGGTGGCGGCATCTGTAAATCCGCCGCCGTCACCGACCGAAACCTTTGTCTCCACCACCTCCGGCACCGTGTCCGGCTCATGCGCATGGCCCAGTACCGTGCCAGCGGCCAGCGCTTCGACTTGCAACTCACGCCGCTCGAATCCATGTTCGCCGTGCAGTCGGCGCTCACCCAACTCTCCGAGGCCCTCGCCGCCGACATGATCGAACTCAAGCGCGCCGACCGCCTCATTCGCGTACTGAACCGCGCTTTGCGAAAGGTGGAGTGCGCCTTCGGCCTGGTGGAAACGCCTCGCGAAGGGTGGAGTACGCCTTCAGGCGTACATTTTGGACCCGAGTTTTACGATTCGCGCTTTAGCGCCTGAGGTAATTGCCGCTTTACCTCAGCGGCTGAAGCCGATGCTTGGACGTGAATGCACTGCTGAAGCAGTGCTGCACCCCGGCGCAATCGAGGCGCTAATTCCTTACGGCACAAATGGATAGCTATAACTACCAATAAAATGAATGACATACGAAAGATTTCCGCCCAACTCGATGAAAACAAAGGAGGGGCGCAAAAGCAATTCGGCACCAATTTGCGAAAGCGGTCATCCGCGTCCGATGCGGTAAACTTCATGTCATTCAGACATGAAAGATCCCTTGGACGCCTTCACTTCCACCGAGTTGCGCAGGTTGCGCAGCTTCAAAGACCCCTATGGCGTGCAACGCTTCCTCGACGACACGCCCTATCATTTGGCCGACACTGCCTGGTCGCCTCGACGGGTCCTGCGCGAGCGCACCTCCCATTGTCTGGAAGGCGCGATCTTTGCGGCAGCCGCTTTGCGCGCCCTCGGGTTTCCCCCTCTGCTCGTCGACTTCGAAGCCGAGAACGATACCGACCACGTGCTCGCGGTGTACCGCATCAAAGGGCACTGGGGCGCCGTCGCCCAGTCCAACTACAGCGGCTGCCGCTATCGCGAGCCGGTATACCGCACCCTGCGCGAGCTGGCGATGAGTTATTTCAACATCTACTTCAACATGCGTCGCGAACGTACCCTGCGCAACTTCTCACGCCCGGTGAATCTTGCCCGCTTCGACAACTTCGACTGGATGACCTCGGAAGAGCCCATCTGGTTCATACCCAATTATCTGTGCGACATTCATCACTTCAAGCTGCTGCGGCCAGGGATGGTGAACCAGCTTCATCGCGTAGACCAGCGATTGTTTCAGGCCGAGACTTTAGGAAAAGCGTATAAGCCGAAAGAGTAGCCAATGAGTTCCCGCGAAAAAGATTTCCACATCCGACCGCCGGAAGTATTTACCGCATGCGTAAGCTTTTTACGTGGTGTCGATGCTGCGCGTGTCTCTAAGTCGTTTGTTTCGCGCTCAGCGAGTTTGGCTATGTGCTTGCTACATGAAAGGGCAGACGAAGTGGCGCAATCGGGCCACGTGGGAAAAGGATATCGGCCAGAGTCCTTCACCGCGTGGCCCGGATTTTTTTTGCGCGCCACATGATCGATCTCCACATGATCGATCTTTAACGACATGCGCGCAATCGCTGATCAGGACTGGTCGGATCCTTCGCAGCCTAAGCCCACAGCTTGAGCAGTCGCTGTGGGCGGGTCGCGCGGTTACTGGTCCACACCTCATGACCAGCAACTCACGGAAGGGTATTGAAGAATTGGTCGGGGCGAGAGGATTTGAACCTCCGACCCCCTGCGCCCAAGGCAGGTGCGCTACCAGGCTGCGCTACGCCCCGACTGGCTAAGTTTCGATTTTACTCAACTTACAATTTGGGCGCTAGCCTCGAATGACCCAAGCGACCGACCCAAGTTACCTGAGGCGTTTTCGTTTTTGCCTTTCTGAGACACTTGACGAAGGAGCTGGCACCACCAAGATCATCCGCCTTCGCTGGTGACCACCAACGCCGCCGACCGCCGCAAACTCAGGTTGATTATCTGGAGGCACTGCCGTATCAGGACGCGAGATTATTTACGAAAGGACGTGGGACACATCTCTATGTGACAAGAAGCTGTCTCGCAAGTGCCGGGCGTCGAAACATCGAAGTCCCTCCCCGGAAACTCCATACAGGTCCTGACTCGATGAGCCGGGATTGCGTGTGATTGGGAGTTGGGGCGGTTATTTTGGTCAACAGTTTTCCCTCTCCGTTCCTGGAGGGTTGGGTTGGCCGCGACGCTGCGGGGTTGATCGTTCTGGATTTAGGCTACGGGCACCAATTGCATGCCGAGGCTGCGGGCTTTGCGCTGCAGGCTGGCGAGGTCGCGTTGCTGGCGGCGCTGCTCAAATTCCACGGTGCCACGGTCGATCCAAACCTGCCCGTTGGTAACCAGCCGATAGTATAAGCAGGCCAAGACGCGGGCCATGGCCTTGACCGCTCTGAGCCCCCCAACCTGGCGCGAAGGTATCGATACCTGGCCCCCAAATAGCTCTGACTGCGTACCAGCGACTGCGCGGCCACGCGAAAAGCATTGCCGACTCGATTGGTGCGGTATTCCCGCCTATGACGAATGACTTTGCCCCCACTGATGTCGCGCTTGGGTGCCAGGTTCAGCCAGGAGCACCAGCGCGCGGCGGTCTTCCAAGCACTCAGATCGGGCCCCACTTCGGCCAGCACGGTTTGTATCGTCATCACGTCGATGCCGTCGATGCGGGTGGCGTCGACTCCCAGAATGCGCTCCAGTTCCGCTGCCAGATCGAAGTCCGGCTGGTTGCCTTTGGGCTTGCGCGAACGGCGTTTTTTGCCCGTCTCAGCGTCGGCTGCCGGCTGGCTGCTCGCAGGTCTCGTGGGAAGCGCTTCCCGGGTAGGCAGTGCGGCCAGGTACGACTGCAGCTGAGTGTCGCATTCCGCCATTTGCTTCTGGTAGAAATCGTAGGCGTCGACGGCTTGCTGCAATTCGAACAGCACGTCCTGCTTCCAGTTCCCCTGCAAGCTGTGGAGGATCTCTTCTTCCGTGGCTTGAATGCGCCGGTCGCGCAAGGTGGCTAATTTTCGCGGGTCGCGCTGGCCACTCAGAATGGCGCGAAGGATGGCCTGTCCGGTCACTCCGCTGAGATCGCTGATGGCAATGTGCAGTTGTACGTTCATCTCGATCAGCGCCTTCTGCATATGCTGGATGCAGCGCCCGGCGTCCTTGACGTGCTGATCGCGCAACCTCCACACCGTACGCACCCCGTGGATCTCGGGCGCCGGCAGAAAGCAACTCCGCAGCAGACCATAGGTGTGCAACTTCAAAAGCCACTGACATTCTTGTACGTCACTCTTGCGCCCAGGCACACTCTTGGTGCCACGGGCATCGACCAGATTGACTTGCAAGCCGTGGCGCTCGAGCACATCATGCACGGCAATCCAATACACCCCAGTGGATTGCATCACTACGGTTTCGATGCCACAGCTTTTCAACCACTGCGCCATCTCTTCCAGAGCTGCTGTCCAGGATCCGAACTCGCGTACCGGTTGCGCATCGCACCCCGGCGGCACCGCCACGTAGTGGCTTTCGTTGCCCACGTCAATACCGGCGGCATGGGGATGAATAATCTCCAGTCCCGGATCGGCGGAGTTCAAACGACGCTCCACTTCTCTGCGCTCCTTACGATTCCATTGCAACTTTCCATTGCGTAGTCGCTCGAAGGTGGATTGCTTACGCTTGGCCATGGCATACTCCTTTTATTGTTGAATTGGCCAGGCTCGGCTCGGTTGGCGATTACGAAACAGGCTCCCCGGCGGGGTCGAGCTTGACCTTTTGCAAGGCCAACTCGCCACCAAACAATGGACCGCAACAACCGAAGTCAGACTCCGAGACGGGCACCAAGGCACCAAGATATTAACGACCATAGCTGTCGAGCTTGGCTCCGCTGAGTCTGCAATAGTTCGTGCCGTCGCTGCAAGTTTCCCGCACTATGGACCCGCAGCAGGCGGGCCGGAAACTCCGAGGCTAAAGCCCAGCGTCTGAGTTGCCCGGAGCGGCACGGCTGAAAGTCATGCCCTGGTGCAAAGCCGTCGCAAATGCGAGTTTTCAGCAGCCCATGGGGCTCGTTCCAAGGACAGGGAGCCATGAACGCCGCGCAGAAGCCCACCACCACCCCTGTGCCGATCAGCTACGGTACTAATTAAACCGGTCTAAAGCTATTCCACAGTTGATATAGACCGAGTTCCCGCCGGGGCTAAAGCGCGAATTCACTAACGCCACTGACGGCGCAGCTGAAGCTGCGCCCTTTCAACGCGGCGGTTGGGCTACATTAACTGCGAAACCGGCCTAGCCGAGCCACTGTGGATTAGCGACCGTGCCATCAAACTGGTGGCTAGTTTTGTAGAGTTCGAACTGGCCCGCTTCGGCGGCGTTTGCCGTTCTTGCGAGCAGAGCTGCAACCTGGGAAGTGTCCATCGGCTGGAAGCTGCGAGCGGCGTGAAGCGCCTGCTGAAGGATTGGGAGCGAATCGCAGCCCGTGATGACGACGCTGGTCGGAAGATTCATAGGGTAGTACAGACACTCCAGAGCTGTAACGGTCTTGCTCCCGAGGATGAAGTGGTCGCCCATCGGCTTCATGGCAAGCACTCCGATATTGTTCTTAGTCAACACCGGCAAAACCTTCTGTTCGAAACTGTTGAAGTGGGCGTCCATAACATTGAGAGGCATCTGGACGGTGTCGAAGGTGAAGCCGTGCTGGGAAGCAGTAGCCAACATCTTGAGATGAATATCGGGACTCTTGTGGCCGGTAAAGCCGATGTAACGGATCTTGCCCGCCTTTTGCGCTTGCAGTACGACCTCCATCGCTCCGCCTACGGCAAAAATGCGGTCCGGATCGGTATCGCGAATCACTTCATGGAACTGGAGCAGGTCGATTCGGTCGGTCTGCAACCGTCGCAAGGATTCATCGAGTTGCGTTGCCGCGGTGGCTTTGTCGCGACCGTCGATCTTGGTCATCAAGAAGGCTTTTTGGCGATAACCATCGCGCAGGGCTTTGCCCATTCGAACTTCGCTTTCGCCGCCGTTGTAGTCCCAGCAGTTATCGAGGAAGTTGATCCCTTCGTCGATTCCCGTGCGAATAATGCGAATGCTCTCTCCGGGATCGCTCTGCTTGCCAAGGTGGTACCCTCCGAGCCCGATCACAGAAACCTTTTCGCCGGTGCGGCCCAGCGTTCGATACGGAATTCCGTTCTTGGTCTCGGGCTTTGCGGATCCACTCAGTTTTCCGGCCATCAAAAGGGTTGCAGCCGTCATGCCGAGGAACTCTCGCCGGCTCACGCCGGAGTCGCGATTCTCGAGCATTGCGTCAGGCGATGGCGAGCGATCGGAGTAATCGCTGCGCGATTGATGGGAGTCGTTATTTTCGAGAATCATGGGGGCTCCTGCGCAATTCAGTTTGAGCTTCAACAGCCAGATAGCGTCGCTGGTTCTGATGAACATTCTGCGTGCTACGTTGCATCGAAGTTATTTGAGGACCCAACGAAGCGCAGAAGCTGTCTCACGAATGCCCGGCCTCGAAGGTCGAAGTCCCTTCAGGGGCTAAAGAGGCTGCTGAGTTCGAGGATTTTGTGACCGGATTTGTGGTTGATAACGGTCACGTGTGGGGGAGACCCGTGGGTATCACCGTAGCTCAGGACGGGTCGTTGATGATGACTGACGACGGCTCGAACTCCATCTGGCGCATCAGCTATACGGGCACTGAGAGCCAGAAAAACGCGGGGGCCGCGATCAGGCAATCCAGGGATCAAGAATGGGGGCAAGTAGACGGCTCCTGATTTCGGGGCCGGTCGGTAGAGACGCGGGGAAGTAAGCGTTACCGCGGAAAGGTAAAGAGATGATTTTGGAGGTTAGTTATGAGCAATAAGGAAGTTTCGGCGAGTTTGGCTGGGAGTATTGTGCTTGGTGGGTGAAGGATCGGTGCATCGGCTCGGCTGTGGGGCGATGCGGCTTGTTTCTTCCGTAACGGAGAGGTTTTTGGCGATGTCGCGATTCCGGTTTCCGCCGTCGAACTGTTTTTGACGCCCCACACGCACCTTCATACAATAGGCAAAAATCCATTGTCAGGCGAGGCTTCGATGGGGTCGCCTAAAGACGCCAGCACAAAAAGATTGAGCGAGGTTCCGCTGTGGCCCAGGATTTCCTTCGGTTAGTAGTGGACACGACCCCCGTCTTGGTTGTGAGCGCACTGCCCGACGGCTCCGTGGATTTCATCAACAAGGGATGGCTGAACTACACGGGCCTTCCCTTGGAGAACCTCACTGGCTGGGGATGGAGCTCGGCTCTTCATCCGGAGGACGTTGCAAGATTCCGCAGAAATGGGAAGCGGCTAGGACAGCTGGTAAGCGCGAACTGCTGGCAATCTACGGCCTTGATCTCGCCGGCAGCGTGGTGGCCGAGCATTCAGGGTGCGACATTAAGAAGCGGATTGTATGGACCAACGGTGAAGTTCGACACATACGGTGCGTTGGTGTCCTGTTGTGGACGGTGAAATCCTGAAGGAAATCGTTGGCACTGCTATGGATGTGACCGAGCGGGAGCACATGACACAGGAGCTCCAGCGGCGCCAGGTCTATCTTCAGCAGGTGCTTCGCTGCTATCGGTATAATTAGTTATTCATGATGGGCCTTATGTATGCGGCCGTGACGTACGTCCGCAGTCCAGCTGGGATTTTCGTAGAGGAAATGCGGCGTGATTTGCATCCTGCGCACACGCATGCCGACGCCCACATTACCATTCTCCCGCCACGCCAATTGCACGGAACCGAAGATCAAGCCATCGAGCAACTCACCCAGACCTGCCGCGCCGCCGCCCCCTTCGAAGTGACTATGGGCGATGTGGAAACTTTCATCCCTTCCACTCCGACGGTGTTCATCCGTGTGGCCCACGGCGCTTACCGCATACGCGAGTTGCACGATCGCCTCAACCAAGGTGCACTGCAATGCTGCGAGCCGTGGCCCTATATGCCGCACCTGACGATCGTCAAAATGGACACCGTGGACGAAGCCCGCAAGGTGGTCGGACTGGCGCGTCCGCGCTGGGACTGCTGCGAGGACAGCCGCAAGGTCCGCATCGCCAACATCACGTTTGTCAAAGGGGGCGGCGAGCGCTGGATCGATTTGGCGAAGATTTACCTGGGACCGCCGCTCAAGAAATAGACGTCTCGGCTGACACGCGGGAATGGAGTTTGCCTGGTTTTCGGTCCGCAGGCAGGTGGTTTGGGGTGGGTGAAGGGATTCGAACCCTTGACAGCCGGAGCCACAGTCCGGAGTTCTACCACTGAACTACACCCACCGCAGATCTTCGATTATAGCATCCGTCGAAGCAGTGGATTCGCCGGTCAGCATCCCGATCGCGCAGCACGAAAGCCCGAAAACTGGCCTCGCGATGCTAGTTCATGGAACAGCCGCCGCCGTTGTTCATACAGCACGCGGACTGCCCGCAACCGCTCGCGGGCGCCGCGCTTGTGTGGCTGTGGGCTGAAAAGGTGGACAGTTGTTGCTCCAGCTTCGCAGTGTGACATTTGGGGCACTCGGCCTTTTGTCCGCCCAATACGATGGCTTCAAACTTGTGGCCGCACTCTCCGCACAGATATTCGAAAATCGGCATGATTGCTCCCTGATGACGGGTCCGTCCATCGGCGTCACTCGCCTGCCATAATGGTAGAAGCCGGTTGACGTTGACACCATTATAGATGCAGCCACACGAACCCACTCTATCCAGCGACCGTTCGGTGCGCGAGGAGATGACCGCCGTTTCGCATTCCCTGCGGGCGGCCGAAACTACTGGCGCACATGACTTCTTCGGCGAGCCGTTCCGTCCTCGGCGTCCGTTCGTCGGCGGACACGCCCAGACCATCACGGGCAACTTTCTGCCTCGCCGCAACGAATTGCCTGTGCCGGAAGAGCGACTGATTCGCGTCGAGCCAGATGTGCAGGTGCTGTGCCATTGCCATTGGCAGGACGAGCGGGCGAGCGCGATGACGATGATTATCGTGCATGGCCTGGAAGGCTCCAGTGAATCGCAATATGTGATCGGCACCGGCAGCAAGGCCTGGCGCGCCGGCATGAATGTGGTACGCATGAACATGCGCAATTGCGGAGGCACCGAGCAGCTCGGACCCACGCTTTATAACTCCGGCATGTCTGACGATGTGGGAGTTGTTGCGACTACACTGATTCGTGAGGAGGGTTTGCAGAAGCTCGCGTTCGCGGGATTCTCCATGGGCGGTAACCTGGTGCTGAAGTTGCTGGGGGAATGGGGCGCCGAAGCTCCTAAGGAAGTCGTAGCAGGCGTGGGCGTTTCACCCGCGATGGACCTGGCAGCCTCGGCCGACGCGCTTCACGATCGCGCCAATCGCATCTACGAATGGAGGTTCCTGCGTGGCTTGAAGCGAGCGCATCCAGCGCAAGGCAGCGCTCTATCCAGGGCGCTACGATACGCAGTACCTGCAAGGACTGGGTAGCATACGCGACTTCGACGACCAGATCACGGCCCGCTACTGCGGCTTTCGCGACGCCCAGGACTACTACACGCGCGCGGCGGCGGCGCAGGTGCTCGATCGCATCGCGGTGCCGACGCTCGTCATTCATGCCGAGGACGATCCGTTCATTCGCGTCCTGCCCGCCACCCGCGACAAACTGCGGCAGAATCCTCACATCACCTACCTCGAGACCGAGCACGGCGGGCATTGCGCGTTTCTCGCTGAAGCCGACGGTTATGACGGTCGCTGGGCTGAACGTCAGGCGATTGCCTTCGTGCAGTTAGTTGAGCGTGGGGAGCCCGTGATTGCACCCGCGTGGGCCCAGGACTGATGGATGCCGACTGGTCGGTCGAGCTGGGGCATGACGATCCCTCGCTGGAATTCCCGTGGTCTGCGCCCGACGGCACTCCAGGCTTCGTGGACTTGGCGCAGCACCTTGAAGCGGTCCGTGAAATTCCCGAAGCTGCGCAATATCCGGAACTTGCAAGATTTCTGCTCGAACTTAACGGTAAGTTCTCGCCGTGGCTCACTGCAAAGTGCGACGTATGGATCGAGAATGAGTTGGGAGAGGCAGAGGACATCTACGAGGCCAAGCTAAAGATGTGCTCGTATGTCGACGTGGTACGACGCAACGAGTCAGAACGCCTTTCGTTCGAGCAACACGAGCAGTGGGTGAAGTTGGCCACGATGAGGTTGCGCAATATTGGTCCGCATCCGATCGCTTGCGAGTTGATCGTGCGGCGTTGCTGGTATCGCGCCAGTTCGAGCTCAGATGACGAGCCTGTACCGGGCTTTTACATCACGCTTTATCTGTTTGGGTACGGCAACGACGAAGTCGAAGCGCGGGCAAGATGGCGCGGAGGGCTTACGCGAGTGTCTGGTGTGCTAATCACTTTAGCGCTGTGATTTGCGATAATGGGTGCGGGCAGTCCGGTTTTATGGGCATTGCCACGATGGGGCCGTAGCTCAATTGGATAGAGCATCAGCCTTCTAAGCTGAGGGTTGCTGGTTCGATCCCAGCCGGCCCTACCATCACTGATCATCCCCAGCGCTAGCGTTACGCTCGCATTCCGTCCTACGGTACCGGTCGCACTTCGATCTTAGGAGCTTTGCACTCCTTCATCGTTGCCGGACAAGCTTGGTACTGCATGTCCTTCGATATGCAGACTTCAACGGCCGAGAACTCGTTCTGCGGACAGGACACACGAAACGCTCCCAGTGGCGCATTGTTCGCGGTCGCGAACTCCTTCTCGATCTTCGAAGCATTGGTCTGAGCGCTATCGGAGGGTTTCTTGAAGTCGTCCGGCACAGTCAGCCCGTTATAGAGCTTTTCAATCGCACCGAAATAATCCTGAGTCGATAGGGCGCTGCACGTACCGTGCTTCGCCCACTCGTGCTGAATCAAATCTTTCCCTGGCATGATCGGCATCATGTGATTCACAATCGAGGACCCCACGGGCGGCGTGGTGGCGCAGTCCTGCGGCCACTTACCACTGTCGTATTGGGGCCAGAGTCCATGTACCACCAGGCCCATGTGTTTCTTGGGATCACATTCGGCATTGGATTTTCCCTTCGGGTTGGTGGCACAAAACTCCGGCGCCCACGACAACGTGAGGAGAAAATAGTCGAAGTCCCCAGCGGCTGCGTCGCTGGGAGCGGCGGGCTTCTTGTGTTTTGCGAATCCGTTCGCGGTCAGGGAACAACTCAAGGCAACCAGCAAGGACAGGATGAAAAGCTTCTTAGTCATAGGCTGGACATATTACAGCAACGTGGGCGGGAAGTCAGTGGGAATTGGGTTAGTGCAGGTGGGCTACTTGGTCTAACAGGAAGAGCAGAGCGACGCCAACGAACACAACCAGGGCCATCTTCACTCCCGGCTCGCTGTTAACTTCAGGAATGAGATCGGAGGCGGCGACGTAGATCGTGACACCCGCTGCCACCGGCAGTCCGTAGCTCACCTGATGACGGCCGATAGCCATGGTCAGTACGCCGGCCAGGGTAGCCAGTCCCAGCATGACAGACGCAAACCACGAACGGCGTTTACTGAGCCCGCTGGCCAGCATGACCGACGTGACGGTGAAGCCCTCGGGAATCTTGTGCAGGAAGACAGCGAGGAAGATGACCCAGCCCAGCCAATTGGAGATCAGGAAGCCGGAGGTGATGGCGATGCCGTCGAAAAAGGTGTGGATCATCAGTCCCACCAGCACCGACATGCGTTTGTGCGAGTGGACGAACTCGTCGGAATGGGTCTCTTCGCCGTAATGAAAATGGGGGGTGATGGTGTGCTCGAACAAATGCACGATAAGGTAGCCGGCGAGAATCAGCAACGCGCCGGTGCGCCCTGCGAGGGCGAGGCTCTCAGGAACCATCTCGACCATTGCGGTCGCCAGCATGAAACCGGCCCCGAGAGCAACAAAGTAGCGTAGATACCGGCGCTCCCATGTCCTCTGCACAATGACCGTACCGCCAAACACGTTGGCGGCGGCGGCCGTCAGTCCAAGCACGATGCTGGTGAGGATTGGGCCCATGAACAGCGAGAAGGATAGCAGAGTAGTGGTTAGTGGATAGTGGATAGACAAAAGGTGCAAACGACACGACCCACTAGCCACTGTGTCTGATGTGCATCACGTCGCCATCTTTCACGATGTACTCCTTGCCTTCCAGGCGCAGGGTGCCGCGAGAGCGCGCTTCCGCTTCCGAACCGGCCTCGAGCAACTGGTCCCAGTGAATGGTTTCGGCGCGAATGAAGTGCTTCGACAGATCGGTATGAATCGCGCCCGCAGCTTCCACGGCTTTGGAGCCGCGCTCCACGGTCCAGGCGCGACATTCGTCCTCGCCCACAGTGAAGAACGAGATGAGCCCCAGTAATTCGTAGGTCTTGCGGATGAGGCGCACCAGGCCGCTCTCCTGCAGGCCATAGCTCGAAAGAAATTCGGCCGCATCTTCGTCGCTCATCTCGGCAAGTTCAGCCTCGACCTTGGCACACACCGCGAGTAGCTCCCGTGTTAGGACGCGCGGCAACTTCCGCTATCCCATATTTTGCGACAGCTTCTTCCAGGTCCTTGCTCAATGTCGCACTCTCGCCGATGTTGAGCACGTAGAGGATCGGCTTCTCGCTCAGGAACATGAAGCCGCGAATGCGCTTCTTGTCCTCGGGAGTCATCTCCATCTCGCGCAGCGGGCGCTCGGACTCAACATGTTCCTTGGCGCGCTTGAGCAGCTCGAATTCCCTTTCGAGTTCGGCGGTCTTCATCTTCTTCAGGTCTTTCTCCACGCGCTCCAGTCGCTTCTCGATTTGGCCGAGGTCGTTGATGATGAGATCGAGATCGATGTTCTTGATATCGCGCAGGGGATCGACTGGGCCGACGTGCGGGATCGACGGGTCTTCGAAGGCACGTATGACATGGGCGAGCGCGTCAACGTTACGGAGATTGGCGGCGAACGCGGTTTCCTTCAGCGCCTCCTGGCTGAGGGCGGCGACGTCGGTGTATTCCACGCTGGCATGGATCAGTTTCTTGGGATCGTAGAGCGCGGCCAGGCGATCGAGACGATCATCGGGCACCTTGGTTACGCCGAGATGGGCTTCGCGCGGACTGCCCGAGCGATGCGCCACCGACTGCTTGGTCAACATTACGAACAGCGAAGTCTTACCTACCTGCGGCAGGCCGATAATTCCAGTTTTCATAGGATGATGACCTTTATTTCCCAGCTATCCGTCGTGCATACGCTCGGCCGGGAGCAATATCAACTCAATACGGCGTGACTTGGCGGTCTCCGGTCGTCGTTATACACGGGCGACTCGGGCATACAGAACAAGCTTTTCGACTGAGGCCGACCTTCTATGATAAACGCCGCGAGGTGAGAAAGATAACCGCCAGCCCCAGCAGTAGCACGGCGCTTTCCAATCGCGTCGACCAGACGTGCAGGCGGTTGAACTCCACCCGCCGCGCATCGTCATGCGGTACATCGTCGATGAAAACCATCTGATTACGCAGATCGAGCATGCGCGTCGAGATGGCGAACATGCTGATCAACGTGAGCACGATCATCGTGCCGACCAACAGGTTTCGCGCGCTAAAGAGGTTGGGCACGCCGTTCACGATCTGCGAGTCGATCATCGACGTGACCAGGAAGACGAGCCCGGACGAGAGTCCGATCCAGTGCATGATGCCGAGACTGCGGCTCACGACCGCGCCCGCGAGTTGGCGGCTGGGGAGAATTCCAGGGTGAAAGACGGTCGGCGCGAGTACGAAGGCGAAAAAGGCGATGCCTCCGACCCACACCACTAGCGACAGGAGCATGAAGAACCGGACAAGCGACATGAGGACCTCAGGAAATAGTCATTCTAAACGCTGGGGCGCCCGAATCCAGGCTATCTGCGCATAGCACTCGGATCCGAGGCGCGAAACGTCGTCAAAACGTTTGCGCCAATACGCCACAACGGTGGGGGTGGGCGAGATTACGAAAGTCTGAAACACTGAAAGGGCATTTGGTTATCAGCTTGACAACAGTCTAGCGACGGGAAATGCTGTGGAAGGATCGTAGGATCGTCGTCTCGCATGTTTTTTGCAGCACGCAAATTGGGTAGCGTCGTCCTGGTCCTCGGGCTATGGGTGGCAGTAAGCGCGCCATGTCTCAGCGGCCTTGAGCCGCCCCAATTCGCGACGCTGACCCTCGATCCTGCTGTCAGCGAAGTGTCGCTCTCGTCTGGCGCAGAGGTCATGTGCGATCCCCGTGGTGACATGTCACTGGCGGCGGCCCAGTCGGGTAAGTATGGCCCCCTCACGAGCGATCAGGCGACTTCGGATCAATGTCGTGGCTATTGGCTCCGCGTCAGCCTGCGGGTTGCTAGCCTTCCGCCTGGCGGATGGGTGCTACAACTCGGTCGCGGGTGGAGCGTACGCCGACCTTTTCTACGAAAAAGATGGCGCCACGTTCCAACTGAAGACTGGGCGGGCGCTCCCGCCCCCAGTTCGCGCATTGTCCTCGAGTTACTTATTGCTGCCGCTGCCGTTGGAACCGGATCGCGCTGTCACTCTTTACTTGCATTTAGTCGGGGACACCAGTCCTTACGGCGAGGCGAGAGAGATCGGCGGGAGCATTCAACGGATGGACGCAAATGAGGCAGTGCGTCGCGACGTGTTGTTCGGTCAAGGTATCTACGGCGGGATCATCCTTGCCTTGGTGCTTTATAACCTCATCCTTTATGGGGCAATTGGCGAGCGTGCCTACCTTTATTACTCGCTGTACGTGTTGACGTTTGGCTCGGTGTGGATCGCCCGCACCGGATTTTTCTTTCAGTTCCTGTGGCCTCGTTACCCGGTAATCGACTCGGAGTCGCCGTTTTATCTGGTGGCATTGTCGATCGTCTTCGGTAGCCTGTTTGTCCGCCAATTCCTGGCGACCCGGGACCAGTCGAAGGCGGTAGACCGTACGCTGCTGTCGATCATCCTGTTTACGGTGGCATTGTGTGCACTGAGGATTTCAGGATCGCGCGAAACTTCGACACTGCTGTTGGCCTTTGACGGCCTGGTCACCACTATCTTCTTTGCCGCCGTCGGTGTAGTTTTCTGGTTTCGTGGCTACCGGCCGGCGCGATTCTTTCTGGTCGCATGGGCAGTGCAACTGGTTGGGAACCTGCTCTACATCTTCGCTTTCGTACGCGTCATTCCATTCAACTTTGTCACCTACAACGCGGCCCAGATCGGCTCGGGCATGGAAAGCATCCTGCTGGCGTTTGCGCTGGCCGACCGGGTGAATCTGCTCAAACGGGAGAAGGAAGAGAAGCAGTTGCAGTACACCCTCGAACTCGAGGACGAGGTAGCACAACGCACCGAAGAGTTGACCAGCGCGGTGGAGAAGCTGAAAACGGCGTCGATCACCGATCCCCTGACTGGACTGAGCAACCGTCGCCATGTGGATTCGGCGATTCAACCCTGGATCGCCGAATTGCAGCGCGACCGCATACGAAACACTCCCGGCACTCCCAAGCGGTTTATCGCCCTCTGCCTTGCCGACCTCGATCACTTCAAGCTGATCAACGATGGATTGGGCCATGCCGTGGGCGACAAAGTCCTACAGGCAGCGGCTGAGACACTGCGGCAGAACGTGCGCGCCACCGCCATTCTCACTCGCTGGGGAGGCGAGGAATTCCTGATTCTCGATCATGTCAGCCAACCCCAGGAAGACCTGTTGATGGCCGAACGCCTGCGCCAGGCCATTGTCGACGAGCCTCATCCCATTTTTCTGGAGACCGGCCAGCCGCTTTCGATATCGCTCGGTGTCTTACGCTATCCGTTCTCGGTGGGATATCCCGAGTTACTGAGTTGGGACCACTGCCTCGCGCTGGCCGATCATGCGCTGTATCGCGCCAAGCGGGCCGGACGCAATCGTTGGCAGTGCTACCGTCCCAAAGAGAGTGCTTTGCGCGACGCCATCCATTCGCGCGGCATCGAGGAAGTTCGGCGCTTGCTCCGCACACATACTGACCAGGCGTTCCAGATGGGCTGGATCGAAATCGTCGAACAAGTCCCCTCCGATGTGCAAGTGTCTTAGATAGCGGCGAGGAACGCTGTCTCTCTTGGGATCCCAACAGGCTCTCGCACAGCGAGGTTAGCCGCCCAGCTTTCGTCCGGCGGTCTTATGAACTACGGCGAGCCGCCGGGCGTGAAAGCTCCCGTTGACCACGGTTGCAATCGCGTCCGTCTCGGCAAGGAATCCGTCGTGTCCGTGCGAGGTTTCGAACTCCGTGTAGTCGCACTGCACTCCGGCCGCTGTAAGTCGTTCCGCGAGAGCGCGTATGTCTTTCGCCGGAAACAGCCAATCCGACGAGATGCCCACCAGTGAAACGTGCGCCTTGATCCGCTCCAACGCTTCAGCTTCCGATGCATAGCCGCGTCCTAGCTCAAATGTATCCATGGCCTTCGAGATCACGAGGTAGGAGTTCGCGTCGAATCGCTTCACAAACTTCTCTCCCTGATGATCGAGATAGCCGGCGACGTCATAGCGCTCGGCGAGCGAACGAGCCGGGTCTTCGCCGGTGCGATTGGGCTTCCGTGCGTAGCGCTCGTCAAACAACTCCGCCGACTTGTACGAGCACATGCCGATGGCGCGCGCCAGACCAAGACCGCGCGCGGGCTGCTCCTCGGCGGCATACCTCCCGCCTTTGAACTCCGGGTCGAGTTCGATGGTCTTGCGCTGCAGATGATTCAGCGCCAATCCCATCGCCGATAGCGGTGCCGTGCCGATGGCGATACAGTGCTCAACGCGCTCGGGATAATCGACGGCCCACTGCAGGGCCTGCATTCCACCAATCGATGCTCCGATTACAGTGCGCAAGCGCTTCACGCCCAGCTCGTCGAGCACGCGGGCCTGGGCGCGAACAATGTCGCGAATAGTGACAAGGGGAAAATCAGGACCGAAGGGTTTGCTGCTGGCAGGATTGATCGAAGGGGGGCCACTGGAGCCGTAACAGGAACCCAGGATGTTGGTACAGATAATGCAGTCGCGCGACAGGTCAAATACGCTGCCAAACATCTCCGGCCACCAATCGGCCACGCGAGCCGAGCCCGACAGCGCATGACACACCAACACGGCATTGTCGCGCCGCTCATTCAACTCGCCATATACCGCATAGCGAACGGAGACCGGTTGCAGCGAGCCGCCGGCCTCCAGACGGAAGGGCGTCCCGTGCGCAAACGTCAGGTCGCCCTCCCGCGTTGGTTGCAATGGTTCGCTCATGCCTAGTCTCCCGCTACCTGGGTCGCGACCTTCTTGCCGGATGCCACCTGCAGTGCGCCGTCGATATCGGCAATGATGTCGCGCACGTCTTCGATGCCCACCGACAGGCGAACCATCTCAGGAGTCACGCCCGTTTCGCGCTGTTCGGATTCGCTAAGTTGCTGGTGCGTGGTGGAAGCCGGATGGATAACCAGTGATTTGGCGTCGCCAATGTTGGCCAGCAGGCTGAACAGCTGCGTGGCGTTGATGAATCGCTTGCCAGCTTCGTAGCCGCCCTTGATCCCAAACGTGACCAGTGAGCTGGAGCCTGTAGGCAGGTACTTCTTCGCTCGCTGGTAGTATTTGCTGGTGGGCAAGCCGGGATAGTTCACCCACTCCACATCAGGATGGCTGGACAGATATTCCGCCACCTTGAGGGCATTCTCCGAATGCCGCTCCATGCGAAGGTGCAGAGTTTCAGTACCCTGCAGCAGCAGGAACGCGTTGAATGGCGACAGGGCCGCACCGGTATCACGCAGACCTTGAACTCGCGCCTTGAGGATGAACGCGAGAGGTCCGAACGCCCCTGTGTACGACACGCCGTGATACGACGGATCAGGCTCGACGAAATCCTTGAAGCGTCCTGAAGCCGCCCAATCGAACTTGCCAGCGTCAACGATGATTCCGCCGATGGAGGTGCCGTGGCCGCCAATGTACTTCGTCGCGGAATTGATCACGATGTCGGCCCCCCATTCGATGGGCCGACAGAGCGCTGGCGACGCGCAGGTATTGTCAATGACCAACGGGATTCCGTTGTCGTGCGCAATCTTGGCCAATTCCTCGATGTCGGCGATGTCGAGCTTTGGGTTGCCCAGGGTTTCGGTGTACAGCGCCTTGGTCTTGGGCCCAATCGCTTTGCGGAGGCCGTCGAAGTCGTCGGCGTCAACGAATTTCACGGTGATGCCCAGCTTGGGCAGCGTGTAATGGAAGAGGTTGTAGGTGCCGCCGTAAAGCGAGGTGGTCGAGACAATGTCGTCTCCGGCAGACGCAAGCGTGGTAATGATCAGGGTTTCCGCCGCTTGTCCCGACGCTAACGCCAGTCCCGCGACCCCACCTTCCAGGGCGGCGATCCGCTTCTCGAAGACGTCGGTCGTCGGGTTCATGATTCGCGTGTAGATGTTGCCGAACTCCTGCAAGGCGAAGAGTCGCGCGGCGTGGTCGGCATCGTCGAACACGTACGACGTCGTCTGGTATATCGGGACGGCGCGCGACTTGGTTGTGGGATCGGTGCTCTGCCCGCCGTGGATGGCGAGCGTGTCAAAATGAAATGTCGGCTTATCGCTCATGTAGTGCTCCTCTGCAACTGAGTTCGCTTTCAAAAACGAAACGACCCACCGTCTTCCGGGACCGTGGGTCGTTTAGGAATCTTTGCGGCTACTTGCTGTTTCCTATTGGCCGCTCCTACGCTCAACCCACAGACAGACACGCGTACACATGCACATGGCCATGGTACTAATCCGCGTCCGGGGATGAGTGGCGTGAAACATATTGGATTTTAAGTATAAGGATCAGGAAGAGGATGTCAAGCCAGCGTCCATCGCCATACAATCGGCTTTGTTAATGTTTGAATCGCTCTAAACTCGTATCGCCGTGCCCGAACTGCCTGACATCGTCGTTTACATCGAAGCCCTGCAGAAACGCATCGTCGGGCAGCAGATCGAACAAATTCGCATTGTCGCCCCGTCATTGCTTCGCACCGCGACTCCGCCGCTGCAGTCGGCCGAAGGCAAACGCGTGCTTCAAGTCCGCAGAATGGGTAAACGCATCTGCATAGGCCTCGAGGGTGATCTGTGGCTCGTCTTGCACCTGATGATTGCTGGGCGGCTGCACTGGCGTGAACGCGGAGTTAAGCTGGTGAGGCCTCGCGGCCTTGCCGCATTCGATTTTACCGACGCTACTCTGCTGTGGACTGAGGCGGGCTCGCAAAAGCGCGCGTCTCTGTATGTGGTGGCGGGAAATGATGGTCTCCACTCTTTAGACCCTGCTGGCCTGGAAGTGCTCGACGCTGACCTCGATCATTTTGCCACCGCGTTGCAATCCGCGAATCACACGCTGAAGCGTGCTCTCACCGACCCACAGATGTTCAGCGGCATCGGTAACGCGTATTCCGACGAGATCTTGTGGGAGGCCCGACTCTCGCCCATGCAACTGACGCAAAGGATGACCGGACAGCAGATCGAGCAGCTCTATACCGCGGCCCGTATGACGTTGCAGCAATGGGTTGATCGTCTACGTGCGGAAACAGGAGACCGTTTCCCTGAGAAAGTGACCGCATTTCGTGAGGAAATGGCGGTTCACGGCAAGTACAAACAGAAGTGCCCCCGGTGCGGCAATTTGATTCAGCACATTCGCTATGCCGCGAACGAGGCAAATTACTGCCCGCATTGCCAGACGGGTGACAAGCTGCTCGCTGACCGTGCTCTGTCGCGACTCCTGCGCGACGACTGGCCCAAGACTCCCGACGCTCTCGAATCATTCATCGACAAGCGCCGAGGCACGTGAGCAACGGCACCCGCAAGTAACGCGATAATGCCACAAAAGAGTACATACTCGCTCAGTCTTGGTGTGCGGGAATGTCCCGGCGTTAGTGATTACCCAACGCGGCTGGCTCAGTTACTGAGCCGGTGCGGGAGCAGCCTGTTGCTGTGGCGGCGGATTGAAGTTCACCTTCGGTGCCTGCCGCGAGCCTTCGTCCGCTTTGAAGTACGCGTCATTGCGAGTGAAGCCCGACAAGCTAGCCACAATGTTGTTAGGGAAGAGCCCAATGTAGGTGTTGTAGTCCTGCAAGGTATCGTTGTACCGCTTGCGCTCGACGGCAATGCGGTTTTCCGTACCCGCCAGTTCGTCCTGCAACCGCAGGAAGTTTTCATTCGAGCGCAGTTGCGGATAGTTCTCCACTACCACCATCAGGCGGCCCAGGGCAGAATCGAGTTGCCCGTTGGCGGCGATCTTTTCTGATGGCGTCTTGGCTCCGATCATGGCGGCGCGAGCCGCGGCGATATCCCCAAATACCTTCTCTTCATGGGAGGCGAATCCCTTCACCGTCTCCACCAGGTTGGGGATCAAGTCAGCGCGGCGCTGCAACACCACGTCCACTTGCGACCAGGCCGAGTTCACGGCTTCTCGCTTGGTTACCATCGCGTTGCGATGGCCAACAAATGTGCTGCCAAACCAAAACAGCACCAGAACAACGATGATAAGAATGATCACTCCGGTTTTCATATTCCTCTCGCTTTCCGCTTGGATATCACCGAGTTACGTGCCGGCATCGGGTTACGAATGCTTATGCCACTGGCGCTTGGGAGCTTTTACATCTAACCCGTGAGCTACAGCCAAAATGGCGTCCATATACGCATGATAAATCTCGCGAACATTGTCTACGTGCTGGCCGTCGCTGCGCAACTCCAGCACCGAGCGCAGGGGCTGCACGTTAAAGCCGAAAACCTCGGCTGCATGTTCCAGCACTTTGGCCTTGGCGTGCGGCGGGTTCTCGCCGAGGGCAATCAGGGCGTGGCGAAACAACGTCACCACGCTAGTCACCGACTTGCCCAGCACTGCCTTCAGTTCCTCGTCGCCGTCGGCAGTCAGCAACAGGTGATGTCGCAGCCGCAGCAGCGTGGTACGCAGTTCGTGCTCGACCTCGACCCGATGCAGGTTCATCGGCACCGTGATGCCACTCACTACGTCATCGCCGTACAGCGTCTTGTGGGCCGCCTGGATGTCGAGCATCTCGATGGCGAACACGTCCGCCGACTCACGCAGCTCTTCAAGAGTCATGATCGTGGGAGGCCGCAATTTTTCCTCAAGACTCCACCAGGTCAATATGCCGGTCAGTGCCGGAAAAACGCTGGGCTTCATGTGGCGCAGCACTACCATCACATTCACGTCGGAATATTGCTCGTGGTAGTCGTCGCGCGCCGCGGAGCCATACAGCACGACGGAAACCAGGTTATCGCCGCATGCATAATGGATACGGCTCACCAGCTCCTGCAACTTGTCTTCTGGTTTCTTCACCATATTTCGCTCCACGCAGCCGGACTACCAGCTGCCGCCGGCACCGCCACCGCCGCTCATGCCGCCACCAAACCCGCCGAATCCTCCGCCACCACCGCCGCCCCAACCGCCCGAGCTGCCACCGTAGCCTCCGCCCCAACTTCCGCCCCGGCCCATGCTGTTCCCGAGCAGAATCCAAGGCAACGCACTGCCCAATCCGCCGCCACCACCCGTTCCGCGCCCGCCACCTTTGCCGGCCCGTGAAAGCGCCCGAATCAAGAGGAAGATGCCGCCAAAGATCACCCAAGCCAGCCACCACGGGGCTTCCTTGGTCGGCGGTCTGGCCGCCCGTTGCGGAATGCCCGTGAGCTGAACACCCGCGTCCGCCGCGATGAATTGAGCTATACCAGTCGCGCCCACCAGCGCCGCGGCGCTGTAATCGCCCTTGCGCAATTCGGGAACCATGTCACGCCCCACATCGCCCGCGCGGGCGTCGTTGATCACCGGCTCGAGTCCGTAGCCGACTTCGATCTTGTATTGCCTGTCTTTCGGAGCGATCAGGATGAGTACGCCACGATCATCCTTCTTGGAGCCCACCCCAAGATGCTTGTAGAGATCGGCGGCGTAGTCCTCGCGCGTCTGGCCTTCCAGGGAGTTAACAGTAACGACTGCCAGTTGCGCACCGGTCTTCTGCTGCAGTTCTGTTCCGAGCAGTTCGATCTTCTGGCGGGCAGGCGGATCGATAACTTGTGCCAGATCAGTGACATAGCCCTGCGGCTGGATGTCGGCGATCTTCTCCGCCCAAACCCACTGAGTGAGCGAAACAAGCAACAAAACAAAGAGGATGATCCTGTTTCTTGCCTGCATGATCGGGTGGGAATCGGGGGTGACCAGAAAGGCCTCTCGTCTCGTACCCTAGTGAACTCCCGTGCGGGTGTCAAGGACGCGGACCGCCGTCTCCATCCATCGCGGGATCGGTTTTCGTCACGCGAAAACCTGACGCTCGATAATCTTTCGGCAAGTACTGATGCGGAATCGCCACATGGTTGCCATCGCGCAACGCATGAAACACCGGGGACATGATCTCCACTCCCGCTTCATAAAAACTGTCCTGGATATTGGCATGCAGTTCCGAATAGATGTACGGCATCTGCAGCGGTTGGTCAGTGTACGCGTTGATCTCATACTTTACATAGGAGTTTTCCAACTCGGCCTGCAGCACAAACGGAGGCGGATCGTGCAGGATGAGTCTCGTCTGTAAGGCGGCATCGATCAGCAGCTTGTGGATCGTGCGCCACGGCGCGTTATAGCCAATCGTCAGAGACGTGTGCAGGGCCAGACCTTTGTCCTTCGCCTGCAAGCTGAAGTTGGTCACATAGCTCCCCAGCACTACCGAGTTGGGGATCGTGATCTCTTCGTTGCGGATTGTGCGCACATGCGTTGCCAGCATCGACTGCTGCACCACCTCGCCTGTATTCTCGCCGATCGTCACCCAGTCACCGATGCGAAAGCCGCGCGTGTAAATCAGGATGATGCCGGCCACGAAGTTAGCCACCGCAGAGGTGGAGCCGAGCGAAAACAGGATGCCAAGAAACACACTGATCCCCTTGAACGCTGGCGACTGCTCCCCGGGCAGGTAGGGATAGATCATGACCGCTGCAAACGCAAACAACAGCACTCGCACGATCTTGTAAGTGGGTTGCACCCATTCCGGATAAAAGCCGGCAAACTGGATGCGCCCGCGTTCCAGCTCGTTCGCCAGCAGCCGAACGAACCGCAACACGAAGTGGGTTACCACCACGATCACGAGGATGTAAATCGCCTTAGGTAGGTATGCCAAGAAAGCCTGCCCGATCGCGATCAGGGGGCCCACGATGTAACCCAGCAGCCGCTGGCCGTGTCCCCGTGTCCAAGGAAAGAAGCTGAACAACTTCGCCAGCACCACGTAGGTGAGGATCTGCGATCAACACCGCACGCCCCAACCTCGTCGCGCCGGCCAAAAGGCGCGCCAGGCGGTCGCCTTTAACGATCTCCGATTGCTGAATCTTGATGCTGTGAATGCGCGCCTTAGCCGAGGTCTCGATGATCCTCAACAGTCGCCGCGAACCCGCAGCGATCAGCCACACGACCGCCATGTAAATGAGAATCGTGACAGCGGCATACGCCGCCGCTCGCCAGAGGTAGCGGGCAGAGTGTTCCTCCCGCGCCATGGGAAGTTTTTCCTGGAGCAGCGCGGCATACTGTTTGGCGAGCGCCTCGCGGGGCAGTCCCGTGCCGTGCGCCTCGGCGTCGTTAATCGTCACGATCAGTTGATCGCGATATCGGACTGTAGTAACTCCATTTTCCTCGGTCGCCTGAATGGCCTTTGGATCAAAGTCCTCAGCCGTGGCCAGTTGCTCCAACGCGGCTGAGATTCGCCGTGCCCTCTCCGGCGCTGCGGCTGCCCCGAGGTTTTGGTGCACCTGGAAAATCTCGTAGCCATCGACCACCACGGGATAGCCATGATGTTCCTCGGGAGTCGCACTCTCCTCATTGTTCTGCCATGCCAGAGAAGGGAGCGCCAGCAGAGTCAGAACGACAATATGAACAACCAGAAGCAGAATTGCGGGAAGGGGAAATGCTAGCACGCGTTTCACGTTGGTTTTCCCTCCGTCTTCTGACCGAATCTTGAGTTGGAAGGCTCGCGGCTCATGGTAGGACATGCGGGCGCGCTTCACAAGAAGACTGTTTTGCGATGGCGATCGACCAGCCATGACCACCTCGGGGATGGCACTTACAGGCCAGTAAAAACGCAAATTACTGCTTGCGTATCTCCGAGGTTGGACGCAAACTTTGCCTGCCATGCCCACCGTCGTCACTTCGCTTCCTCTGGTTGCGGTCGTGTGTCTGCTGAGTGGTCAACTGGCTGCCCAACTCTCGCCTAATTCCGACTCGACCTATGTGCAACTCCGAAATGTCGCCGTCCAGCCGCAAGGCGTCACCGTCGACAAGATCACGCTGAAGCGCGACGCGGCAACTTTTCAACTGAACTCGGGCACTATCTGCTTCCTTAGTCCTGTTCGCGACAAAGTTACGGGAGCGGTCTTCGTCGGCGAAGGTAGGTTGCTAGTCAACCCGCCGCTGCCTTCGGAACAGGCAAGTCTGTCAGTGCTCACACAGAGAAAAGGAATACAGCGAAAGTTTCGATCAGCTGGTCCTACGCTTCACGGATGGCACCTACGCGGAACTCAAGGCCGCCGGTAAACCCGGAGGATCTACGTGCGATCCCGCAGTACTTCGCGCCAGCGAGAAGGCCTCGCGGAAAGAACTGCACTATAACCTCGATGCCCGTATCTTGCAGGACGTTCTTCGCTCCGAGCCCGGCGGATTATTCGTCGCTTTTGTCCACGGCAAGCATTACGACGGCAAGACGCTGTTCGTCATCGACCCTCATGGCGCGCCTTCGGTCGAGCCGGAAGAAATCAAGCTCGAAACCTACGACGAGAGCAAGCTGGGCATATGGGCGGCGTTCCACTACACCTCTGAATATGCCAACGGGACCGCATCCAGCGCGCAGAAGAACGGAGTCACCCACATTGACCATCAGAAGCTGGACACGGAAATCGAGAAGGAGCGGGCGGCTGACGGGCAAGGCCACTACTACGATGGTTGCCCTCGCTCCCGGTGTGCAGGCGGTTCAATTCTCGCTCTTCCCATCGTTGCGCGTCTCCAGCGTTACCGGGCAGAACGGAGAGCAGCTCAATTTCGTACAGGAGGATAAAGTAGAAGATCCTCAGTTCTGGGTGATCCTGCCCAAGTCCTTGGCCAAAGGCGAGCAATACACCATAACCACAAATTATGCCGGGCCCAACGCGGTGACCGACGAGGGCAATGGCAATTACTATCCGGTGACGCGCGATCATTGGTATCCGAATTCGGCAAATGGCCATTTGGGCGAGTACACCACCTATGACCTCACGTTCCGGAGTCCGAAAGGCATTAAGGTCATCGCAACCGGCACTCCTGTGAGCGAATCCACGGAAGGTGGTCGTGAGGTCTCGTCCTGGAAGAGCGAAGCTCCGATGACGGTCGCCGGCTTCAATCTCGGTGACTTCAAGAAAGAAGAGACAAAGCTCGATAAGCCTGACATGCTCGTGCAGTCGTACGCCAATTCCAATCCGCCGAGTATGGTCGCAGGGATCCAGAACACCGGCGCCCTGGGCAGCATGAGTACGGTCCTCTTGAATAAGAAAGCCCTCGCGGAGGGGGCACTCGCCTTACGGGTATATTCCGACTATTTCGGAGACCTGCCTTACAAGCGATTGGCGATGACCCAGCAGACCGCAACGAACTATGGTCAGTCGTGGCCTGAGCTGGTCTACCTGCCAATTACCTATCTGTTTGACGAGACCACGCGCCACGGGCTCGGTCTTGAAAGTGCTCACGGATATTTCACGGTGGTCGCCCCGCACGAAGTTGCGCACCAATGGTGGGGACACGACATCGGATTCAATTCCTATCGCGACCAATGGATGAGCGAGGGTTTTGCGGAGATGTCAGCCTCGTTATACGTGCAGGCCATCTACAACAAGGAGCCTGAGAAGTTCACCAAGTTCTGGAACGACGAGCGCGAGCTGATGACCAGCCGCAACAAGGAAGGCCTCCGCCCGATCGATGCCGGGCCGATTACCATGGGATATCGCTTGAGCAATAGTCGTGAAGGGTTCGACATTTACCGGCGATTGATCTATCCCAAGGGCGCTTACATCCTGCACATGGTGCGAATGATGATGTGGGACCGCAAGGAGGGCGACCAGCGTTTCAAGCAGACGATGCAGGATTTCGTAACAACCTATGCCGGTCGTGCCGCCACCACCGAAGACTTCAAGGCCATGGTCGAAAAGCACATGACGGCCGCTATGGACCTCGAAGGCAACCACAAGATGGATTGGTTCTTCAACGAATATGTCTACGGAACGGCATTGCCTACTTATAAGTTCGATTACGCATTCGAGACTGCCGCAAACGGTGATGTCGTCCTGGCTTTCAAGCTGGCGCAATCGGGTGTCGATGCCAACTTTCGCATGCTCGTCCCCATTTACCTGGAACAGGCGAATGGACAGGTTATAAGGCTCGGCTCAGCGCGGCCGAATGGCAACATGACGGTTGATCAGAAGATTCCACTGGCTGGTCTAAAGGAAAAACCACGGCGGGCGATCATCAATTACCATAGCGACGTTTTAGCGGCGAATTGAACTCACATTGCCTGACGTCACTTTGCACCTAATTCCGTCAGCATCTTCTCGGCTTTTTGTTGCTGTCTTCTTTCCAACCACTTCATCCAGGCGTCCAGCCCTTCGCCCGTTGTGCTCGACAATTCTAGTATCTCTATTCCGGGATGTACCCGCTGCGCATTCTCCTTCGCCAACTCCGCCGAAAACGGCACGTAGGGCAAAAGGTCAATTTTGGTGAGCACCATCAATTCCGACTTAAAAAAGATGGACGGATACTTCAGGGGCTTGTCTTCGCCCTCGGTCGTGCTCAGCAGCACGATCTTCGCGTCTTCGCCGAGATCGTAGCTAGAAGGACACACGAGGTTTCCTACATTTTCCACTATGAGTAAATCGAGGTCTTCCAGCTTCCAATCGACAAGATGCCGCTCCACCATCTTCGCGTCCAGATGGCACGTGCCTCCTGTGACGATTTGCTTCACGGGAAAGCCAAACTTGGCCAACCGCTTGGCGTCGTTTTCGGTCTGCAGATCGCCGGTGAGCACAGCGACTCGCGCGCTCTTGTCCATGCGCTCCAGCGTCTTCTCCAGCAGCAGAGTCTTTCCCGATCCCGGGGAGCTGACCAGGTTCACACACAGTACTCGCTGCTCGCGATAGCGTTCGCGCAGTTGTTCGGCGAGAATCTGGTTCTCGTTGAGGACTTTCTTTTCAACTTCAACACGACTCATTCGTCCACTTCCATGTATGCGATGTCCAGTTCTTCTCCGCTGATGCACTGCGTCGCAAATTCGCCGCACTTCGGACATTGAGGATCATAGTCTGTCATCCGGAATTCGTGCGCGCATCTCGGACACCGCTGTACTCGCGGAATCGACTCGACCGCCAGCACCAGTCCCTCCAAGTCCGTGTCCTTGACGATCGCCTCGAAACCGAACTGCAGGGAGTCGACATCGACCCCGGCGAGTTCACCGATCTTGACTCCCACTTTGGTGATACGCGCGCCCGGCCGCCGATCGGCTTCAGCCTGGACGCACTCCAGAATCGATGTTGCGATACCTAATTCGTGCATGACCAGCGCCAGTCTAAGACAGGCCATTGTCGCACGAAGGACTGCCCAGCGTGCCGTCTCGCTGTCCAGTTTTGGACATTGTTCTGAACACGATACAGTACCGCCACTATCTTTGGATTTCAGGAAACATTTTGCCGCGGATTGCGTCTATCACCACAGGGCAGGTATTCGTCTGTCCCGGGGCTCGTGTACTTCGAGGCGCGCGACATGCTGAAGAACTGGGGTCGAGTCTGGGCGATTGGGTTTGTGCTGTGGACGCTGCTTGCGTTCCTCAGCGCCGCGGGCGCACACGTGTACATGGCTTCCATGGGTACCCCCATCAGTTGGGCGCAGCTGCTGGCCTGGAACATCACCATCTCCCTCATCTGGTCGTTGTTGACGCCGATTGTTTACGAGCTCTCGCGCCGCTATGCGTTCGACCGCGTGAGTTGGAGACATTCGCTTCCCATCCACATCGTAGCCAGCGTGATACTCACCTACCTCGGCGCAGTAACGCTCGTGCTGGTGGATCCGTTTGTGACGTGGACCAAAGAGCCCAGTGTGCCGTTCTTCGCGCACGTGTTGTCGCGCACCTTTATTGATATCCAACGCTACTGGTACATACTGCTGATCACACAGGCAATCGCGTACTACGGGAAATATCAGGAACGCGAATTGCTTTCCTCACAGCTCGAGGCCCAGCTTGCTCGCGCCCAGCTTGAAGTGCTCAAGATTCAACTCGAACCACACTTTCTCTTCAACACACTCAACTCCATAGCGGCGCTTGCGCGCTACGACGGAGAAGCCGCAGAGCGCATGACGCTGCAACTCGCCGACCTGCTCCGTATGTCGCTCGATGGAGTGGGCGTACAGGAAGTACCTCTGCAGCAGGAGCTGATGTTCCTGCAGAAGTACATCGACATTCAGCAGACGCGCTTCCGCGACCGCTTGCAGGTGGAAACCGCCATCGACTCCGGCACCGTGGACACGCTCGTGCCCAACCTGATTTTGCAGCCGCTGGTGGAGAACGCCATCCGCCACGGTATCGGTCCGCGCCGCGCTCCAGGACTGATTCGCATTTCCGCGTGGCGCGATCACGACGACGTTTGGATGGAGATCCGTGACAACGGAGTGGGCTTTGCCCGCAGTCGCGGATCTGCACCTCGCGAAGGCGTCGGTCTCCGCAATACTCGCGGCCGGCTTCAGCAGCTCTATAACGAAGATCATGCCATGGTGCTCGAAGATGCGCCTGGCGGCGGATGCATCGTGAAGATCCGCGTTCCCTATCGCACCAGCAACGAGGAGGTCACTGACACCCATGTCCATTCGAGTGTTGCTTAGCGACGATGAAGCGCTCGCCCGCGAGCGTCTGCGCAGCCTGCTGGAAGAAGAGGCGGACCTCGAGGTTGTCGCCGAATGCGGCGACGGCAACTCCGCGATTGCGCTGATCCAGCGCGAGCAGCCGGACCTCGTCTTTCTCGACGTGCAGATGCCGGAAGTCGACGGCTTCGGCGTGGTCGAGGAACTACAGAAGCAGGGCAATCTGCCGCTGACCATCTTTGTGACCGCTTACGATCGCTACGCCATGCGCGCCTTCGAAGTGCACGCCCTCGACTACCTGTTGAAACCGGTCAACAAGCAGCGTTTGGGAGAGGCCCTCGGCCACGTTCGCAAGCAGTTATTGCACCCGTCGGAGGCCATGTTTCAGAAGCGCGTGCTGGCCATGTTGGGTGGCCTCGACGCGCGTCAGCAGGCCCCCGATCGCATCGTGGTGAAGGCCGATGGGGAAATCGTCTGTCTGAAGCCCAACGAAATCGACTGGGTCGAGTCGGCGGGGAACTACGCCTGCCTGCATGTCGGCAGCGTGACTCACATCCTGCGCGAAACCATTACCGCGCTGGAAAATCGCCTGGGAGCACGCCAGTTTCTACGCGTGCATCGCTCAACGCTGGTGAATGTGGATCGCATCAAGACCCTGAAGCCATCGTTGTATGGCGACTACTCGATCCTCCTGCGCGATGGCACCAAACTCACGCTTAGTCGCGGCTTCCGCGAATCCGTGCTTCGGCGTCTGGGAACAACCTAACCTTATCTCCCACGCTGTGGGAGTGCTCCAGGTTCGCGCCGCTCTCGGCGCTAACCTGGGTATAGTTCTACGCGCACTACTTGGCTCCGCGCCCCGCTTCGTGCGACCATACCCCGGAAGGAATATCGTATGGACCTCGACTACTATCTGCTCAAGACTGAGCCCTCGGAGTACTCGTTCGCCGATCTGCAACGCGACAAAACAACAATCTGGGACGGCGTAACCAACCCTGTTGCGGTCAGAAACCTGCGCGAGATGGAACCCGGAACATTTCTGATCATCTATGAGACTGGAGATCACAAGAGCGCCGTGGGAACTGCGTCAGTCGCCTCGGTCGATACGGCCGATCCCAAAAAGCCGCTGATAAAGATCAAGGCCGGAAAGCCTCTCCCCCGGCCAGTCTCGCTGGCCGAGATCAAAGCGAACAAGCTGTTCGCGGATTCGCCCCTGGTGCGCATCGGGCGGCTCTCCGTCGTTCCGCTGACCAAGGCGCAATACCAGGCGCTTACGGGCGAGTAAGCGATCGAGCAAGAACGGTCATCGAGTAATTCTCCTTGCCTGCGGCCGGGTCTCCACATACACTGACGCCCTGCTGCTCAAGTCCAATGGAGACTCCATGAAAATCAGGTCCATCGTAGTTACGTTTGTACTAGGACTCCTCGCTCTAGGTGTCGGCTTCGCCCAGAACCCCAACATGGGCACTTGGAAGCTCAACGAAGCCAAGTCCACGATCCCTGCTGGCGTGGGCAAGAACACGACCGTCGTGTACTCCGCCTCGGGCAACGACATCAAGGTCACCACCGATGGCGTGAACGCAGCGGGCCAACCGTCGCATACCGAGTGGACCGGTCAGTTCGACAAGAAACCGTATCCCGTGACCGGTGATCCCAACGTGGACTTCCGCGCCTACAAAATCAAGAATGACCGTCTCCTGCTGCTTGCCAACATGAAGGGCGACAAGACGGTCAGCAATGGCAAAGTCGAACTTGCCAAGGATGGCAAGAGCCGCACTCTCGAAATCACTTATTTCGCAGAAGACGGTAAGAAAACCAAGAAGACCCATGCCAAGTACGTTTACGACAAGCAGTAGCCGGTTGAGTCCCACATTGTGAGATTTATTCTGCGAGCCTGCCCTGTTCGCGGGTTCTCCGAGCCGGGCCGGGGAACTCGGCAGGTTGCAAGGAGCCATCCATGAGCACCGCCCGTATTCGCATAGTGGTTGACTTCGACATTTACGATGGCAAGCTCGACGAGCTCGAGGCCATCGCGAAACAGATGGTCGCGGAAATCGAGCAGGAACCCGGCACCCTGGCCTTCCACTTTGTGCTGAGCGCCGACCGCAAGCGTTGCCGCCTCATCGAAGGCTATGCCGACCAGGCTGCCATCACGGCGCACTTTATCGAGGGCCGCGCCGTACACCAGCATATCTTCCAACTCCAGCAGGTGGCTCTCCCGACCCGCATGGAAGTCCACGGCGACCCGGGTCCGAAGGTGGCGGCCATGGCTGCCGACTTCGCGGTCGAGATCTTTACCGGGTGGATAGGCTTCGACCGGTAGAGTACTTACCTCCGATGTAGTGGCCGATTGTTCTCATTTCAGCAACTTGCTGCGGCGAATCTGCAACATCATGCGAAAAATGCTGCTCACACGTCATTTGTTTTCAATGGTTTGGGAGAGATGTGTTCGTGTGCCTTTGCGCGTGCCCCGAAGGGACTGACTCAGTTGCTCAATCGACCCCACTGCATTCCTCGACCAGTCTCGCCTTACCGCCCGCTAACCTGCCCCTCTTCCGCTCTCTTATGTTTCCGCGCGGTCTGCGTCGCTGGAGGCGCATTTCCCACCACTTTTTCCAGCTCCGCGGCGATTGAATTGACCAGTGCAGCTTGCTTCAGCAGCACTGCTCCCGCGATCGTAGAGCCAGAGTCAGCGTCGGCCCACTTATCTTCTTCCATCATTTCGCGGACGGCCGGAATGGTCTTCACTCCATAACCTGTGTAGGCGCCCGGCGCGTAGATCTGGTGCTTGAACCAGGGACGCTCTTTCAGCCCCTCGGTTGTCATGAAGGTGCGCTCGGTCTGGATGAGCTGCAAGTTGATCGCCTTCAACCCAGGCGAGTCCCACACTGTGGGATCGTGCTCGGCCAGCTTGCCGTAGGCTGTCTTATAGCGCTTCGCGGCTAGCAAATAAGCTTCCACACCGTTCTCCAGTGGCGCGAAATTGAGATAAGGAGGAACCTGCTCCTTAGCAGGCGCGACATATTTTTTCTGCGGATCAGCGCTCGCCGTGTACACGCCTTCCTCGATTTCGCGATTGCGCTCTTTCGCCTTGTCCTGCTTTTCTTTGAGCTCTGTCTTTAACTCACCCACATACCGTCTGACTGTGTCGGCCGATGCCGAGGGGTCGAAGGGCAGCAGATCGGCGTCGGCCATGCGCATGACCATGCTGCCACCCAACTGCGATAGCGCGCGCTCGTACACGAACTCGGTATCGCCGAAGTGGGTGTACCAGTAGAAATCGTCGTAGATGGAGTGATAGATGCCGCCGTCGGACTCGCCGCCGAATCCGATGTTGAGCGCGGCCACTCCCGCGTGATCGAGGAACGGCGCGTAGTCAGAGCCGTCGCCCAGCGCGCCGATGCGCAAGTCGGTTCCGCGGGCTTCTTCGCGATCATCGGGCTTCTGCGCCCGCCCGATGCGCCGTAACTGCGCGCGCCGCTGCACCGACAATTTCGTCTCCGGGTCCTGTACGTCGCGCGCCACCGAGTTCACCATGTGTTCCAGCGTGTGCGATCCGGAGGCAAACAGAAAGCCACGCGAGTTGGAGTCAGAATTGATGTACACGACGGCGTGCTGGTTCAGTTCCGCGCCATGCTCCTCAACCCACTCGGTCGAACCGAGCAATCCGGGTTCCTCGCCGTCCCACGCGCAATAAATAATGGTGCGCTTCGGCTTCCACCCTTGCTTCAGCAACTCGCCGAGCGAGCGGGCTTCTTCCAGCACCGCCGACATGCCTGACACCGGATCTTCCGCGCCATTCACCCACGCATCATGATGGTTGCCGCGAATGACCCACTGCTCGGGAACTTCGTTGCCGGGAATTTTTGCAATGACATCGTAGATCGGCTTGATGTCCCAGTTCGACTTGACAACGAGATGAACCTTCGCCGGCCCGGGCCCCACGTGATAGGTGAGAGGCAGCGCGCCGCGCCAGCTCTCGGGCACAACCTGTCCGGTGAGCTCCGCCAGCAGAGGCTGCGCATCGCCATAAGAAATGGGCAGTACTGGAATGGTAGTGATGGTCTTGGCCTCGGTGATCGCTAGACGCTTCGCGTCCTTGGTCGCGCCGACGCCGGGTGTCAGCGGATCGCCAGGATAATCCGTGTCCATCACGCTGCCGCGCTGAACGCCTTGGGACGGACGGAAGGGGCCGCCGGGGAAATACTGGCCTTCAAAGTAGCCGTCATCCTTGGGATCGGAGTAGATGAGACAACCGATTGCGCCATGCTCGGCCGCGACTTTGGGCTTGATGCCGCGCCACGCGCCACCGTAGCGTGCGATCACGATCGCTCCCTTCACCGAAACGCCCATGCGCTCGAGTTGCTCGTAGTCTTCGCGGATGCCGTAGTTCACATACACCAGCGGACCGGTGACGTCGCCGTCTTTCGAGTAAGCGTTGTACGTGGGAAGCTGCTCAGCCGTCTGCTGCGAGGTGGGATCGATGTCAAGCGCCGGCTCCTGCAGCTTGGCGACGAAGTGTGTCGGCTCCAGCATTTCGACCACGCGCTCCTTGGGAGTGGGGAACAACACGTAGAAGGTTTCAATCTGCGCTTCGAAGCCGAATTCCTTGAACCGGGACAGCATCCACTCGGCGTTATCTTTATCATAAGGCGAGCCGACGTGGTGCGGCCGCGCACTGAGGCGCTGCATGGTGTCGCGCAGCGTTTTGGGATCGGGAATGCTGCGGAACTTGGTCTCCCAGTCGCGCTCGGCGGTGGAGTGCGCGGGCGAGTAGCCGTCAAGGGTAGCGGGAGAGGTGGCGGCGTTGCCGGGTTGCAGCAGCGCAAGGGTCAGAGCGGCAACAGCCATTTGGCGGATCAACGGCGAATCCTCCGGGACGAACTGCGTGCGAATTGGGATGAAAGCGCCGATTATACCGCAGGGGCTGGCAGGAGTAACTCGCCTATTGGTGGCATACGCGCGCGCGATTCAGTAGTGTCACTTCAGCAGGCCTTGCACCTTCGCGTGCAATTCCCCATAACCGGAAGCGTCGGTGCCGCCGTGGGCCTGATACGCGACTTTCCCGTCACGATCGAGCACTACCACGTAAGCGTCGTCGGCTTCTTTATAGTTGACGAGCTTCTTGAGCTCGGCCTCGTTGTGCATCACGGGAATGAAATTGGCGCGTTCACCTTCCGGCACACCTTTCTTCATCCCCGAGACGATCATGCCGTGGAGAATTCGCGGGGCGTCCTCGAGCACCGGCAACTGGTACAGCACGACTTCGGCGGACTTGCCGTAGTCAGGCTGGAGGCGCTTCATCCAAGCTCCCGTGGTGTTTTGCGAAGCCTTGGTGAACCCGAACACCAGTATCGCCACCTTGCCCGCGGCCCCGTCGGGTAGCACAACTTGGTGCCCGGCGAGGTTCTCTTCCTGCAGGCGGGGGAGTTGCTGCGCCGCGACATTGAGCGCCGTCAGAGAGAAAACAACCAGTGCGATTGACATGCAAGCGGCGGTGAAACGAAGTCTCATTCCGAATATTATGCACGGCAGGCGGATCGTTGCAGCGGGGTTGCGTTTCTCGTTCCTTGCCGGTCAATTTACAATCGAACCCACACCGGACAACCGGAATTCTTTTCGACGGGAAGCGAACCGTGCCCTCATCAACGCAGCCACCGCGCCTGGCCATTCTGGGACTGGGAAAAATGGGCAGCATCCTGCTGCAGGCTTTTTGCAGCCAGAACGTCGCCAAGCCCGAAAATATTGTCGCTACCGTGAATCACAGCGAGCGCGTGGACACACTGGCTTCCAAATTCGGCGTGCAGGTCACGACCGACAATCGGGCGGCGGTGGAGGGTGCTGACATCATCCTCCTGTGCATCAAGCCGCAGGTGCTGGGCGAGGTAGTGGTCGAGATTGGTCCTGAACTGCGAGAGCACCAGCTTATTATTTCGATCGCGGCTTCGGTGCCCACGTCTTACATTGAGCAACGAATTCCGGCGAAGATCCCGGTGGTTCGCGCTATGCCAAACACGCCCTCGCGCGTGGGAGCTGGTATGACTGCGTTCTGTTGCGGCACGGCAGTGAAGCCATCTGACCTTGAGATCGTGCACCGGTTGTTCGACACCGTCGGGGAAACCATCCGCGTCGACGAGAAGCACATGGACGCGGTCACGGGGCTCTCCGCCAGCGGGCCCGCGTACATTTTTATGGTGTTGGAATCGCTGGCGGAAGGCGGCGTGAAGGTCGGGCTGCCACGCGACATTGCCATGAAACTCGCGGGTCAGACGGTGCTGGGCGCCGCCAAGATGATGCTGGAGACGGGCGATCACCCGGCGTTGCTGAAGGATGCTGTGGCCACTCCCGCTGGATGCACGGTGGATGGAATTCTCGAACTGGAAGAGGGCGGCCTGCGCGTAACGCTGATCAAGGCGGTGGTGAAAGCATCGCAGCGCGCGAAAGAATTGCTCTTCAGCTGATTACAGCATTCCGCCGGTCTTAGTCGTAAGGACAGCCAGCGCCTGCTCCAACCGTTCGATCGCGGCTTCCAGGTCGGGGTGCTTGTCTAATTCCTTGCGGAGAGACGTCAAGCGGCGGTGCGCCTCGGCGATATTCTCCGCGGCGTTGGGAGTGGGCTTCTCATGCTCTTCAGCAGCCATGGCTTCATCTTAACTCAAGCTGGAAAGGCTGCGCCGGATCGTTCGCTGCGATGCAGAACTTTGCCGGGACTACGATCTGACGGGCTGCTCCGCTTCCCACCACGCGCGCGTCGTCTGGACGATTGCCCGCTTCTCGACCGCTACACCATGCCGCCGCACAATCTCCACAACCAACTGCAGCACTTCCGGCAGAGCGCGCGATACGTAGGGGCCTAGATCGGTGCCCACGTCGAAGCTGTGGCCGACGACCCCGAGCAGCAGGATCTCTTTCAGGTCGATGCCTGCCATGTCCGCTGCGTGCAGCGTTTCAGTCAAACAAGGCTGGTGGGCGCTGAGGCGCATGTTAGGCAGGAATTCCTTCAGTTGCACCTTATCGAAGGTCAGAATTTCGCCCGGCTCGCCTCCGCCCGACAGCGCGTCGATGAGGACCAGCACCTCGCGGCCGCGTAGATAGTCCACAAAATCCAGGGTAGGAGTGCCGATGTCGAGCAGTTCCGCCTCGTCACCGAATTGATACTCGGCCTGCAGGCGGGTGATGGCTTGGGGACCAAGCCCGTCGTCCTGCAGCAACAGGTTCCCAACCCCGGCAATGAGGATGCGCGGAATCATGGTTTCAGTGTCCCGCGCGCGGACTGAACTCCGCACGGACGATCAAAAAAAGCGGTCTGTCGGCACGATTGAAGTCGTGCCCTGACGCAAACGCTTTTGCCGTACTGCCTCACAGCACTTTCACCTGCGCGATCGGCTTGCCGTCAGGATCGAAGGTGTGACACGCGCAAGCCATGCAAGGATCGAAAGAGTGTACGGTGCGCAACACTTCCAGCGGTTTCTCGGGATCGGCGATCGGATTACCGAGTAACGATGCTTCGTATGGGCCCGGCTGTCCCTTGCTGTCACGCGGGCTGGCGTTCCACGTGGTTGGCACGACCGCCTGGTAGTTGGCGATCCGCCCGTTCTTGACCACCACCCAGTGCGACAGGGTGCCGCGCGGGGCTTCGTGCGTGCCCACACCTTCAATTTCGCCATCGGGGAAATTCGGCGGATTGTAGGTCGCAGTGTCGCCGTGGCTGATGTTCGTCACCAGGTATTCCCAGTGTTTGGTCGCCAGCTCCGACAACATCGCGCAACGAATGGCGCGGGCCACGTGGCGTCCCATGGTCGATTGCAGGTCGTTGACCGTGACATGCCGTTTGCTGATCGCTGATATCTTCGCCAGCGCCAAGTCGGTCCACTTCTTAGTTAAGGGATGCCCTTGCGCATAACCCACCAGCACCTGCGACAGGGGCCCCACTTGCATGGGTTTCTGGTCGTAACGCGGAGCCTTCACCCAGGTGTACTTCCCGTCTTCCTGGAAGTCGGTGTAGTCAGGAATCGTCTCGCCCTGCCACGGACGCTGCGCTTCTTTGCCCTTGTACCAGGCATGCGTCAGGTCTTCGGCGACGGCCTCGCGAAATTCGCCATCTGCCGCGGTGTAGAACTGCGACGCCGAGCCGAGGTTGCCGTTCAGGATCATGCCGCCCGGCAGATCAAACGCCGACGCTTGCGCATTGAGCGGCAGGTCAGGTACCGCCATGTAGTTATTGACGCCCTTGCCGTAGGTCATCCATTCGGGATAAAGCGCGGCGATGGTGCAAGCATCGTTGAAATAGCACTCTTGCACGAACGGGATGACCGCGTCCTGCAGGTACTTCATCATGTACAGGCGATCCATGTTCATGGTCGCCATGCTGTCGAGGTTGATGGCGTTCTGTACTCCGCCGACAGCGAGGTTCTGGATATGCGGAGTCTTGCCGCCCAAGATGCCGACCACCTGCAGTGCCTTGCGTTGGTACTCCAGCGCCTGCAGGTAGTGAGTGAACGCGATCAGGTTCACGTCGGGCGGCAGCTTCATCGCCGGGTGTCCCCAGTAGCCGGTGGCGAACATGCCCAACTGACCGCTGGCCGCAAAGCCCTTGATCTTGTCCTGCGCCACCTGCATCTCTTTGGAAGAGTTGCCGGTCCAGTTCGACAGGCTCTGCGCCAGGGAAGCGGCCTTCGCAGGGTCGGCGCCGGGAATGGTCATGATGTCGACCCAATCCAGCGCGGAGAGCTGGTAGAAGTGCACGATGTGATCGTGCAGCGCGTGGTTGATCAGGATGAGGTTGCGGATGAACTGCGCGTTGGGCGGAATCTGCAGCTTCAACGCGTCTTCCACGGCGCGCACGCTCGCCATGGCGTGAACCGTTGTGCAGACTCCGCAAAAGCGCTGGGTAAACAGCCAGGCTTCGCGCGGGTCGCGCCCGAGCAAGATGTTCTCGATGCCGCGCCACATGGTGCAGCTCGCCCATGCTTTCGAGACATTGCCCCCGTCCACCTCCACGTCAACTCGGAGGTGACCTTCAATCCGCGTAACTGGGTCGATGTTGATCCTTGTCGCCATAGCCACTCAACTGTATGTAGGGATAGATTTTCTTGTAGTAATTTTCCGACTCGTACCACTGCTCCACCGGCGCCGGGAGGATCGGCAAACGCTTGACCGCCCACGTGAACGCGATGATGCAGAAACAAATGAACCCAAGGGAAATCAGAATCTCGATGACTGCCGGCGTGTAATGCGTACGGCTCCAATGCCGGTAGGCGAACGTTGTGGGATCGAAGCGGTAGCCCAAGCCGCCCAACGCAATGAAGAAACAATTCAAAAAGAGCTGATACTGGTTTTCCCGCACTTCTTTCCGCCGCAGCCGCAGCGCCGGTAGCACGATCAACCCCATCTCCGCCAGGAACAACAGCGGCAGATACCACGGCGTCAGCATCTTCATGAACTGCCCAAGGAACACAGCGCGGATGACGAGGTCGGCCATGCGAACGATCGCCCACCAGACGATCAGCTTCACCATCAGATCCACCAGCTCGTCGAGGATCGACTGATCGAGCGGACGCTTCCACGCCAGGCAGCACAGCATCATGGCACCGATGGTGGTGGCCACTCCAATGAACGCCGCCGCCCACATGTACAACAGCGGGAGCAATGGCGTCTGCCACAGCGCCTGTACTTGCGTCCCGGCCATCAGCATCAGCCCACCCAGGGCTGACTGGTGCATCATGGGCAGCACATAGGCCAGCGCCACCACGTACGGATACGTCATGCGGACGATCGGCACGACCCAAACCACCAGGCCGCGGATCGGGGGGAAGAAGTAATAGGCCTGCTCCAGTACCGGCGGCGTGTTCTCCAGGAACAACGGGAACATGCAGTACAGCGGCATGCACCACAGCACTTCCCACATCGGAGACATGGTGTTCCAGCGGAAGATGGAGAAGAAGTTGTACACGTTCCACGGGCGGCCCACGTCCACCGCGATGGCCAGCAGTCCCGTCAGGTAGACGAGGAAGCTGATCAGCAGCGTGGTGCGCATCACGGCGTGCAGACGGCGCTTGTGAAACAGCCATGCAGCGATGCCAATGGGGAAACTGCCGGAGCCAAGCGCCGTCAGCGACATCACGTTAAACGTTTTCCAGATGCCCCACGGGAAACCGTCGCTCAGTCCGGTGGCCGCGCCCAGTCCCGCGACCTGGCGGTAGATCACCAGCGCAAACCCGAGCAACGTCAGCGCCAACAAGAAATAGAAATTCTTGGTGCGCACGGGAACCCCGAAGACCGGTACGCCTCGTTGCCACCGGACAACGGTCAGATCGCTTTGAGATTGGGTTGCGATGCTCATATCTGCGGTATCAATCCAGTTTTCTTGTGTTCTTCGTTGGTTTCCACTTCGTGCTCGCGGAAGTTTTCCTTCAGCTTCGCCACGATTCCGGCGTAAATCGCGATGGGCAGCAGAAACCACTTCTGCGCCATCTCAGACCACCGCATCCATCGTCCGGGATGCTCGTCAGCCGGCAGTGATGGCAGCCCCAGCTTGCTGAAGTCCACGTGTGACAGGTACAAGACCTGCGTTCCGCCGGCTTCCTTCTCGCCGTACACCCGGTTCTGGTAATACTTGCCGGGACTGGATGTAATGCGTTTGTGGGCTTCGTTCATCAGCACGTCGCGGCGTCCAAAGATCACCGCATGCGTCGGACACACAAATGTGCACGCCGGCTCCTGGTTCTTGGCCAGCCGCGGCCCGCAGAACTCGCACTTCACCACGCGCGCATTGAATGCGTCCCACTCGAACTTCGGGATCTCATACGGACAGGCGATCTGGCAGTAGCGGCAACCGATACATTTGTCCGGCGTCCAGGAGACGACGCCCGTCTGCTTGTTCTTCTCCAACGCATGAAACGGACACGCCGCCACGCAGAACGGATCTAGGCAGTGCATGCACTGGCGCTTCACGAAGGCGTATTCCGACGATTCCGCCCCAGTGCCCTTGTACAGCTTGATGATGTTCTTGGTATGAGCGTTGAGGTCGTTGGGCGCCTGGTGGATCGAATCCAGCGTTGTGTCGGGCTCCAGTTCGTTGGCTTGCGCGCAGGCCACGACACAGGACTTGCATCCGATGCAGCGCGTCGAGTCGTAGAGCATGCCGACGGCATTGGGGGGAGCAACCGGACGATGCTCTGCCGCCACTGCGTCCACCGAAAGAGCGCAAGACGCTCCTCCTACCACGCCGAGCTTGAGCAGATCGCGACGGCTCAGTGACATGTCACGCTCCCGCTCCGTTGTCCTCATCGCCGGGCTTGTCGCTGGACTTGCGCGCCAACTTCTCGTCGGGCACCGGACGCATTTCCTTGGGTGCCGTCGGCGGATTCTCCTCGACCGCTTCCTGACTGCTCTTGAAGCGCTGCGCCGCTGTCCACGCCGCGCCGATGCCGGCGCCTACGAACAGTCCGGCAACACCTGACGCGATGCTGGCCGGCCGGCCCTGGGAAGTGGAGATAGCGGGGTAGGTGCTCGGTGGCGCGTAGTTATAAACCGACGCGCGGTCGAAAATCGGCACCTTGAACGCGACGCTCTTTTCGGTGCAGCCTACGCAGGGCGCGCCAATACCGATCGGCCAGACATCGGGCACTTCGTTGAACTGGCGGACGGAGCAAGAGGCGTGAGTATCGGGCCCTTTGCAGCCCAGCTTGTACAGGCACCATCCCTGGCGGTGGCCTTCGTCGCCGAACACTTGTGCGAAGCGTCCTGAGTCGAAGTGCGCCCGTCGCGGGCACTGCTCATGGATCACGCGGTCGTAAGCGAACTTGGGACGCAGTTCCGCGTCCAGTTGCGGTGGCGCACCGGTGCGCATGATTTCCAATATGGTGCCAATCAGCGTGTACGGATTGGGAGGGCATCCTGGCAGGTTCACAATCGGCACGCCTCGCACCAGTTCGGACACGCCGACGGCGCCGGTGGGATTGTCTCCCGCCGATGGAATTCCGCCCCACGACGCGCACGATCCCATGGCGATGATGGCGGCAGCCTTGCCGCCGATGTCCTGCAAAACGTCGATGCCTGTGCGGCCCGCGATCTTCAGGTAGTTGCCATTGTCTTTGGTCGGGATCGAGCCTTCACAGACGACAAAATACTTGCCCTCTTTGCCTTCTGTAGCGTCGCGCAGGGCCTTCTCGGCCTGCTTGCCCGCACCCGGCATGAGAGTCTCGTGGTAGTCGAGCGAAATCACATTGAAGATGAGCTCGTCGACGCTCGGCCGCGAAGTGCGCAGCAGGGTCTCTGTGCAACCGGTGCAGTCTTGAAATTCCAGCCACACGACGGACGGGCGGCGTACTTTCTCCAGTTCGGCTGCCACTTCACCGGCCCATGCCTGCTTGGTGATCGCCAGACCGATGGGCGCGGCGATCATGAGTTTGGTGCAGAACTCCAGGAAATCCCGGCGGGGGATGCCGGCCTTCCTCAGTTGTTCCCCGATGGTGAGCGCTTCTTGCTGATCCGCGATCGCGACCATCCGCGTTTCTCCCGACTCAAAATGTAGGAATGACTTCAGGACCGTCTGACGCATGGTTGCAGCCCAGCTGGAGAACCATGCCACTCCACATTCCTATTTGTGCGGCGAACGGTCATAGGACAGCGCGCACAGGAGCACGTGACCGCAGTCACATGAAGAATGTTTAGAAGTGCGGAGCCATGAATTTGACCCGCGCAAACACTGAGGTGGGCAGCTCCGGCGTCGATGGCACGAATCTGCGCGAAGCGCCGCGCGAACCAAGTCTGGAGCAACGGCAACGTCGTTCCAGAACTCACAAACTTATTGCTGGTCGGTCACGGCACCAGTTCGGCCGCCAGCGCTCCCAGCCACACCATGAAGAATCCCACCAGCACGCTCGACCCGACGTAGAGCAGGCCAATGCCGATCTGGCCGTCCTGGAGAGCGCGCACGGTTTCGTACTCGAACGTGGAAAATGTGGTGTACGCGCCGATGAAGCCGATCACGACGATGTAGAGCCAGTGCAGATCAAGTACACCGCGCTCGGCTAGCAGGTGCATGAAGAATCCGATCAGAAAGCACCCGCTCACATTGATGAAAAACGTGCCATAGGGAAAGCGCAGCCCCATGCGCTGCGTAACAAACGTTCCCACGCCATAGCGCGCGACCGCGCCTGCGAAACCGCCCATGCCAACCAGAAGATACTTGTTCACGCCCTGTCATTCCTGTCCGTTCGCAGTTTTCGCTCGCGAAAACGCGTCTGCGAGTTGCTCACTTCAGCAACCGTCTGCGAACTGATAAGTTGTCGGGAGCGAATGAGGGTTACGGCAGGCGAGACTCCCCCAAAGCGAACCCTGGTAGGAGTCATCTTCCCCGAGACGGGGCGGTTAAGGGTGAACTCCAACACCCACGGCACGATTATGCGGAATAGGGCGTGGCGTGGTCAATAACAGAAATTACATAACAGGAATTACTGGCGGACAAGTTCCTCAACTACCCGACCGTTTCGTCCAACGGCACGTTAGCAGTCACCAGGTACGCCTTGGCTCTGTCCTGAAGCTCTGGCGTGAGCGGTACACTTTTGCCTGTTTCGAGGCTGGCGCGTACAGCAACACTGTCGCAGGTGGCGACCATGCGATTGCTCTCGGCGTCGAACATCTGGTGCAGGAAACGAAAGTACTTTTCGCCAACCGCGAGGAAGCCGCTCTTGATCTCGACCAGTTCTCCGCCGCGCAGCTCTTCGAGGAACTGGTAGTTCTGCCGCACGATGGCGATACGCAGGTTCTGCTGCTTGATCGACACCGGCGTGACTCCGATGGCGCGCAGCAGGAACCACGTCGCCTGGTCGAAGCGCGACACGTACATCTGCGAGTTCATGTGGCTGGTGAAATCGTATTCCGAGGCCAGTACCGCGCCTTTAAACGTGTGAACCCATTCCGCCATGATGGCCGCCTTTCGCTATTCGCTCTTGGCCCGTAGCTCTTGTTTGTTAGCTCTCAGCCGTCAGCTTTCAGCCCTTGATTTGTGATTTCGTAGTTTCCGATCCGTGTCATCCGCGCAAATCCTTGGTTGCCTTTTGATTTTCGTGGAGCGAAAGTCCTGGCGCGTCACGCGATTCACGAAATCCGCCGTCTTCGCCAGCGTCGCCTCCCGTTGATCGCGATGCGGCGAATGTTTACACGCCGGCAGCATTAAGATCTCTGTGCACGGAACCCGCGCCTGAACCGCGTCGATCTGAGCGCGCGTGCCGTATTCATCCTGCTCGCCCTGAATGCACAGGACCGGGCAGCGGATCGATTCCAGATACGACTCGATGTTCCACGAGCGAAAGCGCGGATCGAGCCAGATGTCATTCCATCCCCAAAATGTTTCGTCCACGTGCGCGTGATACCGCGCCAGCTTTTCGCGAAAGTCGGTCGTCTCGTACGCGACTTTGGCGGCTGCGATGCTGGCCACGCTGAGGTCTTCGACGAACACGTGCGGCGCCTCGAGAATCAACGCTCGCGGCCTTGCGGGATAGCGCCCAGCAAAGATCAGCGCGATCGAGCCTCCATCGCTGTGGCCCATCAAGATCGGCCGCTCGATCTCCAACTTGTCGAGCAGTTGTGGCAGCACCACCTCGCCCTCGTGGTGCATAAACTCAACAGGCCGCTTCTCCATGAGCTTGTCGGAATTCCCGTGTCCGTAGCGCGAGTAAGCCAGGACACGGCAGCCGGTGCGTGCCGCCGACCGTTGCGCGAAATCCTTCCATAGCGCGATGGATCCCAGCCCCTCATGCAACATCACGACGGTTTCAACCGACGCGTCGGGCGGCTCGATCCAAAGCGTCTCCAGGCGTTTGCCGTCAACGAAAACTTCGTCGAATTGTTGCCGCAGTTCCGCCAACGCAGTGGCAGGCCTATTCGCTGGTTGCATCGGTTGTCTTTCCGGCGAGCACGTCACTGGACACGGCTATCGCCAGCTCAGCCCACGGCACGATCCATTGCGCCGCCACTTCTTCCGGCAGCGTGCCTGAGCTGGCGTCGTGTTTCAGGATCTCACCCACGCGCTTAGCGCCGAGTTCCGTGAGCAGGTTGTCGAAGCGTGTCCCGCCTTCGCAGAATGTGTCTTTATAGGTGCGGTCGCCTAGCGCAATCAGCCCGTAGGTCACAGCAGAAAGATTAGGACGCTCGCGCTCCAGGCTGGCAAAAAACTCCTGCGCGTTGTCGGGCACGTCTCCCTGGCCGTAGGTCGAGGTGCAAATCAAGAAGGCTCCGCCGGAACCGAAAACGCTGGCGTCGAGGTCATCCATCATGCGGATCGTAACGACATGCCCGGCCGCCTCCAGAGCGGTCTGCACCTCCTGCGCGACCATTTCGGCCGTGCCAGTCATGGTGCCCACCAGAATTGTGAGGTTCAGCATCAAGTCGCAGTTTCCCGCCCTGAAGTGATGTTCGAGAGTACGGTCCATCGCGGGCCGCCTTCGGTTCGTCGTATTATACGCGGCGAATCGGAAGTATAATGCATATCACGCTCATCTTGATGAGCTAAACAAATGCAACGAACTCTCACCTCCAATGGAACGCAACCCTCGTCGCGAATCGGAATCCCTGGTCCTTCGACGGACTCACGATTCCTGAAGGCTCTCGGCGAACGGGTGCGAGAAGCTCGCGCGAACCGGGGAATGACCCGCAAGCTCCTGGCGAGGGATTCGGGCGTTTCTGAACGCTACCTGGCGCAACTTGAGGGCGGGCAAGGCAACGTGTCTGTCCTGCGATTGCGCGACATCGGGCGTGCGTTGGACATGCGATTGGAGACGTTGCTACTCGAAGGCCCCGAACCTCCGGTTGATCTGGTGCACACGACCGAATTTCTGCGCCGTTTACCCACCGACGAGTTGCTGCGGGCCCGGAGATTGCTGATCCAGCATTTTGGCGGAGTGGACCAAGCCGCACGTTTCGACCGCATCGCGCTGATCGGACTCAGAGGCGCAGGCAAGTCAACGCTGGGCGCGAAATTAGCGGCGCGCCTCGACATCCCTTTTTTTGAGCTGGATCGCCTGATCGAACAGGAGGCAGGGGTTCCGCTCGGAGTGATCTTTGAATTGTACGGGCAGGCCGGCTTCCGGCGATTGGAGCGCCGCTGTCTCGACGACCTTATCGAACATAACTCGCGATTTGTGCTTGCTACCGGCGGTGGCCTGGTCTCGGAACCGGCCACGTTCGAGCGATTGCTCGTCGCGTGTTATACCGTGTGGCTCAAAGCGTCTCCGAAGGACCACATGCAGCGCGTGCTGGCCCAGGGTGACTTGCGTCCAATGGCCGGCAGCCGTGAGTCGATGGAGGACCTGCAACACATTCTTGAGGCGCGCGAACCGCTGTATAGCAAGGCCGACTTCGTGGTCGACACCAGCGCCCACTCGATTTCGCAGAGTGTCCGTCTGCTGGCGGAGGTCTGCCTGGGCGGCGTAACCGCGAGATGAGGATCGTCGCCCGTAAGATTTGTTATGCACTATAATGCATCTAACCGAGGTGCGTGCCGGTAGTCTGAATGATGCCGTTCAGGCGGTCATCACCGCCCTTCTTGAGGAGAGTTCGTACCACATGCTCAAAACAAACGATTCGGAGAGCGTCACGTTCGACGTGGCGGCTGGCGAGTATCGCCACTGGCGTCTGACCATCGACGGACGTGTGGCCACGCTGGCGATGAATGTCGACGAAGACGGCGGACTGCGGCCGGGCTATAAGCTCAAGCTCAACTCCTACGACCTGGGCGTGGATATCGAGCTGCACGACATCCTGCAGCGGATTCGCTTCGAGCATCCCGAAGTCGCTTGCATTGTGCTCACCAGCGCGCGCGAGCGGATGTTCTGCGCCGGCGCCAATATCTACATGCTAGGGACGTCGTCGCATGCCTGGAAGGTGAACTTCTGCAAGTTCACCAACGAGACGCGCAACGGAATGGAAGACTCCAGCCGCAACGACGGACTCAAGTTTCTCGCCGCCATCAACGGGACATGCGCGGGCGGCGGCTATGAACTCGCATTGGCCTGCGACGAGATCCTACTGGTGGACGATCGCTCCAGCGCGGTGAGCCTGCCTGAAGTTCCACTGCTCGGCGTTCTGCCCGGGACTGGCGGTCTCACGCGACTGGTGGACAAGCGCAAAGTGCGCCGCGACTTGGCTGACATGTTCTGCACCAACCCTGACGGCACTAAGGGCGAGCGCGCGAAACAATGGGGGATGGTAGACGAGATCGCGCCTCCGGCGAAATTTGCGGAGCTGGTGCGCGCCCGAGCCGAGAAACTAGTAGCGAGCTCATCTCGCCCTTCTGAGGCGAAAGGAATCAGGCTGAATCCGCTGCAACGCCGCATCGACGAGGACGGCTATCACTACCAGCACGTCGATGTGACGTTTGATCGCACTGCCCGCACGGCAACGCTGACGGTGCGCGCTCCCGAGGGAACACAACCGGATACGGTCGAAGAAATTCATGCCGTCGGCGATCAGTGGTGGCCGCTGGCGATGGCGCGCGAGCTGGATGACGCCATCCTGATGTTGCGGACGAACGAACTTGAACTGGGGCTATGGCTGATCAAGACGACTGGCAGTGTCGTTGCCGTTCTGGCCGCTGACGCGTTGATGTTGGAGCACCGCAACGACTGGATGGTGCGCGAGACCATCGGGCTGCTGCGTCGCACGCTCGCGCGGCTGGATGTTTCGTCGCGAAGCATGTACGCGATCATCGAGCCGGGATCCTGCTTCGCAGGGGTGTTGTTCGAACTCGCGCTGGCTGCCGACCGCAGCTACATGCTCGCGCTTCCAGAAGAAGATCATTCGCCGATGATTGCGCTGGATGAATTCAACTTTGGGTTGCTGCCGGCGGTAAACGGCTGCAGCCGTCTGGACACGCGGTTCGCTTGCGACGAGGCCAAACTCGCGGAACTGCATGCCCATGCCAGCAGATCGCTCGGCCCTCAAGAGGCTCTGGATCGCGGCCTGGTCACGTTTGCGCCTGATGATCTCGACTGGGAAGACGAAGTCCGTGTTGCGATTGAAGAACGCGCGGCGCTTTCGCCCGACGCGCTGACTGGCATGGAAGCGAGTCTGAGGTTTCCCGGAGCCGAGACCGCCGAGACGAAAGTGTTTGGACGTTTGTCGGCGTGGCAGAACTGGGTCTTCATTCGGCCGAATTCGACGGGCGAACATGGCGCTCTCAAGTTGTTCGGAAGCGGATCGAAGCCACGATTCAACTGGGAGAGAGTCTAATGAGCATCAATTACCAGGACCGCATTCCTAATAACGTCGACCTGGGCTCGAACCGCACGCTGCAACGCGCGCTGGAACACTGGCAGCCGGAATTCTTGAAGTGGTGGGAAGAGCTCGGCCCCAAAGATTTCCAGGTGGCCGACGTGTACCTGCGCACCGCGACGTCGGTGGACGCCAAGGGCTGGGCAACTTACGGATACGTTCGCATGCCGGACTATCGTTGGGGAATCTTTTTGAACGAGCGCGATCCCAACCGGCGGATCGGTTTTGGCGACAGCTATGGGCAGGAAGTGTGGCAACAGATTCCTGGAGAATACCGCGCCACGTTGCGGCGGCTGATCGTGACCCAGGGCGACACAGAGCCAGCTTCGGTAGAGCAGCAGCGCATGCTCGGGCACACCGCGCCTTCGATTTATGACTTACGCAACCTGTTTCAAGTGAACGTGGAGGAAGGCCGCCATCTGTGGGCGATGGTGTATCTGCTGCATGCCTATTTCGGTCGCGATGGCCGCGAGGAAGCGGAAGAGCTGCTGGAGCGCCACTCCGGCGACGCCGACAAGCCGCGCATTCTCGGCACGTTTAACGAGCCGATTCGCGACTGGCTCAGCTTTTTCATGTTCACCTACTTCACCGACCGCGATGGCAAGTTCCAGCTCAAGTCGCTGGCAGAGTCGAGCTTCGATCCGCTGGCGCGCACCTGCCAATTCATGCTGACGGAAGAGGCGCACCACATGTTTGTCGGCGACACCGGCATCAACCGGGTGGTGAAGCGCACGCTGGAAGTGATGAAGGAATTGAACACCGACGACCCGCTGGCGGTCCGCAATGCTGGCGCCATCGATCTGCCGACCGTGCAACGTTATCTGAACTTCTGGTTCAGTTCGTCGCTCGACCTGTTTGGATCAGAAACCTCGTCGAATGCTGCGTCGTATTTCGCGAACGGCTTGAAGGGGCGTCCGGACGAAGCGCAATACGAAGACCACCTCGCGCTCGAGCAAAGCTACCCGGTGGAACTGCCAGACGGAACCGGCAGCACGAAAAGCGAAAACATCCCCATGCGGAATGCAATGAACGAGGTCACGCGCAGCTCCTATGTGCGGGATTGCGAGATCGGCTTGAAGCGGTGGAACCGGCTTATCGAGAGAGCGGAACATAGCATCCGTTTGACTCTGCCCAGCACGCGATTCCGCCGCAGCATTGGAAACTGGGCGGGCGTGCCGACGACTCCAGAGGGTCAGCCGATCACCGCCGAACAATTCGGAGCGCACGCGAGCAACTGGTTGCCCAGCGAAAGCGACCGGGCGTACATCCTGAGCTTGATGCAAGGCGTCACCCAGCCGGGAAAGATGGCAGCCTGGATTGCTCCACCCGACCGGGGCATCAACAACAATCCCGTCGATTATGAGTATGTCAGGCTACAGTAGGGTGATTTCCTTACGATCCAAGGGACCCTCGTCGGCATACAATTCAAAGTGGGTTGGCCCGGAATTCCGCTCTACGACGCTGGGCTTTTGATAAGGTACGAGTGCGGGGCGCGACCACAATTTTGAATATGAGCAGCACACACCAGCACGCCGCCCACTGTAGCGATCACGGCCATCGCCGGGGCCTGCGGACCGTGGCCATCCTCGAAGCGGCAAAAGGACTGCTAGTGCTGCTCGTGGCCTTTGGTTTTGCGGAGATCATCCATCTCCACATCGACCTCGAAGAATCCGCGCAAAACCTGCTCTACTTTCTGCATATCGATCCCGACCGCCGGATTTCTCACGCGCTGATGCACCTCGCTGGCAGAATGATGGACGCCAATCTACTAACCGTGTTGGCGATTGCATTGCTCTATTCCAGCCTGCGTTTTATCGAGTCTTACGGGCTATGGCGACAACGAGTGTGGGCGGAGTGGCTGGCTATCATCTCCGGCGCGGTGTACCTGCCGCTTGAACTCTACAAGCTCATACGCCGCCCCAACCTGGTGCACTGGGTGATCCTGCTAATCAACATCGCGATTGTGGTTTACATCGCCTGGGTGCGTTGGGACGAAGTCAAAGGACGCCAGCACGGTCCCATCGGCTCAGCGCAGCTGGTGCGCAACGGAGATTAAGTTCGCGCCAAGCGTGGTTGAAGCAAAACGAGGGACATTTCGTGGCAAGCCTCCTGCTGGAGATCATCGCTTCTACCGTGGAAGATTGCCTTACCGCCGAGAGTGGCGGCGCCGACCGTATCGAGTTGTGCGCCGCGATCGGAACAGGCGGACTCACGCCCTCCATGGGCACGCTTATCGAGGCGAAGAGGCGGGTGCGCGTTCCGATCATGGCGATGGTGCGTCCGAGGTCTGGCGGATTTGGTTACTCCGAGGCAGACTTTGCCGCCATGCAACGCGACGCGTCGCTCCTGCTGGAGCAGGGCGCCGATGGCATCGTGTTTGGGGTTCTGCATTCCGATGGAAGCGTTGACACCACGCGCTGCGGGAAATTGCTCGAGCTCGCTGGCGGACGGGAGACGGTGTTTCATCGCGCGTTTGACGTTGTGCCCGATCCGCTGCGCGCGCTGGACGAGTTGATCGATCTCGGATTTACTCGCGTGCTCACCGGAGGCCAGAAGAAGACGGCGCTCGAGGGTAGGGACCTGATCCGCACGCTGATGGTTCGCGCCGGTGGGCGCATCGAAGTGCTTGCCGGTGGTGGGGTGCGCGCGCCTAACGTGCGCCAACTGCTGGAAGCGACTGGCTGCACGCAAGTCCACATGACGGCGTTTTCGGCGCGGATTGATCCTTCGACCTCCACTTCCCCGCTCACGTTCGGCAGCCTTCCGGGTTCGCCTTCGTCGTCGTATGAACACGTCGATCGCGAAATCGTGCGGCAAATGCGGGAAATTCTGAATGGCATCACCACACATGAATCGTGAGCCGCGGAAGATCGATTTGAAAAGGCGCTACGCTACTGTCGTTCCGCTGCTATTCGTGGCTCTTCTCTGCTCTCCGTCCCGTGCCTCCGCTCAACAGCCAGTCACTACTGCTGCGGCCAACCCCGTGTGGACCAACACGCAAAAGGCCGAGATGGCCGCCAGGGTTCGTGCCGAATTCCTCCATGCCTGGCAGGGCTATCACCAGTATGCCTGGGGACACGACGAACTACTGCCTCTGAGCAAGGGCTTCAAGGACTGGTACGGCACCTCACTTTACATGACGCCGGTGGACGCGCTGGATACGTTGATACTGATGGGCCTCACCCAGCAAGCCGACGAGACGCGCGAGCTGATCGCCAGGAACCTGTCGTTCGACAAGGACATCTACGTCAAGAATTTCGAGATCACCATCCGCATGCTGGGAGGCCTGCTGAGCAGCTACCAACTCACCGGCGACAAGCGATTGCTCGCGCTCGCCGAAGATTTAGGCAAGCGGTTGCTGCCGGCGTTTCGCTCGCCTACCGGTATGCCGTACGTTTTCGTCAATCTCAAAACCGGGGCCGTGCGCGGGACGGAAAGCAATCCCGCAGAAGTCGGCTCGCTGCTGCTGGAGTTCGGAACTTTGAGCAAGCTCACGGGCGATCCCGTGTATTACGAAAAGGCCAAGCGCGCGCTGGTCGAGATCTACAACCGCCGATCGCCGATCGGGCTGGTCGGAGAGAGCATCAACGTCGAGACCGGTAAGTGGACTGCGACGGACAGCCACGTGAGCGGCGGCATCGATTCGTACTACGAGTACCTGCTGAAGGCCTCGATCTTGTTCGGTGACAAAGACTGCGAGCGTATGTGGCAGCAAAGCATCGCCAGCCTCAACCAGTATGTCGCCGACGAGGCCGCCAGCGGATTGTGGTATGGGCACGTCGATATGCTTACCGGGAAAAGAGCGGCCACCGAGTTTGGCGCCCTTGATGCGTTCTTCCCGGCGGTGCTGGCTCTGTCGGGCGATCTGCCGCGGGCGCAACGGCTGCTCGATTCCTGTTTCAAGATGTGGAACGTCTATGGCATCGAGCCGGAGGTTTTCAATTACTCGACGATGAAGGGCACCGAGTTCGGCTACCAGCTCCGGCCGGAGATCATAGAGTCCACGTATTACGTCTATTTCTCTACCGGTAACTCCCGCTACCTCCAGATGGGTCAAACCTACTTCGACTCACTGGTGAAGAATTGCCGCACGGAAACCGGTTACGCGGCGCTGCGCAGCGTCGAAACTATGGAGAAGCGCGACGCCATGGAGAGCTTCTTCTTCGCCGAGACCTTGAAGTATCTGTATCTTCTGTACGCACCGAAGTCCAGGCTCGATCTCCACGCGGTGGTGTTCAATACCGAGGCGCACCCGCTGCAGAGGACGTGGAAGCAGGCGCCAGCCCAGCCCTGACCGGGACCGGTTAGCCTCGTAGAGCTCCGCTCCGAGCTCTGCGGAACCTCGCCGCACCATCCATCCTCCCGAAACCAGCGAAAGAACCGATTTTGCCTTGCGCCCACATCCCGCTGTCAACTAGCATTCGGGATTGAGCAGGGTTGCTCCTCGCGACTACGCCGTCCGGGGTTTTCGGTCGTCCCACCCGAGTTTCCTGATAAGATTCCGTGGGTCGCGCAAGCCCTAAGGACGCTACGCCCAACAGCACTCGAGTACGAGCAGCAGACCAAAGCAGACAGGTGAACATGGCAATCGTAACGCAGCAAAGAGCGATAACGTCGAACGCACCGGACTCAGGGCAAAGCTATCGCGGCCCCCTGATCATGGTGACCACGCTGTTCTTCATGTGGGGATTCCTTACTTGTCTGAACGACATCCTCATTCCCCACCTGAAGGCGATTTTCGACCTGAACTACGCCCAGGTCATGCTGGTGCAACTCGCCTTTTTCGGCGCGTATGCGGTGTTTTCCATTCCCGCGGGCTTCATTACCGAGCGGGTGGGCTACAAGCCCATGATGGTGGCCGGGCTCCTGACGATGTCGGTCGGCGCGCTGCTGTTTATTCCGGCGGCCAATGTTCCGTCGTTTCCGTTGTTCCTGACGGCGCTGATTATTCTGGCGGCCGGCATCACCGTACTTCAGGTGGCCGCCAATCCTTACGTGGCGCTGCTGGGGCCGGCGAGAACCGCCTCCTCCCGCCTGACGCTGACCCAGGCGTTCAACTCGTTCGGCACGTTTATCGCTCCGCCGATCGGCGGCATCCTTATTCTCGCGACCGCGCCGAAGACAGCCGCGCAGATCGCCGCCATGCTTCCGGCGGAATTGCAGGCTTACCGCATCGAGCAGGCGTCATCCGTAAAGATGCCGTATATCGTCATCGCAGTTGCGCTGATCCTGCTGGCCGTCGTCATCGGGCTTTTCAAACTGCCGCACATCCCTGAGGCCGAGGGTGGCCACGCCGTCGTCAAAGACGACAGCATCTGGAAGCATCCCAACCTGGTCATGGGCGCGATCGGCATCTTTACTTATGTCGGCGCGGAGGTCGCCATCGGCAGCTTTCTGGTGAACTACCTGCACGAGCCTTACATCGGCAATCTCGACCTGGAGACCGCGGCCAAGTATCTTTCGTTCTACTGGGGCGGCGCGATGGTAGGACGCTTTGTGGGGTCCTGGGTACTGCAAAAGTGGCCGCCGCGCACCGTGCTGGCGGCAAACGCGTTCATCGCAGCTGCGCTGGTTTGCCTGTCGATGGCAAGCAGCGGAAACGTTGCCATGATCAGCATCCTGGCGATCGGCTTCTTTAACTCCATCATGTTTCCCACCATCTTCACCCTGGGCATCGAGGGGTTAGGACCGCTGACCGGCGAAGGTTCCGGCATGCTGAACACGGCCATTGTGGGGGGCGCAATCATCCCGTTAGTTCAGGGCATCATCGCCGATCGGATGGGCATCCACCATGCATTCTTCCTGCCGGCGATTTGCTACCTTTACATCGTGTTTTTCGCCCTCAGGGGACTACCGCGGAAGCGGGCAGTGGCGTAGTAGTCGGCGAAGCTGGTTACCTCGGCCGCAGACTTCGGTTTGCGGCCGCTTTGTTTTAGATCACCAGATGCGGGTTCGTTTCTTCCTCGGCAGCAGTGATGCCTTCCGGTAACTGTCCGCCGTTGTATTCGGCCAGCCGGTTTTTCCACTTCAGAAAATCGGTGATGGTCTGCGGTTCGATGCGGACTTCCACTCGCCGCAAACTGGCGAGCAGCAGGTTCATCTCCTTCATCAGGCCAACTGGGCTGCGGAGGTCGGTTCTCCCGGGCTTCGCTGCCATCCGCACTGCGCGTCCGCACAATTCCAGCAGGCCCCAATGTTTGGGTAACTCCTCGGCACGTATGACGCCGGCTTGAGCCATATAGAATCGTTGGCTTCCCATTCCGTCTTCCGGCTTCTGGCGAAACGGCTTCCCGGCGTCGGCGAGAAAGTCGGCACGCGAGACCTTGCACTCCACCAGCACAGACTTGCAGTGGCCCTTCCACGCGATGACGTCGGGAACTTCGCCGGTGGCGCAGTATTGCTCAGAGAGAATAATGCCGCACTTGTAGCGGCGCCGCAGCCATTCCACCGTGCGGACGATCAGTTGCGCGTGTTTGGCTTCGTCGCGCGAAGTCTTCGGCATATTTCAGTTGTAGCGTGAAAAGGCAGGCGTGGGGAGTGACTGCCGAGTCTCCCGTAGCAAGATTGTCTTCCGCTCTTTCCCAACATCCAGCCCCGCCGTACCTACGGCATCGTTTCGTAAGCGGCGGCAGCGATTTCGCCCAGCGCCTGGCCCGCAACATTTTGCGAGGCATCAGGGTCATTGGGTAGCGCGGTGTGATTCGCGTAAGCGGCAAATGCAATAGACCGTCCCGACTTCGTCACCACGTAGCCCGCCAGCCCTTTGCCGTTCAGCATCTGCCGCGCATTCAGGCGATCGTCGGAGCCGAACGTCCCGGTCTTGGCGAAGACGTGTCCTGCCGCCGGAGAACTCACCTGAATTTTCGCCAGCGTCCCGTCCTTTCCGAGAATGGGCAGGCCGGCATAAAACGTCGCGAAGTCCGGCCGCGTCTTCCAGTAGGCGAGGTAATGGCACACGAAATCGGGTGTGAACAGGTCGGCCCAGTCGCCGCCGGCTCCATCGCCCTGCGACGCGCCACTGAGATCAAGCTGCGCCCCCTTCAGGAATTCGTTTTCCATCTTGAATCCCGCCTTGAGGATGTCAGTCGGTGCCTTCGCGCCGTAGATTCCCAGCAAGTACGGCCCCATGCTGGCGTGCAGGTTATGGCTCACCTTGAGCGTGATCTTCACGTCCTCTGACAGTGTAGGAGATGTGTGTTCAGCTACCACATTGTCAAACTTATAAAACCTCTTGAGTGCGGCAAAGTCAGCCGGCTGTGGTTTCTTCGGCGGCTTGATTTGGATACCAGCCTCCGTCAGGCACTGGCGCAATGCAGCCGTGGCAAACTGCGTGGGTGACTGCACGGGATAAGCGCCAGTCTGCATCTCCGCGCCCAGGGGAATGCTACCGGTGAGCAGCACGTCAACCGAGCCATCCGGCCGCGGCGCGGGGTCGGAAGCATCGAGGCTGGGCTTGCTTCCGGCCGCGCCTGTGACGATCTTGTTGGTGAAATGAATGTACGAAGTTTCCGGAGACACGGTCATGGCAATCGGGTCGCCCACTTTCGCGCCCGGCTTGCCAGTGAAATCCACTACATTGTCGTTGACGATGATCGAAGACAGCACCGTGTCGGTACCGCCCTCGTGCGGGCCGTCGGGCATCAGCGAGGCGTCGATATACACGTTGCCCTCGAGCCGGCGAACGCCCTTGGCGGCAATCTGCTTGGCCATCGCGTGCAGAACCGCCAGCGGATCGCCAGGCAGCGCCGGCCCCTGGTAAGTGTGGTCGTGGTCCGCGAAGGCCAGCGTCCCGTCCGGTTGAACGCGGTTCGATAGATTCGGATCGCCGCTCGCCACGAGAATGACGTCGCCCTTCAGCTTGCCGTGCTTGTCGATGGGACCAGTGCGGTACGCGAACGTGTGGAAGCGAAAATCACCACCCAGTTTGGCCAGCACGGTGCCTTCCGTCAGCAACTTGGTGGTCGAGGCGGGCACAAACATCTTGTCGGCGTTCAACGCGTAAAGCACTTCGCCGGTCTGCACGTCGAAGAACTCAATGCCAAAGTTGGAGCGCGCGAACACCGGGCGCGACATGATCGCCTGGATGCGCGCGGCCAGAGGACCCGGCGACTGGGCGAAGGCCAAAGACGTGATTTCGGTCAGGATCAGCAGCCCAAGCCAAATGCGTCGCGCCGAGTGAACCATGCAGGATTCCCCTTTTGTCGATGGTCCCGAGTGTAAATAGGATTGCGTGCGATTGTACGCGAGCGACCGGTCTCGCCCGCTATGCCGCTTCAGATCGTCGAAGACTCGGCTTCCGGATCTTGTGGCTGTCCGGTGGTACGATGGTTGACCTTACCGTCGATCCGAGACAATTTCCCAGGCGAGGAGAGCCCATGCAAAGACGCGCTTTTCTTAATCTTGCCACGACCGCAGCCGCAGTAACTGTCCTCGAACCTTCGGCCTTCGCAACCAGCGCGGACTCAAAGGCGCCCGTCCACTATCCCGATCCCGCCGTCGAAGTCGTTGATTCGCGCTTCGCAAAGTACGTAGTGGGCAACGCAGCCGTGGAGCGCCTTTACATCGGCTGCCGCTGGGCCGAAGGTCCCGTCTGGTTCGGCGATGGGCGCTACCTGCTCTGGAGCGACATCCCAAACAACCGCATCCTGCGCTGGCTTGAGGACACCGGCGAGGTCAGCGTCTTCCGCCAGCCGTCGAATTACAGCAACGGCAACACGCGCGACCGGCAGGGCCGGCTGGTCACTTGCGAGCACGATTCCCGCCGCGTCACCCGCACCGAGTACGACGGAACCATCACCGTTCTGGCCGAACGCTTCCAAGGTAAGCCTCTTAACGCGCCTAACGATCTTGCGGTGCACACCGACGGCGCGGTATGGTTCACCGATCCGGGCTACGGAATTCTCAGCGACTATGAAGGACACAAAGCCGCGTTCGAGCTACCGACTAACGTCTATCGCATTGACCAGAAGAGCCAGGCGTTGACCGTTGTTGCCAGCGACATGGAGAAGCCCAACGGCATCTGTTTTTCGCCCGACGAGAAAAAGCTCTATGTGGTCGATACCGGTGCCTCGCATCATCCCGGCTACCCGAATCATATTCGCGTGTACGACGTGGTGGACGGCGTTCGCTTGGCCAACGGGCGCGTCTTCGTCGATACCGGCACGGGCACTGCCGATGGCATCCGCTGCGATGTTGACGGCAACATCTGGGCCGGCGTTGGTTGGGGCGGCGAAGGCTTCGATGGCGTGCAGGTCTTCGCGCCGGAGGGCAAGCTGATCGGCAAAATCCACCTGCCCGAAACTTGTGCGAACCTTTGCTTCGGCGGTGGCAAGCGCAATCGACTGTTTATGGCCGCCAGCCAGTCGCTCTACTCGCTGTACGTCGGAACCCAGGGAGTCCCGTTCCCTTAGCCGCAAACCTCGCTCTGCGTCACCGGCAAATTGGCGCCTGCGAATCGTGTAGGATTAAAGATTCGCATGGCGGTGATGATCCAGGCAGAGGGTGTGCGCAAGACCTACCGTATCGGCAAGGTCGATGTGCCGGCATTGCGCGGGGTATCTCTGGAAGTCGAGCAGGGCGAGTTTGTCAGCATCGTAGGTCCTTCTGGCAGCGGCAAGTCAACTCTTTTCTACATCTTGGGAGGCCTGACGCACGCCGATACCGGCCGCGTCTCAATCGATGGCGTAGATTTCACTTCCCTCTCTGACGCCGCACGCACCCGCGTGCGCAAGCAGAAAATCGGATTCGTGTTCCAGAAGTTCAACCTGTTGCCGACACTTTCCGCGAGGGGCAACATCGACATCGCGCTCGACATTGCCGGCACCGACGCCAGCCACGATCGCGAGCACATCGAGCGCATCACCCGGCTCCTGGGCATCGACAAGCGCATGGACCATCGTCCTTCGGAGATGAGCGGAGGCGAACAGCAACGCGTCGCACTGGCGCGGGCGCTGGCCAACAAGCCCGCCATTGTGCTGGCCGACGAGCCCACCGGCAACCTCGACTCAGAAAACTCCGCCATCGTGCTCAACATGCTGCGGCAGTCCAACAAGGAACTCGGCCAGACCGTGCTCATGATCACACACAACCCCGAGGCCGCCGAATACGGCGATCGCATCATCCACATGCGCGATGGGGCCATTGTTCCGCCTGAGCGCGACCCGCAATGGACGGGTGCGCACCACGACTGAATTCTTCACCGTTCTTTTCGCTACTGCGAGGGATGGCACAGGGTTTTTCTGAATGAAATTTCCTCAATTGCCGCGATTTGGCTCTCCTCGGGTTCCAGCGGCGGATTTAGAAACTGCGAGGCTCGGGTCACGCTGTCTCCCTGTAACGTCGGTGTCCAATCTGCAACCGTCCGACAGGGCGACGAGGTGGTACGGCTGGTGCGAATCTCGGCGGAGTCGGATTTCCTTCGCTGACAACGACTCCTGATTCGTCGCGGGTGATGGTATGGGTTGCATCACACTCTGGGCAGAGCCAATAGCAGTAGTCTGACAGCTTCATTTCTCTCCACGTCGCTGGGCTGCCATGATGAGTCGGCGGAAGCACGAAGAGTCGTCCCTTACTAAGCTCCCGAAACTCGCGATTGCAGGTTGGATTCGCGCACTGGGCAACCATGAGGAAACTCCTTATGGGGGTTTGGGGGTGTCACTTACATCGCAGAACTGATTATTACTTAAGTGCCATCCGTATGTGGGAGATTCTGTACCAATACTGGGTCAATATGCAAGAAAGAAATCAGGAAAAATGCGCTTCCGCTACTGTGACCACCAAAGTGCCTTCCTCGGGCTCCAGCGGCGGGTTGAGAAACTGCGATAGCGCCCCGTTCAGGTCAGCGCGTTGTAAACCGAGCTGCCACCGCGAAGGCGGCTTGGCTGTTGCCGTCCCTGCCTCCGCTGGCAAAACGGCGCGTCCACAACGACAGGTAGACCTCCGCCACTACAGGTGCCTTGTGGCCTGCCCACACTCCACCCTGCCATGCTTACTGTGCGAAATTGTGATCCGCAGAACAGATATCCCCAACTTTTGCACTGTAACTTGCACCGCTGTTCAAAAAGTCGGTGACGCTCGTCACGGGCTTCCCACCTTTTGGGGTATGGAATTTCTGGCGTGTTAGCAGCTTCGACTTTGCGAGAGCGGGTCGCAGCTCCGACCCGCTGTACGATAATCTTGATGACCTCTGGCTTTCAGTGCGCTGGCTGTGGAGAGTGGAACGAGACGGTGGTGGATGCTTCCGTGGAAACGCGCCAGAATTACGTGGAAGACTGTCAGGTCTGTTGCAAGCCGAATGTGCTCCGCATTGACTGGGACAGGGAGTCGGACGAGTACGTCGTCTCCGCTGAGTTGGAGTGACAAGCCAAACGTCGTCGCGGTCAGAATCGCGCCCAAGTTCCTTTCAGTGTTTTGTCGATCCGCGCCCAGCCGCATAGATCGTCACGTCCCCATCAACCGACACCGCCACTGTGGGTTGCCTGCGTCCTTGAATTGCACAACCTGATGCCCCTCTCGCACCAATTGCTCCCAGCGGCTCGGCTTCTCGACATTCTGTTCAATAGTCTGATATTCCCGCCCATCCAGGGTGAACGCCAGAGTCCTGAGTCGATGTTTGCTCGTGCGGTTGACGGTCACGGGATTTCCGTTTACTTCAACTTTGTCGTTCGCCAATTTTTGGCCAGGGATGGAGGCTAACAAGTCGGTATCGAGCATGGCCACATAACCGCCATCAGTGGGCTTGGCCGCCACCTCCTGAACCTCAACAAGAGAGAACCCGTGAAGACAGTTTATGAAAACTGGGGGATGGCCTTCACGGGCTATCTTGCCTAGTAATTCGGGGAAGTTTAGGGTGCGAGCCCCTGCGTGTCAAAGGAATTATGTCTGATACCAGACGTTAAGGCGTTGCGACCGGAGAGCGGGGAGTAGAAGATAATTCCCGGCTGAGTATTCCCCTTGAAAAAGAGCTAACTAATCCAAAGGGAAGCCAGTCGAAAAGACGAAGGCCACTGAGGAAGGCAAGTTCAGACAGGCGGTTCGACGAATCCTACCTCTTGCCACCCGTTCCGACGTTGCACAACATGCACCGTCCTTGAAGCGTGACCGCCGTCACGGACGCGGACTGGTGAATGCGTAAACATTGGTACAGGCATTATTGACCTCCTTTGGCACCGGGATTGTCGGGAAAATCAAGTAAATCCTCAGCCCGTCAATCCCTGTGTTTTCCATACAATTCAAGCTCACTGCCGTTTTTAGGGCGATCTCGTACTCTCGTACAGCAAATGAAATGCCCCTAACTCTGCGATATGAGTTGGAGACTGGCCGACACCATCAAGATGGGCGGCGGTGCGAAGCAGCCCTTCCTGCGAACCATGCAAAAGAGAGCACGGTGGTTACCTTCGTAAGTAAATCGGTACGTTCTCACTTGCTTCCGATTATGGAAGGCGTAAATCTGGAGATGCGCCATATTCCCGCGAGAAAGATGGTGTTCATCGTCGAGTCTTAGGGAATTGGACTTGGTACGCCGTATTGCTGTTGACATATGTCCCTGATTTTGCCTCGCGCCGAGAGCAAGCCAGTTGGCAATACGGGTTGGGTCGTTCTCTTAATCGAGAGAGCGACCCCACAATTCTCGGACCTCGACTTCCTTCGCCAGTCGGATTTGCCCGACGATGCATTACGCCCACAACAGCCACAAGGCAAGGAACGCCCAAGCCCAGTTCATCGAGCGTTTTCTGCCGAGCGGGGGTGCAGTGGCCGACGTGGATGAGCGGCGAGACGGCGAGCGGTGCCGGTGCGGGTACAGTGAATTGTCAGCAAATGTGCAAGTGCTGTAGAATGAGACAACGAGCGGGAGTAACTCAGTGGTAGAGTGCGACCTTGCCAAGGTCGAAGTCGCGGGTTCGACCCCCGTCTCCCGCTCCAGAAATTCTGACCCTCGCCCCGCGCGAGGGTTTTCGGTCTAGCCCACCCCAATCAGGGCGCGGTCGCCAAGTGGTAAGGCCGAGGTCTGCAAAACCTCTATCGGCGGTTCGATTCCGCCCCGCGCCTCCAAAACTTCCCGGCCTTACGGGTTGCCTCATTTCTTTAGACTTGCCGAAGTACCTGTCAGCCAGTTGGAGTAGCTCTGCGTCAGTAAGGACCCCAGATTGAACGATTGAACAATATCCACCTTCATTGTTCTCGTTGCGAACATCGTGGTGATTCTTCCCTCTCGGATAGTGAGAGCATCTGCATAAACTTCCTTAAAGGTGATGCCCCTTTTTGGTCGAGGTCAGTACCAGCACGCGTCGCATCATCGTTGGGGCCCTTCAAAAGCGTTGCCAGTCCCTTTCCGCTCCGCGCCTCCAGATACGCTGCCTAGTACGGTATTCGTTCGATCCCCGTGATAAACGTGATGCCTGCAACTGTCATTCCGGAAAGGCGATCGTCGTTTGTCACAGAAAGATCAGTTCTGCCCGCAGCCGCACAGGCAAGTTGAATGGCGTCGGCAGGCCGAATCCGCTCACGGCTGCGAATCTCCGCATATCGCTTCGCAGCTTCCAGTTCGAATGCGATCAGTTTGATCGGGCCCTTGGTAAAGAAGTTGAGGTAACTCTTTTCGAGGACCGCGTTGCCCGTTTCTCTCGGCTTTGTAAGCGCCTCTCCGAGGGTAAGGTAGCTAGTTAAGAGTTCGTCTCCACGCGTTAGCATTCGCTGCCGAAACTCCGTTACCCGCGCCGACCATTGCGGGTTGTGTTCGAACAGGTAAATGAAGAGATTGGTGTCCCAAAAGACGCGTGCCATCGCGTTACCAGGCATCCGTGCGGATACGCGCGTCCGTTAGCAGCCCAAACAAATACGCGTAATCCATCAGATCTTTGATCTCGGTAGTACTGGTGAGAGGACAGCGTGCAATGGCTTTGTCAACTTGGGCTCGCGATAGCTTCCGTTCGATGCGCCTTCCATTGCGGAAGAACCAAATTCCGGTTCCCTCCACTTCGTAGGTGAACGGCAGCCTCGTAGCCGTTCTGAACTCCTCTCCCTGATGGGTCTTGATGCGATGCCAAACAGCTTCAGGTACGTTCTCGGCTGCAACTTGCGCGTGGGTCTCAAGAGCCGCGGGAGGCATGTCCTCTGCACGAAGGCGCTCGATGAACTTGTCGCCGGATTCTCGCTCCCACAACTGCTTCCCCACTCCCAGCATCAGTAAAACCGGATCATTGGTTTCCAGACGTTGAGACTTCGTCTCGCTCTTAGAATCCACGTTTGACATAGAGGGTGGAGATTCTCCTCGCTCTCTAAGCACTCTATAGAGAATTAAGGAGCGTGTCAATCTGCCCAGATCCTGAGCGAATGGAAGGACTGTTTGCGGTTGATTTAGGTCTCCGGATTTCGGCGCGGGCTCCCCGCTTTACTCGCCAGCAAGCGGCTTCCACCCGCTCCTCCAAGCTGCCTTATCGCTTTGCAACCAACTAGGTTAGAATCATGCATTCCTTATGCCTCTCGCCACTGGAAATCGTCTCGGCCCTTATGAAATTCTGACTCCCCTCGGCGCCGGTGGAATGGGCGAAGTCTATCGCGCCCACGATTCCCGCCTCGACCGCACCGTGGCCATCAAGATCCTGCCGACTTCCTTCGCCGCCGATCAGGACCGCCTACAGCGCTTCGCCCAAGAAGCCCGGGCTGCGGCCGCGCTGAACCATCCCAACATTCTCTCGATCTTTGACATCGGCGAAGATCACGGCACGACCTACGTCGTCTCCGAACTGCTCGAAGGCGAGACCCTGCGGGCGCGATTGCAGAAGGCGCCGATTCCCTTGCGCAAGGCCATCAACTACGCGCTGCAAATCGCGCATGGACTTGCGGCAGCACACGGCAAAGGGATCGTCCATCGCGACCTGAAGCCCGAAAACCTCTTCCTCACCAACGACGACCGACTGAAGATCCTCGACTTCGGCCTGGCCAAGATGATGCGCCATCCCGGTGCCGGCGAAACCGGCGACGCCATGACCGTACAGGTGGCCACCGAAGCCGGCATGGTGATGGGCACCGTCGGCTACATGTCACCCGAACAGGTGCGTGGCAAACCGGCCGTGCCCGAGTCCGACATCTTTGCCTTCGGCGCAATTCTCTACGAGATGGTTTCGGGCAAGCGTGCATTCCATCGCGAAAGCGCTGCCGACACCATGAGCGCGATCCTCCACGAAGAGCCGCCCGAGCTGACCGAGACTGCGCGCAACGTTCCGTCCGGATTGGAGCGCATCGTGCGGCACTGCTTGGAGAAAAACCCGGCGCAGCGCTTCCATTCGGCGGGCGACTTGGCCTTCGACTTGGAAGCCATGGCCGACGTCACCTCCAGCAAATCGGGCGTGCAGGCTGCGGCCCAACAAGTCAGGGCCCACGACTCGCGCCGCAAGCTTCTCTTCGGTGCGCTCGCGGCCCTAGTCGCCGCCGCCATCCTCGGCCTGGGTTGGGGGGTGGGACGCTCCAGCGCCAACGTCGCTCCGCCGGAGTATCAGCAGATCACCTTCCGCACCGGCTCGATCGGCAACGCCCGGTTCACCCCCGACGGCAGTGTGGTCTATCAGGCGTCCTGGGACGGCGGCGAAGGCCAACTGTATCTCGTCCGCACCGATGAACATGGCTCACGCGAACTGGGCATGAAGAATGCAGAGCTGCTGGCGATTTCCCGCAGCGGAGAGCTGGCCATCCGTCTCGACACGGTTGCCCTGTCCGGCTATGCGCGAGTCGGCACACTGGCGCGGGTTCCGCTAAGCGGAGGAACGCCGCGCGAAGTCCTCGAAAACGTGCAGGACGCGGATTGGTCGCCCACCGGTGACAGCCTCGCGGTAGTCCGCTTCGTTCCCGAGAATCGCCACTGGCGACTCGAATATCCTATCGGGAAAGTGCTGCTCGACGGCATCGACTGGATCAGCAATCCCAAAATTTCGCCCGATGGCAAGTCCGTGGCGTTTGGCGATCACGAAAACTCCATCGGCGACGATCAGGGTTCGGTAGCAGTGATTGGCCCCGATGGTAAAGAGAAGAAACTTACTTCGGGATGGCTTTCGCTTGAAGGAATCGCCTGGTCGCCGGCGGGCGATGAAGTGTGGTTCTCGGGTACCCGCAGCGGCTCTTCGGAAAATCTGCGCGGCGTGACCCTCGGTGGCAAGCTGCGTGACATCAGCGAACGTCCCCGGCGGCATGTGGCTGCAAGACGTGCGCAACGGCCTGGCACTCACCATCGCCCAACACGTCCGCATTGGCATCCGCGGAACCTCTCCGGGCGCCACCGACGAACGTGAACTGGGTTGGTTCGGCTGGTCGATTCCCAGAGACTTCAGCCGCGATGGCAAGAAAGTGCTCTTCGAAGAAGAAGGCGAAGGCGGCGGCCCCAACTACACGGTGTTCGTGCGAGACACGGACGGATCGCCTCCCGTGCGCATCGGCGAAGGCCGCGCCGAAGCGATTTCGCCCGACAATAAGTGGGTCATCACCCAACCCCTCGAGCAGGGGCGTTGCGCGTAGTGCCGACCGGCGCGGGCGAGGCGCGTACCCTGACTCACGACAACATTCGCTACACCACGATCCGCTATCTGCCCGATGGCAGGCACCTGCTGGCCGTTGGCATTGAAACCGGACACGGCGGACGGGATTACCTGATTGATGTCAGCAGCGGCGATTCCAAGCCCATCACTCCCGAAGGCACGACCGGCGTGCATCTGTCGTCCGATGGACGCAGTACCCTGGTGGTCGATTCCGAAGGCAAGTGGGGCGTGTGGTCGCTGGACGGCAACACCGTGCAGCCGATTCCCGGTTTGGATTCGAAGAAGTACTACGTGACCGGATGGACTCCCGATGGGTCCTCCGTGTACGCGCTCTCCAGCCTGTTCAAGGAGACTACGGCGAAGGTCTACCGGGTGAATGTCACGACCGGAAAAATGGAGTACTGGAAGAACTACGGAGACCACATCGCCTCCGGCGTGACCGCGGTAAGCGGTCCACAATTTTCCAGTGACGGTAAAGCCTATGTCTATATCTACGTCCAGCAGCTGTCCGAGGCGTTCGTGGTGAAGGGACTGAAATAAGCTAGCCGCCTACTCGTAGAAGCAACCTAATCCGAACGAGCCCGCAGGGCGTGTCATGGCAGCCCAGCATGAAGGCCGCGGTGGCGGCCGGAATGCTGGGTCAGCCGGGAAATAAATCCCGAGTCCCTCGGGGACGCTTTCTCACCCACCCCTGCCGAGTTGCGGGGCCGCGAAATGCTTTTAGACGTGGGCGATGACACGTGCAAGAATTGAGAGCTGCGGGGTGCTGCCCTCAAAAACGAATACGCCCTGGCCAAGTCTTTTCGTCGCCTATCATCATGAAATCCACTCTTAGAACCTTCTGCTGCCTTCTTCTTTTCGCCGCCGTCTCCACTCTGGCGGCCAAGTCCGAAACGAACCCCGCTGTGATCTTCCCCGCCGATCCGCGCATACAAATCATCGGCCGGGTGGATGCGCGTGACCCGGCGAACGTCCGCATCGCGTATCCGGGCGTGACCTTACGGTTCCGCTTCACTAGCGATCTGGCGATGGTAGAACTGACCAGCGCTACCGACGACACTTATGTCTCCGTCATCGTCGAGGGCGGCAAGCCGCACGTGCACCGACTTGCGAAAGGTGCGAACCAGATTGCGATTTCCGCTGCCGAGCTGGGGTCGGGTCCCCACACTATCGAGGTCGTCAAGCGCACCGAGACTTGGATGGGCGTGCTCACCTTCACCGGTGTGCGGCTGGGCACCGGCGGGATGCTGGTCGATCCCCCGCCGCTGCCGAAACGCAAGCTCCTGTTCATCGGCGACTCGGTGACCTGCGGCGCCGGTGTGGACAACTATCCCGTGTGTCCGGCAGAAGTCAACCGCCACTCCAACGGTTACGATGCCTACGGCATGGTGCTCGGTCGGCGCCTCGACGCCCAGGCCGAGCTCGTGTGCTACGGCGGCCGCGGCGTGGTCCGCGACTATCTCGGAAACCGCGGAATGCAGGCGCCCCAGTTCTTCAACTACTCGGTCGTCTCCGACGACGAGAACCGCAGCGTCAAATGGACCGATGACGGCTGGACTCCCGAGGCAGTGGTGATCTCGCTGGGCACCAACGATTGGAACCTGCAGAAGACGGACCCCGTACCCGAGGAAGAGTTCGTCAGTGACTATCTCGGCTTGGTCCGCGACGTTCGCAAGCACTATCCGAACTCCTGGGTCGTGCTCACCCAAGGCTCCATCGTCGGCGATCCGCTGCTCAGCCAGTACGTGCAGGAAACAGTGAAACGCGCGGCCGACGCGCGAGTCGTTTGGTTCCCCTCGCGACACTTCCCCGGGAGCACTTGCGACGCCCACCCCGACAAGATGCAGCACACCGAAATTGCCGATGATTTGGAAATCGAACTGAGAAAACTCCTCGGTTGGTAAGGACCGCGAGCCGGAACCCCATGAGGTGAAGAAAACTCGCCCTTCCGCGGTCATGTGAACAAGTGCTGTCTCGCACCTTGCGGAGAAACCCGGCGGGCGGTTCGAATCGGGGCACGAACTCAGTCATGCCGCGAGAGTCTCAAATTTTCTTGTCATTCACGCGGACTTTAATCCGCGGGGATTCTGCTGTTCTATCCACTAGCCACTATCGACTTCTTCACTACAGCTTCGCTTACTCCCCCTTGGCCTGCCGGTAAATGGGAATCTCCGGATCGGCGTCTCTCCACAACGTAAGGAAGTTCTTATACGCGGCGAGTGCGCGCGTATGAGCGAGATCGGCATCCGCGCCCGTCGACTTCTTGGCCTGCAACGCATTCGCGCGGGCTACCTCGAGCGCCGCCAGCGCCCCAGTCCAGCAGTTCCGCACGATGCCACTGTGGTCGAGGCGCGGTGTGCGCCGAGTTTTTTCAACGTGAACCTTGGCCGCGCTTGGCAAGAAAATTCTGCTGGCATTCGCGGGCGGCCTCGAGGAGCTTGTCGAAGCCCGGCGTCTGGCGAATCTTGCGCAGCATGGGGTCGAACTGAAGATTCGAAACGGAACAGTAGTTCTGCTCGACGGCGGCGTTGAGCATACGCAGCGCCGCGGGCGGCAGTCCGCAGTCGGCGAAGATTGCGCCCTCGTAGTAGAGCACTTCGGGGTCGGCGGCGGCCGGAGGAGCAGACTCAGCGACACGGGCAATCCCTTGCGCCTCTGAGTAGGGACGCAGGCCGAGGCAAGCTTCCAGCAGGTCACGGTGGTCCCGAGGCGTGTTTGGCATTTTCTTCACCGCTTCGCGCGCTTCATCGACTTTGCCTTCGCGCAGAAGCAGCGACGGTGTGGCGTACGACGCCCACGTTGAGCCGGCGTCCAGATGAATGAAATCCGCCGCCCGCGCGGTGTTGCCCATATACATAAAGGCCCAGGCGCAGGAGCGGAAGGCGTAGTTGCCGGGGTCAAGCGCGAGTGCGGTGTCGCACTCCTTGGCGGCTTTCTCCAACATTCCAGCGTAGCGATAAACGTAGCCCATCACGAAATGGGCATCGGCATTGTCGGGACGGCGCTGAACTAAGGCTTGCGCCGCGTCGTAGGCCTGGCCCAATTGGCCGCGCTCGACGAGGTTGGTGATGAGCTGTCCTGCGGCAATCACCCGATTGGGATCGAGGGCGACGGCCCGCTCATAGGCGTTGGTGGAGCGCTTGAACATTTCTTCGCCACCATCGGAATAGGTAGCATCATAGTAGTAGCGCAGCCCCAGAGCCTCCCAAGCGGGTGCGTAGCTCGGGTCAGTCTGGACGACGTGCTCCAGTACCACGATGGCGTCCTTGTTCGGTCCGGGGTCGCGCGGCAATGCGAGGCTGTGCAGGTAGAGATCGTAGGCCGCTGGATCTTTGGGGTGAGTACCGGCTTCGGAAACGATGAGAGTGGCGCCTAGCGCCGGAACCAATCCTTGTTGCACACTCGAGGTAATCTGTTCCCGCATCGCCAGCCTGTCGGACGCGGCAACATGGATCTGATCCCTCCAGACGGTGCGATTACTGGCAACGTCCACGGCTTCGAGTGTGACCGCCAACTGGTCTCCCTCGGTTAAGTAATGGCCCGTGACGATGGACGTAACGCCCATCGCACGACCAGCTTGTTGTAAATCCACATCTGGACTGTAGTATTTGCCGGTTGTGGCAAATGGACGAATGGAAAACGATTGCACGTGGCTGAGCATCGTAGCAATCTCATCCGGCAGGGCGAGGCGGAGAAAGTCGATATTCTTGTCGGAACCCGCGTTTTGAAATGGCAAAACCGCAATCGCCGTCTGGGGCACGGGAGCATTGGGCAAGGTTGGGGAGTACTTAATCCGCCAGACGAGAAGAGCGGCGAAGAGTGCCAGGACAACGCCACCAACGAACACCCACTTTTTGTAAGCCAGGAGACGCGAAGGTACAGTGGTTGCAACCGTTCCGGAATCGGCCGCCGGGATACCTTCGCGACTCGAATCGCGCACCACCCGTGCGAGGTCAGCCCGCATCTCGGATGCGTGTTGATAGCGCAGGTTGCGGTCCTTCTCCAGCGCCTTGTGAATGATCGATTCCAATTGGGGCTGGACTTGTGGATTGATCTGTGATGGCGGATCCGGGTTCTGGTGGAGGATTGCTCCGCAGATCTCGCCTGAACTCTCTCCTTCGAATGGCATCTTGCCCGTCGCCATTTCGTACAGCACCGCACCAAAGGAGAACAGGTCGGTGCGCGCATCCAGTTCCTTTGCCTTCACCTGTTCGGGAGACATGTACGCCACCGTCCCCACCATGGCTCCGGGATTGGTCAGGTGCTGCGGCTCGGAGCCGGCCGTCGCGGTCTCCGCGCTAGCATCGGCCTTGCCTGTCACCTTGGCCAAGCCAAAGTCGAGAATCTTGGCATGGCCACGGCGGGTAACGAAGACGTTCGCGGGCTTGATATCGCGGTGAACAATGCCTTCAGAGTGGGCCGCATCCAACGCATCGGCAATCTCGATCGCCAGCGGCAACAGCAACTCGGCTTCAACGGGGCGGCCCGCGATCAGGTGCTTCAGCGTCATGCCGTCGAGGAACTCCAGCGCGATGAACGCCCGGCCGTCTTCCTCTCCGATGTCGTAAATCGTGCAGATGTTGGAATGGTTGAGCGCGGATGCAGCCTGGGCTTCGCGTTGAAACCGGCTCAGCGCTTGGGAGTCTCTCGCAACATCATCGGGCAGGAACTTGAGGGCGACGAAGCGCCCCAAACGGGTATCTTCGGCCTTGTATACCACACCCATGCCACCGCCGCCGAGCTTTTCGACAATGCGATAGTGCGAGACTCTGGTTTCGATCATGGCCGAAGTGGTGCTGAATGGATGGCTGATGATAGGGGCGAACGCGGCTGGCAGTCAATTCATTCTGAGCTCCGCCTCGCTCTGCGAAAGCTCGCAGAATCCACGTCCTCCTGTGATTTCTGTCACAGCCAGAACTTTGCCGAATCCGTCATGATTGTTGCAGGCAGTCATGCACTCGTTCTCCATCTTGAACAACCGCAAGCGCGCCATCATCGCGCTGATTCACACCGTCATCTTTCTTGGCGTCGCAGCATTGCAGACCGCGCTCTCGCATGCCAAGGCCTTCTCCCTACACGGCGATAAAGTTGTTGGGGGGATTGTTCTGCTGACCATTTACATCATCGTAACCACGGTCCTGTTGATTCTTCTGCGCTACGCCACCCATTCCAGCGAGCGCCTCTACTTCGCCCTCTGCGCTGCCAGCGCCGCTTTTGGACTGGCGCGCGTCCTCTTGGGCGACCCGGCGCTGCATGCCGGAGTGCTGCGAGTGTGCCTGCTCTCAGCCGCGGTAGTGGTGGGCGTGGCGATCCTTCGCGCGCACTCCCGCCAACTGGCCAGCGAATCGGTCGACGCCGACTAGCCCGGACTGCGCCGAGCCGCTTTTCCCATTTTGGGCCGCCCGTCGATTACTTTTAGTTTGTAGTGGTGTAGTAGTGTTTACCAATAAATTTTAGTGGCCTGGCTTGATCGTCGCGGATGCTCTCGTACATCTTGTTTTTTTATACTTCGCTCACGCCCTCGTCCTCAGTAACCCCGCCACCGCTGGCCCGGCCTTGTCGGCAGGGAGCTGGCCGTCATCGCTGGCCAGCAAGGGATCGGCTCCCGCGTCGAGCAGAGCTTGGGTCATTTCGACGTTGTCCCGGGCCGCTGCGGCATGCAGCGCGGTGTAGCCGGCCAACTGGCGGGTGTTGGGATCGGCTCCCGCGCGCAGCACCATCTTCACGAGATCTGCGCGACCCGAAGCGGCCGCGCTGTTGATGACCGCTACCTTCATAGGATTGGTCGCCATCGCGTTTGGGTCGGCGCCTGCTCGCAGCAGTTCTTCGGCGGCTTCGGGCTGGGCGAAAAAGGTAGCAAGGTGTAGCGCAGTGAAACCGTCGCCGCTGAAGGTCTTGGCCAACGTAGCATTGCCGGCTAGCAGCGAGCGCAGGCCAGTGAGGTCACCCAGCATAGCTGCCTCGAAGACGTCGAGCTGGTCGGCCTTTGAGCGCAGAAGTTCTACCAGTTCGTGGCGGCCTTCATAGCGGGCCTGCATCATCGCGGAAGCGCCGTTCGGATTGCGGGCGCGAGCCAGTGTGGGATCGCTGCTGAGAAGCTGTTCGACTAGGGCACGGTCGTTGTCGTGAATGGCAGCAAAAAACTCTTGCGACATGGTTTTCCTCCATTTAGTTAGCATTGCTAACTAATTTGCCTTGCGCTACACTACACCAGACCGGGACCCGAAATCAATGGCGAAAATCCGAAAAGATTTGCTGGACCTGGCGGACGGGCTGCACTCGGCCGCCATCCACCTGTTGCGCCAGGTTCGGGTCGAAGACCGCTCCTCGGGCATTGGCCCCGCCCAACTATCGGCCCTCTCCGTGCTGGTTTTCGGGGGAAACATGTCGCTTAAGCGGTTGGCGGAAATCGAGCAGGTTAAACCGCCGACCATGGTGCGCATCGTGCAGGGCCTGGTGGAGCAACAACTCGCGCGCACACGCGCCGATAAACAGGACGGGCGAAAGATCGATATTGCAGCGACGGCAAGGGGACGGACGTTAATGACGCAGGCTCGGAAACGACGGGTGCAGGCACTAGCCCGCGCACTGGGTGCAATGCCGGCAGAACAGCGCGAAGAGTTGCAGGCGGCGGTAGCCGTGCTGAAGAAGGTACGCGTGCCGCCCGCTTCCTAATCGGCAATCAGAACGCGGCCGCCCCGGCTTCAGCTACGGCATGGTCCTGATCGCCTGAGCCGCCACTGACACCGATAGCTCCAACGACTTTGCCATCGCGCTTGAGCGGAATGCCTCCGGCGAAGATCATGATCTTGCCGTCGTTCGACGCATGAATGCCGAAGAACTGACCGCCGGACTGCGAGTGCGTGGCAAGATCTTTGGTCGCGATGTCGAACGCACGCGAGGTGTAGGCCTTCTTCTGCGAGATATCGATGCTGCCGATCCAGGCGTTATCCATGCGCACGTGGGCCACCAGGTTGCCGCCCTCGTCGGCGACCGCGATGTTCATGGCCTGTCCGATCTCCTTCGCCTTCTTCTCAGCAGCCGCGATTACGCGGCGCGCGTCTTCCAGATTCACTGCCGACATTTGTCCCCCAACAGGATGAGTTCTGCCACGAGTTAAGTTCGGGGCGGGCTTCGACGATAGCGGGTTCGGAGGGATCTTGGCAAGTTTGCTTCAGAAGAAACGGAGTCGTGATCGCGCGGAAACAAATCGGTAAGAAAGCGCACGAGAGCGATGGCGCTGGATTTCCGGCACAGATTTCGTTACGGTAGAGGTATCGAGGCGCGGTACCCAAGTGGTAAGGGAGAGGTCTGCAAAACCTTTATGCGTGGGTTCGATTCCCACCCGCGCCTCCAACCTTTCCGTGTAATTGCCTGAATTAACTGTCTTTAATTCGTTTTCTTCGTTCGTGCTCGTTCGTGCTCAATCGGCGAAAATAGGGCTGAATTGGGGTGGGGGGTACCACAAAAAGTATCACACGGTTTTTGCCCTCATTTTCAACTCAAGCCCTTTTCATTTCGCTGAGCGCCAATCGTTCGGCGGCCAACAAGATTTCGTCGTATTTCCGCATCAGTTCCTTCTGGTGTTCCGCGTTGGATGCACATATTTCTGAACCATGCGAAGTGAGCTATGCCCCAGCATTGCCGCTATACTCGCAAGGTCAAAACACCCTTCGGTTGCCCATCGCGTTGCGCACGTATGGCGAAAATCGTAGATGACGAAATCGAATGAACCAGGCGTGAATCTTGCCTCCCACAGCCTCGGCGGCTTTGCGGGCGGCGTCCAGCCGAGCCGGACTTTCCTTGATCTTGCTCGCACCCTGCTGCGTGTAGCGAATCCCCGACTATATACCTCGCGAGGGATTCCATCGCATCTTTTACTTAGCTATGAACGGCGGCCAGGTTAGGAGCCTAACCTGTTCATGACCCGGGGCTGGCGAGCATCCGAGGTGGTTCTCCACCTGTGTGTATTCGTAGGTCCTGAAAAATGGCACTCCAATTTTGGAGTACTTTCTAACTAGTGTGAAAGCGAGAGCGACCCCAATTGCGTCTTGCTTCTAGCACCCGCATGAACTTCTTGAAGAATGCTGCCACCGCACTCGCGGCCGCAGTGATCCAGCCCCTTTCGTTATGCTGAGTGGCGGCGATCCGCAGTTCTGTGGTCGGTTTCATCTCCACCCTACAACATCCTTCGCTGGCTGAAGCTACACAAGCCTACCGGTGGTCCCTCCAAACGGGCCATGCGTGCGTAAAAATTCATCACTTTAGTGCGAATTTAATTGCCAAACCGAAGCAGTAGTACTAGCTTTGCAAAACGGGCGCGACATTCCCAGGGTTGCGTACACTCCAACGTCGCGGCGAGAAGGAGATTTCAGATGAAACGTGTGCTGTCACTTCTAGGCGTGGCGCTTCTGCTATCGGTGGCTGTTCCTGCCGTAGCGGCGCCCATCATCGTCTATGACAACGGTCCGATCAACGGCAACATCAACGCTTGGACAATCAGTGCGGGGTTCCTGGTTTCGGATTCCTTCACCCTATCGGCAGCGACCGATGTTGAGAGCGTTCACTTCGGCGTGTGGGTTCTTCCAGGCGACATACCAGATACCGTCGATTGGGGCATTTCCGCTACCCCTTTCGGGACTGACCTGGGCTTCGGCACTGGAACACTTTCCAACGTGTTTCAGTTTACCAATGGCTTTGGTGCCGACGTTTATTTGTCGAGCTTTACCTTCACCAGCGTGGACATGGCTGCTGGTACCTACTACATCACTTTGGGCAACGGGTTCACTACGAACGGTGATCCACTGTTCTGGGATGAGAACGACGGACCATCTCTTGCCTTCGAGAATACTGTAGGGCCGATTGGCTCTGAGTCGTTCCAGATTGACGGCACTCCGCTCGGTACAACTCCCGAGCCAGGGACGTTGATCATGTTAGGGACGAGCATCCTGGGAATCGCGGGGTCGATTTGCCGCAGGAGCTTCTAGCAAAAGTCGGTCTGTTGCCAACCGCAAGCCGCCCTTTTGGGCGGCTTGCTTCCCGATTCGGGATGAAGTGGTTACCGTCGTTTCCCGCCTCGCTGGTTCCCGTCGCCTATCCTCTGCCCGATTGTGATTCAGAGCCAAGAGATGTTCCAAGAGTTCAGCATCTGATAGTGTGGCGGGCCAGCCATAGGCGGCGAAAACAACATCATCTAATCTGTTGATTGGCATTGATTGAACGCCGTGCGGTACGCCTCATCCCTTTCCAGTTTGCGGGGCTGCCTCGATCGGGTGTCTTTGTCGTTAGAGCAATAATCGCACCAGCTCTCCCCATAGACGATGCGTGTGGAAGGCGTTTTCCGTCCCCTATTGAGGCATTGCAAACATAGATTTATCGCTACTCCAGGCCGAGCCGTTGCTTGTCCCATTATTCATTCACCCAATCTCGGCCAGATTCGGGCGAATCGGTGCAATTGTTCTTCCCGCTGTCGTAGCGTTCACGACCCAAGACCCGACTTGTTAATTCCTCAAGTAGGGAGGTCACTGGGGTTCCTGGCGGTGGCGTAAGGGGACAATGCTGAACTGACCGATCTTTCTCTTCTTCGTGCCCGTAACACTGGACTCGTCCCTTCACGTTCTAGGGTGTACACGGACGAACAATCTGGGCAGAGCCAGTAGCAGTAGTCAGACAGCTTCTCTCCTCCGAGCATTCCCGTTGGTGGTAATAGGAATAGCCGACCTTTGCTGAGTTCCCTGAACTCCCGATTACAACCGCCAATTGCACACGTCGCTACCATATGTGATTCCAGGTTCGGTTCGTCACGTTTATCGTTTGTGATCACGTCGATATCCCATCCCAGCCCAGCAAAGGATCGACCCACCACTAGGAGCCCGCCTCTCTGCCAGAGACGTATGTCCAGTCGGTGATAATCCGATGTTGTTGCCTGGCTGTCCCAACGTCGCCCGCTGTTAAAGCCTCCCATTCAGCCCCTCCGCCGAGTACCATTTATCGAAATCATGAGGAAAAAATAACTAAAGTAACTGCCTTCGTCTTCGCTCGGCGTTGCCATTCGGAGCTGGTTGTCGTTTAAGGAAGGCATGGGTGCCACCTCCTGGCCGGTAGTCGGTTCCGAGCAGAAATCCGCCCGGTATGAAGTGCAGCTTACGGGGGGTGCCACAAAAGGTGCCACAAAATGGAGGAAAATTGGAAGTTTGTATTGAATCTACTAGGGTTAGAGCCAGTAACAAAAGGTCTGCAAAACCTTTATGCGTGGGTTCGATTCCCACCCGCGCCTCCAACCTTTCCGTGTAATTGCCTGAATTAACTGTCTTTAATTCGTTTTCTTCGTTCGGGGTCGCTCGTGCTCAATCGGTGAAAATAGGGCCAAATTGGGGTGGGGGGTGTCACAAAAGGTGTCACACGGTTTTTGCCCCCATTTTCAACTCAAGCCCTTTTCATTTCGCGGAGCGCCGATTGTTCGGCGGCCACCAAAGTTTCGTCGTATTTTTGCATGAGTTCTCGCTGGTGTTCTGCCGTCGGTAGTAATGGTCGTCTGTCAGTACTGTCCGGCTAAAATTTCGGGATGGCATCCTAACCCATTGAAGATAAGCATGATAACGCATGGTCGAAGCAGGAACGATTTGAATTGAAAAATGGCAGGATCGACTTCCTTCCGCCTGACTTCAGGGTGAAACAATGATGGATGAACTCTGGCCGCGCCGTCTTCTCGCAACTGATCCAGCATCTGCCCGAAAAAGAATTTCAGAAGTGTGTTGCCCGTTACCGCGGCGACTCCAACTTCAGGGGATTTTCCTGTTGGGAGCAGTTACTCGCGATGGGCTTCGCGCGACAGCCCGCCAGTACATTGCTTCCGCTGCAAAGTGAGTATTATCAAAGCGTGCGACCAGATCCAGGGGATCCATTCCAATACTCGACCTTCGCTGAAGCTCAGCCGGGATGCCATCGTACGGCTGCAGAAAACGGAATATGCCCTGGTGAGTTCGCTGCAGCGGGACCCCTTATAGCTCACTCCGGTTTCCATCAGTAGACCCGAAACCCGGTTCTTCAGTTGCACCTTCTGGCGCACCAACAGATGCCGATAGCGCAGGGTTCGACGTCGATCCCGAATCTCGGTCGCTGCCATGTGGCATTCCGGCAGGAAGTCACAGCGCAGGCCGTCGGCAATCCTGCCGGCATCAATCCGATCATTCTTCTTTTTCGCTGCGGCGATGGCGCGCAGCATCAGTGGATGCGCCACCTTTACCTGGGCCGCGTGGGGCAGCAGATGATCATAGATCCAGCCCGTGAAGATCGTGGCTTCCAGGGCTACGCTCGATCTGACCTACGGAGAGGCGGCGGGGAGTCCGCCGGGGCAGTCCCGATAGAGACCTAACGTTTACCGGGAGTAATGCTGGGAACGAACGTCGCCTAGACGGTGTGCGTGTCATATCATGTTGCCTGCAAAGGAGCGGTTGACCCCAAACTATGCTCACCCTAAACAGAGTGTGTCTCCTCTTAGTCCTGATCTCTGGCCCAAGTCTGTTCGGCGCCGATTTCGCCATGAGGGTGAACGACAAGAATTACCTCGATACTCAAGGTTTTAGTGTATTTCTCTACGACAGCACGTACCATCCCGTTTTCGTAGACCAGAAGAACACGGCCATGGAGATGATTCTGCACGGCCAGCGCATCGCCACGAACGGGGACGTGCGCCTGATGCCAACGCCCGAGCAGTGGGACTTGGTGGCGACCCTCAAAGGGCGCCAGGCCGACAAGGGGGGCAACCGGCTTACCGCCAACCTCGCTTTCCCGAGCTTCGATTTCAGCTACACCCTAGAAGTCGCAACGGAGCCAGGCGGCGTGAGGGTCAGCATCAATCTCGACAAGCCGTTACCGCAGAAACTGGCTGGCCTCGCGGGCTTCAACCTGGAGTTCCTGCCCTCGATCTACATGGGCAAGTCTTACCTGGTGGACGGAACCAAAGCCGGCATCTTTCCGCGAACTCCTAACGATCCGATGGAGAAGGTGTTGCCGCTGCCTGATGAACCGAAAAAAGCGTACTACCTGGAGGACTGGGATAAGGCCAAGGGATACACCCAGCCACTGCCCTTTGCCGAGGGTAAGGGCATTACCTTGGGGGTCGACGACGCGCTGGCCCGAGTCACCGTTACGTCGGACACGGCCGTCCTGATGCTGTTCGATGGACGCAACCGCGCGCAGAACGGCTGGTTCGTGTTGCGTTCGCTGATCCCTTCAGGCAAGACCACGGGCGCCATCGTGTGGCACATCCGGCCAGATGTGATTCCGAACTGGACGCGGCCGCCGATGATTGCGCACAGCCAAGTGGGTTATGCGCCGGGTTTCTCCAAGATGGCGATACTCGAACTCGACCCGAAGTACAACGGCCCGAAGACGGCCAAAGTGCTGCGCCTGATGGCGGACGGATCGTACAAGCAGGCGTTCGAGGGCCCCATCACGCCTTCCATCCCCTGGCTGCGCTACGTCTATTCGAAATTTGAGTTCACCCCGGTTGACGACCCCGGCCTTTATGTCATCGAGTACGCGGACCAGCGTACGGCGCCGTTCCCCATCTCCAAGGATGCTTACGCGAACATCTGGCAGGACAGCCTGGACCATCACATTGCCGAGCAGATGGATCATGTTTCCGTCCGCGAAGGCTACCGCGTGTGGCACGGCGCTTCCCACCTGGATGATGGCCGTCTGGCGCCCGTCGTTGGCGAGCAATTCGACAACTGGAATCAGGCTACGGCAACGGACGGGAAGTATAAACCCGGCGATCACATTCCTGGGATGAACGTGGGTGGATGGTACGATGCCGGCGACTTCGATCTCGAGGAGCCTGCGCAACTCAGCGTGATTCAAAACCTCGCTCTGGCGTATCGCGCATTTGACCTCAAGTACGACGAGCTTACGGTGGATGAAGGCGCGCGTGAGGTTGAGATGCACCGTCCCGATGGCGTGCCGGATACGGTGCAGCAAGTCAAGCACGGCGCGCTCCTCATCCTGGCGCAGTTCCACAATATCGGCCACGCAATCCGCGGGACTCACGAACCCGATCTGCGGCAGTATACGCACCTGGGCGACGGAGCGTCGAAAACCGACGGCCGCATCTATGACCCGAAGCTCGGTCCCAACGAAGTGAAGGGCGACTACTCCGGCAAGCCGGACGACCGCTGGGTTTTCACCACGAACAACCCGTTTTTCCAGTGGAACGCCATTGCGGCTCTGGCTGCAGCCGCCGATGTGCTGAGAGGTTGGGACGACGCGCTAGCGAAAGACTGCCTCGAGACTGCGATCCAAGCATGGAACGGCGAAAAGGCTCACCCAACACAGAGTCCGACGCGCGGCTACTCAGGCGGAGCGGATCCTGCAGATGCTCCCGGAAATGGCGTGCTGGCTGCGTCTCAGGGTGCAGTGTCTGGCGCTCCAGGCGGTCGTAAGGGACCGGCCAGCAGCGGGGCACCGACAAATTCTGGCACGGCTGGCGTACAGACAGCTCCGCCGGCCGGCACCCGAGGCGGGTTTGGAATCGCACCGGACTGGGCAGCGGCCCTGGAACTGACCATTGCCACGAATGGCGCCGAGCCTTACAAATCCCGTCTGAAGGAGTTGTTCCCTCTGATGATCACCCCGCAGCAGATGGGTTCCCGTGGCTGGTCGGCGGTGCGAGCCTTGCCTTATCTGGACGCGAGCGCGAAAGATCAAATGCGGGAAGCGGTAAAAACATACATGGCGGGTCTCGACAAGGAGTTAGACGCCACCCCGTTCGGCGTGCCCCCGAGTCTGGGCACCTGGGGCGGATCGGGCGCCGTGGTCGACATGGCCATCCGGATGTACTTTCTGCACAAGGCGTTTCCGGATCTTGTGGGCCCCGAATATACACTTCGCGCGGTCAATTACATTCTCGGCACGCACCCGGTATCCAGCACTTCGTATGTAGCCGGAGTCGGAACAGTCTCGAAGACAAAGACCTACAGCAATAACCGCGCCGACAACGCTTATATCCCGGGCGCCGTGATTCCGGGATACATCATCATCAAGCCGGATTTTCCGGAGTGCATCGACGACTTTGGGTTCCTCTGGTTCGAGGATGAAGCTGTCGTGGCCGGGTCGGCAAGCTGGGTCGTCGCCGGGAATGCTGCGGAGGCGATCGTCAAGGAATCGAAGTAGGGCCACGTACTAGAAGCGCCCGGCGGCCTCGAGGTTTACGACCTGCAACAGGCGCATGCTTCGCGGGTCGTTGCACGTGCGCCGAAGCCATACGGGCCCCGCTCGGAGGAAACATTGATAGCTAACGACAAGTCTTGGTGCTGTATCTGAGGCGCGCATTTCACGAGAGATAGTTCCCGTGGTGCTCAGGCTGTTGAGTCAGTTGGGGACAAGCCCTGGTTTCGCAGTCGTCCATTGAAGGTCTTCAGGTGTGCGTCCTGTAGCGGCTTGCAGGGGTCAGATAAAATCCTGCCTCACGCCGCGTGCCGCTTCTGGCCGTCGTGCCACACTCTCCGCCGTTAGTAGGTGCGCGTTGGCCGGTGTTGGCGGGCGCCCATTCGCCGTCGCAATTCTCGCCCCGCAATGCGGCTGTCGCCCCGTTACCACTCGGTCAAGGTTGTTTACATGCTGTCACTTGAAAGCAGGACTCCCAGCTTCTAGACTTGCGATTCGGACAACGGGGACTGATCTTGATGCGATACACGTTTCTGCTTCTTCCATTATTCCTCACCGTCCTTCTCTTTTCACAGACTGCCCCGACGTCCAACTCACAAGCGGTAGCTACCTTCCAGTCGAACGTGCGTGTAGTTCTGTTGGACGTTGTTGTCACCGATTCCAACGGGACCCCGGTTACCGGCCTGGCGCAAAATGATTTTCGCGTCTTTGAAGATGACAAGCCGCAGAACATCGCCTCCTTCAAGGAACATAACGGCGCTCCCATCACCGCGGCCGATCTGCCGCCGATGCCGCAGAATGTTTATACGAACTACCCCGCAGTGGAGAGCGCGGATTCCATCAACGTGCTCCTGATGGACTCTCTGAACACGCAAATGCCGGACCAGCAGTACGTGCACCAGCAGACCATCAAATACCTCAAGACAATTCCGGCGGGAGCACGGGTTGCGATTTTTACTCTGTCATCGCGCTTGCGGATGGTGCAGGAGTTCACCAGCGACTCCTCGCAGCTCCTGGCAGCACTGAATGATCCCGCTCTCTCTTTGCCACGGCATTCGCCTCTGCTGAAATCGCAGGCGGAGTCACAAGCGGAAACGGACTTGATCAACCAAACCACAGTGAATCAAATGAGTCAGGGCGTGACTCCACCCACTCTCGCGCAGGATGCCGTCGACCCGGTAAATGCCCTCAAATCATTGATAGCTGAGAAAGACTCCGCAATGACGGAAGCCAGAATTGGCATCACCCTATCCGCCTTTCAGCAACTGGCGCGTTATCTCTCCGCATACCCGGGACGCAAGAATGTGATATGGGTCTCTGGCAGCTTTCCCCTCGTCCTCTTTCCCGATGCGAATTTGTTAAATCCGGCGGTTGCGCCGAAGCCGTACATGCATGAAATTCAAAGAACTGCTGACTTGTGCACCGCCGCCCAGGTAGCGATTTATCCGGTCACAGCGGAAGGGCTGATGATTCACTCGGTTTATCAGGCCGATAACAGCGCTATCAGCGAGGTAAGACCCGGCACGATGAGTCAGAACAACGTCAATCAGATGAATGCCGAATTGCAGAATGTTTCTTCAGCACGCCTTACGGCCGAATCATTGGCGAAGAGCACGGGAGGGCAGGCTTTCTTTAATTCGAACGGCATAACAGACATTCTGACTCGGGTCACAAACCAGGGCATGCACTATTACACCTTGAGCTACAGTCCAACGAACACCAAGATCGACAACCGTTATCGTCACACGCGCGTCGAATCGACGAACCCAAAATACCTTCTCTCCTATCGCCGCGGTTACTACGCCACTGACAGTAAAACTGGTTCGGTGGCAGCCGATGCGCAAGATCCCCTGGTGCCGCTGATGGGCTTTGGCCTGCCTGACATGGCGCAGCTCATCTACAAGTTGAGCGTAAGTCCGTCGAGTGCCGGCCCCTCGGGGAAATCCGGTAGCGCGGTCGCCAACCTGAAGGGGCCCACGACACATTATGCGTTGGACTTCGGTGTGTCGCTCTACCAGATTAAGCTGGATGTCCAACCGGATGGGAGTCGTCGTGCTCAACTCGAAGTAAAGGCTGTCGCCTACGATGACGCCGGAAAGCCACTAAACATGACAGGGCAGCGTGGGCTCCTGAACATTACGCCCGAGGGTTTCCAGGAGGCACGAGAATCCGGTGTTCACTTCCAAGAAGAGCTCGATCTCCCTTCCAATACAGACATCCACCTTCGCACCGGTGTTTACGACCTGAACTCAGGAAATGCCGGGACTCTTGGCGTGAGAGTGCACACTCAGGCTGCCGGCGCGAACTAGCCTGTTCTGCCCGCAGTGTGCGTATCTTAAGATGCCCAATAGAAGAGATTGGGCGACAGGAAATACAGCTCGAGCTATGGCAACGTCCACTATCGGCAACCTGGCTGAGAACAGAGATTCTTGCCGAAGAACGGTATGACGTGGTTCTGGAAACGGTCGGCTACCTTGCTGGTATGAGTGCCCGAGTAGATTTCGAAGGTGTTTACGATTCCATACTTGTCGAGAACTTCATGCAGCCTCCCGGCGTCCACTCGTAGACCGTCCTGGTCACCTACCTCCATCGCAATTGCGCGATATTGGCGAAGGGCCCCGATGTACTGATCCACAAATGCGAGCGGGGCATTTGCCGTCCATTTCGCGAGGACTTCAGGTTGCGATTGGCCGTCCTTTGTCGGCAAATCGAGGTAAAGCGGAGGGTTCTTGGGATCGGGTGACCATGCCGCCGCCCTAGCAAGCATGGCACGGGGAAAAAACGGCAGCTTGGCTGAGTCTTCGGGGGCCTTCACCGCCTCCAGAGCCTTGTCGATTTCTGGGTTTGCTGGTCCGACCGGTCCCGGCGACAGACAACACGGGCTCATGATGTACAGGCTACCGAACACGTCGGAATGCTTCATTCCAATGCGGGTTGCACCATAGCCTCCCATGGAGTGGCCCACCAACCCTCGGCTGCTTCGCTCGGGGATGGTGCGGTAGTGAGCGTCGATGTACGCCACCAGATCGTGCGAAACAAAGCGTTCGAAGTCTCCGGTAGTGACTGAACTCGAATACATCGAGCCGTTGTGGAGCGTCTTCGAATCGGGCAGCACGACGATCATTTCGTTCGCGCCCTGCGCAAACGCGCCTTCTATGGTTTGCGGCACATGGATTTCGTGGCTCCATTGTTCTGCCCCGATCGAATAACCGTGCAATGCGTACACGACCGGGTAGCGGCGAGACTTTTCATGCGCGTAGCCAGGAGGCAGGAACACGAACACGTCGCGATCGACCGCGTCCCCCTCCAGATTGCCTTCCAGAGCCGTTCCATGGACTTTTATGTGCTCCGCGGTCACCGGCTTCGCACCCGGGACCAGGAGGAGGCACGTCAGTTTGCACTTGGGCAGCGAGCCGCGGCAACGGAGCAAGAATCATCGTAAACGCTACTACACAACGCAATTTTGCCTTAATCATATTGATCCTTTCTCGTCGTCTTCGGTCCGGTACATCGCCGTCTTGCCATGCGTCTTAAGGGGCTTGGATCGAGACTGCCTTGCCACTGTACTCAATGGTTTTGTCAGGGTTCGCTACCACTGCAAGCCCCGAGCCGTGCCCCGCCGATACCCAAACAATATTGATCTGAATGCGCGCAGGCATTTCGGAGTAGGTGCCTTGCCGGTTTCCAATCGACAGGGTCCGCGTGGATTCCGACCAGCGGAACGGGATGGTCGTGTGCGCACCTTTTTCATAGTCGTAGCCGTCGCCGGCATCCTGGTAAAAATCGAACGTGCCATCTGCTCCCCGATAGATCCGTAGCTCGATGGGTCCGGCAGGCTTCTCACCGGCGTACTGAATCTCGGGCCCTAAGGGAAGAATTGATCCGGCAGGTACGAAGAGAGGAATGCGGTCGAGAGGAGCGATGGAGTCAATCTCCTGCCCTCCCTGCTGCGGTGCTCCAGTCCAGAAGTCGTACCATGCCGGCGACTCCGGCAGATACACCGTTCTACGAGTTGCATTGGGAGCAAGCACGGGATTCACCAGGATGGATGGTCCGAACATGAACTGGTCCCCAATATCGCGGGTTTTCGGGTCCGTGCGCCAATCCATCAGCAGCGGGCGTTGAATCGTGTAGTCTTCGTTTGTGACCCGCCAGGCCAATGAATAGATGTAAGGCATGAGCCGGTAACGAAGCTTGTCGTAGGCGATCAGGATTGGCTCGACTTTGTCGAAAGCCCAAATCTCGTTTTGCGGTCTGTGTCCGTGGGTGCGGAAGATAGGACAGAAGACTCCGTACTCAAACCAGCGGGCGTAAAGCTCCTGAAACTTCGGATCGGCGATTGGGTCGTCATGAGGCGGCCAATATCCGCCGATATCGGTCGTCCAATAAGGGTATCCGGAGAGCGCAAAGTTCAACCCCGCTGCGACTTGATGTTTTAAACCCCAATACGAGCCATAGACGTCGCCGGACCAGACTGTTGCGCCAACTCTCTGCTGCCCAAGGAAGGCGGACCGGGTCAGGAGAAACACACGCTTGCGGTCCGTCGCTGCCTTCCAGTACTCCTGGACACCAAGGGTGTGCATGAGCGGAAATATGTTCGTGTACTCGGCGCCGTTTCCGATATGAATTTGCTTATTACGTAGAATTGCGTCGCCCATGTGCGACCAGTATTCTTCGGGCTCCGCACTGTCCAGCCAGAAAGCGTCCCAACCCTGAGCGAACAGCTTGCCTGCCAAGTTATTCCAGAAGAATTCCCTCGCTTTCGGGTTTGTAGCGTCATACACGTGAGCATTGGGAACGTCCAGATGCTGCTCGGACATTTGCCGGAAGTTCTCAGACTTTGTGTCAAACAGGCCCCACACAGACAGCATGGCGTGGATATTTTCATCGTGGAGGAGTTTGAGTTCCGCACGCACGTCGGGGAAATTCGGATTGAATACTGGATCGCCTTCTGCTTTCCACCAAAACCAGTCTTGGACGATAGCGTCCAGCGGTATGCGCTGTTCGCGATAGCGATGCGCGATTCCGAGAACTTCATCCTGCGAGACGTAGCGATCCTTGGATTGAAAGAATCCATAAGACCACAGCGGGAGCATGGGCGTATGCCCCGTGAGATTGCGATACTGATGGATGATCTGGTCCATTTCCGGACCAAAAATAAAATAGTAATCGATGGAGTGCCCAGCCAAAGAACTCAAGTTCAGTTCGAGCGGGAAGCGATTGTCGACATAGGTTAACGACGCGGTGCTCCACATCAATCCATAGCCCTTTGACGACAGCAGCAATGGAATCGCAACATCGGTGTTGTTCTGCGCGAGTTGAACGGTCGCGCCGCGGTAGTTGAACATGCCGCTTTGATGCTGCCCTAATCCGTAGAAGCCCTCGGTCATATCGGGCGCAAACCGGTCTTCGATGTGGAAGGTGGTCTCGCTATTCAGCTCGACCTGATCGTAAGTACGTGGAATGGAGTCGCGCTCGCGCAGAAGACCTTCGCCGTTTGCCGTGCTGTATTGCACGTTCCCCCTCTTGAGGGAGAGTTCAACTTTCAGCGCGTCAGTGGTGAGGGTTGCGACATCGGCTGTTTGCGACAACTGGAATTTAGCGCCTGGACACGACTCCTTCGAATCGAGCATCCATGGCTGGTTCGGCTTGAGCTTATCGGGCGGTTCGGGAGTAGCTACGAAATGAATGACCGAGGAGCGACAAACCGAGATATGAAGGTTCTCGGTCCCTACGGTCGCAGTCATGCCATCCCGAGCGGGCGCGACCGTGACGGTCGGCAGCGGAGGCACTTCCCACAGCTGTGCGCTTACACTCGTTGCGTTAAAACAGCACCAGCACATTCCGATAAGCAAGGCCCAGGCATTCGACTTCAATCTCACAAGACACCATCGTTTCGTCGTCATCGCTATCCGTCCCGAAGTACTATTTGCAGTCTGAGTGAAACTGAGTCGTGGAGCGAGCCCGTGGAGACTGCCGCCCAAGCCACGCTGTCTCCCACAGCCGAACTACTCCGGCAGCGTCTTGGTATTCTTCACTTGGAACGTTCCGGAAACCGCTGGCGATCCTGTGTTCGGCTGCCCGCCGCCGACCGAGACGGAATACCCGCCCTCGGCGATGATCGGCTCACCCGTTTCGCTAACCATGCTCAGGTCGCGGTCTTTCAGCGCAAAGAGCACTTTCTGCGCTTCGCCTGGTTTCAGATGAACGCGCTTAAACCCGCGCAAGGCACGGAGTGGCGCTCCCGGAACGTTTGGGAAACTGAGATAAAGTTGTGCAACCTCATCTCCTTCGCGCATGCCGGTGTTGGTGACAGTCACTTCCGCGGTAAGCGGATCGCCTGCCGTGATGGCGCTCGTGGGGAGCGTCAGCCCGCTGTACGAAAAGGTTGTGTAGCTCAGGCCATATCCAAAAGGATAAAGGGGCTTACCCACGAAATAGCGGTAGGTGCGGCCTTTCATCGCATAGTCTTCAAAGGGCGGCAATTGCTCGACCCCGGTGTAGAACGTGACGGGAAGGCGTCCGGCGGGATTGTTTTTGCCGGAGAGCGTTTCCGCGATGGCGGCGCCGCCTTCCTCGCCCGGATACCAGGATTCGAGAATCGCGTTTACGTGTTCCTTGGCCCAGTTCACAGCCAGAGCGCTTCCGCTGGCAAGAACGAGCACTACAGGTTTGCCGGCAGCCGTGACAGTTTTGAGCAACTCCTCTTCCGGCTTCGGAAGGTCAAGACTAGTGCGGTCTCCACCCTTGAATCCTTCCTCGTTCACCGGCATTTCCTCGCCTTCCAGTTCACTGGTAATCCCGAGGACCGCAATCACGACGTCGGCGTTTTTTGCGGCTGCAATCGCGTCAGGACTCGGCGTGGTGTCATATTTGGCCCAGATCAACCGCGCACTGACCGGGCCGGAAGTCCTCTGCGAGTACTCGACCTTGAGGGCGACCTTTTTCCCCTGCTCTAGACGAACATGTGCCGTCTTCGCCCGCAATCCGTCGACGGCACCACCCCACTCCTGGACAACTTGCTTGCCATCTAGAAAGACCCTCACAGACCCGCCTTGGAAGCGTAAGCCGACGCTGAATTCGCCGCTCTGCGTAGGCGTGAGAAAACCAGTCCACCGCACCAGAAGCGGATACTTGCCGATGGCCTGAGAGGGGATGTCCGCTGCCTTCAGATCAAGCGTGGTGACGGGAACAGTCGCAAGTACAGTAGGCGCTCCGCTGCCAAAAAACTCGCCCGTCGCGAACTCTTTTGTCAGGCCTGGCTTCCCGTCACTAGTGGTAAACACCGACGCGGGAACTGGATCGCCGTCATTCCGCAGGAATTGGGTTCCCGGCACAAAATTGATCTTCGCTTCAGGAAACTCTGCCTTCAGGCCTTCGAGTACTGACACGGTATGCGTAGGAGTGCCGGTATAGTTGCCAAGCAGATATCTCGTCTGATCGGCGAGCGGTCCGATTACCGCAAGTTTGATCGTGGTTTCCTTCAGAGGCAGCGTGCCATCGTTCTTTAGCAGCACCATGGCCTCGTTTGCCATGGCACGCGCCATCGCGCGATGTTCCTTGCTGTCGAGCAGTTTCGGGTCAATCTTTGAATAGGGGTCCATCCCCGGCGGGTCGAACATACCCAACTTGATTCGCGCCGTGTACAGGCGGACCAAGGCAGTGTCGATCTGCTTCCCGGTCAAGATTCCCTGCTTGTAGGCGTCGAGGTAGGGCTTGTAGTCGTGGTCATCTTTCACCTTGGATACGAAATCGACGCACTCATTGTCCATTCCGCGTTGCAAGGCCAGAGCCGAAGCCTCAGCCTGCGTCTTGGTGAAGTGATGGTCACGGTAGATGTTGATGATCGCCTCGCAATCGGAGACGACATACCCTTGAAAATGCCATTTCCCCCGCAACTGGTCCTGCAGAAGGAACTCGTTGGCACAGGCGGGCTGCCCATTGACGCTGTTGTAGGCGCACATGACGGAGCCCGCTTTTCCTTCGGTTACGGTCGCGCGGAAGGCAGGCAAGTACGTGTCGATCTCATCATGCTTGCTCACTTTTACGTCTACGGTGTGGCGGGTTGGTTCGGGCCCGCTGTGTACGGCGTAATGCTTGGGGGTGGAAATGACGCGATAGTACTTCGGGTCGTCACCCTGCATGCCGGTGACAAATGATACTCCCAGGCGGGCCGTCAGGAAGGGGTCCTCTCCAAAGGTTTCCTGCCCACGTCCCCAGCGAGGATCACGGAAGATGTTAATGTTCGGTGCCCAGAAATCGAGGCCCTCGAAGATGTTGCTATTCCCGTCATGCAAGCTCTGGACGTGCTTGATTCGCCCTTCGGTGCCGATCACAACGGCCATACGGTGAATGGCGTCTGCATCAAAGGTTGAAGCCAGGGCAGTTGGCCCGGGAAACTCGGTGGTGCCGGCCGAGGCGATGCCGTGCGATGCCTCGCTCCACCAGTCGTAACCAGGAATACTCAGGCGCTCGATGGCGCGCGATTGGTTCACGAGTTGCGTTACCTTCTCTTCCACCGTCATACGGTGGACCAGGTCCTCGGCCCTTTGCTGCGGGGGTAAGGCAGTGTTCAGATAAGCAGGCGGCTGGGCGTTTTGGGCCGACACACTGCTGGCTAGGAGGGCAAAGGCAGCAATAAGAACTCCGAAGTTGGAAGGCCGCATTCTTTCTCCTTGATGACGATGTCTTATAAGAGTGCTTGGTGAGAATGACGAAACGCGGAGTTTCGCGCTTGCCGGTGACTGTCTCAGAAGAGCCTCGGCGCGAAGTCCTTCAGATCGCGGCGCCAGGTCTGCCATTCGTGATCGGTGCCTTGTGATTCGAAGAATACGTGCTGAATGTTGGCCTCTTGAAGCGAGGTATTTAATCTCAAAAGTCCCGCACGCATTCTTTCGGGCTCATTCGTGCCCACACCAATCCAGAGCAGATGGACTTTTTTGCTGAACGCAGCCGGATCGGCAAAAACCCCGTTGTAGTCCGTCTTGGGATCGAGTTTTCGGTCGCCCAGCACGAGCATCCCACCTGCGCCACTAAATCCGCCAATGTAGGAAAAGAGGTCCAGATGGTTCAGCGTGATCTGGAAGGTCTGCATACCTCCCATGGAAAGGCCGGCCATCGCGCGATGATCACGGTCCGGAAGAGTACGGAAGGTCGAGTCGATGTAGGGGATCAGGACCTGGGTCACATCATCCTCAAACGTCGTTGCCATGTCTTGCATGGCCTTCAACATTTCCGGAGAACCGAAGGGCTTTCCAGTCAAATCGGGTGGAGGCTGACCCGCACGCCGGGCATAGCCATACGCCATCACGATGATCATCGGCTTTGCACTTCCCGCTGCAATGAGATTGTCGAGGATGAAGTTGGCGTTACCCTGTCGAATCCATCCCGTCTCATCCTCGCCGCCACCGTGCTGCAGATAGAGCACGGGATAGCGCTTCCCCGTCTGCGTGTCGTAGTTGGGCGGCAGATAAACCAGAGCATGCCGCCAACTGCCTGTGACCTTCGAGTTGTACCAAACCTCACGTACTTGTCCGTGCGGCACGTCCTGAATCGAATAGTATGCTGAGCCCGGCTCGGGAACTTCGACCGCGCTCACAGGCCTTCCTCCGCCGAAAAATGCGTGGGTGCCGGGATCGCTGACATCAGCGCCGTCGATCATCAACGTGTAGTAGTGAAAGCCAGGAACAAGCGGCGGCGTGGTCACGGTCCAGGATCCGTCGGATTGCTTGACCATGTCGATTTTCGGCCCGCTCCAAAAATTCAGCTTCACTTTGGCTGCATCGGGAGCTTTCACACGAACTTCGACTCTCCCGACGCTATCAATCCGCGGATAGTCTGCCCCCCACACATTGGTAGCGGATGGTTGAAAATCGCCATGTTCTTGAGCCCAGCAGAGACTTGCAAAAAGGATCATTGCCAATCC